>JAFWEJ010000015.1 GCA_017512985.1 Clostridia bacterium
GGTAGGACATTTTCCCACATGCTGATTTCGACCTTGCTTGGTAAGGGCGTCGGAGCAACTGGGAAACCGGGTCACTTCCGAACGCTGTTCCCGTTTTCAGTTTCCGGAAAGACGGTAGTCGGCCTACTTCTTAGGAGGCGAATGCTCTATCCTGCTGAGCTACGGGTGCAGAAACATTGAAATTATATGTCCCGAAACCTGTTTTGTCAATCTGAACAGCGCAGAGTGAAAAAGTATTGCAATCCGGGGTGAAAAACGGCAATATAATAAGAGAATGACAATGAAACAGGCAATGAGGTGCAGCACATGAAAATCGTTTTACTGGCGGATCTCCACGGGAATATGGTTGCCACGGAGGCCATGGAGCGCGAGATTGAGCGGATCCGGCCGGACGATATCTGGTTTCTGGGAGACGCGGTGGGCAAGGGGCCTGAGAGCGACAAGACATGCGACTGGGTCAGGACCCACTGCAACCACTGGATCGCCGGGAACTGGGACCTTGTCCTGAGAAGGTTCCCTGAAATGAATGAATTTTATGTAAAGCAGGTCGGGCCGGAACGGCTCGACTGGCTGGAATCGCTGCCGCAGGAGGACGAACTGGAGATCAGCGGCTTCCGGTTCAGGCTGGTCCACGGGCGCTTCCTGAATCCGCTGTACCTGAGTTTTGACCCGGACGAAAAACTGCGGGAGGGCTTCAAGTTTAAAGACGGCAGACCGGAAGCGAACGGCATGATCTGCGCGGACAGCCACCGGCCTTTTGTCCGGCCGCTGGAGGGTGGGTATGCGATCAATACCGGCAGCGTCGGGGACAACCTGAGCCTGACGCGGGCCCACGCGGTGCTGCTGGAGGGAGAAGCAGGCCCCGCGCCGCTGAACATCACGATCCTGTCGGTTCCGTACGATAACCGCAAGGCGGTGGAGCGGGCGGACCTCTATCCGGACCTGCCGATGAAGGAAGCGTTCCAGCGGGAACTGCTGACCGGGATCTATTCACGCTGACAGGGGAGGAGACGCATATGGCATTCCCTTTTTTCTCCGGAAAGAAAAAACCGGCGGTCCAGCCCCATAAGGGCACGCCGGTTATTCGCTGCAGTATCTGTACGGGGGAGCAGGTGGCCGGTTTCCGCGACGGCGAAACCGGGCGGTTCGAAGAGGTCATGCTTCTCCGCACGCCTGAAGACCTGGAACGGTTCAGGCAGCATTACGGGATCAGCGGTGAGATTGAAAAGATCTACTGAGATCAGCCCAGGCCCTTGATCATGGCCAGGTCGCCGTAGAGGATGGAATCATCGCCCAGCGAAGCGGTCTTGATCTCCACGGTGGAGCGGATGGTGGGCATGCAGTAGCGGTCCACCTCGGCCAGGATCTTCTTCAGGAAGGTATCGCCGAGGGCTTCGATGACGCCGCCGCCGTAGAGCACCAGGTCCGGAGAGATCGTGTTGATCAGGTTGCCGGTGGCGACCGCCAGCCAGTGGCAGGCACGGTCCACGGCTTCCATGGCCACCTGGTCTCCGGCTTCCAGGGCTTTGACCAGCTTCTTGGAACGGAAGACGCCGTCCTTGATGGCGTCCGCCATGACGGATTCCCGGCCGCGGCTGATCTGCTGGCGCATATAGGCGGTCATGCCCTGCTTGCTGGAGAAGGCTTCCAGGCAGCCGCGCTGGCCGCAGTTGCACAGCGGGCCTTCCGGATCCAGGATCATGTGTCCGTATTCGGCCGCCTTGAACTGGTTGCCGGTAAAGAGCTTGCCGTTGAGGATCAGGCCGCCGCCCATGCCGGTGCCGACGAAGAAGCCAACAATGTTTTTGTAGCCTTTGCCGGCGCCGAAATGGTATTCGCCCAGGACGCCCAGGTTTACGTCGTTGCCGACATAGAAGGGGACGCCGAACTTTTTGCGCATGGCGGAAGCAATATCGTAATCACGCCAGGGGAGGTTCGGCGTGAAGAGCACGATCCCTTTTTCCTGATCAATCACGCCGGGGGCGCAGGACGCCACGGCGTTCACTTTTTTCCTGTCGATGCCGGATTCCTTGATCATCTCTTCCACGACACTGATGATGACCTTTTCCACGTCGGCGGAACCTTCGCCGCCGCTCTTGGAACGCTTCTTCAGGCGGTGGATAATCTGGTCTTTCTCATTGAAGATCGCGCCGAGCACCTTGGTGCCGCCGACGTCCAGACAGATGTTATAGCTTTCAGCCATGGTGAAACCCCCTTCTTGATCAAATCAGTCTTTATTCATGGGAAGAGAACAGACGGTGGAACCACCCGGTGCGGGCGGTCTTTCTGCTGTTGTCTGCCTGCCTGACAGCTGTGGGGCGGGGAGACGCGGCCTGGGGTTCCCGCCGCGACACTTTCAGCGCGCTGAAGTAGCGGTAGAGCGCTTCCTGGGAGGAGGTGCCTTCGCCGCCTTCTTCCAGCGCGTACCTGCCGTCGGGCAGCATCTGCCAGCCTTTTTCCTTGTCGCTGCGCAGCGCGTTCAGGATCTCGTTGAGCTGTGTGCGGGTATCCGGAGTAACAGCTTCCATGAAGGCTTCCACGCGCCGCTCCAGGTTCCGGTTGAGCAGGTCGCCCGAGCCGATGAACAGGCGCTGGTCCGCGCCTTCACCGAAACTGTAGATCCGGGAATGCTCCAGCCAGCGGCCGATGACGCTCACGACGGTGATGTTGTCCGTCAGGCCGGGAACGCCGGGGCGCAGGGAACAGATGCCGCGGATGAACAGTTCCACGCGGACGCCCGCCTGGGAGCATTCGATCAGCTTGTCCATCACTTCGCGGTTATTGAGGGAATTGACCTTGATGGCGACGCGGCCGTTTGCACCCTTGGCAATCTCCCGGTCCAGCAGCTCCATGACGCGGGGCTTGAAGCTCAGCGGCGCGATCCACAGGGAACGGGTTTCCGGCGGAATCTCACCATTTTCCAGCGCGGCGAACGTTGCCTCGGCTTCGCGGCCGACATCTTCCCGGGCGGTGATCAGGGACAGGTCGGTATACTGTTCGCCGGTCACTTCGTTATAGTTGCCGGTGCCGACCTGGGTGATGTGGCAGACCCCGGCGCCGCGGTCACGGGTGATGACGCACAGCTTGCTGTGCACCTTATGGTCCGGCAGGCCGTAGATGACGCGGCAGCCCGCGCCTTCCAGCAGCTCGGAAAAGTCGATGTTGTTCTGCTCGTCAAACCGGGCACGCAGCTCCAGCAGGCAGACCACGTCCTTGCCGCGGTCGGCGGCATAGGCCAGGGCAGCCGCGATCTTGCTTGAGCCGGACATGCGGTAGAGCGTGATCTTGATGGAACGGACATCCGGGGTATCCGCGGCTTCGTAAATCAGGTCCACAAAGGGGGCCATGCTCTGGAAGGGGAAGCTCAGGAGCAGGTCCTTTTTCTCGATATAGGAGAAATATTCACCCTTCTTCAGACCGATATCGCGGGCCGGCCGGCGCTCCGGATAGCGGAATTCCGCCGGGAGGTTAATGCAGGAACGGAAGGACAGGTCGAAGGGAACGGTCTGGGTGAAGACGCGGTTTTCCGGAACACGGAGCTTCCGGATCAGCAGGGCCTTGGCCGGATCGGTCAGCTTGCCGTAAATCCGGGCGCGGACCGGCATCTCGCGCTTCCGTTTGGACAGCATGCCGGAGACCTTGTTGCGGAAGTCGTCGTCGGCCCGGTCCTCCATGCTGGAGAAGAAGACGTCCGCGTTGCGGGTCACGTCCACGATGGCGGCCTGCATGATGCTTTCCTTTTTGAGCAGCAGGGGCAGGAAATGCCGGACCAGCGGGGCGGTCGGGACAATTTTCTGGAAGCCCTCGATCTCAAAGCTCTGGTAGGCCGGGATGCGGTGGAGCGGGATAAAGCAGAGCTTCTGCTCCCTGCCTGTACCGAGGAAGGCCACGACGTTGGTTTCGCCGTTCCAGAGGAAGGGAAGGGGCTGGTCGATGCCGATCATCTGCGGCTGGAGCAGATCCTTTATATCGCCGAAGAGCTTTTTGCTCATCAGCTCATCCACTTTGCTGATCTTTTTGAAGTCCAGCACGTCCACCTTGTTGTCGTGCAGTTCTTCCCGGATTGCCTTCCAGATGCTTTCCATGAGCGCCTGCTGTTCCCGGGTCACGCGGAGGGCTTCGGTGATCTGCGTCGCGGGCAGCATGCCGGACACCGGATCTCCCTTATCCGGGGCCAGCAGGTCGCGGTGCGTCAGGATGCCGATGCGCACGCGGTAGAACTCTTCCAGGTTGGACTGGTAGATCATCAGGAACTTTAACCGCTCAAGCAGGGGCACCTTCGGGTCGGCAGCCTCCAGCAGGACACGCTTGTTGAATGCCAGCCAGCTCAGTTCCCGGTTGACATAAATACTCTCCGGCGCGGCCTGCTTGCTCTTGTTTTCCTTGGAAGGCATAAATATGATCAATCCTTTAGTCTTTTATGGTGTTGTTCAAAACGGGATCTTCCGTCCATTATTGTACGACAGAAGACCCCGTAAATCAATATACGTGCCGCGGAAGAAATATACCTCTTACTTTTTCCCGTCGAGCCGGTCCATCAGGTCCCACGCGCCGAGCATGTACATGATGCCCATCGCGCGGTCATACAGGCCGTAGCCGGGGCGGACATTGCCGGGCGTTTCCGTCCAGAGCTGGCGGCCGTGGTCCGGACGGATGTAGCCTTCAAAGCCGTTATCGTGATAGGCGCGGAGGATTTCCAGAATGCCGGTGTCTCCGTCGCAGTCCCGGTGGCTGGCTTCACAGAAGTCGCCGTTGGGGAAATGGCGGACGTTGCGGATATGGGCAAAGGCAATGCGGCCGCAGTGCTTCCGGACGATTTCCGCCACATTATTCTTCGGGTTCGCGTTCAGGGAACCGGAGCAGAGGGTCAGGCAGTTGTAAGGATCGTCTACCATGGACAGGAAGCGGGAAATGCTCTCCTCGTCCACCAGGAGGCGGGGCAGGCCGAAGATATCCCACGGCGGATCGTCCATGTGCACGGCCATTTTGATATCGCACTCATGGCAGACCGGCATCAGGCGTTCCAGGAAGTATCTGAAGTTTTCCCAGAGTTTTTCGCG
The DNA here is from genome assembly GCA_017512985.1 of Clostridia bacterium. GTDB lineage: Bacteria > Bacillota > Clostridia > Christensenellales > Aristaeellaceae > Aristaeella. The sequence goes on from JAFWEJ010000015.1 coordinate 5,061, forward strand.
CGTAACGTCCTTATAGGCGGCAAAGAGCTCGTCCAGGCGGGCCATGCGCTCCGGCTCCCAGCCGGGGAAGGTGAGGCCGTTGAGGTTCTTCAGGATATAATCCGCCATGGCCCGGGGGTCATCCTGAATCATGTCCGCCTGGTAGAACAGGGCGGTGGAACCGTCGCCCACGGGGTGGAACAGGTCGGTCCGCGTCCAGTCGAACACGGGCATGAAGTTGTAGCAGATGACTTTGACGCCGAAGGGCGCCAGGTTGCGGATGGTCTGGATGTAGTTGTCGATATACCGGTCCCGCGTGGGCAGGCCGATCTTGATATCGTCATGCACGTTGACGGATTCGACGACGTCCATGTTGAAGCCGTACGCCTCAATTTGCCTGCGGACCTCTTCGATCTCTTCCGGTTCCCAGACTTCGCCGGGCATCTTGTTGTGAAGCGCCCAGACGATCGTGGAGACACCGGGGATCTGGCGGATGTCCTGAAGTGAGATCTTGTCATTGCCTTCTCCGTACCAGCGGAAACCCATCTGCATCGGCATAGTTTATTCCTCCGGAATCAATGAATAATGCACAATGTATAATGCACAATGAGAAGTGTAGCTGAAAAACGAAGATCATTCAACCGTTTTCTGAGAAAAACCTCAGGCTTCGGACGCCCTGCGCTCGTTCCGGCGGATCCGGTTGATGTGTCGCTCGAATTCCCCGCCGCTGATCAGTTCCGCAAGCACGTACTGCTCGAAGGCAGGGACGGTGCAGCTGTAAAATCCGGCCCGCAGTTCAAAGACCGGAAGCAGCGCTCGGGGAAGCACCATATATCCGACCCGGAAAGAAGGAGAAACCGTGCGTGAAAACGTGTTGAGATAGATTACGTTCTGCCGGGCCGACCCGGCAAAGAGCGTTTCTTCCGGCTTGCGCAGGAGGGAGAACTCGGACTCATAGTCATCCTCCACAATATAGCGGTCCGGGGAATCCGCCCAGCGGAGATATTCCCGGCGCTTGGAAGGGGTCGCGGTGACTCCGCTGGGAAAGCTGCGGAAAGGTGTGATATGCAGGACGGAGGCGGATGTATCGCGGAGCGCCTCGGAGAGAATGCCGTCCCTGCCCAGGGGGCAGTAGTCCACCTGTACGCCGCGGGAACGGTATACCTGCTCAATCTTCCGGTAGGACGGCGCTTCCACGCCGTAGACGCGGCCGCTGCCCAGCAGTTCCACCACAAGTCCGTAGAGGTATTCAGCGCCGGACCCTATGACGATCTGGTCCGCCCGGACGCGGATACCGCGGTTGCGGGCCAGGTAGTTGCAGAGCGCCTCCCGCAGTTCCGCACAGCCGGTGTTGGGCGGCCGGACCATGATTTCTTCCGCGTATTCGGAAAGCACCCGGCGCATCACCTTTGCCAGGGTGGGGAACGGAAAAGTGTCCCGGCCCGGAGCGGGCTGCGCGGGCGGGAGGCGGTGCTCCGCCCGGACAGAGGGCTGGGTGAAGCCGTCCGTTTCCCGGTAGACGACATAGCAGCCGCTGCGGGGGCGCGGTTCGGCATAGCCTTCTTCACAGAGCAGCTCGATGCTGTGCTCCGCGGTGACAGCGCTGACGCCGCGGTCCCGGGCGAGCACGCGGCGGGAGGGCAGGCGGCTGCCGTAAGGCCGGACGCCGGAAATGATCTCTTCCCGCAGGGATTCATACAGGGCCAGGTAAGCCGGCTTGTTCTTTTTCATCTGGTATTATAAAAATCTCTCTTTCTGGCACTTTTCATATGACCAAATGAAGCATATACTCCATCGCATACAAAGTCAAGGCTTTGTATACAAAGAGAGGGGACAGAACCATGAGCAATACAACAGCAAACAGGAACAGCAGCACACAGATTATCAGGATTGTATTTGCTGCTGTTATGGCAGCGATCATTTTTGTTATCACAAATTTCCGGATTCCGCTGGGTGAAGGGAAAGTCCACTTTGCCAATTCCATGTGCCTGCTGGGCGGCCTGCTGCTCGGGCCGGTCTGGGGCGGCACTGCAGCCGGCCTCGGTTCGGCACTTTATGATTTCACCCATGGATATGGCTTCTTTGAGGCTTTGATCACTTTTGTGAGCAAGTTTGCGATGGCATGGGTCACCGGCATCCTGTATAAGACCTGGGTGTTGAAAAAAGAAAAAAAGGACTGGCAGGAAGATATTCCGCTCCTGATTATCTCCTGCGCGCTTGGCGCTCTGACCTATATCGCATTGTATATGCTGAAGAGCTGGCTGTTTAAAATGTATGTCACACCGGTGCCGATCGAAACAATTCCGGCTGTTCTGATTGAAAAGCTGACCGCATCTGCTATTAACGCAGCGTTTGCTGTATTAACTGCGCCGATTTTCTATCATGCGGTGCGTCCGGCACTGAAATCGGCCGGAATTCTGAAACAAATGGAATCGCTGTAAGATTACAGCTTAAATCCTGTAAACATGGCCTGGGCGATATCCTTGCCCAGGTCGTCTTTTATTTCGATGCGGAAGACGCAGCTGGATCGACCGTTCTTGACGCAGTACGCAGTGGAAATCAGGCGCTTTCCCCTGGAAGCGTTCAGGAAATTCAGGCTGGCCTGCTGGGCCACGCTGGGCCGGTGGGTGTTGTTGCACGCCACGGCGAAGGTGAAGTCCGCCAGGGCGAGGATCGCGCCGCCCATGAGGTGGCCTTCCGCGTTCTGATGGCGCTCGGTGAGTTCCATGGCGCAGACGGCGCCGTCTTCGGTCAGCGCTTCCAGCGTCATGTTGTTTTCGGTGGCAAAGCGGTCCTTGACAAAGAACGCTCTGGCTTCTTCAAGTGATGAAAAAGTAGGCATGGATGTGATTCTCCTCTTCCCCCTGCCCCCTTCTCCATGCTGCGGCATGTGCGTTCTGATGATTGAACGGCATGGAGACGGGGATTATTTAGTGATGGGGGCTGTGCCCCCATATTCCCCTGATCATATCGGTGGCTGCGGATTTAGTCGGCAAGCTGCAGATCGATTCCCAGGGACCGGAGTTTATCCCAGTAATCCGGGAAGCTTTTGCGGACGGCTTCGGCGCCGCGGATCTCGCCGCCGGTGCGGGTGCAGAGCAGGGACAGGGCCATGGCGATCCGATGGTCGTTATGGCTGTCCAGCGGTTCCGACGGAGCATGGAGCGCGGCGGCGGGAACCGTGATCCGGTTCTCCTCCGTGACCAGGTTTACGCCGAATTTTGCCATTTCCTGCGCCATGGCGGCGCCGCGGTCGCTTTCCTTGAAGCGCAGGCGGCGCGTGCCCGTGAAGGCTGCTCCGTGACAAAGCGCCGCGGCGGCAAAAAGCACGGGCGCCAGGTCCGGGCAGTCGGCCAGGTCCAGTTCAGCGGGACCGGCTGCCAGGCGCGGGAAGTATTCCCGATATACCCGGTCACCCTGCAGGCTGGCAGCCTGCAGGCCGGTGACCGTGACAGAGCCGCCGGTGCAGTTCAGCGCCTCAAAGAAGGCGGCGTTGGAGTAATCACCCTCGACCTCCGTATCCTGCCGACGATAGACTGCGTTTCCCGGAACGGAGAGGGTGAAATCATCCACCCACGGGATACTGATCCCGGCGTCGTTCAGTGCCTGCAGGGTCAGGGACAGGTAGGAGCGGCTTTCCACCGGCGGGATCAGCCGGACGCGGCTGTTTTCGGGCAGGAGCGGCAGGGCAAAGAGCAGGCCGGTAATGAACTGGCTGGAAATGCTGCCCGGAACGGCATATTCCCCGGGCGCCAGCCGCCCCTGAACAAGGAGGCCGCCGTCTTCATGCCGCAGGGTGAGTCCCTGTTCCCGGCAGAGATCCTCATAGACGGACAGGGGACGGGACAGCAGCGTTTCACTGCCGTCCAGGCGCATGGCGCTGCCGGAGAGCAGGCACAGCGGAATCATGAAACGCAGGGTGCTGCCGGATTCCCGGCAGCGCAGCACGGCAGGGGAGGCCATCCGGGGATCGCAGCCCCGGACGCGGACAGCGCTGCCTTCCCACACCAGGGACGCGCCCAGCGCCGTGAGGCAGTCCGCTGTTGCCAGGATATCCTCGCTGGGATCCACGCCGCGCACAATGCTTTCGCCTTCCGCGAGGGCGGCACAGATCAGCAGGCGGTGCGCCATGGACTTGGAGGGCGGCGCGGCCACGGTGCCCCGGGCTGTGCAGGGACGGATGATCGCTCTCATTTACATCCTCCGGCAAGGAAACCGATCGCTTCCAGGTATCCGTCGAAACCGTGCCCTTTGACGGTCTTTACGCAGGCGGCGCGGATATAGCTGACCTTCCGGAACTCCTCGCGGGTATCCGGGTCGGAAATGTGCACTTCCACGGCCGGGATTGCCACAGCCTTCAGGGCGTCCAGCAGGGCAACACTGGTATGGGTATAGGCGCCCGGGTTGATGACGATGCCATCCTGTTTGCCCCAGGCCTGCTGGATGGCGTCCACCAGGTCGCCTTCATGGTTGGACTGGTACAGGGTGACATGAATTCCCTGCTTTTCGGCATATTCCTCAATAAGCCTGCAGAGATCCGCATAGGTGGCCTTGCCGTAGATCTCCGGCTCGCGGATGCCCAGCATATTCAGGTTCGGTCCGTTGATGACCAGGATGTTCATGGAATCACCTGCTTTCGATATCGTCGGCTGCGCTTTCCGGCGTGCCGGTGACGGGGATGATTTCATCCGCGGCGGCGCGGTAAACCGGCTCCCGTTCGAGCCAGAGGCGCTTCATCTTGGCCGCGGTGTCCGCCAGGGGCCGGTCGTCCGTGGGAACCAGGGCGTCCGGATCGCGGTTCAGCCAGAAAAGGCGGCCGTTCTGCCGAAGCGCGGCCACGTTTTCCGGGCGGAGGACAGCTCCGCCGCCGGTGGAGATGATCTGCCCGCCCTGCCGTGAAAGATTCCGGATGACGGCGCTTTCCAGATCCCGGAACGCGGGTTCCCCGTCCTCCCGGAAGATATCGGGGATGGTTTTCCCGGCTTTTTCCGTAATCAGCCGATCCGTATCGGCAAAGGGCAGGCCGGTGCGTTCCGCGAGGATTTTACCGACAGCGGATTTTCCGCTGCCGGGCATGCCGATGAGGACGATGTTTTCTTTCCGGCGGAGGATCCGGTGATAGATCCGGTCTGCAAGATCATCCGGATAAACTGTATCCAGGAAATGCTCCGAGGCGCGGACTGCCTGGGCGACGAGCATATACAGGCCGCCTTCCGCGGGGACGCCCCGTCTGCGCGCGTCCAGCACGAGCCGGCTGCGCAGCGGATTGTAGATCACGTCCACGACGCCTTCCAGGCGGCTGAAGGAATCCAGCGCCAGCGGCTGCGCGTCCGGTTCCGGATACATGCCGCAGGGGGTCGTGTTCAGGATGATCTCCGCGTCGGCATGGTTCCGCAGCGCCTGCTCATAGGTCAGGCTGCCTTCCTTACCTGTACGGCTGATCCTGTATACTTCCCGGGCGCCGAGCTGCTCCGCCGCGAAAGCCGCGGTGCGGGAGGTGCCGCCTGTGCCGGGGATCAGGACCTTCCTGCCGGACAGGTCCAGGCCGGCGCGCCGGATCAGGCAGGTCAGGCCGTCCAGGTCCGTGTTGAACCCGTACAGCTTTCCGTTCCGGTTGACCACGGTGTTCACGGCGCCGATTGCTTTGGCGGTACCGTCGATTTCATCCAGGAACGGGATGACCGCCTGCTTGTACGGGATCGTGACGTTGACGCCGCGAAACCGCCGGGCTTCCATGAACGCCGGCAGCTCTTCCGGGGTGAGTTCCTTCAGTTCGTAGGCGTATCCGCCGATCTGCCCGTGGATCTCTTTGGAGAAACTGTGGGGCAGGTGTTCGCCGATACAGCCGTAAGGCAATTCACAATTCATAATACTCCGATCGCCGTTACCAAAGCTCTTTCAGAACTTTGACGGCTGTGGGATGGCGGTTGTTTTCCAAATCAGGACTTTGGACAACTGCTCAACAATTCATGATTCATTTCGCCAGCCAGTCGGTGCCGAAACGGAGGGCGAGGAGGTCGCACAAGGCAAGAGCAGTGACGCTGTCCACGACTACGCGGGCGCGGTGCACGATCGCCGGATCATGGCGGCCTTTGATGGAAAGCAGGGTCTCTTCTCCGGTCAGGGGATTGACGGTGCGCTGCTCCGGTGAAACCGATGGCGTAGGCTTGACTGCACAGCGGAAAAGCAGGGGCATGCCGTTGGTGACGCCGCCGTTCACGCCGCCGTTGCGGTTGGTTTCGGTCACCGGCCTGCCGTCTTTCATCCGAATCGGGTCGTTTGCCGCGCTGCCGGCCATGTCCGCCAGGGCGAAACCGTCTCCGAAAGAAACGCCTTTGACAGCGGGCACGGAGAAGAGCGCATGGGAAAGGACGCCCTCCACGGTATCGAACCAGGGCTCGCCGACGCCGGCAGGCAGGCCGGTGACGGCGGTCTCCAGAACGCCGCCGACGCTGTCGCCCTGCGCGGCGGCGCTTTCAATCGCGGCACGCATCTGCTCGCCGCGGGTTTCATCCAGCACGGCGAAGGGCAGGCTGTTCAGCTTTTCGATATCCGTGGCAGGGTCTTCTCCGAAGGCCGCGTCGTCAATGCCGGCGCAGCGGGCGATATGCGTCCCGATCAGGATCCCTTTTACCCTGAGGGCGGAGATTACGATCGCGCCGGCCGCGACAAGCGCCGCGGTGACGCGTCCGCTGAAATGGCCGCCGCCCCGGTAATCCTCAAAGCCGTGATATTTGGCAAAAGCGGTAAGGTCCGCGTGCCCGGGACGGGCAGGACCCCTTTGGTAATCCCCGCTGCGGGTATCTTCATTAGGGATCAGGATGGCCAGGGGCGTACCGGTGGTACGGCCTTCAAAAACGCCGCTGACGATGCGAAACGAGTCCGCTTCCTGCCGGGCGGTGGAGATTTTTCCTGCCGGGCGGCGGAGCGTCAGCTGGGCCGCGATGAAGCTTTCGTCCACAGGCAGGCCCGGGGCGAGGCCGTCGATAACCGCGCCGATTTCAGGACCATGGCTCTCACCGAAGAGGGTCACGGAAACGGAAGTACCGAAGGAGTTTTTCATGGGTAAACCTCTGAAACAGTTCATCATTATCCATTACAGAATGCTTTCAAAGCACGAACAGGAACCAGAATGACAATATACCGCAAGGGCACAGGATGTCAATGTTTTACAGGGTTCCGGAGCGGTTTTCCTTCTGTTTTTCGGACGGCCTGATTTGCATTTTTCAGCGGAACATGAGATAATAACAAAACAAAAACAGGGAAGGCCCTGTGTGAAGGTGAACGCAATGCTGAGGATCGGGCAGTTTACAGATACGTTCCTGCCGATTGTGGACGGCGTGGGCCGGGTGGTCCAGGCCTATTCAGAAACCCTTTGCAAAATGGGACACCAGGTGACCGTAGTCGCCCCGATGTACGATACAGGCTTCCAGGGCGGTTTCCCTTTCCAACTGGTTGAATATGTGGCAAGCAGCGTGCCCGGCATGAAACAGTACAAGGTCGGCGAGGCTGTGCTGGACGCGCACTACCGGCAGCGGATCCGGATGATCGACCTGGACATTATCCATGCCCACAGCCCCTTCACCGCCGGATCGGAGGCGCTCCGCCTTGCCGCGGTGAGAAAGCTGCCGCTGGTCGCCACCTTCCACTCAAAATATTATGACGATTTCCTCAAGGCGACCCGCTCGGAGTCCATCGCCAAGATGGGCGTGAAGCTGGTCGTGAGTTTCTATAACCGCTGCGATGAAGTCTGGGCCGTAGGAAAAAACACGGCTGACGTGCTGCGCGAATACGGCTATGAAGGCGAGATCCAGGTGATGCCCAACGGCGCGACCCTGAGGACAGCGAAGGCCTGTGACCTGGAAGAGGTGAACCGCCGGTGGAACATCGGCTCGGATCCCCTGATCCTCTTTGTCGGCCAGATGGACTGGAAAAAGAATATCCTGACTGTGCTGGAGGCCTGCGCGGAAATGAAGCGGGCGGGGGTACCCTTCCGGCTGCTGCTGGCGGGACAGGGCATGGATATGAACGCGATCGGCCAGAAGATCCGCGACCTGAACATCCAGGACCGGGCAGAGCAGATCGGTCATATTACGGACACAAGCCTGCTGGACGCGCTCTACACCCGGGCTTCCGTATTCGCATTCCCGTCGCTGTATGACGCGGCGCCCATGGTGGTGCGCGAGGCGGCCGTGATGGGCACGCCTTCGGTCATGGTGAAGGGAAGCACGGCGGCGGAGGTTATCCGGAACGGGGAGAACGGCCTGCTGTGCGAGAACGATCCGAAGGACCTGGCGCGGGTGATTACCGAAGCGCTGAAAGATCCGGCAGGGCTGCAGGCGATCGGCGGGAAGGCGCGTGAAACGATCCCGGTCCCCTGGGAAAAGGTGATGGAGACCGCGGCGGAAAGATATGAACGGCTGGTCGCGTTAGGCAAAGAAGGAAAACTGAAAGACAAAAGGAAGCGGATGCTTTAAGGCTAATCCGCTTCCATTATTTCTATCCGGACGTTATCCGGGCCGGTGAGGCGGAGCATCCGCCGTCCGGTGCAGGGATCCCGGCGGTAGTCGCCCGGCCGGATCCCGTTTGACTCCAGCCGCCTGCGCACAGCGGGAAGGCGCGAGGCATACAGCGTCAGGTACTGCCGGGCCGGCACATCTTCACGGAAGGAACAGATGACCTGGACCTGGGTTTTTCCCATTTCAAACAGGAGGATTACGTCACCGGATTCCCGGCGGTCCAGCTGCTGCAGCAGGCGGAAACCGAGCCGGTTGACATAGAAATCACAGACAGCGGCCTGATCCGAACCCCTCAGGGTGGTGCGGAACATGCCGGGTTTTTTCGTGTAAGGGAAAAGCGTGCTGCTGCGCGCACGGCGTTTCCACCTGCGGTAATCCCGAAGGTTTTTCCGCCAGTCGGGATGGGTTACCACATAGCCCACGGCAATGAAGAGCAGCTGGCCGATCCAACCGCCGATAGTGTTGGAGATGATATCGTCAAAGTCATACATGCCGCGGCGGGATACCAGCTGGATATTTTCCACCAGGAGGCTCAGCAGCAGGCAGAAGACCACCGGACGGACGCGGACCCGGGCGCGGAACCAGCGGAACACATACGGCAGCAGGTATCCGATGGGAACGAAGATCATGACATTGAGGTAGAACTGGGACAGGTCCTCCGGCCGGACGATGGAGATCTGGGAAAAGGCGGAGGATACGCCTTCCGTGAACAGGGTCCGGAACCAGCCGGAGAATCCGGTCGGCGTGGAGAAGGCGTTCTTGACATCCTCCAGCGGCGCGACGTGCACGGTATAGTTTCCGGCGGCGTCCCGGGAAAAGAAGACCAGCCAGGCGAAAAGCAGCAGATAGAGCATAAAGCCGACGGCCAGCAGCCGCTGGCGCAGCCGGAGCAGCCGGTCGGCGTCCGGATTGTCGCTCAGCCCGCCTTCCAGGTTCAGCCGCAGGCGCCGGCAGATCCTGCGGTCCGCCCAGGGCAGCAGAAAGACCAGCACCGCCACAAGCAGCGTGGCCAGCAGGTTCATCTCAATGCTGTTAACGTCCATTACAGCATCTCCTTTGCGGCTTCGGCGCCGGGAGGCAGCATGGAGGGAACGGTGAGGTTCCGGGGATCGCCCGACGGCAGGCCGCTGAGGTAGGAACGGTCCCCGATCAGGGCGGCGAGGTTTTCATCCGTTCCTTCACCGTACGTGAGGTAACGGTATGCCGCGGTGATAATCCGGACGGCGAACTGCCGGGCCTTCTCCCGCATGTCCGGGAAGCTTTCGTCAGAAATCAGCGTTGGATCAAATGGATGATGCCAGGTCCGGTGTTCGTTGTTTTCCGGATCCCGGTCATGGAAAAACGATTCGGAATACATTACGGATGTGAGGGCAGGGATACCGGTCAGCCTGGCCAGGCGGGCGGCAAGGCCCCGCGGGTTCTCCATGATCCGGAAACACAGCCGGTAGCGCAGGCAGGAACGGTTCATATCCTGCAGGCAGTTTTTCCAGCCGTAGACCGATTCATAGACCGTATCCAGGTCCGCCTGCATGGATTCCGGCAGCTGCACCCGGGGGAAGTACTGATCTGTGACCGGATGCCTTGCGCCCCAGAAACCGTCCCGCCGCATTACGCATGCGTCCAGCGCATGCTCCAGGCTCATGTGGCTGCGCGGAAAAACATGTTCGTCCGCGGTGACGCGGATAACGTAGGGGTGGGTGGTGCTGTCCAGCGCGTAATGGCAGCAGAAACCGGCCAGGTAGGAGAACATCTCCGTCCGGCAGGTGGAGCTTCCGGTCCGGCGGAGCAGGGACGTCAGGAACAGGCCGGGTTTTGTGGTGTGCATACGGCGGCCGCGGCTTTCATGATGCCCGAACGGTTTGTAAAGAAACCAGACATCCGGCCCGAAGAGCGCAAACGTATAAGGTTCGGGCACAATGGCGTTCCGAACCTCTTCCGGCAGGGAGGAAAGGACTTCCCGGCCGAAGGATACGTGGACGACAGGATCCGGCATGCAATATCCTCCGTTTTTCGTGCTTTATCCGGTTCAGTATATCAATTTTTGAATGGACCGGCAAGGGAGTTTGCCCGAACGGCACTTTATGATATATAATATATTGATTTGCATGAGGCATTTACCCCATCAAGGGAGGAAAAGAATATGAAACAGTCCGTGAAAAAAATCGCTGCACTGCTTACGGCCGCGGTTCTGCTATGCGCGGCGACGCCCGTGACGGCCGAGAGCACAAACGCCCCCCAGACAACGGCGGAGCCGGAGACCAAAGCAACCATGACGCCCGCCCAGCTGCAGGCCCAGGGAATCCTGACCGTCGGCGCGAAGGGGGATGACGTCACAAAACTCCAGCAGCGGCTGAAAGACCTGGGATACCTGAGCGGCAAGGTGGACGGCCAGTACGGCGGCGGTACCAAGCGCGCGGTGATCGCGTTCCAGCGCCGGAACGGACTGGACACAGACGGCGTCGCCGGACAGGAAACGCAGGCAAAGCTGTATGCAGAGGACGTGCAGGCCGCGCCGGGCGAGGAGAAGACCGACGTGCTGGCGGGCAGCTTGCCGATGCTGGTCAACAAGGAACACATGGTGGACGAATTCTTCACGCCCGCGGACCTGGTCCTGGTCAGCAGTATCATCAAAAAAGACCTGGCGACGGTCAAATACAAGAAGACCCGCGGCGTCAGTGCGGCGGTCGAAGCGCTGAAGACGATGCTGGAAGCCGCAAAAGCGGACGGCGTCGGCAAAAAGTGGCAGATCTCGGCAGGGTACCGCAGCTGGGACGACCAGAATAACATCCTGAACGCAAAGGTTAACAGCTACAAATCCAAGAACAAGGGCTGGAGCAGTTCCAAAGCCCGCCGGGCAGCGCTGAAGTCCGTGGCGGAACCGGGCGCAAGCGAGCACCACCTGGGCCTTGCCTTTGATGTCAACCGGAAAGGCGCGTCTTCCTTCGCGGGAACCAAGAACAGCGAGTGGCTGAACGAGCACTGCTGGGAATACGGATTCATCATCCGGTACCAGAAGGAGAAGGAAGAGATTACAGGCTTTGTTGCCGAACCCTGGCACATCCGCTATGTCGGCGTGGAACATGCCATGTATATGAAGGAACACAACCTCTGCCTTGAAGAATACCTCAAGGGAATTGAGGACGGAACGATTACGGTTTCCGGAGGGGAGACGGCCGAAGCCGGGACAGAAGAGCCTGAAGCACCGGTCGAGCCTGAGGACATGGATGAAGAAACGGAAGATCCGGACGCGGCATAAGGAGGATTGCAGATGAGGAAGGAAATCGCGCTGAGCCTTGTACTGGTTCTGCTGCTGGCGCTGTCCGGCTGCGCCGGGAAACAGGAACCGGCGGGGGACAACACATCCATTGTGGTGGGCTTTTCCCAGCTGGGCGCAGAGAGCTCCTGGCGCATCGCGAATACCGCGAGCATGGAGCAGGCTGCCAAAGACGCAGGATACGGCCTGATGATGGAGAACGCCAACCAGAAACAGGAGAAGCAGATCGACGCGATCCGATCTTTCATCGCATACCGGGTGGATGTGATTGTGTTCTCGCCTATCGTGGAGACCGGCTGGGACAACGTACTCACCGAAGCAAAACAGGCCGGGATTCCCGTGATCCTGATGGACCGGATGATCGAGACGCAGGACGACAGCCTGTATACGGCCTACATCGGCGCGGATTTTTATGCTGAAGGCCGGCGCGCCGGGGAGTACCTGATCCGCAAGGCGGACGCGACAGGCGCGGAGCACCTGAACATCGTGGAGATCTGCGGCACAACGGATTCCACACCCATGCGGGACCGGCAGAGGGGTTTCATGGACGTGATCCGGAAGGACGACCGGTTTAGCGTGATCGACAGCGTGGACGGAGACTTCCTGCGCTCCAAGGGTGAGGAATGCATGCGGGAACTGCTGGCCAAATACGGGGCGGACGGGATTGACGTGATCTATTCCCACAATGATTCCATGACGCTTGGCGCGCTGGATGTGCTGGAAAGCGCCAATGATCCTTCTGTAAAGGATATGATCCTGATCACTGTGGACGGAGAGAAGGAAGCGGTGGACGCACTGAAAGCAGGCAGGATCAACTGCGTGGTGCAGTGCACCCCGCAGCTGGGCCCGGCAGTGATGAAACTCGTCGCCGAACTGAATGCCGGGAAGGAACTGCCCAAGGTCAACCATCCCAACGAAGGGGCTTTCACGGATTTTGACAACCTGAGCGATCCCGCGGTGGAGGGGTTCTGAAATGCGGCGAAACAGAATGGCCAGCATCACTGCCCAGGTCCGCAGGTCGGTCACGTCTATTGCGGTCCTGCTGGCGGTGCCCGCGCTGATCGGCCTGGCGGTCATGATGATGTATTCATCGCGGACGCAGGCGATGATCCGCCGCATGGACGCGGCGGCGCGCATGAAACCGGTCCTGGAGAGCACGATCTCAGAGAACCTGTTTTCCGTGGCGGCAGGCCGGATTTCCTTCAAGGATAGCGGCGTTGAAGAGCTGATCACAGAGACGGACAAGACGCTGGACATGCTGCTGGGGGAGACCCAGGGCAGCGGCCAGATGCAGCTGACGATTGCCCGCCGGACTATGGACACCCTGGAACAATACGCCTATAAGGTCAGGGACGGTATGGCGTCAGGTACGCCGATCATCGAGATCGAAGGCATCGTGGACGAGGTGCGGAATGTCGGCCGCCTGGTGGCGGATATGCTGGACGCGTTCACCACGGACGAAATTGCCAACGCGACCGTGGCCAGCAGAGGGCTGCGCACGATCGTGACGATCGCTGCCGTAACGGAGATCCTGCTCCTGCTGTTCGCGTTCATCCGGACCCGCAATGAGACCCGCAGGCTGACCAGTTCCATCCATACTGAGATCTATTCACTGGAAGAAACGGTCCGACGCATCGCTGAAGGCAATTTCGGCGACCGCGTCCGGGACATGAACGTGGTGGAACTGAAGGAACTGGGCGAACAAATCAACCAGATGGCGGACCGGCTGGAAACGCTGATCGAGCAGGTCCGGCAGAAACAGGACAACCTGGCCCGGGCAGAACTCCGTACGCTGCAGGCACAGATCAATCCGCATTTCCTGTACAATACGCTGGATACGATCGTCTGGCAGGCTGAATCCGGCAAGGGGGACGAGGTCGTCCGCCTGACCCGGAACCTCAGCGACTTCTTCCGGATCTCCCTGTCCTCCGGCGCGGACTGGATCCCGGTCAGCCAGGAACTGAAGCATGTTTCCGCCTACCTCAGCATCCAGAAGACCCGCTACCGGGATATCCTGGATTACGAGGTGGAACAGCCAGAAGGGCTGGAAGAGATCTATATGCTCAAGCTGCTCCTGCAGCCGCTGGTCGAGAACGCCCTGTATCACGGCATCAAGAACAAGCGCGGAGGCGGAAAGATCTCTGTGCTGGTGAAACGCCAGAATCGTGTACTGACGTTTACTGTGGCAGATAACGGAAGAGGCATGACGCCGGAACAACTGAAGGAACTGCAGGAGAGTCTCCGGGCGGAAACACCGACAGCGCCGGCAACGCTGGAGCCGGGCCATTCCGGCTTCGGTATGCGGAACGTGGATATGCGGATCCGCCTGTATTACGGAAAGCAGACAGGACTCCTGATCCGTTCCGGCCCGGAAGGGACGGAGGTATCCTTTGGTATTCCGATCCGTACAAGGGAGGAAATCGATCATGATGAAAGTCTTTCTCGTGGATGACGAGATCGCCATCCGGGAGAATCTGCGGAATTCCTTTCCGTGGGAAGAAAAGGGATATCAGCTGGTCGGGGAGGCTCCGGACGGCGAAATGGCGCTGCCGATGCTGCGGGACCTGAACGCAGATATCCTGCTGACGGATATCCGGATGCCCTTCATGGACGGGATGAAACTGTGCGAGGAAGTGCAGAAGACGATGCCGTGGGTGGAACGGATTATTCTGTCCGGCTACGACGATTTTGCCTACGCCCAGAAAGCCATTTCCCTGGGCGTGAAGGAATACCTGCTCAAACCCGTGACCGCAAAGGAACTGGAGGCTGCGCTGGACCGGGTCAGCAAACAGATTGAGGAAAAGCGCCGGGACCGGGAAAACCTGACCGCGCTGCGGGAAAGGCTGTCTTCCGGCAACCAGTTCCTGCGGGACAAGCTGCTGGCCTCCCTGTTCACCGACGAGGGGGACAGCGAGGATGATGAGGCGCTGCTCCGCCAGATGCGTGACCTGGGCGTGAACCTGACCGCGGGATGCTACGCGGTGATCGATATCGCTTTCCCGGCAGAAGGGGAAAAACGGATGAACTGCCGGAACGCGCTGGTCTCCCTTGCAGAGATGAGCGGCGGCGGCGTATACGTCTGCGGCGCGCCGAAAGGCGCCAGGGCGCTGGTGCTGGGCGACAATCCGGAGGATACGGAGGAGCGAGCTTATTCCTTTGCGAATTCCGCAATGCACCTGCCGGACCTGGCCCGGGAAAAACGGCTGTTAATCTCCATTGGCGATACGGTGACGGATTTCCATGATATCCGCCAGTCCATGAAGAACGCACGCCATGCCCGCCACCTGCAGGGACCGGAAGCAAATGAGGAACGGAAAATCATCGGGGTCAATGAGACCGCGGGACAGTTCAGCCCCCTGTCCGAGACAGAACTCAGCCCTCTGTATGAGCGTCTGCAGTATGCCGCGGAGGATGAGGTGGAGCCGATCCTGACGGAATATAACCGTTCCCTGGACCCGGCGCTTGCACTTGGCTACCTCCGGGTAGCCGGACTGCTGGCGGCCCGTCGGATCATCCAGGAAGCCGAAGGTTCACCGAAGGAAGTACTCTCGGATGAACTGGTGGAGGAAACAATGCATACGGAAGGGGAGGAAGGTTACCGCCTGCTCTCCGAACTGCTGAAAAAGGCGATCGCTTTCCGCAACCACAACCGGGCCGGATACGGTGATCCGACGATCAGCCGGGCGAGGGCTTACCTGTCTGAGCATTATGCGGACCCGAACCTGATGCTGCAGGACGTGGCCGGGGAGGTGCATCTGTCCCAGAGCCATTTCTCGACTGTGTTCGCCCAGGAAACAGGCCTGACATTCACCCAGTACCTGACCGCCCTGCGCATCGGCAAGGCGAAGGAACTGCTGGAGGCGACGGAAATGCGTTCCTCCCAGATCGCGCAGGAAGTCGGCTATAACGATTCCCATTATTTCAGCTACCTGTTCAAGAAAACGACCGGCATGACTCCAAGCGAATATCGCCGGGCCAACCGGACGGAAGCATAAAAAAAGTCCACCGTGAAAGAAAGATTTTGAACTGTTTTCTTGTACGTACATGGCAAAAACGGAAAATTTCACACCAAAACAATAATCCTCTGTATTTCAATCACAGGGGATTTTTTCTATACTGTCACCAAGATGGCTCATAAGCCAAAATATGAATGGAGGATAAACCCATGAAGAAGATTCTCGCTCTGGTACTCGCTCTGGCGATGGTACTGGCTGCCACGGCTGCTCTGGCTGACGGCATCAAGGTCGGCATCATCAACCTCGACCCCTCTGAATCCGGCTATCGTGAAGCCAATGTTAAGAAAAACGCTGAAGTTTTCAGCACAGAGAATGGTTATGACCCCATTTTCATCACCGCTACTGATGTGCAGAAGCAGGTTGAAGCAATCAACACCTTCGTTAACGAGCAGGTTGACTACATTCTGATTTCTGCCGCCAACGATGAAGGCTATGATGAAGCACTGGAAGCTGCAAAAACTGCCGGTGTGAAGGTCATCCTTTTCGACCGTATGATCGCATGCGATGCGGATCTGTATGAAGCCGCTGTTGTTTCCGACATGAGACTCGAAGGCGAGACCGCTGTTAAGTGGCTGGAGAGCCTGGAACTGGATGAGTACAAAGTTCTGCATATTCAGGGACAGCTGGGCAGCGCCGCTCAGAAGGGCCGCTCCGAGCCCCTGCAGGAGAAGTGCGAGGCCGATGAGAAGTGGACCATGGTCCGCGAAGGCACCGGCGGAGACAAGTGGGATCCCAATGAAGCCCGCACGATTGCTGAAGCCGCGATCAATGCCGGCGAAGACTTCAACATTGTTTACGCTGAGAACGACGGCATGGCCGCTGGTGTTGTGGCCGCTCTGGACAAGGCCGGCATCGAGCACGGCGTTGGCAAAAAAGTTATCGTCATGGGCTTTGACTGCAATAAGTGGGCTCTGAAGAGACTGCTGGATCAGGAATGGAACTATGACGGACAGTGCAACCCCTTCGTAGCTCCTGTCATCGATGAGATGATTAAAAAGATCGAAGCCGGCGAATCCATTGCTGACATGCTGAATGATCAGAAGCAGTACATCAGTGTGGAAGTTGGATTCGATGCCCGTACGATCACTCAGGAAGATATCGATACTTACGGCCTGGGCAAGATCGACGAAGGCGCTCCCGTGTTTGAAGAAGCAGCAGAATAATCCGGTTCACGACTGAACCAAACTGCGAACCCTATATGGCGCGGTATGAACAAACGATAATGCGCGCGTTCATACCGCGCCATTTTTGAGAACAAGAAACGGCCCCAAGCTGCCGGCCGGAAGGAGAGCCCCAGATGCAAAATGACACGATACTGACAATGCGGGGGATCGACAAACAGTTTCCCGGCACACGCGCGCTGAGCAAGGTGGACTTTACCCTGCGCAAGGGCGAGATCCACGCCCTGATGGGAGAAAACGGCGCCGGGAAATCCACGCTGATCAAGGTGCTGACAGGCGTTTATGAGAAGGACGGCGGGAGCATCTGGCTCGAAGGCGTGGAAGGAGAAGCGCACATTCATTCTCCTCAGGATGCCCAGAAGCTGGGTATCGCCACGGTGTACCAGGAGATCACGCTGTGCCCGAATCTGACCGTGGCGGAGAATATGTATATCGGCCGGACGGAGGGGCAGATAGTTCCATGGAAAGAATATGAAAAAAAGGCGACTGCCCTGCTGAACAACCTGGGAATCCCGGCCCGGGCCAAGCAGGAACTGAATCATTGTTCCCTGGCAGTACAACAGATGGTTGCCATCGCACGGGCGGTTGATATGAACTGCAAGGTTCTGATCCTCGACGAGCCGACGTCTTCCCTGGATGACAAAGAGGTGGAGATGCTGTTCAGCCTGATGCGGGATCTGAAGAGCCGGGGCGTCGGGATCATCTTTGTTACCCACTTCCTGGAGCAGGTGTATGAGGTCAGCGATCGGATTACTGTGCTCCGTAACGGCGAACTGGTCGGAGAATATGCGATTGAAGACCTGCCGCAGGTGGAGCTGGTCGCGAAGATGATGGGGAAGGACCTGCACGATCTTTCCGATCTGGAACAGATCGGATCAAAACACAAAGCTGAGGACGAGATCATCTATGAGGCTCAAAAGATCTCCAGCTCTGAGAGCAAGCCTTTCGATTTCAGCATTCACAAGGGCGAAGTCAACGGCTTTACCGGCCTGCTTGGTTCCGGACGGAGCGAGAGCGTCCGGGCAATCTTCGGCGCAGACCGCGTGACCGGCGGCAAGGTGAAGATGAAAGGGAAAGAGGTAAAAATCTCCAAGCCGCACGATGCCATGAAAGCCGGCATCGGATACCTGCCGGAGGACCGGAAGAAAGACGGCATCATCGCTGACCTGAGTGTGAGGGAAAATATCATCCTTGCCCTGCAGGTTATGAGAGGTTTCTTCCGCCCGATGAGCAAAGCGCAGATGGAGGCGTTTGCGGACGAGTATATCAAGGCGCTGAATATTAAGACAGCCAGCCAGGACACATTGGTGGGCAGCCTGTCCGGCGGCAACCAGCAGAAAGTAATCCTGGCCCGGTGGCTGCTGACCCATCCGGATTACCTGATTCTGGACGAGCCGACCCGCGGCATCGATGTCGGCACCAAGCTTGAAATCCAGAAGCTGGTGCTGAAACTGGCTGCTGAGGAAAACATGAGCATCACGTTTATCTCCTCTGAAATTGAAGAAATGCTGAGGACATGCAGCAGGCTGATCGTTATGAGGGACCGGAACATTGTTGGTGAACTGACCGGGGATCAGCTGACGCAGGCACAGGTCATGAAGACCATTGCGGGAGGTGGACAGTAAGATGAACGCAAAAAAAACACGGAAAGCAGGTGGCATCGGCCAGCTGATGATTCCGTTGATCGCGTTGGGAGTCCTGATTCTTTTCAATCTGATCCGCGATCCCGGCTTCTTCAGCATTTCCCTCAGCAATACCGGCGTGCTGACCGGAAACCTGGTCAGTGTGATTGACAGTGCCAGCGAGCTGGCCATCATCGCGATGGGCATGACCTTGGTGACTGCGTCCTGCGGCGGACAGGATATCTCCGTCGGCGCGGTCGGAGCAATTGCCGGCAGTATCTTTGTCTGCACCCTGCAGGCTATGGGCAGGATTACCATCTGGAGTGTGATTCTTGGCATCATTTTCTGCATTGGTGTTGCGATTATGTTCTGCTGTTTCAACGGAACACTCGTTTCGGTATTTAAGATCCAGCCGATGATCGCGACGCTGATCCTGTTCTCCTGCGGCCGATCTATTGCTTACTGGTTCAGCGGCAGCGCCACACCACAGCTGAGCAGTCCCATTATTGTGGCGATGGGCATAACAATTCCGGGCATTCCTGTCCCAACGCCGATTTTCGCGGTCGTTCTGATGGGTATTCTGCTGAGCCTGGTATTCAGGTTCACCAATCTGCGGCTGTATACCCAGTCTGTTGGCATAAACCAGGGAGCTGCAAGGCTGAACGGAATTAATCCTGTGATGATCAAGATGCTCAGTTTTGTGATCCTGGGCGTGTGCGTGGCGATCGCCGGGGTAATCGGCGTAAGCCGGATCGGCCAGATTGCGCACCAGACGCTGCTGGTTGAAATTGAAATGGACGCAATTCTCGCGGTTGCCATTGGTGGTAACAGCCTGGGAGGCGGCCGTTTCAGGGTTGTAGGCAGCGTGATAGGCGCTTATATCATCAAGATGCTGACGATTACGCTTTATGCCATGAGTGTTGCGCCGGCAAACGTGAAAGCTTATAAGGCCATAGTAATAATATTAATTGTACTTGCCGGTTCTCCGGTAATCAGAAACCGCGCTGCTGTTTTGTTGAACAGGTTCCGTATCGGCAAAGAAACAAAGGCAGCCGCAAAGGGGGTGAACTGAGTGAAACGCAGAGAACCTTTAACAAATACTCAGTTGCTTATGACCATTGCGATCGGTATTTTTATCGGTATGTATGCTTTGGCCATGGCTTTCCTGGGCGGTGGTTTCCTGAAGGCACAACAGTTTTTTGACATACTGAATGACAACTCTTTTCTGATCCTCCTCGGCTGTGCCCTGACGATAGTTATGATCGGCGGAGGTATCAATATCAGTGTTGGCGGTGTGGTCGGCCTGACTGTTATGGCCTGTGCACTCTATCTGAACGGGACTAATATTGAGAACAGCACATTAAGTATTAGTGTAACCTTATTACTTGCTTTAGGGATCGGTTTGGCCTTTGGCATAGGACAGGGTTTTCTGATCAGCTATATGGAAATACAGCCGTTTATTGTAACACTGGCCGGAATGTTCCTTGCAAGAGGTCTGACAACAATGCTGTCCATCTATCCGGTGAAGGTTACTCATGAGGGCTTTAAGGAGTTGGTTAAGCAGAAATTGCAGATACCTTTCCTGGGATATATTGCCAAGAACGGAAACCTGATCCCTGCGAAGCTGGAGATTGGCGCTATCGTTGCACTTGTAATGCTGATTCTCACCTGGTACCTGCTCAAACACGTTAAGCTGGGCAGAGACATTTACGCGCTGGGCGGAAACCAGCAGAGTGCGCTGATGCTGGGTATTAACGTGAAGCGTTCCCGGTTTCTGAGCTATGTTATCAGTGGATTTCTGAGCGGTCTTGCCGGATTTGTTTATCTGCTGCATATGCCTGCCGGCAAAGCAGATACTGCAAATGCCAGTGAAATGGACGCAATTGCGGCTTCCATTATCGGCGGCACGCTGCTGACCGGCGGCGTCGGTAATGTATTCGGTACTTTCTTTGGCGTGTTGATTCTTGCAACAATCAAGAAGATAATTGTACTGAGCCCGTTGAACGACAGCTGGTGGCAGGATATGGCCAGCGGCGCCATGCTGGGGTTCTTTATTCTGCTGCAGAGTATCGTGCTCAGCACCCGTGAGAAGCGGAAGATCAAGGCAGCCGATAAAGCGGCATTGCAAAAAGGATAAGAACAATATAAAACAGCCGTACCCGGAGCAAACCCGGATACGGCTGATTTTTTCTGTTATTCCGCGAAGATGATGTCATCCCGGAGACGGTAAAGGGTGGCGCCGCATTTTTTGCGGCAGAAGAAACCGATCCACTCGTCGATATCCAGTTCATAGTCGTACATGACTTTCCCGTAGCGGAGGCCTTTGATCCGTTTGCCGGCGCGGTTGCTCTCCAGGGAACGGACGGAATCGGTTTCCGGATCGTAATCCGACATGAAGATCGCGCTGTGGGCACCCTTGCCGCCGGAATAGTCGCCGGTCATCTGGAAGAAATCACCTTTCCGGACCTGCTTCATGAAATCCCGTGCCAGCTCGATGTTTTCTTCTTTGGACAGGTTTTTGTCATACAGGAACTGCGCCGCCTCATAGAAGGGATTGCCGTCGGAAGCGGCGATTTCCTCCCAGCAGTAACCATAGGCGTAAGGCCTGCATTTTTTTTCGGGCAGGTTGTTGGGGATCTTCAGCTCCCTGTCCGGATATTCCGCCATGCGGTATTTCGCACGGGTCTGCCGGAAAAGGTGGACGGTGAAATTCTTGCAGACATAGATATCACCTTTGTAATGGGCGCGCTGGTACTTGCCGTCCGCCTTGTCATAGAGTTCTTTTCCCAGCGCGATGATATCTTCGATAAAAGCGTCCCGTGCTGTCGGTTCCGCCGGCCCGGGGGATTCTTCTTCGGTTTCCGCGTCGAGCGAGATCTCTTCCTCAACCTGATCCGGATCAGAATCTTCCGCCCGGACAGGGGCGGGAAAGACAGCTGACAGAAGCAGCAGAGCAGACAGAAGCAGCGCCGGGATCAAGTGCGGTTTCATCTGACGGTCTCTCCTTCGATGAGCATGCCGGAGACGGTCACCTGCTTCGGGATATGCGTTTCGGGGTTTTCGATCGCGTCTGTGATCAGAGAGAACACTTCCTTGGCGATCTGGACCGTATCCTGGCGGTAGGTTGTCAGGCGGGGCGTCATCATCTGGCTCATGCGGATTCCGTCGTAACCGACCAGGCTGATGTCCATCGGTACCCGGACGCCCTGGGTTTCCAGCAGCCACAGCGCGCCGAGGGAACTGTAATCGTCCGGGCAGAGGACGCAGGTGGGCCGGTCGTCCAGTTTCATCAGTTCACGGATGATTGCCGCGCATTCCGACGGGTTATGGAAATGGCCTTCCCGGACGTATTCCACGGGAACGCGGATTCCCAGTTCCGCGCAGACTTTGTAGAATCCCGCAAGGCGTTCCCGGCTGACAGCGCCTTTTTCGCCCTGGATGAAGGCAATGCGGTGATGGCCGCGGGCGTGGACGTGGCGGACGATCTGCTCCATGCTGGTACGGTTATCGCTGTTCACGCAGTCGCAGCCGTCATAGGTGTGGTCAATGATCACGGTCGGAATGCTGCTTGTCGCAAGACGGATGATGCCGGCGGCGTCGTAGTCCGCCTGTACCACGATCACGCCGTCCAGGCTCCGCTGGCGGGCGTGCTCATAGTAATTGGTTTCGGGGAAACCGCCCTGGCCCAGGAAGGTCAGGTCATATCCCTGGGCGTCCGCTTCCCGGCGCAGTTCGTCGAAAAGGGAGCTGAAATATTCATGGTTCATCCGGTCCTCATAGAGGATGCCCAGGTTGTTGGAACGGCTCGTCTTCAGCGTCCTGGCCGCCGTGTTCGGGTAATAGCCCATATCGCGGGCGGTCTGGCAGATGAAGGAGGTCCTTTCCCTGTTCTCGTTGGTCAATCCGTTCAGCGCCCTGGAGACCGTGGCAACGGAAACGCCGCAGACCTCGGCAATATCCTTTAATCTGACCAAAATAACGCCCCTGCCTTTCTATGGAATCCGCAAAAAAAGAAATCGTTTACGTTTGCAATAATAACGTAAACGATTACGAAAGTCAATGCCGCAAATCAGTCCTGAACATCAGTGATCCAGCCTTTTCATAACAGGGATCAGCAAGGCACAGACTACGATGGCAATGATCGTGTTGGGAAGCATGTAAGTGCCGTTGTACAGCGTTGAATACAGCACGGGGGTCATCCCGGTATAACCCATGAATTCTTCGGGCATATATTGTGCATAAACAGTTACGCCGCTGATGAAATGGATGATGAAACGCGCGATGCAGCCAACGAGCGCGGCAACAGGAAGAAGATTATATTTTTTCTTAAAGATTCCTGCAAATCCGACGAATGCATAGGCGACAGCATAGTCAAAAATGATGGACACCCAGCTGATAGCGCCGCCTGAAGCCAGGAAATACTTCAGCGTACCGAAGACCAGGCCTGCACCGATGCCCCAGCCAAGTCCCCAGCGAACCGCAAAGATAATCAGGGGAATCATGACAAAGTCAATGCTTCCGCCGAAACCGCCGAATCCGGCCATGACCGGGATTTTCAGGTAGCTCAGCGCAAGGGACAGCGCGACGGAGATACCGCCTTCTGTCAGGCAGCGGACAGGGGTTTGTTTTCTACCGGTTTGAGACATAATCCATTCCTCCAGTTATATGATCGTTTCCGGTTGCGGGCATACAAAAATCCCACATGCTTTCGGCATGCGGGAAGCGGGGTCTGATAAGCGATGACAATCCACAGGATTGACGCTCAGCTCGCTTCCCTACGGTAGGATTACCTACACAGGTTCCAAGGGTCGGGCAACGCCCTCTCAGCCGGAAACCGGCACCCCCAGCGTCATTGTTCGCAACGGAACGGGGATATTATAGCATCGGGGAATGAAAAGTCAACCGGTTGCACCATTGTTCTTTCATTGTTCAGCCTATTGACGGGAGCGAGGTTCGGTAATACGATTGCGATGCGATGAAGGAGATCCAGTAGGAAACAGGAATTCCGTCCAGAGAGCTGCCGGACGGTGCGAGGCAGCCGGAACTGTTCATCCGAAATACTCTCCGGAGCTGAGATCTGAAACCCGAAGGGGAAGTAGGAGACCCGGGGGCGCCCGATACAGCGCAAAGGATATGAAAGTATCCGGAGGCCGTTTCCGACGGAACGGCAAAAACGAGGTGGTACCGCGATGTAAATTCGCCCTCTGTGTCCTGGCGGACACAGGGGCTTTTTTCATGGCAGGGACCGCGGAAAGAAGGTTTTATTATGGCACTCGGTGATCTCATCCTCATGATCGGCATGCTGGTAGTGTTTGTCGGCGTTATGATCTTTGTCGGCTTTTACTGCAGGAAGCATTCGACGGACGTAAACGGATTCGTCCTGGGCGGCCGGAGCGTCGGCCCGTGGCTGACGGCCTTCGCCTACGGTACTTCCTATTTCTCCGCCGTTATCTTTGTCGGCTATGCCGGCCAGTTCGGCTGGAAATTCGGTATCGCATCCACCTGGGTCGGTATCGGCAACGCCCTGATCGGCTCGCTGCTGGCCTGGGTCATCCTCGGCCGCCGCACGAGGATCATGACACAGCACCTGTCCAGCGCGACGATGCCGGACTTCTTTGACAAGCGCTTCTCCGCGCTGTCCCTGAAGATTGCCGCGTCCATTATTATTTTCATCTTTATGATCCCCTATACCGCGTCGCTGTATAACGGCCTGAGCCGCCTGTTCGGCATGGCCTTCCAGATTGACTATTCCATCTGCGTCATCGCCATGGCGGTGCTGACCGCGATCTACGTCATCGTCGGCGGCTATATGGCTACCGCGGTGAACGACTTCATCCAGGGCCTGATCATGCTGGTCGGCATCGTTGCGGTAATCGCTGCCGTGCTGGGCAGCCAGGGCGGCTTCATGGAATCCCTGAAGAAGCTGTCCGCCGTGCAGGATCCCGCTACCGGAGAATTCCCCGGCGTGTTCAATTCCTTCTTCGGGCCGGATCCGCTGAGCCTGCTGGGTGTCGTGCTGCTGACGTCCCTGGGCACCTGGGGACTGCCGCAGATGGTCGGCAAGTTCTACGCGATCAAGAGCGAAGGCGCCATCCACAAGGGAACCATTATCTCCACCTTCTTCGCGATGGTGGTTGCCGGCGGCTGCTACTTCCTGGGCGGCTTCGGACGGCTGTTTGACAACGCGAACATCTACAACGCCGAGGGCAAATTGATCTATGACGCAATTATTCCGGAAATGCTGTCCGGCCTGGCACCTTTCCTGATTGCTGTGGTGATCATTCTGGTGCTGTCCGCGTCCATGTCCACGCTGTCCTCCCTGGTGCTCACCTCCTCCTCCACGGTGACGCTGGACCTGCTGAAGGGCCGCGTCGTGAAGGACATGGATGAGAAGAAACAGCTGCTGATCATGCGGGCGCTGATCGTGGTGTTCATCGTGATTTCCGCCGCGCTGGCGATTGTGCAGGCCAAGTCCAGCGTCGCGTTCATTGCGCAGGCAATGGGCGTCAGCTGGGGCGCGATGGCGGG
Organism: Clostridia bacterium; assembly: GCA_017512985.1. Classification (GTDB taxonomy): domain Bacteria; phylum Bacillota; class Clostridia; order Christensenellales; family Aristaeellaceae; genus Aristaeella. The sequence goes on from JAFWEJ010000015.1 coordinate 30,180, forward strand.
CGCTTTCCTGGCTCCCTTCCTGTACGGCCTGTACTGGAAGCGGACCACAAAGAACGGCTGCTGGGCATCCATGCTGTTCTCTTCGATCTTTATGATCATAGATATGCTGGCGAACCTGAAGGTGCTGAACCTCAGCCTCGGATTCCTGCAGTCCCCGATCAACGCGGGCGCGTTCTGCATGATTGCCGGCCTGATCATTGTACCGCTGGTCAGCCTGATCTCCAGGGCTCCGGACAAGGCCGCGGTGGACGCGATCTTCTCCTGCTATGAGCGGAAAGTGACCGTTACAGCCAAGGATTCCATTGAGACGGAAGAGCAATAACGCATTAACTGACAGATGATAAGACCCCTGTGCGGAAAGGACGCACAGGGGTTTTCATTTTTCCTGCCGCAGGGCGTTCGGACAGGCATTAAAATTGTTACAGAAATTTGACAAAAAAGACATTCCGGTATACAATAACCAGGATTCTTCGAATGAAAAAGCTGGAGGAATATGAAGATGAAAAGAATACTGAGCCTGGTTCTGGCGCTTGCGCTGATCCTCAGCGTGACAGCCGCGGCGGCTGACGCGACTGCGATCGACGGAAAAGGAAAACGGCATATTAAGATCAACAAAGCCAAACTGAACCCGTCCGCAGAAGAAATGATTGAAAACGGGATCAGCCCGACCACCGGCAGGGAAATAGAGAGCATAGTTATGCCGGAAGGCGCGGTCGGACTGCCTTATTCCATGCATTATACACCTGTTATGGTCCAGATCTCCAATGCGGGCGGCGGCGTGGGAGACAACAAAAAGGGACAGCCTTCAACAGCTCCGATCGGTATTCAGTATGCCGATGTGGTATATGAAGCAAGACAGGCGACCGGCCTGACCCGTTTCTCCGCTGTTTTCGCGGACGTTATCCCGTATTATGTCGGGTTTGTCCGCAGCACCCGCCTGACGCATATCCGCCTGCGCCAGGAATGGAACAGCGCGTACTGCACATCCGGCTATGCCAAGAAATATGTCAAGCCGGAAATAACGAAGTACGGCGTCAGGAATCCCGAAGGCGCGAAAGAGGAAGACCCCGGCCTGCTCTTTGTCGGCGATTTCCCCAAGGTATGGAAAAAGTACGTGAAGCGGCTGGCTACGGCGACAAAGCCCAACAACGAACTGTTTGAACTGGCCAATATCATGTCGTTTGTCTATCTGAAGTATTACGAGATGGACCCGAAATCCGAACAATACAAGAAGTACGCTCCTTTCAACCATACTTTCAAGTTTACGGATGAACCGGCCCAGTCTGACGATATCGCGGAGCATATTGAAATTACGTTCGGCGCGAAATCCCAGACCGACAGCATCCTGGAATATGATCCGGAAACGAATACCTATCTCCGCTATGTGCCGGGAAACGACGGGAAACCGATTCCTTACCGTGCCCAGAACCTGATCAATCCGCAGGATATCAAGAAAGACGGAGAAGTGCAGGTTACAACCGACAGCAGAGAGTACGGAGAGCAGATTTCCTTTACCAACGTGATCGTTCAGGCCATTACCATGAAGTGGAAAGGCAACGAGCAGCCGGATCCCACCCTGACCGGTTCCGGCAACGCGGATTATTTCATGGGCGGAAAGCACTATACGGGCGTCTGGGAACGCAAGAATATGAACGACCGTACTGTCTTCTACGGCAAAGACGGCAATGAAATCTCGCTGCTGCGCGGAAAAACGCTCATCATCCTGATGGACTACGACAAAACCAGAGGCGTGAAGTACGAAGAAGCGATAACAAAATAACCGGATCCGGGAACGGATCGGGCGGAACCACTGCAACGGTGGTTCCCTTTTTCGTAAAATACTGCCATGCCGGCGTATGAAATGCTGACGGGAGGAAACCAAATGAAAAAGCTGATGGCCCTGGCCCTTGCGCTGATCCTGGCCCTGGGTACGGGCGCCGCCCTTGCGGACACGACCGCGGTCGACGGGCTTGCCCAGAGAAAAATTGAGATCCATAAGGCGGAACCGAATCCGTCCGCGGATGAGATGATCGCGCAGGGGATCAGTCCCACAACCGGAAGGAAACTGGAACGGATCAGTTATCCGGAGGGCTTTTCCGGGACGGCGGTGACGAAAAAGTACCAGCCCGTTATGGTCCAGATCTCAAACGACAGGAACGGGGTCGGATTTACGGAAGACGGAAAGCCGTATGCTGTCGCGCCTGTGAACGGATCGTATGCGGACATTGTCTATGAGGCGTGCCAGGTTATGGGCGGGGGAGAAACCCGCATGAGCATGATCTTCTCGGATACGGTGCCGGATTATGTCGGTTTTCTCCGCAGTACGCGCCTGACGCATGTCCGGATCCGCCAGGAATGGGACTGTGTTTTCTGCACATCCGGATACTCAAAGGCGGATGTTCCCCAGGAATGGAAAAAGATGGGCGTGAAAACTCCGCTGAACGCCGGGAAAAAGGACAAGCTCCTGGTTTATCTCGGCGACGTGGGCAACAATAAACCCTGGAAGAAGTACGTGCGCCGCCTGAAGGGGATCAAGGACTACAACAATGAACTGTTTGAACTGGCCAGGATCCTGGACGAGATTGTTCCCCAGGACCATGTGCCGGCCAACCATACGTGGAAGTTTACAGATGAAAAAAACTACGACGGGGACGAAGCGGATATCATCTATGTGACATTCGGGAACGAGTATAAAACCGACAGCCGCCTGGAATATGATGAAGACGATAACGTCTATATCCGGTATGTGGCCGTGAAAAACCAGCCTGACAAGGAATACCGGGAATCTGTGCTGATTGATCCGAAAGATGTGGACGAAAAGAAAAACGGACTGCTTTCCTACCGGGTTGAGGCAAAGGAACGCGTACCCGGAAACACGATTACCTTCAGCAATGTGATCATACAGGGCATTACGATGCACTGGAAAGGTTCAACCCGTCCGGATCCGGTGCTGACGGGCACAGGGAACGCGGATTATTTCATCTGCGGGAAACATATTGCCGGCGTATGGGAACGGGAAGACTACAACAGCCGCACTGTGTTTTACGACCAGAACGGTGAAGAAATCAAACTGCAGCGGGGGCGTACCCTGATTATCCTGATGGGATACAACAATAAAAGCAGCAAGGTCGCATACGAATGATCCTGGCGGCCGGTACGGAGGAACTGCCCCGGGGCAGTTCCTTTTTCGTTACAATTATTGAGCGTTTTGTAACAAACCCTTGCTTTTTTTGTATAAATAAGATAAAATTCAATATAGTATTGGTTACGAAAGGGTGTTTTCTGTGGGAAAAAGGATCCTCCTGGTTGACGATGAGCCTTTGATCCTGAAAGGCCTGAAGTATACACTTGAACAGGAAGGCTATGAAACGGACAGCGCCATGGACGGCGAAGAAGCCCTGGCCAAGTTTGAAACAGGGGCTTTCGACCTGATCCTCCTGGACGTGATGCTGCCGAAACTGGACGGCATCGCTGTATGCCAGCGTATCCGTGAGCGCAGCGACATCCCGATCATCATGCTTACCGCAAAAGGTGAGGATATGGACAAGATCCTCGGCCTGGAGTACGGGGCGGATGATTACATGACCAAGCCCTTTAATATCCTTGAGGTCAAGGCGCGCATCAAGACGATCCTCCGCAGGGTTGCCGGCAGCGTGCAGCAGCAGGAACACCGCGTGATCCGCGTCCACGATATGGAAGTCAACCTGATCAAGCGGAGCGTTACGCTGGGCGGCAAGGACATCAAACTGACCGCCAAGGAATTTGACCTGCTCCAGATGTTTGTGACAAACCGGGGCACCGTGTTCAGCAGGGAACAGATGCTCGAAACGGTCTGGAAATACGATTACGCCGGCGACGCCCGTACGGTGGACGTCCATATCCGCCGCCTGAGGGAAAAGATTGAACGGGACACTTCAAAGCCTGAATTCATCTTTACCAAATGGGGAGTTGGTTACTATTTCACGGATCAGGACTAATCTCGCGTCATTCATGGCCAGCATCAGGTGGAAGATCCTGCTGGCCTTTTTTCTCATAGTGGGCCTTTCTTTTTTTGTTGCAGCGACAACCCTGACCGGACTGGTCAGCGATTACCTGTTTGATCAGCGGACGCGGGACGACAGCATGAAAACCGAGAAGCTTGCCCTGGCGGCAGCTCCTCTTTTTCAGTCTGTTTCCGCGAATGAACTGAACGACATGCTGGAGGAGAACGCCGTTTCCATGGACGGCCGTCTGATGCTGATCGACAACGACGGAAAGATCCAGTACGACACGTTCCAGAACCTGTGCGGGCAGCGGGTGCAGGTGGACGAGGCACTGCGCGTGCTGTCCGGCGACGCGGCGGAAGCCTACGGGATCCACGCGCCCGGGCGGGCCGTGGTGGAAGAGATGAGCGGCGAGAGCGGCGCGGATTATGTGGCCTACAGTGTGCATGAAATGACTGGCTTCCAGGGCAGGATCGGCGCGGCGCTGTATGTCAGCCGCGTACAGAGCCTGATGGATTCGCTGCAGACAGTCCGTATGCGGCTGGTGAGTGTATTCGCGATCATCGCGGTGGCGGCGCTGGTCGTGGCGCTGATCCTGAGCAGGGTGCTGACCAACCCGATCACGGCCGTCAGCCGGACCATGAGGAAGATGGGGAAGGGCGACCTGAGCGTCCGTGTTCCCGTGAAGGGCAGCGGCGAGCTGCGCGAACTGGCGGAAAACTACAACACCATGGCGGCGCAGCTGGAAAGCCTTGACAAAACCAGGAACCAGTTTGTTTCCAACGCAAGCCATGAACTGAAGACGCCGCTGGCGACGATGAAGATCATGCTGGAATCGATGATCTACCAGCCGGATATGCCGGCGGAAGTCCGGACAGAATTCATGAAGGATATCAACCATGAGATTGACCGGCTGACCGGGATTGTAACAGACCTGCTGGTGCTGACGCGGATGGACAACCGGGAAGAGATGAAGCGGGAATCCGTGAATATGAGCGAGCTGACGCTGGAAACGATCCACCTGCTTACGCCGGCCGCCGAGCAGCGCCGGCAGACGCTGGCGGAGGACGTACGGCAGGATATTGTGCTGTACGGCGACCGGAGCAAGCTCGGGCAGATTTTGTATAACCTGACGGACAACGCGATCAAGTATACGCCGGAGGAAGGAACGATCCGTGTTTCCCTGAAACAGGAGGACGGCCGTATCATCTGGCGGGTTAAGGACAACGGGATCGGAATCCCGAAGGACGACCAGGAGCATATCTTTGAACGGTTCTACCGGGTCGATAAAGCCCGGGGCCGGGAGACAGGCGGCACAGGCCTTGGCCTGAGCATCGTCCGGCAGATGGTAAAGATGCACGGCGGAACGATTTCCGTTTACAGCGAGCCCGGGCAGGGTTCGGAGTTTGTGGTGATCTTCCCGCAGGAAGGAGCGGCGCCATGAGGAAAAAAGGAACCTGCCTGCTGCTCGCGGTCTGCTGCGCGGTTTTCCTGACGGGATGCACCGGGAAAGTGACTGAGGAAGACAACAGCCCGGTGCCGACGCTGCGTCCGGCAGAGGCACGCTATACCGCCCCGGACGGGGACGGAATCGTCGCGGAAGGCCGGGAATACCGGATATATCTTCCCGGCCGGGACAGCCTGCGGATGGTATCCCGGAGCGTATACCTGGAGCCCGCGAACCTGAACGATACCGCGGAGGCGCTGGTGAACAGCCTGATTGCTTTTGAGGGTGACGGGGAAGCCAGAAAGTTCGGGGGGACAAGGACGCCGGAACTGTACGGCACCCATCCGATCGAGATCAGCGGCGGCGTGTGCACGGTGAATCTTTCGTCATCCATGCTGCAGCTGAGCCTGAGCGATTATTACAAGCACTGCCTGGCGCTGTCCACCACGCTTTGCGAGATTGACGGAATCAACAGCGTCAACGTGCTGGTGGCGGACAAGAGCGTCGCGCTGGATATTTCCGGCAACCTGCCCATGGGCACGCTGATCGCACACCAGGGAGAGAATATTGCAGTCCTCTGGGAACAGATGGAAGCCAAAAGGACACCGCTGGGAGAGGACAGCAGCAAAAACCCGCTGAATTCGCTGGCGACCCTGTATTACCCGCTGCCGGACAACCGGGGCGTCGGCTGTACGATCCGCATGGTCAATTTTGAGGGCCAGAAACCGGAACAGCTGGCCGCGGGGCTGATCAGCGCGGTGAATGACGTGCGCAGGGACATGACGGGAGGGCAGAATTTTCCGGAGCTGAAAGGGCTGATGACCCATGATCCGGTCGTCAGCGAACTGGAAGACGGCACCCGCCTGATTACACTGAGCCTGCGGGAAGGAACGGAAGCGATACTGGCGGAAGGCAGGACGGATCTTGCCTGCTTTGCCGCGGCCATGACCTATACGCTGACTACGTTTATCCCGGGCACAACAGCCGTCTGCATCCGGATCGGGGACAAACCGGTTACGGAGCTGAAAACGGCCCGGTTCAACGCCGTGACCGCGCTGGGCGGACTGGTTACACGGCCTGCCGTGGAACCTTTCCTGATGAGCAATGTGACGGTGTATTTTGCGAGGAACGGCATTCTCTGCGAATGCGAGCGCCCCGTGGCGCGCCGCAGCGTGGACAGCCTGCGGGCGCAAATGTGCGCCCTGATGGACGGGCCTGACGCCACGGAAACGGAAGAGGGAATCAGCGCGACGCTGCCCGACGCTGTCCGGGAGGATGATATCCTCGGGATTGCCGCGGAAGGAGATACGCTGCTGGTTAACCTGAGCGAGCGTTTCCGGGCGGAAATCCAGGAACGGGGCAGGGACGAGGAAACGCTGATCTGCTACAGCATTGTGAATACGCTGTGCAAGAATTCGGGAATGAAACGGGTCCGCTTCTTCTTTGAGGGAGAACAGGCGGAATACGTGGCCGGCACGATCTACTGGGCCGGGGAGTTTATGTACAATATAGGACTGGCGGAAAAAGGGCTTGGCTGACAAGCCCTTTTAATTCATAATTCACAATTCATAATTATATCTTGTTTTCTGTTTGAAAATTTCGGGTGCAGTATTAACATTGCGTTCACAATCTGTACAAAAAGAGGGAATATACTTCATCCTGAAAACCGAAAGGAGGTTTTTGAGATGAAAAAGATCCTGAATAAAAAAGTGATGGGCATTATTGCCCTGGCGCTTGTTTGTGTATTCGCGGGAACCGTGATCGGTTCTTCGCAGCCTGCCGCTGCGGCAGAGGAAAAAGTCGTCCTGACCTCACCTTTTACCGAAGCGATCGCCAAGGTCCGCAACAGCGTGGTCGGTGTGAACAATTACCAGATCGTCAACAACAGTTACGGCAACTACGGCGGATATGACATGTTCCCGTGGAGCTACTTCGGCGGCGGTTTCGGCAACGGATACGGAAACGGATACGGCAACGGCCGCGGCCAGGAATCCAATGAAGAAGTGAAATACGGCAGTGGTTCCGGCGTGGTGATTGAGAAAGAGTATGTGCTGACCAATTACCATGTGGTGGAAGGCGCCCACAGCCTGAAGATCTCCATCGGCGACGATGAGGAAAACCTTTATGACGCGACGGTGGCCGCCTATGACGCGGACAAGGACGTGGCTGTGCTGAAGGTGCCCGGCCTGCCGCTGGAGCCTGTTGAGATCGGCGACAGCGACACGCTGGTAATCGGCGACTGGGTCGTCAATATCGGCAACGCGATCGGCTTCACCGGCACCGCCACGGCGGGTATTGTTTCCGGACTGAACCGGGAGATTGCCTCTGACAACAAGAGCGTTGACAAATACGGACGGGCCAGCAGTGTGGTCAACAGCATGATCCAGACCGACGCGGCGATCAACAGCGGCAACAGCGGCGGCGGCATGTTCAATACGGCCGGACAGCTGATGGGCATTCCGACGCTGAAGTATACCGGCTCCCGTTACAGCTCCAACGCTACGGTTGAAAGCATCGGCATGTGCATCCCGATCAACGAGGCCAAGGACGTGATCGCGGCCGCGCTGAACGGAACAGGCACGACAGACCGGCAGCCTGACGAAGCCGGTTCGGCAGACAGCAGGATTTCCAACGGCGGACTGTCCGGAAAGCCGCGTATGGGCGTGACTGTAACCACTTCGGGCGGCAGCAACGGAGCGTATCCGAAGGGCGTATATATTATTGAAGTGGAAGCAAACAGCCCCGCGGAAAAAGCCGGGATCCAGGCCGGGGACATCATCGTGGAAGTGAACGGCCAGGTGATTACCTCTGTCAGTGAAGAGGTTGAGATTCTTTCCGGGATGAAGGAAGGCGACGAAGTCGCGGTGAAGGTGTTCCGCCCCAATACTGTGACTGACGCCCAGAACGGCAGGATTTCCACCGACGGGGATTACAAGGACCTGACGGTGACCCTTGCCATGGTTGATCCGGTCAACCAGTAACAGAACCCAAAGGGCACGCGCTCCGGGAGAAATCCCGGAGCGCGTTTCTGTTGCCATTCGGGCGAAGATATGCTACAAATGAACCGGACCAATCCTGAAAGAAGGAACCGGAGGAAGACCGTGAAGACCAGAAGGATCATCTGCGTGATGCTTGCTGCGCTGCTGGTATGCATGCAGATACCCGCCGGGGCGGAGGGCGATAAGGATACCGTTACCTATCTGAACCTGGACGGACAGCGGCTGAATTACCGGACAGCCAAAAAGAAACTGGCCGGGTATTCCTGCCTGAAAAAAGTAGATATGTATGACATTCCTGTTGACTGGAGGCAGGCGGAAGAACTGGAGGCCCTGTATCCCGGGGTCGAATTCGGCTGGACGCTGAAGATCGGCGGGGACCACCTGGTCCGGACGGACGCGACGGCATTTTCCACCCTGCACTGGTCCAACTCCACGCCGCACCCGACCGAAGAAATCAGGGTGCTCCGGTATTGCAGGCAGCTCAGAGCGCTGGACTTCGGCCATAACGGGGTGGACGACATCTCCTGGCTGGCGGAACTGCCGGAGCTGCGGGTTCTGATCATCGCAGTCAACCGTGTAACGGATATCACACCGCTGGCCAGCCTGACAAAGCTGGAATACCTGGAGATGTTCAACAACCGGATCACGGACCTGACGCCGCTGCAAGGGCTGACGCACCTGATGGACCTGAATATCTGCTGGAACCGGATCCGGGATTATTCACCCCTGTACGGGATGACGGGACTGAAACGCCTGTGGCTCTGGAAGGGCGGCATGGAGGAGAACGGCGTTTCGGAAGAAGTGATCAATACGCTGAAGGAGAGACTTCCGGAGTGCCGGCTGAACTGGCAGGCCAGGCCGACACTGGGGGGATGGAGGGATCACCCGCATCATGATGTGATCAGCAAAATGTTCGAAGAAAAAAAGGGAATGCACTACATTCCCTTCAGTGATTCCTATCCGGATTATCCGGTGGACGACGAAGAAGACGACTTTTAACCACCGACCGGTAAAGAAGCAGGATCACGCAAAGAACCGCGCCCATCATCAGGAAGCCGCCGTGTTCTCCCATAAAACGGCTGGAACTCAGCTGGCGGAGGAATTCGATCCCGACGATCGCGGCGATACATACAAGCAGATACAATACAGGGAGAAAACGGAGAACTCCCTGTTTTTTATTTCCCCGGGCGCAGGCAAGCAGGAGCAGGATCAGGAGAATCACCGCGCAAAGCAGCTGTTCCACCCGGACGAATCCCCAGCAGAGGGCCCTGTTCCGCATGTTTTCCAGCAGGATCTGGCAGGCACAGAGACGAAACACCGCCGTTTCAAAACGCCGGCCAGGCCGGCTTTCCTGCCCGCACAGGGAAAGCAGCCCGACTGCCAGGGCAGCCAGAGCTTCCCAGAAAAAGACGGCGACATGCGGCTCGCCGTAGCGGTTCCAGACAGCCAGGACCAGGCAATTCGATCCGGAAGGAAGATCAATATAGCGGCCGGCGCCGAGAGAACCCAGCTCCACTTCCGCCATGCGCAGGCCGGCGATCAGCAGAACGCCGGGCAGGACAAAACGGTCCGTCAGCTTCCCGACGGGACGGTAACCGGTGATTTTTGCTGCGAGCAGCACACCCAGCCAGACGCCGGCAGCCCCGCCGGTAAAACAGAATTCTGACGGTTCCGGGGAGAACAGCGCGTTCCATTCGCCCATCAGGAGGACATAACTGATCTTCGCGAAAAGAAAGCCCAGCACGGCGCACAGGGGCAGGGACAACGCAGCCGCAGCAGCGCCGCGGCTGTCAGCCCGGAAGGCGTTCATCGCAATGAACAGCGCAAAGGCCGCAGCAACCGTGCAAAGGACGATGATCAGGTAAGCAGACATAAGAAGCTCCGCATTTCAGAAAGGTCAGACATTGGGCCAGTAGGACGCAAAATAGATGATATCGGACAGAGGACGTTCGTTGCGGTTTTCCGGGTCGTTTATCTTTTCGAAGTTGAAGATGAGGACCGCGCTGTGCCCGCCGTCCAGGTTATAGGCGACCTGAATGTCGTCCATGCCTGCCACAAACGCGCGCCATTGGTCGAAATTGAACGCCTTGCTGCCGCGCCTGTTCGGTCCGGTGACGATGACACGGTATTTCAGGCGGCCGGTCTGGGCAATGGCAACGCGCTGCGACGGCTGTTCCGGTCCCATGTGGGAAGGAGCCTTTACACGGATTGCTCCGTTGTTGACCAGCAAGGGGCCGAAATAAAACGCGTTGATGATTCTTTTGCCGTTGATCTCCGTACCGACATCCCCGGCACGGGGATCTTCGACGCCATGAAAATCCCCGTCTTCGTCAATCAGCAGTACGTCCTGGCAGGGCCGCGGCAGGAGAGAATTCTGGAATGTGATTCCCTGGCGAATGGTCACATGTACGTCATTATTGGAAGCGTAGCAGTAGAAATCCCCGTCCACGGCCAGCACGGCGTTCATGCGGCGGGCAAGTACGGATCCGTATTCGGTTCCCTTTTTATCGAAGCTTTCCGCGGCGGCCGTGCGGAGCTGGCTGGGATGGTCAATCTCAACGTCGGCGATCCAGTACAGGACGCCGTTCTCATCCCCTGTGGTGATCTTTACGCTGATGCTCGGATCCACATAGGAATCCCGGGTGAATTTACTCCGGTCCAGGGGCATACCGGGCGAAAAATCAATCGGCAGGTAACTGAATACGGGATCGTCATCATCCTCTTCGGCCATGGCAAAAGCGCCTGCGGTACACACCAGCAGGAGCGCGGCCAGAAGGGCGAAGAGTTTTTTCATCATATGCCTCCCCAGCCTTGCCGGGAGGAAGGCTGATTATTCTTTCTGAATTATATGCGTACGGCTGCGGCGTGTCAAACAATCCGCCAGGAAACAGGCACGGGGATGGAAAAGACAGCGGGATTGGTATATAATACCCGTACTTCCATACAACGATCCCGGAGAGGAAAGAAGAAGATGAGAAAAATTCCCGGCGCCGCGGCGCTGATCCTGCTGATCCTGCTGCTGCTGCTGGCCGCGGCAGGCGCGCAGGCTGAGAAGACGGTCCTGATAACCTTCGCCGGCGACTGTACCCTGGGCAGTGAGGGAACCGCCATGAAGAATGAGGATTCTTTTTTCGCCTTCGCTGAAAAGTACGGATACGATTATTTCTTCGCCAATTTCCGGGACATGTTTGAAAACGACGATATCACCGTTGTAAACCTGGAGGGCGTGCTTTCAGACAACGCTTATATGGAGAAGAAACACAAGGCATTCCGTTTCCGGGGAAAGACGGATTTTGTGAAAATCCTGACCGGCAGCGGCGTGGACTCGGTTTCCATTGCGAACAACCATATTATGGATTTCAGTTCGCAGGGGGCGGAGAGTACCAAAAAGGTACTGGACGAAAACGGCATCCAATGGTTCTGGAACGAGGAATACCGCATTATTGAGCACGACGGGATCCGGATCGCGTTCTTCGGCCTGGAACACTCCAAATTCTTTTCGCTCCAGTCCTGGCTGCCGCGGACATTCAGAGAGCTGAAACAGTCCGGCAAAGCGAACGCGGTTGTCGTCTATGTGCATACCGGAATTGAATACAAGGGAGAGCATGAGAACCGGATCGCCGCGATGGCGAACGACCTGGTCGGCATGGGCGCGGACCTGGTGCTGATGAGCCATCCCCATGTGCTCCAGGGAATGGAGATCATCAACAACCGCACCGTATTCTATTCCCTGGGTAACTTTGTCTTCGGCGGGAACAGCGCCATCCGGTACGGTAAATACCACAAAATAAAAGAAGTCACTTCGCTGTATTCCATGGCCGTTCAGGTGAAAATGAGCTTCACCGGCGACGGGGAATACCTGGGGCAGCGGGTGGTGATCTGGCCCGCGTATACCAGCGACGATCCGCAGGTTAACCATTACCAGCCGCGGCTGCTGACCGCGGAAGAAGCAAAACCGGTGCGGGAAGCGATCCAGCGGGACACGCAGGGCTTCACGCTTCCTGAACTGAAAGAGGAGAACGGTTCGGCTTTCATGGAATTTCCCTACCTGGCGGCAACCAGCGCCGTTCTGATGCCGGAGGACGACGACGGAGACTGAACACAGGCATCATAAAACCGGGTTCCGCATACTGCGGAACCCGGTTGTTTGCTTTTCCGGTCAGATCAGCCGGATGCCGGCGGCCATCTGTTCGTTGTTGTAGCGCTTGATCAGCGCGTGGATCCTGTCGTAGGGATTCAGGAGCTTGCTGAGGCTGCGGTCATGGTTCAGCGTGGCGATGATGAAGGAGATATACTTGCTCAGATCCGCTTCGACGAACCATTCGGTCTCCGCCAGTTCGGGCTTGCGGTAGGTGAGGTTGGTGGAAATCACCCGGTCGATGAACCCGTTGCGGTAGGCTTCTTCGAAGGCGTCGATGCCGTTGGTGAACAGGGCAAAGGTGGCGCCGGCGAAGATCCGGTTGGCCTTGCGCTTTTTCAGCTCCCTGGCCAGGTCGATGATGCTTTCTCCGCTGGAGATCATATCGTCCGCAACGAAAACGTCTTTGCCCTCGACGCTGTCGCCCAGGTATTCATGGGCAACGATGGGGTTGCGGCCGTTGACGATGCGGGTATAGTCCCGCCGCTTGTAGAACAGGCCCATATCCAGGCCCAGGACAGAAGCATAGAAGATGTTGCGGTCAATGGCGCCTTCATCCGGGGAGACGATCATCATGTGCTCCTTGTCGATCCGGAGGGTCTTGTCCTTTTTGAGCAGGGCCTTGAAGATCTGGTAGCTGGGCATGATGCTCTCGAAACCGGTGGTGGGGATGGCGTTCTGAACCCGGGGATCGTGGGCGTCAAAGGTGATGATGTTGGAGACGCCCATATTCTCGAGTTCCTGGAGCGCCATGGCGCAGTCCAGGCTTTCCCGCGAGGCACGGCGGTGCTGGCGGCCTTCATACAGCATGGGCATGATGACCGTGACGCGCTTGGCTTTGCCGCCCATGGCGGCGATGATCCGCTTCAGGTTGGCAAAGTGTTCATCCGGGCTCATGGGGATTGTCTGCCCGAACATTTTGTATTCCACATTGTATGCGCCGGGGTCACAGAGAATATACATATCGTAACCGCGGATGCTTTCCTTGATCATGCCCTTGCCTTCGCCGTTTCCGAAACGGGGACAGGTGACGTCGATCAGGAAATCCTGCCGTTCGGCGCCGGGCGTTGTGCTCATATCGCCGGGCATGGACTCCTCGGTATGATCCTGCCATTTTTTCAGCCAGCTGTTGACCTTTGCGCCCATCTCCTCAGTTCCGGGCATTGCGATGAGCCCCAGGGGACCGACGGGATAAGTGAGAAAAGAGTCTTTGTTCCAGGTGCTGACAAAATCTGTCATGACGAACCTCCCATACGTGGTCGAGAACGTTACCGACGGGATCATTATACTCTCAAAAAACAGGAATGAGAAGTGAGAATTTGGTTGTTTCTGTTCCTTTTTTTGCCATGCGGCGCGCTTGCGCGGGAGGAATGATTTTATTATAATAAAGCGTCGCGAAAGAAACACTGCCGGAATCAGAAAGGAATCCTATGAAACGAACCGTTCGGGCTGTCCTGGGCGCCGTACTGGCGGCGTGCATGATCGGAGGCGCCGCAGGCGCCGAAGGCATACAGGCCTGCCACAGGGTGGAGAACACTTCCAAAACGACCACCCAGGGCAATAAATCCCAGATCGAGCTGTGGCATGTGGAAACAGCGCTTCCCGATGTTACGGAAGAGATTAACGGGCTGGCGGAAGCCTGGGCGGAAGAGATCGGCCCGACACTTGAAAAAGCCGGCAACAACGGGAAAAAGAACAGCAGGCTGGACGTGGATATCCGCTACAGCCGGACCGGGCTGAGCTGGCTGAGTTTTATGGTGCAGGCCCGGACCGTATACCACCAGAAACTGACCGGCCAGCGGATTACGACCCGGACCTATGACATGGAGACCGGCCGGCGTATTTTCCTGACGGACATCTTTGAGGAAGACGAGGATATCTGGGACACCCTGAGCAGCCGTGTAAGGCAGGCGCTGACGGAATACTGGCCCGACGAGGAGCCGGACGCCGGCGCCCTGGAGCAGCTCTGCGCGCGTGAGTCCCTGGAACAGGCGGAGTTTACGCTTCACGGGATGTCCCTGGTGCTGCATTATCCGGCGGAAACACTCTACCCGGCATACCATACGCTGATGGAAGTGACCTTCTTCTATCCGGAGATCCGGGAGATGATGACGGAGGAGGCCAGGCTGCAGACGGACAACCTGTCATACTACAAAACCTGCGCGCTGACCTTTGACGACGGGCCGAGCACAACGAACACGCCGAAGGTGCTGAACGCCCTGATGGAAACCGGGGCCAGGGGAACGTTCTTTGTGATCGGGAACCGGATCAAGGACAACCGCTTCCTGGTGCAGCAGGAACACGACGAAGGACACGCGATCGGATCGCACAACTGGCACCACGGCAACGTGACCAAGTCCACAGACCACGCGCTCCGGATCATGCCCGGGAAGGTGAACGAGGCGATGATCAAATCCATCGGAATCCCGGTGCGGTACGACAGGGTGCCGGGCGGACGCTACCCGCGCATGGTCGAGGTCAAGGTCGGCTGGGCATATATCCAGTGGAGCCTGGACACCTACGACTGGCGCGGACGCAAGACGTCCGAGGTGCTGAGCTCCGTGAAAAAAAAGATCCGTGACGGAGATATCATTCTCTGCCACGACATCAAGGACAATACCCCTGAATCCACACGCCAGATCGTCCGGTACCTGGAGGAGCAAGGGTATATGCTGCTCACGGTTGACGAGCTTTTTGCCAAGGACGGAGTCAAACTTGAAAAATACAAGGTGTATTTCCGCTGCGAAAACGGGGATACTTCCATGCGGAACGACTGACAGCGGACGGGACTATTTTCCAGCTTTCGGTTTTGCGGACGGCTGCCTTCCGGTAAAGGCGGCCTTTTTCTTTTGCTTGACCTTATACATGAGGGAGTCGGCAGCGTTGATGCAGTCGTCCATCGGGAGCCGTTTTTCCGAGCCGGTCCGGACCAACCCGATGGAGAAACTGAGGGTGAACGGCATGCCGGAGGAGCGGTTGTAATCGTTGGCGGCTTCCTGGATCCTCTCGTCCAGATGCCTGATCCTGCCGGTGTCGATGATGATGAATTCGTCTCCGCCGTAGCGCATGATGAAAGCGTCGGCGGAGCAGGTGCGCTGCAGGATGCGGGCGGAGAGCTTCAGGGCCGCGTCACCGGTTTCGTGGCCGAAACGGTCGTTGATGGATTTCATGTCGTCCATATCGATAAAGAGCACCTGGACGGAGCCTTCGGACGCCAGCAGGTCGTCGAAGCGCTGCTGGCCGAAACGGGCCAGGCCGAAACGGTTGTACAGCCCGGTCAGCGCGTCGTGCACATACAGGTCGTCCAGCGTATCGTTCAGGTTGTGCAGCAGGCTCTTTTTACGCACGTTTTCAATAGCGATCTCCAGGAAGTTGAGGATGCTTTCATGCAGGTTCAGTTTGGCCGCGGTGCAGATACCGTCGAGCACGAGGTAACCGATGGAATAGGTGTTGTAATGGAGCGGATAGAACATCAGGAAAGATTCCTGCTCCATCAGTTCCCGGGGAAGCAGGTCAGAGGTCGGGAAACGGACTATATCGCCGCCGCCGCTGTGCCGTGCCGGATCCGGGCTGTAGAGCACCATGGTCGTATCAAAGCTCTCGGCGTAATTCGGCCACATGCTTTTATCATAATTGTCGAAATAGTATTCATTGATGCACAGGTAGATATCATCGCAGCCGAAGATGGTGTGGTTCTTGCTGATGACTCTCATCAGGTCCGGCAGATCCTCCGCCTCGAACAGGTCTTCAGCCATCTGGTCCTGCTGAACATAGAAGGAACGGAGAAAACGGGTCTGCTGGAAATACAGGTCACGGATTACGCCGCGGCGGGGCGCGTTATGGCAGCCGCAGGATTCGGAACAGATCAGTTCAAAATCGAAAGGAATCCGGGCGGGGAGATTTTCTTTGCGGATCAGGCGGAGCAGCACATCGGCGGCAAAGTAATCCAGTTTGCTGTGGTCGGCATGCACGGTGGACAGGCGGGGACTTGAAAGCTCCGCGCTGGTGAGGTTGTCGAAACCGCAGACCAGCACGTCCCGCGGAACGCGCACGCCGTTTTCCTGCAGCGTTTCCATGAGGCCGAGCGCCATTTCATCGTTGGCACAGATGAAGGCGTCGGGCAGGGGTTCCCTGTTCCGGATCCAGCGCCTGGCGACACTGATACCATCGCTGGTGCGCCAGGTGGCGCGGATAATTTCCGTATTGCTGTCCGGGATGCCGTTATCCCGGCAGGCGTCGCGGAACCCTTCCAGCCGCTCAAGCCCTTCCGGACAGTTGTTGTCCATGTTTCCGGTCAGGTAGACCAGGCGGCGGGCACCGTGTTCCAGAATGATATGCTCCGCCATCCTACACTGCGCCTGGCGGTTATCAAAATGGACAAGGGTGCATCCTGCCAGTTCGCAGCCGATGGCAACGGCCGGAATGCCGCTGTTCAGCACGAGCTGTTCCACTTCCTCCCGCGCTTCCCGGAGGATGATCTGGTTGCTCTGCACCAGTATGCCGTCAAAAGAGGACAATTCGGGCAGACGGAAAACGGAGTATTCGCTCCTGTCCTTATCGTTTCCTATGTCCTTGCCGAAACAGTCGAACACGCAGACCTGGACTTCCGGATGATCAACGGTATACTGAAGCAGGCCGTGAAGCGTGTTCTCCACGAGCTCGTAATTCCAGTCGACAGTAAAGAAAGCGATCCGGATCCTGCCCTGTTTATCCGCCATTACAAAAAGTCCTTTATGATCAGAGGATTGTAAAGTTATATATCGTGACTATTATATTATAGCTGTTTATGACTGTGCAGTCAACATGGAGAACCGTCCAACCCCCCTATACAAAGCAGGCCCTGAATGATATAATATACAAGATATAGAACATCTGACCGGGGACAAACCCAAGCGAAAGGCGAAACGGCATGAAAAGAAGGATCGGATTACGTCTGCTGCAGCGGGCGGGGGCCCTTGCGCTCCTTGCTGCGGTGCTGGTCCTTTCTGTTTCTGCGCTGGCAGAGGACGGGCTGCGCGGATATACCAAAGAAGACGGTTATGTCTATCTTCGCCTGGGACGGTATCCGCAGACAGCGGACGGCGGGATCGAGCCGATCCTCTGGCGGGTGCTGACAGCCGACGAAGACAAGGCTTACCTGCTCAGTGAATATATCCTTTTTGCCCGGGCAATGCATAACAACCGGGGAGAATATGTAAAATTCAAAGGCGATTTTGCACAGACAGAGCTTTGCAATTACCTGAACACGACTTTTACGCAGGATGCTTTTACCGAAGAAGAACTGTCCATGCTACTCCCATGCGAAAACTACGGCAAAGTGTTCCTGATCACCCGTGAGGATATGAAGAACAGGGACATCGGCCTGGGAGCCTGGACATCCAGAAAAAACCCGACGCTCAGGCAGATTGAAGAGGATCCCGCTGTCCGCGCATGGGGAACGGAATGGGCAATTAAAAACAACGGTTACGATCCGGAAGAATACCCGGATCCGAAGGTTAAGGTCCGGAACAGTACCAATACCGCGAATATCACCCTGGGTGAGAAACGGCTTTATGTATTCCAGGCGAAATACGGCTCCTGCAGCCCGTACTGGGGACGCTCGCCCTCCACAACAGAGAAGAACCAGGCCGTCTGCACAAAGGACGGGGGACAGGTCGGCCGGATTGAGGTGGGCCGTGACAACGAAGGCGTACGCCCTGCCCTGTACCTGGCCGCGGGCAGTTACGAGATAGCTTCGGGAACGGGAACAAAGGAAGATCCGTTTGAAATTGTACCGGCAAGCGCCGCTGAATATAAGGAGGAAACACCATGAACCATAATGTGCTTCGCTGGGCCGTTGCCGTGCTGCTGCTTGCCGCGCTGGCGCTGGGCCTGTCCTCGCCGTCGACCGCAGAAGAAGCCGCCGGTAAACTGCCGATGGATTTCAGGCTGGGCGGATATCCGCCCAAAGCGGACGGCTGGACTGTTGAGAAAGAGAAGGACGTGCCGGTTTCCGCCGAATACGAGGATCCCACGATCAGCGTCTCCATCAGACGCGGCACGCTTGAAAACCCTGTGAAAGGCGCGAAGGACAAATTACTGGAAACCTATGTGGCCCGGATCCGGATCGCGGACGTGTCCCAGCTGCGCACGGCCGCGAGCAACGACAACTATAAAAAGGGCGCTTCGGATCCCGAGAGCATGGCCAGGGACAAGATGGCCGTGATTGCCATGAACGGCGATTTCTTTAAAGGCGGAAACCGCGACGCGGGATACCTTGTCCGGCAGGGGGAACTGATCCGGGATTACACGGGCAACAAACGAAAGGTGATCTTTGATATGCTGCTGATCGACAGCGAGGGGGATTTCCATGTAGTACCTTCCGCCGTTACGGAGAATATCGAAGCCTATATCAATGAAACGCTGACGCCCAAGGGCCTTACGGTCCTGCACACCTTCAACCTGGGCCCTGCGCTGGTTGTGGACGGCGAGGTGCAGGACATTTCCGCTTCCGAGGCGGCACGGCAGGGCGAATACCAGTGGTGCTACCCGCAGCAGCGGATCGCGCTGGTCCAGACAGGACACCTGGAGTACGCGATCGTTGAAGTGTACGGCCGGACGGATTCGTCGGCGGGCGTGAGCCTGCAGCAGTTCGCCGCGTATATCGCCGAGCAGTGCCCCGACGCGGTCATCGCGTACAACCTGGACGGCGGCGGATCCACGAACCTGATCTACACCTGGCGCAACGAGTCCGCGAAAACCGGCGCGGCCAGTTACGACGATCTCTATTACGAACTGATCCATGAGGACGAAGCCGACTCCAGGAAAATCAAGGAAATGAAGAAGATGCGGAATCAGCTTGTCAAAAGCTGGCGGTGCGTCGCGCCCGGACACCGGGACATCCATGATCTTGTTTATTTCGCTTCCGCGTTCAATTCATTCCAGCAATAACCGTTCAGAGGAGTAAAAATGGAACCGATCAATGCCGGGCCTTTTACACTTTATCCCTTTGGCATCGCCACCGCGCTGCTGCTGGTTCCCTGCGCCCTGATTATGGCCCGGGGGATGAAGAAACGCGGCCTGAAACGGGAAACGGCAAGCTGGATGGCCGTACTGTCAGTTCCCCTGTGCTTTATAACGGCACGGATCGGATACTGCCTGCTGATCATCGACCAGATCATCGAAACAGACGATTACCTCCGGGTTTTACGCGTATGGGAAGGCGGCTTCCTGCTGTGGGGAGCCATCGCAGGGCTCCTGGCAGCCGCCTGGATCACCGGAAAGGCGACCGGCCAGCGTTCCGGAAAAATCGTCGACAGCGCGGTCATTCCGGCGTGCCTGATGATCGCCGCGATCCGACTGCTGTGCGGGCTGCTGTTTACGGAGCACGGGATCGGTTTTGCGCTGTCCAACTGGTTTGATCCGGAAGAGACAGATTATGCCAACCGCTTCAGCCTCTGGATCCTGGAGGATTACTCCTTCTTTGAGCGTTTTCCCTTCGCGGCCGAGGATTTCTACGGGAACTGGTGCTGGGCTGTGTTCGTGCCGGAGGCTGCCTGGGCCTGCGTGATGGCATGGATCACTTCCCGCTGCAAGGCCAGGGAAGGCGGGCGTACGGTTCTGTTCGTCCTCCTGTACGCCTGCAGCCAGATACTTTGGGAGGCCATGCTCTGCAGCCAGGTGATCTACCTGCCGTGGCAGGGCTTTGTGAAAGCGAACCAGATGCTGTGCGCCGCCGCGCTGATCACGGTTATCTGCATCAGCCTCAAGAAGCTGGAGAAGGGCGGGCGCGGGAAGGCCGCGCTGCGCTGCCTTGCCCAGGTGCTTCCCGCTGTCGGGATCGTAGTCGCGATGGAGTTTGCCGCCTTTGAGAAAAAGATCACCATGATTGAAACCTGGCCGGCCGACATCTGCCACCTGATCGAGGCGCTTGCCTGCCTGTGGATGGGCCTGGCCGCCGGAAGGCTGTGGCGAAAGGCTTACGCTTTACAAGATCCGAAGGGATCTGGTAAAATCATCCAGTGAACAATCACCGGATATAACTCAACAGGAAGACCGCGCAGGAAACCGAGAGTGAAAAGACAGCCCGGGCATGCCTGCGGAAAATAAAAACTGATTATGAAAGGAGTCGGCCAGCAGTGAAAAACACATTTCGCGGCGGCGTTCATCCGGAAGGCCACAAAGACCTGAGCCGGGAAAGCCGTCTGCGCCTCTTCGACCCGAAGGGAGAGATGGTTTTCCCGTTATCCATGCATATCGGAAAACCCGCGAAACCGGTTGTCAAAAAGAATGATGAGGTGAAGGTGGGCCAGCTGCTCGCCGAAGCGGACGGCTTTATCTCCGCGCCGATCCATTCCAGCTGTTCCGGAACGGTCAAGGCGATCGAGAAGCGCCGGGTGCTCGGCGGCGGCATGGCGGAATGCATTGTCATTAACAACGACGGCCAGTTCACACCGTTTGCCGATTATACACAGCGGGCGGACGCAGCGCAGCTGTCCAACCAGGACATTATCCAGCGGGTGAAGGACGCCGGCATCGTCGGCCTGGGCGGCGCGGGCTTCCCGACAGCCGTGAAACTGATGCCGAAAAACGCGGACGCGATCGAATATGTGATCGCCAACGGCGCGGAATGCGAACCGTACCTGACCTGCAACGACCAGCTGATGCGGATCCATTCCAACGAGATCGTGGAAGGCCTGGAGCTGGTGCTGCGGCTGTTCCCGAACGCGGACGGCGTGATCTGCATTGAAGACAACAAGCCCGAGGCCATCGAGGCCATGAGCCGCGCCGCGTCGGACAAGCCCCGGATCACCGTGCGGACGATGGTCACCAAGTATCCGCAGGGCGGCGAGCGCAGCCTGATCCAGGCGGTGGCCGGCGTGGATTTCCCCACCAGCAAACTGCCGGCGGACGTCGGCTGCGTGGTGCAGAACGTCGGTACGCTCTATGCGATCCAGAAGGCGGTGCTCTACGGCGAACCGCTTTACAGCCAGTGCTTCACCATCACGGGAGAAGCCGTTGCGGAACCCGGAAACTATATGGTCCGGGTCGGCACGAGCTACTCGGAACTGCTGGAAGCGGCCGGCGGCGTGAAGGAAGGCCTGGAGATCAAAAAGGCCCTTTCCGGCGGGCCTATGATGGGCGTCGCAGTGACAGACCTGAGCATCCCGATCCAGAAACAGAACAACGGCCTGACGCTGCTGGCGGAGGATCCGGTGGAACAGGCGGAAGCCATCATGACCAGCTGCCTGCGCTGCGGGCGCTGCACCACGGTGTGCCCGATGGGCCTTACGCCCCAGCTGATGGCGGACGCCGCCATTGCCGGGGATTATGAGCGGTATGAAAAGAAACTGTACGGCATGGACTGCATCCAGTGCGGCAGCTGCAGCTTTGCCTGCCCGGCCAAGCGGCCGCTGACGCCGACCTTCAAACAGGCCAAGGCCGAGATTCTGGAGAGAAGAAAACGGGAAGGAGGCGCCCAGAAATGAATATGACGCTGAATCTTTCCGCGGCCCCGCACGCAAGGGACAGATGGACCACGCCGTTCATCATGCGGATGGTCACCCTGAGCCTGCTGCCCGCAACGATCGTCGGCATCCTGGTTTACGGCTGGAACGCTTTCGGCATTGTGGCGCTGGCGGTCGCCTCCGCGGTGGCGGCTGAATGGCTGTTCTGCAAAGCCTGCAAAATGCCCAGCACGATCTGGGACGGCAGCGCCGTGGTTACGGGCCTGCTTCTGGCCCTGTCCCTTGGGCCGCAGACGCCCCTGTATATCCCGGTGATTGGTTCCGTGTTCGCCATTGTGGTCTGCAAAGGCTGCTTCGGCGGACTGGGCAAGAACTTCATCAACCCGGCGCTGGCCGCCCGCTGCTTCCTGCTGATTTCCTTCGCCAATGCGATGGCGATCAAACCGGTGGTGGACGCGGTGGCGTCCGCGACGCCGGTCGGCGCCATGAAAGCCGGCGAAGCGGTGGACATCACGAAAATGTTCCTGGGCACAGCGGACGGCGTGATCGGCAGTTCCATCCTGGCGCTGCTCGCAGGCGGACTGCTGCTGTGGAGCCTGGACATCATCCACGGCCAGATCTGCTTCTCTGTGCTGATCGGATTTACCCTGTTCCTGGGACTGTTCGGCGACAAGGGCTTCGATCCGGCCTACCTGCTCGCGCACCTGTGCGGCGGCGGCGTGGTGATGGGAGCCTTCTTCATGGCCACGGATTATGTGACCAGCCCCGTGAGCCGGCTGGGACAGTTCATCTACGGCTGCCTGATCGGCGTGCTGGGCGGGCTGTTCCGCCTGAAGGGCAACACGGCCGACTCCTTCAGCTACGCAATCATCATCGGCAACGTCTGCACGCCCCTGATCGATACCTACATCGTTCAGAAGCCCTTTGCCTACCGGAAGATGCTCGGCAAGACCCACAAGACCAGCAAGGAACCCTTCCGGATTCCGAAGCCCGTGATCGCCCTGACGCTGATCGCTGCGCTGGCCGGCGTGGCGCTCTCCGGCGTCTATTCTATGACAAAGGATACCATTGAAGAACAGAAACTGCTGGCGGAAGCAGCTTCCTACAAGGAAGTATGCCCCGACGCGGACCATTTTGAATCCTCCGACGCGGCGAAGGCGAAGCTGGAAGAGCTTGCCGGCGCGAACTGGGGAACCGAGTTCGGCAACACCCGGATCAACGAAGCCTTTGTCGGGAAAGACGCTTCCGGCAATCTGGCGGGATATGCCCTGAGCGTTTCCTCCAAGGGTTTCGGCGGCGACGTAACCATGGCGCTCGGCCTTACGCCGGACGGCGCGGTGAACAGGATCTCCTTCACGGAGCTGAACGAGACGGCCGGGCTCGGCATGAGGGCGAACGAGGACGCCTTCAGGGACCAGTTCAGTGGCAAAACC
Organism: Clostridia bacterium; assembly: GCA_017512985.1. Classification (GTDB taxonomy): domain Bacteria; phylum Bacillota; class Clostridia; order Christensenellales; family Aristaeellaceae; genus Aristaeella. Next base: position 53,626 of record JAFWEJ010000015.1, read on the forward strand.
GGGAGCATAACCTACGGCGAGGACGGAGTGGAAGCCATGTCCGGCGCCACGGTGACGTCCACAGCCGTGAAGAACTGCGTGAACGCCGGCCTCAACTTCTATGAGACTGTGCTGAAAGGAGGCAACTGACGATGAAGAAATATCTCGAACGCCTCTGGAACGGCCTGGTAAAGGAAAACCCGGTGCTGGTGCTGATGCTGGGCATGTGCCCGGCGCTGGCGGTGTCCACCCAGGCGGCCAACGGCATCGGCATGGGCCTGAGCACGCTGGCGGTGCTGGTGCTGAGCAATTTCGTCATCAGCTGCCTGCGGAAAGTGATTCCGGACCAGGTCCGGCTTCCTGCCTACATCGTGATCGTGGCGAGCCTCGTGACGGTTACGGAACTGCTGATTGAAGCATACCTGCCCAGCCTTTATGAGGCGCTGGGTATCTACATTCCCCTGATCGTCGTGAACTGCATTATCCTCGGCCGGGCAGAAGCCTATGCCAACAAGCACACGCCGGGCATGTCCGTGATGGACGGCATCGGCATGGGCCTCGGCTTCACGGTCGCCCTGACCCTGGCCGGCGCGATCCGCGAACTGCTGGGCGCGGGCACGGTTTTCGGACTCCGCCTGCTGCCGGAAAGCTTCGGCATGACGATCTTCATCCAGCCTCCGGGAGCATTCCTGGTTTTCGCGCTGATTATCGCGGTGATGAACGCCATCGGCATCAAGACCCGCCAGCGCAAGCTTGTTGAGAGCGGCTGCGACGGCAACTGCGCCATGTGCAGCGCCGTCTGTGAGACCCGGGATACCGATCCGGCGGCGGAAGCCGAGGAGAAGGGAGGCGCTGACGCATGAACAATACGAGCCTGATCCTGATCATCGTCGGCACCGCGCTGGTCAACAATGTGGTGCTGAACCAGTTCCTGGGCATCTGCTCCTTCCTGGGCGTGAGCAAGCAGATGAAGGCCTCCATCAGCCTGGGCGGCGCCGTGATCTTCGTTATCACGATCGCCTCCGCGGTGGCGAGCCTGCTGTACGACTATATCCTCAAGCCCCTGGGTATGGACTTCATGAAGACAATCATCTTCATTCTGGTCATCGCCGCCCTGGTGCAGATTGTGGAGATGTTCCTGAAAAAGAAATCTCCCGCGGTCTATAAGGCGCTGGGCATTTACCTTCCCCTGATCACCACCAACTGCGCGGTGCTGGGCGTGGCCCTGACCAACGTGCAGGACGGATACAATTTCATCCAGTGCGTGACGAGCGGCTTCGGAACAGCGATCGGCTACACCATCGCTATTGTGCTGCTGGCGGGCATCCGGTCCCGGATCAATGAGAAGGACCTGCCGGCTCCCCTGCGCGGAGCGCCCATCGTTATGATTGCCGCGGCGCTGATGTCCATCGCGTTTATGGGCTTCGGCGGCCTGGTGCTGTGAGAGGAGGACGCTGAACAATGAACATCATCCTGATCACGACCCTGGTCATCGCGGTGATCGGTATCTGCGTCGGCGCCGGCCTGGTTTTCACGGGAAAGAAGTTTGCCGTGGAAATTGACGAAAAGGAAGTGGCCGTGCGCGAAAAACTGCCCGGCAATAACTGCGGCGCCTGCGGCTATGCCGGCTGCGACGCGCTGGCCGGCGCCATCGCCCGGGGCGAAGCGCCCGTGAACGCCTGCCCGGTGGGCGGCGCGCCCGTGGCGGAAGCCATCGGCGACATCATGGGCACGACCGCCGGCGCGCTGGAGCGCAAGGTTGCGTTCGTCGCCTGCAAGGGCACCTGCGACGTGACAAAGAACCAGGGCAATTACATCGGCATTAAGGACTGCCGTACGGCGGTCCTTTCCGGCATGAACATTACGGACTGCACCTACGGCTGCCTGGGCTTCGGTTCCTGCGCCGAGGTCTGCCCGGAACAGGCGATCTCCGTGCAGAACGGCGTCGCCGTGGTCAACCGGAAACGCTGCGTGAGCTGCGGGCTGTGCGTGAAAACCTGCCCGCGGGGCCTGATTTCCCTGATTCCCGAGAGCAGGATTGTGCGGGTGCAGTGCTCCAACAAGGACAAGGGACCGGTCGTCCGCAAAATGTGCTCCGCCGGCTGCATCGGCTGCGGCCTGTGCGTGAAGCAGTGTGAATACGAAGCGATTGAGTTTGACGGAACCCTGGCGCGGATCAATCCGGAAAAGTGCACACTCTGCGGCAAGTGCGCGGAGAAGTGCCCGGCCAAAGTCATTATGACTACGCCTAACTGACGGAGGGTTGAATATGGATTATTTTGCGAAAAAACAATGGATCCGGATCGCCGTCTGCGCGGTGCTGGTCGCTGTGGCCGTACTGGCAATGACCGGCGTGTTCTCCGGAAACGGGCCGCTGGTTTATGATCCCGCAGCCCAAAACCTCCCGGCCGGCGCTGCCACGGCGGAAGCCGCGGAACAGGGCTTCGGCGGCGACGTGACAGTCCATCTTACCCTGGACGGGGACAAGGTCCAGGCGCTGACGATCGATACGCCGAACGAGACCGAAGGCCTGGGCAAGCGGGCTTCCGAAGCAGAGTTTACAGAACAGTTCATCGGCAAGAGCGGTCCCTTCACCTTCGGGGAGAACGGGATCGAAGCCCTGTCCGGCGCGACGGTGACGTCCAGCGCTGCCCTGAAGGCGATCAATAAGGCCATCACCGGTGAGGAACCCGCGGAAGCGGAACCGGAAAAGACAGAAGAACCGGCACCGGCAGCGGAAGAAAAACCGGCGGATGATAAGACGGCTGCCGCCGCGGACGCAGCAGAAGCCACGGAACAGGGCTTCGGCGGCGATGTGACCGTCCATCTTACCCTGGACGGGGACAAGGTCCAGACGCTGACGATCGATACGCCGAACGAGACCGCAGGCCTCGGCCAGCGGGCTTCCGAAGCGGCGTTTACGGATCAGTTTATCGGCAAGAGCGCGCCTTTCACCTACGGGGAGAACGGGATTGAAACGCTGACCGGCGCGACGATCACCTCCAACGCGGCGCTGAAGGCAATCAACCGGGCGGCCGGCGCGGAGGAAACCGCCGCGGCCGAACCGGAAAAGGCGGAAGAAACGGTTCCCAAAGCGGAAGAGAAGCCGGCAGCCGAAGAGGCAACGACCGAAACCGCGTCCAACGGACAGGCTTATGCCGTATACCGTGTGACGAAGCAGAATAACTTCAGCAAGGTAACGGTCACCGCTTCCGCAAAGAACGGTACGCTGACCAACGTCCAAATCTCGTCTGAAGGCGAGGAGGGCATGGACCTGCTGACGGACGAGATCCGGACAGCCTGGGCAAAGGCGATCCTGGAGAGCGGCAGCGCTGCGCCCGACGCCATCACCGGCGCGAGCCTGAAGTTCTCCGCCGGTTCCGTGCGGGAAGCCATGACGGAGATCCTGGCGGAAATGAACGGCGGAGCGGCGGAGACGCCTGCGGAATCCGAAGAAAAGCCCGCGGAAGAGAAACAGGAAGAAACTCCCGCGGCACAGGAAGAGAAGACGACTGAAGCAGCCGCGTCCAACGGGCAGGCCTACGGCGTGTACCGGGTGACGAAGGAAAACAACTTCAGCAAGGTGACGGTTACCGCTTCCGCGAAGAACGGCCAGCTCACTGACGTTAAGATTACCTCCGAAGGCGAGGAAGGCATGGACCTGCTGACGGACGAGATCCGGACGGCCTGGGCGAAGGCGATCCTGGAGAGCGGCAGCGCGACCCCGGACGCCATCACCGGCGCGAGCCTCAAGTTCTCCGCGGGCTCCGTACAGGAAGCCATGACGGAAATCCTGGCGGAGATGAACGGCGAACCGGCTGAAACGCCTGCGGAACCTGAAGAAAAGCCGGCCGCCGAGACTGAAAAGAAGGAAGAAAGCAAAAATGATATCCTGTCCCTGATCGCCGTTTCAATGGGGAAGGAACAGGAGAACAGCTATGTGACCGATTACCTGGAGCAGGATCCGTATCTGGTGAATATCTATGAGGGCTACGGTTTTGCCAAGGACTACGGAAGCGCACGCGGACATTATTACACCCTGACGGACGTGGAAAAGACCCAGCGCCCGCATGCAAAAGCAAACTGCCTGACCTGCAAGACGCCGGATATGCACAAGATGATCGAGGAGCAGGGCGTCAGCGTCTATTCCATGCCCTTTGATGAGGTCATGGCGCAAATGACGCAGCCGATCTCCTGCTATACCTGTCACGGAGCGGACGACGGCAACGGGGGAAAGATGGTTGTTACCCATCAGTATGTGAATGAGGCGCTCGGAGAAAACGTCAATCAGGTTAAAGCGGCCTCCCTGTCCTGCGGACAGTGCCATATTGAGTACTATTTCACACCTTCGGACAGCGAGGCCATGATGCCGTATCACAGCGTGGCGGAGATGACGCCTGAAGCGATCCTGGCTTATTATGACGAGCTCGGATTCTCCGACTGGGAGCAGCCGGGTACGGGCACAAAGATGCTCAAGGCCCAGCACCCGGAACTGGAGACCTATTCCTACGGAAAGCATGCGTCCCTGCTCAGCTGCGCGGACTGCCATATGCCGCTTGTAACGGCAGAAAGCGGCGTGCAGTATCATGATCACCACCTGGTGAGCCCGCTGCAGAATGAAACCCTGCTGGCCAAGTGCGCGGCCTGCCACGGAAGCGCAGAAAACACCATTGCGCTGGTGCAGGGCATCCAGGAAAAGGTGACAGCCAGGGAGACGGAGATCGGCAACAAACTGTCCGCCCTGAAGGATGAACTGACGAAAGCTGTTTCCGCCGGTCAAATGGGGGAGGACGAACTTGACGCTGTCAGGAAACTGCATCGCGAAGCACAGTGGTTCTTTGATTTCTGCTATGTAGAAAACTCTGAAGGCGCGCATAACTCCGAGCTGGCTTACCGCTGCCTGGATACTTCCGAGGCAAAGATTGACGAAGCGATGGCAATGCTTGCTTCCGCCGGGACATCCGATACCGCGGAAACTTCTGCGGCAGAAGCTCCTGCAGATGAAAAGCCTGCCGCGGAAGAGAAAGAGGCTGCGGAAGAAGCCCTCAAGACACCTCCGGCCCTTGCGGGCTACCGGGTGGACAAGGAGAATGAATTCAGCCGGATTACCGTGATCGGCATCGCGAAGAGCGGGAAACTGACCAGCCTGAAGATCTTCTCCGAGGATGGAAAGAGCAAGGACCTGCTGACGGACGCCATCCGGGACGAATGGGCAAAGGCAGTCCTGGAGAGCCAGAGTGCGGAACCTGACGCAATTACCGGGGCGACGCTGAAATTCTCAGCCGCTTCGGTTCAGGAGGCCGTGGCGGAGATCCTGGACAAAGCAGCCGGCAAATGAACCTGAAGAAGAATGATGATTACGGAGACCGCGGACGGAACGCATCCGCGGTCTCCATTGTATAAGGATTAGACGGGATTATGAAAAAGATCGGCAAATTCCTTTCATCCATGCCGTTTGCGATCATACTGCTTGTTCTGCTGGCGGCTGCCTGCGCGCTCAGTTCAACCGTTTCGCAGGGGCAGACCTATGAGTATTACGCTGCGCAATACGGCGAACGGATGGCGGGACTCATTCTGGCCCTCCGGCTGGACGACGCTTTCCACAGTTGGTGGTTCATCGGGCTGAGCACCGTTCTGTGCATAAACCTGTTCTGCTGCAACCTGATCCGCCTGCCTGCGCTGATGAAGCGGGCGGAGGCTTTTGCAAAACCGGACGGAATGACGACCGGTATCACAGCGGAAGCGGCAGGCGACGGGGATCCGCACCGGCTGTTTGCGGCGCTGCATATGCCGAAGGCGAAAGAGGACGGGGACGGCAGGATCTTTGCCGCAGGAAACAAGGCAGGTTTCTGGGGCGCATGGATATGCCATCTGGGTATCCTGCTGCTGATCCTCGGCTTCGCGCTGGGTCAGATGACCATGAAACAGTATACAGTCTATGCCCTGCCCGGGCAGACAAAGGAGATGGGTGATTCCGGACTGTCGGTTACCGTGGAGGATCTCCGGATCTCACGGGATGAAAACGGCGCCATTCTGCAGTACACCGCCATGCTGACCGTATCAGATTCCGTAAAGAATACGGTCGAGTCCGGGCGGGCCGCCGTCAATGCCCCCGCGAACCTGTACGGGTACAAGTTCTTCCAGAATTCCATAGGCTGGGGCGCCGATGTGCGGGTCCTGAAAAACGGGGAAGAGCTGCAAAAAGAACAGCTGTGCGTCGGAGAATTCTTTGCGGTCGCGGACAAACCGGAACTGGTGATCTGTTTCCCCGCGTTTTATCCGGATTATTCCGCGGAAATAAAAACGAACGATCCTGCCGCGGAAGTGAAGGATCCGGCCTATATATACCAGGTGTATTACCAGGGGCAGATCCTCGGCATGAATGCGCTGAAGGCCGGGGAAGAACTGACGATCGACGAATATACCGTTCTGTTTGAGCGCCCCCGGAACTATACGCTGCTGGCGGTTAAGCGCGACAGCTTCACCTGGCTGGTCCTGCTTGGAGGACTGATCACACTGGCAGGACTGGTGCTTGCCTTCTGGCTGCAGCCGAGCGCGGTCTGCGCGGTCAGGGAAGGAAGCGGATGGCATGTATACGGCCGGTGCAGGAAGGGCGGCGTGCTCTTCCGTGACGAATTTTTGAAAGCGGCAGCGGAGGCAGGATTCACGCCCTGCGAAAACCGGACAACGGCAGGAGGGGACACATAATGATCCAGACAGAAAACACGCTTTTCACCATTGCGGTGATCGGGTATTTTATCCTGACTGCCCTCAACTTTGCTTTTGTAATCCTGAAAAAGGAGCCGCTCGCGAAAGCGGCATTCCGCCTGCAGGCAGGCATCTTTATCCTGCATACGGCGGCGCTGGTTCTGCGCGGGATCGGAACCGGACACTGGCCGATGACGAACCAGTATGAGTTTTCCACCAGCTTTGCGTGGGCGCTTTGCCTTGTGAGCCTGATCTTTATCCGGAAATACCGGTTTCCTGTGCTGGGCGCGTTTTCTTCTCCCCTGATCCTTCTGATGATCGGATACGCGGCGATGCAGAACCGGGAAGTCCGGGAACTGATGCCCTCCCTGCGCTCAAGCTGGCTTGCGTTTCACGTTTCCACGGCGATCATCGCTTACGGGGCATTCGGCGTAACCTGCGTCATTTCGCTGATCTTCCTTTTCCGCGGAAGGATGAAGGAAGAAGGCTTCTGGGGACAGCATATACCGGACACGGAGAAACTGGATATGATCAGTTACCGCAGCGCCTGCCTCGGAATGCTGTTCCTGACGCTGACAATCCTGACCGGAGCTATCTGGGCGGAACAGGCGTGGGGCAGTTACTGGTCCTGGGATCCAAAGGAGACATGGTCCCTGGTGACCTGGATCATCTATGCGGTCTATCTTCATCTGCGTATCCGCAGGGGCTGGAAAGGGAAGGGCGCAGCCTGGTTTGCCGTGATCGGTTTTGTTTGTGTGATTTTTACCTATATCGGTGTGAACACGTTTCTTCCGGGAGTTCACAGTTACGCGTAAGGAACCATTCGGGATTTGTCCTTTTCACCTCCGGTTTCAGCTGACATGACAAAGAAAGGAAACTGACCTATGGGTTTTCAGACGTTTGAGATCACCGCGTCCACACCGGGGATCCGGTTGATGGGAAGGATGGATTATTCACAGAAACCTCTGGCACTGGACTGGACCGGCAGCGGCATGGAATTCCGCTTCCGGGGCTCGGACGCCTGGGCAAAGCTGGAGGCGCCGGCCGCCTCACCCATCATGTGGATGATCGTCCTGGCGGACGGGCAGCCGATTACCCGTTTCCCGGTGGAGCCGGGGATCCGGATGTATCCGCTGCTGCTGGGACTGGAGGCGGAACAGGAGCGGACCGTGACCCTGATGAAGGAGACCCAGTGCATGCCGGAAGAGCCGGAAGCGACGGTGCTGCTCCACAGCCTGCGGATTGACGGGGAACTGACAGAACTGCCGGCGAGAGACCTGAAGATCGAGTTTATCGGAGACAGCCTGACCAGCGGTGAAGGCGCGCTGGCGGCAAAAGGCAACATGGAATGGGTCGCGCCGTGGTTCACGGCCCGGGGGAATTATTCCTGGTACGCCTGCGACGCACTGAACGCGGAACGGAGCATCCTCTCCCAGAGCGGCTGGGGCGTATGCTGGGACTACCAGCACACGGAAAAGAACAACCTGACAGACGCCTATGAATATACTGCCGGCGTGCTGCACGGGCCGGAAGCGGAAGCAAGGGGATGCCGGAAACCCTGGGATTTCAGCAGATGGCAGCCGGACATCGTCTGTATCCGCCTGACGACGAACGACAACAACGGGATGAATGAGCGGAATTCCTTTGAGGCGGACAGGGAGGCTCTGATCCGGGGATGCATGAACCTGATGCGCATGGTGAGGAAACACAACCCGGAGGCGAAGATTGTCTGGATCCTGCCGGGCAGCGACTGCCGGCCGGAACTGGCCGCGGAGGCGGTAAAGAGGATACAGGGTGAGCTGGAGGACGTATATGCTTTCACCCTGCCGGATTACGGGCCGGAGGAAACAGGCGCAAGGTGGCACCCGAACGCGGAGTATAACCGCAGGGCAGGGCTATTGCTTGCACAGTTCCTGCGCAGGCTCCAATGAGCAATGATTGTTGAACAATCCATGAATGCCCGGGTTTTGGTTTTTTGATGTTCCTTCATTGACTGAGCAATGACAGAAACCTATAATAGTTCTAATCATTTTGTAAGGAGGCGGAAGCCATGGCCAAACTGACCATTGACCGCGAGACCTGCAAGGGCTGCGGCCTGTGCGCCGAGGTTTGTCCCAAACATCTGCTTGCGCTGAGCAAGGAGATCAACACCAAGGGTTATCATCCCATCGGGATCACGGATCAGGAAGCCTGCATCGGCTGCGCGTTCTGCGCGCGGATGTGCCCCGACGCCGTGATCAAGGTGGAGAAATAAAGGAGGAAGCGAATCCATGGGTGAAAAAATGCTCATGAAGGGGAATGAAGCGATCGCCGAAGCCGCTATCCAGGCAGGATGCCGCTTCTTCTTCGGTTATCCCATTACCCCCCAGAACCAGATTCCGGAATACATGTCCAAGCGGCTGCCGAAGATTGAGGGCGGCTGTTTCCTGCAGGCGGAGAGCGAAGTTGCCGCGATCAACATGGTCTACGGCGCGGCCGGCGCCGGCGCGCGGGTTATGACCTCTTCCTCCAGCCCGGGAATCTCCCTGAAGCAGGAAGGCATCAGCTATATCGTGGGCGCGGAACTGCCCTGCGTGATCGTGAACATGGTGCGCGGCGGTCCCGGACTCGGATCCATCCAGCCCGCCCAGAGCGACTATTACCAGTCCACCCGCGGCGGCGGACACGGCGACTACCGGATGCTGGTACTGGCTCCCTCTTCCGTGCAGGAAGCGGTGGAACTGACGCAGGAAGCGTTCGACCTGGCCGACAAGTACCGCAACCCCGTGCTGATCATGGGCGACGGCCTCATCGGCCAGATGATGGAGCCCGTGGAGATGCCGGAGCGCAAAGAGAAGGCTGAGCTGCCTGAGAAGACCTGGGCGGCGACCGGCTGGAAGCCGGGCTGCGGCCGCGACCGGGCGATTATCAATTCCCTGTATATCGATCCTGCCGTGCTGGAGAAGCACGTGAACAAACTGTACGCGAAGTACGCCGTGATGGAAGAGACCGAGTGCCGCTGGCAGGAAGAGATGACCGAGGACGCGGACTATGTGATCGTGGCCTACGGCACCACCGCGCGCATTGCCCGCAGCGCCATGCGCAAGCTGCGCGACGAAGGCATCAAAGCCGGCCTGATCCGGCCCATCACCCTGTGGCCGTTCCCCGCGGCGCCGATCGCGAAAGCTGCGGAACACGCGAAAGCCTTCCTGACCGTGGAAATGAGCATGGGCCAGATGGTGGACGACGTGAAACTGGCTGTGGAAGGAAAGAAGCCCGTGCACTTCTTCGGCCGCACCGGCGGTATCGTTCCGACGGTCCGTGAGATCATTACCCAGGTGGAAGAACTTGCGAAAGGGGGCAAATAAGCATGGCTGTGGTATATGAAAAGACAAAGCTGCTGACCGAAAAGCCGCTGCATTACTGCCCCGGCTGCACCCACGGCATCATTCACCGCCTGGTGGCGGAAGCCATCGACGAACTGGGCATCCAGGAAAAGACGATCGGTATCGCGCCGGTCGGCTGCGCCGTGTTTGCCTACGACTATTTCAACGTTGACATGATGGAAGCGGCGCACGGACGCGCCCCGGCTGTGGCCACCGGCTGCAAGCGGGTGAACCCGAACAACATCGTTTTCACCTACCAGGGCGACGGCGACCTGGCTTCCATCGGCGCGGCGGAGATCACCCATGCGGCGACCCGCGGCGAGAACATCACCGTGATCTTTGTGAACAACGCGATCTACGGCATGACGGGCGGCCAGATGGCGCCCACCACCCTGCCAGGCCAGGTAACGACCACTTCCCCCTACGGCAGGGATCCCAAACTGTGCGGCTATCCGATCCGGGTCAGCGAAATGCTGGCAACCCTGGACGGTCCCGCCTATATCTCCCGCGTATCCGTGCACGACGTGAAGCACATCATGGAAGCGAAGAAGTCCATTAAAAAGGCCTTTGAGACGCAGATCGCAGGCAAGGGCTTCTCCCTCGTGGAAGTGCTGTCCGCCTGCCCCACGAACTGGGGAATGACGCCGCAGGAAGCGCTCAAGTGGCTGGAAGCCAACATGATCCCCCAGTATCCGCTGGGCGTGAAGAAGGAGGTTGAGTGATCCATGGAAGCTCAATTTCTGATTGCCGGATTCGGCGGACAGGGCGTGCTGCTGATCGGCCAGCTGCTGGCCAAGGCCGCCATGCATGAGGGGATGAACGTCTCCTGGATGCCTTCCTACGGGCCTGAGATGCGCGGCGGCGAAGCCAACTGCGCCGTGGTTATCTCCGACGAACCCATCGGTTCCCCGCTTGTTACAGAGATTCCGATCGCCGTGATCATGAACAAGCCAAGCATGATCAAGTTCACCCCCGCGATGGAAAAGGGCGGCGTCATGCTGTACAATTCCTCCCTGATCGATATTACCCCGGACCGGGACGACATCACCGCGATTCCCGTGGACTGCAACGGCATTGCCGAACAGCTCGGCAACAGCCGGACCGCCAACATGGTCATGCTCGGCGCGATCATCGAGAAGACCGGCGTGATCAGCATCGATTCCGCCATGGAAGCTCTGAAGGCCACATTCGGTCCCAAGAAGGAGCACCTGCTGCCGATTAACCGCCAGGCGATGGAAAAAGGCGCAGAAGCCGTCAGATAACAAATATATCCATATAATCCGCGGCAAAAACGCCGCGGATTTTTCTGCGCCGCGGGATCGACATCCAGGCAATGTTTCCGGCATACGGCGCATTGCAAAAACCGCCTGAAATATGATAAAATAATATGATTTCAGTATCCTTTTATTGGAGCAGTACGCATTATGAAAAAAGCCGTTCTTATCTTCCTTCTCCTGCTTGGCGCGATGCTGGCGCTGCTTCCGGCAGACGGCATGGCTGCCGGTGAAAAACTGAACAGCCTCAGCCTTTCCGTCACAGCCTGCGAGGACGGGGGAGAGATGCCTGACGCCACGGTGAACTGGTATAAGTCGGGAGATGAATACTATCTTTTCCTGCCGGGCGGAACGGACTGGGAGGAACTCAGGATCTGGTTCCAGGGGACAATGAACGAACTGACCGTGAACGGGGAAACCTTTTCCAGTGGCGACCGTATCACGGACCTTTTTGACGGCGCGGAGCTGTCGGTTCCGGTCGGAAAGAAAACGCTGAAAATCCATGTGATGCAGGGTTCCGGTATCGGCGCGCTGTTTATCGGCACAGAAACCGGCAGCCTGAAAAAGATTGATTCATCCACAGATGTGAAGGAACCCGGCAGACTTTACCTGCTGACCGCGGACGGCAAAGTAAACTATGACGGGGAACTGACTTATGTCAAAACACGCGGCAATACCGCGCCGTCGCTCGCAAAAAAGAATTACGGGATCAAACTGGCCAGGGGTACGGATATCCTCGGGATGGGCAAGGCAAAACGCTGGGTTCTGGTCGGCGCTTACCGGGACCACTCCATGATGCGGACCCAGGTTGTGTTTGACGTCGCGCGTTTTGTCGGCCTGCCCTATACGCCGGACTGCGTACAGGCGGACGTTTATTTCAACCATGAGTATTACGGCACTTTCCTGGTGTGCGAAAAAGTTGAGATCAACAGAAACCGGGTCGACGTGCGCAGCCTTGAGGACGCAAACAAGGAAGCCAATGAAAAACCGGTGTCTTCCTACAGCATGGTCGGATCGAAAAAGACCGTCAAAGGGGAATACAAGGCATACGCGCTCGACAATGACCCGGAGGATATTACCGGCGGATACCTGATTGAATGGGAAAACTGGCGGCAGCGGTACTACACGGAAGCTTCAGCCTATACGACAAAAATCGGGAAGATCCTTGTCGTCAAGGATCCGGAATACGCTTCCAAGGCCGAGATGAAGTATATCTCTTCCTTTATGCAGGGGTTTGAGAACGCGATCTTCGCCAAGGACGGAAAGGATCCGGAGACAAAGAAGCGGTACGACGAGTTTGTGGATTTTGATTCGCTGGTGCTGAAATACATCCTGGAAGAATTCAGCATGAATGTGGACGCAAACGCCAGCAGCCAGTATTATGTCAAACCCTCCGACAGCGAAAGCAAGGTGGCGTTTGCAGGGCCGTGCTGGGATTATGATATGTCCTTCGCCTGCTTCACTTCCCGGTCATATGAGGATCAGTTCCTGAATACAGGCGCCATACTGCATAACATCACCAGCTCGGGAAACTACTGGTGGGGCCAGCTGTACCGCAAGCCGGAGTTTTATGAAGCGATCTGCCGTATGTGGGCGGAAAGATACCTTCCGGCTGCAAACATACTCCTGGGAGAGGCCGAGGATCCGGCCGGCGCGCTGCGTTCGCTGGCGGAATACACCAACGATGTGGAAAAGAGCGCCTCAATGAATTTTATCCGGTGGCCGATCGTATCCAGTTACGGCCGGACGAACACAAAACGGACCGGAAAGACTTTTGAGGCCAATATCGAATTCCTCACCAAAACAATCCGCGACAGGAGGGATTTCCTGAGCGGAAGGTGGACAGTCCAGGCAGCGTCCGCAGGGACCGCACAGGCGCCCGCTGAAACAGCCGCTCCGGCAACGGCGGAGCCGGTGAACGCGCAGGAGGAGGAGCCGGAAGCCGAACCGCCGGCAGAAACAGCGGCCGCGGAAGAAAGCCCCGAACCGGACAATGCCCCTGCGCAGGCAGCGTCCGGATACGCTCCGCTCCCGATGGACGATTATACCGCTTTCGGGCCGGCTCCGGCTGAAAGCGGATTCACCGAAGGGAAACACCAGTACAGCAACGAGAATACCTTCGACGAGGGAAGCTATATTGACGGAAGCATTTCCGTGTATGTCTGGCGTGAATGGCGGGGCGACTGCTGTTATAACGCCGCGAGAATAAAGATCACAGATCCCAGCCAGCTGAGGACGGCCCTGGCCGAGAACAAGATCTGGCGCAACCATTACGTCTGGGTTACGGGCGAGAGAAACAACGCCGTGGTGGCTACCGGCGGCGAATGGCTGGATTCAAACAAAAACACATACACGGTCAGGATGGGCGTTACGCTGCGCAAAAAAGGATACAAGAACCGCGACACGCTCATTACGGACCAGAACGGGGATTTCCACCTGTACAAAGGTTTTTCAACCAGTTACCGGACGGATATTGAGAAAGCCGGATACCAGGTGATCAACCTGTTCAATTTCGGGCCGGCGCTGGTTATTGACGGGACCGCGCAGTATCACGAAGGCGAAAAATGGAAGTATCCCGTCGGATACACGACCGCGCTCCAGCCCCGCACAGCGGTCGGCCAGATCGGCCCTCTGGAATATATGATGGTTGTTACGGACGGACGGCTGGCAAGGGCCCCGCTTCCGGACGGCGGCGTGAAACTGGCAAGGGGCTGCAATGTGGCCACGCTGGCGCAGTACATGCTGGATTACGGATGCGTACAGGCCTACGCGCTGGACGGCGGCGGAAGCGCAGCCATGTATTACCATGGCGATAAGTTTTCCCATCCCATCGAAAAACGCGGTGTGACAGACATTGTGTATTTTGCGACGCTGGTGGACTCCACGGGAACGGAGACAAAGTAAAAACAGGAGACGGGGCAAATGAAGCTCAGGAGACTGGTTTCTCTGCTGCTGGCAGCATTAACGATCGGGATATCCGTATCCATGGCGGAACCGTTTGATATGGCGTTCTGTGAAAAATCCTTCCACCTGGCCGGGGAGCTGGTCTCCGGAGCCAAGCGCGGAGGCATTTTTGCCGAACCGGATTCCGACAAGACGCCCATTGGTTACTTTTACAACGGGGACATACTGGAAGTTATCGGAGTTGAGGGCAAATTCTATGTGATCAAGCACGGCGACGGAACGGCCTATGTTGCCAAATCCAAGGTAAAACTCAGCGGCGTGGCCGGAGAGGATACACCGATCAGCGGGATCGTCCTGACTTCATCCATAAAGATCGCAAAAGTTATATTCCGCCCTGTTGACGATGACGAAGACCGCGTCGTCCTTGAAGGGGAGATGGAACTGTCAGAGCCGGTTCAGCAGCTGGTGTTCTACCTGTGGGATGAACGGCAGCTGAAAATCGAACAGTCCGTGCTCTATACGATGGACGAACCGGCAACCCGCCTCAGCGGAGCGGACTGGACAAGAAAACTGAAAACGGAAAGAATGAAACCCGGACGCAAAACGCTCTGCGTACAGGCAATGAAAGACGGCCGGGAGGCAGTACTTTTCCGGGGGCCGTTCTATATCGCAGGGAGAGAGGACGATCCGGTAAACCTGACTTCCAAATGCACTTTTTCACCCAAAGAGGAAAGGCTGACGGACAAACGGGTGGATTCCTACTGGAGCCCCACGAACAAGCATCCGGAGCTGACAGTTACACTGCCGGAGGACGAACCCGCCTCACTGATCCAGATGGAGTGGTACCAGCCGCCGGAGAAGGTGGACGTCACCGTAAAGGGAGCAGGGGACACGATCCTGTCAAGCCAGACCCTGGAAACCGGATTTTACCTGGATTCTGTGACCCTGCCGGAAGACGCCCGGAAGGTTGTTATTCATCCGTACGGGAAAAAGCTGAAGCTTTCCTCCGTGCGGGTTTACGGGAAGGAATACCCGCACGACATGGTCCAGGAATGGCAGGAGCTCCCGGACAAACTGGACATGATGGTATTCTCCGCGCACCAGGACGACGAACTGCTGTTCTACGCCGGACTGATTCCCTGGTACAGCCACCTGGGCAAAAAACTGGCCATGGTTTATATGGCTGACTGCGGACGGAAGCGCTACCGGGAAGCGATGGACGGTATGTGGACAGCCGGGCTCAGATATCATCCGGTATTCCTGAACTATGTGGATAAAGGCGTCGGAGGCATCCATGTTGCGGAAGGCCTCTGGCCAGGCTCGCAGGCGGCTGTTGTGAGGCTGATCCGGAAATACAGGCCGGACGTGCTGGTGACCCAGGACGTGGACGGAGAATACGGGCATACCCAGCACAAACTGACGTCCCTGCAGGTCAGGGAAGGAGCCGTGCTGGCGGCGGATCCGTCCTATGATCCGGAATCTGCGGAGGAATTCGGCGTCTGGGAAGTTAAAAAGGTATATGTGCATCTATGGGGTGAGAACCAGATCCATATGGACTGGAATATCCCGATGGAAGAGGCCGGCGGATTTACACCCTGGGAAATGGCGATTGCGGCATTCGACAAGCACCGCACACAGTTCGGTTTCTTCAGGGTTGAGCGCCAGGGAAAACAGTATGACGCGACACTGTTCGGACTGTATTACACAACGGTCGGCCCGGATGTTGCCGGCGGCGATATGTTTGAAAACATCAACTGATTTATTTCAGCCGAAAGGACAACCGCTGACATTGACTTTTCCGTCTGTTTCCTGTAATGTTTACAGGGTTAGCCCCTGCCTGTAAAAGGCATTCAGAATATATCAACAGGAGGAACTCCATTTATGAAAAAGCCCGTTGTTCTGGTCGTTATGGACGGTGTGGGTGAATCGAGCGAAGAACTGGGAAACATGGTCATGAAGGCTACGACCCCGACGCTGGACGCACTGAAGGCCAATGATCCTTTCCGAACCATCAAGGCGCACGGTACAGCCGTCGGCCTTCCCTCCGACGATGATATGGGCAACAGCGAAGTCGGCCACAATGCGCTGGGCTGCGGACAGGTTTATTCCCAGGGCGCAAAGCTGGTCAACGAATCCATTGAGAGCGGCAGTATCTACGCGTCTGAAACCTGGAAGAAGCTGGTTGACGGCGTGAAGGCCTCGGGCGGCACGCTGCACTTTATCGGCCTGCTGAGCGACGGCAACGTCCACAGCAATATCGGCCACCTGCTGGCGATGCTGAAGGAAGCCAAGGCGGAGGGCGTCGGCAAGGTCCGCGTGCATATCCTGCTGGACGGCCGCGACGTGCCCGCCACATCCGCACTGGAATATGTGGATCAGCTGGAAGAGACGCTTGCTTCCCTGAACGACGCTTCCTTTGACGGCCGGATTGCTTCCGGCGGCGGCCGCATGCAGATCACAATGGACCGCTACCAGGCCAACTGGGGCATGGTGAAAGCCGGCTGGGATGTGCATGTTCACGGCAAGAGCCAGTATAAAGTAATCAACGGAGAAGGCGCTTTCTTCAGCAGCGCCAGGGAAGCCATCGAAACCTTCCGCGGCGAGCAGCCCGGCGTCATTGACCAGGACCTTCCGTCCTTCGTCATCGGGGAAAACGGACAGCCCGTGGGCGCCATGCACGACGGCGACAGCGTGATCCTGTTCAACTTCCGCGGCGACCGCGCCCTGGAGCTTTCCATGGCCTTTGACGGCGACGCATCCTTCGATAAGTTTGACCGCGGGGTCATGCCGAAAGTGCTGTACGCCGGCATGCTGGAATATGACGGCGACCTGCACATTCCGCACAGCTACCTGGTAAATCCGCCGCAGATCCGGCATACGCTGACCGAACTGCTGGTGGAAAACGGCATTAACGAATACGCCTGTTCCGAAACGCAGAAGTACGGCCATGTGACGTATTTCTGGAACGGCAACCGGAGCGAAAAGTTCAGCGAAGAGCTGGAAACCTGGCAGGAAGTGCCTTCTGACGTCCGCTCCTTTGACGAGTGCCCCTGGATGAAGGGCACCGAGATCACAGACCTGGTGATCGCGGCGATCGAGAGCGGCAGGTACGGTTTCATCCGCTGCAATTTCCCCAACGGCGACATGGTCGGCCATACCGGCAACCTGTACGCCACGGAGATCGCCGTGGAGACCGTGGACCTGTGCCTGACCCGGATCCTGAAGGCCTGCGACGAGCACGGCTGCATCCTGGTGGTGACCGCCGACCACGGCAACAGCGACCAGATGCTGGAGAAGAACAAGAAGGGTGAGGTTTCCGTCCGTACCGCCCACAGCCTGCGGCCCGTTCCGTTCATCATCCACGACGCGGATGAGCGCCATGAGATGGATACGGAGAGCCCCTTCGGACTGGCAAACGTTGCCCCCACGGTGGTGGAGCTTCTGGGACTGAAGCCCTATGACTGCTGGGAAAAGTCCATGCTGAAATGACCGATACGGCAGCCGGGTGGAAACCCGGCTGTCCTTTTACGTGACCTTGTCGGAGGAAAAAACGGTGAACGTGTTCGCGAACCCGGTGACACGCCGGGAAGGATCTGTCTTTGACCGGCGCACGCTGCTGCGGACCGAAGGAACGGTTTATGTCATCGGCGCGGTGAACATGGACCTGTCCGGCACGCCCGCGGGCTCCCTGCGCCCAGGAGACTCCAATCCCGGACGGATCACGCTTTCTCCCGGCGGCGTGGGCCGCAACATTGCCGAAAACCTGCGCCTGCTCGGCCGCAAGGTTTCCCTGATCACGATCATGGGCGAGGATACCTACGCCGGTGTGATCCGGGAACACTGCCTGAACGCCGGGATCGACCTGCAGTACAGTTTCACCGATCCGATGGGCCGGACTTCCGCCTATCTGTGCGTCAACGAACAGAACGGCGACCTGAATGTGGCGGTTTCAGACATGGCCATCTGCGATGAACTGACCCCGGCAAAGCTGGAACCGCTGCTGCCGGTCCTGAACCACGGAAGCATGGTGGTGGCGGACGCAAACCTGCCGGAGGAAACCCTGGCCTGGATCGCGAAAAACGTTACTGTGCCGGTCGCGGCGGATCCGGTCTCCGTGGCCAAGGCGCCGCGGCTGCTCCCGCTGCTTTCGAAACTGACGCTGATCAAGCCGAATGTTCCGGAGGCGGAACTGCTGACCGGCATGGAGATCCGGGGCGATCTGAACCTGAGCCGCGCGGCGGACGCGCTACACCGCCTGGGCGTAAAGCGGGTTTATATCTCGCTCGGAGCCCGGGGCGTATGGGCGGACGACGCCCGGGAGGGCGGCATGCTGCTGCCCTGCGCGCCCTGCACAATCGTCAACACGACAGGCTGCGGAGACGCCTTTGTGGCAGCCGCAGCGGACGCGTACCTGAACGGACTTGGCACCATGGAGGCTGCCAGGCGGGCGCTGGCCGCTTCGGCGATCTGCGCGGAGGATCCGGCGGCGGTCAGTTCCCGGCTGTCGCAGGAGGCCATTGAAATGAAACTGAGTTTGCCGATGTAAGGAGCATGAATATGCAGAATCTTGAAAAGTATCTTTCCGTATCCCCTGAAGTGAAGCAGGCGCTGGCAGAGAACAGGCCTGTGGTCGCCCTGGAGTCGACAATCATTTCCCACGGCATGCCGTATCCCCAGAATGTGGAGACGGCGATGAATGTGGAAAAGATCATCCGGGAGAACGGCGCCGTGCCCGCTACGATCGCAATCATCCGGGGAAAGATCACCGTGGGCTGTATGCCGGAGCAGATCGAATACCTGGGCAAAAAAGGCCTGGCGGTGACCAAGGCCAGCCGGCGCGACCTGCCTGTGCTGCTGATGCGCGGGGAGGACGGCGCAACCACCGTGACCACGACCATGATCGGCGCGGCACTGGCGGGCATCCGGGTTTTTGCCACCGGCGGGACTGGCGGCGTGCACCGCGGCGCGGAAACGACGATGGATATTTCCGCAGACCTGGAGGAACTGGCGCAGACGCCGGTGATGGTCATCTGCGCGGGCGCCAAGAGCATCCTGGACCTGGGGCTGACGCTGGAATACCTGGAGACGCACGGCGTGCCAGTTATCGGCTACGGGACGGAAGAGCTTCCGGCGTTCTACACCCGTTCTTCCGGCTTTAAGGTGGATTACCGCCTGGATACGCCCCGGGAGATCGCGGACGCTTTCCGGGTGAAACTGGACTGCGGCCTGCAGGGCGGCATGCTGGTGACCAACCCGATTCCGGAGGAATACTCCATGGATCCGGACTATATCAACAAAAACATCGACGACGCCATCGCGGAGTGCGAACGCCTGGGAATTCACGGCAAACAGACCACGCCGTACCTGCTGGACAAGATCCAGAAACTGACCGGCGGCGACTCCCTGAAAGCGAATATCCAGCTGGTGTACAATAACGCAAAACTCGGTGCGAAGATCGCCGGGGAACTGTGCAAGTGAAAGGAGAATAACCATGGCATTTTTCCAGATTCAGTTTTTCTCCGCGGCGCTGAACGTCGCATCCACCGTGAATGTGATTATGCCGGAGGCAAACCAGGGCATCGGCATGGGCGCGTCCAAGGATGAACGGCTGCCGAAGGTGCTTTACCTGCTGCACGGATACAGCGACGACCATTCCATCTGGACGCGGCGGACTTCCGTGGAACGGTACGCGGCGAACCACAATCTGGCGGTTATCATGCCGGCGGTGAACCACAGCTTCTACTGCAATGAAGCCTTCGGGGAAAAATACTGGGATTATGTGTGCGATGAACTGCCGAGGACAATGCGCCGTTTCCTGCGGCTGAGCGACAAGCCGGAGGACACTTATGTGGCCGGACTGAGCATGGGCGGCTACGGCGCGATGCGGCTGGCGCTGACTTATCCGGAACGCTTTGCCGGCGCCGCATCCTTCAGCGGCGCGGTGGACCTGGAAACCGTATTCTACCAGCGGCATCTCGGCACCGAGATCGACCGGGTATTCGGGGACCGGAAGGAGATCAAAGGAACGGAATTCGACCTGTTCCATCTGATGACGAAGAACGCGAACGCCGCGCATAAGCCCTGGCTGTATGTCAGCTGCGGCACGAAGGATTTTCTCTTTGACCAGCACAAGGCGTTTGTTCCGGAACTGAGGAAAAACGGCTGGGACGTGATGAGCCACGAAGAGCCGGACGCCGTTCATGAATGGGGATTCTGGGACGACCAGATCAAAGCGTTTATTGAACTGATCTATGCAAGGGAAGAACTGGACAGGGATTGACGGACGGGGAAGAAAACCCTATAATATGTCCGTACATTGCGTACCGCTTAAAGCTTCTTCGGGGACGGGTGAAATTCCCTACCGGCGGTAAAGCCCGCGAACTGAGCCAAGCTCAGCCGATCCGGTGTGATTCCGGGGCCGACAGTACAGTCTGGATGAGAGAAGAACGGAACAGAGATAATAATGCGCGCCTGCGCACAATGCTCTCCGCCTCCTTGAAGCAAGAATTGAAGTTGCTTTAAGGAGGCGCGCGCATTATAAAGGAGGGCTTGAACGATGACAAGCACAACCAAATCCCGGCTTTCCGTAGCTACGATGACCCGTATCGCTATTCTGGCGGCGGCGGCATCCATCCTTTTCCTGATCGAGATTCCGATCGTTGCGTTCTACAAACTGGACCTGTCCAATATTCCGGTGCTTCTGGGTGCCTTTTCCATGGGCCCGATTCCGGGTGTGATCATCCTGGCGCTCAAGAGCGCCATCGGCCTGCTGCATTCTTCCAGCGCCGGTGTCGGCGAGCTGGCGGATTTTGTAATGGGCGCCGCACTGATTATTCCGGCTTCGGTTATCTATCACCGGAACAAGAGCCGGAAGAACGCGATCGTTGGTATGGCAATCGGCACGATCTGCATGGTGATTGTCGGCGTGCTGATGAACAAGTGGGTTATGCTGCCTTTCTATATGGGCGCATTCCACATGGATATGGACGGTATCATCAAGGCTGCGGGTGTGGCCGGCGTGGACAGCGAGTGGAAACTGCTGCTGCTGGTAACCGGACCGTTTAACCTGCTGAAAGGCGTCGTACTCAGCATTGTAACGGCGCTGATCTATAAGCCGCTTTCTCCGATTCTGCACGGAAAAATGAGGTAAAAGACGATGCCGATGGACGGGCTGACGGTGGGTTTTGCCGCCAGGGAACTGAATGAGACGCTTCGGGGCGGGCGGATCGATAAGATTACGCAGCCGGAGCGGGATACAGTGGTGCTGGTGATCCGCGCGGGAGGCGCGAATCACCGGCTTCTTCTGTGCGCCTCACCGAACAATGCCCGGATTCATCTGACCATGGGAACGTATTCCAATCCGCTGGAACCGCCGACCCTCTGCATGCTGATGCGCAAGCAGCTGACCGGCGCACGGATTACGGAGATCCGCCAGGTCGGCGGGGACCGGATTGTCCATGTGGATATGGACGCTGTTAACGAACTGGGAGACCATGTGCTCCGCCGCCTTGTGCTGGAGATCATGGGCCGCCATTCCAACCTGCTCCTGCTGGACGAACAGGACCGGATCCTGGAAGCGACCCGGCATGTGAACCCGGAGATGAGCCGTGTCCGGCAAATCCAGCCCGGCATGGCTTACCTGCCGCCGCCCGCCCAGGACAAGCTGGATCCCGGCACGCTGACGGAAGAAACACTCTATGCGCGTCTGAGCGCGCTGCCGGCGGGAAAACTCAGCCGCGCGCTGGCGGACACCGTAACAGGCCTGAGCCGCGCTTCGGCGGAGGAACTGGCCTGCCGGGTGCTGCAGGGCGGAGAATGGCCGGATGACCTGAAAGACGCCTGCAAACGCCTGGCTGACCTGCTGCGCAGGCTGCCGGGTATGGCGGACGCACGGGTACTTTTCAATGAGAACGGCGAGGCGGAGGATGTTTATCCCTTCCCGTACCTGTCCGAACGGACGGACGCCCAGCGGCCATACAGGACCCTCAGCGAAGCGCTGGAAGTCTACTATGGCACACGGGATGTGCGGGAGCGGCTGAACCAGCGGAGCGCCTCCATGATCCGGATGCTGAAGGGACAGATGGAACGCTGCCAGCGGAAACTGGCGATGCAGCTGGAAGAACTGTCTTCCGCCGAGCGGATGGAAGAATACCGCCGGATGGGCGAAGCGATCAACGCGAACCTGTATCAGCTGAAGAAGGGCATGACGGAAGCGACGCTGACGGACTGGAACAATCCGGAAGGCGGAACGATCACCGTACCCCTGGATATCAGACTGACGCCGGGACAGAACGCCCAGAAGTACTTCAAAAAGTACCAGAAGGCGCGGTCCGCCCGGGAGATCGCGGCGCAGCAGCGGGACAAGACCCTGGAGGAGATCGACTACCTGGAGGGCATGCTGCTGGACGTGGACAAGTGCGTCGGGGAGAGCGAGCTGGAAGAGATCCGGCAGGAACTGGTGCGCACCGGCTATATGAAAAAGACGACCAGCCGACGCCAGCAGCGGCAGCTGCCCCAGAGCAAACCCTACCGCTACCAGTCTGAGGACGGGATCGAAATCCTGGTCGGGAAAAACGCCGCGCAGAACGACCGCATTACCCTCGGCGCGAAACCGGGGGAGATGTGGCTCCACGCCAAGGATATGCCGGGCAGCCATGTGATCATCTGCGCGGAAGGGGAGATCCCCCAGGCCACGATGAAACAGGCGGCGCTGCTGGCAGCATGGTACAGCAAGGGCCAGAGAAGCTCTACGGTGCCGGTGGACTATACGCTGAAAAAGTATGTGAAAAAACCTTCCGGGGCAGCGCCCGGAAGGGTGATCTATACGCACCAGAAGACGGCGTATATGACGCCGGAGGAAGATGAGATCAAAGGGATCAGGCTTGTGGAAGCCTGATCCCTTGCTTTTATTCGCCTTTGAGGGTGTGGTAGACGGCGTCGAAGCAGGTTTTGATCTTGTAGTTGATGGTCAGGAGGCAGCCGTAGGGGCTGTTCATTTTATAGACATAGTTGTCTTTCTGGTTCGGATTGGCGTCGACCAGGCCCCAGATGCATACGGCGGTCAGGGGCGCTTTTTCCTCTGTGTTCGCTTTCATGAAAACATCGCTGAACAGTTTGGAATAGAAGGCATCGTGTTCCGCGACCCTGGTCTTGTCAAAGTTGCGGACAGCCATCTCGGTCAGCTGTACCTCGAGGCCCAGCTGGGCGTATGTGCTGATGGACAGCTTCACATTGGAGATGATGGACTGGTCCAGGCAGCCGTTCTGGGTGCCGTATCCGCCCATATACCCCTGCATGCCCATGCCGTCGATCAGGGTACGGGGATTGCCTTCCTCATCCGTCGCGTAGGCCTGGATGCTCTTTACCAGCGCGCAGGCGGCTTCGCGCTTTTCCGCGAAGAACAGGTTATAGTCATTGTAGAACAGTTTGATATCCGCGCCGAGCCGGTCCACGGTATTCCGCGCGCAAAGGAAGGCGTACTCCACATAATCGTCGCCGACGTATGCCTGGAACATGTTTTTTCCGCCGTCCCGCACGATCCGGATATGGCGGGGGTCATTTGCGCGCCAGTCAGAGGCGCTGTCGCCGATCGCTTCATTGACGACGTCCCAGCAGTAGATGACGCCGGGGAATTTCTCCTCAAAATGCGAGATGACCTGGTCGATATAGGATGCCAGGCGCACACGGTTGGTTTCTTGGGACGCGAAGGGCTTCTTTTCATCATAATCCTCATGGAAGAACCAGGGATACTGCATTACGGCATCCCATACCAGCACGTGTCCGCGGACGCCGATGCCATGCTTCTGGGCCCAGGCGACCATCTTGTCCGCGTTGGTGTAATCCATCCGGGGCATTCCGTCATCGGAGGATTTGCAGCGGGCCTGGTTCAGCAGGGAATATGCTTTGGTCTCGTTGGTGCAGGTCACGGAATTGAAATGGCGGGCCAGGAAATTCATATAGGCAGCGTTGTTCATATCCCAGATGCCGAAACAGCCGCCCAGTTTGAACCCGTAGGGTTCGGCCAGGGTCCAGAGCGGATCGTAATCCTCGGAGACCGTGCCGGCTTCTTCCGCCACGGAAAGCAGGGGCAGCAGGCAGATCAGGAGCGCAACAGCCAGGGAAAACAGTTTTTTCATCGATCAGGAACCTCCTTAAAAGTACACACAAAAATGATCCGGACACATTGTAAGGCCCGGATCATGCTGTGTCAATCAAATCAGACTTCTTCCATGGTGCATCCGCCGATGAACTCACGCAGGAGGGAGAGCGGCGGGATCTCGTCGAGTACGGACTCGTCCACGTCCGGCAGGTAGTTCAGCGCCTTGATCAGGCGGCGGGAGAGCAGGTAGTTGGGAGAGGACGCAGGCACATCCTTCAGCAGGTTATAGGCATAGAGCTTCAGGATCGGCAGTTCATACTGGAGGGCCGTGTTGAACATGCTGTCCGCGTTTTCCTGATAGGTGAAGATGTATTTCTCTTCCGCGCTGCGGACCCTGGGCCACATCTCCAGCGTGGTCTCCGGCGGATAGCCGCGGAACTGGTTGTCGCGGACAATACGCCGCAGCAGGCGGACGTCCGTGGTGCGGATGCGGTTGTGGTCGTCCAGGTTCAGCACGGTCAGCGCGCTGGCAAAGATGCGGTAGATTTCATCCGCCGGCAGGGTTTCGGATACCTGCGGGTTCAGCCCGTGGATGCCTTCGAGGATGATGATCTCGCCGGGGGCGAGGGTCGTGGGAGGCGTCAGGTAGTCCTTGGAACCGGAGACGAAGTCGAAGTTCGGCATGAACACTTCTTCGCCGTTGAGCAGCCCGGTCAGGCTGTCGGACAGGAGCTTCAGGTCCAGCGCGTCGATGGAATCGTAATCCTTTGTGCCGTCCACCTGCAGGGGCATGTCGTCCCGGTTGATGAAGAAGTCATCCATGGAGATCCGGCGGCAGGCGTGGCCGTACATCTGCAGGTGTACGCCGAGCCGCCCGGAGAAGGTGGTCTTGCCGCTGGAGGAAGGACCGGCCACCAGTACGATGTGCTTGTTCTGCTCGTGGATATTTTTGGCGATCCTGTGAATGGCGGCTTCATGAAGCGCTTCGTTCACGCGGATGAAATTGCGGAGCTTTTTGTCCTCGATCATCTGGGAAAGGTCGGAGACGTTTGTAACACCCAGGATCTCGCACCATTCGGCGCTCTGGTTGAAGATTTCGAGATGCTTCGGGCGGTATACGTAAGGCGCGGCGTGGTCAAAGTCCGCTCCGGCAGGCAGCTGGAGAACGAAACCGCCCCGCAGCTCGAACATGGTGAAGACCTTTACATAGCCGGTGGAAACGGTCATGGCGCCGTAGAAATATTCCCACATTCCGTCGATGCAGTACATGTTGAAATAGGGAACAGGGCGGTGCTTCAGCAGATTGACCTTGTCAGGCATCTGCTCTTCCTCGAAGTAGCGGATGGCATCATCCTTGGTCCAGCGTTTCTTTTCAAAGACCAGGTCCAGTTCCGCGATGCGGCGCATCTCATTTTCAATGCGTACGATGTCCTGGCGGTGCAGCTCGATGCCGGGCAGGCGGACAAACACGCCGTAACCGACGGAGTATTCGATCCGGACCCGTTGATAGGGGTAAAGATGGCGGAGGGCCAGCAGCATCACAAAGCGCAGGGAACGCTCATAGATCCGGCGGCCTTCCTCATTTTCCAGCGTCAGAGGAATCAGGGTACAGTCCTGGCGGAGCACGTCGTTCAGTTCGCAGACGACGCCGCCGGACTGGGCCGCCAGGGTGCCCCTGGGGAAAGCGTCAAGCGCTTTCAGGCAATCCATGACGGTTGTGCCTTCCGGGAATTCCTTTTCGTTGTTCATGGAACGGATGATCATATACTGAACCTCCCATCAGAATGAAATCAGTTTATTCTGCATGAAGGAAGAAAACGATATGAAACTGTACGGATCCGGATCAGTCAAAAGGCATGCTGGACACGTCTGCGTGCAGCAGCTCTTCATCCGGGTCGGGGAGCGTGCCGTGCTCCGCCAGGTACTTTTCAAGGCGCTGCTGTACCTGAAGCTGCTTGGTATGGACATAAGCCACATTCGCATGCGTGGCCGGGGCAGTGGTGCGGGTCATGATCTTTTTGCCGTCGTCATCGATCCGGAAACGAAGGCGGATCAGGATACGGCCGTGGCTTTTGCATCTGGCAATGGAGATATATTTATCGGCGCTCTGTTTAATATATTCGCCGTCGAGCGCCAGAACCCTTCCGCAGCGCGGACAGGTCGGATGAATTGCGGATTCGCTTTCAAGGGCTTCCCGGACGGAATCAAAGATCTCGCCGGGCGTTTTTTCACGGGCTGAACGCTTGCCGTGGATCAGTTCCTTCGGCTCCCGGGCATAGTTCAGCACGGCGGACGGATCCGGCAGGGTGCGGAACACCAGCGCCGTATACCAGGCGTCGTTCAGCGCGTTATGGAAGGACATGTTCTCGTCCGGTTCAATTCCGGTCAGTTCCATGGCGGCTTTGAGGCCAGCACGGTCCTTCAGTTTATGTTCCTGGCTGAAGAGCTGCTGGATGTCGCACAGCGGCGGGATGGTAATGTCTTCGCAGTGGAAAAAACGGATATTCTGATACAGCACGCTCACATCGTCAATGCCCCAGGTGAGCAGGGTATAGTCTTCCCCGCACCAGGCGGTGAACTGTTCCAGCGCTTCCCGGAAGGCGGGCGCGCCGGCCAGGGTTTCTGAATCCAGGCCGGTCATGCGGCGGATGCGGGGATGGATGCGAAGGTAATGCGTCGGGGCGATCGGGATGGAGATGGTATCAGACGGGTTCAGGCTGCCGTCGAGTTTTACGGCGCCGATCTGGATCATTTCAAAGATGAGTTTGTCGCCGACCTCACGGTAGGCTTTGCTCTGGTAAGAGATCGGCTGGTTCCATTCCAAATCCAGGATAATATAAGTCATAATGGCCTCAATTCATAATTCACAATTCAAAATTCATAATGATCTGCAGAAGACGCGCCTGCAAGCGCTCCGGTACTCCAGGCTATCTGCAGGTTGAATCCGCCGGTGTGGGCGTCGACGTCGATCATTTCGCCGGCGAAGAAGAGATTCGGGACCAGCTTGCTGCGCATGGTGCCGGGTTCGATTTCCTTCACGCTTACGCCGCCGCGGGTAACGACTGCTTCATCGACCGGACGGGGAGCCTTGACCGTCAGCGTCAGGCCCTTGAGCATGGACAGGAGCGTTTCCCGCTGCACTGCTGTGACCTGGCTGCAGGGAACGGAAGGATCGACGCCGCACAGGCCGGGGAAGATTTCCGCGAGGCTTGCGGGCAGCAGGCCGGGCAGGACGCTCTTCAGCTGTTTTTTTCCGGCTTCGGAGAAGTCCCGGCGGATCCGCACGTCCAGCTGTTCCCGGGTCAGTCCCGGCTTCAGGTCGATGGACAGGACAGCGCCTTCGGCGGGATCCGGCAGGTGGCAGCTGGCTTCCAGCACCAGGGGACCGGAAACGCCGAAGTGGGTGAAGAGCATCTCGCCCAGTTCGGTATAGAGCGTCTTTTTGCCGGAGGACAGGGTCAGCGTGACGTTCCGCAGGCTCAGCCCCTGGAGGGACCGGGGCCAGGCTTCCTTTGTCTCCAGGCCGACAAGGACGGGAGAGGCCGGGATTACGGTATGGCCCAGGGCTTCGGCAAAGCGGTATCCGTCGCCGGTGGAACCGGTGGAGGGATAGCTCAGCCCGCCGCAGGCGAGGATGACCGCGTCCGCGGGGAGGAAGGATCCGTCAGACAGCTCCGCGCCGGTGACCCGGCCGGATTCTGTTCTCAGGCCCTTTACACCGCAGTTCAGGCGGACCCGGACGTCGAGCTTCCGCAGGAGGGAAGAGAGTACTTTGGTCACGTCGCTTGCTTTTTCGGAGGAGGGGAAGACGCGCTTTCCGCGCTGCACGGTGACCGGGCAGCCGTTTTCTTCCAGCAGGGACATTATATCCCGGGGCGAAAAAAAGTTCAGCGCGCTGTAAAGGAACCGCGGATTGCGGGGAACCTGAGCAAGGAACCCGTCCAGGTCGCAGTCGTTGGTCAGGTTGCAGCGGCCTTTGCCGGTGATATAGACTTTCTTTCCGAGCTTTTCGTTCTTTTCCAGCAGGGTGACGTTTTCCCCTGCCCGGGCAGCGAACACAGCGGCCATCATGCCGGCCGCGCCGCCTCCGATGACCACGATCCCAGACATTCCAGCCTCCGGATAAAGCGATGTAAACAGAACGGCGGAAATGCCTTTCCGCCATTCCTTGCAGAGTATAAGGGAAAAACGGCAATTATGCAAGAAAATGAAAAAATACGCTTGACTTTAGCTCGATAAAGTGATAATGTACTGATGTGAACTGAAAAGCGGATCGTATCCTGACGATCCTGACGAGGAGGAAATATCCCATGAAAAAGATGATCGCCCTGATTTTAACCCTTGCGCTGCTTATGACAGCCGGCCTTGCTTCTGCCCAGACATTCCGGCAGGGCATTGATCCCGAATATCCGCCCTTCACCTATCTGAATGATAATGGTGAGTATGCCGGCTTCGACGTGGATGTATGCAAGGCTGCCTGCGAACTGCTCGGCTGGGAATATGAAACCGTCCCGGTTGACTGGGGAACCAAGGAAGTTTCCCTGAACGCAAACGAGATCGACTGCGTATGGTCCGGAATGACGATTCTGCCGGATATGATCAAAGCAGGTTTTGTTATTTCGACTCCTTATTATGAGAACAAGCAGGTTATCCTGACCAAGGAAGGAAAAGGCATCGCTTCCAGCGCCGATCTGGCCGGTAAGATTGTCGCGGTTCAGGCGTCCACTTCCGCCGATAAAATGCTTTCCCCGGCGGCTGAGGAGGGTGAGGAGGACGGCGAGCTTCTGGAACTGGCAAAGTCTTTCCAGGGCGGCGAACCCGTAAGGATGCAGAGTTATCTGGCCTGCGCCACCGAACTGGATTCCAACGGAGCGGACGCAATCATCGTGGACCTGCCCGTCGCGTACCAGCTGGCAGCCCAGTATAAAGGCTTTGCCGTGCTGGATGAGATCCTTGGCACCGAGCAGTATGGTATCCTCTACCGCGCGGGTGACGAAGAAATCTGCAAGCAGATGGATGACGCCGTCGCCCAGCTGGTTGCGAGCGGTAAGTATGCGGAAATGCTGGCAAAATATGAGGATCTTGATCCCCAGTACTTCATTTTCCTGCAGTCTGCGGAATAATTTTCCGACTGATCTGACAGCTCATAACAGCAGGGGTACCGGAACCGGACCCCTGCGATTTCACTCTTAAAGGAGCTTTCCGGCTATGCCAACCATGACTGTACTCAATAGCATATGGAATATGGTCAGAATCATGAGCGAAGGGATGGGCAGGACCTGCGCGATTTTCTTTTTGACATTGCTGTTCAGCCTGCCGCTGGGCCTGCTGGTTTCCCTGCTGCGCATGAGCAAAAACATTGTTATCTCCACCATTGCCAAAGTATATATTTCCATTCTGCGCGGAACGCCCCTGATGCTTCAGCTGCTGGCAGTGACTTACGGCCCGTATTATCTTTTCGGGATGAATGTCGCCCGGGAAAAGCTGATTCCGGTGGTGATTGCTTTTTCACTTAACTATGCGGCCTATTTCGCGGAAATTTACCGCGGAGGCATTGAATCCATCAGCCTGGGACAGTATGAGGCGGCGCAGGTGCTGGGATACAGCAGGTTCCAGTGTTTCATGCGGATCATCCTGCCGCAGGTCGTCAAGCGGATTATCCCCTCTGTAACCAATGAGGTAGTCACGCTTGTTAAGGATACCTCGCTGGCTTACACTGTGTCCTATTCAGAGATGTTCACGATCGGCAAGCAGCTTGCCAATTCCAAGGTCAGTTTTACGCCCTTTGTGATTGCCGGCGTGTTCTATTTTGTGTTCAACGCGATCGTCGGCTGGGTGATGGGACGTTTTGAGAAGAGACTGAGTTATTACAGGTGACAGTATGAGTAAACTGCTTGAGATCAATCATTGCCGGAAACAGTTCGGCGAGAATGAAGTGCTGACGGACCTGACACTTTCTGTGGAGGAAGGCCAGGTGCTGTCCATTATCGGCCCGAGCGGCAGCGGGAAATCCACGCTGCTGCGCTGCGCGACGCTGCTGGAGACCATGGACGGCGGGGACCTGATCTACCTTGGCAACTACGCTGCCCGGGACATGGACGGAAAGGCCGTTTATGCGCCGCCGGCGGAGCTGCAGAAGATCCGCGGTATGTTCGGGCTGGTGTTCCAGAACTTCAACCTTTTTCCGCACTATTCCGTGCTGAAGAACGTGATGGAAGCGCCGATGCTGGTGCAGAAGCGGAAAGAAAAGGAAGTCCGGGAAGAAGCGCTGTCCCTGCTGGACCAGATGGGCCTGTCGGACAAGGCGGACGCCTATCCGTACCAGCTTTCCGGCGGCCAGCAGCAGCGGGTGTCCATTGCCCGGGCATTGGCGATGAACCCGAAGATCCTGTTCTTTGACGAGCCGACTTCCGCCCTGGATCCGGAGCTGACGGGGGAAATCCTGCGGGTGATCCGGAAGCTGGCGGAGAAGCGAATGACGATGGTCATTGTGACGCATGAGATGGCCTTTGCCCGGGACGTGTCGGACTGGGTGGTGTTCATGAACGGCGGCGTGATCGTGGAACAGGGGGACCCGCGGGAGGTCATTGACCACCCGACGCACGAGCGGACGATCCAGTTCCTGAGGAGACTGCAGGAGACATGAAAAACTATCGGTATGTAACGCTGGACCCGACGGGCAACCTGACCTGCCTGGTGCTGGATCCGGCGGACCCGGCGGATGAAGCGGAAGTGACCCGGCGCCTGCTGGAAGAGTGCGAACAGGTGGCATACCTTATGCCGCCGGAACGGCCGGAAGCGGTCGCCGGAATCCGTCTGATGGGCGGGGAATTCTGCGGCAACGCCGCCATGGCGGCAGCGGCCTGGCTGGTGCGGAATGAGATCACGCAGGGAGAGGAAAAGACGCTGTTGCTGGAGGTCTCCGGCGCGGCGGACCCGGTGCGCTGCACGGTCCGGAAAACGGCGGACGGCTTTGAGGGAACCGTGGATATGCCCGGCGTTCCGGAAATTGGTGAGGAAACGCTCTGCGGGATCCCGTTCACGGTGATCCGTATGGAAGGGATCGTTCACCTGGTCTGCGAAGACAGGACATTTGAACCGGACGAGGCGGAAACGCTGGTCCGGAAGATTGCCGGGCAGCTGCCGGATGAAGCGGCGGGCCTGCTGCGGTGGGACCGTGAAGCTCAGCGTATGGTACCGCTGGTGTATGTCCGAGGGACCGGAAGCCTGACCTGGGAACAGGGCTGCGGCAGCGGCAGCGCCGCTATCGGCGCGCTGGAAGCACTGCGAAGCGGGGAAAAGGAGCATACGGTCCGGGTGAAACAGCCGGGCGGAGAGATCCGTGCAACCGCGGAATGCGAAGGCAGTGCGGTCACAGCGGTTTCGATCACCGGAACGGTCCGGATCGGAGATGAAAACAGCATACAGATCCCATGAGTCCCGGAACGGTCCGGGACTCTTTTTTACAGAATCTTCCATTGACACAGGTCTTGCGGATATAGTAAGATTGAACCGGAAGAAAACCTGCCGAACAACTGAACAACACTGAACGGAGGGAAACCGATGAAAAAGCTTCTTTGCCTGTTCCTTACACTCACACTGGCCCTTGCTTCCGCGGCCGCCTTCTCTGAGGCGCAGCCGGAAGCGCCCCTGTTCACACCTGGTACCTACAGCGGGGAAGCACAGGGCATCTTTGTACCCGTAAAGGTCATGGTCAGGGTCTCGGAGAATGAAATCCAGACCGTCCTGATTGACGCGACCGGCGAGACGCCGAGCCTGGGAGGCATTGCGGCGGAAAAACTGGCAATGTCCATCATGAAAGCCCAGACGCCTAATGTGGACGCTGTTTCCGGCGCCACAGTGACCAGCAAGGCGATTATTGCCGCGGCGACCCAGGCATTGGAGAAGGCCGGCGCGGACATCTCCGTGCTGGACAAGAACCGGAAGGATAAAGGGAGCGGCGGCGCCAAAGCCGAGAAGTCGATCGACACCGAAGTCGTGATCATCGGTGCGGGCGGCGCGGGCATGACCGCGGCGATCATGCTGAAGCAGGCCGGAATCGACTTTGTGATCCTGGAGAAAATGCCCTATGTCGGCGGCAATACCACGAAGGCGACCGGCGGCATGAACGCTTCCGAAACGCATTACCAGAAGGAACAGGATATTCCGGACTCCAATGCGCTGTTTGCCGCAGACACGATGAAGGGCGGCCACGCGCTGAACGATTCCTCCCTGGTGGCCGTGATGGCCAACAATTCAGCAGACGCCATCGACTGGCTGGATACGATCGGCGCGGAACTGCCGAAAATCTCCTTCTCCGGCGGCGCAACCGTCAACCGGATCCACGCGCCCGCGGATGGCTCCGGCGTCGGCGAATTCCTGGTGAACCGCTTCAGCGCGAAGCTGACGGAACTGGGCGTGGACGTTATGCTGGAAACCGCGGCAACGGAACTGATCACCGACGCGGAAGGAAAACTCACCGGCGTGAAGGCAGAAAGCCCGGACACAGCCTATACCATCAACGCGAAGGCGGTGATCCTGGCAACCGGCGGTTTCGGCGCGAATGAGGAAATGTATACCACCTACCGACCCGACCTGAAAGGAACCGTGACCACCAACGCCCCCGGCGCCACCGGTGACGGCATCGTCATGGCGCAGGCGCTGGGCGCGGATCTGGTGGATATCGAGCAGATCCAGCTGCATCCAACCGTGGAGCAGACCACGTCCATCCTGATTACAGAATCCGTCCGCGGCGACGGCGCGATCCTGGTCAACCAGAGCGGTGTGCGCTTCACGAACGAACTGCTGACCCGCGACGCGGTCTCCAAGGCGGAACTGGCGCAGGAAGGCAGCTACGCCTACGTTATCTTTGACCAGAATCTGCGGGATCACCTGAAGGCGATTGAGAAGTATGTGAAGAGCGGCATCACCATGCAGGCGGATACGATTGAGGTTCTTGCGGAACAGCTGAATATCGATCCCGCGACGCTGGCGAAAACGCTGGCGGACTGGAACGAGATCGTGAAGAACCAGCGGGATACCCAGTTCGGCCGCACCACCGGCATGAACGCGGACCTGACCACCCCGCCGTACTACGCGATTAAAATCGCACCCGGCATCCATCACACAATGGGCGGCGTGAAGATCGACACGGCAGCGGAGGTCATCAACACCGAAGGCAAAGCGATCCCGGGCCTGTTCGCGGCCGGCGAGGTCTGCGGCGGCGTGCACGGAGGAAACCGCCTGGGCGGAAACGCGGTGGCGGACATCGTCATCTTCGGCCGGATCGCCGCGGAAAGCGCGATCGCATACCTGGGAAAGTAATGTATAATTAATAATGAATAATGAATAATTATATGTTATCGTTTCAGTCAGATTTGACTGATTGAATTGAGCGGGGCTTCCGGTGAGGAGGCTCCGCTTTTTCAGGGGTTTTTCTCTGTTCTTTCTCCGGGCGGTTCTTGCCCGGCGGAAAGTTGGGTGATAAGATAGGGAACAGCAAACTGCGAGGTGAGCAAATGAAGCAATATGTGATGGGGAACGGCGCGATTGCCCTGGGTGCGCTCTCCGCGGGCGTCGGCCTGGTGGCGGGGTATCCCGGCACGCCATCCTCAGAGATCATTGAGACAATATCCAAGTGCCCGCATGAAGGCGTCCACCTGGAGTGGTCGGTAAATGAGAAGGCTGCCCTGGAGGTCGCCGCGGCAGCCGCGTACAGCGGCGCCCGGGCGATGGTAACGATGAAGCAGATGGGCCTGAACGTCGCTTCCGACCCGCTGATGTCCGTGGCCTATATCGGCGTGAAAGGCGGCCTGGTGATCGTAAGCGCGGACGATCCCGGCCCGATCTCCTCCCAGACGGAACAGGACACCCGCCGGTACGCGGATTTCTGCCGGATCCCGGTATTCGATCCCGCCTCCCCGGAGGAAGCATACGAAATGATCCGGGATGCCTTTGAGTATTCCGAAAAATACAGCACACCCGTACTGTTCCGGCCCACAACGCGGGTCTGCCACGCTTACGCGGCGATTGAGACTCCGGACAATTACGCGGCCGCACCGTACGGCGGGTTTGAGCGGGATCCGGGGAAGTGGGTTATATTTCCCCGCCTGTCCTATATCAACCACGGAAAGATCGAGAAACGCAACGGGGAGATTGCCAAAGACTTTTCCTCCTACCGGTTCAATACGGTGGAAGGCGCCGGAACCGGAAAGGCTGTCGTAGCCTCCGGCGTCAGTTATAATTATGTGAGGGAATGCCTGAAAGGGCAGGAAGGGATCCGGCTGATCCGGGTCGCGACCGCTTTTCCGTTTCCGGAGGATTTCATGCTTAAAGCGCTGGACGGCGTGAAGGAAGTCCTCTGCATTGAAGAACTCAGCCCGTATATCGAGGAGCAGATCCTGAAGATCGCAGGGAAGAACCACCTGGATCTGCGCATCAGCGGCAAGCTGGATGGCAGCGTTCCGCACAACGGCGAAAACGGCGTGGAGCTGTGCAGCGGGATCCTGGACAGGTTCCTCGGCATCCGGACAGCGCTTGAGCAGGCTGACGTTTCCGACGCGCCGGCATTGCCGGTCCGCCCGCCGGTCCTTTGCGCGGGCTGCCCGCACAGGGCTTCCTTCTACGCCGTAAAACAGGCGATGAAGGGACAGAAAGCCGTTTTCTGCGGGGATATCGGCTGCTATACGCTGGGCAACGCGATGCCGCTGGACATGGTTGATACCTGCCTGTGCATGGGCGCAGGCATTACCATGGCCCAGGGTATGAGCCACATGAATAAGGACACGACCGCCTTCGCTTTTGTGGGCGATTCCACATTCTTCGCCTCAGGCATGACCGGCGTGGTGAACGCCGTGTACAATGAGGCGGACATCATCCTGTGCGTACTGGACAACTCCACGACCGCCATGACCGGCCACCAGCCCCATCCCGGCACAGGCCGGAACATGATGGGCAACGCGGTGGAAAAGGTCAGCATTGAAAAGGTGCTGGAAGGGATTGGCGTGAAAAAGGTCCTGACCGTGGATCCGCTGAAGCCGGACGAGGCCGTGCGCGCGGTGAAGGAATGCGAGCAGGAGACGGGCGTACGGGCGATTATCTTTAAATCCCCCTGCGTCGCGATTACGAAACCGGCGGGAAAGTGCGCGGTGGACACGGCAAAATGCGTCAACTGCAAAAAGTGCATCCGGGAAATCGGCTGCCCCGCGCTGATTACCGCGGGCGGCCGGGTGACCATTGACCGGAATCTCTGCACCGGCTGCGGCCTGTGCAGCCATATCTGCCCCGTTCACGCGATCGGAGGTGAGCAGGCATGAACAAGGATATCCTGATCTGCGGCGTAGGCGGCCAGGGAACCGTTCTTGCGTCCCGGATCATCGCCGCCGCCGCGATGGATGAGGGCAGCCCCGTTCATTCCGCCGAAACGATCGGCATGGCGCAGCGCGGCGGCTCCGTGACGAGCCATGTGCGGATCGGCGGGGAAGCGTATTCCCCCATGATTTCCCCGGGAGGCGCGGATATGCTGCTGGCCTTTGAGCCGGGCGAAGCCGTCCGGAACCTGCGGTACCTGAAGAAGGACGGAACCGCGGTAGTGAACACAACCGCCGTGAAACCCGTGACAGAATCCCTGAAGGATACCGGCTACGACGGCAGCGAAATGACAGCGTACCTGAAGCAGAAATGCAGCTGCATCTTCGTGGACGCCGAAGAAGTCTGCAGACCCTTCGGATCCTCGAAATTCTTCAACATCATCATGCTGGGCGTGGCGGCCGGTTCCGGCAGCCTGGGCCTGAGCAGGGAAACACTGCTGAAGCAGATTGAAAAATATGTGCCGGCAAAATTCCTGGATGTGAACATCAGGGCATTTGAAGCCGGAACTGCGCTTGCCGGACGGGCGTCCGGAAACCCGAAAGGAGAGGAATGACATGAAAATCAACGATACCCAACTGGCCCTGGTGGACAAACAGATCAAACGGATCCTGGCCAGCGGCAACTATTACAGCGAAGTGTACAAAAAGGCCGGGATCACCGGCGTGGGCAGCGAGGAGGACTTCGAGAAGATTCCCTTCACGGACAAAGCCGACCTGCGCAACGCATATCCCCTGGGCATCCAGGCGGTTCCAGACGAGCAGGTTGTGCGCATCCATTCCTCCTCCGGCACCACGGGCAAGCCCGTGATCATTCCCTATACCGCGAAGGACGTGGACGACTGGGCCACGATGTTTGCCCGGTGCTATGAGATCGCCGGCATCACCAAAAAGGACCGCATCCAGATCACGCCCGGCTACGGCCTGTGGACGGCCGGCATCGGCTTCCAGGCAGGCTGTGAGAAGCTCGGCGCCATGGCGATTCCGATGGGCCCCGGCAATACAGACAAGCAGATCCAGATGATGATTGACCTGGAGTCCACGGTGCTGTGCGCGACTTCCTCCTACGCGCTGCTGCTGGCGGAGGAGATCAACAAGCGCGGCCTGCGGGACAAGATCAGACTGAAGAAGGGCGTAATCGGTTCCGAACGCTGGAGCGAAGCGAAGCGGAAGTACATCGCCGACGCCCTGGGCATCGAGCTGTACGATATCTACGGCCTGACGGAAATCTACGGGCCGGGCATCGGCGTCAACTGCCTGGGCCAGAACGGGATGCATATTTTTGATGATTACCTGTATACCGAGATCATCGACCCGGTGACAGGCGAAGTACTCCCGGACGGCGAGGAGGGCGAGATCGTTATTACGACCCTGGTGAAGGAAGGCGCGCCGCTGATCCGCTTCCGGACCCACGACCTGTCCAGGATTATTCCCGGACCCTGCCCCTGCTGCGACAGGACCTATCCGCGGCTGGACACCATCAAAGGCCGCAGCGACGACATGTTCAAGGTGCACGGCGTGAACATGTTCCCCGCCCAGGTGGAGGAGATCCTCGGTATGGTGGACGGCGTTTCCAGCGAGTACAAGATCGACATCGCTCACGACGACGCAAACAACCGTGACATCATCATGGTCACTGCGGAAGCGGAGGGCCGGGTGGATTTCAACGCCACGGCGGAAAAGATCAAGCAGCTCTTCAAGAGCAAGATGAACGTGACGCCCAAGGTCGCCATCATCGCCCTGAACACGCTGCCCCGCTCCGA
This sequence comes from Clostridia bacterium, assembly GCA_017512985.1. Taxonomy (GTDB): domain Bacteria; phylum Bacillota; class Clostridia; order Christensenellales; family Aristaeellaceae; genus Aristaeella. The sequence goes on from JAFWEJ010000015.1 coordinate 91,084, forward strand.
AAAGAAGACCAGGCGCGTCTTCGACCACAGGCAGGAATAAAACATATACCGGTCTCCGGGAACAGGCTGTTCCCGGAGACCGCTGCTTTCAGGGGACGGTCTCTTTTCAGAATCCGTGTTCTATGGTATGATTATGGCAAACGTTGAAAGCAAACCGGGCCGCCCGGCCCGGGCTTCCCGGATCAGAGGGCCATCAGATGACAGCAGAATTTCTGAACAGGAATTTTATCCCGCTTTTCCTGATCGTCGGTTTTTCCATGAAACTGTGGCGCCAGCGGGGCTCCGCGGACAAGTCGCTGCGCTATCACTGGATGACGGTTGTCAGCACGTTTGTGCTGATCATCGCGGACAGCCTGGAAATATGGGCAAGCATGGATCCCGCCCTGCGCTTCTGGCGGATCCTGTTTTCTGTGACCGGTTATATCATGCGGCCCACCGCGGCGCTGAGCATCCTGCTGATTGTTTATCCGAAACTCCGGCGGCCATTCTGGCTCTGGATCCCGAATATCGTCAATGCGCTGGTTTACGGCACGGCGTTTTTCTCGGGCATTGCTTTCGGTTTCCATGAGGACAGTTACAGCTTTTTCAGGGGCCCGCTGGGCTATACGGTATTCGCGGTTTCTTTCCTTTATATCGCTGCCGCCGTTGTCCTGACCTGGATCAGTTTCCGGGACAAGGACCATGCGAGGGAGCGGATTATCCTGTATATCAGCGCGGCTGCCTGCGTCTGCGCCGCGCTGATTGACATGGAGACGGAGGGTGCGCACCTGAACGCCGCCATCCTGATCAGCAGCGTTTTCCTGTATATGTTCCTGCGGTCGATCGACATGAACCGGGACCCGCTGACAAAACTGCTGAACCGGATCTCCTTCTACGACGACTGCGGCAGGCTCGGCGCGTCCATCAGCGCGGTCGCTTCCCTGGATATGAACGGGCTGAAGTATATGAACGACTCGATGGGCCATGAAGCAGGTGACGAGGCGCTGAAGACGATCGGCATGAACCTGCAGGAGATCCGCAATAACCGGATCCTGCCGTACCGTATCGGCGGGGACGAGTTCGCGATCCTGTTCATCCGCCAGGACGAAGAGATCGTGAAAAACGTGCTCGGCGACCTGAAACAGCGGATCCAGGCAAAAGGATACAATTTGGCCGTCGGCTATACGATGAGGGGGCTCAGTTCCGCATCGGTCCAGGACCTGGTCAGATGGGCGGATGAGAAAATGTACGCTGAAAAGGCAAAGTTCTATTCAGAAAACAAGCATGACCGGCGAAGGAGCGGCAGATGATCTTTTTTCAGCAGTTTTATCTGGACAAGGAAAAGGATATCGCGGTCGACCTCCGCATGGAGGGGGACCGCCTGTTTTATACCATCCGGACGCCAAACCACCATTCCGGCAACCTGATCACGAACCTGGCGAAGCTGTTCGGGCTGAAGACGGAGGAGGATGAACAGGGCCTGAAGGTGATCCGGGGAGAGATCCCGAGCTATTACGACGGGGACAACCGGAAGATGTATATCCTGCGGCTGGGAAACACGAAGATCGCCAACATTTTCCCGAACGGAAGGGTGGAAATGAAGGCGTCGATTCCCGCGATCTCCAAGACGCTGATGAGCCAGACCCGGGATTACAGGCTGGGCGTGGCCAAGACGATCGTGAAGACTTATATCCTGGGCGAGTGCAAGTTCCGGACCGACCTGCACACGCACATGAACGGCAACCTGCCTCCGGACGCGCTGATCGCGCTGGGCATCATGCGGCAGCTGCGGTACCCCTACTACTACATCAAAAAGCTGGGACTGCGCTGCGACCCGTCGCAGACCGCGAAACTGGAGAAACGCCGGACCGCCGCGGATGCGGAAATGGGGGACAGTCCCCTGACCGGAAGGCACAGGGAGCGCCGGATCGACGACAATACGTTCATCAACTTTGCCGAGCTGATTCTCGGCAATCCCGCGGACGCGCAGTACAACATTGACCGGATCCGGAATTCGCTGACGATTCCGAAGGACGGGCAGGCGGTGTTCAACGACCTGGAGAAGGTTTATCTGTACCGGTATGTGTTTACAAAAGGCCTGCCGGCGGAGGATCCGCTCAGCGGGGTCAACCTCGCGCTGATCCCGGACCGGGAGGTGCTTGCCTATGCGGAGCAGATGCGCCGCGACCGGGAGACGGAGAGGTTCGGTGGCAATACGCTGTACCAGGACCTGCTGCTGTGGATTGCCCGGGAATACCGCCGCAGGGGAATCGAATACGCGGAAATCTCCGATACAGGGCTGCTGAACCGGGAGCTTTTTGCCGGAAAGCTGCGGGAGATTCATGAGATCATGCCGGCCGTGACCCGGGAGACCGGAGTGACGCTCCGGTTTCTGGCGGGCATCCGCCGGATCCCGCTGACGATCATCAGGGACCGGATCACACCCAACGACTACCTGGCGGACAACCTGCAGATCCTCAGGGCGATTGCCGGGGATCCCTATGTGGCCGGCAGCGATATTATCGGCGAGGAAATCAACGACGTCCTTGAACTGCGCGCGGTGATCCGGGAACTGGTGAAGATTGCGGCGGAACAGGAAGGGTTTGTGATCCGGATCCACGCGGGTGAGAACGACTCCCTGCGGGACAACGTGGCGAACAGCATCGCCTGCGTGACGGAAGCGCTCGCACCCGGACAGGAAATGCCGATCCTCCGGATCGGGCACGGACTGTATACCTGCGACCTGCGCAAGGTCAAAGGCCAGAAGCTGCTGGCGGACATGAAAAAATACCATGTGACGCTGGAGTTCCAGATCACTTCCAACGTGCGGCTGAACAACCTGTCCCGGCTGGACAACCATCCGCTGCGGCAGTATCTGCGCGCGGGCGTGGACTGCGTACAGGGAACCGACGGCGGCGCCCTGTACGGAACAGACTCCATTGACGAGGAGCTGTCCCTGGAAAAACTGCTGGGGCTGACATATGACGAACTGAAGAAGATGCGCGCAGCGGATGAAAAGATCCTGCGGGCGAGCCGGCAGGTGTTTGAGAAACGGATGGCCGCCTTCCGGGAGCAATGCGGCGCCGGAGACGCGGAAAAGTGGTACAGGCGCAGGCTGGAGGAAACACCGCGGATCACCCAGGATCTGTGGAAGGAATCCGGCAGGATCGACGCCGCGGAGGAGCTGAAGGACCTGATCGCGCCGCTGCCGGAGGGCCTGTTTCCGGTGGTGGTGGCCGGTGGCAGCTTCAGCTGCTGCGCGCACCGGACGACTGTACGGGATGAGGAAAAGCAGCTGATCGACCGGCTGCTGGATTCCCTGGACCCGGCAAAGGTCTGCTTCGTCGTCGGACACAGCCTGACAGGACAGGAAGGTTACCTGGTACAGCAGAACCGGGGCCGGTTCCGAATCGCGGCAATTGTACCCAACCGGATCAGCCCGGCAGAGAAAAAACGCCTGCTTGCGGCGGGCGTTTCGGTGCGGATCTCGATCGAGAGTTCCGGTATGGGCCTGTACAAGAGCTTTGCCTATGAGATCTTCAAACGGACAGACTCGGCGTTGATTGTGTTTGACGGCAACGCGCCGGCACAGAACCTGCTGCAGGAGGCAAAGAACGGCCGCGGGAAATGCCGGATTTTTGTGAATCCGCGGTCCCGCGGGCTGAGCGTCAAGGCGAAGACGCTAGAAGGCTATGTGGAGCCACTGTCGACGCCCCGGGCGGTCATAAACGCTTTATCCGGTCTCTCAGAGACATGACCTCGGTCATATCTGTGAGGGAACCGTAATAGATCTGCCGGCCATTCTCATTTCTCAGATAATAGACAAGGACCTGCGTCCAGAAGACGGAGCCGTCCGGGTTATAGACCCGGAAGAGGCCTTTCGCGCCGTTGATCCTGTCTTTATACGCATCCTCCAGCATGGCAAAGAACTTCGGGCGGTCCTCCTCCACAAACAGGTTCTGGATGTGATACCGGCGCTCTTCCAGAGCGCCTGCGTCCAGCCGGACAAACCGCGCAAACTGATTGTTGAAGCGGATAATATCCACGTTGTCTCCGTTCCATCCGTAGAACGCGACCGGCCCGAGAATATTGTTCAGCATCGCGTCGGAATAGACGCTGTCCTCCAGGAATTCACGGACGTGCAGCTGCTTGTTGCGCTGCAGCACGACGCCTTTTTCATCCACGTTGCCGGGAATGCTGATCAGCGCTTCAAACTGGTCAGGCGGCATCGGGCGGTAGTAGTGGAAACCCTGCATGTATTTGCAGCCCATGTCCTTCAGGTAGCGGACGAGTGCCGGCGTCTCCACCCCCTCCACGATGATCGGGGTGGAGAGGGATTTGGTCATGGAGATAATGGATTCCAGGATGTTGATGCCCTTCTGCTCCTCGCCAAAGGTGAAACGAAGGAACTGGGCGTCCAGCTTGATGACATCCACATGGATATTATGAAGCATATTCAGGGATGAATAGCCGCTGCCGAAGTCGTCCATGAGGACGCGGAACCCCTTTTTCCGCAGGCCGGCGATCGCGCCCTGGATCCGCTGATCGTCCTCAATATAGGCGGACTCGGTAATCTCCACTTCCAGCAGGGAGTGATCCAACCCGTATTTTGCGGTCAGTTCTTCCAGCCGTTCCGGCACGTCCACCGCAAAAATGTTGATCCGGCTGACATTCACGGAGACAGGCACCGGCCTGATTCCGCTGTCGATTATTTTCCGCAGCCAGGCACAGACCTGTTCCCATACATGGACATCCAGGTCCGTGATGATGCCGTATTTCTCCAGGATCGGCACAAACACCGTCGGGGAGACAGTTGTTCCGTCCGGCTTCTGCCAGCGGGCGAGGGATTCGCCGCCGACGATCCGGCCGGTATCGACATTGACCTGGGGCTGGATGTGGAAGGAAATCTCGTCCTTCCGGGCGATTGCGTTCTTGAAATCGGAAAGAAGCCTGAACTCCTCCACATGCTGCTCGTGGGTATCCGGGTCATAGACGCGGATATGGAACCGCAGGTCATCCTTGATCTCTTCCGCAGTCAGGGCCGCGTGGTTGAAGTGTTCCAGCGCGGGCACATCCGTGTCGAAGATCATACAGATGCCGAAGAGGGGATAAAAACCGCTGGTACCGGAAAGGTTATCGATATCCTGCCGCAGGGTGCTGAAGAGCCTGTCGATCATGGCCTGGTCAAAGGGAACCAGGAGGCCGAAATCGTCCTGGCCGCGGTAGCATCCCAGGCCGCCGGTAAATTCCACAACCTCATGGATACGCTCCGCAAAACGGATCAGCAGCCGGTCTCCCTTGTCCTGGCCGTTCAGCTCCTTGAAGAGCTTGAAATGCTTGACATCCACGGCAAGCATGCACCACTGGCCTTCCAGGTGGTGCAGCCGCTGCTGGGCCAGGGCAAAGAAGGTGTTCTCTGTCAGCAGGTCGGGCATCATCTTCCGCAGGCGTTCCGTGTGGGCGGCTGTGTTGACGTGCTGCCCTTCCTCGCGCTCCCGGATATCCTGAATATCGTACAGGAAGAAGTAGACCTGGTCTTCCGGAATGCCGAATTCCTCACCGCCGACCAGCAGGTGGAGCATATCATGCCACTGGCCGTCCAGCCACAGATAGCGGGCCGTACCGGAGAGAATCCCCTTCGGCACGGAAGCCGAGAGCCGCTGTTCCATGGTGGAAATATCCATCAGGGCCATATGGGTTTCCCGGTCGTCCGGATGGACCATATGGCCGGAGGCATATTCCAGCAGCTGCGCATAGGTACCGTCCAGCGCGGGCGAAAAATACCTGCCGTCCGAATGGTATACGCTGATATACTCACCCGCGGCAGGAACAAGGATCATCAGTTCGTCGTAGGCGGTATGTTTCAGCTGGTCTATGAATCTGTCCCGGGGACAATCGGAGATCAGCGCGTCGAGAAAAGGAAACATCGTATCTCTCCTTTGGGGCGAAGCATACGGCTGGAAGCAAATATATAACGAAGTTGTCTTTAAACAATATAACATATTCACGCAAATATTTGCAAGTTCTCCGGCAGAGGATGGCGCGTCCGCGCCGCGGTGCGGTTGCAAAAGCGGCCGCAAAAGGGTAAAATAATCAAGAATCCATGCAATGAAGGCGGTGAGCGCATGAGCGAGGAAAGGAAAGCGGCGGAGAGGCTGCTGCTGAGGCTGCTGGGCCTTGCGCTGGCATATGCCGCACTGCGCTGGGTTGTGCCCGAGATCTGGGACAAGCTGTCTCCCTTTATCATTGCAATTCCGATCGCGGCCGCGCTGCAGCCGGTGATCCGTTTCCTGCAGAAAAAGATCAGGATGAAGCGGAGCCCCGCGGCACTGATCCCGGTACTCCTGCTGCTGTTTGTTTTCCTGGGACTGCTGATCTGGCTGTTTACAATCGGAATCGGCCAGGCTACGCGCATCGTGAACCATTCCGGAGACATGGTTACAGAAACCATCAATTCCGTCCGCGAGGCGATGAACAACCTGCTGACTTCGATCGGCGCTTCCACGAGCCCGGGCGTCGAACAGTGGATCCGCGACGCGATTACTGACGCGACCGAGCGGCTGAGACAGTGGGGAACCGGGTTTGCGGAGCAGCTTGTAACATTTTCGATCAGCCTGGCGACCGCTATGCCGTACTGCATCATCTATATCAGCTTCCTGACCATCGGCCTGTATTTTATTTCAAAAAATTACGAGGAAATCAGGAGCTACCTGCCGGGCGGAATGCGCCGGAAGCAGGACAGCACGACGACCAAACTGACCAATTCCACGCTGAGGAGCCTTTTCGGCTACCTGCGGGTGCAGGGCACCTTCGGCCTGATGGTATGGATCATCTCCTGGATCTACCTGACGGTTTTCGGCTTTCCGTATGCCGGAATCATCGCGCTGTGCTGCGGTATCATGGAGCTTGTACCGATGATCGGCAGCGGCGTTCCCTTTATTGTGATGGCGGTCATCCAGTTCCTGCTGGGCAATACCCGCTTCGGGATCCTGCTGCTGGTGCTGACGGCCGCGCTGCAGGTGCTGCGCAGGGTGCTGGAGCCGAAACTGATGTCGAACCGGATCGGCATCACGCCGCTTCAGAGCCTGATCGGCATGTTTGTGGGGCTGCGCTACGGCGGGATCCTCGGACTGATCGGCGGACCGGTGCTGATGTCCGTGCTGGTCGGGGCATTCAAGGGCGGGCTGTTCGCGTCCACGTTCCGCGACTGCCATGTGATCTCGGCGTGGATGAAAAACAGACTGAAATAACAGGGAGGAACAAAGATGTACAGTTGTCCCGGATGCGGTTCCCAGATGCTGTTCGATATTGTCGGCCAGCAGCTGAAATGCGGCCGGTGTGACCGGACGATGAGCATTGAGGAAGCGGACGAGAAGGAAGCGCGGCAGGCCGGAAGCAGCTTTGCTGTGGACGTACTGACCTGTCCGACATGCGGCGCGGAAATCCGCGCGGTCAATACAGCCGCGGCATCTTTCTGCAGTTACTGCGGCTCTTCCGTGATGCTTGAAAAACAGGAAGGCGAGGAGTTTGTGCCGCCGGAGACCGTGATCCCGTTCCAGATTACCCGGGAGCAGTGCTTCGAGAAGTTCCGGAGCATGCTGAAGGGCAGTTTCTGCGCGGATCACCGGCTGAAGAAGAATATTACCGCGGACAGTTTCCGCGGAATTTATGTGCCTTACCATACCTACGCCGGATCGGTGGAAGGGAGCGCGACCGTCGAAGGCAGCGAAACCAAGGGAGACACCACATATTATTACAAGACACAGATCGACCTTGACCATCATTATACCGGGATCATGCACGACGCTTCCCGGGAAATGCCGGACAATATCTCCGAGGCGATCTCGATTTCCAAGGACGCCCGGGACCTGGTGCGGCCTTTCTCACCCGCTTATCTGAGCGGTTTTTACGCGGACGTGTCGGACACAGATCCTGAGTATTATATTCCTTATGCCCGGTCCGAAACGATCCGGAAGGGCCTGGAGGATACGCTGCCGGCGCTGAAGGACGACTCCTGCAGCTATTCCACTGCCGCGGCGGAAAAGGCGCTGATGCCCAAAGCGCAGGCTGAGTATACCGGGGATACCATGATCCCGGTCTGGTTCATGTCCATGAAGAGCGGGAAACGGGTGCTTTATGCCGTTCAGAACGCCGTGACCGGAGAAATGTGGGCGGATATCCCGATGGATATTTCCCGCTTCGCACTGGTGACGCTGGCAATCGCTGCTGTGCTTTTCTTTGTGTTCAACAGCTTCCTGACGCTGAGACCGGAAATGGTTATGCTTCCGGCAATGCTCCTGGCCATTTTTGCCCAGATCGCCGTGAACGGCAGGCGGACTAAGATGCAGGAAAAGGAAATGGCGGAGGCTGTCGTGCGCGGCGAAACCGTGGACGTGAGCGACCGGATGACCAAGATGAAGCGGCTGGAAAAACGGGTGAGCCGCCAGAAGAACCACGGGATATTCCGCTATCTCGGCGCACTTGGCGCAGGCGCGGGATCCGTGCTTGCGCTGAACATCCTGTCCAGCATTGACAACATCAAATATTTCCGGTACGGCGCGCTGATCCTGACGGTGGTAATGGCGATGCTGATTATTCCCTGGGAGAAGAAGGCAAAACTGCCGGTTGGCTGCATTGTGACATTTATCGCAATGGTTGCCGGAACCCTGATTATGCTGCTGGATCCCTTCCACAGCGCAAATACGCCGGTTTATATTGTGACGCTTGTGATTGTGGCGGGCGTGGTCTGGGAATGCCTGAGCCTGCTGAAGCTCTACAACAAATCCTGCTCCAACGCCCTGCCCCAGTTTGAAAGCCATACGGGAGGTGAGCTTCTGTGAAAAAGATCCTTGCATTCCTGCTGATCCTGATCCTGCTGGTTCCCGGCCTGGCCGCCGCGGAACAGCAGACCAGAACGAACGAAGAGACAGGGTTCGCTGCCGTAATCGACGACAGCGGCAGCCTGCTGGACATGGCGGAGTACGACCGGCTCTTTGCCTCGATGATGCCGATCACGGAGACCTGCAACGTTGGCCTGTATACCTGCAGCGACGGCTCAAAGGACTATGTGGGCGACAAGGCAAAAGCCTGGGCAAACAGCGTTTTCCCGGGGACCTGCACGCTGTTTATCATCGATATGTCCACGCGGCAGCTGATGGTCTGGTCCAGCACGGACGTTGAAAAGACACTGACCCAGGCAAAAGCCTACATCATTACAGGCAATGTTTATACCTATGCCACCCGGGGCGACTACGCCGGATGTGCTGAGACAGCTTTCAACCAGATGAACAGGACGCTGAAGGGCGGCAAACTGCCCGGAAACATGGGCCTGATCAGTAATATCCTGCTGGCTGTACTGGCGGCCATCCTGCTGGCTTATCTGTTCATTTCCGCCCGGATGGAGCAGGAAGTGAAAGTATCCCTGCCACAGATCGCCACGGCTACAGCAGGCGCCGGCGCTGTGATTGCCGCAAAGAAGCTGACCCGGAAGGTGAAGCATTCATCATCCTCCGGCGGGGGCGGCGGCTTCCACGGGGGCGGCGGTTTCAGCAGCGGCGGAGGCGGCTTTGGCGGCGGAGGCGGAAGCCACGGATTCTAAACAATTCAGAATTCAGAATGATCTGAAGGATTATGAAAGATGGATTGTTTACCGGAACTGCCATACACCGGCATATTTTCCGCCTGTCAGACGGGATCGGGCAAAAAACAATAAATGTGAATTGTGAATTATGAATTGTGAATTAACCTCAACGCGTGCGATGACGAAAAAAGCGCTCTCTGTTGCCTGGCCGGCAATGGCAGAGAGCTTTTTCGTTGCCCTGGCGGGCATGATCGACACGATGATGGTGTCCGCCCTGGGTTCGTATGCCGTCGCGGCGGTCGGCCTGACGAACCAGCCGAAATTCATCGGCCTGACGATCTTTTTCGGTATCAATGTGGCGGTTTCGGCACTGGTGGCCCGGCGAAAGGGCGAGCAGCGGCAGGATACCGCCAACCAGATCCTGCTGACGTCGATCATCCTGGCCTGCATTGCCTGTGTGGCTGTGACGGTGCTGTTTGTGGTTTTCGCGCCATGGATGATGGAACTGGCAGGCAGCAATCAGGATACGCATGAAGCGGCGGTAATCTATTTCCGGATCATCATGGGCGGCACGTTCTTCAACGTGATTACAATGGTCATCAATTCCGCACAGCGCGGAAGCGGAAACACCAAACTGTCCATGACCACCAACCTGACCAGCAGCGTGGTCAACATCATCTTCAACTACCTGCTGATAGAAGGCCGTTTCGGTTTTCCCCGATGGGGGATCCGGGGCGCGGCAATTGCCACCGTGCTCGGCACGGTGGTGGCGGCCGCCATGGCTGTCTCCTCCCTGTTCCGGCGCAGCAGCTATGTGCGGATTCCCCTGATGAAGCGACTGAAGCTGCGCTATTCCCATGAGAGCGCGAAGTCCATCTGGCATCTGGCGCTGAATACCTCGTTTGAAAACATCGCGGCGAGGGTCGGCTTCCTGGCCACGGCGATGATCGCCGCGCGGCTGGGAACGGACGAGTTTGCCGCGCACAATATCGGCATGAGCATCCTGGGCTTAGGCTTTTCCTTTGCCGACGGCATGCAGGTGGCGGCCGTGGCGCTGGCCGGTGAGGCGCTCGGCGCGGGAGAGAAACAGAAGGCAAAACGATACGGCAGCATCTGCCAGCGGATCGGCCTGCTGATCTCGTTTATCCTGGCGCTGCTGCTCTTTTTCGGCGGATGGTGGTTCTACGGCCTGTACTTTACGGAACCGCATATCCTGGAGATGGGTGAAGTGATCTGCCGGTACCTGATGGTAATCGTGCTGCTGCAGATCAGCCAGATCATCTTTACCGGCTGCCTGCGGGCGGCGGGAGACGTACGGTATGTGCTCATTGCGGCGATCATCTCGATTGCCGGAATCCGGACGCTGTCCACCCTGCTGATGGTGAACGTCCTGGGCTGGGGCCTGCACGGCGTCTGGCTGGGCGTGCTGGCGGACCAGCTGTCCCGGTTCATCATGGTCTCCCTGCGATTTAAACAGGGCAAATGGGTGGATCTGAAGATATAAAAAACGATCCGCGGTTCAATCCCGCGGATCGATGTTTTTCAGAGGGGTTATTCTGTGAAGAGGGCGGTGGAGTAGTAGCGGTCGCCGCTGTCGGGCAGCAGGGCCACGATGACCTTGCCTTTGTTCTCAGACCGTTTTGCCAGCTCGATCGCGCCATGGAGCGCGGCGCCGGAGGAGATACCCACGGAGATGCCTTCCTTCTTCGCCAGAAGCTTTGCGGCGGCAAAGGCGTCCGCGTTGGCCGCTTTGAAGATCTCATCATAGATCTTTGTGTTCAGCACGTCCGGCACAAAACCGGCGCCGATGCCCTGAATCTTGTGGGCGCCCGCGCGGCCCTCGGACAGGACGGGGGAATCTTCGGGTTCCAGGGCGATAATTTTGATATCCGGATTTTTGGACTTCAGGAATTCGCCCACGCCGGTCAGGGTGCCGCCGGTGCCGACTCCCGCGATGAACAAATCGACTTTGCCGTCTGTATCGTTCCAGATCTCGGGGCCGGTGGTCGCCCGGTGAATTGCGGGGTTGGCGGGGTTCACAAACTGGCCGGGAATGAAGCTGTTGGGCGTTTCCTTCGCCAGTTCTTCCGCCCTGGCGATGGCGCCCTTCATGCCCTTGGCGCCTTCGGTCAGGACCAGCTCCGCGCCGTAGGCTTTCAGGATGTTGCGGCGTTCCACGCTCATGGTTTCGGGCATGGTCAGGATAATGCGGTAGCCCTTGGCGGCCGCGATGGACGCCAGGCCGATGCCGGTGTTGCCGCTTGTGGGCTCAATGATAACGGAACCTTCCTTCAGCAGGCCTTTCGCCTCGGCATCCTCGATCATCGCTTTGGCGATACGGTCCTTGACGCTTCCTGCGGGATTGAAGTATTCGAGCTTGACCAGTACGGTGGCTTCCAGTCCCAGTTCCTTTTCAATATTCACGATTTCGACCAGGGGAGTATTCCCGATCAGCTCCAGGGAGCCTTTGTAAATCTTGGACATAAGCGTTACCTCCTCGATGTGTTGGGCAAAGGATACCACATTAAACCTACCAAGTCAATAGGTAATAAATAAAGGATTTTTATCTTCAGGTATAGACTGGGTCTATATCCGCGGTTTGTTGACTTTGCCGGAAGAGGGGAGTAAAGTGACCCTGCAGAACGAAGAGGAGCGAACGGCATGGAGAAGCGGAACTATCAGCGGGAAATGGAAGCGGAGATCGAGCGGCTGGAAGGCAGGAAGCCGTCGCTTTTGCTGCACAGCTGCTGCGGGCCATGCTCCAGCGCGGTGCTGGAGAGGCTTTGCGAACACTTCCGCGTGACGCTTCTTTACTATAATCCGAATATTGAACCGGAAGAGGAATATCTCCACCGCCTGTCGGAGCAGAAACGGCTGCTCAGCCTGCTTCCGAAGGAAGTGCCGATGCTTGCGTGCGGTTACGACCACGAAGCGTTTGACGCCTTTGCGCCGCGGATGGCGGACGCGCCGGAGGGCGGAGAACGATGCCTGGCCTGCTTTGCCCTGCGGCTGGACTACACCGCGCGACAGGCAAAGGAACACGGTTTTGAATATTTCACAACGACGCTGTCCGTGAGCCCGCATAAGAACGCCGACAATGTAAACCGCATCGGCGCGGAAGCCGGGGAGAAGGCCGGGGTGAAATACCTGTTCGCGGATTTCAAGAAGAAGAACGGGTATCTCCGGTCACTGGAACTGTCGAAGCAGTACGGCCTGTACCGGCAGGATTACTGCGGATGCAGGTATTCAAAAACAATTCATAATTCATAGTCCCCCCGCGCGCTTTGCCCGGCCGGGATGACATATGAAGACAGGAGAGAAGACCATATATGGATTTTGTGAATCGGCTGGCTGCGGAGTTTAAGCTGCGGCCGCAGCAGGTGCAGGCGGCGGTGGAGCTGCTGGACGCGGGGAACACGATCCCCTTTATTGCGCGGTACAGGAAGGAGGCGACCGGATCGCTGGACGACCAGGTGCTGCGTGAAATGGCGGAACGGCTGGAATACCTGCGGAACCTGGAGAAGCGGCGGGAGGAGATTGCCGCCTCCCTGGAAGAACAGGGCGTGCTGAACGACGAGCTGAAAGAGCAGCTGGCCAAAGCAGTCACACTGAGCGAGCTGGAGGATATCTACCGCCCGTACCGGCCGAAACGGCGGACCCGTGCCACAGTGGCGAAGGAGCGGGGACTGGAGCCGCTGGCGCTGTGGCTGATGCTGCAGCAGGCCGGGGATCCCGCGGGAGAAGCGGCAAAGTATATCAACGCGGAGAAGGAAGTCCCGGACGCGGAAACGGCGCTGGCCGGCGCGCGGGACATTCTCGCGGAGACGGTCAGCGACAGCGCGGAGATCCGGAAGGAACTGCGGGCGCTGCTGAACCGGGAAGGCGTGATCTGCAGCAAAGCCGCAAAGGAAGAGGACAGCGTATACAGCATGTATTACGACTTCCGGGAACCGGTGAGGGCCATCGTGGCGCACCGGATCCTGGCGGTGAACCGCGGTGAGCGGGAAGAGTTCCTGAAGGTGAGCCTTGAGGCACCTGAAGAGAAGGCGCTGGACGTGATCCGCAGGGCGTTTGTACGAAACGGCACCCCGGCGGCGCAGCAGGTTGCCGAAGCCTGCGCGGACGCGTGGGAGCGGCTGGTATTTCCCTCCCTGGAACGGGAAATCCGCAATGACCTGACAGACCGGGCAAACGTCAGCGCGATCAAGGTATTCAGCGACAACCTGCATCAGCTGCTGATGCAGCCGCCGATCAAGGGCAAGGTAACGCTGGGCGTGGACCCGGGCTTCCGTACGGGCTGCAAGCTGGCGGTGGTGGATGAGAACGGCAAGGTGCTGGACACCGGTGTCGGTTATTTCACGCTGCCTGGGAATGAGGCACGGAAGGCGGAAGCGGCAAGGCTGATCAAAACATTCGCGAAGAAATACGGGATTACGGCCATCGCCATCGGCAACGGCACAGCCAGCCGCGAGAGCGAACAGTTCATCGTATCCCTGCTGCCGGAACTGCCCGGCGCGGCTTATATGATCGTGAGTGAGGCGGGCGCTTCCGTGTACAGCGCGAGCAAACTGGCCGCGGAGGAGTTTCCGGACTTTGACGTGACCCAGCGCAGCGCGGTGTCCATTGCCCGGCGCATGCAGGACCCGCTGGCGGAACTGGTGAAGATCGATCCCAAGGCCATCGGCGTGGGCCAGTACCAGCACGACCTGAAGCAGAACGAGCTGACCGCGGCGCTGGACGGCGTGGTGGAGCAGTGCGTGAACCAGGTGGGCGTGGAGGTCAGTACGGCTTCGGCGGAACTGCTGAGCCATGTGGCCGGGATCGGCCCGGCGCTGGCAAAGAACATTGTGGCGTACCGGGAAGAGAACGGAATCGCGAGCCGGGCGGCGCTGAAAAAGGTGCCGAAACTGGGACCGAAGGCCTTTGAGCAGTGCGCCGGCTTCCTGCGCGTGATGGACAGCAAAAACCCGCTGGACGCAACGGCCGTGCACCCGGAAAGCTACGACGCGGCGAAGCTCCTGCTGGAAAAACTCGGATACGACCTGATAGAGATCCGCGGCGGCGCGGCGGACGTGGCACAGCGGGCGGACAGATACGGCCGGGAGAAGCTGGCGGCGGAGATCGGGACCGGCCTGCCGACGCTGAACGATATGCTGGCGGAACTGGCCAAACCCGGCCGGGATCCCCGCGACGAACTGCCGAAGCCTGTGCTCCGCACGGACGTGCTGGAAATGAAGGACCTGAAGCCCGGCATGGAGCTGACGGGCACGGTGCGCAACGTGATCGACTTCGGCGCGTTTGTGGACATCGGCGTCCACCAGGACGGGCTGGTGCACATCAGCCGCATGGCGGAGAAGTTCATCCGCCATCCTTCCGAGGTAGTGAAGGTCGGCGACGTCGTGAAGGTCTGGGTCGTCAGCGTGGACGAGCAGAAAAAGAGGATCGCCCTGACGATGGTTCCCGGAAGAATGTAAAAAACGAAAATTGACGGACTATATACAGAAGCCTATAATAAAACCGACAGATGAATAGCCGGTGTATCTGCGCAGAGATGCGCGACGCGGCGGAGCAATCCGGCGCGCCATAGGAACGCGGATGAGATTTCCGGGCTAACCCAGTAACCGTGAAGCGGACGACGGGGCACGCAGCGAAGGCTGCATCCATTGCGGTAAAAACCGTGAGAAGGAGCTCCAGGTAGGATGAAGCCAAGCCGGGAGACTTGTTTACACCGTGACTTTGTATATCCCCTGGGTAAAGGGATTTGCCGGTAAACCCGCGCGAAAGTACGGGTTTCTTTGGCGTTCCTCGGGGAGGGACGTCCTTCTTTATGTAAGGCGCTCTCCCGCTGATTCATCTGAATAATTCAGAGGAGGGACAGATATGTCCAAAAAACTTGTTTCCCTTTTCCTGACGCTGGCGCTGGTGCTGGCGTGCGCCCCGGTCCTGGCTGAAGGCGGCATCACCGTCACGGACATGATGAACCGGGAGATTAAACTTGCGGCTCCTGCTGACAAAGTGGTTGTAATGATGCCGGGCGACGCAGAAATCCTGTATGCCCTTGGCGCACAGGACGCGATCGTCGGCGTGGGAACCTACTGCGCCAAGCCCGAGGAAGCCGCTGTGATGCCCGGGATCGATCAGCTGACGGTCGTGGACTCCGGCTATCAGACCAATGTGGAAGAGATCCTGAAGCTGGAACCCCAGCTCGTTATCCTGACCGCAATGGGGCACAGTGAAGACCTGGTGAATGCGTTGGCCGTCGGGAATGTACAGGTTGTTGTTACGGATGCGCAGGATCTGGAAGGCGTCTACACGGATATTACCCTGATCGGAGCCCTGACCGGAAAGAATGCGGAAGCCGAACAGCTGATCGCCGATATGAAACAGAAGTTTGCCGCGATCAGTGAAAAAGCTGGTGAGACAGGCAAGAGCCTGTATGTGGATGAAAGCCCGCTGATGTTCGGCCTGTGGTCTGCCGGCAAGGGAACCTATATGGATGATATTGCCGGAATCTGCGGCCTGACCAATATCTTTGCTGATATTGAAAAGCATCAGGCGGTTTCTGAAGAACAGGTGCTTGAACGGAATCCTGACATTATTATTACGACAAACCTGTTTGATCCGAGCTGGATGACAGAAATGCCTGCAGACGAGATCAAGGGACGTGCCGGCTGGGAAAACATCAGCGCCATTCAGAATGATATGGTTGTCTATGATCCCACCAATGCCGTTGCCATCCCGGGCCCGCGCCTGACCGAAGTGGCAGAGATGCTGTTTGAACTGGTCAGCGGCGGGGAAGCTGAAGTGCCTGCTGCATAACAGAAAGGCGGGGCGGACGTTCCGGGTGTTTGTCCGCCCCTTTTTGAAACATGAAGATGAATGCGCCGAAAAAAGCAGTTCTGGTTATCATGCTCACAGCCTTGTTCCTGGCTGCGCTTCTTTTGTGCGTCTGCGCGGGCAGCGTGAAAGTACCTCTCGGAGAATCGCTGACAATCCTGAAAAACGGGCTTTTCGGCGGCCCCAAACCGGAAGGGATGAACGCATCCATTGTGCTGTCGCTGCGGCTGCCCCGTGTGCTCTGCGCGGCACTGATGGGTGCGGCGCTGAGTTTGTGCGGCGTGGTGATGCAGGGCCTTTTACGCAATCCCCTGGCAGACGGTTCTACACTGGGCATATCCACCGGGGCTGCCCTGGGCGCCGCGCTGTCCATTGTGCTGGGTATATCCATTCCGGGACTGCCGATTGCCGGCTCAGCGGCCATGGCCATGGTTTTCTCTTTCGGTTCGCTTGTGCTGATCCTGGCTCTTGCCTGGGGGATTGACAGAAGCTTTGCGACACAGAACATCATCCTGATCGGCGTCGTGTTTACCATGCTTGCCTCGAGTCTGCTGAGCATCCTGATCACCTTTTCCGGAGAACGGCTGCGGTCCATTACCTACTGGACCATGGGTTCCCTGACCGGCAAGAACTATGAGCAGGCTGCTGTACTCCTGGGAGGCCTGCTGCTGTTCGGCACACCGCTGATGCTTCTGAGCCGGGAACTGAACGCTTTTGCCGTGGGAGAAGAGAATGCCCTGCATGTGGGCGTGCCGGTCCGGCGGGTGAAGCTGACGGTGATGATCTGCGCGTCCGCACTGATCGGCATCTGCGTGTCCATCGGGGGCAGTATCGCGTTTGTGGGCCTGATCATTCCGCACATGGTGCGCCTGGCGGCCGGGCCGAATCACCGTACGCTTCTGCCACTGTCGGCCTTTGCAGGCGCGGTCTTCCTGATGCTGGCGGATTTGGCGGCCCGGAGCGTCCTGAGCCCGCTGGAGCTGCCGATCGGCGTGGTGACTTCCCTGATCGGCGCGGTGACGTTCATCGTGATCTTCTACAGGAGCCGGAAGGGAGGCGTTCGCTGATGCTGAAGGCGGAACACCTGACTGTCCGGTACGGCGAAAAGGCCGTCCTCGGGGATCTTTCCCTGGAGGTGCAGGAAGGCGAATGGTGGGTTGTCGTCGGGCCGAACGGCGCGGGCAAATCCACGCTGGCCGGCGCGCTGGGAAAATCTGTGCCCTGTGAAGGGACCGTTACGCTCGCGGGGAGGGATATCCGGGAAATCTCCCCGCAGGAATATGCCCGGAAGGTCGGCGTGCTGAGCCAGAACCACAGCGCTGTTTACGGGTTTACCGTAGAGGAGGTTGTCGGACTGGGCCGATACGCCCGGCATACGGGTTTTCTCCGGAAGGGGGATCCCGAGGGATCGGGTAAAATTGACGGGGCGCTGGCACTGACCGGCCTTTCGGAGATGCGGAAGCGGAATATGCTGACGCTTTCCGGCGGAGAACAGCAGAGGGTTTTCCTGGCCCAGGTTATCTGCCAGGATCCGGATATCCTGATCCTGGATGAGCCGGCGAACCACCTGGACCTGCCCTTCCAGCAGGAACTGTTTTCGCTGATCGGGGAGTGGCTGAAGACGCCCGGCCGAGCGGTCATCACGGTGATGCACGACCTGAGCCTGGCCCGGAAGTACGGCACCCACGCGCTTCTGCTGGACAGGGGACGCTGCGCGGGGCAGGGAAAAGCTTCCGAAGTGCTGACCCCGGAAGCTTTACGGGAAGTATACGGTATGGATGTTTACGGCTGGATGAAAGATTTGCTGAATACGTGGAACGAATGAACGGAGGCAACAGTCTGCCTCCGTTTTGTTTTACATGTTCATGACGGCGTCGTAGGCGGGTTTGGCTTTCTTTTCGCGGCTGAAGAGCAGGGGATAACTGGTTTCCCGGCGGAAACCGGTCAGCCAGCTGTCGGCGTCGGTGACACCCCAGAAGGTCACGGCCTCGATGCGGACGCCTTCATCCTTCAGCTTTCTCAGCATGGCGAAATAGTCGCCGTAGAGCTGCGCCAGCTTCTGCTGCGCCTCGTCGCTGCCGCTGTTGCAGTGGATATCCAGTTCCGTGACCTGAAGATTCAGCCCCAGGGCAGCGTATGCCCGGGATGCCGCTTCACAGAGGGAAATATCCATGTTGTTCATCACATAATGGCCCTGCATACCCATGGTATCCACGAGGTTTTCCGCCTGAAGCTTCTTCAGAAGGTCTATGATCGCGTCCCGCTTGACCGGATCGAAGGCGTTGTAGTCGTTATAGCAAAGGGTCTGGCCGGGCGCCTGCCCCTTACGGGCGGCCCGGAAGGCGGCCGGCAGGAAGTCTTCCCCGCAGGCCATGTACCAGGGGCTGCGCGTGCGGTACAGCCCGGGGGCGCCCTGATCCGGCTCAATGGCCTCGTTCACCACGTCCCAGGTATAGACCAGGCCGGGAAAGGCGGTATTGACATGATTCATGACGTCCAGGATATAGTTTTCCAGGCGGGTAAGCATGGTTTCCTTTGAAGCAGGCTCCGCGTCTTCCGCGTCGCTCCAGTCTTTCGCGAAAAACCAGCGCGGCGTCTGGTTATGCCAGGCAAGCGTATGATACCGCACAGCGATGCCTTTTTCCCTGGCATAGGAGAGCAGGCTGTCCACCCAGTCAAACCTTACTGCCGCATGCAGAGGATCCCCTCCGGCGAGAGTGGCTTTATGATCCATTACGAACATCGGTTTCATCTGGTTGTCCGCCGTGATGGAACTGAAATGGCGGCAGATCAGGGCGTCGTAGGCCGGATCCGCCGGCATACGTCCGTTGACCGCGGCGCCGATGCGGAAGTAGTTTTCATATGCCTTGAAGAGGGAAGGGCATTGCAGAGCGTCTTTCATGGGCGTTCTCCTTCGTTCCTGCATTCACTCGTTACAATTGTACGTACAACACATGAATTATAACATTCATTTCCAATTCTGGCAACTGTCCGGAAATTCCGGGCAAAAAGGCGGCGCGTGCAGTGTTAAAACATTCTGAAAGATTGACAGTGCAAGGTATTCAGCGGTAAAATAACTTGTTGTGTTTTTGGACGAGTATGACGACCGGAGGAGATTGAAAAATGGCTTGCACAGCGATCGTTGGAATCAACTGGGGCGATGAGGGCAAAGGCCGGATGGTCGACCTGCTGACGGAGCAGTTTGATATCGTGGTCCGTTACCAGGGCGGCGGCAACGCCGGCCATACCGTGATCAACGAACACGGAAAGTTTGCCCTGCACCTGCTGCCCTCCGGCATCTTCCGGAAGAATGTGATCAATATCCTGGGCAACGGCGTGGCCATGGATCCGGAAAGCCTGATGAACGAGATCAGGGACGTGGCGGACAAGGGCGTTGCCGTGACGCCGGAAAACCTGAAGATCAGCGAACGCGCCTCCCTGCTGATGCCGTGGCACCGCCGCCTGGATGAGCTGGAAGAGCAGCGCCTGGCGGACAAGAAATACGGCTCCACCAAGCAGGGCATCGCGCCTTTCTATTCCGACAAATACCAGAAGAAGACCGTGATGGCGGGCGAACTGTTCTATCCGGACGTGCTGAAAGCCCGGCTGAAGGACCTGATGGAGTGGAAAAACCTGATCATCAAGGGCGTGTACGGCGCGGAGCCCTATACCTGGGAAGAAATCGAAAACTGGCTGAATACGAGCTGCGAAGCGATCAAGCCCTATATCTGCGATACCGGCGCGCTGCTGCGCGAAGCGGAAGAGAACGGGAAGAAAATCCTGTTTGAGGCCCAGCTGGGCTCCCTGCGGGACCTGGACCACGGTATCTATCCGATGACCACTTCCTCCAACACGATCGCGGCCTACGCACCTGTGGGCTCCGGACTGCCCGGGGCGGAGCTGGACCGGATCATCGGCGTGGTGAAAGCATATTCCACCTGCGTGGGCGAAGGCCCCTTTACCTGCGAGATGTTCGGGCAGGAAGCGGAAAAGCTCCGTGAAGCCGGACACGAATACGGCGCCAAGACCGGCAGGCCCCGCCGGGTCGGACCGGTGGACCTGGTGGCCACCCGCTACGGCGTGGAGGTTCAGGGAGCAACTGAGATCGCGCTGACCAAACTGGACGTGCTGAGTTACCTGGATGAGATTCCGGTGTGCGTGAAGTATGTCCTGGACGGAAAAGAAACCGACAGGTTCCCTTTCCCGGCGGCGTTGGGCGCATGCACTCCCGTGATCAGGAAGGTCAAGGGATGGAAAAAGGACATCAGCGGCGTACGGAGCTGGGAGGAACTGCCGGAGGAAGCCAAGGCCTACGTGCAGATGATCGAGCAGGCAATCAGATGCCCGATCAGGTGGATTTCCGTCGGACCGGAACGTGAAAGTATTATTCTGAGAGGATGAATACTATGACACAGCAGTATGAAACGCCCCTGTCTTCCCGGTATGCTTCAAAGTATATGCTGGAGCTGTTCTCCGCGGATACCCGCTACCAGACCTGGCGCCGGCTGTGGGTGGCGCTTGCCCGGGCGGAGATGGAGCTGGGCCTGCCGGTGACGCAGGAGCAGGTGGACGAACTGGCCGCGCATCTGACGGATATCGACTACGACTGCGTGAAGGCGCGGGAGAAGGAAGTCCGGCACGACGTGATGGCGCACGTATATGCTTACGGCAAGGTCGCTCCTTCCGCCGCGGGCATTATCCACCTGGGCGCCACGAGCTGCTATGTGACCGACAACGCCGACCTGGTGATTTACCGGGACGGCCTGAAGTACCTGCGCGGGGAGCTGCTGGGCGCGATGAAGAGCCTGTGCGGGTTTGCCATGAAGTATAAGGATCTGCCCACGCTGGGCTATACCCACTACCAGCCGGCGCAGCCGGTGACCGTGGGCAAGCGCGCTTCCCTGTGGCTGCAGGACCTGGCTTCCGACCTGGAAGAGATCGACTTTGTGATCGACCATCTGCGCTTCCTGGGCTGCCGGGGAACGACCGGCACCGAGGCGAGCTTCATGGACCTGTTTGAGGGAGATGAAGCGAAGATTGACGAGATGAACCGCCGGATCGCGGCGGAGTTCGGCTTTGCAGAGTGCTTTACTGTCAGCGGCCAGACCTATCCCCGGAAGACCGACGCGCGGATCCTGAACGCGCTGAGCGCGCTGGCCCAGAGCTGCTACCGGATGGCGAACGATATCCGCCTGCTGCAGCACGACCGGCAGATTGACGAGCCCTTTGAAGAGAACCAGATCGGTTCTTCCGCGATGGCGTACAAGCGCAATCCCATGCGCTGCGAACGCGTGTGCTCCCTGGCCCGCTACCTGATGGCGGACGCGATGAACGCGCCGCTGACCGCCTCTGTACAGTGGATGGAGCGGACGCTGGACGATTCCGCCAACCGGCGGATCTCCCTGCCGGAGGCCTTCCTGTGCGCAGACGCGATCCTGCGTCTGATCCGGAACATTGCCGGAGGCCTGCGGGTAAACGAAAAGGTCATTGACAAGACGCTGCGCGAGTATATGCCTTTCCTGGCCACCGAGAACCTGATGATGGAAGCGGTGAAGCGGGGCGGAAACCGGCAGCAGCTGCATGAGATCATCCGCCGCTGCTCCATGGCCGCGACGGAGAAGATGAAACAGGGCGAACCCTGCGACCTGCTGGCCCGTCTGGCGGCGGAGAAGGATTTCGGCCTGACCGAGGAAGAAATGCGGTCTGTGCTGGATCCGGCAAAGTATACCGGACGCTGCGGCGCGCAGGTTACAGCGCTGGCGGAGAAACTGCAGCCGCTGTTCGCGGACGCCACTGAAACGAAAGATTCGATTGACGTATAATGCCGGAGAAATGAACTATGCACATGCGGACAAAGAAGTGGGCGAGACCTGAACTCCAGGCCTGCCCCTTCTTTATTAATTCGATCAAGGGACCGGACTCCGAGCCGGACATCCTGAAGGGAACCTGGCGGAAGCGCTTCGCGGATCCGGACAGGCCGCTGCACCTGGAAATGGGCTGCGGAAAGGCCGTAAGCACGGCAAAGATGATCGCGGATAATCCCGAGGTCAACTATGTTGCGGCGGACCTGAGCGCGGACGTGCTGGGTGTGGCCAGGCGGAACATCGTCGCGGCCTGCGGGGAGGAGCCCGGGAACGTACAGATCCTGCTGGCTGATATCTGCTTTGTGGACAAGCTGTTCGGACCGGAGGATGCGCCGGAGCGCATTTATATCCACTTCTGCAATCCCTGGACGGAGCACCTGCGGCATGAGAAGCGCCGCCTGACCCATCCCCGCCAGCTGATGCAGTACCGTTCCTTCCTGAAGGAGAGCGGGGAGATCTGGTTCAAAACGGACGACGACACGCTGTTTGACGAATCGCTGGTGTATTTTGACCTTTGCGGGTTCGAGCCGGTGACGGCCGGCCGGGACCTGCACGCGGACGGATTCGGCCCGAACTATGTCAGCGAGCATGAAGAAAAGTATATGGCCCAGGGCGTGCCGATCAAATACGGCGTATTCCGGATGAAGCCAGAAGCCCCGGATTTTGATCCTACCCGGTACCGGATCCGGATCAACGCCCCAAAGGACCGGGGCTGACGGGCAGGGATCCGGCCGCAATGCATAAAACAACCCGAAATCCTTGTATATCCGTTGTATTTATGCATAATATACATTAAAATAAAATATTAATGTATAAAAATGCAAAAAATGTGTTGACAAGTGCATATTCCGGTGCTATACTGACGCCAATCCAAACGAAATCAAGGATTTGAGGAGGAAATAACCATGAAGAAACTGATTGCTCTGCTGGTTGCCCTGATGATGCTGGGCACTGTCGCCGCCGCTATGGCCGATACCCTGACCATGGGCACCAACGCAAGCTTCCCGCCCTACGAGTTCTATGAGAACGGCGAGATCGTCGGTATCGACGCTGAAATCGCCGCCGCCATCGCTAAGAAGCTCGACATGGAACTGAAGATTGAGGACATGGACTTCAAAGCCATTATCCCCGCCGTAACCGAAGGCAAGATCGACTTTGGCATGGCTGGCATGACCGTGACCGAAGAACGCCTGCAGAGCGTGAATTTCTCTGACACCTACGCGACCGGCATCCAGGCCATCATCGTGAAGGAAGATTCCGAGATCACAAGCGTGGACGATCTGTATGCGGAAGGCGCGGCCTGGAAGGTCGGCGTGCAGGATTCCACCACCGGTGATATCTACTGCACGGACGATTTCGGCGAGGAGCGCGTATCCAAGTACCCAGTCGGCGCGGACGCTGTTGAAGCGCTGAAGACCGGCAAGGTTGACTGTGTCATCATCGACAACGAACCCGCCAAGGCTTACGTTGCTGCCAATGAAGGCCTGAAGATCCTGGAATCCACCTATGCGGTAGAAGATTACGCGATCTGCGTGAACCTGGAAAATACCGAACTGCTGGACAAGATCAACGCCGCCCTGAAGGAACTGATTGAAGACGGCACCGTGGCCGGGATCATCGCAAAGTATATTCCCGCTGAATAAGCATCGCATTGACGAATAGCAATACGGGAGCGAGCAGTCGCTCCCTATTGCTTGTTTGAGAGGAACTCATGAAGAGCAAGAGCAGATCAGGACTGAAATGCCTTCTTGCGGTGGCGGCAGTTGCCGTCATCGCTGTCATTGTTTATTTCACTTCTTTCCATAACGCCGACGTGCTGAAGATTGCAGACGGCAAAGTCAAAGGCATCAAACCGACCTGGCTGGTCGGGATCACCGTTGAAAACGGGCAGGATGTCTATGTCAAACTTGGCGACGCATCCGCCCCCAAGGACTATAAGTCTGTGAGCGGCGCGGAGGATCCGGACGGCGACCCGATTACGACGGCTTTCCTGTTCCGGGGCAAGGATCCGGACAAGAATCCCGGTACTGTAACCGTGCAGCCCTGGAAAGGTTCGCTGGAGCAGGCTTCCACGCTGGAAGGCGCGTCTGCCTGCGGGATTACCTGTGCTAAAACAGACGGAACGGAAGCAACGTCCTGTATCCTGGTGAAGGAACCGGAAGGGGAAGAGCGGGCGATGAGCGTCTATCTGGCCTCTCCCTATCCAGACGCGTGCATCCGGGTGCAGGGGTCCATGCCGGCAGATCAGTCGGAGGAAAACCTGCTGGCGCTGGTCCAGGCCGCAGCGGCAAAGGTGACTCCAGGGAAACAGGTTAGCCCGCTGGTTGCGGATTTCAAACTGAATTTCCTTGACGACAACCGCTGGAGCTATCTGCTGAACGGTCTGCTTGTCACGCTGGAAATTACTTTTGTTGCGGTGCTTCTGGGTATTGTGATCGGTATCGTGGTCGCGACAGTCCGTTCCACCTGGGATCAGAACAGTGAGAATATGCATCGGGGACCGGGAAAGACGCTGCTTGGCTTTTTCAACGGAATCTGCAAGATTTACCTGACTGTGATCCGCGGAACGCCTGTGGTCATCCAGCTGATGATTATGTACTATATTATTTTCGCCTCCTCCCGGAACGGCGTGGCGATCGCCATGCTGGCCTTCGGCATCAACAGCGGCGCGTATGTGGCGGAGATTATCCGCGGCGGCATTATGAGTGTGGACCGCGGGCAGCTGGAAGCCGGACGCAGCCTGGGCTTCAACTATGTCCAGACAATGCGCCACATCATCATTCCCCAGGCAATGAAGAGCGTGCTGCCGGCGCTGGCAAACGAATTTATCGTTCTGCTGAAGGAAACCTCGGTTTCCGGCTATGTGGCGGTGAAAGACCTGACCAAGGGCGGCGATATCATCCGGGGCGTGACCTATTCCGCTTTTATGCCGCTGATCGCCGTTGCGGTGGTTTACCTGATCATGGTCATGTTCTTCACCTGGCTGGTAGGAAAGCTGGAAAGGAGGCTGCGCAACAGTGACCACTGAGCTGAAAAACAATGACGTCATCATCTCTGTGAGGGAACTGGAAAAGCATTTTAAAGGCGGAAACATCAAGGCGCTGAACGGCGTCGATACGGATATCCACAGAGGTGAGGTGCTGGTGGTCATCGGGCCGTCCGGCAGCGGAAAGAGCACCTTCCTGCGCTGCCTGAACCTGCTGGAGATGCCTACGGGCGGCACGATCACCTTTGAGGGCGTGGACATCACCGATCCGAAGGTGAATATCAATATTCACCGGCAGAAGATGGGCATGGTATTCCAGCATTTCAACCTGTTTCCGCACATGACCGTGCTCCGCAACATGACGATCGCCCCGATGCAGCTGCTGAAGAAGAGCAGGGAAGAAGCGGAAAAGAAGGCAATGGCGCTGCTGGAACGTGTGAACCTGGCAGACCGGGCGAACGCCTATCCCAGCCAGCTGTCCGGCGGCCAGAAACAGCGGATCGCAATTGTGCGCGCGCTGTGCATGGAACCGGAGGTCATGCTCTTTGACGAACCGACGTCTGCCCTGGACCCGGAAATGGTCGGCGAGGTGCTGGACGTGATGAAGGAACTGGCCCGCAGCGGCATGACGATGGTCTGCGTGACCCATGAGATGGGCTTTGCCCGCGAGGTGGGGGACCGGGTGCTGTTCTTTGACGAAGGAAAGATTGTCGAAGAGGGGACGCCCGGGGAAATTTTCTCCAGTCCGAAAGAACAACGGACGAAGGATTTCCTGAATAAAGTGCTGTAACGCTGCTGAAAGGACAGACAATGTCATCATTAACAAAGGTGCTTTCCCTGCTTGCGGCGGCCTCAATGACGGTTTCCGGCGCGATGAACGCGGCGGCCCCGCAGCATGATCCGGACGGGCCGTTGTTTCTGGTAAACCGGCAGAATATGGTTTCTGTGGCCTACGAGCCGGACGACCTGGAGATGAGCGACGTGCCGGGGCAGGTGCGCCGCATGCGCCCGGCTGCCGCCGCGGCATTGCGGGAGATGTTCCAGGCCTGCAGGGAGGAAACAGGCTGCCAGTTGCTTTCCATCAGCGGCTACCGTTCCTATGCCAAACAGGAGGGTATCTACAGGCGGAAACTGCGCAGCGTGAAGGGCAGCGTAGAAAAAGCGCAGGAATACGTGGCGCCGCCCGGCGCCAGCGAACACCAGACCGGCCTGGCCATGGATATCGGACAGAAGAACAAGATTCACCTGGAGGTTTCCTTCAGGGATACCGTGGGCGGGAAATGGTGCAGGGAAAACTGCTGGCGTTTCGGCTTCATCATGCGGTATAATGAGGGTTGGGAAGAGATTACCGGGTACAGTTATGAACCATGGCATTTCCGTTATGTCGGCAGGGAATTTGCCAAACTGATCCATGACGCGGATGTTCCGCTGGAAACCTGGCTGGTTGATTACAGGGCGGAGAAGCTGCGGGAGATTATCAGTTATAATCCCGCGCCTGCCACGCCTTCGGACCTTGAATAATCATTCGTCATCCTGAATAAAGGTAACATGGAGAACATATGAAAAGAATTGCTTGCCTGTTTCTGGCCCTTCTCCTGATCCTGCCGGCGGCGTCGATGGCGGAGCCGGACGAGGAAGAACTGGATTTTGAGGAGTTTGATCCGGACGCCGGCATTCCTGTATCCGAAGCGTCGTGGGATTTTCCCGTTGCGCTGGAGGACATGAACCCGGAATACATCATCCTAGCGAACAAGCACTATCTGCTGGACAGGAAATATGCGCCCAAAGACCTGGTCAAAGTGCCGTCCAAGCCCAAAGAGGGCGGCATCTACTGGGCGGTGAAACCCAAGGACGGGCAAAAACTGCGCAAGGAGTGCGCCGACGCGCTGTGCGAGATGAACCGGGCGATCATGGACGACGCGCCGGAATACGGATACAGGGCGCTGTATCTCAAGAGCGCCTACCGTTCCTATTCCACCCAGAAGACGATGTACAACAACCGCCTGAAGAAAAACCACGGCAAGGACGACGGCTGGGTTTCCAGGCCCGGCGCCAGCGACCACCAGACAGGACTGGGATGCGATGTGGTGCCTTCCAACTGGAAGGACAGGGCGATGAACGAAAAAATGATGAAGGAACCGGAATGCCAGTGGATGGCGGAGCACTGCTATGAGTTCGGCTTCATCATCCGGTATCCGCAGGACAAACAGGAGATCACGGAGATCAACACGGAGCCCTGGCACCTGCGCTATGTGGGCATTCCCGTGGCAACCTATATCTGGGAGAACAACCTGTGCCTGGAAGAGTTCACCGAGCAGCTGCAGCAGGCCATACAGGATTACCTGGACGCAGGCGGCGACCGGGCAAAGGTGGAAGCGTTTATCCAGACGCCGACGGACTGAGGGGATCATGAAATGAAACTGCTGATCGTGGACGACGAGGCGCGGATCCGCGCACTGATCGCCAAATACGCCGCTTTTGAGGGCTATGAAACCGAAGAAGCGGAGAACGGTATGCAGGCAATTGACATGTGCCGGCAGCACAGGTACGACCTGGTTATCATGGATGTGATGATGCCGGAGCTGGACGGCTTTTCAGCTGTGCGGGAGATCCGGAAAACGAACCAGGTGCCGGTGATCATGCTGTCTGCCCGCGGGGAGGAATACGACCGTATCCACGGATTTGAACTGGGCATTGACGATTATGTGGTCAAGCCTTTTTCTCCCAAGGAGCTGATGATGCGCGTCGGCGCGGTGCTCCGGCGCGGCGGCGAGACGGAAAAGAAAGCGGAGGAGACCGTCAGCATCGGGGGGCTCACCGTAGACTTTACCGCCCGGCGGGTGACTGTGGACGGCGTGGAAGCGGACCTGAGCCCGAAGGAATATGACCTGCTGTTCTACATGATCCGTAACCGCGGCATTGCCCTGACCAGGGAGAAGCTGATCAGCGACGTCTGGGGCTACGACTTTTTCGGGGATGACAGGACCCTGGATACCCATATAAAACTCCTGCGGAAGCAGCTGGGGCCCTATGCAGACAGGATTACAACGCTCAGAGGGGTAGGATATCGCTTTGAGAAGGAATAATCTGGCGTACCGGGAGGAGTTCCTTGCGGGACGCCTCGGGATCCGGGCAAAGATCCTGATCTATCTCGCGGTTCTCGCGGGATTTATCATTTCTGCCGTCTGGATGCTTCAGGGCGTGCTGGTTTACAGCGTCTCGCGGGGGCTGAACGTTCCGCCGCAGCTTCTGGACGCTGTACGGACACAGTTCTTCCTGACCGTGGGCGTGATCCTGCTCGCGACGGCGCTGGTGGGCTTCACGATGGCCCGGAGCATCTCCGAGCCGATTATTGAGACAAACGAAGCGGCAAAGGAACTGAGCCAGTCCCGCTATACGCGTCCGGCGCACAGCGGCGGTTACCGCGAGATCGCGGAGCTGAACGACACGCTGGTACGGGCGGCGGAGGACCTGGGCAAGGTGGAGGACCTGCAGCGGGAACTGATTGCCAACATCAGCCATGACCTGCGCACGCCCCTGACGATGATCATCGGCTATGCCGAGGCCATGCGGGATATTCCCGAGGAAGTGACCCCGGAGAACATGCAGATTATTATTGACGAGACAAACCGCCTGAATTCCATGGTCAACGAGGTGCTGGACTTCAGCCGGCTGCGGACCGGGAACCTGGAACTGGAGGAAAAACCGTTCAACCTGACGGAGCAGATCCGGGAAATTGTCAGCCGGGTCAGCAAGATGACGGCTGTCGAAGGCTATACCCTGGTTTTTGAACCCGAAGAGGACTGTACGGTAAACGGCGACAGCGGGCGGATCAGCCAGGTGATTTACAACCTGCTCGGGAATGCCCTGACCTATACAGGAGCGGACAAAACGGTCCGGATCAGCCAGCAGGAAACCGGCACCCGGGTAAGGGTGGAGATTTCCGACAGCGGGGAAGGCATTCCCGCGGACGAGCTTCCGTATATCTTTGACCGGTATTACCGCAGCCGGGAAAACCACCGCCGCTCGGTAATCGGCAGCGGCCTGGGCCTGAATATCTGCCGGAGCATCCTGGAGAAACACGGCGCCCGCTACGGCGTCCGCAGTGAAGAAGGGCAGGGAACCGTTTTCTGGTTTGAATTGCCGAAAGCGGCAGAAAAAACAGCCGGTGCATAACGCACCGGCTGTTTTTGCGAGCGGGTGATGGGAATCGAACCCACGTGACCAGCTTGGAAGGCTGGAGCTCTACCATTGAGCTACACCCGCGAGTGGAGCGGTAGACGGGACTCGGACCCGCGACATCCACCTTGGCAAGGTGGCACTCTACCAACTGAGCTACTACCGCATAAGGGGTACCGGGGAACTGTGCGGACGAAGAGACTCGAACTCTTACGCCTCTCGGCACCAGATCCTAAGTCTGGCGCGTCTGCCATTCCGCCACGCCCGCAGGACAGACCCGGCGAAAAGCAGGGGAAAGTGACCCATTGGAGATTCGAACTCCAGACACCTTGATTAAAAGTCAAGTGCTCTGCCAACTGAGCTAATGGGTCATAATAAGCTGGGGTGGCAGGGCTCGAACCTACGAATGCGGGAGTCAAAGTCCCGTGCCTTACCACTTGGCTACACCCCAACGTAGGTAAATCTGCCAGCTTGACGCCGAAGGATGAAAAATGGGGTGAGTAGTGGGACTCGAACCCACGGTCTTCAGAGCCACAATCTGACGCGTTAACCAACTACGCTATACCCACCATGAATCTGGCGCGCCTGGAGGGACTCGAACCCCCGGCCCACGGCTTAGAAGGCCGTTGCTCTATCCAACTGAGCTACAGGCGCATGCCCGCAGGACGGCTTCCCAATGTGCTTTGGCGCATCATTCAGAGGAACACTTCCGTTTCCGCTGACAGGAATGTATTATATCACCGTGCACAGGGCGTGTCAACCGATTTTTCCATCCGGCGCATTGACAAAAACAGGCGAAGAAGGTATTCTTTCCGGGTGCGAGGTGAACAGACGGTCGCAGGCCTTCGGGCATGAGGAAAGTCCGGGCACCGCAGGGCAAGGGTGCCGGTTAACGGCCGGCGGAGGCGACTCCAGGGAAAGTGCAACAGAAAGAAACCGCCGTCCTTCGGGACGGTAAGGATGGAAAGGCGAGGTAAGAGCTCACCCGCGGCCTGGCAACAGGCAGGCGATGTAAACCCCACCCGGTGCAAGATGCAATGGAGGCATGACGGCGGCCCGCCGCGCCCTCCGCGATCGCTTGAGCCGCGCGGTGACGCGCGGCCTGGATAGATGACCGTCCAGTACAGAACCCGGCTTATGGTCACGCTCGCATATATGAAAAGGCTCTCCGCACAGGAGAGCCTTTTCCGGTATCCTTCTTATTTTTTCTCCACAGTGATTTCACCGTTTTTCAGCGTAACCAGGACGCCGTTTTCACTGTCCTGGGTGACCACGGTTTCAATCTCCTGCTGAGCCAGGAGCCTCAGCACACGGGGATCCGGAGTATCCGGTTCTTCCTCGCTGCTGGTTGAGATCACCGCCAGTTTCGGCTGTACGGTGATGACCAGCTGGCTGCTGGTGGCGTCTCCCTCCCCGTGGTTCCCGATTTTCAGAACGTCCGCATGGGGAATCACGCCGGCTTTGAGCAGCGAATCCTCTTCCGGGAATTCCATATCTCCGGTCAGCAGGATGCTTCCGCCGCCGCCTTCCGCCAGCAGGACAAGCGAGTTGCAGTTTTCCGTTTCGCTCAGTTCAACCGGTCCGAGTACGGTCAGCTTTCCGCCGTCCAGCGGCAGTTCTGTGCCGGCGGACAGGTAAACCGCCTGATAATCTGTCTTTTTTATCGCTTTTTCAACGGGATGTTTCCCATCTTCCTTTTTTAGTGTATAATATGCGGGAGTATAAATGACCTCAATAACGATATCAGATTCCACCAGCGCCTTCAGTCCGCCGACGTGGTCGGCATGGGTATGCGTCAGGATCACGCCGGTCAGGCGGTCAATCCCTTCGCTGCGGAGCATGCTGAGCAGCTTATCCGAGTTCTGTTTTGTGCCGGTGTCAATCAGGTAAACAGATTTGCCGCTGCGCAGCAGAAGCGCGTCCGCTTTTCCGACGTTGAAGGCAAGCAGGGACAGCTCTGTTTCCCCGTTCGATTCCGCGGAAACGGCGGAGAACAACAGGGAAAAGACAAGGACTGTAATCAGCAGGATCTTTTTCATTCGGTTCCTCCTTTCTGCCGCTTCATACTAAAGAAACGATCCAGCAGTGCCCGGCATTCCGTTTCCAATACACCGTGTTCCCAGGCGGTTGCCCCGCGGAGCAGCGGATCCGCCGGCAGGTCATATATACTGCCGCAGCAGCCGGCGTCCGGGTCCGCCGCGCCGAATACGCAGCGTCCCAGGCGGCTCATCAGCAACGCGCCGGCGCACATGGGACAGGGCTCCAGCGTGACATACAGCGTACAGTCCTTCAGGCGCCAGTTCCCGAGTTTTCCCGCGCCGTTCCGCAGGCAGAGCATTTCCGCATGCGCGGTGGGATCCTTCAGGGCTTCCCGCCGGTTATGGTCTGCCCAAAGCAGGGTATCTCCCCGGTACAGGGCGGCGCCGACTGGCACTTCGCCTTCGTTCAGCGCTTTTTCTGCTTCTTCCAGCGCGGCGCGCATACCGGACAGATCAAAGGAATCCATGGCGCGGCCTCCTTTCCGGTCTTTGCTTTCATTATTATGGACGGACCGCGAAATGTCAACCTTCCCGCAAATGAGAAAAGGAAAACAAAAAAAGAAACACAATCACACAGATACATGTCAAAAAACGTGAAATGTAACTGTTCATATAACTGCCATATGGTACAATAATAGCGTAAACAGGAAGTAAGCTCCCGACGGCCAGACA
This sequence comes from Clostridia bacterium, assembly GCA_017512985.1. Classification (GTDB taxonomy): domain Bacteria; phylum Bacillota; class Clostridia; order Christensenellales; family Aristaeellaceae; genus Aristaeella. The sequence continues at coordinate 123,220 of JAFWEJ010000015.1, forward strand.
AGGGAAAGGAGATAGCGATCCCATATGAATAAACGTTTGTGGCTGATCAAGCTGATCGCGTTCATGACAGTGCTTGCCATGATGCTCGGCCCTGTCGGCCTGCTGGATAAAAGCGCCGGAAATGTAACCAACAGGGCACTGGCTGAAGAAAATGAAGTAACCGATGAGGCCGCCGCACAGGCCGCGGCAGCAGAGGAAGCTGCACGCAAAGCGGAAGAAGAGCGCAAGGCCGAGGAAGCCCGCAAAGCGGAAGAAGAGCGCAAGGCTGAGGAAGCCCGCAAGGCGGAAGAAGAGCGTAAGGCTGAGGAAGCCCGCAAGGCGGAAGAAGAACGCCAGGCCGAGGAAGCCCGCAAAGCGGAAGAAGAGGCCGCCAGAAAGGCCGAAGAAGAGAATAAACCCGAACCCGAACCTGAACCGGAACCCGAACCTCAACCGGAGCCCGAACCCGAACCGGAACCTGAACCGGAACCCGAACCTCAACCGGAGCCCGAACCGGAACCTGAACCGGAACCCGAACCGGAAGGCAAAGATACGGTTGTTACGGAAGTGGATTCAAATTCCGAACTGGAGCAGTTGCCGGAAGACGAAGAGGACGAAGACTTTGGCGATGACGAAGACGAAGATTTCGGCGATGACGATGATCTGTTCGAATTTGACGACGACGAAGTCGGTGACGTATCCGAAGACCTGCTGGAGCAGTTCAACAACCCGGACAGTTTTGAACAGTTTGAGTTCAGCGGCAGCGCCGATATACGGCTGAAGAATGACAAATGGGATGAAAACTGGGACGGCCGGGTTGTTCTGATCGCTGATGTCAAGGATGCAGACCTGAGTTACCGCCTGGTATGGGAAGCCAACGACGGGGACAGCCGCGGCTGGTTTACTGTCGGAAGCGGCAGCGAATACAGTTACACCCTTACCAGGGACAACATAGAGCGTGAATCCAGCCGCGAATACCGTGTTGTCATGTTTACTGTTGACTGATACCAACTTCTTCATATTCTATCCTCCTTTTCCGGCATATTCCTGATCAGAATATGCCGGATCCTTTTTTGTCTGCAGACTTTCTGCCACCGATTCATGCCTGCAAAAATATACTTGTCAAAGGCGGAAAAGCCTGTTACAATGTAACCAAGCATGAAAATGTGAATGTAAGTTAATGCGAATGACATAATCATGCAACATTCGCTTTGCATACAGATATGTTACAGCGCAGGGGGGAAAAAGGCCCATGGCAGACACAATTCGGATTCAGATGATGGATCATTTCCTCATCTATATCGATGAAAAGAAAACGGATCATCTTGCGGCCAAGTCCAAGAAAGGCGCGGCCCTTGTTCAGTATCTGATCCTGAACGAAGGGGAGCCGGTCCCGAACCAGAAACTTCTTTCCGCCCTGTGGGACGAGGAAAAGAGCACCAATCCGGAAAACGCGCTGAAAACCCTTGTCAGCCGTCTGCGGGTGCTGCTCAATCAGATTGACCCGATTCTCGGCTCCTGTGTGGTTTCCGACCGCGGCGCATACCACTGGCAGTGCCCGGAAGGCATGACCATCGACCTGTACGAGATCGACGCGATATTCAACCGCCTGGCGGAAAACAATGTGCCCGTGCCCGAGCAGCGCCGCCTGTACAACCAGATGCTGGAGAAGTACCAGGGAGACCTGCTGCAGCACAGCGAACAGAACGAGTGGGCGCTGGCCAAGGCAACGACGCTGCACAACAAATACATGGCGGCCGTATATGCGTATATCGAGCTGCTCAAATCCAAAGCGCAGCATGCGGATATTGTCAGCGTCTGCCGGCGCGCGCTGGACGTTGATTCCTTTGACGACCGGCTGCATATGGAACTGATGTCCGCCCTGATCAAGATCAACCGGACCGGAGAGGCGCTGGTGCAGTACAAGCATGTGGTGCAGCTGAACTACCGCTACCTCGGCGTCCAGCCCAGCGAGGACCTGCAGGAGTTCTACAAGCAGATCGTGTCTGCCGGCAAGACCCTGGACTTTAATCTTGAATCCATCCGCAATGAACTGCGGGAGAGCGGCGACCGCCGGGGGGCGTTTGTCTGCGAATACGCCGTGTTCAAGGAAATCTTCAATCTGCAGATGCGCAACCTTGAACGTCTCGGCGCAACCATGTTCCTTGCAATTATCATGGTATCGCCCTATAACGACAAAGAGATCGACACCATGCGCCAGAACCAGATCATGGACGGACTGCTGGAAATACTCAAGCAGAACCTGCGCAAGGGCGATACCATCACGCGCTTTGCCCCGACAATCTTCGCACTGCTCCTGCCTACGGTGAACTACAATACCGGCGGCATGGTCCTGGAGCGGATCAAGAGGGTCTTCTACCGAAGCTATCCCAACAGCAATATCGTTTTCAACTACCGCGTCGGACCGCTGAATTCCCAGGGCATGACGCTGGACCATCCCGAACTCGAGCCCAGGGAAGAATAAGACTGTAAATACCAGGAGCTGCCATGGGCAGCTCTTTTTTTATTTATCTGAATATTGGGGGAAAGTATATTTTGAATAATTTGTAATAGATCAAGCATACAGATTGACAAGAAAGAATTGAACAATTACAATTAAACACAACATAAAAAAGCAAAGTAACATTTTCCTGATAAAGATGTTATTACATTGAATTTGAATTGATATGTAACCATTTGCATTACCGTACATGTGATATAATATCAACGTAAACAGTAAAATCTGCCATTGGGAAGAAAGGAGGGAACGGGCGATGTATCGGAAGAAAAAGGGAAAGAAGCTTCTGTCCGTGTTTCTTGCGGTGACGCTTCTGGCCGCTCTGTTCCCTGCGGTATATGCTGAGGAAGATCCCGCCGACAATGTAACTCCTCACGTACAGAGCGTGCCGGATGAAGTAACCCCGCCTCCGGAACCGACTGAAAAACCCACCCCGAAACCGACTCCGGAACCCACAGAGGAGCCAACGGAGAAACCCACTCCGCAGCCTACGGAAGAACCGACTGAGGCACCGACGGAGAAACCGACTCCGGAACCCACAGACGAACCGACCGCGGTAATCACCCCCGCACCGACTCCGGAACCTACAGAGGAACCGACAGAAGAACCCTCTGACGAACCGACGCCTGATGTGATCGAGGAAATCACCCCCGGACCCGAACCCGACTGGGATCCTACTGAGGAAGAAGAGGAACCGGAGGAGGAAGAAGCAGAGGAAGAGGACGAAGAACCCGAGGAACTCTTTGAGTTTGACGACGATGAAACGGGCTTCGTATCGGATGAGCTGCTTGAACAGTTCAACAACCCTGATACCTTTGAACATATTGGATTTGGCGGTACCGCGGATATTGAACTGAAAGAATCATCCTTCTCATTCGGACAGACTGTTACCCTGATTGCCAGGGTCAGGGATGTGGATATCAGCTACCGCCTGGTCTGGGAAGCTTCAGACGGGGACGAACGCGGCTGGTATACGATCGGCAGCGGAAATCATTATTCTTTCACCGTAACAGAGGAAAACCTTTACAGAGAGTACCGTGTGATACTCTTCACGGTGGACTGAACCCTGTAACACATCGCACTCTCAATTTGAGAGCGCGATTTTTACAACCGGAAGGCATTGAAATACCGGACATAAAAAAGCAGGGGAAAAGAAATCAACCAACGGAACGAAGATCGCAAAAGATGCGCAGACGAAGACCGCAAAAAGTGCCAAAGAGCTTGAAAAACAATGAACGAAGTGATATACTGTTCAGGTCAAAAACTACGCATCTGTCTACGAGCACCCATAATACAAACGCGAATGCTGTACAACCGCATCGCTTCCGTATCGGAACGTTCACTTTAAGCATATGAAACAAAAAGGAGCCAGGACTATGAAGATTCGATTCAACAGGATACTTTCCATCATCTGCGCGGTTATGCTGATGATCAGCGTTGTGTCCGTATGGGCTTCCGCAGAGAATGATTCTGCCACGCCTACAGATCTTTCACCTGCAGAGACGGAGACTTCACAGGAGGAAAAGGAACCTGAGAAGGAGCCTGAGAAAGTGCCTGAAAAGGAGCCCGAAAAGGAACCTGAGAAGGAGCCTGAGAAGGAACCCGAAAAAGAATCTGAAAAGGGCCCTGCTGACAGTATCGAGATCCGGATCACAAAAGATCTTAAGATCGGACAGTCCTGGGAAGGGAAAGCAAGCAAGAAAAAGCCTGCCGTGCTGAAGCTGGACCTCGAAAAGGCCGGTACGGTTTATATGCTTCTGGAGGGAACGGACGCCTGGGCAACGGTCGAAAAATCCGACCGGGTGACCGGCAGCGCGCAACGCCGCCAGACCGATCCGCAGACGGGAATGCTGGTTTATCAGTGGGAAGCTCAGGCTGGTTCCTATATTATTACCGTAGGTCCGGCGGAACCCAATCTGATGACCACGGCCAAGGTTACCTTCATGAACAGGAACGCATATGCAGCCTGGGAAGCCGCCCAGGAAACAGACGATCCCGAAGAAGAAGCCGAACCGGAAGGGGAACCGGAAGAAGAGAACAAGCCCGAAGAAGAACCCAATCCCGAACCGGAAGAAGAGAACGAACCCCAGCCCGAAGAAGAACCTGATCCCGAACCTGAAGAAGAGAACAAACCGGAAGAAGAATCCAATCCTGAGCCTGAAGAAGAGAACGAACCCCAGCCCGGGGAAGAGCCTGCTCCCGAACCGGAAGAAGAGAACAAGCCCGAAGAAGAACCCGATTCCGAACCGGAAGAAGAGAACAAGCCTGAGGAAGAGCCCGATTCCGAACCGGAAGAAGAAAACACACCCGGGGAAGAGGCTGAACCCCAGCCCGCAGAAGAACCGGAACCCGAACCGGATGAAGAACCCGGAAACGAACCGGAAGAAGAGCAACCGGAAGAAAACAGACCGGAGTCTGACGAAACTGACAAGACGTCGGAACAGGTAACAGAAGAGACCGTTCTTCCGAAAGACCGGAAGGTCAGCACTTCCATCACATGGGACGATGAGAAACCCGGATACGGATCGGTGGCGCACATTCATGCAACGCTGACCGGATATGAAGATGCGGAGTATTCCCTGCAATGGCAGTGGAGTACGGACAGGGTTGTCTGGAATGATGTGGAAGGAGCCACGGGAGATACGCTGGATGTGACATATACTCCTGAAAACGGAGACTACCGCTGGCGCATCATGCTGTACATCATTGATTCATCGGCAGAATGAATGATCAGCCATGCCTGAACAGGCATGGCTATTCCTGCTTCAGAAAGCAAATATACAAGGATTGACAAGAGGGGAATAAACACATGAAGTACTCATTCCGAAAAATGATCGCCTTCCTGCTCACGCTGGTCATGGTGTTTAACGTAATGCCCGTGGCCACCTATGCGGATCCGGATCCGAATAACAATACATCCTCAGAAGTGCCTCAGACGCTGAATGAGAATGCAGATGAGACAAACAATACACCGACAGGCAGGAGCGTACCTCAGTTCACTGTGAACATCACTGTGAATGAGGGCGTTAATCCCTCAAAACTGCATGTGGTATTTGCTCAGCAGCATCCCATTTCGGACTGGGGAAATGCTTTAAAGTACATGTTCTATTCCGTGAAATATTCTGACAACACAACAGGTTGTTCTGTAAATCAGGGGCAGGAACTTGTCTTTCCTTATCAGTCTTATACAGATAATTTAGATATCAACAGTGACTTTACTGTGTATCTTGTGAATTCCGACACACCCAAAGAAGACGCAAATCAAATATTAAACAACAACGGGAACGGAAATCTGACTGCCATTGGCACATATAACAGCGCCGGCAGTGTTTCGATCACTGTTACAGGATATACCGGCAATAACAATACAGAAGTCCAGTATGAGACAGGCGCTGTCCAGACCAGTTATCCCCTGGTTATAAACAACTATCCTGCAAACGGAACAAATCCCAGCAACTATTATTGTGTAGTTGCCACGACTGCTGATAATCATTATTACGCAATAATCGGCTCCGACGGGACGATCGGCAGCCTTGTTGATGACAGCGGCGAAGTTGTTTCCACCACTCCGGAACTGCCCGCACAGGCAGTAAATACAGAGTCGGTCAAAATCGTACAATATAAGAATGATTCAAACGCAACATATTTGGCCGACCGCGATCCGGCCGGAACAATGCTCATAGACGGAAAGTCTTACCGCATTTCCGGCGCGTCACTGGATCCTTCAACTCATACATATTCTTTCGACCTGTATGAACCGTGCAGTGTTGCTGCATCTGTTGCCAGTGAAGCAGAATCAACTTTAAATTTGGGACATTATTATGTTGTGTTCAAGGACAAGGGTGAAGTAGGGACATATCAACGTATTACCACCACGGCTGTTTTAGGGGATATCTATCCTGTGTATCCTGATGACGCAACATTCTGTATCATAAAGACTTCAGGAGAAGTAGCAGATCCTGCACACCTGCAGGGAGAAACTGTCGAGACCAGCGGCGGTGTTCTGGACGGCATCAGATTCACGTGGGATTCGGAACCCACCAACGGTGTGATTACGATTCACGCGAAGCCCGTGACAGATGACGTTATCGTAAATATTGTCAAAGCAGACGGATCTCCGGACATCTCCCTGAACAGCGGATATTATTATCTGGTTGTAGGCTGGCACGACGGTGATGATTCCTATGCATTCAAAGAGCTGAACAATGCGCTGGTGGGAGAAACCTTCAGCTGCGATACCCAGGCTCTTATCCAGGAAGGGCATCCGCATGAAGGATATGACAGTCTGTTTGTTCTTCTGAAAAAATATGACAGTCAGGAAAGCAATCCCCGCCCGGATGACGGCAGCGAACATGTTGTTGTCATGATTCCAACAATAGGAGGTGTTGGAACATACACTAACACATTAACACTGGACGGAGATCAGTATACATTCACGCTTTCAGGACCGGCTGAAAACACAGACGGTAAGCAGGAATATACTATCACCGTTTCCAGGTATGTCCCGCCGAAGCATACCGTCACACTGGCAGCCGAGGACGGAGTTGACACAACATATTTCTGCGCTGTCCTGAGATGGAATATCAACGGCCAGGACTACTATGCCTTTGCCGAGTTTGCCAATGGCACTCCCCAGTACTTCAGCACGCTGGAAAACCAGAACGGCAACATTCCCTATGATTCCAATGCTCAAATTCGAGATGCATTTATTATCACTGCTGATCAGTATTACTACGAATATCGTAATATGCTCAACAATGATAATGCAAAGAAACATAACGCAGAATATATTGGAGATAAACAGGTCAGTATTATAACTCAGGGCGATACCACAACGTTCACTATCGGTAACGCAGTTCCTCCCACCTATGGAGCCACGCTTTCCTTTACCGAAGGCGGAACAGCGACGACTCCCGACAGCCTTGAACCGGGTTATTACCTGGTCGCAAAAGACAGCGACAATAATTATTATTATGCTCCTGTCACAAGTGACGGCATCGGGACATTCGTATATCCGGACGGACACACATTTGAAGACAACAAAATCCCTGAAGCGGCGGAACTCAAATTTGTTCAGTATATCGGAGACGATGCCAGCGCCGACGCACTGAAAGATCTTGAAAAACTGACTGCGCTGGGCAAATATGAAATCACATATCCGGAATCCCCGACAGAGGGTGCGTATCAGTTTACAGCGAACAAACCCGTTCCCTGTACAGCGGAGATCAGCTTTGTTGACGCGGATGACCTGCCTGACGAAACGCCCGCGCTGGACGCCGGATATACTTATTCCGTTGTCGCGTACAACAACGGAACCGAAGTCGGCGCTGCTCCCTTTACCGGAACAGGGCCCCTGACTTTCCCGGAAGGCACTGACATCAACGATACAACAACATTCAAAATCCGGCGCGTGAAAGACGATACCACGGAGGAAATCGCCAGCGGCGGAAAATTCGGCCTGTACACCTTTGACTGGGGTAATGCAGAGGATACCGTTTATACGATTACAGCCAAAAAGGACCGGATATATACCGCAACGCTGTCGTTCATTCCGGAGGAGAACGTAACCCTGGGCGATGATCCGTATTATGTACTGGTCAAGGGAGAAAACAACCAGTATAAGTATTACGCACAGGTGACAGACGCACAGGTGACAGCATCCGGATTTGACTCATTCAGAGACGCAACCGGAGCGGCTGTTACCGGAATGAACGGCATTACCGGATTTGAATTTGTCAACGCCAAAGGCATCACAGTAAATGGCATCAGCGACCTGACAGGGCTGGCCAAAATCAGCGATGGCGGGACCATCGGAGAGTATTATACAATCTCCATTCCTGCAGAGCCGACCGATACAGTTTACGAATTTTCCGCCACAAAGCAGCAGAACAAGTACTACATGCAGTACCAGAGTTCTGACGGCAACAGTATCGAAGGCATTACACTGCCTGACGGAACCTGCTATTACCTGCTTGCCAGCATTGACGGTACCCCCGCATACTATGCCGCGCTGCCGGGTGAATCATATGGGGACAATCCGAACCCGATCACATTCAATACCTCTGATACAAATACAACGACAGATACGTTGCCCAATGTATCATTTGCAATTAAACAGAGTGATTCTGAAGCGGCCGGGCTGCAGGATGTGATTGACGCATCGGAAGTTTTACAGATTTTTGATGCAAGCGGCAAGAAATATGCTTTGACCTATACGACGTCCCATAACCGGGCCGTTCCGCCGTCAGAGTTTGATATCATTGCCAAGCAGGTAGCAGATGAAAACAGCGTAATCATTGACTTTATCAACAACGGGCGGCCCGATACCAATGTAACGCTGAGCGGAAATTATTACCTTGTACTCAAAGACAATTACAACAATAAGTATTATGCACCGATTACCGTAGTCGGTTCCCAGGCCGTGATCCATGATTTCAAGAATGCAAACAATAACGGCGAGGCCTATACGATTCCGACAGACGCTGCAACAATCACATACGGGAAAATCCTGAAATACAGCGGTTCCGGTGAACCGTCCGCACAGATGATCCGGGACAGTTACGATTCCGGTTCCAGCCAGATAACCACAGCGTCTACGTGCTCAGACGGAGACTCGCTGGAGCTTTACGATCTCACATTTGACAATCAAAGAGCAAACGACCAGAGCTTCCATATTACCGCGACCAAAAAAGTGGGATATGAGGTCACTGTCAATTTCAAGAACTCGGACATGTCTGAACCGGTTACACCGGGCGAAGGAGACGCTCCGGCCATTACGGAAAGCAGCTGGATCCGGGCGGGCCTGTTTAACGGCGACAGTGCAGAAGGCAGAATCGGATTTGCCTATGCAAGCATTCAGACCAGCGCTTCCACAAACTACGCGATTCTTGATTCATTTACGCTTGACGGCGGCGGTACGATCTCCTATACAGACGCGAAAGCGGCAGGATACTATGTAGACGGTATCCGTCTGGTTCACAGTCCATATACGACAAACGCGCCTACCCAATACACGGACACAAGCTATTCGGAAGCTGATTTTGACGGATATACTTTTGTTTATAACCGCAGAAACAACTGGGTGGACAATAACAACAAGGGAGATCCCAAGACTGCGACATCAAACGAAATCCTGATACGTACATCCGATCCTACTGAGTATCACGTGAAGCTTGACTGCGGCGAGAACGGCCTCACGATCCCGGATGGTTACGATTTGTATGCAAAGGTAACAATTGATTATCAATCCAACGTAAAAGGTTACGGGTTTGCCAAAATCACAAACAGCGACAGCCATGACGGCGGCAAGACATTCGATGTCGTCATCAGCGAATGGTATGACCAGCAGGGTGCGCCGGTGCCCGGAGCGACAATCAGCGGACATGAAATGCAAATGTCTGTTCAGCTGCATGTGCTCCCGTCCAACTCCCCGGCAACACATCCCAGCGCACTGACAACAGGATATGACGGCAATGTAATGAAAATAGGCGATACTGTACAAACCCATACAGTTGTCAGCTATCCTGTGGTACAAAAAGATTATGTTTATGATGAGACAGCCGAGAATCCTCCCAGAATAATTGAAAACATTCCCGGTGTGAAGCAGGTTTTAACGGATGTGGTATATCTCGATGTACCGAACGACCACTTCAAGCTTTATTCACTGGAAGACGTGCTGGACGGAGGATATAACGTAGTAACCCTTTGCTACGGCCCAAAGGGAGATGAAGAGTTTGGCGCGGACGTTGGCCAGGGTGACGCGTATATTGCAAAGCATCAGATGGGTGCTGTCCTGATCCGCGGAGACCTTGATATTGATGAAAACGGCGACGTATCAGGCCTGGCAGACAGCTATGACGCCATTAATCCTTCAGTGGTCGGCGGAAAGATGGATAATCCCAATGCCGGAATAACCGGTCCGTTTATCCATTCGCGCCCGACAGAATACCGTCAAATGCTGAACAAATACGGAGCTGACACGATTGTCAATACGTATTTGGGCAGTAAAAACAACGTCATTGGATACTATGTAAACGATCAGCGTCATTATGCGCAAGACGGCGGAAAAGATTATGGTTTCAACAGAGCCGGCGCAACAATTATCAGCGATGATTTTGTCGACTGGAACAGGCTCCAGAAAAATATAGTCAACGCATCCAAGTCAATGGCAGTCAACGCCCGGGATACAGTCACACCGAATGATAACGGAGTCGTAAATGTATCTCCGGGAGACAATATCATTGTAGATATAACCCCCGGGCAGCAAATAACAATCAACCTTGTGATTCCGGAAGGGAACACGACACCGTTTGAGGATCTGCCGGGAACAGTCATCAACTTTACCGGGAACGATGAAACGATGTATGTTCCTTATCTGAAAGTTAACGGCGATACATTAACTACAGTAGAAAACGGCAAAGGAATATCTATTGTATACAATTATCCCAATTGCACACATACAGTGCATTCGCCATCCAACGGCGAATCAGAGTTTGGCCATGTGGTCGCTCCGAAAGCACTTATCAAATTTGAAGGCGGCAACTACAGCGGAACTTTGATCGGAAACAACGCGTATATCGGATCAAGCGCCGAAGGCCATCTGTATCCCTATAACGGCGGCGTGCTGGTTGGCGTATATGCGGAAGTGGACTTTGGTAAAATCCTTAACGACGCAGCGCCTACTACGCAAGTGTTTACATTCCATATGGACCGGTTTGAGGATACTGCAACTGCCGGTGAATATAATACAAACGGGAATGACGCATTCTGGGAAAACGAACAGAATCCGAAGAACAGCAACGGCACAATCGAATTTGCCGATATTCCGTTCTTTAATGCAGGCACTTACTATTTCAGGATTTATGAAGATACATCTGTTCAGAAAACCGGTTTGACCTATGATACCACACAGTATCTGATGAAGGTTACCATTAAATCCAGAATAGAAATTGTCAATAATATTTCAAAGACAGTACTGTATATCGATAAAGATGGAACACAACTGTATAAGGTCGCTGAAGGGAAGGAAGATCAGTTATTAACAGTCTCAACAGACGATACAGATCCTGACAATATCATCAAGATTGCAGATATTGATATCGATTCGCTGCTGGATGCCAATACAATCAGTATTGTGGATGGTATCGAATGGGGCAACTATACAACACTGCACAGTAATGAAAGTTTTGTCAATACGATGGAGGATATTGACATTGCTGTTCCGCTGACAGGTACAAAATCCCTGGAAGGAAAAGCGCTGGAAGGGAATGACTTCACATTCCGGGTCCTGGATCAGAACGACAACGTCGTATCAACGGGAAAGAACAACTCTTCGGGCACAATCACATTTACTCCGATCGGATACAAATCAGACAGTGTGTTTGCCGCGGGAGATACGGCGACAGAAAAAACATTCACATACAAAGTTGTCGAAGTAATTCCTGAGGGAGCCAACGAAGGCAATCATTACACTTACGATGGTATCAGATACGATCCGAGCGAGAAAACGATTCAGGTAAAAGTAACCAGGGTGTTTGATGAAACGCTCGGAATGTGGGGCGACTACCAGGCGACGCTGGTTCAGGGCCTTGATTCACAGGAGTTCGAAAACACATATACCGGCACGCTGGGCGATGTGCAGGTCACGAAGGCATTCAGCGGAGTGGACAACCTGCCGGACAACTTCCAGATTGTGGCGACATACACAGTGGAAGGCGAGGAGCAGAGCAAGCTGCTGACGCTGGGGACC
>JAFWEJ010000016.1 GCA_017512985.1 Clostridia bacterium
AGGAAGCATCCGTGCTTCAGCACGGCGAATGCTTCCCCTGCTACAGTCGTCCAAAGTCGGAAGACTTTGGGTAACGACGATCGCAGGAAACAGAAAAACTATGGTCTAAAAATTCCTGGATCAAAGCTGTGCAGTTGTCAGGGTTGCGTAAGCAATCCAGCGACCCGTGAGGAGGAAGAAAAGGACGGCCGAGCGGGTTCACCGTTCCGATAAAGGAACGAAGGAATCACGAAAGTGATTTCTCACATAGCTCACCATTTCCGGTGGTGATAACGAAGGGGTCACACCTGTTCCCATACCGAACACAGAAGTTAAGCCCTTCAGTGCCGATGGTACTTGGCTGGTAACGGCCCGGGAGAGTAGGTCGCCGCCGGATTCCAATAGACCACCTGCTAAGGCAGGTGGTTTTTCTATTGGAATCTCGGCGGCGCGCTCCCGCAACCTCAATCTTCGCAGTGCTCCCCTGGGGCGGTTCGCCCTGCTCGTTTCGGTTGACTCGCTCAGGTCGCTTCCTGCTTCGCAGGACAGCCCACCGGGCTGACGCTTCCTTCGCTCCCCGGATTCCAAATATAACTGCTGCAGAGATGCAGCAGTTATTTTGTCATTAGCCGGCGGACCGCAACCTCAATCGTCGCAGAGAACCTGGCGGGGACGCTCCAGTTCTCTGCTCGTTTCGGTTGATTGCCCAGGACTGCCGCCCGTTTTCCGATGACAAAGAGCCACTGGCTCTTTGTCCAGGCGCTTCAACCCCCAGGTCGCTTCCTGCTTCGCAGGGCAGCCCACCGGGCTGCCGCTTCCTTCGCTCCCCGGATTCCAATAGGCAGTTGCTTACGCAACTGCTGAATATGTCTATATTCCTTCTGGGAGAAATATATCAAACCAGACAGGAAATACCAATCAGAAGCTGGGCGGAGTAATAGAGGATCATAACTGCCCAGTCGACGGTACGGTCGGCAGTGAAGAGCAGGCGGCCCAGGACAAAAGCGTCGCTGATAAAGAACAACGCCCCGCCCAGGGCAATCAGCTGGCCCTGAAGCGTATGGCCCGTCAGGCCGCCGATGGCGCAGGCGGTAGTAAGTGCAAGGACCACAGCATAGAGCGCGAAGTGAACCATACGTTCCCCGATTGTTTTTCTCCAGCGCCAGAACAGGTATGCGATAATTCCCAAAAAGCAGACGGCCGCGATCACATGAACCGCGGAAACCGGGAACAGTTTTGTAAAGAACGCAATATAGCAAATATGACCGGCCAGGAAGAATCCTTCTCCCCAGTAGAGGTTAAACTCCAGCAGCCAGTCCGCGGCTGCATGAAGCATGAGCGCCGCAAAGCAGACCCAGCACCGCGGATCCAGGCGAAGCGCGGCAATGAGCGCAAAGCTTGCCGCGCCCAGCGTTCCCAGCGTTTTGAAGGCAGACGCGAGTTTATAGCGCAATGCTTTTTTATAATGCATAAAGAAGGGAAGGCAGATAAGCATAGTCAGCGCGCAGACCGCGTACATCCACAGCAATAACGATCCCTCCGTTTCATACTGTTTTAATCGGCGGATATTTCTTCCGGAACGGCAGCAGAGGCCTCCTCCGGGATCCAGGGCATCAGGAATATGGTAATGTACATTTTTTTGTTGCGGTAAGCATAACCATAAGAGAAAATATCGGTTTCCTCCCGGACGCGCTCCTCCACGGGGACGAGTGACATGTCCTTTTCCTTTGTATCTTTATCGGAAGCCAGATTCATATCATAATCACGGATAAACATCCGGATGGTATGTCCTTTGACATTTCCCTCAATGGTGGTGATCCGGTATCTGCCGTCTCCGAGATTTTCCACGTCATAAACCAAACCGACATGATAATACGGCGTTGATCCGCCTTTTCCCTTGTTTCCGTATACGGCAATATAGCCCTTCTGGGGAACGCGGGTAATCCGGTTCAGTTTGCCGTATCCGTCATAGAGCTTGCCGACTCCGGCTTCCTTAACATGGAAAAGGCCTTCCACTTCGCCTTTTTTGATGCGGTTGTTTTCCTCCATGGGGATGCCGGCTTCCAGCATACACCAGGTTACAAATCCGCCGCACCATTCAAACGTGTAGTTGTTCCGCCATTTTGTGAACTTGTTTTTATCTTTCAGATTTTTTCCGTTTGTTTCGATCCACTGTTCATAAGCGGCGTCCAGAACCTGCTGGATTTCCGCAGGGATATCCTGCACGACTTCCGTTGTGATTTCCCGGGGTGTATATACCGGGTCCTTTTTGCCCGCGGCATAAGCGGAAGAGGAACATAAAAGAGCCAGCGCAAGCGCTGCCGTAAAAACGCGTTTCAAACGGATCATTCAGACGACCATCCTTTCAGGAACAGATCAAAGTCCTGTAGTATTATACTCCTGATTCGTGAAAATGTCAGTTACGGGGGAAACGGTCGCGCCGGCAGGCGTTTCAGAGGGCCCGGGCGAGAGGCTTTGCGCGGGGGAAGACGACGGGGAAACAGAAGGGGCAGGGGACGCAGTGCTGTTGAACGGTGAAACAGACAGAGAGATACCGGCTTTTTTCAACGCAGTGCCGGTACATACGGCAAGCGTCAAAAGAAATCCGCAGACCAGCAGCAGCGTGATCAGCCGGAAACGGGAACGCATCTGTTTCATGGGGAAAGTCCTTTCATTTTGCCAGCATGGCAAGGTGGGCGTCTTCAGCCAGGTCAGCGTCGTTTTGCCCGGAGATTCCGCACAGCATTCCTGCCAGGAACAGCTGGGCGCACAGGTCAGGCAGCGAATCGGTCAGGAAGGGCAGCCTGAGTCCGGACAAAGGCAGGAAACCGAATACAGACAGTATCGCCGCAAGCGCCCGGAGCGCGAGCATCAGCGAAGCACCCATTGCCAGCACAGCGTGAAAACGGGTGCGGGCAGCGGATGCAACCGATGTTCCGCGCAGCGTTAACGGAAGGAACAGCAGGGCGGTCAGCCCGGCAAAGATCAGGCCGTAATGACCGGCCAGGGAAAGGAAGAGAGAACCGGAATCCAGCGATGAAAAGCTTTCCGGCAGCGCGTCCGCTCCGATTGCCCCGGCAGATACCAGCGCCTCCACGGAGGAAGAACTCCCGGAAAGATCGAACAGCCGGAGCCGGAACGTGATGAAGAAAAGCAAAGAAACGACAGCCAGGGCCGGAAGGAGCAGCATGAGCCTTCCGTCGGCTGCAAAGGCCAACAGCAGGATGATTACTGCCCAGAGCACCGCATCCGCAAAACTGCCCGTGATCAGCAGCAGCGACAGCGCGACAAGGCCCAGCAGGAGCGCGAAAACCGTACTCTGGCGGGCAGAGAGGGAAGCAAAGGCGATCAGCAGGAAAACCATCGCGGCTTCTGTCAGCGGAAAGGGCAGGACAGGGGAAAACAGTTTCCCGGCAAGCATGAGCAAGCCGAGGAAAGCTGCGCAGGATGAGGTCAGCAGAGAGGGCGTCAGGGTGCGCATCATAATCCCGCCGATCAACAGCGCGATGAGCGCGGCGCCGCAGCGGAGAGACTGCGCCAGCGCGGTATCCGGGTCCGCCTGCGCCAGCGCGGCGATCCCGGCGGCACAGAGCCAGAGCACCAGCGCCATGATCATACGGTCCAGGGAAAACATGCGCGCGATCACAGTTTCACACAGAAAGATCAGGCAGGGAATCAGCACCGCAAGCAGATAGAGGGAAGGATTCCCGGCCCGGAGGGCAGGCACCAGAAAGATGAGAGCAGCCAGCAGGACGGAGGCTGCGGCGAAACGGAAACGACCTGAGGACTTCTGCCTGTTCATTCGCTCCAGTCCTCCTTCCAGCGGTCAGCGCGGCTGCGGCGCTGACCGGCCTGCGGCGGTTCCGGCTGCTGCGGCTGATCAGGAAGCGGCTGCGGCGGATACTGCTCCGCAACAGGAGGAGCCTGATCCGGGACTAAGCCCTGGACAGGAAGTGAGGTCCACGGCTGCGACGCGGCATACGGATCCGGTACGGGAGGCTGTACCGTTGGCTGTGCCGGCGGCATCCATGAACCGGAACCGGGATCAGGAACCGGAGCCTGCGGAGAAAAAGGCCGATTGGTATGGGAAAGAGCGGAGAAAAGCTGCAGGCGCAGTATGGCATCGCCGACCTGCAGAAGGGATCCGTGCAGCAGAGGGGTATCGGCATAGGCGCCCCGGCGGGAAACGGGAACACCGTCCACCAGCACTTCGCAGCCGATGCGGGGACGGATCAGCAGGCCTGTTCCGTCCTGCCAGGAGAAATCCAGATGCTGGGACCGGACACCGCTGCAGGGGACAACCAGGTCACAGGAGCGAAGGGAACCAAGGACGCCTTCCCGCGGTACCGGGAACCAGGTATCCACCGGAAGTTCGCTGCTGCCGGAAAGGACGACCAGTTCCCCGACGGTGCCCGCACCGGGGAGATTTTTGAAACGGTCCCTGCGTTCCTTCCGGTCGGAATGATGCCAGGAGAAGGCAAAGAGCAGGAGCATCAGGGCAAAAAAAGCAAAAAGCCAGCGTGAGGCTGTGGAAAGGACCGCGTAGATTTCCGGACTCACGCTGAACATAAACAGGGATCCTTTCTGTTTAATTCATAATTCAGAATGATAACGAAGGGAAGCATCGGATTATTCCATTGCGGACTGAAGGCTCTTCATGTTTTGAATCATAACGGTTTCGTAGTAATCCAGGGGCGGATCGTCCGGGCCTGAAGTGAGGGGATCAAGTTCGCAGACAGGGACGCCGGTTTCATTCACCAGCGTATTGACAGACGGATCTTCCTCAGCGGATTTCAGGATCAGCGGCATGGTTTCCTCCGACCTGATCAGCTGTACCACGCGGACCAGCTGCGCCGTGGGAAGCGTATCTTCCGGTTCCTTGTTGACGACCGCCGCGGCGGTCAAGCCGCAGGCTTCGGCAAAATAGGGAAGCGCTTCATGGAAGACAATCACTTTCCGTTTCGCGCCGGACAGCCCCTCCCGGAGCGTTTCATCCAGGGAAAGGAGGCGCGCGGTGAACGCGTCCAGGTTATCTGTAATCTGCCGGGCCTTATCGGGGAAAAGACGTACCAGGCCGTCCGCAAGATTGACGGCCATGCCGCCTGCCCGCTGCGGGTCAAGCCAGAGATGGGCGTTTATTTCTTCCCCTTCTTCCGGCTCCCCAATCTCAACGAGGTCCGATTCTGCCAGGAACGGCAGTCCCGCCGTTGCGTCGATGACAGGAAGATCCGGATACGCCGAGGTGATAACCGGAAGGAATGTTTCCATACCGGAACCGTTGATCAGCAGGGCATCCGCGGCGGAGAGAACCGCCATATCGGAATTCTGCAGCGTATAATCATGCAGGCAGCCGGTGGTGTTCGCCGCCATATTGACAACTTCCAGGCCTTCGATCCCTTCGGTCAGGTTCCGGGCCAGGATCCAGACCGGATAAAAGCTGGTAACTACCGTCTCCGCTCCCGCCAGAGCGGGGAGGAACAGCAGAAGTACAAGCAGGGCAGCAAGCGCTTTCTTCATAGAGGTACAGGTCTTCCTTTCAGCAGGCAGGATCTTCGTAAGGGAGGATCCGTGAGGGATGAATCGTTATTGTTACTGACGGTCTTCCGGATCCATCCAGCTCTCCCAGTATTCCCGGGAACGGCTGTCCCGGATGACGCGGGCGAGAATCTTCCGTTCCGCCGCCGGCATAAATTCCCGGAAGCGTGTATAGAGAACGCGCATGGCGGCAAAGGAACCGGCGGACATAAAGTATTCATGAAGGGAGTCATATGTGACAGAATAGATTTTGAGCTGATCAAAAAGAACGCCCATGGCGTCATCCGCGGCGTCTTTCAGTTCCGCGGAACGGATTCTGCGGACCGTGCCGTTATCCATCTGCGCACCCATGGACGGCCCCAGCTGTTCATAAACCGTATTGAAAAGGACATCCTCCAGGCGGGCAGCCAGATCGCTGAAGGTGTCCCGGTAAGGAGCATAATCGCGCAGGACCGCAGCTGTGCGGTCCCAGATGCCGGGAATATCCACCAACGCGGAACCGAAGCGCGGACGCAAGGCTTCCCGCACATGCCAGGATTCAATCATGACGATCCCCCCGCAGAAGAATTGTTTCCATATAATAAACACCTGTATCATATCATAAAATGAAGTAATTGTTAACTTTTCAAAGGGAAAATGTCAAGGGACACGCAGAACAGCAAAAAAACGAAAAGAAGAAAACGGAAAAACCATAAATCTTGTGGCAGAAGCGGAGAACTCCACAAAACCTTGTTCGAACAAATGAAGGAATTCTTAAAATTTCATCAATTTATCCGGAATTATCCACAGGGCGCAAACCCTTGAAATCCCATAATGTTTTTGATAATATAGTCGAGCCGGTTGGCAAAAGGACAGTTATCCACAGTCCGGTTATCCACAGCCCACGCGTCTGTCGTGCGCTTTTTTTGCCGCCTGCCGGCGAAAACAGGACATCAGCCGCAGAAGCGGTTTATCATCTTACACCGAATGGAGAATGACCGAATGAACATCGAGTCGCTCTGGGAGCAGACCTGTGCCCTGCTTTCGCGGGACATGAACTACGTGTCCTATTCCACGTGGATAGACGGCAATATGGTCCCGGGCATCCTTGAAGACGACACGCTGTTTGTCACCGTAAAGATGGACCGCATGATCTCCATGATCAAGAACAAGTATTCTGACCTGATCGAAAAGTACCTGAGCGACGTGGCCGGCAGGCCAATGAAGATTGTGCTGCTCACCAAGGATGAGATGCAGGAAAAACTGTCGCGGGACAAAACCGATCATACTCCAGACGACAATGACCCTCATCTGAATCCAAAGTACACATTCGAGAGCTTTGTGGTCGGCAACGCCAACCGCTTCGCGCACGCCGCGGCGCTGGCTGTGGCTGAGAGCCCGGGCGACGCATATAACCCGCTCTTCATCTACGGCGGTGTAGGCCTTGGGAAAACCCACCTGATGCAGGCAATCGGCCACTTTATCCATAAGGCGGATCCGACGAAAAAGATCCTGTATATGACCAGTGAGAGTTTTACCAATGAACTGATCAGCGCGATTCAGATGAAGACAACCTATGAATTCCGGGAAAAGATCCGGAAGGTTGATGTGCTGATGGTGGACGATATCCAGTTCATTGCCGGACGGGAGAGTACCCAGCAGGAATTTTTCAATACCTTCAATGAACTGCATAACGACAACAAGCAGATTATCCTGACCAGCGACAAACCGCCGAAAGACATCCCGAGGCTGGAAGAGAGGCTCAGCAGCCGTTTTGAATGGGGACTGGTGGCGGATATCCAGCGGCCGGATGTGGATACACGGGTGGCAATTCTGCGGGAAAAGACAACCCAGGAAGGCATCAGGATCCCGGACGAAGTGCTGCAGCTGATCGCGGGCAAGATCGACAGCAATATCCGGGAACTGGAAGGCTGCCTGACGAGGCTGGTGGCTTATTCGAACCTGGTGAAGGAACCTATCACGATTGATCTGTGTGAACGCGCACTCCAGGAAGTCTTCAATACGGTCAAACGCAAACAGATCACAGCGGAACTGATTATGAACACCGTAAGCGATTACTACGGACAGACGCTGGAGGACATGACCGGACCGACCCGGAAACGGGAGATCACCGTGCCGCGGCAGATCGCCATGTACCTGACGCGTGAGATGACCGGCATGAGCCTGCCGCAGATCGGCAATGTGTTCGGCGGCAGGGACCATACGACGGTCCTTCACAGCTGCAAGACAGTGGAAGCAAACATGAAGGCAAATCCGGATATCCGGGCCGTGGTCGAGGACATCAAAACCCTGGTCAGAAACGCCCAATAAACAATTGACAATTCATAATTCATAATTCATAATGCATAAATACGGTGAGCGGTGGCAAAAAGGCCCCGTTCACTGCTGTAATGCTGTTTATCATTACCGGATTTGGGAGTGGAATTTATGGAGCAGAAGATCAAGGCACTGCGGGAACAGATGGAGCAGCGGATGGGCCAGATCGACACGAAGGAAAGACTGGCTGCCTTCTGGCAGGATTTCCTGGGGAAGAAAGGTGCCGTGGCCGACCTGATGAAGGGCCTGGGCGCCGTCGCCAAGGAGGACCGGCCCGCCATGGGCAAGGTGATCAACGAGTTCAAGGTGCTGGTGGAGGAGAAGTACCAGGACCTGAGCGCCAGGATGGATGAGCTGGAGCTTGCCGCCCGCAACCGCCGGGAACAGGTGGATATTACCCTGCCGGGGAAAGAGACGCCCCTGGGCGGACTGCATCCCCTGACGCTGGTGAAGAACGAAATGATCAACGTGTTTGCCGGAATGGGCTTCGAAATCTTCGAAGGGCCCGAGATCGAGGACGACGACCACAACTTCACACGGCTGAACGTGCCGAAGGATCATCCTTCCCGCGATATGCAGGATACTTTCTACCTGGAGAACGACCTGCTGCTCCGCACCCAGACCAGCGGCGGACAGATCCGCGTGATGGACATGGAAAAACCGCCGATCAAGGTGCTGGTGCCCGGACGGGTGTTCCGCTCCGACAGCGACGCGACCCATTCCCCGATGTTCCATCAGATGGAGGGGCTGGTCGTGGACAAGGGGATCACACTGTGCGACCTGCAGGGCATGCTGGACAAATTCGTACAGCAGATCTTTGACGCGGACGTGCGGACGCGCCTGCGGCCGAGTTATTTCCCGTTCACCGAACCGAGCGTTGAGGTGGACGTGAGCTGCTTCGAATGCGGCGGAAAAGGATGCGGACTGTGCAAGCACACCGGATGGATCGAAGTGCTCGGCGGCGGCGTAGTGCATCCCCATGTGCTGGAAAACTGCGGGATCGATCCGAACGTGTATTCCGGCATTGCGTTCGGCATCGGCATTGAACGGATCACGATGCTGAAATACGGGATCAACAATATCGGCCTGCTGTTTGAGAACGATATGCGTTTCCTTGAACAGTTCAGAGAATAATGAACGCTGAATAATTGATTGTTTACAGGGGTGAATAGCGATGAAAGTCCCGTACAGCTGGTTAAAGGAATATGTGGATATTGACATTTCCGCGGAGGAACTGGAAGAGAAACTGTTCGGCTGCGGATTCGAAGTGGAAGAGCTGATTGACCTGGGAAAGGAAGTCAGCCGCGTGGTCGTGGGCGAGGTGCTTTCCTGCGAACCGGTGGAGGGGACGCATCTGCAGATCTGCCAGGTGAACTGCGGATCCTGCGGCAACCCGATCCAGATCGTGACCGGCGCGCCGAATGTATATGCCGGCATGCATACGCCTGCAGCGCTGGACAATTCAACGCTGCCCGGCGGCGTGACCATCAAGGCGAAGCCCCTGAAGGGCATTCCGTCCGACGGTATGCTGTGCTCCGGCGAGGAACTGGGCCTGAACGACGACCTGTATCCCGGCGCCGAAGTTTACGGACTGATGGACCTGCCGAAGGATACCGTTCCCGGAACGGATATCCGGGAGGTCGTCGGCATGAACGACTATATCTTTGACATTTCCATTACGGCGAACCGGCCCGACTGCCAGAGCGTGCTGGGCATCGCCCGCGAGGTTGCTGCCGCGCTCGGCAAGGAACTGAAGATGCCCGCGACGGATTATACCGCCAGCGATTATCAGTTCCCGGGACTGGATATTACCGTGGAAGCACCGGACCTGTGCCCCCGGTACCTGGGCCACGGCGTGAGGAACATCACCGTTGGGGAAAGCCCCCGGTGGATGAAGCGGCATCTTGCCCTTTGCGGACTGCGCAGCATTTCCAACGTGGTGGATATCACAAACTATGTGCTGCTGGAGATCGGCCAGCCGATGCACGCTTTCGACATGGACCAACTGCAGGAACGGCGAATCATCGTGCGCCGGGCAAAAGACGGCGAGAAGATCCAGACGCTGGATGAGAAAGAATTCTCCCTGACGCCTGAAAACCTGGTAATCTGCGACGGCAACCGCCCTGTGGCGCTGGCCGGCATCATGGGCGGCCTGAACAGCGAGATCACCGAAAACACCACCCAGCTGCTGTTTGAAGCCGCAAAGTTCGCCCGGGACAACGTGCGGAAGACTTCCCGCGCCCTGGGGCAGAGCAGTGACTCTTCCGCCCGCTTTGAAAAGGGCATCAGCGAATACACCACGGAGCTTGGCATGGCCCGCGCCCTGCACCTGATCCAGGAACTCGGCTGCGGCGAAATCACGGCCAGCGCTTTTGACTGCAGCGCCGGCGCGCCCCGCGAAGGCAAGCGCTTTACAGCAAGCCTGCAGAAGATCAACGCGATCCTCGGCATTGAGGTGCCGGCGGAGGATGTGCTCCGGATCCTGAAGAACCTGAACTTTGAGGTTGAGCGGAACGGGGACAGCCTGAACGTGACCGCTCCCCGGTACCGCGAGGATATCGAGGTCGGCGAGCCGGACCTGGCGGAAGAAGTGATCCGCGAATACGGGTACGACCATGTGAAACCGACCTTCCTGAAGGCCGCCATGGTCACCAGCGGCGGAAAGACGCCCGCGCAGCAGCGCCGGGAGCGGGTCTGCCGGATCCTGTGCGGACAGGGCTATCACGAAATCTGCACGCTGTCCTTCTATGCAGACAGCGACCTGGATTTCCTGCGCATTCCCGCGGATGCGCCGGAACGGAACGTGCTGCGCATCCGCAACCCGATTTCCGCGAACCTCGCGATCATGCGGCCGCTGCTTGCGCCGAGCCTGATGAACATTATTGTTGAGAACCTGAAGAAGGGCAACAACGAAGGCCGGATCTTCGAGATCAGCAATATCTATGTGCCCCGCGAAGGCGGAGAGCTTCCGGATGAACGGCCGCACCTGGGATTCGCGGCATTCGGCGACAGGGAGGATTTCTTCACCGTGAAGGGAACGGTCGAAGCGCTGGGCAAAGCGCTCGGACTGGTCTTTGACGTGGAACGCGCGACGGACGTCCCGTGGCTGCATCCGGGCATCGCAGCGTATATCCTGTGCGAAGGGGAGCGGATCGGCTGCTTCGGAAAGCTGGCCAATGAAGTGACCGGAGAACTGAAGCTGCACAAGGACGCCAAATCCAGCCACAAGATCTTCCTGGGCGAGATCGACTATGAAATCATGATGAGCCATATGGCGGCGAGCTTCCGGTACCGCCCGCTGTCCGTTTACCCGGCGGCAGTCCGTGACCTTGCGCTGACCGTGGCGGAGGAAACGCCCTGCGGCGACCTGATGCATGAGATCGCCCGCGCATGCCCGCGCGTCAGCGACGTGGAACTGTTCGACATCTACCGCGGGGAGCAGATCGGCGAAGGACGCAAGAGCATGGCCTTCAAGATCACTTTTGAACCGGAAGACAAGCCGCTGCAGCCGGAGGAAGTGGACAAATACATCAAGAAAATCCTCGGCAACCTGAAATTCAAACTCGGCGCTGAAATCCGGTGAAAAAAGCGCAACAACTGCATAATGTACAGACACATTTACAGCAGGACAAGTACAGGAATTGTACTGTTCCT
Source organism: Clostridia bacterium (assembly GCA_017512985.1). GTDB lineage: Bacteria > Bacillota > Clostridia > Christensenellales > Aristaeellaceae > Aristaeella. The sequence continues at coordinate 11,485 of JAFWEJ010000016.1, forward strand.
GCTGCTTTCATTTGTTGACACCCCATGACCAAAACTGTATAATCTTACAGGTACTGTAATGGTATTATTGTTTTCCAATTTCACAGCCTTTTCAATTGATTCAACGGCTTTTAAGCGCCGCAAGTGGGAGATGAACACATGTCAAGAAAATGGCGGAACACTCTCATCGGTGTCCTTGCAGCTGTCCTTGTCATTGCCGGAATCACGCTGCTCAGCCGCAGCCCGGCCAATTACAGGGACAAATATGAAGGCACCGACCTGTCCACCGACGTCACCGGTATCGGCCGGAGCAACACGTACGAAGCCTATCTGGCGAAGTATACCGATCTGCCGGCTGCCACGGAGACAGTTGAAGTGGACCTGAAAGCCTTTGAAGGAAAAGGCGGAGAGGCCTGCGCGGAAGGCGTCATGACGGAGGAAGAATCCGAACTGACCTGGAAAGTCAATGTGCCGCAGGCCGGTTTATACAATGTCCGCCTGGAATACAAGACAACGGAGAGCCGCGGCGTAGACATTGAGCGTGAACTTGCGATCAACGGAGAAGTGCCGTTCTCCGGCGCCAGCACGCTCACTTTTACACGCCTGTGGACCGATAAGGAAGAAAGCCGTAAGGAAGACAACCAGGGAAACCAGATCCGCCCGTCGCAGGAGGAGTATTTTGACAGGCAGAGCGCCTACTGCCGGGACGATATGGGTTACCGGACGGAACCCTATGCCTTTTATTTCGCGGAGGGGGAGAACGAACTGACCCTGCGTGCCGTGAACGAACCGGTGATCCTGTGCGGCATCATGCTGTCGCCGATCAACCATTATCCGACCTATGAGGAATACACCGCCGCGCAGCCGGAGGACCCGAAGAGCGAGGACGCCCGGAATTACGAACTGAAGATCCAGGGGGAAGACGCCCGGCTGCGCAGCGCGCCGAGCCTCTTCGCCCGATACGACCGCAGTTCCTCCCAGACGGAGCCGTATTCCGTGACCAAGACGCTCCTGAACTATATCGGCGGCGATCCCTGGACACATCCGGGAGAATGGATCCAATGGGACTTCGAAGTTCCGGCAGACGGATACTACAACATCTCCATCAAAGCGCGCCAGATGTACCAGCGCGGCGCGCTGTCCGCACGGACGGTCTATATTGACGGGGAAGTGCCTTTTTCCGACCTGGAAGCCGTGACATTCGCCTATAACACCAGCTGGGAAATGCGCACCCTGAGCGACGGCGAAGGGAATCCGTTCCGCTTCTGGCTGAAAGAAGGCAGCCATACCATCCGGCTGGAAGTGACCCTGGGAGAGATGGGGCCGATCCTGAAAGAAGTGGAGGACAGCATCTTCCGGCTAAACCAGATCTACCGGAAACTGCTGGTGCTGACGGGCATCAATCCTGACCGCTTCCGCGACTACAAGCTTGCGCAGGTTTATCCGGAAGCCATCGAGGCGATGGACCTGGAAAGCAAACGGCTGTACAGGATCGTGGACGAAATGGTCGCGACCACCGGGGAGAAGAGCGACCGCATCGCCGCCGCCCAGACGCTTGCCAGGCAGCTGGAACTGTTTGTGGAACAGAACGAACGGATTACCGAATCCTTTACAAACTTCAAAGACAATATCACCTCCCTCGGCACAGCCATGCAAAATATGTCCGAGAGCAAACTGGACGTGGACCTGATCATGGTTACCGGCGAGAATGTCAAGGTTTCTCCCGTGCATGAAAACATCTTCCAGAGCATCGGCCACGAGATCCGCAGCTGCGCAAGCTCCTATTTTGTGGACTACAACACGCTGGGCGACAAATACGAGGATACGGACGACGTGCTGCAGGTGTGGATCACCACCGGCCGCGACCAGAGCACCGTGCTGAAAACGATGGTGGACAATACGTTTACCGAAGAGAAAGGCATCAAGGTGAACGTGAAACTGGTGCAGGCGGACGCGCTCCTGCCCGCTGTGGTTGCCGGCAACGGACCGGACGTGGTGCTGACCGTCGACGGGTGGTTCGCCGTGAACTACGCCATGCGCCACGCCGTGGAGGACCTGACCCAGTTTGAGGACTTTGACGAGGTTGCAGCACAATTCTACGACAGCATCCTGTATCCCCTGACCTATAACGACAGCAAGCATAAGGGCGTCTACGGGCTGCCGGAGACGCAGAATTTCCCGCTGCTGTTTTACCGCACCGACGTTATGGAGGAACTGGGGCTGAAGGTTCCGGAAACATGGGACGAACTGATTGCCGAGCTGCCCACCATCCAGGGCAACAGCCTGACGGTGGGCGTCAGCTTCCCGGATATCGGCGCGTCGGACATTTCGATCCTGGGATCGATGATTTACCAGAACGGCGGGTATATCTATGACGACGACGCCAAAAAGACGCTGGTTGACAGCGAGGCGGGCGTCGCGGCGTTCAAACTCTATACGAGCCTTTATAACGATTACGGCATGCCGGTCGTGTTTGACTTTGCCAGCCGTTTCCGTTCCGGGGAAATGCCGCTGGGCGTCGCCTATTACAACGTATACAACACGCTGATGGTTTCCGCTCCGGAAATCCGCGGCCTGTGGGATTTCACCCTGTTCCCCGGCACGCTGCAGGAGGACGGCACCATTGATCACACAGCCCAGACGAACGGCCAGTGCTGCATGATGATCGCCACGGACAACGAGGCAGTGAAGAAAAAAGCCTGGGAGTTCATGAAATGGTGGACCAGCACGGAGACGCAGGCCCAGTTCGGCCGGGAAATGGAGAGCATCCTCGGCTCCTCGGCCCGGTACAATACGGCGAACAAGGCCGCTTTGGAGAAACTCGCCTGGTCCAGGAAACAGCTGGATATCCTCGAGGAACAGATGTCCCATACAAGGGGCTTCCCGGAAATCGCGGGCGGTTATTCCACGACGCGCCATCTTACCAACGCCATGCGCAGGGTCATCAACACCAAGGAGGACCAGCGCGAGACGCTGCTGAACTACGCGCGGACCATCAACGAAGAGATCAGGATCAAACGCAGGGAATTCAACCTGCCGGTTGACTGAACAGGAAAGGAGGAAGAACAAGCATGCAGTCATCACAGTCCTTCGTCAGCAGATACCTGACCATGAAGCGGGAGAAAATGGCTCACAGCTGGACGCTGGCCAAGCGGAACAAGGGATGCTACCTGTTCCTGGCACCGTACGCGATCCTGTTTTTCACCTTCATGATCCTGCCGATCGCCACATCGATTGTTCTCAGCTTTACATACTACAACATTCTGGAGCCTCCCCGGTTCATCGGCCTGCAGAACTACATCAACCTGATCCTTCAGGACGAAGTGTTCCTGACATCGATCAAGAACACCCTCGTGATTGCCGTGATCGTCGGACCGGTGGGATATATCCTGTCTTTCCTGTTTGCCTGGTTCATCAACGAACTGCCGAAATGGCTGCGGGCGATTGCGGTCGTGATCTTTTACGCGCCGTCCATCGCGGGAGCGGCGGCGGTTTCCATATTCACCGTACTTTTCCGTGGCGACGCCTACGGATGGTTCAACTCCATCCTGATGGAACTGGGAATTATCCAGGCTCCGTATCTTTGGCTGACCGATCCGCGCTATATGATGACCATCGTAATCATCATCAGCCTGTGGATGAGCATGGGCACCGGCTTCCTGAGCTTTGTGGCCGGTTTCCAGGGCATTGACCGCAGCATGTATGAAGCCGGTTATGTGGACGGCGTCCGCAACCGCTGGCAGGAACTGTACCATATCACCCTGCCGAGCATGAAGCCGATGCTGCTGTTCGGCGCGGTCATGAGCATCACTTCCTCCTTCAACGTCAGCGACGTTCCGCGGGCGCTGTGCGGATTCCCCTCCACGGATTACGCGGTCCGCACGGTGGTTACCCACCTGTTTGACTACGGTTTCGTCCGGTTTGAAATGGGTTATGCGAGCGCGGTTGCAGCCATTCTGTTCCTGGTCATGATCCTGAGCAAGAAAGCAGTCGGCGCGCTGCTGGGAAGGTTGGGTGCATGATATGAGCGATATCAATACTGTCCGATCCAGCGGCACCCTCCAGCTGATCAACGGAAAGAGATTCCGCGGGGAACTCGTCGCGGGAGAAACCGGCGCGGCCTTTTACGGAAAGGGCCAGAAAGAGCCGATGGCTGAATGGCACTATGCCCGGATGAACCGGATGGACAACATCCGCCGCGGAGGTACCGCCAGCCAGATCACCGTTATCCTCAAGGACGATACACGGTATGTGTTCGAGCTTGCCCAGGGACTGAAACTGTACAGCCAGATGGACAAGAACTGGGTGGACAAACCTGTCGTGGCAAAGACACGCGGCGACATCCTGCATGAGCAGGCCGAGCGCCTGGGCCAGAAGATCGAAGTCCCGAAGAAGCACCTGATTACCCGGCGCCATCCGAACCGGTCCATTGCCGGCGATATCGGCATCTATTTCATGCTGGTCCTTGTCGGGATCGCGATGGTCTTCCCGCTGGTCTATCTTGTCGGTTCCTCCCTGAAACCCCTGGATGAACTCCTGCGTTTCCCGCCGCCTGTATGGCCGAGCCATCCGACGATGGATAACTTCTCAGACCTGTTTGTGACGATGGGACAGAGCTGGGTGCCTTTCAGCCGGTATTTTGTGAACACCCTGTTCATTACCGTGGTCGGCACTTTCGGCCACCTTGTGATCGCAGGCATGGCAGCCTTTGTCCTGGCCAAGTATGATTTTCCCGGCGGCCGATTCTTCTTCGGCGTGATTACAACCTGCCTGATGTTCTCCGGTTATGTGACAAGCATTCCGAACTACCTGATCATGAGCCGGCTGGGCATGGTTGATACATACTGGGCGCTGATCCTGCCGGCCTTTGCCGCGCCGATCGGCCTGTTCCTGATGAAGCAGTTCATGGAAGGCCTGCCCACCGCGCTGATCGAGGCAGCGACGATCGACGGCGCCGGAAGGTTCCGGGTGTTCTGGAGCATTGTGATGCCCAACGTGAAACCCGCCTGGCTGACGATGATCATTTTCAGCGTACAGTCCCTGTGGGGAGCCAACGCCGCAACGATCATCTACTCCGAAGCGAAGAAGACGCTGGTTTACGCGCTCGGACAGATCCAGCTCGGCGGCGTTGCCCGTACCGGCCAGATGGCCGCGGCCAACCTGATCATTGTTTCGGTCCCGATTCTCATCTTTGTCTTCAGCCAGAGCCGGATCCTGGAGACAATGGCATCCTCCGGCATCAAGGATTGATTCTACAGAAAGGGAAGGACAGAACGGTGAAAAGACGCATTCTATCCATCATGCTGACGCTTGCACTCGTCATACTTCTTACGCAGCAAAGCGCCCTTGCTGTGGATGACGGGTTCTCCAGCGTTTATACCTATAACTATGATTACTGGGGAGAGGTCGTGGAGTCGCCGGACGCTTACCGCGTTGAGCAGGTGGTGAGCAGTGCCAGCCTGAACCTGGAGGTTCCCATGAGCTCCCCCCAGAGCCTGTTTGCAACCGGCAACACGCTTTATATCGTTGACCGCGGAAACAACCGGGTTTTGCAGACGGTCCGGACCGGCTATACTTTCAGCCTGAGCCGGATTATTGACACGGCAACCGGCACAGAAGATGATTACAAGACGGCAGAAGCGGTTTACAAGGCGAGAAAGGCGTATGAAGACCTGATCAAACAGAGGGAAGACGCGGAGAAAAAGCTGGACCAGCTGAAGACAGAACTGAAGGACCTGGATTATTCAGAACAGGAAGAAATCCTGACAGAAGAAGAGAAACAGAAGGCCGGCGAGAAAACAGAACAAAAAGAAAAAGAGATACAGGAGACGGAGCTTCTGATTGAACAGCTGGCAGAACAGATGCCCGCCGCTTACGACACGGCCCTGGAGGAGGAAACGAAAGCCAGGGAAGCAGGCTGCCGGATCTGGCAGTATGAGGCATGGCACAAGGACGAAGAGGGAAAAGTGACATCCACCCTGGACAGCCCCAACGACATCTCAGTCGACAAGGACGGCAATATGTATTTTGCCGATACCAACAACCAGCGGATCCTGAAAACGGACAAGGACTGCAATCTCCTGTGGGAGTTTGTCAAACCGCTGGATTCCACATTTGACCAGAAATACAGTTTTCTTCCGACCAAGATTGTTACAGACAGCACAGGCCGGGTTTTCGCGCTGGCGACCAGCGTGAACAAGGGCCTGATCAAGTTTGAGGCGGACGGAACCTTTACCGGCTTTATCGGCGCCAACAAGGTCACCTATAACACATGGGACTATATCTGGAAGAGATACCTGTCCACCCGGGAACAGCGCGCACAGATGGCCGACTTTGTCCCGACCGAATACAAGAACCTGTATATTGACCAGGACGGATTCATTTACGCAACCAACGTCAACTTCAGCGAGTATGACCTGATGGGGGACGGGGCCAAGCCAATCCGGCGGCTGAATATGCTGGGCGACGATATCCTGATCAAAAACGACCGATATCCGCCCATCGGCGACCTGGACTGGAAGGAAGGGATGACTCCCAATGATTATCACGGACCGTCCAAGCTGTATGATATCACCGTGCTGGACGACGATATGTACTGCGCGATCGACAGATCCCGCGGACGGATCTTCGGTTATGACCAACAGGGAATCATGCTGTGGGCCTTCGGAACCCGGGGCGCAATGGAAGGCGCTTCCAACGGCGCGGTCTCGATCGAACATATGGGATACGACCTGATCATGCTGGATGAGTTCACGGGGAACATTACCGTTTTTACACCGACAAAATACGGGCAGATGATCTACCAGGCAAACCACCAGTACCTGACCGGCGACTATGACGGTTCCGCCGCAACCTGGAAGGACGTCCAGAAGCTGAACGCAAACTACAAACTGGCATATATCGGGATCGGCCGGGCCCAGATGAGAAAAGAAGACTTTACCGGCGCCATGGAAAACTTCAAGACAGCCTACAGCCGGGTAAATTACGGTAAGGCATACAGATACTACCGGCAGGAATGGATGGAAAAGAATATCCTGTGGGTAGCGCTGGCGATCGGAGCGCTTGTGGTTTTCCTGTTGTTAAGAGGCATGCGCCGCAAATCCAAATGGGAGGTGTTCGAGCATGAAAGAAGCAAGGCTTTCAAACAGCGCTGAGGCAGTTTTCCCTGCCGAAAAGGGCTCCGGACGCTATCTTTCATCCTTAAGGTACGCGCTTCATGTCATCACACATCCATTTGACGGATTCTGGGACCTGAACCGTGAGAAGAAAGGATCGATGGCGGCGGCCCATACGATCCTGGCCCTGTTCCTGATCACCTATGTCATGAAACTGATGTACACCAACTTCCAGTTCATCATGGTGCCGGTACAGTACATCAACGTTTATGAACGGATCATATCCCTGGCCCTGATTTTCCTGGTGCTGTGCCTCGCAAACTGGGCACTGACCACGCTGTTTGACGGAAAAGGGCGGTTCAAGGATATTTACATGGGACTGTGCTACGCGCTGACCCCCTATGTCCTGATCCAGCTGCCCTGCATCCTGCTGAGCCATCTGCTCGCCTATGATGAAGCGGAATTCTACAGCGTGCTGATTTCCTTTTCTGAGATCTGGTGCGCGTTCCTTGCCTTTATCGCGCTGATGGAAATCCATGATTTCGGTCCCGCGAAAACCCTCGTTTTCATCATAGCGACTGTGGTCGGCGCCCTGGTGATCATATTCCTGGTGATGGTGCTGCTCTCCCTGATCAGTGACGCATATTCGTTCTTTGTCTCACTGTACAAGGAGATCCGGTTCCGGCTGTATTAGAAGGGAGGAATGATCTGATATGAAAAAGAGATCCATTCTTCGACGGGTCATCCCGTGGGTTCTCCTGGCAGCCGTGCTGGGCGGAGCCGCCTATCTGGGATACCTGCTGTGGGGAAGGCCGGAAGCCGAGCCGCTTTATACCGCAGAGGTGATCCGTTATACGGGGGAGGATGCTTCCCCTGTCGTGATGGACAACGGCAGGCTGCGCTTTGAGATGAATCCCCTGACCACCCATTTCACGCTGACAGATCCTTACGGGCATACCTGGCTTTCCAATCCGTTTGACGATCCGGAAAACTGCAACGAAAAAATCGCTACCGGCGATATCAGGACCGCCCTGGCGTCCACCCTGAACGTTTATTACCGGCTGCCCAAAAAAGCGATCGACGACATGTACGACAATTATTCCTTCTCCGTTTCCCGGGGAGCCTACCAGATCAGCCAGCCGGACGAAAACACCGTCGAGATTGATTATACGGTCGGCGACGTCGAGAGAAGGTACCTGATTCCGGATGCACTGACAAAGAAGAGGTATGATGAATTTGTTGCGCTCGCAAAGGAAGCAGGCCTGAACAAAAAGCTGTTCGGTACGGGGCTGTCTCCCAAAAAGAGCTCCAAGACCACAGAGGCGCTTGCAAACGGATCGGAATCAGAGCGGACAGAAGCGGCCGAAACAATCAGGACATATCCCCGGCTCCTGAACCAGGATGTTTATATTGCAAGTCCGGCAAACTTTGACACCATCGAAGCCAATATGGCGGTCGTCAATTATACCGAAGAAGACCAGAAGCTGGACCTGATCCTGACCAGGAGTACCTATGACTATTCTTTCAAGAAATACACTCCCGAAGATATTGCCGCGCTGCAGGCGGGCAGCGACGAAGACAAGGCGCTGGCGGAGAAACTGCTTGCAGTGAACCCGGAGCTTGCAGAAAAGCCGGATTATATCCTTCAGCGGACAAGCCAGGTTTATACGCCGGCGATCATCGAAGAGATGCTGAACGGCAGCGAAGCGCAGGCGGAGGAAGCAAACAGGCTGATTGCGGCCTATCCGGATATCCGGACAGACGCCATGACGGTCGTCGGACTGGAAGAAGAGGAAATGGAGCGGCTTTTTTCCACCCGTGATATCCTGGATGAGACACTCTATACCGAGGAACAGCAGATCCAGGAAAAATCGCTCTTTGAAGCGGCGGAAAGAGAAACGCCGGTCCTGTTCAACGTGACCGTACGCTACCGCCTGGACGGAGAGGACTTTATCGCTGAGGTCCCGTACGACAGGATCCGGTTCAACAGCGCAAACGCGACAATTACGGCCGTTTCACTCCTGCCCGCCTTCGGCGCGGTCGGCGCGCAGGAAGACGGGAGCTATGAGGACGGATACCTGCTGGTGCCGGAAGGCGGCGGAGCACTGATCCGGTTCAACAACCGGAAAGTGACCCAGCAGGCCTATTACGCCAATGTATACGGCTATGATTACGGAATAAAGAAAGACGAATACATCACCGAAACAAAAGCCGTTTTCCCTGTATTCGGCATCCTGCGGAAAGAACAAAGCTTCCTGTGCGCGGTGGAGGGCGCTTCCTCCCTAGTCGCGATCAGGGCGGATATTAACGGAACCACTCCCAATTCAGGAAGAAGCAGCTACAATAACGTCAATGCCAAGGCAACCGTCCTGCATCTCGATAAGTACAACGTGTCGGAAAAGACCACCGAACTGCAACTGATGTATGAGAAGAAGATCCCGGACACGACGCTCACACAGCGCTACCGGTTCACGGACAACGGTGATTACGCAAAACTTGCCACGGTATACGGCGAATATCTCCGGGAAAGGTATCCGGAGTTCAGTGAAAAGAAAGCTTCCGAAGAAATACCAGCCTCTGTTGAGCTGATCGGGGCGATCGACAAGAAGGTTGTCACAGCGGGTCTCCCAGTGAAAAAACTGGTCGCGGTCACGACCTTCGAACAGGGACAGGAGATCCTGGACTCCCTCAGGAGCAGCGGGATCCGGAACCTGAACGCCCGCTATTCCGGATGGCTGAAAGGCGGCGTGAAGCAGAAGGCGCTGACAGGCGTCCGCATACCCGGAGAACTGGGCGGAATAAAGGCGCTGGAGAAACTGATCAACTATGCCAGGGAGAATGAAATACCGCTGTACATGGACAGCATTACTGCGTTCGCATACGACAGCGGCCTGACAGACGGTTTCCTTTCCACAAGGGACGCCGCGCGGCACATTACACGCGAGGTCGCGGAGGTTTCATATTTCTCGCCAATCTATTATTATGAAAGTGACGAACAGGATCCGTACTATCTCCTCCATCCGGATTACTCGAAACGCAACGCATCCACGCTGATCAGCTGGCTGAAGGAAAAAGGCGCATGCGGGATCGCGTTCCGTGACATCGGCTATCTGCTCAGCGGGGACTACGATCCGAACCGCACCGTTTCCCGGGAAGCCGTCAGGGAGATGAACACCGAAACGCTTGCAGAAGCGAAGGTGGCAGGTGAGAAGATCAACGTCAAGGAAGGGTTTGACTTTGTCCTTCCGTATGCGGATCTGATCACCGATATGGACCTGTCCGGCATCCGTTACATACTCCTTGACGAAGCGATTCCGTTCTACCAGATCGCTATTCACGGAAGCATCGACTATACCGGACGCGCGCTGAACCTGTCGGGCGACTATGAGACCGAGCTGCTGAGATGCGTCGAATACGGAGCGGGACTCCACTTCGCTTTCACGGAAGCGGACGGATCGGTCACACAGGAAACAGACTTTACAGCCCTCTCCGGCACGGCATACAGCGGCTGGGAAGAAACGGCCAGGGACGCCATCCTCCGCTACCAGAAAGAGGCGGCAGGCCTGAACCGGCTGAGGATCACAGGCCATCAATACCTGACGGATCAGGTAACCGTCACGACCTATGAAGACGGGACCCGGGTCTATGTCAACTACGGCAACGAAGACTACGCGGGCGAAGCGAACATTCCCGCGCGTGACTACCTGATCACCGGAAAGGGGGAAAAGTGATGGCAAGAAAATATTCGCCCGATTACTGGTCACCCAGGGAAGGGATCGGCGCTTTCCTCCCGTGGAGCGGCACCTACCGGACCATGCGGGCCAGGAACGCCCGGACCGGCGTCCGCTTCATCTTTCCGTTCATCATCGGCTTCCTGCTGTTCATGCTGATGCCGCTGATCCAGTCCCTCCAGTTTTCGCTGAGCAATGTGAAGCTTGTTCCCGGAGAGGGATACTCGCTGGTCTGGAACAATTTCAAAAATTTTCATTACGCCGTCGCAATCGACGCCAACTTCAACAAGGCGATCGTGGACGAAAGCCTGAAGATGGTCATCAATACCATCGCAACGCTGGTACTGAGCTTTGTTCTTGCGGTCATCCTGAACCAGAATTTCAAGGGAAGAACGCTGGCCAGGGCCATCTTCTTCCTGCCGGTGATCCTTTCCTCCGGCGTGCTGGCGGGCATTGAGCAAACCTCTTCAAGCTCCTTCAATATAATGACTGCCGTTTCCCAGGAGGCGGCAAGCGCCTCTGGCGTGAACCTTTCACAATCCCTGCAGAATCTGCTGTCGGTGTCCGGCGTCGGCAGCGGAGCGCTCCAGATTGTGTTTGACATGATCGACGCGATCTACGACATTGTGATGGCCAGCGGCATCCAGATCATTGTATTCCTCTCCGGCCTGTCCGCGATTTCCCCATCCCTGTACGAGGCGGCGGTTGTGGAAGGATGCACCGCGTGGGAGGCGTTCTGGAAGATCACTTTCCCCATGCTGAGCCCGCTCCTGCTGGTGAACGCCATCTATACGATTATCGACTTCTTCATGAAAAGCAGCAACAGCGTCATGGAGAACATCAACACCCTGCAGAACAGCTCCAAATACGGGCAGGCTTCCGCACAAAGCTGGATCTATTTCGGCGTTTCGCTTGCCTTTATCGGCCTCAGCGCCCTGATCATCTCCAAGGGGGTGAAGAGCAGTGAAAACTGATGTGAACGCCCTCGCGGAAAACGGGAAGACGATCAGCCGGAACAAAAAAAGCGGCGGATATATCCTGAAGAACAAGACCAAGAAGTGGACGGTCTCCATTGTACGAGCGCTGCTGCTTTTCGGGCTTTGCTTCATGATTATCCAGCCGATCCTGGCGCGGATCGGGGTCAGCCTGATGTCTGAAAAAGACCTGTATGATTCCACCGTCGTCCTGCTGCCCAGGCATGCGACGCTGGACAATTACAGGATCGTCGCGGAACTGACGGCTCTGAAGGGAATGAACAACGGCGCCTGGACCTTCGGGTCCATGCTGAATACGCTGTGGGTATCGCTGGTGAGCAGCCTTTTCCAGATCATCAGCTGCACCCTTGTCGGATACGGATTCGCCCGCTACAGTTTTCCGCTGAAAAAGCTGTGGTTTGCCCTGGTAATCGCGGTCATCATCATTCCTCCCCAGACAATATCCATTCCCCTTTATACGAACTTTGTCAATTTCGATATATTCGGGATCTTCCGGGCCACAAAAGGCGATTCGCTGAACCTGCTGAAAAGCCCGCTGCCGTATCTGCTGATGTGCCTGACATGCATGGGACTGAAAGACGGCCTCTATATCTATATGCTCAGGACCTATTTCCAGGGCATTCCCAAGTCCCTGGAGGAGGCGGCCTATGTTGACGGCTGCTCTACCATGCATACTTTTGTGCGGATCATGCTGCCGGATGCGATCCCGACGATCGCCAGCTGTTTCCTGTTCTCCTTTGTCTGGCAGTGGACCGACCTGTTCTATACGCGGAATTTCTTCAAAACCTTTGATATGTATTCCATAAAACTGAACTCGATTGCGGGGAGCGTCAGCGGATATTTTTCCAAGGGAAACAGCGCGACCGTCCAGGTTGCCCCGGCCCGGGTGCAGCAGCTGATCAATATCGGCATCCTGTTCTGTATTATTCCGCTGATTATCCTGTACATCTTCACCCAGAAAACTTTTGTGCAGAGTATTGCAATGTCCGGTTCCAAAGAGTAAAATATACTGCAGATCAGATCAGCATTTACACCTGCAATCCCCGGCTTTTTACACTCGGAAATGAGTGTGTAAAAGATATAAAAGAAGGAGGTTACCCTAATGAAGAAACTGGTTTCCCTGCTTCTCGTCCTGATGCTGGCGGCATGCATTGTTCCGTCCTTTGCAGAAGAAGACGAGTATCCCGAAATCGTTGAAGGCATCGATTTCGGCGGCGCGACGCTGTACATCAACCCCTATTGGGCCGAGCCTGACCGCGTTGAAAATCCTGACGAAGACGTTCAGGCCATGTACGATTTCCGCGACTGGATCATGAAAGCCTACCATGTCAATATCGTTTACGAACAGCTTGGCGGCTGGGGCGATTCTCAGGTCGAGGAAATCCGGAACATCATTGACCAGAAGGATTCCAACACCTACCGCGTCATCCTGATGCCCATGGGATTCGTAGGAAGCCCCATGGCGAACAGCTGGTTCGCTGACTGGGCCGACAACGATCTTATCGACCTTTCGGATACCAAGTACAACGCCGGCATTACGGACTTCATGACCAAGGGCGATTCCGTGTACGGCGTCACCTATGGCGTTGAACCCCGCGCCTGCCTGTTCTTCAACAAGAAGATCCTGAAGGACGCCGATATCGACTACAACGAGATCTACGACCTGCAGAAGAACGGCGAATGGACCTGGGACAAGCTGGAAGAATACTGCAAGAAGCTGCAGAAGGACGAAGACGCTGACGGCGTGCCGGAAGTCTACGGCATCACCGGCAACATCAACGATCTTTATATGTGCGCTGTGTTCTCCAACGGCGGTTCCTTCTTCGATTTCAACGATGAAGGCAAACTGGCCATTACCGCCGGCAGCGAAAACACCATTGAAGCCCTGTCCTGGGTTGCACAGCTGTGGCAGAATTACGGCCGTGCCCAGGCGTGGCCCGAAGAGGACTGGGACTACTTCATCAACGTCTTCAAGTCCGGCAACGCCGCCTTCTGCGTACATCAGACCTACGGCGGCTACAACGATCCGCCCTGCGATTTCTCCGATATGCAGGACGACTGGGGCTGCGTGATGATCCCGAAGGGACCCAAGGGCGAAGATTACAAGTTCATGGTCAGCGAGAATATCGGTATCATCCCGAACATCTACGACAAAGAGACCAAGGACAAGATCCAGTTCATCTGGGACCTGTACAACTCCACCGCTCCCGGAGTGGACGAAGAGACTGCCTGGATCGGCAACAAATACACCAACACCCGCGGCGATACCCGCGCTGTGGATGAGACCTATGCTCTGATGCGCGAGCCGAAGTCCGGCGCTGCCGACAAGTCCCTGTATCTTGGCGACAACAACACGGTTCTGGGTTCCAGCACAGGCGTCAACTATCTGTGGGGCGTTCTGTGGGGCAATCCGCAGGAACTGCTGGAAGGCATTACGCCGTTCTGGAACAGCCTGCTGGACACCTTCAATAATCCCGCCCAGTAAATCACTTCCGTTATCCCCGGACCGCCCGAAAGGGCGGTCCTTTTATTCTGCCGGCCTCCGCTCTTGAATAATCCCGGAATAACGTGTAGGATATAGGCAGCCAAACAATAACTCCGGAAAGGATGAAACAGTATGTTTAAACGGATCCTGGCTTTTCTGGCTGCCCTGTCCCTTGCGGCGGCCTGCGCGCCTGCCGCGGCGGAGACGGCAAAAAATATATACGCATCTGACTTCAGCAGCGGTACCGACGGATGGTACGGACGCGGCGCGCAGGTTGCGCTGACCGGCGAGGGCACGCTGAAGACCACCGGCCGGACCAGCGACTGGAATTCCCCGGGCCGGAACTTCAATATGATCGAAGGCGCCCTCTATGAGATCAGCGCAGAAGTCAGGCAGGACACCGAAGGAAGCGTCCCCTTCATGATTTCCATTGCACATTCCGTATTCGGGGCGGAAAGCTATGAGAACCTGGCCCACGGAAACGCAAAGAAGGGCGAATGGACAAAGCTGAAAGGCGTCTATACAGCCGGAGCGTACGACCAGTATGTGCTGTATGTGGAAACGACAGGCAACCCCTCGCTTGAGTTTGAGATCCGAAATTTTACTGTGACCGCGCCAAAGGGCGAACCGGAAGCGAAGGCCACGGAACCTCCGATGGAGATTCAGGCGGCTGAAAATGTACCGAGCCTGAAAGAGATCTATCGGGAACAGTTTGATTTCGGGGCAGCCGCCCCGTCCTTTGCGTTCCGGATTCCCCAATGCGTTGAACTGATCAAGGCGCAGTTCAACATCCTGACGCCTGAGAACGAGATGAAACCTGACGCGATCCTGGATCTTCAGGCCAGCAAGGCGCTGCTGCAGGAGACGGGCGATGAAACTGCCGCTGCGGTGCATTTTGACAGCGCGAAGGCGCTGCTGGACTTCGCGAATGAAAACGAAATTAAAGTACACGGACATGTGCTTGTATGGCACAGCCAGACGCCGGAACAGTTTTTCCATGAAAGCTACGACGCGGGCAAACCGCTTGTCACCCGGGAAGTGATGCTCGGCAGGCTTGAAAACTACATCAAAGGCATTATGGAATACCTGGACGAAAATTATCCGGGCGTCGTGGTGTCCTGGGACGTTCTGAACGAGGCGATAGACGACGGCCCCGGCAAACTGCGGCAGAGCAACTGGCTGACGGTGATCGGCGAAGACTATCCGAACAGGGCTTATGAGCTTGCAAGGAAATACGCCCCAGTAGGCACGAAACTGTATTACAACGACTACAACACCGCTGAACCCGCAAAGCTGAAGGGAATCGTAAACCTGCTGAATTCCCTGATTGCCGACGGCAATATTGACGGCTACGGCTTCCAGATGCATCATGCGGCTTCTTATCCGTCCATGGGGCAGATTACCAACGCCGTGGAAACGATCGCGGCGCTCGGCATCCGCCTCCGCGTCAGCGAGCTGGACGTGACCGTCGGCAATAACAGCGAGAGTTCCTTTACACAGCAGGCAAAATATTATGCAGACGTGATGAAGCTGCTGATTGCGCACAGTGATCAGTTCGAGGCCGTCCAGGTCTGGGGGCTGATGGATCCCATGAGCTGGCGCGCCAAAAACTACCCGCTGCTGTTTGACGGAAAAGGGAACCCAAAACCGGCATTCTGGGCGGTGGCCGACCCGTATTCCGTGGAGTGATCATTCATTAAGGAGGGAACAGACGAATGCGAAACAGACGGCTTTTTGCGCTGATCCTGGTGTTCAGCATCATGCTCTGCGCGGCGCCCGGACTGGCTGAGCCGCCGGTCCGGACAGAAGGTATCTCCATACCGGTGTTCGGGAATATCAAAAGGTTTGAAATTCCCGACAACGAAGCCCTGGCGCTGATACGGGACATGAAGTGCGGCTGGAACCTGGGGAACACGTTTGACGCGCATCCGACAGGGAACAACAGATATTTCAGCGGTACCGGGATGGAGACCAGCTGGGTCGGAGTGAAAACCAGCCGGGAACTGATCGCGGCGATCAGGGAAGCGGGCTTCAATACGATCCGGATCCCGGTAAGCTGGCACAATCATGTGGATGAGCAGGATGTGATCGACCGGGAGTGGATGGACCGTGTGAGGGAAGTGGCCGGCTGGGCACTGGATCTGGGCATGTATGTGATCGTGAATGTGCACCATGACAACGATCCGGCTTTCTTCTATCCGGACACGGCACATTATGACCGTTCGGCCGCTTACCTGACTTCCGTCTGGAGCCAGATCGCGGAAGCGTTCAAAGAATGCGACGAGCACCTGATCATTGAGTCCATGAACGAGCCGCGCCTCACCGGTACGCAGTATGAATGGTACTGGAACAGCGATACGCCCGAGTGCCTGGACGCCGCGGAATGCATCAACCGGCTGAATCAGCTGTTTGTGGATACGATACGGGCATCAGGCGGAAACAACAGCACGCGTTATCTGGCTGTGCCTGCCTATGACGCGTCACCATGGTACGCTTCGGACCAGGCTTTCAACCTGCCGCAGGATACGGCGGAGAACCGGATTATTGTTTCAGCGCACGCCTATACACCGTATGCTTTTGCACTGGACAAAGACAGCGGCGTGCACACATTTGAACCGGATGATTTCGCAAGCGCCAAGGAAATCCCCCAGTTTATGAACAGCCTGTATAACCGTTTTATTACGAACGGCATTCCGGTGGTGCTGGACGAATTCGGCGCGCTTGACAAGGGCGGCAATACACAGGACAGGGTTAACTTTGCCGCTTTCTATACAGCTTCCGCAAGCGCCCGAGGAATCACATGCGTATGGTGGGACAACCACGCTTTCAGCGGTAACGGAGAACGGTTCGGACTGATCAGGCGGTCAACGATGGAATGGGTCTATCCGGATATCGTCCTGGCAATCCAGGAGAACTGCCTGTACAACAGGGAAACGGAAACGGCAGAAGAACCGGCGGCGTAATATGAGTTCGGGCAGTTCCGGCAAGGGGCTGCCCGTTTATTTACAGTTGCATGTAAACGTTTGCTGTGATAAGATGGCATTACGGAAAACCGATGCGATCCCCGTGATAAAACAATCCGTCAGCAGGAGGAATACAGGATGAATTACGGCTATTTTGACGAAAAAGCCAGAGAGTATGTCATTACCAATCCCAATACCCCGGCGCCCTGGGCCAACTATCTCGGATCGCCCGAATACGGCGCAATCGTGACGCAGAACGCGGGCGGATACAGCTTTGTCAAGAGCGGGGCGGCCGGCCGGATTCTTCGCTATACCTTCAACCAGTTTGACGAGCCGGGCCGGTATATTTACCTACGGGATGAGGAAAGCGGCGATTTCTGGTCCGCCAGCTGGAGGCCTGTTGCAAAACCGCTGGAAGAGTATAAGACGGAATGCCGCCACGGAACGAGCTATACTGAGATTGTGAGCGAATACAGCGGTATCCGCAGCCGGGCGCTGTACTATGTTCCCATGGGCGCGACGCATGAGGTATGGCGGATCAGCCTGGAGAACCTGACGGACAGGCCGCGGAAGATCAGCGTGTTCGGATACGCCGAGCTCACGACCGAAAGCCTATATACGCAGGACCTGGTGAACATGCAGTATACGCAGTTCATCACGAAAACGGAATTCCATGACAGCTTCATTCTTGAACAGATCAACGAATTCAACTATCCGAGGCCTGACGGCACGACAGGCAGGGAACGCTTCTTCGGCCTGGCCGGGATTCCGGTGGCCAGCTATACAGGCCGGCGTGAACAGTTCCTGGGCAGGAACCACTTTGACAAGCCGCAGGCGGTACTGGACGGAAAATGCGACAACAGCCTGAACTACAACGCGAATCCCTGCGGCGCGCTCCAGTTCAGCGTTACGCTGAACCCCGGTGAGAAACGGACAGCTGCTTTCCTGCTGGGGCAGAAAACCGTGTTTGAAGCAAAAGCCATCATGAACCGCTATGAGAACACGGCGGAGACCGTAGACAGGGAACTGCAGGAACTGGTCGCCTACTGGCACGGCGAACTGGAGAACCTGAAGATCAGCACACCCGACAAAAACTTTGACGCGATGATCAACACATGGAACGCGTTCCAGTGTTTCACGACCTTTGTATGGAGCCGCGCAGCCAGCCTGGTATACTGCGGGGAACGGAACGGATACGGATACCGCGATACAGTCCAGGACATCCAGGGCATCATGCACCTGGATCCGGAACTGGCGCGGAAACAGCTGACCTT
Organism: Clostridia bacterium; assembly: GCA_017512985.1. GTDB lineage: Bacteria > Bacillota > Clostridia > Christensenellales > Aristaeellaceae > Aristaeella. The sequence goes on from JAFWEJ010000016.1 coordinate 30,027, forward strand.
TATGCTGAGCGCTCAGGTACATCACGGCGCCGGACTTCCGCTGGTGAAGTTTACGCACAACGCCGGGCATGAGGATACACCGGAGCAGGAAAGCTACGTGAAAGCGACCGGCCATCCGAGCTACCGCGCAGACGACGCACTGTGGCTTTTCCCGACGGTATACAAGTATATTGCCGAGACGGGCAATACCGCATACCTGGATGAAGAAATTCCGTTCGCGGATAAGGATACCGGCACGGTCCGGGAGCACCTGAAGCGGGCGATCAACTTCAGCATGACCCACCTCGGCCCGCACGGCATGCCGGCCGGGCTTCACGCGGACTGGAACGACTGCCTGGTGCTCGGCGACCAGGGAGAAAGCACCTTCGTGGCGTTCCAGCTGTATTACGCGCTGAACATCATGAAAGAATTCTGTGAAAACGAACCCGAATATGTGAAATACCTGGACGAAACCTCCGAAAAGCTGCTGAAGATCCTGAACGACCTGTGCTATGAAGGCGACCGGTTTATCCGCGGCTTCCGGGATACGGGGGACATCATCGGCAGCGGCAGGGACAACGAAGCCGCCATGTGGCTGAATCCCCAGAGCTGGGCTGTGATCAGCCGCGCCGCCACGCCGGAGCAGGCGGAAAAGATCCTGGACACGGCGAACGAGAAACTGAATACGCCGTACGGCCTGGAACTGATGCAGCCGAGCTACCGGTTTGAGTATTTTGAAGGCGCAAGGATGCGGCTGTTCAATCCGGGCACCAAGGAGAACGGCGGTATTTTCTGCCAGCCCCAGGGCTGGGCAATCTTGGCGGAAGCGTTGTGCGGACACGGCAACCGGGCGTTCAGGTACTATGAAGAAAGCAGCCCCGCTTCCTTCAACGACGATGCGGACCGCCGGGTAATCGAGCCTTACGTCCACGGCCAGTTTATCGAAGGGCATGAAAGCCCCTTTGCCGGCAGGAGCCATGTACACTGGCTGACGGGCACCGCCAGTACGGTGATGGTGGGTTGCGTGGAAGGCATCCTCGGACTGAGGCCGACTACGAAGGGCATTGAAATCTGCCCCGCGATCCCGAGCAAATGGGACGGTTTCACAATGGAGAAGGTTTTCCGCGGCAGGAAGCTGCATATCACCGTTGACAACAGCGCGCATAAGGAAGGGAAACCGGTCAAGGTGATCCTGAACGGCACAGAACGCGCGGCCGGACTGATCCCTGAGAGCGAACTGAAGGCAGAAAACGAAATCACCGTTGTGATGTAATATGAAGGTTATTGCAAGGATCCGGAATCCTTACGACGGGAAATTCGGCGTACCCCGGCAGAGCGGACTGGTGGAGCAGGTGGTTTCCACAATCGTATTTGAGCCGGAATACCGGGCGGCCGAAGCGCTGAGGGGGATTGAGGAGTTTTCACACCTGTGGCTGATCTGGGCGTTTGACCGGACGGAGAGGGAAGACTGGTCTCCCACTGTCCGGCCGCCCCGGCTCGGCGGAAACCAGCGGATCGGCGTGTTTGCGACCCGGTCGCCCTACAGGCCCAACGCCGTCGGGCTCAGCTGCGTGAAACTGCTTGCCGTGGAGAAGGGAAACGAGGGCACGGTGCTGAAGGTCGCGGGCGCCGACCTGATGAACGATACACCGATCTACGACATCAAACCCTATCTGCCCTACGCGGACTGCAGGCCCGAAGCAACGGGAGGTTTTACGGACCGGACCGAAAAACGGACGGTGCGGGTGGAAATTCCGGAGGAACTGGCCGGAAATCTGAACACGGAAGAACTGGAAGCACTGAAGGCCGTGCTGAGGGAGGACCCGCGGCCGGCCTACCAGGACGACCCGGAGCGGACCTACGCGTTTGAATTCGGCGGGAGGCATGTGGAATTCCGGGTTCAAAACGACCGGCTTGAAGTTATAAAGCTGTGCTGAAAGGCACGGCTTTTGTTTTTCAATTGAATTTAGGGTTGCTTTTTTGGACGGGATATGGCATACTATGACATGTGGTTGGAAAATAACCCTGTGGGACAAAAACGTCCCAGTTAGTAAGGAGGATGAATTATGGAACGCGTTTACAACTTCTCCCCGGGACCTTCCCAGCTGGCTCTGCCTGTGCTCGAAAAAGCCCAGAAGGACCTGGTTTGCTATGGCGATACCGGCATGTCCGTGATGGAAATGAGCCATCGCAGCAAGATGTATACCGATATTTATGACAAAACCGTCGCGGATCTGCGGGACCTGATGAATATTCCGGAAGAATATGACGTCGTTTTCCTTCAGGGCGGCGCGACCCAGCAGTTCTCCGCGGTTCCGCTGAACCTGATGGTGAACGGAAAGGCCGATTACATCGACAGCGGCAATTTCGCCCATCTGGCCGCGGAAGAGGGAAAGCGTTACGGTGAGGTGAACGTGGTCGCTTCCAGCCGGGAAGATGTGTATACCTATATTCCGGACCTGGACGCCATCAAGTTTGACGACGACGCGGACTATGTCCATATTACCCAGAACAACACGATCTACGGCACCCGCTTTGTGGAACTGCCCAAATGCAAGGCTCCCATCGTCTGCGACGCCAGCAGCATGATCCTGAGCGAGGAAATGGACGTCACGAAGTACGGCGCGATTTATGCCGGTGCCCAGAAGAACATCGGACCGAGCGGCCTGTGCGTGCTGATTGTAAGGCATGACCTGGTGGGCAAGGCAATGGATATCTGCCCGAAGCTGCTGAACTGGCAGATCCAGGTTGAGAAGGCGAGTATGTACAATACGCCCAACACCTGGGGCATCTACCTGGCCGGCCTGACCTTCGAGTGGCTGAAAGAGATCGGCGGCGTGAAGGCTGTTGAAGCAGTGAACAAGGAAAAGGCCGCCATGCTGTATGACTTCCTGGACAACAGCAAGCTGTTCAAAGCGACAGCCCAGCCAAAGTACCGCAGCCGGATGAACGTGACCTTTGTGACCGGAGACGCCGATAAGGACGCTGCCTTTGTGAAGGCTGCCGCGGCGGAAGGCCTGGTCAACCTGAAGGGCCACCGCAGCGTCGGCGGCATGCGTGCAAGCATTTACAACGCGATGCCCATTGAAGGCGTGCAGAAGCTCGTGAACTTCATGAAGAAGTTTGAAGCGGAAAACGCGTAATTACATCAGGAACATCCCGGCTTTGAACGGGAAGACAAACGAAGGGACACCGATTCATTCACAATCTGTCCGATGAAACAGAGGGGACGGTTCTTCAGTTCCGGCCAAACACGTAACGGGAAGAACCGTCCCCGCAGTTTCACGGAAACCGGCCGGATATAATTTACTGCAGAAGGAACGAAGGGAGAAAAACAGATGTATAAGATTCAGACGCTGAACGCGATCTCGGATGTGATCCATACACAGCTGAGCGCTGACAAGTATACGGTAAGCAAGGACGAGCCGGTACCGGACGCGATCCTGGTCCGGAGCGCTGCCATGCACGATATGGAGTTCGGCAAGGAACTGCTGGCCATCGGCCGCGCAGGCGCCGGCGTGAACAATATTCCGATTGACCGCTGCTCCAGGGAGGGGATTGTCGTTTTCAATACTCCCGGCGCCAACGCGAATGCTGTGGCGGAACTGGTAATCACCGGCATGATGATGTGCGGCCGGAAGATCGCGGAAGGAATCGACTGGGTGAAAACCCTGAAGGGCCAGGGCGCCGAGGTCGGTAAGCTGGTTGAAAAGGGCAAAAGCCAGTTTGTCGGAGCGGAACTGCGGGGCAAAACCCTGGGCGTTATCGGCCTGGGCGCTATCGGTTCCATCGTCGCGAACGCGGCCAGCCGCGGACTGGGCATGAACGTAATCGGTTACGATCCCTTCATCTCCGTTGAGAGGGCCTGGGGACTGAGCACGACGATTCACCGCGCCGCTTCCGAAGACGAAGTGATCGCGCAGGCGGATTTCATCACTTTCCATGTACCGCTGAACGACGAGACGCGCGGATCCATCAACGCGGAGAAGATCGCAAAAATGAAGGACGGTGCGTGCATCCTGAACTTTGCCCGCGGCGAACTGGTCAACACGGCGGATATGCTTGCCGCGCTGGAAAGCGGCAAAATCGGCCGTTATGTGACAGATTTCCCAAGCGATGAGATCATCGGCGCTGCCAATGTGGTCTGCATTCCGCATCTGGGCGCGAGTACGCCGGAGAGCGAAGAAAACTGCGCCAGCATGGCGGCTGCTGAAATCCGGGACTACCTGGAGAACGGCAGCATCCATAACAGCGTGAACTATCCGGAACTGCAGCTGGCAGAACCGGAAGCGGTCCGCGTACTGGTGCTGCATGAGAACATTCCGAACATGATCTCGAATATTACCGCTGCCGCGGCAAAAGAAGGGATCAACATCGAAAACATGGTCAACAAGAGCAAAAAGGATATGTCTGTGACTGTGATGGAGATGGAAGAGCTGCCGTCCAAGCATGCGCTGGAGACGCTGCAGGAGCTGCAGGGAATCATCCGGATCAGGACGTTTACCAGGGAATAAAGATCGGTAGATTTCTCCATACGAAAAGGGAGTGCGGAAGCACTCCCTTTTCTTTCGCAGAACGGCGGAAAAGGATAAACATGAAGGCACCGGAGAGCTGAGCGCTCTCCGGTGCCTGCGTTTATTGATCAGAAGCTGTAGGAATCCTTGATCTCGATATCCTTGTAGCGCTTCATGCCTGTGCCGGCAGGAATCAGCTTGCCGAGGATGACGTTTTCCTTCAGGCCGATCAGCGGATCGATCTTGCCGCGGATAGCCGCTTCTGTCAGGACGCGGGTGGTCTCCTGGAAGGAGGCGGCGGACAGGAAGCTTTCGGTCGCCAGCGAAGCTTTGGTGATGCCCAGCAGGATACGCTTGGCGATGGCAGGCGTGCCGCCTTCCATGATGGCTTTCCGGTTGGCTTCCTCAAAGCGGAAGATATCCACGAGGGAACCGGTCAGCAGATCGGTATCGCCGCTGTCTTCCACGCGAACCTTGCGCAGCATCTGGCGGATGATGATCTCTATATGCTTGTCGCTCACGCCGACGCCCTGGAGGCGGTAGACGGAGAGGACTTCCTTCAGCAGGTATTCCTGGACGGCCTTCACACCGAGGATACGGAGCAGGTCATGAGGATTGACGGAACCTTCAGTCAGTTCATCGCCGGCTTCCACATGATCGCCTTCGGCAACCTTCAGACGGGAACCGTAAGTGATCTGATAGGACTTGGTGTCCTTGGGATCCTCGTCGGAGGTGATGACCAGTTCGCGGCGCTTCTTGGTTTCCTGGATGGAAACCGTACCGGCGATTTCCGCCAGGATGGCATCACGCTTCGGCTTGCGGGCTTCGAACAGTTCCTCGACGCGGGGAAGACCCTGGGTGATGTCGTCAGCGCCCGCGATACCGCCGGTATGGAAGGTACGCATGGTCAGCTGGGTACCGGGCTCACCGATGGCCTGGGCAGCGATGATGCCGACTGCTTCGCCGACATCGACCTTGCCGCCGTGCGCCATGTTCTCGCCGTAGCAGCGGGCACATACGCCGTTTTCGGTACGGCAGGTGAGGACGGAACGGACGGTTGCCTTTGTGATGCCGCGGGCAACAATCTCACGGGCCATCTTATAGTCGATAGGCTCGTTCAGGCGAACCAGCACTTCGCCGGTTGCCGGATCGATGATATCTTCAGCAGCGGTACGGCCGCGGAGACGGTCTTCCAGGGATTCAATGGACTGCTTGCCGCTCATGAGTTCGGACACGGTGATACCGCGGACTTTCTCTCCGCGGGCTTCGAAACAGTCATCCTCGCGGACAATCACTTCCTGCGAAACGTCCACCAGACGGCGGGTCAGATAACCCGAGTCAGCGGTACGCAGGGCCGTGTCAGCCAGGGATTTCCGGGAACCGTGGGAGGAGAGGAAGAACTCCAGCACTGTCAGGCCTTCACGGAAGTTCGCACGGATCGGCAGTTCGATGGTCTTACCGGAAGGAGAGGCCATCAGGCCGCGCATACCGGCCAGCTGGGACACCTGGGCGGAAGAACCGCGGGCGCCGGAGTCGGTCATCATGCGGATCGGATTGAACTTGTCGAGGTTCGGCAGGATCTGGTCCCGCAGGTTGCGGGTGCAGTCACCCCAGATACCGATGACGCGGTTATAGCGTTCGTCCTCGGACAGAAGACCGCGATGGTAGAGGTTGTTGACCTTGCGGACGGCTTCGTCAGCTTCTGCCAGCATGGTCTGTTTTACTTCAGGCACCTTGATATCCGCGACGGATACCGTGATGGCACCCACGGTGGAATACTTGAAGCCCAGCGCCTTGATCTTGTCCAGCACCTGGGCGGTACGATGCTCGCCCTGGGTGTGGAAGCACTGGTCCACGATCTTTGAAAGCTGTTTCTTACCGACCAGTTCATCAACCTCGAGCCGGAACATGTCGTCCAGGCACTCGCGCTTGACAAAGCCCAGGTCCTGCGGCAGCGCGTCATTGAAGATGAGCCGGCCGAGGGTGGTGTCGATCAGTTTGGAACCGGTCTGATCCCCGAAGGTGCGGGTCAGGCGAACCTTGATGGGGGACTGGAGGGTAATCTGGCCGAGGGAGTAGGCCATGATGGCTTCATCTTCGGAAGAGAAGACCCGTCCGGATCCTTTGGCGCCATCGTGTACGATGGTCAGGTAGTAGCAGCCGATAACCATGTCCTGGGAGGGAGAGATGACCGGACGGCCATCCTGCGGCTTCAGGATGTTGTTATGGGCAAGCATCAGGAAGCGGGCTTCCGCCTGGGCTTCCATGGAGAGCGGTACGTGAACAGCCATCTGGTCGCCGTCGAAGTCGGCGTTGAAGGCGGTACAGGCCAGCGGATGGAGCTTGATGGCCTTGCCTTCGACCAGAATTGGTTCAAAGGCCTGGATGCCCAGGCGGTGCAGGGTAGGCGCACGGTTCAGGAGCACCGGATGATCCCGGATGACTTCTTCCAGAATGTCCCAGACCTCGGGGCGGACCTTTTCGACCGCACGCTTGGCGGACTTGACATTATGGGAGAGCTTCAGGGTGACCAGGCGTTCCATGACGAAGGGCTTGAACAGTTCCAGCGCCATTTCCTTGGGCAGGCCGCACTGATAGAGCTTCAGTTCGGGACCGACGACGATAACGCTGCGGCCGGAATAGTCGACGCGCTTGCCCAGCAGGTTCTGGCGGAAACGGCCCTGCTTGCCGCGGAGCAGATCCGACAGGGATTTCAGCGCGCGGTTTCCGGGACCGGTGACAGGACGGCCGCGGCGGCCGTTGTCGATGAGCGCATCCACAGATTCCTGCAGCATACGTTTTTCATTGCGGACAATGATGTCCGGAGCACCCAGCTCCAGCAGCCTCTTCAGGCGGTTGTTGCGGTTGATGACCCGGCGGTACAGATCGTTCAGGTCGGAGGTGGCAAAACGGCCGCCGTCGAGCTGGATCAGGGGGCGAAGATCCGGGGGAATGACCGGCACGACGGTGAGGATCATCCATTCCGGCTTGTTGTGGCTGGTACGGAAGGACTCAACGACCTCGAGCCGTTTGACGGCACGGGCACGCTTCTGGCCTTCGGTTTCGCGGTCGCGTTCCTTCTCGGTCAGCTGGGCGATCTCAGCCTTCAGGTCGGCAGAGAGCTTGTCCAGGTCCAGTTCCATGAGCAGGTCCTGAACCGCTTCGGCGCCCATCTTGGCCACAAAGGAACCTTTGCCGCACTTCGCTTCGACTTCACGGTAACGGGCATCGTTGATCAGCTCCAGCCGCTTGAGGCCGGTTTCTTCGCTGTTGCCCGGGTCGAGCACGATGAAGTTGGCAAAATAAAGGACTTTTTCCAGATTGCGGGGAGAGATATCCAGCAGCATACCCATCCGGCTGGGAATGCCCTTGAAATACCAGATGTGGCTGACAGGAGCCGCCAGCTGTATATGGCCCATGCGCTCACGGCGGACCTTGGCCCGCGTGACCTGCACGCCGCACTTGTCGCAGATCTTGTCCTTGTCCTTGAACTTGATCCGCTTATACTTACCGCAGTTACATTCCCAGTCCTTTGTCGGCCCGAAGATGCGTTCGCAGTACAGGCCGTCCCGTTCCGGCTTCAGCGTGCGGTAGTTGATGGTTTCGGGTTTTGTGACTTCACCGTGAGACCACGCGAGGATCTGCTCCGGAGAGGCCATGCCGATCTGAATGGAGTCAAGATTAGAAAGTTCGAACAAAAGGGGCACACTCCCTTCGATATTATGTCAGCTTCATGTTACAGGGTGGACAGATGACATCCGGGGATCAGATGTCGTCATCCAGATCGAGATCGGAGAGATCATCTACGCTGAAGTCTTCCAGGTCTTCCGCGTTTCCGTCAGCAACGGAGAAATCATCGCTGTCTTCCGCGCTGTCTTCATCCGTACCGAAGGACAGGTCGTCCTCGGACATGCTGAAGGCTTCGTCTGCGGCCTGTTCCATTTCTTCGCTTTCCTCAGCGGAGACCGGCTCATCGTCATCGGCTTCGGTCTTCGACATGAGGTTGGAACGCATGGTTTCAGGCTGCGGCATATCTTCCGGATCGAGCTCGGGGATTTCGATCTCGTTCCGGGCGGCGTCGAGCACACGGATATCGAGGCTCAGTGCCTGCATTTCCTTCAGGAGAACCTTGAAGCTTTCCGGAACGCCGGGGTTCGGAATGTTCTGTCCCTTGATGATCGCTTCATAGGTCTTGACGCGGCCGACGGTATCGTCGGACTTCACGGTCAGGATCTCCTGCAGGGTATTGGCAGCGCCGTAAGCTTCCAGCGCCCAGACTTCCATTTCACCGAAACGCTGGCCGCCGAACTGGGCTTTACCGCCCAGGGGCTGCTGGGTGACAAGGCTGTAGGGACCGGTAGACCGGGCATGCATCTTGTCGTCCACCAGATGGTGCAGCTTCAGGAAGTACATGATACCGACAGTGACGGGGTTTTCGAAGTAGTCGCCCGTACGGCCGTCGCGCACGCGGATCTTGCCCTGGCGGAAGAGCGCTTTGCCTTCCTCATCCAGGTCCAGGCGCAGGGGCTTGCCGTTATGGAAGTGATACTCATTCACATGGGGATCGTTCTCATCTTCGGGAGCGGCCATCTTCTTTTCGGCCAGTTCCAGATGCTCGAGGATTTCTTCGTAGGTCGCGCCGTCGAAGACCGGAGTGGCGATGTGCCAGCCCAGGGCCCGGCAGGCCAGACCCAGGTGAACTTCCAGCACCTGGCCGAGGTTCATACGGGAGGGAACGCCCAGCGGGTTCAGCACGATCTGGAGGGGCGTGCCGTCGGGCAGGAAAGGCATATCCTCTTCACGCAGGATGCGGGAAACGACGCCCTTGTTGCCGTGACGGCCGGCCATCTTATCGCCGACGGAGATCTTTCTCTTCTGGGCGATATAGATCCGAACCATCTGATTGACGCCGGGGGAGAGTTCGTCCTTGTTCTCGCGGGTAAAGACCTTGACATCGACCACGATGCCGCCTTCGCCGTGAGGCACGCGGAGGGAGGTATCCCGGACTTCACGGGCCTTTTCACCGAAGATGGCGCGCAGGAGGCGTTCTTCAGCGGTCAGTTCGGTTTCACCCTTCGGGGTAACCTTGCCGACCAGGATGTCGCCGGCGTGCACTTCCGCACCGATGCGGACGATGCCGCCCTCGTCCAGGTCCTTGACAGCGTCATCGGAGATGTTCGGGATGTCGCGGGTGATTTCTTCCGGCCCGAGCTTGGTTTCACGGGCTTCGGATTCGAACTCCTCGATATGGATCGAGGTGTAGATATCTTCCTTGACCAGCTTTTCACTCAGCAGGACAGCGTCCTCGTAGTTGTAGCCTTCCCAGGTCATGAAACCGATCAGCGCGTTGCGGCCCAGGCCGATCTCTCCCTTTTCGGTGGAGGGACCGTCGGCCAGCAGGTCACCGGCTTCGATCTTCTGGCCCGCGGAAACCACGGGATGCTGATTGATGCAGGTGGACTGGTTGGAACGCGCAAACTTGGTGAGGTTGTAGGTGTGGCGTTCGCCGAAGTTGTCGCGGATGATGATCTGCGTGGCGTCCACCTTTTCCACAACGCCGTCTTCCTTTGCCAGGATCACGACGCCGGAATCGTGCGCGGCACGGTATTCCATACCGGTGGCGACCAGCGGAGCTTCAGGCACCAGCAGCGGAACAGCCTGGCGCTGCATGTTGGAGCCCATCAGGGCACGGGTGGCGTCATCGTTCTCCAGGAAGGGAACCATGGCGGTGGCCACGGAAACGACCTGGCGCGGGCTGACGTCCATGAAGTCCACCTGGGAAACAGGAACTTCGATGATTTCCGCCTTGTCACGGACGGTGATACGATCCTGGACGAAGGTGCCGTCGGGATTGAGCGGTTCGTTCGCCGTGGCGACCTTGTACAGGTCTTCCTCATCGGCGGTCATGTAGTCGATTTCGTCCAGCACACGGCCCTTTTCCTTGTCCACGCGGCGGTAGGGGGCTTCGATGAAGCCGTACTCGTTGATGCGGGCATAGGTGGCCAGGGAACCGATCAGACCGATGTTGGGGCCTTCAGGCGTCTCGATCGGGCAGATACGGGCGTAATGGCTGTAGTGCACGTCGCGGACCTCGAAGGAGGCGCGGTCGCGGTTCAGACCGCCGGGTCCCAGGGCGCTCAGGCGGCGCTTGTGGGTCAGTTCAGCCAGCGGGTTGGGCTGATCCATGAACTGGGACAGCTGTGAAGAACCAAAGAATTCCTTGATGGCGGCGCTTACCGGGCGGATGTTGATCAAGTCACCGGGTTTGATGTCGGTGGAATCCTGAATGGACATCCGTTCGCGCACCACGCGCTCCAGGCGGCTCAGGCCGATGCGGATCTGGTTCTGGAGCAGTTCGCCGACGCTGCGCAGGCGGCGGTTGCCCAGATGGTCAATATCATCTGTGGAACCGATGCCGTAGGGCAGGCCCAGCATATAGTTGATGGAAGAAATGATATCGTCCGGGATGATGTGCTTCGGCACGAGTTCGGCGACATTTTCCTTCACGGTGTCAAGGAGTTTGTCTTCCGAATCGACGGAAGCCATGACCTTTTTCAGGGTGGGCAGGTGGACCATCTCCAGGATGCCCGCGTCCTTCGGGTTAAAGGGCAGGTAGGCGGAAGCGTCGACAAAGTTGTTGCCGACGACCTTGCGGATCTGGCCGTCGCAGTCCAGCAGGACGGAGTTCACGCCGGCGTTCTGGATCTGGCGCGCCACATCCAGCGGGATGGATTCACCCTTTTTGACCATGATTTCACCGGTCTGGGGGTTGACGATATCTTCCGCCGCCACATGGTTATGGATACGGGTGGCGATGGAAAGCTTCTTATTATATTTATAGCGGCCGACGCGCATGAGGTCGTAACGCTTGGGATCGAAGAAGAGGGAATGGAAGAGATTGGTGGCGCTTTCGAGGCTGGCGGGCTCGCCGGGCTTCTGGCGCTTATAGATCTCGATGAGGCCTTCTTCCTGGGTCTTGGCGTTATCGCCCTTCTGGATGGTGGCCATCAGGCGCTCGTCTTCGCCCATGAGTTCGATGATTTCGGCGTCGGAACCGTAGCCGAGCGCACGGATGATCACTGTGATGGGCAGTTTGCGGGCGCGGTCAATACGGACCCAGAGCACGTCGTTGGAGTCTGTCTCGTATTCAAGCCAGGCACCGCGGTTCGGGATGATCTGGGATGAGTACAGCGGCTTGCCGGCCTTGTCCAGCGCGACGTCAAAATAGACGCCCGGAGAACGGACCAGCTGGCTGACGATTACGCGCTCGGCACCGTTAATGATAAAAGTGCCATGGTCGGTCATGAGGGGAAAGTCGCCCATAAAAACGTCGGATTCCTTGATTTCACCGGTCTCCTTATTCTTCAGGCGGACAAACACCTTCAGCGGCGCCGCATAGGTAATATCCCGTTCACGGCAGCGGGCAATGGTGTTTTTCGGTTCGTCCAGAGAATAGTCGACGAATTCCAGAACCAGATTCCCATTATAGTCCGTAATGGGAGAGACGTCGGCCAGGACTTCGCGCAGATCGGTATCGAGAAAGCGCTGATAGGAGTTCTTCTGCACCTCAATCAGGTTGGGCATCTCAAGAACTTCATCAATGCGTGAGAAGCTCATCCGTTCACGGAGCTTCCCCATGTGGACCTCGTGTACCATGTTATGAAATCACCCCTTATTTTGTCCGACCAGATACGTCCCGGAAGCCGGTCAAAAATGGACTTGCGTTTCACACAGAAGCTGTGTAAAATAAGGAAGTCAGCGAGCTCTGACAGGCATCAAGACGATACTGATGCAATTATAAATTCTAACATAGTATCAGATGAAAGTCAACGATATTTTGACCGATATTGTTGTTTTTCTTATTTTATATAATAGGAAGGGAAACGGCGTGAGAAAAAAGAGACTGCTGCGGGCGGCGGTGATCATGATCCTGGCGCTGGCCGCACCGCTTTGCACAGGCGCCGCGGAGGATATGATCCCGCCTTCCCCGGAACCGCCGGCGGCATATATTGACGGACGCCCCACACCGGTTCCCTCGCCGGTTCCGGAAGAAACGGTGATCGACCATGTCAACCACCCGGAAATATATCCGCGGTTTTTCTTTCCTAAAAGCAGAAAGCTCCTTGAGATCTGGATTCCGAACATCAGAGACGCGGACGAGGCGGTCCTGATGTACGACGACCAGGTCTGGATGATCGACTGCGGGGACGTGAAGATGGGCTCCCGCGGAGTACTGATGCTGAAACAGCTCGGGATCAGCAGGATCGATATCCTTTTCACCAGCCACCTGCACCACGACCATATCAATGGCCTGGCCGTTACAAACGAAGCGGCGAAAATCAGCGAAGTGAAGATCTGCTTTGATCCGGAAACGACGGACAGCGGGATGAAGCTTGCCCAGACCGCGGAAGAGCTCGGAATACCCGTCACAAGATACGGAGACGGGGATCGGTTCGCCATGGGCGACGGCGCGGTGGAGCTGCTGATCCTGAAGAACAACGAAAGCAATCTGGACATGAACAACCAGAGCGCGGTGACCCGCGTGTCCTACGGGCAGCGGACGATCCTGTTTATGGCGGACATGGAACAGCCCGGCCAGCAGGCTATGATTGAGCGGATCGGACCCGAAGCGCTGAAATGCGACATCCTGAAATATCCCCATCACGCAAAAAGCGATATGTACACGCCTTTCTACAAGGCGGCAGACGCAAAGGCCGCGGTGGCGACCTCTGTGGAAGGGCGCGGAGACGCCGGCCAGCTTGCGATGTTCAACCGCAGAATGCCGATGATCTATACCGCGGTAAAGGACCAGTTCACCCACCTGGTGACGGACGGGGAGTACTGGCTCATTGAGCGGGTGCCGATCACGGCACAGTGACGCACCGCACAAAACGGATAAAAAGCATATAAAAGAAAACGTTGACAAGCCTTTACAACAATGATATGATAGTCGAGTTGCAGTATGCATCCGGGTGAAGTGCGCCCTTTTTGAGGCGCCCAAACCACGCTGCGAAGGGAGGTCCAGGACGCATGGAGATGCTGAAAGCTGCCGGCAGCCGCAAGGTAGTCGGAACGAAACAGGTGCTCCGCGCGCTGAAGACCGGCACCGCGGCCAGGGTGTATGTATGCAGCGACGCCGATACCTTCATTTATCAGCAGGTGGTCCGCAGCGCTGAAGAAGCCGGGATTCCCTGCGTGAGGGCTGCGTCGATGAAAGAGCTCGGGATGATCTGCGGCGTGGACGTACCCACCGCTGCCGCAGGACTGCTCAAATAAACATCCCATCCAACTGCCTTTATGATCCCGAGGGTTGCGGGATCTTGAGGATATCATTCAGGAGGTGCTGAAATGCCCACTATTAACCAGCTTGTCCGTAAGGGCCGCGAACGGGCGACCAGAAAGCCCACCGCTCCTATTCTTCAGGGATGCCCCCAGAAGCGCGGTGTGTGCCTGAGCGTCAAGACACAGACGCCCAAGAAGCCCAACTCTGCCCTGCGGAAAATCGCGAGAATCCGCCTGACGAACTCCATTGAAGGTACCTGCTACATCCCCGGTATCGGCCACAACCTGCAGGAACACAGCGTTGTGCTGATCCGCGGCGGCCGTGTGCGGGACCTGCCCGGCGTTCGTTACCACATCATCCGCGGCGCTCTTGATACCGCCGGTGTGGCCAAGCGGATGCAGGCGCGTTCCCTGTATGGCGCAAAGCGCCCGAAGAAGTAAGTCTATCCGCTGCCGACGCAGCCTGAAACGGTGATGATCCGCGCCTGGCCTCCCATCATTCTTCGGAACAGGAATGACGGGCAGACAGGAAGCAGGCGGAGGAAACCGGCCGGTCCTGAACGGGACCGGGGCCGTGTGATGCTGACACAAGGCCGGAAGGAGAGGGAGCAGAACACTTACATCAGGACTATCAATTGAGGAGGGAAACCTATGCCCCGTCGCGGTTTTGTACCGAAACGTGAAGTGCTGCCGGATCCTGTTTACGGAACCACGGTAGTGACCAAACTGATTAACCAGATTATGCTGGACGGAAAGCGCGGAGTTGCGCAGAACGTCTGCTACCAGGCTTTTGAAGCCGTTGCCGAGAAGACCGGCAAGGCTGCGACCGACGTTTTCCAGGAAGCCCTGAACAATGTTGCCCCGCAGCTGGAAGTCAAAGCCCGCCGCGTCGGCGGCGCCACCTACCAGGTACCTATTGAGATCCGTCCCGAGCGCCGTCAGACGCTGGCCCTGCGCTGGATCGTTGACTTTGCCCGGAAACGCGGTGAGAAGACCATGGCTGAACGCCTGGCCGGCGAACTGCTGGACGCTTCCAATAATACCGGCGCCGCAGTAAAGCGCAAAGAAGAAATGCATCGTATGGCTGAGGCCAACAAGGCGTTCGCTCATTACCGCTGGTAAAAAACAGTGATAGTGAGCTGAGATCATTCGACTTCGGCTCCGATTCCGACCGGAATGACACGGGAGGACGCAGGGATCACCGGCAGCGAAAAGATCATTCACTATCCCTGACAACCAACGAGTACTGAAAGGAGCAATTGCCCAGTATGCCCAGAAGCCATCCACTAGACAGAGTCCGGAACATCGGTATTATGGCTCATATCGATGCCGGAAAAACGACGACCACCGAGCGGATCCTGTTCTACACAGGCAAGAATCACCGCATCGGTGAGACGCACGAAGGTACGGCCACCATGGACTGGATGGCCCAGGAGCAGGAACGCGGCATCACGATCACATCGGCCGCCACCACCTGTTTCTGGCACGATCCCCATGATCCGGCCAATACCAGCAAGCAATACCGGATCAACATCATTGACACGCCCGGCCACGTCGACTTTACAGTCGAAGTGGAGCGCAGCCTGCGGGTGCTGGACGGCGCGGTGAGCGTCTTCTGTGCCAAGGGCGGCGTGGAACCGCAGAGCGAGACTGTCTGGAAACAGGCAGAGACCTACCGGGTTCCCCGCATGGCGTACGTCAACAAGATGGACATCACCGGCGCGGATTTCTTCCGCGTGGTGGACATGATGAAGGATCGCCTCGGTGCCAACGCCGTTCCGATCCAGCTGCCGATCGGCAAGGAAAACACCTTCCGGGGCATCATCGACCTCGTGCGCATGCGCGCCGAGATCTATTATGACGACCTCGGACAGGACGTGCGCGACGAAGACATCCCCGCAGACATGCAGGAGATCGCCGACGAATACCGCGCCAACCTGATCGAAAAAGTGGCTGAGACGGACGACGCCCTGATGGAGAAATTCCTTGAAGGGGAAGAGCTGAGCGAAGAAGAAATCCGCAGCGCCATCCGCAAGTGCACCATCGACTGCTCGATGAATCCCGTGCTGTGCGGTACCAGCTACCGCAACAAAGGCGTGCAGCCGCTGCTGGACGCGGTGGTCGATTATATGCCGAGCCCGCTGGATATTCCGGCGATCGAAGGCACAGATCCCGACCATCCCGAAAAGCAGATGGAACGCCATCCTTCCGATGACGAACCGTTCTCCGCGCTGGCGTTCAAAATCATGGTTGATCCGTTTGTCGGAAAACTGGCGTTCTTCCGCGTCTACAGCGGAAAACTGAGCGCCGGAAACTATGTGATGAATTCCACAAAGCAGAAGCGGGAGCGCATCAGCCGTATCATGCTGATGCACGCCAATCACCGGGAAGAGGTTGATACAATCTATACCGGAGAGATCGCCGGCGCGGTGGGCCTGAAGGATACCACGACAGGCGATACGCTCTGCGACGAGAATCATCAGATTATCCTGGAAAGCATGGTCTTCCCGGATCCCGTGATCGAAGTGGCCATTGAGCCCAAGACCAAGGCAGGCCAGGAAAAGATGACCTACGCGCTTCAGCGCCTTGCCGAAGAGGATCCGACCTTCAAGACCTACACCAACCAGGAGACAGGACAGACCATTATCGCCGGCATGGGCGAACTCCACCTGGAAATCATCGTGGACCGCCTGCTGCGCGAGTTCAAGGTCGAGGCGACCGTGGGCAAGCCCCAGGTCACCTATAAGGAAACCATCCGCAAGCCCGCCAAGGCTGAAGGACGCTACGTCCGGCAGACCGGCGGCCACGGCCAGTACGGCCACTGCTGGATCGAGATCGAACCCCAGGAGCCCGGCAAGGGATACGAGTTCGAAAGCCGGATCGTCGGCGGCGTGATTCCGAAGGAATTCATTTCCCCGATCGACCAGGGCATCCAGGAAGCCGCCAAGAGCGGCGCGATCGCAGGCTACGAAGTCGTGAACTTCAAGGCTGCGGTTACGGACGGTTCCTATCACGAAGTGGACTCCTCCGAAATGGCATACAAGATTGCCGCGAGCATGGCATTCAAGGACGCTGTCCGCAAGGCAGATCCCTGCCTGATGGAGCCCATGATGAAAGTGGAGATCATCGTTCCGGATTCATACCTGGGCGACGTGATGGGCAATGTGTCCAGCCGTCGCGGCCGGGTGGAAGGCACGGAAGTGCGCGGCCAGGATCAGATCATCCACGCCTATGTTCCGCTGAGCGAAATGTTCGGTTACACGACGGACCTTCGTTCCCGTACACAGGGCCGCGGCATGTTCACCATGCAGTTTGACCACTACGAGGAAGTGCCGAAGTCTGTCGCGGAAAAGATCATCGGCCGCAAGAGCGGAGACTAACCATAATTCAGAATTAGGAATTCATCATTCATAATTAAGAATTATCAGACCAACAAGGAGGTTTATTACAATGGCAAAAGGACGTTATGAACGGACAAAGCCCCATGTAAACATCGGCACCATCGGTCACGTAGACCATGGCA
>JAFWEJ010000009.1 GCA_017512985.1 Clostridia bacterium
GCTCACGTCGCTGTTGTCCGCTACCAGCTGGATCGTCGCTTCGGCGCCGTCCGGCCACGGCAGCTCGGTTCCGTCAGAGTTGACCCACTTCTTCGCAACGCTGACATCCCTCGTGCCTTCCTGGTTCGTCACTACCAGGCTGGTCTCAGCGCTGCCCGTGACATCCACAAAGCTGTATCCGGTTGTTACGTTCGTTTCACGGACAGTGTACACGATCGGGTCGCCCGCGTCGTTCGTGATCGGCAGGCCCGTGAAGGTGTCCGTCTTCTTGTCCGCGTTCAGCGTCGTGGTCTTGCCGCTCACGTCGCTGTTGTCCGCTACCAGCTGGATCGTCGCTTCGGCGCCGTCCGGCCACGGCAGCTCGGTTCCGTCAGAGTTGACCCACTTCTTCGCAACACTGACATCCCTCGCACGTTCTTTGTTCGTAACCGTATAACCGCTTTCCGCAGTACCAGTCACGTTCACAAAGCTGTAGCCCGTTGTCACATTCGTCTCGTCTACAGTGTAATTAATTTTGTTACCACTTGCATTCAGAAGCGGCAGACCTGTAAATGTATGATTCTTCTTGCTTCCACTCAGCGTAACCGTCAGCTGTATCGGATTTCCATTATCATCCACAGTCATAACCGGTTCACTATCTGCCAGCAGTCTGATTGTTGCCGTTGCACCAGTAGGCCACGGCAACACTGTGCCATTTGCGTTAACCCACTTCTTCTGAACAAATATGCTTGTCTGTTCAGCATTCGTAACTAAAATCTTACCGTTCGTCGGTCCGGTCATACTGGTATCATATCCAGTAACGCTGATTTCTTTTACGCCATAGGTAATCGGTACCAGAGTGTCACCTACGCTCTGATATTTCGGCAGATATGTAAACTTGTCGCTGGTCTTGCTTGCGGTAAGTGTCAGCGTCTTACCGGACACTTCTGTCGCGTTTTGTTCAGAAGGAAGTTTCTTTGTCAGCTGGAATACTACTGAAACTCCATTCGGCCAATTTGTCGTATTGTCAGTATGCAGCCAGGACTTATCAACTTCTAATTCGGTAGTTTCTTCATAGTTGATTACAACTGTCTTGTTATTGTCTGCAAGCCGATAAATATGATGGTCAACACCATTTGCTTCTGTTTCAATAACATAATAAGTCAGGGTATGGGTTACTGTTTTACCATCATCCGCATACAGATATACGGGGAGTCCCTTCCAGTCATCTCCGTCATATTTCCAGGTGGGAGCGTTTAGTGTCTTTTCATCAACAATCGCGAACTCAGTGTTTGCGTTGATACTGCTATCAAACTGCTTAAGCTCATTGATTATGCTATTGTTGCCATTGGATGAGAATTGTGAGTCGCTAACACCAACAGTTGCAATATAACGGACAGCTTTGATCCCTGATGAAGAGAGAACATATGTGATATAGCTATCATTTTCTACAGAATGCCAACCGTCTTCAACATAAACCGTAGCTGTATCACCAGTTACTGTAAGAGGGAATACTACAGCTTTGATTTCTTGCCCTTTTGAGAACAATTGTATTCCATTGTATGTTACAGTGACAGGAGCCTGATTCTTTGCTTCATCCTGTCTAAAAGTAACTTGGTATTCACGGTCTTGAATCAGAGTTTTAGTTATTGTTCTGCTATTTCCAAAATCGAATGTTACTGTACAAATACTACCGCTTGGTGTCTCGCTAGGTGATGCTGTAGGTGTCTCACTAGGTGATTCACTGGGCGTCTCAGTAGGCGTCTCGGTAGGTGTATTTGTAGGCTGAGCCGTCGGTTGCGATGTCGGCTGGGGAGCAGGATGCAATCCTGCTTCGCGAACCGCAACCAGTGCTACCTTAACGCTGCCGCCGGTATGTTCCGATGTTGTAACGATATAGTCATCGTCACCGGTTCCGGTCTTTCTCCTCCATTCTTTTTCGACCTGGATATCGGTAAACTGCTTCTTGTAGTTCGTGAATGTGCCAACATTACTATCAAGAGTGTTTTTTTCTACCCAAGGACCATTTTCACCATCAGTAGAAACAAACAGTTTTAATTCAATCTTGTCTTGCTGATGTCCATGAGCTTCGAGTCTGATATATTCAATATGGTCATCATAAATAATTGTGGAATCATTATCCGGTACTTCTTCAATTTTTAAGTACCAGTTAATCGTCTGATCTCCGTGTATCTGTCCGCTTTCTCCACTTGTTGTAAAATCCGTATTATACACACCAAACGGTGTAAAGCTGAGATCGCCGGCTGGTCCAGAGATGGTTTCATTAAATTTTGTATCTGTAGCTATTTCATTCGTTGGTTCACCAGGGCCGCCTACTCTCTTCGTTTTATAATAATTTGTGATTTTAAATGAGAACGTTTTGTTTTCATCAGCAGCTGAAACTGCGGAACCATCCTGGTTTGTAAACACCTTAGAGATGGTTACGCCTTTTTCTTCATAAGCTTCATAATGACGATCGTGGAAATAATAATGCCACTCAGCATCCGAAATGAAATTTTTCTTTGTAATAACCCATCCTGCACCAGCACCAGCATCGTTTCCCTGATAAACATCCGCTTTGGGAGCAAAGAAAATGCCTGCTGATGACTTAAGTGTCACTTTTGTTGCGTTATATGCGTTATATACAAAATGCCTGAGTATATAAGTATCAACATATCCGTTATGAACCGGATCAGCATCCAGTTTAGCCGTTTCTGACGTTAATATGTTTTCATTGTCTTCGTGTTCACCTGTATTGCCAGGAAACGTTACTGGATTTCCATCTACATCTTTTACCTTAAGAATAACCTTACCAAAGGTCAATTGTCCGGATTGAGGAAAATTGAAAACTAATGTTTGTTTATCAGACTTGCAAATTCTACATGGAAAACGTGTCATGTGGGCTAAAATATCCGGATCTGAACAATCAACATAGATAGTTCCTGATTGTGGAATAGGATCCCTTGTAAAGTCGAGATAACCATCAATGATATCTCTCTGCCTCGGTATAACAGTAGCATTTTCACCAACACGTGAACTCATCAGACTAGAATACCTGAGTGCACGAGCAAGAAGTTTTTCAACATCTTTTTTTATTGTATCTTCTGATTGGCGAATGATTTGCGCTGTCTTACCCGAAGCTCCATTAGCTATATGGATTCTGTCTGTTTGATTTTCATTAATAAAAACATCAACATCAACGTTTGTTTCCTCATCAAGGAAAAACTGCGAGTTTCCGTTCAGTTTTGCCACCTTGAAAGGAATACGATTGGCGCCACTACCTTTAATTAATATACTCTTGCTTGAACCCTGTTCGTACCTGTAAACAGCGAAATTGGTTTCAGTATGTTCTGATTGCTTATACTCTTCCGCAATCACACCATACTCTACCGCTTCTCCCAAAATATCACCCGGAAGTAGCATGCGATCCGGTAACGCCGTCGGTAACGTAGCCTGGTATTCAGCAGATGGATCATGAACATCCGCTACTGCTCCTGTAGGTATGACAATGTTCAGCATCATTAATACTGCTGCCCAGAATGAGATCACTCTTTTCAAACTGCGTTTCATACTGAAACTCCTCTCTTGGTACGTAAGGTAAATCGTAGTTTGGTTTGTTCTGTTTTGATTTATTCTTCAGCAGTAATTATGTCTTCTTTTTCTGAAATAAGCTTCACAATAACTTTCCAGATATAGCTGCCATTATCCAGATCAACGATATACTTATACTCTAACTCATTAGCATCAGGAATATCAATATATTCTTCGCCGTCTGCGCTATATTGCCAAATTACTTCATACTGATCGTCTTCTTTAAAGTTGATCAATTCAGTTGTAAGAACTATTCTTGATCCAACAAAAAGCTTTGTAACCATGCTGTCTTCCAAATTGGAATGAATTTCCAGCATTCTGGTTGGGAGCTCTTCCATATCTTCCGGTTTCATGGTAGCAATGATATCCACCAGGCTAATATAGCGGACAGGCGCTTCTTCGTCCAGGTTGTAGATCTGGGCACGATCGGCACCTTCGATCAGCTTCACCCACAGTTCAGTACCAAGATCCAGGTGATCAGCGGGTTCTTCACCTTCGTATTCTACCGAGCTGTCGTAGATGTTCGCGCCGATGTCGATACCGACATACACCTTGATGTATCCCGCTTCAAGCATTTCCTCATCAGAGGGCATCTGCTTATCGATCTCAGCCAGCTTAATGAACTGCTGGACCCCTTCTTCATTGTATACTTCTGCCCAGCCTTCGGTTTCGAGGTCCTTGATCCAGATTTCACTCTCGAAGTCAGCATGGCCAATCACGGCAGCTTCTTCCTCGATGCTGTCGTAAATATCGGTGCCGTTCTCGTTCAGGATCTGAACCTTGCGGTAGCCCAGGGCTTCCATTTCTTCATCGGTCAGGGGCTGTTTTTCAATGTCAGCCAGCCTGATGTACTGTTTGGTTTCCTCTTCGGAGAAGATCTCCGCCCAGCCTTCTGTTTCGGCGTCTTTGATCCAGAGTTCGCTTTCAAAATCTGCATGGCCGATCACGGCAGCCTCTTCTTCAGTGCTGTCGTAGATGTCTGCGCCGTCCCGGTTCTGGATAAGAACCTTGCGGTAGCCCGATTCTGTCAGTTTGTCCTCGAATTCTTTCTTTGCCGCGTTTACAGCGTCTTCCATGGAAATGAACTGCGCGGCGGCCTCTTCGTCTTCATTGAAGATCCGGCCCCAGGTCTGATCCTCGTTCAGGACAACCAGCGCTTCCGCGCCGGCTTCCAGGTGTCCGGTCACTTCGGACTCGCGGCTGGCTTCCGCGTACAGATCCGCGCCTTCTTCGGCAGTCACGACGATCCGGATGTATTCCGGGGCGGTTTCTTCTTCCGTCTCTTCCGGAATCTCTTCCGCCGCTTCTTCCTCTTCAGGCTCTTCCGCATTCACGGAAACATCTTCCATCGCGATGAACTGAGCGGCGGCTTCCTCGTCTTCGGTGAAGATCCGGCCCCAGGTCTGATCCTCGTTCAGGATAACCAGCGCTTCCGCGCCGGTTTCCAGGTGCCCGGTCACTTCGGATTCGCGGCTGGCTTCCGCGTACAGATCCGCTCCCTCTTCCGCGGTCACGGTGACCCTGGTATATGCAGGGGCGGTTTCCTCTTCGCCGGTCTCTTCTTCGCTTTCGGCTTCTTCGTCAGCAGGCTCTTCGGATTCCTCAGCGTTCTCTTCTTCTTTGCTCTCTTCGCCGTTCTCTTCGTCTGCGGGCGCTTCGGATTCCTCGCCGTTTCCTTCTTCTTTGTTCTCTTCAGCGTTCTCTTCGTCCGCGGGCGCTTCGGCTTCCTCTCCGTTCTCTTCGCCGTCGGATTCTTCAGCTTCTTCAGCCGGTGCTTCGGATTCTTCAGTCTTCCCTTCCTCGGAGACTTCGGTCTGGTCGGCGCTCTCCGCGGCGGCTGGTTCTTCTGTTTCTTCCTTATTCAGTACATCAGTTTCGTCGGCGCTTTCCGTGCTCTCTTCAGCAGCGGTTTCTTCCGCGGGCTGTTCCGTTTCTTCCTTATTGATTTCTTCGTTGATTTCTTCTTCAGTATTGTTTCCTTCGTCGTTGTCTTCTTCGTTCTCTTCGTAAGCGGGAGCTTCCTCAATCTGGCGCGCTGCGGCCGTCAGGGTAAAGGACAGTTCCTTCTTTGCGGTGATTGTAATGTTGAACTTGCGGAAGGCAACCTCGTCCAGGTCGCAGGTGTATGTTCCGTTGCCCATATCCGTGAACACAGCAGCCTCGCTGTCGATGGAGACGTTCACATCATCCGGGTTGGCGTTCAGGGTCAGGGTGACGTAGGGGTTCTTTCCGCACTTGACCTGGATCCTGGCCTTCTGGCCGGCGATCAGGGCGTCGCCGATGCTGCTGCCGACCTTCAGCGCGTTATAGGTTTTTACGGAAGCCTGAATGGTGGGGGCAGGCGTTTCAGCGGGAGCGTCAGTCTTTGTTTCGGCAGGAGCCTGGCCTGCGGGGGTCCCGTCAGCGGGAGTTTCATCTGTGTTTTCTCCGGCAGCCGTATCTTCAGGCGCGGAATTGTTGGTTACGGCGTCATTCGTTTGTTCGTCCGGGGTGTCGGCTTCGTTATCGTTAATCTCTTCAACCTGCTTTACAACCGCAGCCAGGCGGAAGGAAACGGTTTCATCATATGTGGTCAGGACGATCTTGTGGTTATGTCCGGCAGCATTGGCCAGTTCGTAGGTATAGAGATTCATGGAAGGAACATCGCTGTCAGCCGGGGTAAAGCTGACATGCTTTCCGTCCACTTTGGCAGTCACGGAAGCGCCGGCGGGAAGATAGAGCATCAGCTCAATGGTGGAAACGTCGCAGCCTTTGAGGGTAACCGTCAGTTCGTCGCAGAAACGGATGGATTCGCTCAGCGTCTCTCCGACATACATCTCGGCGTCGCGAAGTCCTTTAAGCTCGTCTGTGATGGCAGGCGTGTTCTCCTCGATGACTTCACGGTCAACATAACCGTCGTTGTCATCCAGGTAGTACAGGCCTTCAGAATCGGTTTCACCGCTCTCGTCGGTTTCCGCTTCTTCATCAGCTTCTTTATCGTCAGAAGTTTCGTCCAGGCCGGGAACCGCGGATTCGTCGCCGGTTTCTTCTTCAGCAGCCTGATTCACAGTCTCTTCTTCAGCGGCCTGATTCGCGGCTTCTTCTTCAGCGGCCTTCCGGGCAGCTTCTTCTTCAGCGGCTTTCCTGGCGGCTTCTTCTTCAGCGGCCTTCCGGGCAGCCTCTTCTTCAGCGGCTTTCCTGGCGGCTTCTTCTTCGGCGGCCTTCCGGGCAGCCTCTTCTTCAGCGGCTTTCCTGGCGGCTTCTTCTTCGGCGGCCTTCCGGGCGGCTTCTTCTTCAGCGGCTTTCCGGGCAGCCTCTTCTGCAGCAGCCTTCCGGGTAGCCTCTTCTGCAGCAGCCTTCCGGGTAGCCTCTTCTTCGGCGGCCTTCCGGGCGGCTTCTTCTTCAGCGGCCTTCCTGGCAGCTTCTTCTGCAGCCTGATTGTCAGTCTGCTGTTCGTTGCTGGTGAACGCGGCTTCTTCATCATTGCTCTCAGACAGCGCGAAGGTCATGCTGGAAATCAGCAGAGCGATCGCGCACAGGATGGAGAGAACTTTTTTCAGCTGCTTCATCATGTCTTTACC
Organism: Clostridia bacterium; assembly: GCA_017512985.1. Taxonomy (GTDB): domain Bacteria; phylum Bacillota; class Clostridia; order Christensenellales; family Aristaeellaceae; genus Aristaeella. The sequence continues at coordinate 7,131 of JAFWEJ010000009.1, forward strand.
CCTCTTTTCATCGTCCTGGTGATGATTGGTTTCTGATTCTTTTACCCTTCCCCGTTACACGAAAGTTACATTTGGGGGGATCCGGAAGTTTTTTGTGAGGTCAAAATGGGTATACGAATCCACGGAAATCATACCATAGAAAAAAAAGGTTTGCAAGCTTCTTCCGCATTATTTTCGAAAATCAAGCGTTTCAACAGGCAAAGAGCCGTTCTGCCTCGATTTTTCAGGCGTTTTTGTGCGCTTCAGCGATATTACGCGCGTATTTCTTGAGTTGTCTTTCATGTAACCTTTTTGTCATTTTTTTGACCCAAAAACAGTCTTCGGCCTGATCCTGTTTTGTCCCAAAACTTGAAAATCTGGTATGTGAAAATGCCATATCTCACTTTTTTGGAGCATGTAACATTTTCCTGTAACCGTGGCATTTCGGCTCTGAACCGCATAAACCTTGAATTGGTATCGGTTTCAGTATATTTGCGGCCGGCTTTTTGCGAAAAACCTTATATTTTTGTCTTTTTTGTTGCATCCGTCTCCAGATATTGCATGTCGCATATATTGGAAAAAGACAAAATTAAAAAAAGTGCGGACATTTTTTTCTGTTCGCACTTTTCTTTTCATTTTTGGTTCTGTTTCTGCTTTTTATGTTGTTATTATGAACATTTTTTTATTTCATCGTTTCTTCGTATGCCTGTTGTGCCAGCAGCAACGCGCCGGTCGCGCCGCTTTTTGTACCGAGTCCCGGCTCTGCAATAAATGAATCAATATGGTTCAGGATTTCCTCCGCCTGGACATAACCGTTCAGGAGTTCCAACGTCTTCCGGCGGATCATGGGGAACAGATGCTTCTGCTGCATCACGCCGCCGCCGAGAATAATCTTCTCCGGTGAAAAAGCGCAGACGGCATTCATGCACATCTGGCCCAGATAAGCGGCTTCCAGCTTCCATGCGTCATGATCCGGTGAAAGATACTGTGCTTTCATGCCCCATCGCTTCTCAATCGCCGGGCCGGAAGCCAGTCCCTCCAGGCATCCTTTATGATAGGGACAGAAGCCGTCCGGTGCGGGATCGCCCGGTTCCTGCCGGAGTATCATATGGCCCAGTTCCGGATGAACAAGGCCGTGTACCAGCTTTCCTTCGATCACCAGGCCCGCGCCGACACCGGTTCCGACAGTGACATACAGGCAGCTGTCCAACCCCCTGGCGGCGCCCAGCTTCCACTCTGCCAGCGCGGCGGCGTTCACGTCCGTATCGATCAGGGCGGGCACGCCGAGCTCATCCCGCATTGGCGGAAGAAGGGGCTTGTTGCTCCAGCCCGGCTTGGGAGTTTTCGTGATCCAGCCATAGGTGGGAGATTCGGAATTCAGGTCCACCGGCCCGAAGGTTCCTATCCCCAGGGAGACGATATTTTTGTCTTTGAACCAGTTGATCATTGCCGGGATGGTTATCTCCGGAGCTTCCGTCGGTATACTGGTCTGCTCAAGCAGTTCATTCTGTTCATTGCCGACGGAAAGCACCATCTTGGTGCCGCCCGCTTCCAGCGTTCCGAATCGCATAAATAAACCTCCTTACCCTGAAATGTATTTCCGGGCCAGTGCAAACTGTTCGTTCAGGTCCTGTATGCCGACCCGGCCCGTCTGGTCAAAGGCGGTTCCTTCCAGCGTGAAATCGCCGGTATACTTTATTTCTTTGATAAACCGGAAAAACCGGCCAAAATCAATATGTCCCTTCCCCAGCTGCAGGACCTTCAGGTTGCTCCAGTCCATGTAAGATCCGCCGTAGTCGTTCACATGGTAATGCAGGATATGGTTTTCCCGCCAGAGCCAGGCGTATTCAGGGGCATAGAGCAGTTCCAGCTGGGCATGAAAATCCGCCATCTTGGTGTCAAAGACAAATTTGATGTCCGGATAACTGCGGTACAGTTCCGCCCAGTGGCTCATGGGATCCTTGTGGCAGACCACGTTTTCAACAAGAAGCGTCAGTCCGTGATTCTCCGTTATCCTGTTGAGTTCGGGCCAGGCCCGCAGGTTGTTCCCGAAATAATCGTCGGAGATCCTGCCGTTCCACAGGTGCAGGACCATCTTTTCTGCGCCGATGGCCTCAGCCAGGACGCAGTTCTTCTCAAAAAGGTCGTATGCTTTTTTCAGTTCCTCTTTCCCGCCCCGGCTGATATGCTCCGCCATGCTCTTTTCACAGTGCATAACCGGAATATTCAGCTTCAGTTCCCGGAGGAAATCGGCAAGCGCGTCAATCTGGTCATACCAGGAATCATACATGAGCAGTTCAAAGCCGTCGCAGTCCAGCTGCGGGCAGAACTGTTCCAGCAAATGGTAATCCCTGCCGTTCGGCCGGCCAAGCAGTGCCCCGGTGGAGCAAAGGATTCTGTTCATGGTCACCCCTTGAAAAAGCCGGGCGCTTTACAGCGCCCGGCAGGATCTGTTTCCGTCAGTCGAGTGTTTCAAAACCGTCGTCGCCGTCTTCTTCATCGGACTGCTGCTGCGCCTGGCGGCTGGCAGCGTCATAATCCTCCAGTGCGAAATAGGCGGGCAGGATCGCCTGGGACCACGTCACCTGGCCGGTGATCCAGTAGTTCTGGAGATTGGAGTTCAGGAAGTCGAAGTAAATGTTGGAATAGATCGGGATGGTGGGCAGCACTTCGTTGTAGCGTTCCTGGAAGGAAATCCACTTGGACACATATTCGAAGACGTCTCCGGGCTCGGTCTTCCGCATGTTCACGGCGCGGTACCAGAGGTCCTCGTCGTCGGAATAGGTGTTGTTCCAGATCTCATGGTTCTTGGTCTTGTCGGTGGAATAGGTGATGGACGGGTCAACGATCACGTGGAAGTTCGTGGCCAGATAGATCATGTCGGTGGTGCGTTCCGTCTGGCGGTAGTAGGACTTCAGCAGGTCTTCCATCTTCTCGGGCACCAGCGTCAGTTTGATGCCGATCTCGGCCAGGTTGCCCACAAAGGTGGTGGCATTGGGATCGGGTTTCACTTCGTTGCGAAGCGCCGGATACGGAGCCGGATCGTTCTCTGTGCGGACGTCGTTCTGCATGATCTCAGCCATATGGTTGCCTTCGGGATACATCATCTTCAGGTCAAGGGCAACCAAGGTGCCGTCTATTTCCTTGCAGCGGACATCATCCACGCCCTTCTGATAGTCTTCGCCGTTCCGGTTGAGGGTCCAGCCGGCTTTGATCAGCAGGTCTTCCGCTTTCTTCAGGTCCACGGTGTATTCCACCAGGGTGTCCTTCCACTCTTCGGCAAGCACTTCCCAGGCGGCGATTGCTTTCTCATAGTCCGCTTCGTAGACATAGAGATACTTGTACTTTTTAACCAGTTCCTCCCGTTTTTCCTTGTCCGCTTCCGGATCGTCCGAATCCGGTACAACCCGTTCGACGATATTGACCGGGAAGCCGCCGTACTGGCCGTTCACCAGCTTGTATTCCCACTGTTCGATACCGAAATAGCCGTCAACCCGGGTGCCGAAGCTGGCGAAGGTGCCGGTCGTATCGTTCGTATAGCCGCAGTAGTGGCTGGTCATCAGGTCGCGGTCCATGCACCAGGCGATCGCCTGCCGGACCTCCTTGTCGTGGACGGTCGGCCAGTCATAGGTAAATGTCAGGAAGGAAAGTCCGATACGCGGATAGTTCTGTGCCGGGGCGATTTCTCCGCTACCGACAGCCTGCAGGCCTTCCGCGATCGTCGGGCCGTAGGTCACCTTGTTGATCAGGTGCAGTTCGCCGTCAACGAGCTGCTGAATCATGGTGTCGTTATCCGCCACCACAAAAGCGATTTTCTCGATGGTGGGTTTCACCAGCCAGAGTTCCCCGCCGCTGGCGGTCTTCATCGGATTGCCTGCGTCGTCCTTCACCTGGATATACTGGACGGGACCGGAATAATCCGGGCCGGGCAGGTCGTTCTGCATCCATGCGCCCTTGAAATAGGGATTGATCTCATAATGGCCTTCACCGGTTTCCGCGTCCCAGGATACCATTTTATAGGGGCCGGAAACCACAGACGGATGGGAATTGTACCCGGTTTCCGGATCCAGGATCGTCTTCTTCAGCAGTTCGGGCGTAAATTTGGTGTACTTGTACTCGTCGTCCTCGTCCGCCAGGTAGATGCCACCGCCGGGCATCTGATATACCTTGTTCCCGGGTGCGATCACGCTGATCGGATACGGAACGGTCATCAGCAGGCCGGTCTCAAAGAAGTACGGCAGGAATTCATTGTCCAGCGTGAACCAGATCTCATAATCATTGTGTACTTCCACGCCGCCCAGGCTGAGAACATCGTTGTCTGTCAGTTCTTCGCCCGCCAGGATCTTTTTCCGGGTAGCGATGTATTCGTCATAGCCAAGCAGATGCTCCGCGCGGTAGATCTTGCCGCCGATCGCTTCCACTTCGGGGCTCATCATCAGCAGGATGGAAAAAGCATAATCCCAGGCTGTGATGGGCGTTCCGTCAGAATAGAACAGATTGTCCCACAGCAGGATCTGATAAACCTTGTTCCCATACTCGTCTACCGCAACCTTGAACTCTTTTACGACACTGGGATCCATGACGTATGTGCCCTGGCTCTGGTCCCAGTTGACCAGGTTGTAGCCGTGAATCAGCGCGCGGACGTCAATATCCGCCGTATCGTTGCCGAACAGCTCGGTAAAGAAGTCGCCCTTTGTGACCGTGGGATGCCCGACGATCAGTTCATCCGGGAATTCAGTTTCTTCCGTCTCGCCTTCCGCCAGTGCGGCAAAGGGCGCCTGGCCCAAAAGGAGCAGGGAGAGAAGCAGGCAGAGAAGCTTTTGCAGTTTGTTCACGTTGATCAGATCCTTCCTTCATATTCCATCCGGTAATTCTATCCTGATGCGCCGGCTGCTCCGGCGCGTATCGGTATATTAATCGAAGCAGTCGCCCACGTGGTTGATGATGACTTCCACGCCCAGCGGGGTATCATAATCTTCCAGCGGTACAGTCTTCTTTCCGCGGGTCTTTCCCTTGCCGCCCTTGGGCGGTTCGTCCGGGGTTTCCCACAGCGTGTTGGTAAATGTCATCGTATTGCCCTGCTCCGTCGCTCCGGTAAGCACATAACCGATGACTGCATGCTCCGTCCAGGAGTATTCAGGCTCTTTTCCGTCCACAACAGCGGGCACATCCTTCACCGTTGCGCTCCATCCGTTTTCACTGTTCAGCTCGACAGTTTTATATTTCTCGCCGTTGATGTTCAGGGTCATATAAATGCTGGTCGGCCGGGTTCCCTGGGCGTTGTTGTTGTCCTTCCATACTTTGACAACCGTCAGTTCCTTCGTCCGGCCCTGGTAGTGGTTCACAAGGTTGTAGCCGTTGATTTCCTTGGCGTACATCTTGACCTCGTCCTCATTGACGGAATAGACGATCTCCGTCCTGTTGTCATCCTGATAGCGGTGTTTTTCTGTAAAGGTGTACTTCCAGCCTTCGGCGGCCGTGATTACATGGCTGTCCACTTCCACGCCGTCGGCATACAGCCGCACCGTGATGTCCCCGGGACGGTTCTTGTCCTTGTTGTTGTTGTCATTCCAGGTCTTGGTAACCGGAATATCCACAAACTCGGCGTCCGGTTCGGGCGTCACGGCAGGCGCGTACTGGTCGAACAGTCTGGCCGTCGCCGTATTGTCTTCCCCTGCGGTAACAACCAGCTTTACCGCGGTCTTGCTGTTGCTGGTCAGCGTATAATACTTCACCAGGGTTTCAGCGTTCAGTTCCACCACGGTATAGACGCCGGGAGTCAGGTTGTCCAGGATGGAGTCGGAGTATTTGTATACTCCGCCGTCCTTATCAAAGTTCTCCAGCTTGACCGTAACGGGCATCCGGGGATCCGGTCCCAGGATCCGGAACTCCAGGCTGCTGAGGTTCGCCTCGGGGTTGTAGTTATTCATTTCTTCCAGCGTCGCGCCGTAATCTTCCGCTTCCTTATAGGTAAACTTCCAGGTCAGCGTACCCTCGCCGCTGTCGATATACACAGCGTCGCATACATGGCAGTTCGCCGTGTCCATGACGTAGTAGGTTTTTTTCTCGTCTGTCTCCTGCGCCTCCAGGGCTGCGTTGTACTGATCCGCGAGGTATGCGGCATTGATATCCCGGATCAGGTACGCGCCGGGCAGCAGGTCATTGATAACAACGGCACTGCCTGTTTCCCCGTATGTCAGCGTTCTGGGCATGCTGGGATCGGGGCCGTCCACAATCAACGCTATGTTATTGATGTCTATGCCTTCCGGAGCGCCGGAAACGGAGAGCTTCAGGGTCAGGTTAACGGTATTCAGGGAGAGCTTCACCGTGGTCCCGGAATAGGTTGCGGTATAGCCTTCCGGAACCTGCAGGAGCTTCACGCTGTAATTAATCTGCTGGTTGTTGTCGGGATGGACAGTGGGCATATTGTCCCAGCTCACCGCAACGCTTCCCGCTTGCGGTTTTGCGCAGGGCTGTCCGTCCGCGTACAGCGCCAGCGTAACGGTATCCGGACGGATTCCCTTCCGGTTGTTGTCGTCGTCCCAGTCGATCGAGGCGGTCACAGGTTCCCGGATAACAGGTGTGTAAACGAGCTTGGCCACGGTAATGCTGCCCGGAACCTTTACGCATGCGTAATGTTCCACGCTGTCCAGGTCCAGGGTCCAGTCCGAGTTCTGCGTGCTGGCGGGAACAACGACCTCCCCGCTCCAGCCGTTCCCGGCATTCAGCTCGGCTTTCTTGCCGTCAAGCCAGGCGTTGATTGTTCCTGTCGGGCGAAGCCCGTCAATATTGTCCCCGTCTTCCCATCTGATCTGGATAATCCGGGATTCGGTCTCTTCTTCCGCCAGGGCGGCGTTGATTCCGAACGCCAGGGCCAGGATACACAGCATGGCCAGAATGAGCTGAAGGTGCTTTTTCATGAGTATGTTTCCCCCTCTGATTTTCCCCATCGGTTTTCCGCTGTAAAAATATATAACGCAATCAGACCCATGGATTTGGTAAATATTTCCTTCATGGGTGCACTTCTACAGAATTGATTATAGGGCTCCGATGCCCAAAAAGCAAGCCGTAAAGGCTCTTTTTCGGTCAGAACGGAAAAAAACTGACCGGAAAGTCCGTATTTGACTATATCCGGCCAAAATTGTTTTTATATTGTTTTTTGGATTCCATCGTGCCGGTAACGATTCCGGAAAATTCAGGAATTTCAGGGACTGCAAGTTTTGTCTGCCGGATCGGATGAATCGTCCTCAATATAGCGCCGGGTCTCCGGCTCCCATGTCCTCGCGGAGATAATATAGCGGGGACGGTGTTTCGTCTCCAGATAGGTTTTTCCGATATACTGGCCCAGGATGCCCAGGCTGATCAGCTGGATGCCGCCCAGCAGGCAGATGATGCAGACCGTGGACGCCCAGCCGGCAACGGTGTTGCCGAGGATCGCCTCTGCCACGGCCCAGATCATGAAAACCAGGCCGATCAGGCTGAATCCGATGCCGAAGGTTGTGATCAGGGTAATCGGCTTCACGGAAAGGCTCGTGATGCCGTTGAACGCCAGCGCCAGCATCTTTCTCAGGGGATAATGGCTTTTTCCGGCCAGCCGCTCCGCGCGGTCATAGGAGACCGTTGCGCTGGGGAAACCGACCAGCGGGACCATGCCGCGCAGGTAGATATTCACTTCCTCAAAATCCGCGAAATGCTGCAGCACCCGGGCGGAAATGAGGCGGTAATCCGCATGGTTATACACCACTTCCGCCCCCATGCCCTTCAGCAGTTTATAGAAACTCTCCGCGGTGAAGCGCTTGAAGAAGGAATCCGTCTCCCGCTTCGCGCGCACGCCGTAAACGACCTCCGCGCCGTTCAGGTATTCCTCCACCATCCGGTCCATGGCGCCTATGTCGTCCTGCCCGTCGCAGTCGATGGAGATCGTGATGTCGCAGCGGTCCTTCGCTTCCATCAGGCCTGCGAGCACCGCGTTCTGATGGCCCCGGTTGCGGCTCTGGCAGATGCCGAGATAATGCTCATCCTGCGCGGCCAGTTCCCGGATAATCTCCCATGTCCTGTCCGAGGATCCGTCGTTGACAAACAGCACGCGGCTGTTTCCGCTGATCTGCCCGCGTCCGGCCAGGTCCTGCAGCTTCTGCAGGAACATCGGCGCGGTCAGCGGCAGCACCTGCTCTTCGTTATAGCACGGAACCACGATCCACAGGATCGGTTTTGCGTTCGTTCCCATTCGGTCAGTTCCTCTTCAGTTTCTCAAACATGGCATAGCTGCCCAGGATAACCATTCCGGCCGCCTCCGGAATAGGCGTATCGATATCCGGCGGAATCTGGATCGTATCGTCGTCGACGCGGACGGCGATCACGTTCATTCCGTAGCGGGTCCGCAGCCCCAGTTCCCGGATGGTCTTCCCTATCCATTCCGCGGCGGGCTTCACTTCCACAATGCCGTATTCCTGGCTGAGCTCGATGTATTCCATCACGCCGGCGTGCGTCATGCCCAGGGCCAGTTTGTCCGCCATTTCCCATTCCGGGATAATCACCTTGCTGGCGCCCAGTTTTTCCAGGATCGCTTTATAGGTATTGTCCTGCGCCTTGCAGATGATATCCGGAACGTTCAGGCTCTTCAGGTTCATGGTAATCAGCGCGGAGGAGCCAAGGTCTGAGCCCACCGCGACGATGGCGCAGTCAAAATTCCCCACGCCCAGCTTCCGGAGCACGTCCACGTCGCGGGCGTCTGCCGCCACGGCGCGGGTCACCCGGTCTGCGATCTTGTCGATCAGCAGTTCATCCGTGTCGATGGCCATGACCTCTTCCCCGCAGGCGTACAGTCTCGTCGCGAGCTCTGTTCCGAAACGGCCCAGGCCGATTACAACATAGGACTTCATAGGGCGCTCCCTCCTGTTATCCGATCAGCAGATCGGTATTCGCGTATTTGTACTGTTCCCCGGAAGGCTTGTTCCGCAGGAAGCCGAAGCTGATCGTCAGCAAGCCCACCCTTCCGAAGTACATGAACAGGATAATCATGAATTTGGATACCAGGCTCAGCCGCGGCGTCGCCCCGGCCGTCAGGCCGACCGTGCCGATCGCGGAAACCGTCTCAAACAGGCTGTCCGCGAAGCCCACCGGCGACGTGGCGCAGATGACCGCGGCGCCGGAAAACGCCAGCAGCACCATCAGCATAAAGATCGTAATGGCGTTCAGCACATGGTCGTTGGAAATCGTGCGCTGGAACACGCTCACGGTACGGCGTCCGCGCATCCGGTTCCACAGGAACATCAGCAGCACCACAAACGTGACCGTTTTCAGGCCGCCGGCCGTGGAACCGGAAGATCCGCCGATCAGCATCAGGAAAATGGAAACCGCCTTGCCGGCGGGCGTCAGCAGCCCCTGGTCCACGCCGGCAAATCCGGCGGTACGCAGCGTCATGCTCTGGAAGAACGCGGCCAGGATCTTCTGCGGCACGGTCATCGGTCCCAGCGTGGAAGGATTCCTCCACTCCAGCAGGCAGGTCAGCACCGTTCCGGCCAGCAGCAGCGCCCCGGTCGTGATCAGCACAAGCCGGGTATATACGCTCCATGTCTTCGGCGTCCTTTTTTCCTTCAGCAGCTCGTCCCAGACCAGGAATCCCAGGCCGCCGAGGATGACCAGCGCGCTCAGCGTCAGGCAGATGACCGGATCCGTCTGGTAGATGATCAGGCTCGCGCCGGGTTCCCTGAACCCCAGCACGTCAAATCCCGCGTTGCAGAAAGCGGAGACCGAGTGGAATACGCCCAGCTTCACCGCCAGGTGAAGCGGATATTCAAACAGGAAACGGACCGTCAGGATCAGCGCGCCGATCCCCTCGATCGTAAACGCGCGGATGAGCAGGTGCTTCTGGTGGTTTACCGCCTCATCCATATCCGCCCCGATGGCTTCCGCGATAACCAGCTGCTGCTGGATGGAAATCCGGCGCCGCAGGCTGAAATATGCCAGCGAGGCCGCGGACATGAAACCCAGGCCGCCGACCTGGATCATCGCCAGGATGACCGCCTGGCCGAAGTTGCTCCACTGGCTCCAGGTATCCGCCAGCACCAGTCCCGTCACGCAGGTGGCGGAAGTGGCGGTAAAAAGGGCCGTAACCGGCCCCGCGCTCTGTCCGTTGCGGGAAGCGGGCGGCAGCATCAGCAGCAGCGTGCCGGACAGTATGATCCCCAGGAACGTGAGGGCCATGATCCGGCTGATGCTGACAGCGCGGCGCATCTTTCTCGGCCGCGCGGCCGTCTTCGGAGTTGTCATCTGCTTCCCTTCTTTCGGCAATGAGTATACACCATACCGGCGCGCGGGATCAATACGCCCGCCTTACGCGCCGTCCTCCAGGTCGATCCGTTCCACCGCCGTAATCTTTCCGCCGCGGATCGTCAGCTTCGCCATCGTCACGTCCCCGCCGAAACGCGCCCGGCCGCAGCTTCCCGGGTTCAGCCAGAGCCGCCCGTCGATCCATTCCTCGCTGTAGCGGTGGGAATGCCCGCAGATGATCGCGTCCACCCCGTCCAGGCTGTGGGGAACGTCCCAGCGGTCATGCGTCATGTAAAAGGAAACTCCGCCGATCTGAAACCGCAGGAAACCGGCCAGGTCCTTCACGCCCCGCTGCCACACGTCGTTGTTGCCGCGTACGGCGTACAGGCTGCCGTAGAGCGCCAGCTCGTCCAGGTCGCTCTCATGGATGATGTCCCCGGCGTGCAGGATGCAGGAGCAGTCCTGCACCTCCTGCACCACGCTGCGGCGCAGCAGGCCGTGGGTGTCGGAGATCACCGCCACGCGGATCCGGTCCCTGTCCATCTGTTTCATCCAAAAATGGACTGCCGTCAAGGCAGTCCATAATCAACGCGTTGGAATCTTATTCTTCGGGCTCGCCGTCAGGGCCTTCCTCCGGCAGCTCCGGGAAAAGCTCCTTGCCGCACTGGGGGCAGAGCGCGTCCTCGTCAAAATCCACTTCGTCCGGATCGATCTCGACCGTGGCGCCGCAGTGCGGGCACTCGTACTCGATCGAGCCTTCAAAAACCTGGTCCTCGTCGTCTCCGGCCAGGTCTTCGTCCTCGTCGTCATAGAGGTCGGCTTCCAGGTCCGCCAGGTCCTCGTCAATGCTCTCGACGTAGTCGCTCAGTTCTCCGTGGGACGCTGCCAGCGCCTCAAAGGACTCGCCGACTTCGCCCAGCACTTCCAGGATGCCGAGAATCAGCTTGTGGGAATCCTTCTCGGGGTTCAGCTTCATGCCTTCCGCAAGGCCCTGAAGGTAACTGATCCTGTCCGTCAGTCTGCTCATGCGATCCTCCTTAAACTTGTGACCGTCGCAAATCGCTCTTCCTTCGCCTTTGGCTTATCAGCCGCGGGCTCGTTCCAGAACCGTCCGGAACCTGTTTCGGGTAACGGTTCATGTGCACCATGCTGAAGCATGGACGGTTCCTCATTAAGCGCGCTTGAGGTACTCGCCGCTGCGGGTATCGATCTGGATCTTGTCGCCGGTGTTGATGAACAGCGGCACCTGCAGGCTGAAGCCTGTCTCCAGCGTGGCGGGCTTGTAGGTGTTGGAAGCGGTATCGCCGGCGAAACCGGGTTCGGTGTCGGTCACCTCGAGCACCACGAAGTTGGGCGCTTCAACAGAGAAGGCGCTGCCCTTGAAGAAGCGGACCGTCACATTGGTGCCTTCCTTCACGAAGGGAATGGCGTCCTCCACCTGGTCCTTGCTCAGCGGCAGCTGCTCATAGGTTTCCACGTCCATGAAGTAGTACAGGTCGCCGTCGTTGTAGACGTACTGCATTTCCTTGGTCTCGATGATGGCCTTGGGCATCTTGTCGGTGGGGTTGAAGCTGCGTTCAACGACCGCGCCGGTCATCACGTTCTTGATCTTGGTGCGGACAAAGGCCGCGCCCTTGCCGGGTTTCACGTGCTGGAAGTCAACGATGTTCCAGACGCCTCCGTCCCATTCAATCGTAATGCCCTTTTTGAAATCGCCAGCGGTAATCATTGTGTCATTCCTCCGTTCGTTCTTTCTGGGGTTCCTATATTACAGGATGATAAGCTGCTTGTCCGCCGTTGTCAGCGGCACACAGCCGTTTTCCTTAACCAGGCAGGTGTTCTCGATCCGCACGCCGCCCACGCCGGGCAGGTAGATGCCGGGTTCCACGGTAATCACGACTCCGGCTTTCATCACTTCATTGCAGTTCGGGCTCAGGTTCGGGCTTTCGTGGATGTCGATGCCCACCGAATGTCCCAGCCCGTGGCCGAAGCGTCCGGCATATCCCCGCGCGTCGATATAATCCCGGGCGAGCCTGTCGATCTCAGCGCCGGTTTTCCCGGCCATGAGCGCGTCCTCGCACATTGACTGCGCCCGCAGTACGGTTTCATATACCTTGCGCATTTCGTCCGACGGCTGCCCCAGGGCGACCGTGCGCGTCATGTCGCTGCAGTATTTCCCGACCTTCGCGCCGAAGTCCATCGTGATCATGTCGCCGGCCTTCAGCCTGCGCTGCCCCGGAATCGCGTGGGGAAGGCTGCCGTTCTCGCCGGAGGCGATGATCGTGTCGAAAGCGAACTCGTCCGCACCCAGGCGGAGCATTGTGAAGTCCAGCTCGATCTGCAGTTCCTTCTCGGTCATGCCGGGACGTATCTTCGGCAGGATCGCGTCAAAGGCTTCGGAAGTGATATCGCAGGCCTTGCGGATCGCCACAACTTCTGCGGGGGTTTTGATCTCCCGCAGCTTCTGGGGCGCCTTGTTCAGCGGTACGCAGGAGATCTCTTCTCCCAGCGCGCCGCGCATGGCCTCAAAATCGTCCACGGAAAGGTAGTTCGTTTCCGCCCGCAGCTCGGTAACGCCTTCCGCCTGTGCCAGCTCAGCCAGGATTTTATTGTGGCCCCGGCCCCTTTCGGTCATCTCCACCCGGAATCCGGGGGCCTGGCGCTCTGCCTGCTCCGTATAGCGGAAGTCTGTGATGATCACCCGGCTGTTTTCCGAGATATACACTACGCCTTCGCCGGTATATCCCTCGGTCAGGTAGAACATATTGGACGGATCATGGATCGCCACGGCCGTATGGGACCCCTGGCGGAACTGGTCCATCAGCCGCTCTGCTGCGGTCACTTGGATCACGCCTTTCCGGATCGTGCCCTCCTGCGGGCATATCCACATATTAGTTTACCATATCTCAAGCCGTTTGAAAAGAAAAAAATAGTAAGGAGCTGTGATATTTCACAGCTCCTCAGGCGACATTCCATCATTGTGCATTGTGCATTGCGCATTGTGCATTGTTCATTCGAACTCTTTCAGCACCGCTTCGCCCATCGCGTCGCGTTTGCAGACTGCCTTATGCCTGACAGGCAGTTCCTTCAGCGCTTTCACCTGTGCAGGCATCGGTATGCCCGTCAGTTTCTCCAGCTCCTCGCTGCAGGCGAAGGCGTCTTTCCCTTCCGCCGCGTCCGGCCCCGCGATCCCGCGCAGCACGTCCGCCGCGAACTTGTAGGGGCTTGCCGTGGCAAGAAGCACCGTCGGCGTGGAGTCGTTCGCCGCAAGCCGGTACTGGCGCAGCACATGGCCGCCCACTGCCGTATGCGGATCCATCAGGTAGTGGTCTTCCCGGAAGCGCCTGCGGATCTCGGCCAGCGTATCCTTGTTGTCCGCGCAGTCTCCCCAGAACACGTCCAGCATCCAGTCCCTGCGCTGTTCACCGATGGAATAGCTTCCGCATTCCTTCAGCTGCTCCATCCAGGTTTTCACCAGCGCGCCGTCCCGGTCCGCCGCCTCATACAGCAGCCGCTCCAGGTTGGAGGACACCAGGATATCCATGCTGGGGCTCATCGTCTTGAAGAAAGTACGGTGCGTGGAATAAATGCCGCTGGAGAAGAAGTCCGTCAGCACGTTGTTCCGGTTGCTCGCGCAGATGAGCTTGTTCACCGGCAGGCCCATGTTCCGGGCGTAATAACCAGCCAGGATATCGCCGAAGTTGCCTGTCGGCACACAGAAGTTGACCGGATCCCCGGGCGCGATCGCGTGGCTGTTGACCAGGTCCGCGTAGGCGGAGAAATAGTAGACGATCTGCGGCACCAGCCGGCCGAAATTGATCGAGTTGGCGGAGGACAGCGTCTTTCCCCGCGCGTTCATCTGTTCTCTGAACGCCTCGGAAGCGAACAGTTCCTTCACGCCGGTCTGGGCGTCGTCAAAGTTCCCTTCGACCGCGATCACATGCGTATTGCTGCCTCCGGTGGTCACCATCTGCAGCTTCTGAACGTCGCTCACGCCGTCCAGGGGATAGAACACGGTGCAGCTTGTACCCGGAACATCCCGGAATCCCTCCAGCGCCGCCTTGCCGGTATCACCGCTGGTCGCCACCAGGATGCTGATCTCCCGGTTCTCGCCGTTCTTCTGCGCGGACATGCGGATCAGGTGCGGCAGAAGCTGCAGCGCCATATCCTTGAAAGCCAGCGTCGGCCCGTGGAACAGTTCCAGCACCCAGGTTGCGTCGTCAATCTGCTTCACCGGGGCGATCTCAGGCGTATCAAAACGTTCTGCCGAATAAGCGGCCCGGACCGCCTGTTCAATCTCCGGAATGGAGAAATCTTCCAGGTAGCGTTTCAGGATGGAAACGGCGCGGGTGGGATAATCCCATTCGCAGAAGGAAGAGATCCGCTGCATCGGGACAGCCGGGAACATGGCGGGCACATACAGTCCGCCGTCCGGCGCGAGGCCGTGCAGGATCGCCTGGCTGGCTGTGACGCAGCTTTCACCGCGGGTGGAAAAGAAAGACACGGATTGATCACACTCCGGTTTCAGATTGGGCGACCGCCCTGAAAGAAAGAGGCGCCGGTGATTGGCCGTCGCCTCTGTATATCACTCGTCTGCCGCTTTGTCAAATCATGTACTGGCGGAAGAAAACCGGGATCTCCTCCGGATCGGCACTCAGGCTCAGCACAAAGTCCACATTGTGCTTCGCGCCCAGCTCCGCCAGGACCTTCACGATGGGTTCCGTATCCGCCAGCTCGGTCCGGCAGAGCTTCAGGAACGCGTCGATGAAAATCGTGCCGACGTCGAAGTTGGAGGAAAGGATGCCGCACAGGAAGCCGATGAACATATCAGCGTTGTGAATATGATAATCTTCGGCGTTGATGAAACGGACCTTGTGGTCAACGTCGAACATGTAACGGTTGTCGTCGTCCAGGAAAATGACGTCGTGAACCGCGTCACGGGCAGTGGTATTGGTCAGGTCAATCAGCCGCTTCGTCTTGCCGGAGCCCTTTTTGCCTGCAATTACCTGTATCATGGGAATCAGCCTCCTTTTATGGGGTTTTCTCTGAGGACATTATATCCTGTTTTTCGTTTTCGCGCAACGTGTTTTTCCCTGCGATCTGCTCCCAGGTGATCCCCTCGTCCCGCTCCCGGCCTTTTTTCGTTCCGGCGCGGCAGATTGCGTGATAATCGCAGTAGCGGCACACCGGTCCGGCGGCGTCCTCTCCCGGGGAGGCTTCAATCTCGCCGCTGCGCATCCGCCCGCACAGTTCGCCCGCTTTTTCCACCGCCGCGTCCATGAGGCCCCGGAGCGTTTTCTCCTCCACCGCCCAGGACGCGCTTTTCGATACGGTACCGTTCTGGTTGAACACCTTGTCCACCGAATAGGGGCGGATATCCCGGTCCATCGCGTTCAGCACGTCCTCCCGGGCGGTTACCAGGCCCTTCATGCGCGCTGTGCTCAGCCGGTCCTCCTCAATCCGGTCCGGATTGTCCACGGCGGTGCTGACCTCCCGGTCGATCACCGGGAAATACATCGCGCCGGCCAGCCGGGCGTCCGGTATGCTGTCCGCCGCCGCTTTCAGGTAGATCATCAGCTGCAGCTGCTCCCCGGCCGCCATCCGGGCCGGATCCGGCTTCTTTTCCCGGCTCTTGTTGTCCACAATGCGCAGCCACACGCCTTCCCCGTTCTCCCATGTGTCGATCCGGTCGATCTTTCCCCGGATCGCGGCCTTGCTGCCGTCGGCAAGGGTCATCACGATGGGCGGCAGGCCCTCCGCTTCACCAAAGGACTGCTCCAGCGCGACCGTCCGGAACCCGCTGTTGGCGGCAAAGCGGGTCAGTACCTGCGCCGCCCGGCGGACGCGGCGCAGGTATCCCTCGCCCGTCCATTCGCCGATCGCGTCGTCCCGCAGCGGGCTGTCCGCCCATTCCTCCGTCAGTTCAGCGCACACCGCGTCCATGTATCCGTCTACCTGTTCCGGAGTGAAATCCGGCCAGGCGTCGTCCGCGCCGGCACGCTTCATGTACCGCTCCAGCGCCGCGTGGAAGAAGGTTCCCGCGTCGTTCGATTCAAATTCAAACGTTTCCTGTTTCACAGGACGCAGGCCGTAATCGATATAGTGCCGGTACGGGCAGGAGGCAAACTGCTCCAGCCGGCTGACAGACAGCCGGTCGGTCATGAACAGCTTCCGCGCGGTATCCGCCTCCAGTTTCTGCTCCCTGTTCTCCGGACGGATCTCATCAATAATCCGCCGGGCGGTTCCGCCCCAGCGTCCGCTGTGCAGCAGGCTGATCAGCGCCGTTTTCCACGCTGCGGGCATATCGTCCGCCCTGCCGTCCTTCATATCGTTCAGCCACGGGCCGATGCCGTCCAGCGCCGCCCGGGGAGTCACAGGTTCCATCCGCCGGTCGCTCTCCTGCATGCCGCCCCGTTCCGTGATTTTGGGGAAAAGCTCCTTTATCTGCGTCACCAGGCCGTCCGGCTGCAGCGCGCCGCCGTCCTCGCCCCGCAGGCTCCAGCTGACCATCAGTTTTTTCAGCGGCAGGGTCAGCGTCCGGTAAAAGTCGTATTTGCGGATCTGGCAGCCCCTTTCCCGGCTGATCCCGATCTGTTTTCCCGTGGCTTCCTCCAGTTTCCGCCGTTCCGGATCTGTCAGCCATCCGCTCTCCGGCGCTGTCAGCATGCCATCCTGCGCCCGGGGCAGAATCAGCGCGTCGATCCGGCCAGCCAGCAGGTGCCCGGCTTCACCGACAGCCACGCCGCCTTCCTGCTCCGGCAGGGCCGCCAGGTCTGCCGTTTCCAGCGCGCTCTCCAGCATATGCTCCAGGTCCCGGATCAGCGCGCGGCGCGTGCCCATCAGCGTCCACAGCTGTTCCAGCAGGTCCGTCGCCAGTTTCCAGACCTGGCGGTTGATCACCGCTTCCCGGTACATCTCATGCTTCAGCAGGAGCTCTTCCTCCTCCTGAAGCCTGTTCCACACCTGTTCCGTTTCCAGGAAATGCACAATGGCTTCCACGGAAGCCGCGGCGCTGCGCGCGTCCTTCAGTTCTGCCCTCAGCGCCTCAATCGGGGCGAGCAGCTTTTCCCGCAGCGGCTCGATCCTTTCCGCTTCTTTTCCCGCGGTGAACGGTTTCTGCCAGCGCCGGCCGTCAATCCCGTGCGCTTCGGCGTACATCGTCAGCAGCAGGCCTTCTTCCTCCGTCAGCGTGCAGTATCCGCTCCGCGCGACCGTAATCACCTGTTCCGTCCGGTATCCGTCGCTCAGGCAGGAAAGCGCGCCGAGCAGCATCCGGCACACCGGATGATCCGCCGCCCGGTCCTTCTGCTGCCACACGCAGGGAATCCCGTTGATCTTCAGTCCAGCCCGCAGCATGCCTTCGCCGGCGGCGCCGGCCGGCAGTGCGACCGCCATATTGCTCCAGGCGATGCCTTCCGCGTGCCACCTGCGCAGCGTCGCGGCGATCATCTCCGTTTCGTCCCAGGGCGTGCTTCCCGCATACAGGGAGACGGTATCCCCGGTTGCCCCTGTCCACGGCGCGGGGTTGAGCGCGAAGAGGTTTTTGTCCAGCCACTTCAGTTCTTCCGCGCAGCCGGCGCGCTCCCCTTTGGGCCGGATTGTCTCCGATATATGGCCCGCTTCCGCCAGTGCGGTTTCCAGCCGGCTCACACTCTCCCGCTGCTGGATGAAGATCCGCCCGTCCGGCGCTTCCTCCCCGTCCATGGTCAGGAAAACCGCCGCGCTGTTGACCCGTCCGCACAGGCGGACCAGCAGTTCCCGCAGGTCAGGACGTACGGTATCAAAGCCGTAGACCGCCAGATCCGCCCCGTCCCACAGCCCGCTGCGTTCCAGGCGGTTCACCGTATCGGTCCAGACCGTTTTTTCTTCTTCAAATTGTTCCGTGATCAGTTCCTGGTATCCGTCCCAGATTCGCTGCAGATCGCCGAGCTTTGCCCGCTCCGCGCCGGTCACAGCGCCCGCGGCGTAGTCCGCCAGCTCCTCCGGCGTAATCTCGCTCTCCCGCAGTTCGTCCAGTGCCCCGCCCACGCGTTTCACCGCGCCGGGCAGGTCTGTCATGTTCTTATAGTACGCAAGGTTCCCCGCCTGTTCGGTCATCACCCGGTGAACCGCCATCGCGCGGCCCATCTCGTTCAGGGGGCGTTTCACCCCGGTGCCCATCCGCTCCCTGACCTGCTGCCTCAGTTTCCGGGGACTGATCACCTGCATCTCCAGCAGGCCGGGCAGATCCAGTCCCGCAATCAGGTCGCGCTCCGCCTGCAGGGTCATCTGCTCGGGTACATACAGGACCAGCCTGCGCCCGGCCTCCCGGCTCTCCTGCGCCGTGCGGAGCACCAGCGGCCATACCCTGCCGCTCCGGTCCCCGATGATCTTCACCCTGCCCATTACAGTTTTCCGTCTCCTTTTTCCCTTTTCACTGACTAGATTATACCCTGCATCTGCCGTCTGCACAAGGCGAACAAAGGATCCCTTCCGCATCTTGCCATCGCCCTGCCGGATGTGATACATTGTGCATGAACCTGTTGCCCGGAAGGGGTGTTTTTCATGTTTCAGTCTCTTCGTTCTGTATTCCGGAAGAAACCGGCGGCTGCCGAGCGCTTCTTTTCCTATGCCCAGATCCTCCTCGGCGCGCTGATCGGCGGTGCGGCCTATCCGCTGTTTCTTACGCCCAACCGGATCGCCCCGGGCGGTATCACGGGTGTCGCCACAATCCTGAACCAGCTGCTGCACTGGCCGGTCGGCACCGTGTCGCTGGTCCTGAATATCCCTCTCTTCCTGATCGGCTACCGCTCCATGGGCAAAATCTTTGCCTTCCGGAGCCTGGTCGCCACCGTCCTTTTTTCCGTCTTCATCGATGTGCTGCCCCTGCAGCCGATGACCACGGATCCCCTGCTTGGCGCGCTCTACGGCGGCGTCCTGCTGGGCACCGGCCTGGGCCTGATTATGCGCGGCGGCGCCACCACCGGCGGGTCCGATATGATTGCCCGCATGGTCCACAAGCGCTTCCCGTTCATCTCCACCGGCGCTTTCCTCTTTGCGATCGACTTTGCCGTCGTGCTGGCCGCCGGATTCCTGATCGGCACCACCGAAGCGCTCTATGCGCTGATCAACATTTTCCTCGTCGCAAAGGTGATGGACGTAGTCATCATCGGCTTCTCCTCAAACAAAGCCTGTTTTGTCATTTCCTCACGCTGGCAGGAAATATCCGAACGCATCATGCGTGACATGGACCGCGGCGTTACGCAGCTGACCGCCCGCGGCGCTTATACCGGCGCGGAGCGGCCGACCCTGCTGTGCGTCATCAGCCGCAGCGAGATCACCGCATTCAAGCGCATCCTCCGCGAGGAGGACGAGAGTGCCTTCGTCATCATCGTCGAAGCCCACGAAGCCATCGGCGACGGATTCACGATGCTCTCGGAATCCGAAAAGAAATAACTCCTCCAGCGCAAAAAGTCCCGTACCGCCCTCCGCAGTACGGGACTTTTCTGTCATTGCGCATTGTGCATTATGCATTATGCATTCTGCATTGTGCATTATTCCTTGTTTTCCATGTTCAGGATCGGCAGCGTCGTCGCACCCTGGCCAGCCATATAGGCGGGCAGTTTGCCGTCCCAGGCCTTGACCTCGTTGAACCGGATCAGGTTCTCGGTCAGGGACTCGGCAATCTTCTTGTTCGCTTCCGCCTCGGCTTCGCTGCGGACCTGCAGCGCATAGGCATCCGCGTCCGCGTTGATCTTCGCCACGTTGGCTTCCGCTTCGGCGTTAATGCGTTTCCGCTCCGCCTGCTGCTGGGTTTCCATGGTCATCTGGCCCTGCTCGATCTCAGCCTGCAGTTTCTTCTGCGCGGCAACCTGCTTGGCCTCAACCGCGTCGGTGAACGCGTCGGTAAAGTCCAGGTTCTCAATGCTCACGCTGATCACGTTGATGCCGTAATCGTCCAGTTCCTCATGCAGGCCTTCGCGGATCGCTTCGCTCAGGCGCTGCCGGTTGGCCACCAGGTTCTCAGCCGTGTATTTGCTGAATACGCCCTTGGTGATCTCCAGCATCCGGGGATACACCAGCTTGTTGAAATAATCCGTACCGACTTCCTTGAACAGGTTCATCGCCGTGCTCTTGTTGATCGCGTAGTTGATCGAACCGGTAATATCCACCTGCTGGATATCGCTGGAGAACGCCTCCGTGGTGAAAGTGCTCTTCTGCTCACGGTTATCCATGGAGATAATCCTCTGGAACGGGCTCTTGAAGTGCAGCCCTGCCTCCAGCGTCACATCCTCCACGCGGCCGAAGGTTGTCACAATGCCCGTATATCCGGTCTGCACCGTAGCGGTGCAGGTCAGCGCCGCGATCAGCACCAGCACGACGGCTGCAATCAGAATAATAAGTCCCTTCTTCATTGTCCTTCCCATCCTTTCCCGGACGATCTGTTTTCGTCCATGCTCATAATATACTGCATATAATAAACCCGATAAATGACGTTCTCCGCCATTTACCGGGACTTATTTTTCTATATCGGAAAAGTATTAATTGTTCATTATACATTATTAATTATTCATTACCGTTCTTTCCCTCTGAAGAACAGCGCCAGCGTTCCGGGGCCGGAATGCGCGCCGATGACCGAACCGACATGGGTGATCAGCTGAACCTCTTTGCCGTATTCGTTCTTCAGGATGTCCCGCAGCATCTCCGCGTCTTCGATGCAGTCGCCGTGGGAAATAAACACCGGGGAATCCGGCAGGATCGTCTCGCCCAGCTTCTCCGCCATCTTGCGGATGGACTTTTTCCGGCCGTGCACCTGGGTGATCTTGATCAGGTGGCCTTCATTATCCACATGCAGCACCGGCTTGATGTTCAGGGCGCCGCCCAGAACCGCCGCAGCCGCGCTGACGCGGCCGCCCCGCTTCAGGTAAACCAGGTCGTCCACCGTAAACCAGTGGCAGATGTGCAGCTTGTCGTTTTCCAGCGCGTCCGCATTCTCGTCCAGCGTCATGCCGGCGTCACGGTTCTTCACGCCCAGGTACAGAAGCAGGCCCTGTCCCGCAGAAGCCGCCAGGGAATCCACCACCCGGATCTTCCGGTCCGGGTATTTCTTCGCCAGGGAAGCGGCGACCTTCCTGCCGTTCTCGCAGGTAGCGCTCAGGCCGCTGGAGAAGCCCAGGTAAAGGATATCCTTTCCTTCTTCCAGAAGGGGTTTGAAGATATCGACAAACGCGTCCTCGTTCACGCAGGAGGTCTTGGCCACCCGCCCGGCCCGCATGGCCGCATAGAATTCCCGGATAGGTTCTTCATGATCCTTCTGTTCTTTGCCGGTATCCGTGAACAGGAATGCCAGCGGGATCATCTGAACGTTCCACTCCGCCAGTTTGTCCGGAAGGATGTCGCAAGCGGAATCCGTAATCAGAACATAATTGTCAGCCATGTCTGTTCCTCCTGCCTTACACTGCCGCCGGCCATGCCGGCAACAAAGGAAATATATCATTCCATACCAATTACTGTCAATGTTTCCGGGAAATACAATCAGAAAACAAACAAAAGAGTTGACAAGGTTCCCCGAACAGGAATATATTTTTCGCAACGGCAGAACTGCCGGATGCATGAAAGGAGATTTCAGCAATGAAATCGTACGCGACCATCTTCTTCTTTAGCAGGTCAGCGATGGATTAATACAGACGCGAACAGCGCTTTGAATCCACCGCCTTTTGAGTATGAAAAGGCGGTGGTTTTTTCATAGTCGCGGCCATCGTTGACAGAAAAAAACCGCGCGTCATATTGATTCCCTCTGAATGATCGCAAAGGAGATATAATTATGAAAAAGTATTACCAGCCGGAGATCGAAACGGCTCCGCGCGAGAAGATCCTGGAGATCCAGAATGAAAAGCTCGTCAAACAGGTGAAGCACGTATGGGACAACGTGCCCTATTACCGCCGCCTGATGGAGGAAAAAGGCCTCACCCCGGACGATATCAAGTCCGTGGATGACATCTATAAGCTTCCCTTCCTCAGCAAGGCCGACCTGCGGGATACCTATCCCTACGGCATGCTGGGCACGGACCTGAAGGACTGCGTCCGCATCCATTCCACTTCCGGCACCACCGGCAAACGCGTGGTTGCCTTCTATACCCAGCATGACCTTGACCTCTGGTCCGACTGCTGCGCCCGCGCCATCGTCGCGGCCGGCGGAAGCGAAGAGGACGTCGTCCAGGTCTGCTACGGCTACGGCCTGTTCACCGGCGGTTCCGGTCTCCATGACGGTTCCCACAAGGTGGGCTGCCTGACCCTGCCGATGTCCTCCGGCAACACAGAGCGCCAGATCCAGTTCATGATGGACCTGGAATCCACCATCATCTGCTGCACCCCCTCCTACGCCGCCTATATCGGAGAATCCCTGAAGGAAATGGGATACAAACCCGAGGATAACAAACTCAAGGCCGGCATCTTCGGCGCGGAACCCTGGACGGAGGAAATGCGGCAGGAGATCGAAAAGAGCCTGGGAATCAAAGCTTACGATATCTACGGCCTGACCGAAACAAGCGGCCCCGGGGTGGCCTATGAATGCGAAGAGCAGAAGGGCATGCACATCAACGAGGACCATTTCTACGCCGAGATCATCGACCCGGATACGGGCGAGGTCCTGCCGGAAGGCTCCGTCGGTGAACTGGTCTTCACCGCCCTGGACAAGGAAGCCTTCCCGCTCCTGCGCTACCGTACCCGCGACCTGTGTGTCCTGAGCCGCAAACCCTGTTCCTGCGGACGTACCCATGTACGGATGGCCAAGCCCATGGGCCGCAGCGACGATATGCTGATCATCCGCGGCGTCAACGTCTTCCCGAGCCAGATCGAGACCGTCCTGCTCAAGGAAGGCTATACGCCCAATTACCAGATTGTCCTTGACCGCGAACGCAACACTGACACCTTCGATATCTACGTCGAAGTCGCTCCGGACCAGTTCTCCGACCTGATGGGCCAGATCCAGAAGATGGAGAAGGGACTCGAGTCCGCCATGCGCACCATGCTCGGCATCGGGCCGAAGATCCACCTCGTACCGCCCAAGACCATCACCCGCAGCGAAGGCAAAGCTGTCCGCGTCATCGACAAACGCAAACTGCACTGATATAATTGTTTACAGATTTGATTATTTATCGAAAACCATCTTGCTTTAATCATTCATCGTGTATTCTTCATTGGTTTCTGCGTTGTACATTATAAAATTATTCATTGTTCATTATTCATTATTCATTGAACAGGAGGTTCCTATGGCTATTACGCAATTGTCCGTCTTTCTGATGAACCAGCCCGGCGCCCTGGTGGACGCCATCAAATCCATCTCCGAAGCGGGGATCAACATCCGCGCCATGAGCATCGCCGAAGCCAACGATTTCGGAATCCTCCGGATCATCGTTTCCGACAGCGACGCGGTGGGCAGGCTTCTGAGCGAGCAGTACCTCTTCTCCAGGACGGAAGTCGTGGCCGCGCAAATGAATGACCGCAGCGGCGCGCTCTACCCGATCCTTGTTGTCCTCAACGAGGCAAACATCAACATCGAATACATGTATGCCTTCACCGGTTCCGGCCCGGAAGAAGCCTATGTGGTCTTCCGCGTCAACGACGTGAAAACCGCTGAGGAAGTGCTCAATGCCAACGGCATCCGGACGCTTTCCGACGAAAACCTGAAAATCTGATTGTATTTTCCCCGTATTTTGTGTCCAAATGAACTGCAAACGTTTGAATTTGCAAATTCTGGTTATTTATCGCCCATTGCAGTCCATTGTTGCCCAAACCCTTTTGTGCTATAGTATGCGGCAAGCGGAGAGATCCGCAATCTCCAGTATCAGGCGCATCTGCGCGAAAGGAAGAGTAACATGAAGAAGGTTATCTGCAAGATCGAGTACGATACCGACGCTTCCGAACTGATCCAGAAGAAAGTTTTCGGCGTATTCGGCGATCCCAAGGGCTACGAAGAGTCCCTGTACAAGACCAAGGACGGCAAGTTCTTCCTGTACGGCTTCGGCGGCAGCGAGTCTCCCTACACTGAAGAGACCATCACCCGCCTGGCTGCCAACAAGGTTAAGGCCTGGCAGGAAAAGTAAGCCCTTCGGCAAAAACCGCCCGGTTCATCAGAACCGAGGCGGTTTTTTCAGTGTAAAATGCACAATTCACAATGCACAATGTTTTCTTCTTCCCGAAACAGCTCGCTCTTATGGCCATATATTTATACGATAAAAGACGGCACAGCATAAACTGTACCGTCCTTTTCATTGTGCATTATGCATTATGAATTGTGCATTGTTTACACGATTCCCTGAGCGTTCATCGCGTTGACGACCTTCTCGAAACCGGCGATGTTCGCGCCGACCACGTAGTTGCCTTCGAAGCCGTACCGCTTCGCGGCGTCGTCGATGTTGTGGAAGATGTTCGCCATGATGCCCTGCAGCTTCTGGTCCACTTCTTCGAAGGACCAGCTCAGCCGCTCGCTGTTCTGGGACATTTCCAGCGCGGAGGTGGCTACGCCGCCGGCGTTGGCAGCCTTGCCGGGCAGGAAGATGACGCCGTTCGCCTGCAGGTAATCGGTGGCTTCCTGGGTGGTGGGCATGTTGGCGCCTTCTGCAACAACCTTCACGCCGTTGGCAACCAGCGTCTTGGCGTCGTCCAGGTTCAGTTCGTTCTGGGTCGCGCAGGGCAGCGCGATGTCAGCCTTGATCGTCCACACGCCGCGGCCTTCATGGTACTCGGCGTTGGGGCGGTAGTTCTTGTACTCGGTCAGGCGGGCACGCTTGACTTCCTTGATCTCCTTCAGGGCAGCCACATCGATGCCGTCCGGATCGTAAACCCAGCCGGTGGAGTCGGAGCAGGTCACGGGCTTGCCGCCCAGCTGCCAGGCCTTCTGGATCGCGTAGGTGGCGACGTTGCCGGCGCCGGAGACGATCACGGTCTTGCCCTGCAGGCTGTCGCCCTTGCTCTTGAGCATTTCCTGGGTGATGTAAAGGAGACCGTAGCCGGTCGCTTCCGTCCGGGCCAGGGAGCCGCCGTAGCTCAGTCCCTTGCCGGTCAGCACGCCTTCGTATACGCCGCGGATCCGCTTGTACTGTCCGAACATGAAGCCGATTTCACGGGCACCGGTGCCGATATCGCCGGCGGGCACGTCCGTGTCCGCGCCGATGTATTTGCACAGCTCGGTCATGAAGCTCTGGCAGAAAGCCATCACTTCACGGTCGCTCTTGCCCTTGGGGTCGAAGTCGCTGCCGCCCTTGCCGCCGCCGATGGGCAGGCCGGTCAGGGAGTTCTTGAAGATCTGTTCGAAGCCCAGGAACTTGATGATGCCCAGGTTTACGGACGGATGCAGGCGGATGCCTCCCTTGTAGGGTCCGATCGCACTGGAGTACTGTACGCGGTAGCCGGTGTTCACCTGAACCTGGCCCTTATCGTCCACCCACGGCACACGGAACTTCAGCTGCCGTTCCGGATTGACCAGGCGCTCCAGCAGGGCGTCCCTGCGGAACTTCTCTTCGTTGGCGTCCACCACAGGGCGCAGGGAGTTCAGCACTTCCTTCACCGCCTGATGGAATTCGGGCTCGTTCGGGTTCTCCCGGATTACACGTTCAAGGACCTCATCGACGTAAGACATGGATCTTAACCTCCTTTGGTTTTTCGCATGTATTAAAGAATAAAACGCCTTTAACACACATTGTTAAAGACGCCCTTGCCTTTACGGGTGAAACTATATGCCCGCCCGGTGCCTTTGTCAATGCGCCGGGCGGGCAATTTCAGTATTAATAATGTTTTTTGTCAGTCCGCGTCCGTAACCTGTTCCGTCGTGTAGTATCCGTTCATCCAGGCCGTCCGTTCGGTGATCCATGTCCGCAGGTATTCCACCGCGCGGTCAAAGTTCACACCGGCCTCTTTCTTGGTCGCCTTGTCGCTGACGCCCCACCTTTTGGCATTCATCTGTGCCGAAGCGCTGATCCGTTCCTTGTACCCGTCCAGCGAGCGGACGATCCCGCCCGGTTTCGCTTCCCGTGTGCCCAGCAGAACCTCCGCAAGCGGCCTGAAGTCCCGCTGCCAGATCAGTCCGGTCAGTTCCCGGAACGCTTCGTGCTGATACAGCAGCCAGTACAGGTTGGCGTTCCTCCTGTATGTTGTCACATAGGGCGTATCTGTAGTCACTCCCCGGTCCTTCATGTTCCCGAAGGAAAGGTCATAGTCCCATGCCGGCCCGGCGTAGATCAGCGGGTCCACCAGGTCGGAATCCTTATACATGAACTGGCTTCCCCCGGCAAGGTCATAGTTTTTGCAGAAATCTTCAATCAGCAGCTTCTGCGCAAACGAGGTCACGTCCAGGTACTCCCCATAGGTTTTCCCCGTCGTCGGATTAATCCCGTCGGCCGCCATGACCGCCTGCTGCATTTCCGAAATCCGGCCTGCCAGGTATTCGGCCTGTCCCCTGCTGGGACAGGTCGGTTCCTTGATCCGGATACTGAGCTCTTTCTTTGTCCTGAATCCCGGCAGCTGATAATCTCTCAGCCGCGCGTATTTTTCAACGGTAAAGATATACCCGCCGGTAATATCCTCCGGATCCGCAACCGACGGATAGCTCCGCATCAGCGGCACGCCTTCCGCCCTGCCCTGGCGCAGCGTCCCGGCGTCGAACGGTTCAGGGTTTACCTTCTCCGTCGCTTTTTCCAGGTTCGTGATGTCGATCCTGCCCTTGCCGATCTGGATCTTCTCCGTCATCAGGTACAGGCCGTTGTAAATCCCGTTGATCCATACGTCAGCCTGCACACAGCCGGCCGCGTTCTTCAGGCCGGCTTCCCGGCTCAGGTCCAGCATAATCTGGTTCCGCAGCAGGCTCACATCCACCCAGTTTGCCAGCAGCACCCATGTCTTTCCTTTGCCCATGCCGCTCAGGGACGCTTTTTCCGCCAGTTTCAGCTGGTACGGTTTCTTGGAATACAGGAAGGTGTTGTTGCCCCGGCATCTCAGCTGTTCCAGCGCGCCGTCGTAGCTCACCGATCCGTCTGCCTCTTCATAGACGGCGCGGCCTTCCGTAATCCTGTGTTTCTTGCTGCTGTTGACATCGCTCAGCTGTTTCCTGTCCACTTCCAGGAACAGCGCGGGGATCTCTGAACCCTGCATGATCAGCAGGTATCCGCGGTCCTGTCCCTGCCCGTTCCGGACAACAACTGTCTGATCCTTTATTCCGCTCAGGTCAACCGGTTCGCCGGGCACGGCCCGGATCTGCTCTTTACCCAGCAGCAGTACTTCCGTGCATTCCATTTCCAGCGTGATCTGTGTCAGGTCCCAGCAGCCCGGCAGGCTGAGGACCATCGTGTTGTCCTTCCACCGGGCGGTAACTCTGGCCCCGCACCGGGAAGGGCATCCTGCGTACAGCGCCCGCTGCGAAACCGCATATGCCTTACCGGAAAGCAGCAGAAACAGGATCCCCGTTACGGCGATCCTGATCAGCCATTTCCCCTTTTCACGCATTGCCGGCGCCTTCTCTTTATTCGTTGTTCTGGATCTTCCGGATGAATTCCCGCGCGCGGGCTTCCGCCGGATGTTCAAAGAACTGTTTCGACGGTGCGGCCTCAACTACCTTCCCGCCTTCCATGAACATCACCTTGTTGGACACGTTCCGTGCGAAATCCATCTCGTGTGTTACCACAAGCATTGTCATTCCGTCTTCCGCCAGGTCGCGCATCACGGACAGCACTTCACCGATCAGTTCCGGGTCAAGCGCGCTGGTCGGCTCGTCAAAATAGATGATCTCCGGATCCGCCGCCATCGCCCGGGCAATCGCCACGCGCTGCTGCTGGCCGCCGGAAAGCTGGGAAGGATAACTCTTCAGTTTATCGGACATTCCGACTTTTCCCAGTACCCGCAGGGCAGTTTCCTCCGCCTGCTTCTTTTCCATGCCTCTTCCGGATGTCAGTCCGAGCGTCACGTTCTGCAGTACTGTTTTGTTCTGGAACAGGTTATAGTTCTGGAACACAAAACCCGTCTTCCGCCGCAGCCGGGCGATATCCTTCTTATCCGTGCTGTGGAGATCGAAGTGTTCCCCGTCAAAAACGAGGCTGCCGCTGTCCGCGGTCTCCAGGAAATTGAGGCAGCGCAGGAATGTCGTTTTGCCGGAACCGCTCGGCCCGAGGATTGCCACCACGTCGCCCTTTTCCACATCCAGGCTGATGCCGTCCAGAACGGTCTGTCCGTCAAAGCTTTTCTTTACATCCCGTATCTCAAGCATCATGTGCGGACACCTCCGTAGCTCGCCAGCCGCTTCTCGCCTTTACGCTGAATCCAGCTCAGGATCGTGCAGAACGCCAGGTAGATCAGCGCAACCTCGACGTACAGAAGCAGTGTTTCATATCTCCTGCCGTTGAAATTCTGGGCTTGCTTGAGCATCTCGACCACTGTGATGGTGGCCGCCAGGCTGGTGCCCTTCAGCATGGAGATCAGGGAATTGCTCAGCGCGGGAAATGCCATGCGCAGCGCCTGCGGCAGCACAACATGCCACATGGTTTGTCCGTAACTCATACCGACGCAGTAACCGGCCTCCATCTGGCCCACGTTCACGCCTTCCAGCGTTCCCCGGATCGCCTCTGCCATATAGGCGCCTTCGTTGAAGCCGAACACCAGCACTGCTGCCGGAAACGCGTCAAACACAATGCCTACGCTTGGGAGGCCGTAGAACACAAGATACAGCTGCACCAGCAGCGGTGTTCCCCGGATGACCCAGATATAGAAGCGGCATACCTGTTGCAGCCCGCTGATCTTTGCGTACTGAATCAGCGCGACAATTACAGCGATGATCAGCGCGAGAGCAAAAGAAAGCACGGTCAGGGGGATCGTAACCTCTATTCCGGTTATCAGAAGTTTGGGGAAAGTTTCTTTGATGATCCCCCACAGCCGGTCATCCATAATGATCTTCCTTCCGAATGGTTCGTTATTCCGCCTTGGTCATGTCCACGCCGAAATACTTCATGCTGATTTCAGCCAGCCGTCCGTCCTTACGGGCCGCTTCCAGGATCTCATTGATCGCGTCCACCAGGGCCTGGTATTCTTCGCCTTTGTGGATCGGATAGGCAACCGGGTCGCCGGCCAGCACCTGCACGGTCTTGATCTTCGCGTCCGGATGCTCCTTAAGATAGTCCGCGATGGATACCTGGGCGTTGATCGTTGCGTCCACCCGGCCCTGCACCAGCATGTCCATGGTTTCTCCCAGGGTGTCCACCGGCACCAGCGTCGCGCCGTATTCCTCCGCCAGCGCAGCGTAGGTGCTGGAAGAACTGTTGGCGGTTTTCTTTCCCTTCAGGTCATCCACGGTTTTGATCTCTTCGTTGTTTTCCGCCACCACCAGTACCTTGTTGGAATATACGTAGGGGGTGGTGAAGCTGTAGCTCTGCGCCCGCTCTTCCGTATAACCCACGCCGTTGCAGATGATGTCAAACCGTCCGGCGTTCACGCCGGCAAGCAGCGCGTCCCAGGGCGCTTCCTTGAATTCCGCCTTCACGCCCAGGCCGTCGGCAATCAGATTGGCGATATCAACCTCCAGGCCGGTCAGTTCGCCGTCGTCTCCATGGTAGGTCCAGGGGCTCCAGTTGCCTTCCATGCCGATCACCAGTTTACCGCTCTTTTTGATCTCCTCCAGCGTCCGTTTCTGCGGTGCGTTGTTCAGCAGCAGCGCGGCAACGCCGGCAGCAATCAGCACCAGAACCAGGATGATGATCCATACCTTTTTCTTCATAATTTCTCTCTCCTGTTTAATTATTCTTCAATGGAATCCAGCAGTTTATGCAGGAGCCTGTACAGTTCGTACGAATCCTCCTGCGAAAGGGATACGCATGACGCCACCTGCTGCGGGATATCCTTTGCCTGCTCCCGCAGCGCACGGCCCTTTTCGGTCAGCGCGACATAAACCACCCGCTCGTCCACCTTGCAGCGGCAGCGGGTCAGCCAGCCGCACTCCTCCATTTTCTTGAGCATCGGCGTAACCGTGCCGCAGTCCAGGTACAGCCGGTGGCAGAGATCCCCGACTTTTTCCTTTTCCTTCTCCCACAGTTCCAGCAGCACAATGTACTGGGTATAGGTCAGCCCCAGGGGCTTCAGCAGCGGGGTATACGCGCCGATTACCTTCCGGGCGCAGGCGTACAGCGGAAAACAGATCTGGTTGTCCAGCTTCAGCTGGGGATATTCCGTTCCGTTCTGTTCGCGCATTGTCTGCTCCTCCGTCCTCACTTCAGGTTGCTGTCAATCCATGCGGTCAGCTGGGGTTCCGGCCGGAATCCGACGGACTGGTCGGCGAATTCGCCGTTCTTCAGCAGCACCAGGCAGGGTACGGAGTTCACGCGGTACTGCATGGCCAGTCCCGGGGCCTCGTCCACGTCCACGCTGAAGAAACTGACTTTTCCTTCGTATTTTTCGGAAATGTCCTCCAGCACCGGCGCCAGCATACGGCAGGGGCCGCACCAGGTCGCGTTGAAATCCACCACAGCCACAGGGGCCTTCATCGCTTCCGCCGCAAATTCCTGACCATTGATCTTCTTAACCATTTTTCTTTACTCCTTTCTGTTCTCTCTCCGGTCCAGGTACGCCGCCGCGCTGATCGCCGCGACGTTCCCCTCTCCGGCAGCTTTGACATACTGATACGGTGTTCCTGTGATATCCCCGCAGGCGAACACGCCCGGCAGGTTTGTTTCCATTCTCCGGTTCACCTTCACATGAGCGCCGTCCGTTTCCAGTCCGGGCACCAGCTGTGCCGGCGCCACGGCCTCCCGCAGGACGAACACCCCGTCGGCGGGATACTTTCCCGCTGCGGTCACCACTGTCGGCCCGTCCTCCGTCTTCAGGATCTCCGCCGGCTTTTCCCGGATCACTTCAACCTTGTCCGGCAGCACCGGTCCCTCCGGATACATCGGAAAATACATCACCCGGCTGCACACTTCGCTGAGGAAGGCGGCTTCGCTTTCCTCCCGGGGGCTGTAGCCGATTACCGCCGCGGTTCTCCCGCGGTAGAGCGGCGCGTCGCAGGTGGCGCAGTAGCTGACGCCCCGGCCCAGCAGCGCTTCCTCTCCCGGCAGCGTCTTTGCGGACGCCACGCCGGTCGCGAGGATCACCGCCTTCGCCTCCGGCATCTCTTCTCCCGCCTGCAGGGCAAAATAATCTCCCATGGCATACACAGCGCCGATCCGCTTCTCCGTAATTTCGATCTCCATCCGGTCCAGCTGATCCCGGAAAGCCGCGGCCAGCTCCTCTCCCTTTACAAAGGGCAGTCCCGGATAATTCCGGATCTCGTGCGCCTTTTCAACCTTTTCGCTCATCTGCCGGCTGCCCAGGAGAAGAATGCGCTTGTTCCGGTTTTTTGCCGTCAGCGCGGCGGACACTCCCGCGGGGCCTGTGCCGATGATGGCGATGTCATAACGTTCCACCGGTTCTCTCCTCCTCCCGTTTTTTCAATTATATTTTATCAAAGATATTTTGAATGTCAATACCTTTGATAAAATATTCTTGCCAGGAACAAGGGGACGGTCCCCGCCGTTCCCCGCATTGTGATTTATGCATTCTTCATTTATAATGTTTCCATCACTGAATTGGGGGAATGCAGATGGATACCCTGCTGCTCTTTGATCTCGACGGAACGCTCTGGGACTCCGCCCCGGCCGTCGCCGAAGCCTGGAACGAGATCTTCGGGCGGGAATGCCCCGGCCTGAAGCCACTGACCGTGGACGATATCCACGGCGTCATGGGCATGACGATGAAAGAAATCAGCCTCGCCCTGTATCCGGATGTCGATATACCCCGCCGGGATGAGATTTTTGATCTCTGCTGCAGGTATGAGGTGGAATACCTCTACTCACACTGCGGCACCCTCTACCCGGATTTCCGGTCCGTTATGGAATCCCTGAAAGCGGAAGGCTATGAACTGGCTGTGGTCAGCAACTGCCAGGAAGGCTATGTAAAGGCTTTTCTCACTTCCTCCGGCGCCTCGGACCTCTTCCTGGACTATGAGGAGTGGGAGCGCACCGGCCTGGCCAAGGGCGAGAACATCCGCCTCGTTATGGAGCGCAACGGTTACGCCAAAGGCGTCTATATCGGTGACACAAAAAAAGACCGGGAGGCCGCCCTTCTGGCCCGTATCCCGTTCATTCACGCCGCCTACGGATTCGGCGCCGTTGATTCCCCGGACGGCGTCATCCATTCCCTCTCCGAACTCCCCGCAGTCATCTCCGGGCTGATCTCTTCATCCAAAGTTTGAAAGCCTGATCCGGAACATTTCCGGATCAGGCTTTTTGTATGCTTGTGCGTTCTATGTTTATTCTGTGATTTCCTCCTGTGCTTTTCCGGTTTCCTTCAGGCGCTGTTTGTCCGCATACATCTCCGTGTCCGCGCGCCGGAAGACCGAAGCCACGTCCGCATCATCATCCCTGAATCTTGCCATACCGCAGGCAATCACAATGCCGCCGCTGCTGATGCTGTTCCGGTTATGTTCTTTTATCTTAAGCATCAGTTCCCCGATCTGTTCATAATCGTGTCCCTGCGCAATCACCGCAAACTCGTCCCCGCCGATGCGGAAAACAGGACTGCGTTTGAATATCTGGCAGATAATCCGGCTGGCGTCATACAGATACCGGTCTCCCGCCTGGTGTCCTGATGTATCGTTAACTTTTTTCAGGTCGTTCACGTCCAGCACAATGACAGCGAAGGCCGGCCGGATCCGCTTTTCAAGCTGATGATTCAGCTGTTCTTCCGCTTCCATGTAAGCATACTTGCTTTTTACGCCTGTCAGCGCGTCAATTGCCGCCTTTTTCTGCGCCTCTGACAGGAGCCTTTCATATTCCTGCTCCTGTTTAACCTGTGCGTCTACATCGTTGATTCCGACAATCAGGCGGTGGCTTTCCGCCTCCTCCACCATCGCACACCGAAGCCGGATATAGACCGGTTTCTCCTGAACCACAAGGCGGTATGTCAGCACGAACAACCCGGTACGCTCAATCTCAGAAAGCACGTTTTCCTTGGTAAATGCATGCATAAACCGGTTCAGGTCTTTCGGATAAACAAGTTTCTGGCTTAACTCTCTTGTTATACGGAAGAAGTCTTCGCCTTCATCCGGCAATCCGAGGGATTTATATGCCGCGTTTGAGTTGTATTCAAGATAATGCTCTGTTTCCGGATCAACAATATGGATGGATAAGTATTCACCGCTCAGCGCACTGATACGCGCATAGGCAATATGCTCTTCCATCGTCCGCTCTTCAGCCAGGCGTTTTTCCATCATTCTGTCGGCTTCCTGCAGCCTGATCCGGTAATCTTCCTTCTCATCCCCGATGACGGAAGACCGCAGCAGGCATGTTCCCAGCATGTAGGCAACCGTGTACAGGGGCAGGTACGGATACCACAGCTGCGCAGTCAGGAAGGCCGCCATAATCACACCGAACAGTCCCAGCGTGCGGTATCTTTTCTGTTTTTCCGCCGCATGGCGTTTCCGGACAATTGACGTAAACGTATAGGCGGATATCAGGAGAAGCAGAATGATCTGAACGCCCAGAATAACATACCGGGTGGAAAGTGCTTTATAGACGCAGTCCTGATCCACCGTGAAAAGGACCGGCATGAACACATTGACGACAGACAGGGCTGTTACGCCCAGGGCAAAAACCCGGCCGCTCTGCAGCAGGAAGCGCCCGAAAAAGTATCTTTCTTCTTCCAGATAGGTAACAGTGTATTTTGTCCAGTACATCACGCCTGCCGCCATGGCGATAAAGTATATCGTCGTATCGGCAAACAGGAGGGTGGACAGCTTGCAGCTTTCCAGAAATCCCCAGGCAATATCCGTCAGGTAATACGCTATGATCACAAACAGGTATTTCCTGTATACCTTCCATGCCGGAACGGCGAAACTCTCGTTCCGGCTCAGCAGAATATCCTGATTCTCAATCAGAAGAATCAGGAGCGCCAGAATCACGATGGCCGAATAATAATTCAGAATCATATGCTGTATCCCCGCCGCCTCTCATGCGGCTGATGTCATCCCTGTCCGGATACTGATCCTTCAACTCCGGGAACAGGGATCAACGGTATACATCTTTCACCCGGATTCACAGTCTTATTTTACCAGTAGCCGCAGGATGAATACAAGGAGAATTTCCGGAATGTCACACCCTGTTCTTCTCCGCGCCTGATTTGTTGAGAGCCGTTCCTATTCCACACAGTACAGAATATGCTGGTTTCGCACATTCCCGTCCCTGATCCCGTCGTTCACGGAATACGCGTGCTTCTCCAGGTCGCCGCAGGTTGCCTCCGTCAGCCCCTGCTCCTGCAGCAGGTCGATCACCTGTGACGCGATCCCTTCCATGCAGAAATACTTATCTTCCGCGATATCCTCTCCGTTGCCCGTCGTCAGCAGCCATTCCAGGCTCCTGTCCAGGTCTTCCCCTCCGGGCAGCGCCCGCAGCGCGCGGAAGCTCCATTTGTAATACGGCATATACGCCCTGTTCAGCAGAAACACCGCTGACAGGGTGTTTTTCACGAACTCCCCTGCCGCCAGCTGCGCCGCGCCGGCCTCTCCGTGCTTCAGGCACCGCCGGTAGTTATACTGCCCGCTCTGGGCCATCAGCAGCAGCCGCCCGGCCAGGCGCTTCCGCCGGGCGTCCTCCGGCATGTCCCGCAGGGTCTTCCGGCAGTCCGTCAGCAACCCCGCGCCGTCCCGGAACACTTCGCCGTTCACAGCCTCCGCCAGCGCGTATTCCGGCAGTTTCAGCCACTGTTCCATGCCCATCTGTTCCGCCGGGCAGCCGATCTTTTCCGTAAAATACTCATCGATCCGGAACACGCCGTGCCGCTGTCCGCCCACCGGCTGCAGCTTCTGCCGCCGGAAACCCTCAAACTCCGCCGGCAGTTTCGCGTACGCGCGCTCCAGCCGGAACGCCGTGCGGCGGTCCACAATCTCCTCCCCGGGAATGAACAGGCAGAAGCCCGGTTCAAAATCATGGTCCCGGGAAATCCCGTCGTCAAACCCGTAGCATTCCGATCCGCTGCCGGTCAGCGCCGCGGCGATGATCTCCTCATACTCCGGAAACTGTTCCCGGATCATCGGAACGCCGTACTTTTCCCAGTATCTCCGCGCCAGTTCAAGCCCTGTCATTGATCTCTTCCGCTCTCCTTTTCAGCTCCGCTTCCGTCACAAACCAGCCGTAATGGCCGAACACCGGCGCGCATTTTTCGCATACAAAGGCATAGTATCCGTTTCGCGGCAGGCTTTCCGTATTCAGCAGCTCCTCCGCCCTCTCCAGGTATTCCTCCGTTTCCTCTTCGGCGTTCTCCGCGCCCAGCGCGGCTTCCGCCGCGTCCGCCATGTTCAGCCAGGTGATTGCCTGTTCCAGCTCTCCGT
This sequence comes from Clostridia bacterium, assembly GCA_017512985.1. GTDB lineage: Bacteria > Bacillota > Clostridia > Christensenellales > Aristaeellaceae > Aristaeella. The sequence goes on from JAFWEJ010000009.1 coordinate 42,757, forward strand.
TCTCCTGTTTCTTCATGACCTCAATGGCTTTGCGGAACCTGTCCATGGCTTCCTCATACCGGCCGCATACCGCCAGGGACAGCGCCATGTTGTTGTACAGGCCGCCGAGCCTTCCGTCGCCTTCCAGCAGGTTCTTCTCATAGTTCTCCCGCGCCTGCTCAAAGTATACCAGTCCGCCCACGGGGTCCCCGAACGCTTCGCGCACCGTGCCCGCGTTCACCCAGGTCGTCCCGGCTGTCACGGTATCCTCCATGCCCAGCTTTTCCACAAGGGCCGCAGCCTTCTCCGCGTGCGCGAAAGCTTCGTCCTTCTTTCCCTGTTTCCGGTAATACCCCATGAGCTCGTTGTTCAGCATCAGCTGCCCGCGCTCGTCCCGGTTTGCTTCCGCCTCCGCCAGCCAGTATTTCAGATGGCGTTCCACGGCCGGCCAGTCGTTCCGGTCCTCATATTCCCGGAGCTTGTCCATGATCCGTCCCGCCGGCACCGGCTGCGCGGATTCCTCCTCGCCCGGCTTGCCGCACAGCACGCACCGCGGATCGATGTAATCCTCTTTCTCCAGTTTCATGGATATGCCTCCTGCCCCGAAAAATTGTTTCCGCAGTATCCTTCATTGTGCATTGTACATTATGCATTGTGCATTGATCTGATGCTCCGCATCAGCCCTTCGCAGCCTTCCTCAATCTGCCCCAGCACGCCGGTGAAGTCCCGTGTATACCACGGATCGTCGATCTCCCGCCCGGGCTGTCCCGCCCAGGAAAGCAGCAGCGACAGCTTTCCGTCCGGGTCCCCGCCGTAGATCCGTTTCATATCCCATATGTTTTCGTCATCCATCCCGATGATGTAATCCCACTGGCCATAGTCCGCCCGCGTGGTCTGCCGGGCCGAATGCGGCTCGCATACATATCCGGCCGCGAGCAGCGCTCTTTTCATCGGCGGATAAACGTCATTCCCGATTTCTTCCCGCGTTGCCGCGGCGGAATCGATCCGCAGATCCTTCCTGCCCGCTTCCCGCGCCATCTGCTTCAGTACCATCTCCGCCGCGGCGCTCCGGCAGATATTGCCATGGCAGATAAATAAGATTTTAGTCACTGGTACAAGATGCCCCCTTATGCCGCAGGATGCCGCATTTTGCGCAGTTCTCTGCGGGTCAAATCTGTCCCGCTCTTCCCAAAATGAAATTCATCACTCGGCAAAACGCGGCAAAACGCGGCAAATCGAGGCCGCCAAAAGTAGTAGAAAAGTAGTAAAACAGAGATTTTCTACTACCCGGATTTCTGCTTCAAGAATACCATATGCATAGCTCGCCGGGCAACAAAAAAACCGGCCACTTTTCGCAGCCGGAGTCAAATTCATTATTCACATATCCTATTGTTCCCGAATCCATACATTCATGTTGCCGGGAGAACGGTTTGCCCAGGCGTAATATGGGATTGCTTTTAGCTGACAGGGCCTCCTCCTGATCAAATCAGGACTGTACTGCATATCAGGAGAGACATCCGTCTTCCCTTCCATAGACAAGCAGACCATTCCCTCCGGCAATCCGGAAAGTGAAGACACCGTATCTATTTTCACTTCAGGAGACAATGAGACGGACGATAATTGTTCTTCCTGATCTACTTCCTCAAAACAATAAATAAACGGACCCCGGGCCAATGCAGTTTTTCCGGCACAGCTGCGCACCCGGATATCGGCGTGAAGTCTCCGGACAGGCATATCAAAGTTCAATGAAACGGTATCCCCTGCATTCCAGATTCGTCTTATGTATACATATCCGTTCCGCACCGGATATTCTTCTAAATGCCGGTTGACTCGCATTGTATAGCTTGCCGCATGTCCCGGAATATGGATTGCCAGGGTAAAATCTCCGCCGTCCGCGACAGTATAGCAGGCATCCCCCTGCCATGGGTATCCACTTTCCATGCGAATACGGCCAAAGCGTGTCGTAGCTTCGCTTCCAATCAGCAAATGGCTGTAAACTGTGTCATCATCCTCGCTCCAGAGATATCTGCCCAGGGATGCAATCAGCCTGGTAAGATTAGGCGGGCAGCAGGCGCAGTCATGCCATGGCGGGCGTTTGGGCAGGACATGTTCATATCCCGGAGCCTTGCCGGACACCCGCATATCCACTTCCAGAGGATTCACATAAAAGAACCGTTTCCCGTCCAACTGCATTCCCGCCAGAGCCGCATTGTATAATTCCAGCTCCATCAGGTCGGCAAACCGTCCGTCCGGATGGTTTTTGAGCATATTATGAGCAAAAAACACCATTGCGACTGAAGCGCAGGTCTCCCCGTAGCATCTGTCCGGCGGAAGGTCATAATCCACTGTGAATGCCTCATGATATGCGGATGAACCAACCGCACCGGTCACATACATCTGCTTTTGCGTAATGTCATCAAACAGGCGCTGACATGCATTCAACATTTCCCGGTCCCCTGTTTCCGCTGCGGCATCAGCCATTGCCGCGAGCAAATACAATTGCCGTACAGCATGTCCGCGGGCCACGGTCTGCTCACGCACGGGAACATCGGACTGGTTGTATATCGTATCTGACGGTTCAATATCATATCCGCCGTAATGGATCCCCGGATGGGGTGGTGTGTGTTTGATAAACCATTCCGGATCCCGGCCCCTCAGTTCTAGAAATCGCAGCGCCATATCCCGGTAACGCTTCTTTCCTGTTACATGGAACAGGCGAAGCAGACCGATCTCAATCTCCTGATGTCCGGGAATGCCCTCTTCCTTTTCAAACCGGTCACAGATATGATCAGCCAGACGGATACAAATATGGAGCAGATCATCTTTCCCGGCGGCCTCATGCAACGCGGCACCGGCTTCCATCATATGCCCAGCGCAGTAAAGTTCATGACATTCCAGCAGGTTTGTCCAGCGGTTCCCGGGTTCTTTTACCGTAAAATAGGTATTCAGATAACCATCTTCCTGCTGGCAGCGGCCTATGAGCGCTACCAGTTCATCCACCCGTTCCGACAATTCATGATCCGGTTTCAGAAGCAGGGAATAGGCAGCCGCTTCCAGCCATTTAGCCACGTCACTGTCCTGAAAGACCATTCCGTAGAATGCTCCAGATTCTTCACCTGCAGCCATGCGAAAATTGCTGATGGCGTGAGATTTTTTTGCTTCAGGCACTTCATCCCGCAGGATTTTTTCCATATACGGAATGGTCACGTCTGTTATAAGTTCCTGGCGAGGTGACCAGAAATGATCGAAGATCGTTACATTCCGCAAGGACACTTCCTGTATCGGCATGAACTTCCCTCCTCCCGTCAGTTCTTCATCCCGGTCATCACTATGCCTTCCACAAAGTATTTCTGTCCGATCAGGTAAAATACAATGCCGGGTATAAAGGAAAGGCAGGTTGCGCACATAATGCTGGACCAGTCGTCATTAAAGGACCCCCGGAAAATGTTCAGTCCCAGTGCCAGGGTATACCGGTCCCTGCGGGTGATATAGGTTACCTGCTGAAGCAGGTCATTCCACAGCTCAATGAATTTCAGAAGGCCCACCACAATCATTGCCGACTTGATCGCCGGAACAATGATAAAAATCAGGATCCTGAAATAGCCGCAGCCGTCAATTGTAGCCGCTTCGTCCAGTTCACGGGGCACCGTTTTCACAAACTGTCGGATCAGAAAAATATTAAAGGCGCCGCCTCCGCAAAAATGCGGCAGAATCAACGGCCAGTAAGTATTGACCAGGCCAATCTTGGACCACGCAAAGAAAATCGGGATCAGCGTGACCATGCTCGGAAGCAACATGGAGCCCACGCACAGTGTAAAGAGGAATTTCTTTCCGCGAAAACGGAGCCTTGCAAAGGCATAACCGCCCATCGTAGCAGTGACTACTGCTCCCAAAACCGCAGGGATCAGTATGGTCATCGTATTCCCCAGGAATTTCAGATACTCAAAGGATTTCAGTGTTTCCGGATAGTTTTCAAATCGCCATGCAGGCGGTGTAAAAGCCGGTGGATAAGCATACAGCTCCCCGTTCGACATGAGAGACGATCGGAAAATCCAATAGATCGGGAACATCACAACCAAAGCAAGAACAATCAGCAGGATCAGGCAAAGGATACTTGCCGTTTTTTCCCGCCTTGATTTGGACAGAACACGCCCCTTGTGTTTTTGTAATGCTGTATACACACTCATTCCTTCTCATCTCCTTCATAGAAGATCCAGCCTTTGCTGGTAGCAAACAGAATACCGGTAAAAACAGCGATGATCAGGAACAGGATAACAGCAATCGCGCTGCCATATCCGTATTTATGAGACTTGAAGGCCTGGGTATAGAGCATATAACACATAAAATAGCTTCCGGTTCCGGGACCGCCCTGGGTCAGTGAAAGTGCCGGAGTAATCACCTGCAGATTAGTTACCAGACTCATCAGCAGGTTGTAGAAAATAATGGGAGTCATACAGGGAATGGTAATCTTCCAGAAGCGGTGCCATGCATTGGCCCCGTCAATTTCTGCTGCCTCATGGTAGGTACGGGGTACGTTCTGCAGACCGGCCAGAAAGATCACGATCAGGTTGCCGCTGAGCCATACGGCAATCAGCGCCAGGGAAGGAGTGACCATAGTGCTCGAGTCCAGGAATTTGACCGATGTACCGCCGTTCAGCTTAATCAGGTAGTTAAACAATCCGTGATTATAGTCAAAGAGCCATTTCCACCCGAGATAAACAGCCAGTACCGGCAGTACGTAAGGCAGATAGAATACTGCGCGGAAAAAACCGCGTGCCGGTACTTTTCTGTTCAGTAGCATTGCTATAATCATGGAATAGATGATGCTACCGATTACAGAGAGGCATGCGTATTCCAGCGTCGTCAGTAATGACCCGTAGAATTTCGTATCTCTGGTGAACAGGCGGATATAATTGTCGAGGCCGATGTACTTCATCTCTCCGAGGCCGTTCCAGTTAAACAGGCTCAGGGTAAAGGAAGCGATCATCGGAATATAGGTGATGCAGACCAGGCCGATCACCGACGGCAGCAGGCAGATCCATGCCGCCCGGGTCTCTCCCCGGTTATAACGGATCATATGTCTCTTTGGCAACGCCGTCATGCATCATTCCTCCAGTCTTTCTTCCCTTTTGAAGATGGGGGAACGCATCTGCGTCCCCCCCATCCAACAGAACCATGGTTTAATCGATCAGAATCGCTTCGCACAGATCCGGATAGATTTCATTAATGACATCCTCTGCTGTGCGTTCGCCGCTCCATACGCTCTGCAGGGCGGTGAACAGAATTTCGTTGGTTGTGATCTGTGTATTGGGTGTGTAGTACCAGCAGGCAGGTTTTGCGTTGTTCATGGTATATTCCACCAGCACCTTTTTGCCGGTTTCCATGTCCTTGTTGTAAGGATACTTTTCATTGCCCAGCCACTTGCTGATGCCTTCCTCAGTCTTATAGTAATATTCGCTCTTGGGCAGCCAGATACCTGTCAGCACAAGGGATTCCCAGTTGCTTTCCTCACGGGTATACCATTTGACAAAATCATAGGCTTCCTGCTGGTGCTTGCCCTTAAACACGCCGGTCAGGCCAGAAGTACAGAGCGTGACGTTTTCCTTCATCATGGGCAGCGGCGCAATGCCGTAATTTATATCCAGGTTCGGGAAATCAGTACCCAGACGCCAGGTGCCGTCCGTTGTCATGGCCACAGTCTTGCTGCCGATGCCAACGCCCACGCCGTTGTCTTCAGGAATAACATTGAGGGGAGCCACATGCTCCACCAGGGCCAGGTCAGCCACCTTCTGGATGGACTCAATGGCTTCAGGACTGTTAATCAGGCATTGTTTACCGTCGTCGGAGAACCAGGCGCCGCCATTGGACAAGGCCCATACTTCCATCTGCCAGGTCCAGTTATTCACGAAAGCACCATACTGCACGATCTTTTCGGGGTTGAACCCATCTTCACCGGGATGCTTTCCGGCTTCGTCAAAAGTGAGCCGTTTTGCCACTTCCACAAACTCATCCCAGGTATAGGGCTTGTCAGCAGAAGGATAAGGTTCACCGGCAGCATCAAACATATCCTTGTTGTAGTACATAATGAGGATTTCGTTGCAGCTGGAGTAGCCGACCGGAGTCCCATCATCTTTGAAGGTAATGCAGTCCATAGGCTGGAGTTCTTCACCGGCATACATGTCGGATACGTCAGCCATGACACCGTTCCGGGCGAAGAAAAGCACGGAGTTTTCATTCACCATGCCGCAGTCCGGCAGCTGATCCGCAATTGCGTAATTGACCAGCGTTTCCGTATACTGTTCATTAGGAATCTGCATGGGCTCTACAAATACCTTGTCCTGCATCTGGTTGTATTCATCCAGAACTTTCTGCACGCTTTCAAATTCAGTCTGATCACCCCAGAAAGAATAGGTGATATGGACCCGTCCGTCACCTTCTGCCAATGCGATCACCGGGAGCATCAACGCCAGGCAAAGTACAATTGCCAACAGTTTCTTCATAAATAGCATCCTCCTGTTTTCATTTTTTGTGGTTATACGTTTAACCACTCGTTTGATCATAAAATATCACTCTCCCAGACAATTGTCAATAGCGCCAGCGCCGAAAAATAAAGGTTAATTTGTTAACCTTCAAGGCTTGACTGTTTTTGTTTTATACGATATATTTATTTCAATCGATTAACCACAAGAAAGCCGGTGATGAATTTGGCAACCATGCGTGATGTGGCAAGCCTTGCAGGCGTTTCCACCGCAACGGTATCACATGTGGTAAACGGAACAAAAAAGATTTCTCCGGAAACTGTTGAGAAAGTCCTCATGGCTATATCCAAAGTCAATTACCAGCCCAACACTGTAGCAAAGTCACTGCGTATGGGACAAACGCATACTATCGGTGTCCTTGTGGAAGATATACGAGGCCTGCCGGTTGCTTCCATTGTCAGCGGCATCAGCGAAACCCTTTCAAGGAATGGATTCAGAACGATTTTTCACGATCTTCATCTGCTTGAAAAACTGTATAACCAATACGAACAGATCGGAACATACCGGCAACGCATCAATTCGGGACTTTCCCTGCTGCAATCCTCCAATGTGGACGGGATCATCTATGTGGCTATGCACGACCGCCATCTGGATTATCTACTGGATCCGATGGACAAACCTTTGGTGTTTGCATATTCTCACGGAACTGAAAATGACACCTATGTAACATATTCCAACAGAGATTCTGCCGCAGACATGATACGCCATCTGATACAGAAGGGGCATACCCGGATTGCGGTTATTGCAGGCCATCCTCATTCTTATCCTACAGCCCAGCGTCTGCTCGGAATCCAAATGGCCATGCAGCAGGCGGGACTGGTTATTCCATCTGAATACATTAAGTACGGAGACTGGGAATATGAATCCGGTATTACACAAACCAGGGAATTGTTGAAACTCCCGGAACGGCCCACTGCCATTTTTGCAATGAATGACCTGATGGCCGCCGGATGTATATCCATGCTTCAAACAGTAGGATTACAGATACCGAAAGATTTAGCGGTTGTCGGCTTTGACAACCGGGAAATATCCGGATACCTTCAGCCTCCGCTGACTACCGTTGCCCTGCCGACAGCCGAAATCGGAACAAAAGCCGCACTGCACATTATCGACATGATACAGAATCCCCGCACATTGCCTACACGGGAAATTATTCATTGCTCAATCATCGAAAGGCAATCTGTATAAAGAAAACCCGGGCAAACAAAAAAGTCGGCTGGAGCGCTCCAACCGGCTTCGTTTCTTCCCGGGATCATCCTGCCCGGAACATCCTCTTGCTCACCTTGGTTTCTTCCTTCTTGCCTGCCAGTTTCTCCTGCTCTTTTCGGGCATTTTCCAGCTCCTGCATCCGCCCCACTTCCTTAAGCGCATCCTCCAGTCCTAGGTGCGTGTACGTGTTCATCGTCACCCCGATGTCACTATGGCCCATCAGGTACTGCAACGTCTTCGGGTACATACCTGCCCGTGCCTGAATGCTGCAGTAAGTGTGGCGACATGTTTCCCAGCTGAAGCGCGGCATGGCGGTATTCAAATGGAACCCGATTACCCCAGAGAAGTTCAATGACGGTCTTGGTGACTTCCAGCATATCGGCCTTGTTACCAGCGTAAATCCGCTCCGAATCGTGCATGCTTCCTCAGCAGTGGGTTGTGTCACGACGGATTCAAAACTGGGCAAATGGGCCTACTGGGGCTGGCTGAAAGATGTAGCAAAGCAGGAAAGCTTGCCTGTTGAAACAGCAGAACCTGTGGAAGGAGATGAGGAACCTGTGGTTGAAGCAGAATTCGCCATTGTGATCGCGGACAGTGGTTCGACGGTGAATATGCGCACCAAAGCAAAATCCAGCGCCCCACTGGTGGAGCGTGTCCCCCTCGGTGCACGGGTGGAGGTGCTGGGAACCTGCGGATCTTGGACAAAGGTGAAGTTCGGTTCTCGGACCGGGTATATGATGACAAAGTTCCTGACCGCCGAACAAGAGCAGGAACCGGATGAAGACCTTACGCTTGAGGAACGGGTTGCCCGTCTGGAACGGCGTGTTGCCCTGCTTGAAGCAAGTGATGGCGCGGTCGGTTGACCGCCGGCCCTGTGGAGTTATTCTCCATAGGGCCTCTTTTTTATTTCTGAAGATATCAAGCAACATGACTTTGTATAAATAGCGCCAAAAAGTCAGAATCGCAGGATTCCTCCTGCGCCACGACTTGAAACTTGGGCTTTTTAGCTACCAGAATATCCTCAATTGACACCTCAAAAAAATAGCTCAGGGCAAAGAGGTTATCTGTGCTTGGAAGCGATTTTCCGGATTGCCACTTATAAATTGCCTGCGGTGCCTCAAATCCGAGGAATTCTTGCAGGTCAGCTACAGAGTATCCCTGTGCCTTCCTTAACCGCAGAATATTCTTTCCAGTAGCAATCACATCAATCACCGGATAGTACTTGGTACCCATAAGATCAACCTCCTTCAATCAAGTCGTTTTTTACACACCATCTGCGTGTCCTCAGGCTCTAGGAGGATAACCAATACCAGAAGTACATTTCCCAAATGGGAAGGATAGTATTTGTATCCAGAGCTTTTCGGGCAATAAAAAATCCGGCCACTGTCGCAGCCGGAGTCAAATTCGCTGTCCACTTATCCTGCCCGAAACATCTTCTTGTCTATCATTATTGTAGAAGCTGATCCATCACCTTCTTAGGTTGTATGCTTCTTATCCCTCTTAGTCCGTTTTCCTGCGAATTTCTGGATAATTCATTGTTTTTCTCAGGATTTGCATTTGCAGATATTTTTGTCTCAAAATTCAATGCTCTGATTTTTCTACTGGAAGTAATCACTCTGTTTCCGAATAAAGCCAACTGTAAAACCGTTTTCAGGCTTGCCAGGTTAATCTAAGCCATCGATGAATCGAAAGCGCCACCCCTTTTAAGCCAGCGTTTCTTCATGTGACACTGATATTCATATTTTCAGCGATATTTTACCAGTAGCAGTAAAACAGCTGTTTTTCCTCTTTGACTGCTGCGTTTTGGTAAGTCCTGCCAACCCCTTAATATACGAATCAAGACTACCAAAAGCAGTAAAAAAGCAGTAAAACGGGATTATTCTGCTACTCAGTTTTCTGGCCAAAGGATACGATATATTGAACTCCACGGGCAATAAAAAGACCGGAACCTGTTTCAGTTCCGGTTCTCTTTCCGCAGGGAATCTCAGCGCTGCACTCGTCCCGAAGCGTTTCCGCCTGCCAGCGCGAGCACTTCCTTTTCGGAAGCCAGGTTGAAGTCATATTCCGTTGCCTGCTTCAGACAGCTTGCGGCTACCGCAAACTCAATGATCTTCTGCCGGTCGTCCGGCCATTTGCGCATGGCATGGATCAGCCCGCCTCCGAAACTGTCGCCGCCGCCGACCCTGTCCACCAGATGGATCAGATAGTTCTTCGCGAAGAATGCCTTTCCATCCGTGTACAGCATACCGCTCCAGTTGTTGTCACTGGCGGAAATACTGCCCCTCAGCGTAATCGCCACCGCTTTGAAGTTAAACTGTTCCGTCAGCTGGCGGGCCACGGAAACATAGCCTTCCTTATCCAGTTTTCCGGAATTGATATCCGTGTTTTCCGCTTCGATTCCGAAAACGTCCTTTGCGTCTTCCTCATTTGCGATGCAGACATCCACAAAAGGCATCAGCTGGCTCATCACCTCTCCGGCCTTTTCCCGTGTCCATAACTTGCCCCGGTAGTTCAGGTCACAGCTGATTGTAACTCCCTTTTCCCTGGCTGCCCTGCATGCATTCAGGCAGATTTCCGGCAGATCGCCGCCGAGGGCTGGGGTGATACCTGTAAAATGAAACCAGTCTGCTCCGTCAAAAATCCTGTTCCAGTTGAATTCTCCGCAGTGCGCCAGCGCAACAGAGGAGCCGGCCCGGTCATAAATCACCTTGCTGCCCCGCTGTGAAGCGCCTTTCTCGCAGAAATAGATGCCCAGCCGGGGACCTCCCCGCAGCATCAGGCTCGTGTCCACGCCATAGTGGCGCAGGGCGTTCACGGCGTTCTGGCCGATTTCGTGCTCCGGCACCTTGCTGACAAAAGCAGCGTCGTTTCCGTAGTTTGCGAGGGAAACCGCCACATTGGCCTCGCCGCCCGCGTAGGTTGCCTCAAAGACGCTTGTCTGTAAAAAGCGCTGATATCCCGGAGGGTTCAGTCTCATCATGATTTCCCCGAACGTAATGACCTTGCTCATTCTTCACTCACCGCCTTCATAAATTCACGGGCAAGTGCAGTAACCTTGTCCCATTCACCGTTTTCAATCCATTCCCGGTTGACCAGGTTTCCGCCCGCTCCGATGCCGACGCAGCCTGCCTTCATATATTCCGCTGCGTTCTTTTCGTTTACGCCGCCGACCGCCATCAGGGGGATATGTCCCAGGGGTGCGCGTACCGCCTTAATGTATCCGGGTCCAAGGCTGCCGGCCGGAAACACCTTGACCGCATCTGCGCCGGCGTTCCAGGCTTCCAAGATTTCAGAAGGTGAGAACGCGCCGGGATACAGCCCCATGCCCAGGGCTTTCCCCATCCGTATGATTTCCGGCTGGGTCGTAGGGGTAACCAGATAATGGCCGCCGGCGTTATAGGTCATGCTGACCTGTTCAGGCGTAATCACCGTCCCAGCCCCGACCAGCACCCGGTCGCCGAATTCCTTCTCAATGGCTTCGATCGCGGCTGCCGTGTTCTTCCATGTTTCAGGCGCCTTCTGGTCATAGGTGACCTCCATCAAGCCGATTCCGCCCTCCTCAAATGCATGGCCGAGACGAACGATATATTCCGGCTTCAGTCCGCGCACAATCGCCACGATTTTCCGCTGTTGTACATATTCCAGAGGTGTCATACTTTCTTCTCCTTTTACCACTCGGCGATAACGCCGTCGCTGTCCCGCCAGATCGGGTTATGCCAGTCATGGCCTTCCGCTGCCATCTTGCGGACATATTCCTCATTGACCTCGATTCCCAGGCCGGGTTTGTCCATCAGGTCACACATCCCGTCCTTCCAGGTGAAAACTTCCGGATTGCTCAGGTAGTTCAGCAGGTCGTATCCGGCATTGTAATGAATACCGGCGCTCTGTTCCTGGATAAAAGCGTTTGGTGTGCAGAAATCCACCTGGAGGCAGGCGGCCAGGGCGATCGGGCCCAACGGGCAGTGAAGGGCGACCGACACGTCGAACGCTTCCGCCATTGCGCTGATCTTCCGGGCTTCCAGGATTCCGCCGCAGTGGCTCACGTCCGGCTGCAGGATGTCCACTCCGCCCCGCGTCAGCATGTGTTTGAATCCCCACCGGGTAAAATTACGCTCACCGGTGGCAATCGGCGTATGGCATGTCCGGGCAAACTCCAGGAATTCATCCTCGTTCTCGCACAGGACGGGTTCCTCAACAAACATCAGATGATAAGGCTCCAGCAGGTGAATCAGTTGTTTGGCCATCGTCTTATGGATCCGTCCGTGAAAATCCACAGCGATTCTCATACCGGGTACCGCTTCCTGAATTGCCGCCACCCGTTCTACTGTCGCGTCCAGTTTGTCATAGGTGTCGATCCACCGCAGCTCGTCTGTTCCGTTCATCTTGACGGCCTTGTATCCCTGTGCCGCCGCTTCCTTTGCCGCCTCTCCGGTGTCCCGCGGATGATCGCCGCCGATCCAGCGGTAAACCTCTATGCGGTCCCGGCATTTCCCACCGAGCAGATCATAAACCGGTACGCCCAGGGCCTTTCCCTTGATGTCCCACATTGCCTGCTCAATGCCGGAAATGGCGCTTGTCAGAATAGGACCGCCCCGGTAAAACCCAGTCCGGTACATTTGCTGGAAAGCGTCTTCGACATCCGTTGCGCTATGACCGATCAGCTGCGCGCCCAGTTCCTTCACGGCAGCTGCCACACTGTCCGCCTTTCCCTCGCAGACCGGTTCACCCCAGCCGACCAGGCCGTCGTCCGTTGTCATTTTCAGAAACAACCATCTCGGGGGAACCTTGAAAAGCTCCAGCTTTGCAATTTTCATGTCCTTTTCTCCTCCGTCACAGTTTGTCTTATTACATGATTCTGTATCGTTCAAAGGCCTCCCTTGCGCTCATTCCGCTTCGGACAGCATCGCCGGTGGTCTTCTCACCGGTTGCCTTGGCCCATGCCCGTTCAATGACTTCCCTCTCCATGCGCACAGCAGATCATCCGGATCGATATATACGCCATGGAGTTTGGCCGGTACCCGGTAGTCCGTAACACGGCTCCGCGGCGCCCGGTCCTGGAGCAGGTTCAGATTCGCATGTCCTGGGTTTGCGTTTGTATAGGAACTGACCGCCGCAGCAAGCAGTTCCCCCAGGGTATCATCGGTGAATCCCATCGCTTTGTTCAGGGTGCGTTTCAGTGCACCGCTGTCTCCTTGCGTCGGGGGATTGTCATACGTCGGATTGCTGTCCGTCTCAGGCTTTCACCTGTGTCTCCTGCAGATCTTTTGTGGCTTTTGCCTCCCGTTTCAGCAGTCTTGGTGCCAGAACCAGGGAAAGAATCGTCAGGGCGATCAGGATGATGGAGGGAGTATTCGAGACCAGCGGCAGGAGTTCGCCTTTGCTGAGCATCAGCGCACGGCGCAGGTTTGTTTCTGCCAGCGGACCCAGGATAAAGCCGAGGATAATCGGCGTGATCGGAAATTCCAGCCTGTTCATGATGATTCCGACAATACCGAAGATCAGCACGATCCAGGCGTCAAAGATCCGGTTATTGATCGCGATGGAGCCGACCAGGGACAGCACCATGATGACAGGCAGCAGGATATGCTTCGGTACTGCCAGCATCCGCACGAAGAGCTTGATGCCGAAATACTGCAGGATAACGCAGAAAATGTTGGCCAGCATCAGGGCGACAAAAATCCCGTAAATGAAGTCGGCGTTCTTGGTCATGACCAAGGGACCGGGCTGCAGGCCGTGTACCATCATCACGCCCAGCATGACGGCGGTAAAGGTGTCACCGGGAATGCCTAGCGCAAACAGCGGAATCATTGCGCCGCCCACGCAGGCGTTGTTTGCAGTTTCGGAAGCCACGACGCCGCCCATATATCCGGTTCCGTATTTCTCGGGATGTTTTGAAGTGGATTTTGAGATGGAATATGCAACCAGGTTTGCTGTCATGCCGCCGATGCCGGGCAGGATCCCGATAAAGGCGCCGACAATACCGGATGTCAGCATATTGCCGATCTGCTCCTTGAATTCCTTAAGGGTGAAGCCGAAGCCTTTGATCTTGTAGTTTGTTTCAATCGTGGTTTTCTTGCTGAAGGATTTGGATGCGTTAATCAGCTCGCCCACGGCATAGATACCGATCAGAGCAGGGATCAGATTGATGCCGGCGTCCAGAGCATGCTCACCCAGCGTCATCCGCGTCGTGCCGTCAACCTCGGAGGCGCCGATGAAAGAGCACAGCAGGCCGAGGCACGCGACGGCAAGTCCTTTCCACAGGTTCTTGCTGGAAAGGGATATCACCATCGTCAGCGCGAAGAAAGCCATCCAGAAATAGTCTGCCTTCCCAAAGTTGATCGCGATGCTCGCGACCGGGCCGGACAGGAAAAACAGCGCGAGGAAGCCGATAATGGATCCGATGAATGAGTAGAAGATACCCGTGCCCAGCGCTTTTCCGGCTTCACCTTTCCGGGCCATCGGCGAACCGTCGAACTGGGTGGCGACATTGGAAGCCGCACCGGGGATGTTCAGCAGGATCGCCGAGATCAGTCCGCCTGAACAGGATCCGATATAGATGCCCATGATCAGGGAAAACGCCGCCATCCGGGGCAGCTTATATGTCAGGGGAAGCACCAGCACCAGGGCTGTGTTTCCGTTCAGTCCCGGCACGCAGCCGAACATGACGCCGAGAAACACGCCGAACGCCACCATGGCGATCGCCAGCAAATCGCCCATTTGCTGGAATCCCTGCGCAAATAAATCGAACATAGCTTGTCTCCTTTCTTCTTGAATAACCGGCAGGTCAGCCGAAAATGCTGCGGTACAGGCTGCTCAGGCCCAGGTCGATGAAGGAGACCTTTGGCACCGCCAGGCCGAAAGCACAACCGAAAATAATATAAATTCCAACAGATGCCACCAGCGCAATCAGGAGACTCTTCAGCCAGCTTTTTGCGGAGAGGTCTGTGGAAAGCAGTGTAATCTGCAGCGTGAGGAAAAAGAAGGTGGCGATTGTGAAACCGATCTCCGGCATCAGAAGAATGTACAGGAAAATCAGCACCAGTGTGCAGGGCAGGGTAATCTTCTGGAACAGCCGGCGGTTTTTGATCTGTTCCTCCGTCATTCCTTCCGTGTTTGCACTGTCATCTTCCTTCTCAGCAGGCGCGATCTTCCCCTGCTTCGTATTGATCAGCCATTTTACAATGATGATGACACCCAGCGCGAACATAGCGATTGCCACGGCTTTCGGAACCGTGTCCGGAGCCAGGCGTCCCTTTCCGGCCTTCATAAAGGATTTGGTGCCGATCGTGGTCCAGTAGAAGAATGCAGCCAGCGCCATCACCACAATGCCGGAAATCAGGTCCGTAAAATTCTTTTTTGGCTTATTGTTCTGCATAAGCTTTCCTCCAGTTGAAAAGTGCGGCAGGTATACTTGGATGCCTGCCGCGCGCGCACGTCTCAAACAGGCGTATCAGCAGATTCAGCCGTTATTCGCTCATCAGGACTTCCGCCATGGGAGCATAGACGTCTTCAATGCCCTTCATGAAGGCTACGCCGGCTTCACCGGGCTGGAAGTTGGCATGGAAGTTGTAAAGTCCCAGCGCGTTGGAGTAGGGCTCCATGGTAACCGCCTGCTCAACCGCCGCGGTGAAGGTCTTTACGATTTCCGGATCGGTGCCCTTCTTGAAGCCGAAGTAGTAGAACCATTCCGCCGCGAAGGAGAATCCGAGTTCTCCGGAGCAGGGAATATCGGCAAAGTTTTCGTTGCGCTCGTTGCCCAGCACGCAGACAGGAATGAAATCACCGGTTTCGATGTACTCTTTGCCCTGGCTGTACAGGCCTTCAAGGATATCGCACTGTCCGCCCAGGAAGGCAACGGTACGGTCCGATGCGGCGCCCAGGTCGATGCAGTCCACTTCGATACCCAGTGCCTGCATCATGGCGATCGCGTGCATATGCAGCGTTCCGCCCATTTCCACCGCGTAGGAGAGCTCGCCGGGATGCTCTTTGGCGTAGTTGACGATGTCTTCAAAGGTATTCAGGCCTTTGTCGTTGTCCTTGCGGACGAACAGGCAATAGGTGTTGCCGCCGCCGGTCACAGCCGCCAGGTCCAGCGCATCCGCCCAGTCCCAGCCTTCATCCATGCGGCCCAGCAGCTTCAGCAGCAGGGTATCCACATGATGATAGAACACGGTATAGCCGTCGGCATCACGGTTCAGCAGTTCATTCATGGCAACGGTTCCGGCTCCTCCGGGCATGTTCGTCACGACGACAGGCTGTCCAAGGATCTCCGTCAGGGACTGGGCGATGGCACGAACAGTCGTGTCGGTATCACCGCCGGGGCTTGCCGGGATCAGAACTTCAATGGCCTTCTCGGGATAATCGGCCAGTGCGGAGGCGCAGCCGAACACCATCATGGCAACCAGCAGGAGCGCAAGAATTTTGGAATGCTTCATGTGACAACTCTCCTTTTCTAAAATAGTTTATTTTCAACAATCTTAACCGATTGCTGATTCCTTGTCGCGGTTTTCTGCTTCTTCCTTCCTGAAAAACCTGTTCAGCCGGGTCAGATTATATTTCCCCATGTCTCTGTAGGCGGCAACTACCTTGCTGACTTCCCCGGACTTGATATTCTCCATAATCATCCGGTGGGACGGAACCGCAAAGCTCCGGGAATCAGGCACCGCGTTCATTGCGGTGAAAATGCTGATGATGGATGCTTCATTGGCTGCCATGGCCTGAATCAGCATGTCGTTATGGGACGCAAGCACGACAGCGTAGTGGAAATTGTAATCCGCCAGATTGTATCGGTCGTTGTCGTCTTCCGCGTCGCTCATTTCCTGCAGGCATTCCTCCATGCGGCGGTAATCCGCTTCGGTAGCCCTTTTGCTTCCCAGCTTCACCGCTGCAATTTCCACTGCGTTCCGGAAATCCAGGAAATTACGGTAGCTCTCCTCACTCAGATTGAAGACCTGGTTTGTCGGAAGAAAGTTACCGGGATTTGCCGCGAAGGTTCCCATACCATGCCGCGTCACGATCAGTTTCTCCGCCCGGAGCATCTGGAGCGCTTCCCGCACCACCACACGGCTGACGGAAAACTCCTTGCAAAGGGTGTTTTCGCTGGGAATTCTTGTTCCTTCTGTCCATTCGCCCGTCAGCAGGCTTCTTTTCAGCTGCGAATATACCTGATCCGTCAGATTGATTTTTTTGACCCGCATGATTGCCATCCAGATTCCCTCCGATCACGGTTGTGGGATGTAACATGTCATACAAGTTAATTTCATTATATCGAAGGTTCCTCACCCTGTCAAGCCTGTTTTTGTATTTTTCTTGACATTTTTTTCCCATTTTATTATTGTTTTTTGTAGAAACACATGCTTGGTCAACCGGCATGAATTCCGGAGGCTTCAAAGATGAAAGAACAAACCCTGTCCGGCTTATCAAAACTGCATTCAATCGTCCGCCTGTGCCTGCTGGCCTCTCTGGTTTTTTTCCTGATCGGCCTGTTCGCTCTGGTCTCCAGGTGGGATTCCGCAATTCCGATCATCGTCTTTGCCTGTGTATTCCGGCTGGCTGCGGTCGGACTGGCCCGCCGGAAGTATAATGCCGCCTGGATGCAGGCATCAACGACTGCTGCCGCTGAAAGTAAATATGGTCCTGTCACCTACAATGCCCGTGAGACCGCTCCGCAGACCCTGGTAACCGATCTCGGATTCGCGCCTGATGTGCTGCTTGCTCCCGGCACCTTCCTGTTCCACGTCTTGCGCGGAACTCTGGAAGGCCACCCCTTCCGGCTTGCTGAAACCGCTTTTGTCAGGTTGTCGGAAAATGGAAAAAAAGCACAGGGCAGGTCGGTCGCCGGCACCCTGATCACCGTGGAAAACGCACTCCCCGCATCCGAGAAATGGGTGCTTCTGAAGGATCACGCGCTGGACGGCTTCTGCCCCCTGACCGAGTATAGCCGCAGCGCGTGGAAGCCTGCCGGGGCGCTGATCAGCGGCGCTGCGTGCTTTACAGACGGTGAGGAAACTGAAAGTCCCGTAATCGCCGCGGAAGTCCTCCGCAGAATGCTGGACCGGCAGGGCGCCGTGCTGGCAGCGACGGACGGAAATCTGTCCCTGCTGATTCCCGGAAGCTTCTATGCATGCAAGCCCGAGCTGGCGAAAGCGCCGACGGAAGAGGCACTGAACCGCACGGTTCTCCCTGCGCCGGGAATCATGCAGGATATCCTGGCGGCACTCCGGAGCCGGAAATAGCTGTGCAAATCTTCACCGAGCTTCTATATATGTATTTTTTGTATAAAGAACTTGGTGTTCTATTCATGATCTTAATGCCGATTTTATGCCGCTTTGACTAACGTTACTCATAAATGCGAGCACTACACACCAACGTTAATGACGAGTGGATTATTATAAACGCGTTCCGGGTAATATCGTGATGATTAAACATGATTCTTCTCCATCTATGTGCTCACAATATGCAGATCAAGGAATCATCTTGCTGAGGGGACGGGAAGATAACCGTTCCTTCTCTGCTTCAATCTCTGCTTTTAGTTGAATCATATCATTGTCAGCAGTTTTTTCGTCATAGCAGCGGGAAATCAATTCACTTTGTTTGCTGATGATCGTATTCTTGATCATTCCTGAAGGTTCAAGGGTATCAATCACCTTTTTTTCGGCTTCCTGGCGCAGGCGCTCCGCCTCTGCCTTTACAGCGGCAATTCTGGCATTAATGCGGTTTGTTGTATAGATCACTTCAGGATAAGCTTCCGCAAACCGCCTGTGGAAAACAGACCGGTCTGACAGAAGCAGCCGGATCTCCCGGTTGATTTCCTCCGTATTGTCCGCTTCACTTTTCTCCACACCAATCCTGACCAGCTTCAGGATAAAATGGGTCATTATGTAATCCACGGCAAAAATCCCAAGCAAAACAATAGAGAGAATTCCCTTTGCAGTTATTGGTATTTTGCTGATTATGGAATACAGGAACGGATTGATCAGATGGATAATGGCAACTCCGCCGATTCCGAACAGGATCAGGTTTCCGATCCAGACCCGTCCGTGCAGGTTCATCGGCTTCGTACTGTAATCCCACCACCTGGCATGAAACCGTTTTTCCATGAACCAGCTTGTAAAATACTCGATCAGTCCGCACAGTAGAAAAGAAATCAAAAATGTAGTTCCGTATGCAGATTCATAAGGGGTCAGGATTTCAACCGTGATGGTAATCAGTACCGCTCCCGATCCGTAAATCGGGCAGATCGGCCCGGTAAAGAAGCCACGGTTAATAAACCGGTGGTACTGAATGAACTTGAGGATTACCTCAATACACCAGCCGGCAAAAGAATATGCGAAAAACAGAAGTACGAGCCGAATCAGGTATTCCACAGGTAATATCCCCCGTTCGATGCTTTGATTAGTCTGTCAGCAAACGCAAAGCAAGTTGCAGTGAAGCGGACTCAAGCGCATAATCCAGGGCAGGAATGTTTCCTTTTGCGATGATCTCATTTTTAACACGCCTTTGTGTGGCTACAAAGGAACAGTACATCTCTTTCGTTTCTGTTCCGCTTTCCGGATGCAGGATCTTATTCATCACATCAAGTGGTGTGGATACTTTCATCAGGCTGATCATCAACAGCTGTGCCAGTGCTTCCCGGCTGTATTTTTTCCCGGTCGGCTTGTCGATCAAGCCTGCTTTGACATAGTTGTTGATCATGCTGGACGTCAGGTCGAGCCTTCCGCTGATACCGGGGAAAGACCTCGCCACATAGGTTACCAACTGATCCATATATAGACCGAAATCCGGAAGCTCATCCCACTCCGGAAGGCGGCAGCCTTCCAGCCGTTTCAGAATTTCATCATGCGTCATGGAACAGTTCCTCCGTTTTTTTCTCCAAGATATCACAAACGAACAAGCAAATCAATAATACTGCTTGACAAATTATTATAAACGTTTTAATCTGGTTTTGATTACTAGATTAAATGATATCGGAGATAAGAATCCAATGAACGAGATCTGTCTTTTCGGTGATTCCGCGGCGCAGGGGATTGTCCTGGATGAATCAGAAAACTACAGGGTTTCCAGGGCAGGATGCATCCGGCTGATGAAACGCGGCGGATATCCCATTCGTAATTACGCGGTTCACGGATATACGGTCAGCCAGGGACTGGAATGCTTCCGTAACACGAAGACTGACCCCGGAAATCCATGCGTTATTGAATTCGGCGGCAATGACTGTGATCTGGATTGGGACGCGGTTTCACAGGATCCGGATCATTTCCATGACGGTAAAACTCCGTTGGCTGAGTTCAGGAATCTTCTGAAGCAGTTCATCCGGGAAGCTAGGGACCGGGATCTTGATCCGATTCTTGTCACACCGCTGCCGCTTATGTCAGGCCGGTATTACCGCTGGGTTTCAAAGGGACGGGATGCTGACCGGATCCTGAAGTATCTTCGGAACGATCCGGAGAGCATTTCCAGATGGCAGGAACGATACGCGATTGCCGTACGAAATACCGCGGCAGAATGCGGCTGCCATCTGGCAGACGCCAGAGCCTGGATGCTGGAAGAACTGAACTATCCGTCCCTGATCTGTGAAGACGGGATTCATCCCAATGAAGCAGGTCATGAGATCATTGCCCGGAAAGCGATGGAACACTTTCCTCGTAAAGGATAATGCACCGCAAAGCATCAGAAACCGCTTACCGGCAGGTTTTCATAAACTAGCTTTATTGGACGATTTTCAGCTGTCAAGGTACGCATTTAAATTTGCAATCTACATGAACTGCTTAAGGAGTAGCCAATAATGGATATGAGGATTATGCTAACCCCTGAAATCCGAAAGATCAATTGCGTTCCGTTCCGCTGTCTTGTTTAAGATTCTGATCATCAGCATTCAGGATGCTCATAAACTCTTCACCGGTAATTGTTTCTTTGTTTAGAAGGTATGCTGCCAGTTCATGGAGTTTATCTTCATGTTCCCGCAAAATACCGTCTGCTTTCTTCCGGGCTTCTTCTACCAGCGCGACCACCTGTTCATCAACCTTTTCCGCAAAAGCAGGACTACATGCCAGGGAGGTATCCTGACCCAGATACTGACTGTTCAGTGTTTCCAGTGCCACCATGCCGAAATCACCCATGCCATAGCGGGTAATCATCCCGCGTGCCAGCCGGGTAGCCTTTTCAATATCGTTGCTCGCACCCGTGGTGATGGAATGGAAAACCAGTTGTTCAGCCGCCTGCCCGCCTGTCAGGGTAACAATCTTATTATACAGTTCTTCACGGGACATCAGATAATGCTCATCTTCATCCACCTGCATGGTATATCCAAGAGCGCCGGATGTTCTGGGGATAATCGTGATCTTTGTCACAGGTGCTGAATTGGTCTGCAGAGATGCCACCAGTGCGTGACCGATCTCGTGATAGGAAACAATCTTTTTCTCACTCTCAGACAAGACTGCATTTTTACGCTGATAACCGGCGATAACCGTTTCCACACTTTCCATCAGGTCGTCCTGTGTTACAGTATCGCGGCCCAGCCGCACCGCACGCAGAGCTGCCTCATTGATGATATTGGCCAGTTCCGCACCGCTTGCA
>JAFWEJ010000017.1 GCA_017512985.1 Clostridia bacterium
ATTCGGCGTCCCGATCCACAGGAGCGTAGTCTTTCTTCCACTGCTTCAGCACCAGTTCATACCGATGCATTGTCCTGAAAGCAGACCTATCATTCCAGGATACGGGCAGAATGGTTTTCTTATCCGGCTGAACGGGAACAAGTGCCGCGGATTCAGGCGGACGAGGCAGCAGATGAAAATCATCAGCAAGCTTCCGGGCAGCATCATAAAGCGTGAGATGGAAAACGCCGGCGACAAAATCAATTACATCGCCTTTGGCATGACAACCAAAGCAATAAAACCGATTGTCGACCTTCATGGAAGGATGCTTGTCGTTATGAAACGGACAGCACATCATTCCGTTGCTCTTTACAGAAAAACCATAGAATTCAGCTGCTTCCTTCACGGTAACAGCCTCCTTCACATCAGTAAAAATGCTCATTGTCATTCCTCCAAAGTTATAGAAATAAGAAGATCGCCGGTAAAATCATCTGCCGGCGATCCGGAAAAAGAATCCTTGGGGAACTTCTCATCGCAATGAATTCATCAAGTTCCTCGGTTTTCAGGGATGTAGGAGTACATCCTGCATAAAAATGCTTCGGTTGAGAATGACCGAAGGTTATCAATATTCAATTGTCAGGTTTACCGGGAATCGTGATCACGCTGGATCACTTTACGCCGGGGCGATGCTTCCAGCTCTTTCTGCCGGAAAGCCTTGAGCTGTTCACGGATCGAAGGAGTAATCTCCTTTTCGATCATCCGAATGTTCTTAGAACGGACATCGGATTTGAACAGCCTGTCTTTGATCCAGGCAATCAGCTTTTCGGTGCGCTTCTGGATCATGGAGATTGCGCCATCAAGGTAAGCGTTGACTGCATCCCGGATGGCCGGTTTCAGCTTTCTGTCCGGAGAAGTGTTTTTCTCCTTAAAGGCAGAAAGCGCTCTGACCGTACTGGCCTGAGTTTCCCTGACCACACTCTCAGCAGTAACTTTCACAGCCGAGTCATGGGCTTGTGCAGCAATGCTGCCGATGAACGCCTTTTCATCATCCAGCAGTGAAGCATTGCTGTCGATCTCGGCCTGCTGCTGCATCAGAATCTGGCTGTTCTGAGCCTGCTGAGCCTGGAGACTGGCCAGAGCCTGTTGTTGCTGGGTGATTGCTTCCTGCTGCTGGGCGATTTCAACCTGCTGCGATTCGATGATGTAATCATTTTTCTCGCGGTAGGCCTGACCGCCGTAGATGGGTTCCTCTTCGATGGAAAGGCCATGTTCCTTGCAGACATCAATGAACAGATCCCGGCAAATCGCATCGAAAGTAATCTTTCGATTGTTTTTCCGGTTCGATGGCTCTTTCGGTTTCGGAAGAGGGATTCCCATCAGTTCCAGCGTTTTTTCCTGCTTCGGTTCAATCTCTTCGCCCTTTCCGTTCTTCATATCGAAGACATGGCGCTCGTGGACATGGGGCGTCGTTTCATCCAGATGAAGCGCCCAGTTCAGAATATGCACATGCTCCCCGAAACGGACGTTGAACCGCTCACGATAATCATCGAGCACTTCCAGCAGGACGGACGGCGGGGTTTCACTGCCCTGCTTTCCGATCTGGTAGATCGTTTCCTCCGGGCAGGTCCGCTTGTCTTTCAGCAGGTCTTCCACAGTACGGTTCCGTGCGGACTGGCCGCGCTTCCGGTTCCTTTCGTGCTGACCGGCGATATAGGCGGAGTAGCGTTCCGTGTAGAACTGCTTTTCGACATCCGCGAAAGACGGATAATCTCCATGCTGCTGTTCTTCGTGGGAACGCAGACCGTTCTGATAATCCCAGTACATATTCAGATGCGTCCGGGAAGAATCAATGTGGTCGGCATTTTCCGCATCGAATTTCCGGTCGTTGTGCTTGGAACTGTAAGCACCGCTTTTTCCAGCGCGACCGTTATGGCGGGATACCCTTTGAGCTCCCATAGAATTTCACCTCCTTTCTGGGTTGGGATTGTTGGGGCAGAGGGAAGAAGCGGGGGACGCGATCCAGGAGACCTGGCGTTTTACGACAGGTAATACCCAGTACTATGTGTAGTACCCTACGGGCACCACACATGACTGGGCCAAAGGTTTCACCTCTGGACTCTGAGCAAGGGCGCTGCCCTCTGCACTCCCGGCAGGCGTTGTCACCCTGCACCCGACCCAGAGCACTCCGTCTCTGGACTCCGGGCAAGGTCTTGCCTTGCAACCGCGCAGACGCTGCCGCCCTGCACCAGGCCCAGAGGGTTTCCCTCTGGACTCCCTGCCGGCTGAAAAGCAATGCGCTTGCTTTCCTGCCGGAGTGATATCACTTTGGTATCACCTGAAATCAGGCATCAAAAATAGTGATACCAATCTGATATCACCTGATCGCCGCATAGGTTTTATTCACAGCCTTACAGGCTGTTCATAAAAGTATCGGCGATATCGAAATCCTGATCCGAGATCTCCTTGCTGCCGGTGGTGCCCGCTTCCGTTCCGGAAGGCTGCACCGCAAGCGGCAGATCACGGATCGCGTCACTGACTGCCTGACGCACTATTTCTTTCAGCGCGTCTGCATCTGCGATTCCCTCGGGCGCAGGTGGTTCGGCAGTCAGTGCATCCACAATAGTGGCTGTACGGGAACGAGAACTGTTCTTCAGTAGCTCATAGGCACGAGCATGTTCAGGCCTGTTCAGGTTCAGCCGTACAGTGAAGCTGACGGTGTTCTTATTCTTCTTCAAAGCGAACACCACGCTTGCAGAGCGCCTTGGCAGCCAGCTGATAATAGCCTTTTGCCGTAGCCTTGATATCATCAATAAAGGTGACATGCCTGGAATCCCAGGTTCCGAAATTCCGGATCAGGCAGGCGCCGCCTCCCATAAACCAGAGCCTCATGAGCCGGTGATCATATTCATGTTCCCGAAGACTCCGCATGATTCCGTTCACATACTCCACTGCCGTATCACGGATGGAACTGACCACCTTTTCATCTACGCCGGCTTTCCCATTGCGGAGAACCTGTTCGATGATGCTGTCATCGACCTTCAGGTGCATTTCTCCGCGCATAAGCGCTTCCCGGGCGGCCAGCATACATTGATGGGTGCCGTACTTTTCAGTGAAGCACTTTCCGCTGATGGGACGGCAGTCGTTGATGTACATGATATTCATGGTTCCGTTTCCGATATCGCAGAGCATATTGACGCCGGTAAACTCTTCCAGGCGTCCCGCTACAGCGGCAAAGCCCTGGGCGTACATTTCCACGCCCAGGATCTCAACGGAATAATCAATTCCGTTATACTGAAATTCCAGATTGGGAATCCGGGTCAAATAACTGATGAAGCTTTCCTTCTGCTGACCGACCCAGGTCAGGGGCAGACCGACAGCCAGATAAACCGACGCTTCGGTCAGTCCGCGCCGCTTCATTTCCCGGGCGACGGCGACCATGGTCAGCTTCAGATAATCCTCATCAGAGGTCTTATCGGCGGTGAACTCCTTGTGGGAATCGCCGATGGCGTACCACTTTCCGCCCCAGGAGAGCTTGTTGAGTGCCATGGCGGGCTCCTCACTATACTCAGTAATCCCAGTAGGGAAAATGTCATACGGGGTTTTCACGTTGCCATACCCATGATCAATCGCCACGAGGATGGTCTTTTTCTCAGGGACAATAAACATACTTTTTCCTTTCTGCCGCGGTTGCGGCGATCATAAAATGGCAAACCATACGATCCGAAGGGGAAAACAGGGGAACCGGGTCTTATACCCTCATAGGCATCACCTCCTCAAAAAAAAGTAAAAGAAAAACACCGGCAGATTATCTGTCGATGTTGTTCACGATAATTGTCAGCAGGCTCGAAGAATTCTGCCGACTCTTGCGACTATATCATACAGCATAGAGCGGCGGCTCGTCTTGGCGCATTGTGGCGCAGTTTATTAACATTCAGTGCTTTTCAGAAAAACATCAGAATAATGATATCCCTTGTCAAGCACCATATCAATAGACACTTCCTTCTCTTTTCTTCTCCTTATTTACCATTCCTTTCAAAAGCTTCTCTTTTTTATCCAGATTCGGGCGTTGCAAGAATGCCCGACAGTTTTTCGTTCGATATCCATTTCGATCACAGGTTCATCAGGTTAACAATAACACTTGCTGAACATGTTTTCAATAGCCGCGGATTTCCGAATCCTTCCGAATCCTTCCGAAAATGTCCGCGCATGTCCGGAAATGAAAAAAAACTGCCAATCGCAGTTTCTACGCATACAACATATCACAGATAAAAAAACCAATCAATACCCGGGAAATACCTTTTTCCTCCAGGCTTGCGCCTTTTTTCGGGAAGGTTGTTCCCGATTGACTCCCGGAGTGGTCTGAATGCATTCCCGGAATTGTCCCGAATCATGGAAAACCGGCGAAGCGGATCTGATGTTTCCGAATACAACATATCACAGGCGGGTCCCCTTCACAATACCATATTTTGGCATCAATCGTGAATATTGTGTAATTATTTATGAATCATGATCCATCATCTATCCATCGAGTATTCATCAGTGACTTGTGGTACAAAAGCAGGAACCGGATTATTCCTAATGCCTGAGCAACTTCACTGGATACAAGATATCACAGATGAATTGATTCCGTATTCACCTGGTACAGCCAAATGCATTATTCATTTTCGCAAGCATACAATATCATACTTCCACTGTTATCATCAATATGCTATCGCTTAGCATTTTGTCTCATCGTTTAGCATTGAGTATCAATTTTACATTCGGGCTGATTGTATCATAGCACAAACTTGCACTATGCATCTCTATGCAAACCTAATCATTGAAAACCCTGGCTATATCAGAACAGGAAAAGATCAGATGTTGAAAGGCGGAATCTCTGATCCGCGAAACAAGGCGCTGATGAAAATGTTCAATATGATTGGCATAGGGGAACGTGCCGGCAGCGGCGTACCGGACATCTTTGCCGTATGGGATTCTCAGGGATGGAAAGCACCGGAAGTCGAGGAACAGTTCAATCCTGACCGTACGATTCTGACACTTTCTTTTATCGGCAGATCGGCAGAAAAATCGGCAGAAAAAATATCAAGCAAATCTGCTCAACACACAGAAGAGATATTATCCCATATGGAAACTGGGCTTGAGTATAGTGCTGATGAGATTGCTGAACTGATTGGCTTGAAAAGCTCACGAACGCGGCAACTGTTGAAACACCTTGTTGAGCAGAAAAAAATCATAGTTACTGCGGAAACAAAAAACAGGCGATATATAAAGCAGTAAGGCTTGACTTGGACAAAAGGAATTGGTCCAAAACGCAAAAAACGGCACCCTTGCGGATGCCGTGATTTGCTCATTATCATGTATAAATCATTTCAGTCCGGATGATTTCTTCAGCCTGATTCCGGATGTTATTCATTCTCCGGACCCATTCCATCTAATTCATTGCTTTGAGGGATTCCGTGATTCCCTCGGCGGCTTTCATCTGCGAGATGATCAGTTCATAACGTTCCTGCGCTTGACGATCCAGTTCATGCAGAGTAGAATAAAGTCTACCGGACAGGATCAGGCGTGTATAGAGACCGGACCGGTTTTCTTCCAGATAATGCTTATGTTCACATCCCCAGCGTCCGATGGGTTTGGTTTCATCCTCGCTCAGAGTAATGTCGGGTAGATAATAATCGCCGTGGAGCGTGTAGCTGATTCCATTCTTGAT
Source organism: Clostridia bacterium (assembly GCA_017512985.1). Taxonomy (GTDB): domain Bacteria; phylum Bacillota; class Clostridia; order Christensenellales; family Aristaeellaceae; genus Aristaeella. The sequence continues at coordinate 5,690 of JAFWEJ010000017.1, forward strand.
CTTTTTTGCAGGCAGATGCTCAAAAGTAGAATAAACCCCACTGAAGATAAACGCGGGGGTTGCAAACGGTTGCTCTACAGCAAAAATCAATCTGATTCCATTGCCATCGTCCTCCTGCCAGGCTCTGACCAGACGAATCGAAAACTGATCTATAGTAAACGATGCGTCATCATATATTTCAAAATCCGTGTTTTCGGCATTCAGGACAGGCAGGTGGATTTCGCTGGCAGGCGCGTCTGTAAGATAATCACCCAGGAAATGAATCGGGAGAATAATCTCCCGGCTCTGATTATCATCAGTTATTACCTGAACACGCAGAATTACGTCTTCCATATTGGGATTTGATACTGTATATGTTTCATTCGCATAATCCCAGATACCGGGTTTAATCGTGCCGGATGATTTCATGACTTCTTGGGGCGCCTTTTCTCCTACTGTGACTTCAGTACGTACACCATAGGAAACTCCATGATCTGATGTAATATACAGCGTAAAAGTCATGTCTCCATCCTGACTCAGGCTGATATTGTTCAAATAGACAATCAGGCCGATATCATCAAGCAGTGGATCATTATATAATGCGGTATTGCAGTATACCTCCCATGCATCCAGTGTTACTGTCTCCTGAATCAATGCATTAAATGAATCATCCTGGGAAGAACTGCTGCTTGAGGATGGGTTTGTGTTCTCCTGGCTGGTTGTTTGGCTGGTTTCTTCTTCAGATGGATATGCCCCGCGCCTCCCCAGTACGGCACTTCGTTTTCTTCTGCGATTGCGATTGTCGCGAAAACCATGATCAAGGCGAAAAAGATAGCGCATACTCTTTTCATCATGGAATGGACACCTCTTTCATAATCCTTCTATGATTCAAACTTCCTATTCCCCGAAAACTAGGGTAATAGGCCCTGTGCGGAAATACACTCTGGACATGATCTCTTCGAGCGGCAGATCATCATCATAACCCGTTTCCTCTACCGTCATCGGATAGCCGAAGATCGAATCCATTTCAATGGTCCGAATATCCTCCAGGTTTTCAAAACCGAATCTGTTGCTACGTACGGTATAAATCGGCAGCCAACGATCATCCTGCATTTCCCCCCGCGGAAAGCTGTCTACCGATCCGGATATTTTGTTTTTCGGACTACCATTTACCCGCATGTTATCAGCCGCCAGGTAGAGTTCGTGCCAATCATCTTGGAACTCGACAAATCCCGGATCCACACCGACGATGAAATCCACAGATGAAATCCTGTCATTATCTTTCGTTTCAAATTGATCCGTCCGCAGGGCCCAAAGAGCAATACACACATCGCCTTCTTCATACAGGACAAATGGCTCACTAAGCCTGTACTGAACGCCCGCCTCCAAAGCCGGCAGGTGAATTCTTCCCTCCGCGTCTGTAACAGGTGTATCCAGCGAAATCCATTCCCCTACATCAAACAGGTCGGGTTCAACTTCATCATCGTATTCTTCCGCCTCTGTATTCTCCTCTGCCGTCTGTGCTTCAGGCTGGGCAACTTCAGCCAGATCGGGAATAATCTCAAACGGCCCACTGAAATAGGAAGGCATGCCGTCAGCTTCACTGTATGCAATCAGGGAGAATGTAAAACTTTCCACAGGATAAGGGAATTTGCTTTCGGGGAACAAATAATACATTAATTCACCATACGCGGAGCAAAGCCCGGCACTCCATTCAACGCCGTTCACTTTGACATCTGAGAAATACAAGGTATAGCCTTCCGGGAGGCTGCCTTTCTCATACGGGATATAGGTAATCCCTTCTTCCATAAAACACAGCATCTTAAAGCCAAACGAATAATCACCGAAAGACATCAGCACCGGAGAATCCGGCAGTGCAGACAGTCCGTCACCGTCCGGTATGCCGGTATGAATCTCCTGTACAGGAAGATCTTTGTCAGCGTCACCCAGGAAGTGCAGCGTAACATTTGCGCTGATATCTTCTGTTATCGCTCTTTTATCATAATCCTGAACCGCAACGGAGATCTGCAGATTTACATCCTGCAGATCAGGATTGTCCACAGTATAATACGTAACTGCTCCTTCAGAGAAAACCTGGAGCCGGTCGTTTTTCTTCGTCAAAGACACCGGATCAGCGTCTCCAACCGCTGCTAAGATTTCCGGAACCACATAAATAGTATTGTTTGCCGCACGCAACTCATCACTGGCGCTATAAGCGAAGCGCAGCGTCAGCTTTCCACTACCATCCAGCTGCGTTTCCGTCATCAGAACAGTGATGCCATCCTGGCTGAGTATCTGCCGAAGATCGATTCGATTGGCGTATAGTTCAATTGTTTTTACCGTCTCCTCCGCAACAGATGGTACCATCAGCATCAGCAGTACGGTAATCAGCATAAAGGATAACATTCTTTTCATCATGGGACATACCTCCTTTTTTATTCGATATCGCTTATTCCGCGAATATCAACGTGATAGAAAAATGAAGAAATATACTCTGGACATCATCCCCTTGTGCGAATTCTTGGCCGTTTTTCTCATTCTACCGTAATTGTTGTTAGCGTCGTGACAGGCTGAGGTGCGCCTTCTGCCGTACATGAGATGACTATTTCAGTGCCGGAAGGAACATCCTTCATAATTTTCAGTTTTCCCTTTGCATCAATCGTAGCTATCGTCTCATCAACATTGATGCTCCATGAAACGTTTTTATTTCCTGCAGTTTTGGGCGTAAGGAGAGCGGAGCATGTTATACTCTTTCCTGGTTGCGCCTTTCCCTTGACATCAATCTCAATATCTGTGACCGGATCTACTACAACAACTGTTATCTGGGTTTTGGTTTTACTGGGACCCGTTACCGTTACTTTTGTTTTGCCTGCTGCGACAGCAGTCATAACAGCCTGTCCGTTCTCACCTGGCACGATCTCAACAATACCGTTTTTCCCCGCCGTCCATGTGATATCCCCAAACGGCACACCGGGAATATCTGGTTCACGTGTTACCTGCACAGTCTGAGGTGTACTGTCTCCCGTATACATTGTGATGGACGATGGCTGCGCAATTATCTTTTTGATCGCAGGCAATAGCGTGATCGAATACCGCCCCTCTGTCAGCAGAATAGGATTATAGGCGCAAACTGTAATATCTGTTACATTTTTCAGCTTTTTGCTGACAGTAACACTGCCGTCATTTGATATCGTAGCAATGTTATCCTTCGGCTCAATCGTTCTGTCCTCCGAATCCAGGAGCTTCCAGGCCAGCGAAGCGTTATTGCCAAGCTTCTCCTCATCGCCGAATGTTGCAGTGAAAGACGCTTTCTCATCCGGGGAAAGGTATTTGAGATCATCCTGCTGGGAGATCGTTATGGCTGCGTCAGCAGCGGTAAACGGTACTCCGGATGGATCGTATCCAAAGTGTGAAATGATTTTTTCCGCATCCGCCCATGTCAAAGGATCTGCTTCTGAAGTCACATAATATATGATCTGAAAGAGATCCCTGGAATAGAGCATAAACAACTTATAACTGGTTTGCTCTTTATTATGGGTTTCATACATCAAGGCCTGAACAGGCCAGCCGTCCGGCGCGTTAAGCTGTTTGGTCTGAAATTCCATCACCCTATGGGTAAGTTTTGGTATTCTCTGCTGATAACTGTTGATTGCGTCCTCATGATTGGCAACCAGCGGCGTTTCAAGCCTGTAAGCGACTTTGATGCCTGTGTCTCCTGCCACACCGACAAAAATATTTTCACTTTTTTCACTGTCTTCAAATTCTCTTGTTTCCCAGCTCTCATTGTCCGGAACCGGGATCTGCCAGCCATGCCATTCCAGACTCCTGAGACTGCCGAATACGGATGTACGCACGGAAACCGGCTTCGCCAGCGTTCTTCCATCTTCCAACGCTGCCATAATTATGACTTCCCCGCATTCCGGTCCGGCGGTCATTATCCCCGCGTCATCGATAACCGCGGCATCTCCAACCACACGCCAGGAAACGGATTCCCCATCTTTGGCTTCTGTTATGCTGTATTCTGCATTGGCTCCGGGCTCGATCGAATCAGGTCCCTGTATATTGCTTCCATCCGGATGAATCAAAAGGGAGGAGTGTGCACTGATATTACTATAATGCAGACCGACGCCCACTTCATAAGTGCCTGATTCCAGGACCTTAATGGTATAAAAACCATCTTTGAGGCCTTCTGCCCAGGCGCCCAAAACAAAAGGCGGGGTGATTAAACTGTCTAAACTGATTACTTCCGGAAGGGGGCTCAGCGCATCGGCTATCTCCTGGCCATGCCAGAGGAACATCATATCAAAAATCGTTTCCCTGGAAATGGATTCACCTTCCGTCAATACGATATCAACGGTTGGCGCCGTGATTTCGAAGAGGGGGTATTCTGAATAATCCACAACGTAAAGTGTTTTTTCGGTATCATAGGACCAATGCTCAGATTCCGCGTGAATGCTGAATACTGCACTGCCTACTTCTTTCATTTCATATCCATCGACGCTTAATGTGATGTGCTGATAATCATCATACAATTCAGCCGATGCACCTACAGCTTCCCGCAAATTCTCGTCCCCGGACTGAAAAACAACATCAAGGGCAATCACTTCCTCCGTATCACCTTCAGCATTTACAAGGCCAATACCATGGGCACTGGTGCAAATCTGAATGTCTGTCGGAATGGATGACTCAGTATAAAACAACTCACTGAAAATTTTGTCTATAATCGGGCATGTAATACCTTCTGCAATCTTACCGTCCGCCTTTGCGCTGAAAGCAAAAGCGCATAGCATCAGCGAAACAAAAAGAGTAATAACAGCAATCTTTTTTTTCATTATTTATTGTCCTCCTGCTTTTGATAATGCCTAAGTGTTGATCAAACCTGATCGCATTTATTGTATCCAGAAAAAAACAGCCTGTCCTGCGAGAACGGGTTTGAAAATGCGCGAGTTTTACGTGAAACTCATGTATATCAGTTGACTACCCTTGTTCTTTGCTATACTGTATCAATTGCGAAGCTGCTTTATTCAGGAAGGAAAACGCACATGAAACAGGAAACGCCACTGGATCTTACCCCTAAGAACCTATATCGTCTGATCACAGGGAAGCTGACTCTGGTTGGCACCTGCCTGTCTGTTTCGGATGAACAGGTGAAGGGAATGACTCTGGTTTCCTTCTGGCGTGCGCTGTTGAAAGATGTGCTTTCCGATGAAACGCTTACCACCCTTTTACCCGATAATGGCACCCATCCCAGGGTTCAATCGAGCCTGATGAACCGCACAGGCGCAAGACCGACGCCACGGTTGCTTCGCACCGATCTGGATACCAGGCTTTCCCCGAGGGTGCTGCTAACCCTCGTCTCCAACTGCTCTGAGATGCTGACCCTGTGGAACTATGATTCCGCCAGGTTTCAGAGTGCGCTTAATCTTTTCGAGGATCAATGCGCCAAAGGCGATTCCTTTCTGAACAACTCTATCCATCGCCATCTTCTCCTGCTGCGAACCGATTATGACCTGCACTTTGACGGCAGACACTCTCCGGTACTGTTCAGGGACAGCCTCCGGTTTGCCTGGAATGCTTTGTTCGCCCTCCTGGGTCCGGATATGAACGGAGAGGAACTGCGCCGGCTACGGATGGATAACAACGCTTCACCCGTCGCTTTGTGGGAAATGCTGTGCATGGACCAGACCCTGAACAGTAAGATACACTCCACCGTACGGATCTATGGACAGTTGGCCGGATTCCCGCTGCCGGAGGATGATTATATTCCGCTTTCACTAACTCCGCAGGAGACGCTCCGCCTCGTGCAGGAAAAGAAGAAAGTGTTACTCTCTGGCATGGGCGGCAGTGGAAAAACGCAGCTGGCCTGTCAGGTTTATTCCCTGGCACGCAAACAATCCACTTACGATATGATTGTTATGGTGACAGCGAGCGGGACTCTCATTGAGGATTTTGCCGCGCTTTTTCCGGACAGGATAAACGACAGGATGGACGATCCATTGGAAGACATCTGGAAGATGTTGGATACACCCACCACGCTGCTGATCGTGGACGGCCTGGATTCGCCTTTGGATGAGGAACAGGTGCTGAACGCGCTGCGGGGCCTGTCCTGCGATCTGCTCATTACAAGTCGGACCGCTTCCCTGGATGGTTTTGTGTCTGTGGCGATACCGCAGATGAGCGAGGAAGAGGCTGTCCTGCTTCTGATGCTTGCCGGGAAGGGATATTTCACAGAAAAGGACAGGGAAGCGCTGAAATCCCTGTCCAACCGGCTGGAAGGCCATCCGCTGACTCTTCTTTTGACCGGATCGCTGTGCCAGTCCCATTACCTGACGCTTGCGGAAATATTGGAGCATCTGTCTGTAAACGGGTTTGAGGGGCTGTCTCTGGGCGCCGGCGAAGAGAAGCAGGATCTGTGCGCGCTTTTAAATGCGCTGTTTATCCGCGTTCCCCTGCAAAAGGAAGAACAGCAGCTGATGCGTCTTCTGTCCACGCTTCCGGAAAGGACGTGGCGCCCGTCCGAACTGAACCCCTATGCTGCCGATTTTGAAAATGCCGGCATATCCCCGGCTGAAACGCTGGAAAGACTTTCCACCCTGGGCCTTTTGCGGCGGGAACTGACTGGATACCGTCTCCATCCCGTCATTGCCGAGACATTTCGGATTCCGGCTATCAGGGCGGATGAGTTTCCTTATCTCTGGGCTGCGCTCCGGAAGGATTATTCCGAAGAGATCAACCCGGAAATCCAGGAACGTTATCCCGTTACGCTGCGGATGATTCAAACGACAGCGGGACCCAACCGTGACGCGTTGTATGTGCTGGACCGGCTCTGCAGCACGGTTATGGCGCGGCCTCGTTGGCAGGCACTGCCCTGGATGCTCGAAAAGTATCAGGACTGGCTGGACAAACTGCCGCATTCCTCCGCGGACGAGATCAACTGTATCGCCTGCCGGATGCTTTGGTGTACCGTGCTGCCCTGGAGGGAGCAGCTTGACGGCCTGGCGGAGGATCTGGCGCGTTATTCCGGACAGGATATGCTGGCTGCGGATCACTATATTCTGCTGGTCAATATGATGGAAATTGGCGGTAACTTTATTCGCCGGGATTTACTGCTGACCTTACTGGAGCGGCTTCGTCCGCCTAAAGAACCGGTTTTGCGTATGATCAATTATCTGAATTTTTACGGAGGAACGCAGCGTACTGTGTTGCAGGATCCTGAAGCAGCCCTGAAAACGTTGCATGAGGCCAGGGAGCTCATTGATCGTAACGGCATGCTGGATACTGTGGAAGACGCGACCAACGATACGCGGACAGCTTATGCGCTCGCAGATATGAAAAGGTTTGAGGAAACGCTGCCTCTGATGTCCAGGGTGCTTACAATTCTGAAAAAAAGGGGATATGACGACGATTCCCCAACGATCAGAGCATCCCGTAATTCACTGAACTATTTCAGGGGAAGATGCGGCGACATGGTGGCCGCCCGTGACAGCCTGAAGGAAAGCATTGAACAGCGAGAAAAAATCGGTCCGCCCTATGATAATGACTATATTGCTGTCTTGACAAATTACGGAGCCATTCTTCTTGTACTGTATCAGATGGAAGAGGCTGAAACGGTTGCCAGAAAAGCCGTAAAGCTTTGCCAGGATACGCCGGGGGTTTGCCAGAGCCAGCTGCCCATAGCGTTAGGCCTTCTGGCGCATATCCTTCAGTTGGAGGATAGATCTGCCGAGGCTTTGGGATACTATATGAAGGCTGACGCGCTCTTCCGGGAAGTCATGCCTGAAAACAATCCCATCTATCTGAATAACAGGGTATTGATGGCGGAAGCTATGATTGCCGTAGGACAGACGGAAGATGGTAACCGTATTCTAAGCGATATTCAATTGATTAGGGCACGAAAAAAGAAAAAATAAATAAAGGGAGTACTTGTTCGGTATACTCTCCGGTCACCTGATATTGTTGCAAATAAGAAATGAGCATGACATTTCCGGAAAAGTCAGGCAAAAAGTCAGGTAAACAAAGCCAATGTATCGCTCTGTAGATGAAGTCGAAGTTTGAGAAAAACAGGCGATAAAAACAGGCGATAAAAACAAGCGACAAAAACAAGCGATAAAACTGCACCTTTCGGATGCCGTTTGTTCATTGTTATGCGTATGTCATTTCAGCTTGGATTATTTCTTCTGACCGGTTCCGGATGTTATTTATTCTCCGGACTCATTCCATCTCATCCCTGGCCTTGAGGGATTCCGTGATTCCATCGTCAGTTTTCATCTGGGAGATGATTAGCTCATAGCGTTTCTGAGCAAAACGGGATCACGAATGAAAAAACTTGCATTTAATGATGAAATCGTATAATATAATAATGCAGTGAGGCCTACTGGATGATTTATCATCGGAGTGGTAGTTGTAAGTGCAGTGAGGCCTACTGGATGGTTTTCCATCGAAGTGGCAGTTGTAAAAGCGGTGGGTCCTACCGTGCGGGATTCATTCCCACTAAAGTGGAAGCTGACAGGCTGCTGCAAAGCAGCCTTTGCTAATTTGGGGGATGCCATGGGACAAAAGCTGGAACAGAAACGTCTTGAACTCTACAAAGTTGATATGAAACTGATCAGGAACATGCATAACATGGGTGATGATCATGTTTTTTCTGTTTCACCTCAAGCCGGGAAAGATAACAGACCTTTTCTTGGAATCGTTATAATCTGCGATACAAAGCAGTATTGTATTCCCCTCAGTTCTCCGAAAGAACGGCATAGGACGATGAAGAACAGTCTTGATTTTCATCGTGTTCTTGATTCCAATGGCAAGCTTATTGGTGTTCTTGATATTAATAACATGATACCCGTTAACAATAGTGTCATTACGAAAGTGAATATCAAGATCAGTAAGAATGATACTGATCAGGTAAAGAAATACAAAAATCTGGTAATTGATCAGATCACCTTCTGCCGAAAGAATCAAGAAGTCATTGTTGCAAAGGCAAACAGGCTCTATCGTTTGGTGAACAAGGGAAAAGGTTCATTTGATCTGAAAAAGCGCTGCTTGCGGTGGGACCGGCTTGAAAAGGTGCTTGAGCGATATCTGAAAACAAAAACGGGCGGCACCGATTGATGCCGCCGTGTCGTGAAGTTCAGACGTAAATCATTTCAGCTCGGATGATTTCTTCAGCCCGATCCTGGATATTATTCATTCTCCGAACCCATTCCATCTGATCCCTGGCCTTGAGGGATTCTGTAATTCCCTCAGCAACTTTCATTTGAGAGATAATCAGTTCATAACGTTCCTGCGCTTGACGATCCAGGTCATGCAGAGTAGAATAAAGTCTACCGGACAGGATCAGGCGTGTATAGAGGCCGGAACGGTTTTCTTCCAGGTAACGTTTAAGTTCACGTCCCCAGCGTCCGATGGATTTGGTTTCATCCTCGCTCAAGGTAATGTCAGGCAGATAATAATCGTCGTGGAGCGAGTAGCTGATTCCATTCTCAATCTTTTTTGCAGGCAGATTCTTTTCCATGGTGGTATCCTCCTTCGTATCGGTCGATTGGTTTTGAATGATGACTGAATCGCCGATTGTTTTGCGGGAGAATAATGATGTTTCTGTCGGAACCGTGAAACGGTTCAAAAACGGTTCAAAGAGAAAGGCTGTTTGGATCAACGGCTTGGACTTCAAGGGCTTCAGAGCCCGGGATATGAAGCTACGAATCAAAAGGTCGTGGGTTCGAATCCCGCCGGGCTCACCAAGAAAGAAGCACTGAAAAGTGCTTCTTTTCTTTATATTTCAACGTTCTTGGCGATTTGGAGGAAAACACCAATTTGACCGGATTGTACATGCCTAAGGTGCTTCGTGACTGTTTAACACGTAAAAATACGTGATAAAACGGTATAAAAGGGGTCAAACTCGGGTCGCGTAAATCAAAGGATTGAAGCCGATTTTGGTCGGTTTTTGGGGGTCAAACCTGTAGTTAAGCTCTCTTCATACAGAAAACCCCGCTTTCCGTAGGAGGAAACGGGGTCTTGTTCGGAAGGTGTCAGGTGAATCTGAGTCGTGTGAAGGCATTCAGTTTTGAAGCGTCGTACTGCTCCTTCTCCGCAGTCAGTTTCGCATAGACTGACATGATCATGGTGGCATCCGCATGGCCCATCCAGGCCTGCAGTGTTTTTACCGGAACACCGGCTTCATAGCACATTGTGCAGAATGTGACTCGGAAGTCATGGCAGCGGATGCGGTGTGGGGCCTCGCTCACATAACGGATATAAACTCATCTTCACCAGCCCAACGTCCAGCTGGATTAGTGAAGCAGCATTGGGTAACGCCGATCACAAGCAGCGGTTATATGCGGACACCGATATCTGACAGGTAGTCCTCAAACTCACGGACGGTTTCTACCCAGGGAAGCGGAAAGGATTCTTTCAGTGTTTCTTCTTCCGGGATTGCGTCGTCCATTAGGTATTCGCTCGCCTCGTCGGAGGCTCTCTCCGCCGGCTCAGGCGCGGTCGCGCGTGCGGGCCTCTCTTCCTTGGAGCCCCTCTCCGTGCGCTCTGCGCCGCCCATCTTCGCGCCGGGGCCCCGCTGCCCCTCTCGCTCGTGGTCGGCGTTGTCGCGCGCGGCCGGGTCCCGCTCGCTTCGGGAGCTCGGCTGATCCGCCCGGGCTGTCCGCGCTTTTTCACACCCCGCACCCTCGATTGTCGCGGCTGCGTTACGGCCGCATCCGCTCTGTCTCGGGTGACCTCACAGCCGGTAAGATTTCCGCCACCGGCGGTCACCGGCTGTTCGCCCCCTCCCCCCGGCTGCGGGCGCATAGCCTGGCCCAAACGCGGACAACTGCGGCCCTCTTGGCCTGCAGCCAAAAACCTTCCTTGCGCCGTGTTGGGCTGGCGGTCTGTGCGTCCATAGCCGCCATATAACCTTCTGGATCAGTCAGAAAAACGATGGTCATATGCCATCGTCTATTTTCGCTGTGCTTGTTTCCTGGGATATGGCCTAGGATCATCAGTCAAATTCAGAAGGTAATCCGTTGATGTCTGAAAAATAGATGCCAAACGTATCAGTATTTCTATGGGTAATTGGCGTTGACCATTTTCATATTGTGAGTATGTGTTTTGCTTGATATGAAGTAAGCAAGCAAGCGTGGTTTGCGTCATATCATGGTCTTCCCGCAAATCACGCAAACGCATGGTTGTACCGCCTTTCCAACTCTTTTCATCATTATATGAATCTCAGTTTGAGATATTAAAATATATCTCAAAACGTGATAATTTGAAGAGAAAGTATTCATAGTTTTGCTGTATATCGAAATCGGGACGAGAGAATAATCAATGTACTCTATTGAACGTGATTTTTCAGCAAAACTGGGAAAGCGGTGAGCATCCGTGACCGATATGCAGCAAAGAGAAGCCGCCCGTCAGTTCTATTACAAATGGAATGGAAAAGGGAATGAAGATGAGGATGCCAGATCATACTGGATTGATATCCTATTGAATATACTCGGAGTAGATCATGTTACTGATCGTTTGGATTTTGAAAAAAAGTTATCGGCCCGGATGGGAATACGAAAAGAATAGATCTATATATACCGGAAACACATGTTCTTATAGAGCAAAAGTCTCTTGGTATTGCCTTAGATAAGCCTCAACCTGGTCATGGTGGAATGACACCTTATGATCAAGCGAAAATGTATGATAACGGTCTTCCTTTTGATGAAAAAGCTCGTTGGATTATTACTTCCAACTTTGCTGAAATCTGGATCTATGATATGAATCAGCGCAGACCGGAACCTGTAAAACTGACGTTGGTTGATCTTCAGTCTAAATATCATATGCTGGATTTTTTGGTAAACCAGGAAGCTAAAAAAATCACAGAAGAAATAGGGTTATCCTTAAAAGCAGGCGAACTGGTCGGAAAGATCCATGACCGTTTCCTTGAAAAGTATCATGACCCCATGGCAAAACATACCCAACGTTCACTTAACATTCTCTGTGTTCGATTGGTTTTTTGCCTTTATGCAGAAGACGCTGGGCTCTTTGGATCAAAGGATGCTTTCAGTGCATATATCAGTCAATATGAACCCAAAGACATACGAAGCGCTTTGATAAATTTGTTCAAGGTGTTGGATACTCCTTATGAAGAAAGACCAGATCTATATCTTTCAGATGAACTGGCAGCATTTCCTTATTGTAATGGTGGGCTGTTTCAGGATGAGAATATCGTTATTCCCCAAATTACAGATGCCTTAAAAGAAATCCTGTTAGAATCCGCCAAGTTCAACTGGGCCCAAATTAGTCCTACAATCTTTGGTGCTGTTTTTGAATCAACCTTGAATCCAGAAACCCGGCGAGCCGGCGGTATGCATTATACTTCCATTGAAAATATACACAAGGTAATTGATCCGTTATTTCTTGACAACCTGAAGGCCGAATTGGCAAAGATAAAAGCTATTGCTGTTCAAAACGACAAAATACGACGTCTTAAGCAATTTCAGCAAAAGCTTTCTGGTCTGATATTCCTTGATCCGGCTTGCGGTTCCGGAAACTTTCTGACTGAGACATACATTTGCCTTCGCCGGTTGGAAAATGAAGTATTGCTGGATCTGCATAAAGGGCAAATCATGCTTGCCAACGAAGAAACCAGCCCGATCCAGGTCAGCATCAGCCAGTTTTATGGGATTGAAATTAATGATTTTGCTGTTACCGTTGCCAAAACAGCACTTTGGATTGCCGAAAGCCAAATGATGAAAGAGACAGAAGATGTTGTGCTGATGCCTCTTGATTTTCTGCCACTGAAAACAAATGCAAGCATTGTTGAAGGAAATGCTTTGCGGCTTAATTGGAACAATGTAGTATCGAGAACTCGGTTGACATACATCATCGGTAATCCACCGTTTGTCGGAGCTTCAATGATGACAAGCGAACAAAAAGCAGATGCAGTGGCTATATTTGGAAACATCAATCTTTCAAACAGCATTGATTATGTTGGAGCCTGGTATTATAAGGCAGCTGATATAATGCGAAACACGCAGATTCATGCAGCATTAGTATCTACAAATAGCATCACACAAGGAGAACAAGTTGAGCCCTTGTGGAGATCATTGTTTGATAATAATAGCCTAACTATTGAATTTGCATACAGAACGTTCCGCTGGGATAGCGAAGCAACGGCAAAAGCACATGTTCATTGCGTTATTATTGGATTTACATGTGGATTGGCCCAAACCCCCAGAGTTATCATTGATGGAAACAGTAAAACCTTATGTTCAAACATTAATCCTTATCTGATTCCAGCCGAAAATGTGTTTATTGCCAGCAGGAGTACTCCAATCTGTAATGTACCAAAGCTGACAAAAGGCAACCAGCCAACCGATGACGGAAACTTTATCCTTTCCCCAGAAGAGAAAAAAGCAATCCTGAAAACAAACCCTGAAGTAGAGGATTTGATCAAACCGTATATTGGAGCAAAAGATTTTCTTAATCAAAATGCCGTTCGATACTGCTTATGGCTGAAAGATGTGAATCCTTGTCGATATGTGAACTGTTCTGAGATAATGCGTATGATACAAGCCGTCAAAGATTTTAGGCTAAAGAGCAGCGCAGCACCGACAAGAAAATCAGCAGACAGGGCATTTATGTTTTTTTCCACTCCTCAAACAGATGATAGTTTTATTATCATTCCTCGGCATTCATCAGAAAAACGCAGATATATTCCTATGGCAATCTATGGAAATGATGTAATAGCAAGTGATTCATGCAGCATAATCCCGGGTGGAAATCTGTACCATTTTGGAGTGCTGCAGTCAAATGTGCACATGGCTTGGATGAGAACTGTCTGCGGAAGGTTAGAAATGAGATACAGGTATTCCGGTGGTGTTGTATATAATAATTTCCCTTGGCCTGATGCCACTCCTGAACAAATCAAAGAGATAGAAAGAACGGCTCAAGGTATCTTGGACGCACGAATGCATTATTCAAATTGCACACTTGCTCAGCTTTATGGTGATAACATGATTGTTTTCACAGATCTTATAGAAGCACATCGAAAAAACGATATCGCTGTTATGAAAGCATATGGTATGTCGATTAGGGAGACATCAGAAAGTAGTTGCATTGCAAGATTAATGAAGCTGTATCAGGAAATAGTCGAAAAATAGAAGCACATACAATTTCCCATATTTGATGCTCTTTGATTCCTTTTATCCGAAGAGCCGGCTGTTTTCGCTCTGGCGTTTGTCATATAAACACATACAGATGCTGTTTTGCGGCCGTAAACGGGCCTGTAATGCCCGTCACGCACTTCTATGGTAAAATCCCACATATAGGGGCAGAAGCACTAAAAACGGCAATTTTAGCCTAAATATGGGGGGTGTATATTTTTGAGGTACGGAGATATTGCCAAAGAACTGTGTGGAATCGCACGCGAACTGACAGACCTTGCGGAAAGGCTGAGCAAGATCGAAGCAGCCACACCGGAGGTCAAACTGCCTGCTGATAAAGCGCAGCCGGAAAAGATGATGCTGTCCGTTGAAGAGGCGGGTGAACTGCTGGGTGTTTCCAGGGTGGTTGCGTATCAGTTATCCCACCGGGATGATTTTCCTGTTCTGCATATCGGGAGGAGACTACTTGTTCCCAAGGGAAAACTGATCGAATGGGTTAACAATCATTGCAGCTGGAACGAAGAATTCTGATCCGTATGATATGTTGAAACTGTACGGGAAGCAGGATATAATAAAGTATTCAATGACGCTTTGGATAAGGAGGTGAGTCCGGTGTTTTACCTGAAACAGTATGATACAGTGCTTCTGTCTTTTGAGATCCTTGAAGACCCGCTGGAGGGCCAGAAATGCCGGATTCACGAGATTGATGAAGCGCATTCCGCCCTGCTTCCCGTCGGTCTGAAAAAGACGGACGAAGGGCTGATGTCTTGGCTGAGGAGCCGCATCATCCCAAAGAACCGTGAATATGTGGACGCCCTGCTCGCGAAGAGCGGACTGAGCCATAACGATACCAAGGGCATCCTGCAGGTCTGCCGGGGTTTATCCCTGAATGACAGCTACTGGGTGGTAGAGGAAGGCTTTACCGGGAAGTATGCTGATTACAACCTGTATGAGCATGACTTCGTTAAGGTGCTTTCCCTGATTGCCTATACAGGATATGGTTCCTCTTCCCGGGCCAAAGGCTTTTCCTCTTCTCCGGAGTTCACGACAACCGGTATGCTGCGGAAGGGATGGCGGAGGCTCGGCGGAAAGGTGCTGCTCTTCAAGGGCGGCACCAGCGGAGCGGCGAACACGGGCAATGAGCCCTATTCCGAGTTCTACGCGGCCCAGGTTGCGGAAAGGATGGGAATCCGTCATGTGCCGTACGGACTGTCCATGTGGAAAGGCTGTATGTGTTCCACCTGTGAACTGTTCTGCGATATCGACCATTCCTTTGTGCCAATCTACCGCTTCCTGGACAAATGCACGCTGAGGACGGTAGCGGATTACCTCAAATCCCTGGGCGGATCGTATTACGACAGCTTTGCGGATATGCTGGTATTTGACGCTCTGATCTGCAACGAGGACCGCCACTTCGGGAACTTCGGCCTGATGGTGGATAATAAAAATAACCAGCCCTATGCCTTTGCGCCGCTGTTTGATCACGGCCTGTCCCTGTTCAACTACGCGATGCCGGACGATCTGAAGACGCTGGACGAATACGCGAAGACCAGGTCTTCCGCATACGGGGTGCCTTTCGACAATATCGTCAGGGAATTCATATCCCCGCGGCAGAAAGAAAAGCTCAGGAAGATGATCGGATTCCGGTTTGAAAAGCATCACCGGTACAACCTGCCGGCAGACCGGCTGAAGGCAATCGAGAAGACATTACAAACCCGGATCCAGACATTCCTGAGCAAACCGGATCATGAGTAACGGAACAGTGCCGGCAATGATACCGCACTGTTTTTCCTTGTGTATGTATAGGGAAACTACCAAATAACTTTCAATTTTCTTAACCATGGAGGACCTCAAAATGTCCCAGCAAAATATCTATGACAATGATGCTTTTTTTGAAAGTTTCCAGAGCAGCAGGAACAAAGAAGTCAATTTCAATGACTGCATTGAGACCCCGATCCTGTTTGCCATGCTCCCGGATCTCCACGGGAAGAAGATTCTGGATATTGGCTGCGGCATGGGGCAACATGCCAAACAGTATTCTGAAATGGGCGCTGAATATGTGCTGGGGATCGATATTTCTGAGAAAATGCTGGACTATGCCCAAAAGCATAACAACGCGGAGAATGTTGCCTATCAGCGGATGGCTATGGAGGATATCGGAACCATCAACCAGCAGTTTGACCTGGTTACCAGTTCCCTGGTATTTGATTATGTCGAGGACTTCGGTGGACTGATGCACAAGGTCTATTTGCTGATGAAGGATGATGCTGAATTTGTTTTCAGCATGTCCCATCCCATCGTGACGGCTTGGGATGGAGCATATGACAGATATACCCGCACTGAAACAGGCGAACGCTTATATGCAAATCTCAGGAATTACTGCAAGGAAGGCATCAGAAAGGTTGACTGGGTCGTAAACGGATACGAATGTTATCACAGAACCGTCTCCACATTGATCAATTCCCTGATAAAGGCGGGATTTGTCATTGAAGAATGTCAGGAAGCTCACATATCGGATGATATGAGACAGCAGTATCCGGCTTTGTTTGGGGGAACGATTCACCGCCCAGAATTCATCTTTTTCAGATGCAGGAAAGACAACTGACTGAATCTTTGAATTTGAATTTTTCCTTTCCAAGGGGGCGTATCAATATGGCAGAGATGAAATGGACCAGGGAACCGCTTGATTACAGGATTGAACCTGACAGAATTGAGATTACAACTGCACCTCATACAGATCTCTAGCAACGGACGTACTATCATTTTCGTAATGATAACGCGCCAGTGCTTCAGTATGAGACGGAAAAGAAGTATTTCTCGTTCATTGTGAAAACGGATTTCAGCGAAAGCCATCACCGGTTTGACCAGTGCGGTATTGTGATGTATCTGGACGCTGAAAACTGGCTGAAGGGATCTGTGGAATATGAAAATGAATCCTTCCAGCATCTGGGCTCTGTAGTGACCAACCATGGCTATTCAGATTGGGCGACTACAGCGATTCCCTCTGATGTAAAAGTCATGTGGTACCGGTTCAGCCGCAGGGAGGATGATTATTGTATCGAGTGTTCCCGTGACGGCGAAAACTTTACCCAGATGCGTGTATGCCATATGTGGGAAGGTGCCGGAAAGATCAGTTTCGGCATCTACGCCTGCAGTCCGGAGAATTCCAGCTTCAAGGCCATATTCACAGAGATGAAGATCACAGAATGTGCGTGGAAAGCTCATGACGGGCAACAACCTGACTGACTATTAGCGGGTTTGAATTTAATGAACTGTCGGCAGATCAGAGAACAAACTGTCTTTCAGGATTATTGAGGGGGAAACGAGTCATGACAAACAAAGAACTGCAACGCATCTATTTTGGAGCCTATTCTTTCCGGGAGACTGAAGACGGCTGGCTGCGGGCTTTTCAGTATTCGAAAGAACAGATGGATTATTTCGAATCATGCATCGCAAAAGGGCTTGATTTCTGGTATGACCGGTGCATGGCAACTTCGGCAAAGACACTGGAGATGGCTACAGATGCCGGAACGATTTCATTCGAATACCGATTCATCTGGATGGGATCACAGGATTCCTTTGAGCTGGCGGTGGACGGACTGATCACAGAAATCCGCTATGTCAAAGATCTTCCGGAGGAAGGAAAACTGATCTGGCATCTTCCCGAAGGGAAAAAGGATGTCGTGATTTACCTCCCTGCAGATGCCACGGTACTGATACGGAATTGTGAAATTGACGGCTCATGGACTCCTGCGGAGAAAAATGAAAAAGTGTTGTGGCTTGGCGATTCGATCACCCAGGGATACGGGCCGTTGCGTGCCGCCATGACGTATGTCAGCGTCGCCAACAGGCTGCTGAATTACGACATCATCAACCAGGGAATCGGCGGATATATTTACGATAAGAATTCCCTCCTGAAAATGAACGGATACACCCCGGACAAGATCATCGTAGCCCTCGGAACAAACCAGTTTGGGTGCGATACCATGAAGGACGTGGAAGAATATTACGAAACCCTGATTGGTATTTACGGAGACAGAATCCCGATCCTGTGTATCACTCCCCTGTGGCGCGGAGATGTTCCCGACGGTCTTCCGACTCTGACCCGTTTCTGTAAAAACGTTGCGGATATAGCCGGCTGTTATTCAAACGTGAAAGTGATCGACGGGTTCAGGCTTGTACCGCATCTGCCGGAATACTTCCGGGACAACCTTCATCCCAATGAACTTGGCGCTGAGGTATACGGGAGGAACCTTGTAGAGGAAATCAGGAAGATCGGTTTCTGATCCGGAAACCCGGAAGCCATTCTTCCAGACGGTGAGTTTCCAACTTTAAAGTTACTGAAGCAAGACATATCCAGTAAAGGCAGCAAAGGCATGAGTGACATCATATTACTTCCGCTGGAGGCATCGGACAGAAACCAGTTCATTTTAGACAACCAGGAAGCCTTCAACTATGGGGCTCTGGTGGAATTCGGGCTTCGGGACGATCATTTTGAAGAGCCGGATGAGATCATTTCACGGGAAACCATTGAAAAATCCATAGACGGCGGCGAAGCTTACCGGATCATGCAGGACGGCAAGCCGGTTGGCGGAGTGATTATCAAAGTGGAAGGTGATCGCGGGGATCTGGATATCCTATTCGTTTCCCCGAAAGTCCACAGTAAAGGCATCGGCTATACCGCATGGTGCGCTGTAGAAAAGCTGCACCCTGAAGTTAAAGTCTGGGAAACAGTCACACCATATTTTGAGAAGCGGAACATCCATTTCTATGTGAACCGCTGCGGTTTCCATATTGTGGAGTTTTATAACAGTCATCACCCTGATCCAAATGATCCGGACATGGCGGAACAGATGGATGAACAGTTCCCGGAAGGTATGTTCAGGTTTGAGAAAGTCATGAAACAGGATTATTGAATTTGATGTTTTCTTTCCATCTGCGCTGAAAAGAGGGTAGCTATTCGTGAAAGAATTACGATTTGCAGTCAAAAACACGATTCCGATATTCTTCACTTATCTGTTCATAGGCATTGCCTTCGGCATTCTGATGAGTGATGCGGGATACAGTGTGCTGCTTATAACGGCTTCCAGCTTTTTTATCTTTGCCGGATCAATGCAGCTTGTCATGGTGCCCATGATGACGTCCGGAGCTTCGCTTCTCTCCCTGGCAGTCATGGCGTTTTTTGTCAATGCACGGCACATTTTCTACGGGATCGGCTTCATCGAAAAGTTTCGCAGGATGGGCTGGAGATATCCATACATGATCCTGACCCTGACCGATGAAACCTATTCTGTTCTCTGCTCTGTAAAGTATGATGAAGGACTTGATGAAGATAAAGCCGCTTTCCTCATTGCCATGCTTGATCATTTCTACTGGGTCTTCGGAAGCTTTATCGGAGCGTGCGCAGGCCGGTTTTTTCAGTTTGATATGCGTGGAATTGAATTCTCCGCCACGGCATTTTTCCTTGTGGTTGTCGTTAACCAATGGCGTCAGTATCGTACGCGGCTCCCTTTTCTGACCGCTACGGTATGTGCTTTGGGGTTTTATTTGTTGTTGGGAAAAGAATACTTCCTGATTCCAACGCTGGTTTCTTGCCTGGCAGCGCTGTTATTCCTTCGTAAGCCTGTTGAACAGCAGGAGGGCACGACAGATGAATAACATAATGTATCCCATCGCAGTTATCGGAGTCATCGCAGTTGTTACCTGGGCCCTTCGCGCATTTCCGTTTCTGCTGTTCGGAAACAGGCCTTTGCCGAAAGTGATCCGGTATCTCGGAAAAGCGCTCCCGCCCGCCATCATGACGGTACTTGTGATCTACTGTTTGCGTGATATTTCCTTCGGTCAGTCACCGTTCGGCATTCCGGAACTCGCAGCCTGTGCGCTGGTTGTTATCCTTCAGGTTATACGAAAAAACATGTATCTGTCGATTATTGCCGGAACCGTATGCTATATGATCCTGATTCGCGTCATGTAACAAATCTGTTCAGAACTGTGAATGAACCGGAAAACGGAAGTTACCCATTCCACGATGATGATTGATGGAAACCGGAACGGTTTGAATGGCCAGGAGAATTCGTTTTTTGATAAAGGTGTCAAACGGGTGTCAAAATGGCATTTTTCAAAATTCTGTCGGCTGTGAGTGTTGATCTATAAAGGGTTGCGCTACAGTGATATCCGGACTACGAATCAAAAGGTCGTGGGTTCGAATCCCGCCGGGCTCACCAAACAAAATCACCACCCATCACGGGTGGTGATTTTGTTTGCTATGAACTGCGAGGATCCGAAGCCACGACCTGTAAGGGAGTGGGGAAACGAAGGAAGCTTCTCCCCGGTGGGGAGTGCCGAAGGCAAGCGACCTGAGTTTGTTGGCGCGACACGAGCATCGAGCGCGCTCCAAGCGCGAGAGGCGACGATTGAGCGAACGGATGAATCCCGCCGGGTTGTCCGGATTTGACGCATCTTTCCGTTCCCTTTCTTTGGTTAACCTGGCATAAATATCAGGGGCAAGAGGGATGTAAAGATTGCCCCTGCTATATTCCGTTTATCATGTTTATGCCTGGAGAAAACAACAATTCCAATTGATTGCGGATTATCAATAGCATATAATTATCCTGATACTATTGATGGGAGTGACAATTCTCCATGACAGACGATGTGAAAACAGTTAAGGCTAATGAACGAAGCCGAATAATATATTTTGATGTATTAAGAATAATGGCCATTTTTTTTGTGGTGGTTCTTCATGTATCTGCTGAAAACTGGTACGACACTGATATAAACTCTTTTGAATGGCGAATGATGAACCTGTTTGACGGTATTTCAAGATGGGGCGTCCCCATATTCGTCATGATAAGCGGTGCTTTATTCCTTGACAGGAATATAACAATGAAGCAGCTTTATGGAAAATATATACTTCGATTGGCATTATCGTTTGTAGTCTGGTCGTTTGGGTATGCGGTTGTATGGTATGCAATGGGAAAAGACAGAAGCATTGCAAGTTTTGTCAGCTCTTTTATAAAAGGACATTATCATTTGTGGTTTATATACATGATTATAGGATTGTATATTATAACTCCCATGCTTAACAGAATTGTTTCAGACGAGAAGTTATTGCGATATTTCTTAATATTGTCTTTTGTGTTCGCCATTGTAATTCCGGAGATAATCAGTATCATTACGACATTCAATGCTAAATATGGAGATTGGGCAGAATCGGTAATAAATCAAGCATATTTATAGTTTGTGCTTGGATATTCATTCTATTATGTTCTTGGGTATTATGTGAGCAGAACGATTATAACAAAAAAGCAAAGTGTTATTATCTATATTGGCGGATTGGCCGGATTCATATCTACTGTTTTATTATCATTAGTTATATCTATGCACAAAGGTGAGGCGCTAAGCATCTTTTATAATAATTTCTCAGTGAATGTTGTACTGGAAACCTTATCTGTATTTGTGTTAATCAAGAACCTGCTGTCCAATACAGTTATCAGCGATAAAAAATGCAAGATTATCAGTAAATTATCAAAATACAGTTTTGGAACATATTTGGTCCATGCGTTAATAATCACACTATTGCATAAGGGATTAGGATTATCAAGTATTTCTTTCAATACACTTATAGCAATTCCCGTCACTTCAATTATCGTTTTCATAATATCGTATGTGATATCAGCCGTGTTAAATCATATTCCATTTGTAAAAAAATACCTTGTTTAAGCCAGGAGCAGTCAGTTAAAAACCATATAGAATAGTTTGCTTATAAAGTTGAGGATGAATCCCGCCGGGCTCACCGCTGCACCGGATATGTTCAGCATCCCGTATTTCACCTCCGGGGAAGCTCCCGGAGCTTTGGCTTTTGGTTTTGGGCGTTTTGTGTTATTCTGATTTTACAGCATAAATCGTTTTATACAGACCTGTCATCTGAGCGGAAGAAGGGGGAGGTATAATCAATGGGTCTTTTTGATCTGTTCAAGGGGAAACGGCTGACCGGAGAGGAACTGAAGAAACGTTTAATCGAGTTTGAGGTGGAGTGGAGCGATGAAAAGCTCACGCCTTATTTCGATGAAGCCGTCCGATCCGTCAAAAGCCCGAAAGATCAGCGGGCGGTCTACTGGGGATCCAGGACAATCCACGAACTGCTTCGGCTGCCGCGTGACACTTTTCGCAGGCGAATCGGTGAAGTGGCGGAGATCCCTGAGGCACGGGACCAGGTGGCGCTGTTCCATGTGGATGCGATCCGTTATCTGGAGCCGGATGAGGATGCCTACGCAATCATATCAGCCAACCTGAAAGCCCTGACCGGACGGGACATGGATAAGGAGATCAGGGACGCGAAGGCGTTCAATGCCAACTGGAAGCTGTTTGCCGCGGAGGTCGGGAAGTATACCGGTTCCATGGATAACAATGAACGCAGCAAACTGGAGAAGAAGCTTTGTACGATCTGCGGGCGGTTCAACTGCTGCTCCGCCATGAACAAGCTGGCAGAAGTGACGGTGGATCTGGTGACAAATGTGGATCGGGCCAGCCGCATGTATTCGGGCATATCGGTTTATTCCGTTGACCTGAGGACAGGACAGAAAAAGCAGTCAGGCACACCAAGCGTCAGCCAGGCGGAAGACTTCTGTATCAGGATGGCCGCGTCCCTGCCGAAGGAGATCATCCAGCAGTGCCTGGACGGAAAGAACCCTTATATCGACCAGGAAGATGAGAACAAGCATTACAGGCTGCTGCTGAAGGAAGTGTCGCGCAAGGTCGGCCTTTCTGCAGCCAAAGCATGATTATAATTTATAGAAGCTTGCAGATGGGTTCGATCATTGAACTGGCTGAGACGGGGACTCTCGGGGCGTTATGCTCCGAGGGTCTTTTTTCTTTTTGGAGGATGTGTTATGATGGTAAAAACACTGTGTCGATATTTGCGATTTCTGTTGAAAAAGGTAATTATTTTACAGGTGAAATTGATTCTGTTTCCAAAACATATCAGAAAGAAAGGATTAAGGAAAAATGATAGACCAGAAAAAGGTCTGGATGGTGCTGATAGTCGCTTTTGTTATCGGCTTTTGTGCTCTGACTGCCGGTATATCCGGAAGAATTGTTATGGGGAAAATAACAGATCAGACCATGTCTTCTTTCGATAAATCCTCAGAAGGAGAGATGCAGGAGATAGGTCATTTACTGAACCGTAGTATGGGAAAGACGTCAGTTAATCTGGTTGTTTCCTTGATAAAGAATGATTCGTCTGGCTTTGTGAAGGTTACAAAAGACGTATTGAAATCAATTGGATCGGCCATGGGGTCATCTGGTATGATTGATTTGCTTGTTGAGTGGCTTGGCACAGAGTCAGCGCAGGAGGCATTTGAGTACACCAGGAATCAGTTGGTTGAATCAGCAGGGGTATATATGCCTTTGTTGCAGTTTGCAGCTTATTATCATGAACTGCTTTTGATTGGCGGGATCTTGGCCGGAGTATCTTTGCTCTTATGGTTCCTGACAGGCGGGAATTTGAAGAGCCTGAAAGGAATGAAAATCCTTCTTGCTATTGCTGTCATTTGGATAATTGTTGTTGTTGTCTTGACGATTTTGGTTTATGGTAATCTGAAAAAAGAAACATCCACACCGATTACCGAAGAAACTGTCTGTACACATAACAATACAACATTAATCAATTATCGTGCATCAACATGTTCTGAAAAGGGCTATTCTGGAGATAAGTATTGTGTGGATTGCCGGACAATTGTTGAGCAGGGTGAAGAGTTAACTTACGGTAATCATCAATATGAGAATGGAATATGTAAACAATGCGGCTGGCTGCTTCCGGGCTTGTATGTTGATAATCAATTGAAGATGGACTGGGATCAGCTTGTGAATAATTCTTATATCACGGTTAGAGGCAGCCAAATTTATGAGGTTTTATCATCTTTAACAGGTATGCTTGTAGTGAAAGACGGCTTTGATGTGGGTAGAAATGCGTTTTATGGTTCTTCGCTGGATATGATTTATTTGCCCAGAAGCTATACGCAGATTGCGAGTGAGGCTTTTAATGGCGCGAAAGCATCCTCGATTAATTTCTTTGGGAAAATAGAGCAAATAGGCGAGTCAGCATTTAAGGGATCTGGAATAAGAAAAATAACCATCCCCGAAGGAGTAACATCTATTCCAGGTGAATGCTTTAGGGATTGTGAATCCTTAGAAGAGGTTTTGCTTCCTTCTTCTATCGAGAATATTGATTATAATGCGTTTGAAAATTGCAAGCTGCTGAAAAGCATTGATTTGCCTATTGGACTAAAAACAATAGGGGGTGAATGTTTCCATAAAACCGGCTTAGAATCTGTCAAGATACCGGAAAGCGTTACAGATATAGGCAAATCCTGCTTCGGCGAATGTCATTCATTAAAATCTGTCGATATGTCACAGTGCTCTGTTGTGAAATTGAAAGAATATATGTTCTATGGCTGCGGTATGTTGAAAAATGTTGAATTGCCCAAGGCCCTGGAAGATATTGACTCTGCGTTTGGATTCATTAATGATAGTAATAGTACTCAAATTGAGTATTTAATTCTTCCTGAAACGGTTAAGCATGTTAAATTATCAACATTTCCAGATCCGATGAAAATGCTAAAGTGGGTTGTATGGCCTCAAGGCTTGTTGGATGCTTCGGGTTTTAAGTCCGTTGATAGTCTTGAAACCGTGTATTATCTGGGCAGTGAATATCAATGGGGCTTGGTTACGGGGAAGAACAAAAGCGATAAAAACATTTTTGAAAACGTACAGATCGTTTGCAATGCAACTGAGGATGATTGGGCCTGGCGTTTGTCATCCGGCTATCAACATGAGACCGTTCCTGAAGAATATGAAAACGATGTAATCGTTCAAACGGGCGGGTTGACTGATGATCAATTAGATGAGCTGGAACATAGTGATTTTATACAGTTTTTGATTGGGCAGATCATGGATGGATCTATGGAAATGGGAGATGTTTCGAATCAATTGAAGAGATTTTATAAAGATG
Source organism: Clostridia bacterium (assembly GCA_017512985.1). GTDB lineage: Bacteria > Bacillota > Clostridia > Christensenellales > Aristaeellaceae > Aristaeella. Next base: position 30,821 of record JAFWEJ010000017.1, read on the forward strand.
TTTCCGATCCGGCGAGCTCTGTTGAAAATGCATTGGTTTATATTACAGAAAAAACAGGGAATACACAGTATGAACCTGTAGCGATTCCGTATGATATAGTGACTACATATGAGCCTTGGTATGGGCCTGAAGTGACTACATATGAACCTTGGTACGGGCCTGAAGTGACCACATATGAGCCTTGGTATGGGCCTGAAGTGACTACGTATGAGCCTTGGTAGAGCCTGTAGTGGCTACATATGAACCTGTAGATATTCCATAAACTTCAGCCTCTTGGTTCCTGCCTTCAATATGACAGTTAATGAGCTGATGGTAAAAGCGGATTGGGTTATTTCTGACAATATAAAATATTAGAATATAAAAACATCCCCTACGAGTTTATCAGAATTTACCCTTTTACCAGAAAAAGCCTATTCTCATCCGGATGGAATAATGGCATACTTCATTCATGGAAGCTTTCCCCCAAAGGAGAAAACCGCCTCGAAATGGAAGTACAGTTCCTGATGGCCGATGATCTTTTTACACATGAAGCAAACGGCGATATGGTCTTCCATCCGGAAGTCAGGGATTCTAACGGAGCGCCTTTCCCGTTTACTTTTCCGGGAGCACTCATTGGTCCCGGTGCCTTTGCCTGTCCGTATTTTTCTAAAGAGTAACACATATGTCTGCTTCCTGCAGAATATCAATACCTGAAACCGGTATAGGGAGTGTTGTGTGTGAAAGCATTGATCGTTTACTATTCCATGAGCGGAAATACAGAATATGCCGCCGGCAGGATCGCTGACAGGCTCGGCGCGGACCTACTCCGGCTGGAGCCCGAAAAAGCGTATCCGGACAGCGGCATCAGGAAGTTCCTGTGGGGCGGGAAGAGCGCCGTGATGGCGGAGGAACCCCGGCTTAAACCGTATCAGTTTGACGCTGAAGCGTATGACACCGTCATCTTCGGTTTTCCTGTCTGGGCGGGGAATATCACGCCGCCGATCCGGACATTCATCAGCGAAAACGAAATGGGGGCGGCGCGGTATGCCGCGTTCGCGTGCCAGGGCGGTTCCGGGGCCGGGAAAGCCTTTGGAAAACTGCAGGCCTGCCTGGGGCATGACCTGGTGAAAACGCTTGTTCTGATCGATCCGAAGGACAAGCCGGATCCGGCGAAGGACCGTCAGATTGACGCGTTCTGCAATGCTTTGGCCTGAAACGGCGCAATATTACGGAAGGGGTAGGACTGTATGTATATCCATCTCACATACTATTCCGGAGACCGTTCCCTGATTGAGGATATCCTGAAAAACGCCTCTTCCGCGATCGTCGCGGACAAGGTGTTCTTCCTGGACGCCGTGGATAATGACGGCGACGCGCTCCGGTTCGGGCATAACAACGGAAACCACTTTGACGTGGCCTTTCTCGGCAGCGAATCCGCGCAGCAGGTATACGCCGGTATCCTGGAGGCGCTCCGGGACAACCGGGCCATCCTGGAAATGGACATCAGGAAACTGCAGACAGCGGCCCGTCCGGAAAGCTGAAAGACCCGTAAAGGATCAATTATGTTTTTCCTTCGGCGCAATGGCTCCGAAGGCTTTTTTCTTCCCACCGATTATGGTATGATACCATCCGAAGTTCATGAGAGAGTAGGGTTACGGTAACGCTATGGAGTATAAACTGCTGGTCATCAATCCCGGTTCCACATCCACCAAAATCAGCCTGTTTGTTAACGACAGGGAGTTGTTCTGCAAAAGCCAGTTTCACGACGCGCCGGTGCTGCTGCAGTATTCCCATGTGAACGGGCAGGTACCGTTCCGCTACCAGGTGATCCTGGATATGCTGGCGGAGGAAGGCGTGGATCCGTCCGGGATCGACGTGTTCGTTGGCCGCGGCGGCAGCGCGTGCACGCAGCCGAGCGGCGTGACGAAGATCGACCAGAAGCTGTACGACGATACCGAGGCGGCTGTCGGTGGCAGCGAGCACGCGGCCAAACTGGGCGTGATGCTGGCATGGCGCTTTTCCCAGAACTATCATAAACCGGCCTACACGCTGAATCCCACCAATGTGGACGAGTTCTGCGATTACGCGCGCCTGACCGGTATCCGCGGCCTGTACCGCGTTTCCCATTCCCATTTCCTGAACCATAAGGCGGTCGCGGAGGCCCATGCCAAAGCGTTGGGCAAGCCCTATGCGGAATGCAACCTGGTTACTGCCCACATCGACGGCGGCGTGACCACCGGCGCGCATTCCGGCGGCCGCATGATCGACGGCAGCATGGGCGCCGACGGCGAAGGGCCGTTTGCCCCCACCCGGATCGGCTATGTGCCTGTACTGGAACTGCTGGATTATATCGAAGCCCATTCCATTGACGACGTACGGCGGATGTGCTCCCGGTCCGGCGGGTTTGTCAGCCTGTTCGGCACATCGGACGCGAACAAGGTTCACGCGCTGGTGGAACAGGGAGACAAAAAAGCGACGCTGGTCTGGAACACGATGATCTACCAGATCTGCAAGAGCATCGGTGAAATGAGCGCCGTGCTTTGCGGCAAGGTGGACGCCATTGTGCTGACCGGCGGCCTGATGCGCTTTGACGATATCGCGGAGGGTATCCGGGAACGCTGCGGCTGGATCGCCCCGATCGCCGTTTATCCGGGCGAGATGGAGCAGGAAACCATGGCTTTCTCCGTGCTGAAGGTACTGCGCGGCGAAGCGGAAGCCATGACATACAGCGGAAAGAACGTCTGGCAGGGTTTTGAAGGGATCACATTCTGACGAGGGCAGAACCGCCCGGAAAAGAGGCTGCGGTGAGCATTCGGATCGAGGAACAGGACAGGCTGTTTTCCCTGGAGACAGCACATACGCTGTACCAGATGAAAGCGGATGAAACAGGCGTGCTTCTGCATACCTGGTACGGCCCGCGGACCGGGACGGACATGAGCTACCGGATCCGCACGGCGAACAGGGGCTTCTGCGGGAATCCCTTTGAAATGCAGGACCGGCTGGATTATTCCCTGGATACCCTGCCGCAGGAATACGCCGGGAACGGCGTGGGCGATTTCCGTCCTGCCGCCGTACAGGCGGAGGGCCCTGACGGGAGCCTGAGCGTGGACTGGCGGTATGCCGGATACCGGCTGCTGAAAGGAAAAGAGAAACCGGAAGGCTTGCCCGGACTGCGCGGAAACGCGGAGACCGAAGGCCTGGAAATCATTCTCGAAGACAAGGTGAACGGGCTGGCCGCGCACCTGATATACTGGCTGTTTGAACAGCACGACGTGATCGTCCGGAGCGCCCGGATCGAAAACCGGGGCACGGTCCCCGTTACCTTGACGAAAGCCGCGTCCCTGAGCATCGACATTCCATACGGGAAAAAGCATGTGATGCATTTCCACGGGCGGCACGCGATGGAACGCATCCCGGAGCGGACCGCGGTTCCCGCGGGCGGACGACTGGCTTTTGAATCCCGCCGGGGGATGAGCAGCCACCAGAGCAATCCGTTCATCATCCTCTGCGATCCGGAAACGACGGAACGGCAGGGTGTCTGCCACGGGTTTATGCTGATGTATTCCGGGAACCACCTGGAAGAGGTGAGCGGAGACCAGACAGGCAGCACGCGGGTGGCCTGCGGGATCCATCCGGAAGGCTTCCGCTGGAAGCTGAATCCGGGAGACCGTTTCCAGACGCCGGAAGCGATCCTTTCCTGCAGCGCGGAAGGCCTGAACGCGCTGAGCCGGAATTATCACCGGGTGATCCGGGACGAGGTGATCGCGCCTCGCTGGCGCGGCGCGAAGAAACCGGTGCTGGTGAACAGCTGGGAAGCCTGCTATTTCGGTTTTGACGCGGAAAAGCTGCTGAAACTCGCGCAGTCCGCCGCGGAGCTCGGAATGGAAATGCTGGTGCTGGACGACGGATGGTTCGGCTGCCGGGACGACGATACGACGAGCCTGGGAGACTGGACCTGCAACGAGGAAAAGCTTGGCTGCAGCCTGAAGGAACTGTCCGAACGGATCCATGCGCTGGGCCTGCGGTTCGGCCTGTGGTTTGAACCGGAAATGGTGAGCCTGGATTCCGACCTGTACCGGGCGCATCCGGACTGGGCGCTGACCGATCCGGGACGGGATCCGATGGTTTCCCGCCATCAGCTGGTACTGGATATGGGCCGGGCGGAGGTGCAGGATTACCTATTTGAAAATATTTCCGCAGTCCTGCGGGACGCACGGATCGAATATGTGAAGTGGGATTTCAACCGGAGCGTGGCGAACGTGTATTCCCGCGCGCTGCCGGCGGACCGGCAGGGAGAGACCGCCCACCGGTTCATGCTGGGCACCTACCTGCTGCTGGAGCGGCTGACGGAAGCCTTCCCGGACGTGATGATCGAAGGCTGCTCCGGCGGCGGCGGACGCTTTGACGCGGGCATGCTGTATTACTGCCCGCAGATCTGGTGTTCCGACAACACGGATGCCGTGGAACGCCTGGAGATCCAGAAGGGCACCTCCTACGGCTATCCGGTGTGCACAATGGGCGCGCATGTTTCCGCCTGCCCGAACCACCAGACGGGGCGGAGGGTGCCGCTGGAGACCCGCGGGATTGTCGCGCAGGCCGGAACTTTCGGATATGAGCTGGATCCGGCGAAACTGACGGAAGCGGAAAAGCAGACGGTGAAGGAACAGATCGCGGCCTTCCACCGCTTTGAGGCGTTGATTGAGGGCGGGGACTATTACCGCCTGGACGAAAGAGAAGGGGACTATACCGCCTGGATGTTCGTTTCACCGGACAAAAAGGAAGCGCTGGTGAGTGTCGTCGCGACGCATGTCCGCGCGAACGGGCCGTTCCCGTTCATCCGGCTGCAGGGCCTGGATCCGGAGAAGGCATATCACCGGGAGGATAAAAAAGAAAGCCTGACCGGCGCCGCGCTGATGTACGGCGGGATCAGCCTTCCGCAGTTTAACGGGGATTATCCGGCGGAACAGGTATACTTAATCTGCGATCGCCGTTACCAGCGCTAAAGCGCTGACGGCTGTAGCATGGCAACTGTTACCCAAATGCCCATAAAGGGCACAGGTCTCCGATTTGGACAGTTGCTCAACAATTCATAATTCAGAATTCAGAATGAAAGTTACTGTTACTAACAATTTACGAGATCAGTTCTTCGGGCTGATCTTTTTCAATCCCCTCAGCCGGCGAAGCCGGCAGCTCCCCTTGGGATCAAGGGGAGCCTTTATTCCTTTTCTTCTTCTTCTTCTTCAAGGGGAGCCTTTTTGGATTTCCGGCGGGTAATGCCTTCCAGGAGGAGGGTGATCGCGCCGACGAAGAGGGCGATGTAGTAGGTGAAAAAGCGCCAGGCCAGCAGGGCAAGGCCCACGGTGCCGCCGGTAAAGACGTTCCGGAAATAATAGAGGAAACCACCCTCCTGGGCGCCGCTGGCGCCGGGAAGCGGGGTATAGCTCGCACTGACAAAGAGCAGCAGGCTCAGCGTCAGGACCTGATACCAGGGTGTGCCGGACAGGCCGAAGGCAAAATACACAAAGACGACGGATCCCGTCAGCGCCAGCATGCTCAACGCGCTGAACAGGCACTGGAGCAGGATCTGCGCCGGGGAACGGAGCAGGTCGTGGATGGCCGTGTAGTAGGTATCCAGCACCCCGTTCGCTCTTGTTTCAAAACCATCGCGGTCCTTCACCAGGCGGATCCGCGCGAGCAGGCCGATGAAACCCGCGGCGAGTTTCCGGACCCACTTCGGTTTAAACGCGGCCAGGAGAACCAGCGGCACCACAGCAAAATTGATGAGCCAGCCGATCCGGACGAACCAGATGCCGCCGGCCAGCTGCTCATATACAAACGCCCGGTTGAAAACCAGGAAAAGCAGGCTCAGCAGGGAGACAATGAACTGGTTGGCGATCAGGCGGATGGTCACGGCGGTGGTGCCGTTGCCCACCGGGACGCCGGCTTTGCGCATATAGTTTACCTGCATGGGCTGGCCGCCGCTGGCGCCGGGGGTGATATTGCTGTAATACAGGCCGATGATGTTGATGACCATCACGCGGGGCAGGCTGACGGAGAAACCCTGCCTGCGCAGGCACTGCCAGGTCGCCAGGACGTCAAAGAAGACGAAGGCTGCCCAGCAGCAGAACAGGCCGGCAAGCCAGGCGGGATTCAGGCGGCGGAGCGCGTCCCAGGCATCGGCCAGTTCCGCGTTGCCGAAGGCAATGCAGAAAACCGCCGCGACGGACAGCAGGATGAACAGCGCGCTCAGCGCTTTTTTCATGCTTTTGCTCATGCTTCAGCCCCGCTCCTTTCTGTCCGTGTACCCGCCTATCTTATCCTGTTTTGCCCCGTCTGTCCAGCCGCGCAGACGGATCTCCACAAAAACGGCCGCCTGTGGTAAAATGGGGTCCGATAAAACGGCCGCGGCGCTCAGCGCCCGCGGCGAAGGGAAAACACCGGATGAAACTGCTTACTGTCACGATCCCCTGCTATAACGCGGCGGCCTATATGGAACGGTGCCTGAAGAGCGTCGTTTCCGGCGGCGAGGAACTGGATGTCATCATTGTGGACGACGGCTCCACGGACGAGACCGGCCGCATCGCGGACAAGTGGGCGGCGGAATACCCGGGTATCGTCCGGGTGATCCACCAGGAGAACGGCGGCCACGGGGAAGGGCTGAACCAGGGCATCCGCAACGCGGAAGGGATCTATTTCAAGTCCGTGGACTCGGACGACCGGTTGGATCCGGATTCCCTGAAGGAACTGCTTACCCGCCTGAAGGCGCATACCGAGCCGGAAGACCGGGTGGATATGATCGTGAACGACTATGTGTACGACCGGGAAGAGGCACCGGCCTGCTTCTCCGTCAGCTACCGGAACGTGTTCCGCCCGGACCGGGTGAACACCTGGGAAAACTGCAGCGCGTTTCCGCCCTGGAAACAGTTCATGATCCACGCCCTGGCCTATCGGACCGGACTGCTGCGGGAAATGAACCTGGTGCTGCCGAAGCATACCTTTTATGAAGACAACCTGTATATTTACCGGCCGCTGCCCCGGGTGAAGAAGATCCTCTACCTGGACCAGCCGCTGTACGGATATTATATCGGCCGGGCGGACCAGAGCGTGAACGACGACGTGATTATCCGGCGGCTGGACCAGGTGACCCGGATCGCGCGGGACATGATCACCAGCTATACCTGGAAGGAGCTGGAGGCGCAGCCGAAGAAACTGCGGAACTATATGGTGAGCAATATCGCCGGCCAGCTGTATACCACCTCAGCCCTGCAGTACATGAGCGGGGAGGACGGCATGAAAAAGAACCGGGAGCTGAAGCAGGCAATCCGGGACTTTGACGAAACGCTGTACCGGAAACTCGGGCATACCTTCCAGGGCGGCGTAACGATGCTGCCCGGCCGCCTGGGCCGGGGCCTGACGGTGGGCAGCTACCGATTCGGGCGGAAGATGATCAGATTCTGACAGAAGACATGAAAGAAGACGGCCGGTCAGGCCGCCTTCTTTTTCATTGTGCCGGCAAGGGCGATCACCGCGCCGACGGCGGCGATGGCCGCGGCAGCCAGCATGGTCGGCCGGACGCCTACGGTATCGAACATGCGCCCGCCGATCAGGCTGGCCAGCACGGATCCGATGGTCGTCATGCTGAAGGCGAGGCTCTGGGCTTTCGCGGAATCCTTCCGGGCAACCTGGCGGTCGGCATAGCCGACGATCAGGACGGTATAGAGCGCATAGCTCGGCGCCTGGAGTACCCGGGCCGCGAAGAACAGCGAAATGGTCGGCGCCAGAGCGTAGGCGAGGATCTTGATCACAAAGAACACGAAGGACAGGCGGATGTACTGCACGGTGTCCCACTTCTTCGGCAGCTTTGAGGCGAACATCATCACGGGCACTTCCGTGATCGCTGTGAAGGCGGCGATATAACCCATGACCGCGGTATTCCCGCCGAGGTTCTCCACTTCATTGATCAGGAAGTTTCCGTCCATGTTATGAGCGATAAAGATCACGATCGTGCCCAGGAGCATCAGGCAGAACATTTTGTTTTCCCGGATGAAGGCGGGCAGGGAAGAGGATTTCTCCGTGATCACGGCTTCGGATGGCGGCATCGCGGCTTCCGCACTGCGCAGGTCCCGGTCGGTCAGCCGGTTGCCGAAGAACTGCAGCAGCACCACCGCCAGCCCGGCAAAGGGCAGCGAGAGATGGCCCCATTGCGCTGTGATCATTCCCAGCAGCGTGCTCAGAATGACAAAGGCGAAACTGCCCATGGAGCGCGCCAGGCCGAAATCCAGCGGCGCCTTTGCCCGCTCCAGCCGGACGCACAGGTCCAGGTTCACGGCGTTCACCGGCATCATGACCGTCATATAAAGCACATAGCAGGCCGCGGTCAGCAGGTCATGGGCGGGATGCAGGCGCAGCAGGATGAGCAGCACGACCTGTATCGACAGCAGGACGTTGACAACCGCGGCATGGCGCAGGTTCCGGTTCCGGTCGATCATTGCGCCGAGCACCGGGCTGAGCAGCGCGCCGCCCACATTGCCCAGGGCGAGGATCAGGCCCAGCTCCGTGTTGTTGCAGCCGACGCCCTTCAGGAAGACGGCGGCATAGGCGGTCACCACACAGAAGGCCATCCAGAAGCCGCCGGTGATGATCATATAATGGAAGGTGACGGGAGAAACGGTTTTTTTAGAATTCATAATTCACAATTCATAATTATATAGTGTAAAAGGAGCGACAGATTCCAGGGTGATTGTTTCCTTGCTGTAAAGGTGAATGAGGATCAGAAACCGAGGGTGTCGTTAACCAGGATTACGTGGATGCGGCCGGCATGGCGGCTGAAGCGGGTGATCAGGAACTGGCAGCAGATAGTGTCCGGGCTTTTGCAGTCCATACATTTGCCGGTCTTCGCGCAGGGCGTGGACAGGCCGAACCGCTGGGCGTTGATCGGCGCGGCCACGTTACGGGCGCGCTTCATCGCGCTGTCCAGGTCGGCGCAGACCTTGTTCATGCCGACGATGAAGACCACCTTCTTCGGCCCCTGGCAGATGGCGGAAACCCGGTTGGCATTGCCGTCAATGTTGACAAGGACGCCGTCGTCCGTCATGGCGTTGACGCCGGAAAGGAAGACGTCCGCGTCGTAGGCGGCCAACATGGCAGCCCGTTTGTCTTCTGCCTTATCCCGGTCAATGAAGCTGTAGTTTCCGTTCTTTATCGCGTCCACCAGGCCGATCTCGTGGGCGCTCATGGCGCCGCCCATGGTGACGGAACTGCCTTCCGGGATCAGGGAGAGGGCGATCTCCAGCGCCTTTTCCTTTGTGGCGGCATAGTATCCGCTCATATTCCGGGACTCCAGTCCCTTAATGATCTTCTGCGCGAGCAGGTCGTTGCGCTTTGTGACGATCTCATTCATAGCGGCCTCCTGTGCTTTTTTCTTTCTGCTTTGTAAGGCGATGATAACAAAAAAAACACCGGCCTTCAAGCTTTTTTATGAAGGCCGGTGGCGTATGCTTCTTTACTTGTTGAATCCTGCAGGAACTTCTTTCCCGACTTCCTTCAGGCGCTTCTCCCGGCGGGAGAGCAGCTCCGCGGACTTCGCCTGGATATCGCCGGCTTTGGTCAGGGCCATCTTGGTCAGGCTCGGGCCGACCAGCTCATAGATCAGCACGGAGAAAAGCACGATGTTCCGGATCAGCGTTCCTTCCGCACCGCCGAGGACCCGGTAGGCTGTGGCGCACATGCCGAGGGCAACGCCGGCCTGGGGCAGCAGGGTGATCCCCAGCCACTTCCGGACGGGCGCCGGGCTCTTCGCCAGGGCGGAGGACCAGCCGGCGCCGGCATACTTGCCCAAAGAACGGGTGACGATATACACCAGGCCGATGAGGATTACGGAGATGTCCGCAAAGACGCCGAACTCCAGCGCGGCGCCGCTGAGCACGAAGAACAGGGTGATTGCCGGGCCGGACCAGCGGTCCGCCTGCAGCATCAGGTCATCGCTGAGCGGGCAGAAGTTGCAGAACACGGTGCCGAGCATCATGCAGACCAGCAGGGAAGAGAAGCCGAAGGTGAACGGACCGACGGAGATGATATACTGGCTGACCGCCACAGTCAGCACAACGCTGCCGACGATCAGGGCGTTGCGGTTGCGATGGGAATGGAAGAACCGCTCCAGCCAGGTGAGGATCATTCCGACCACGCCGCCGAAGGCCAGGGAAAGGATCACTTCCGCCAGGGGCTCCAGGATCAGGGCTGCCACATGGGTGGTGCCTTCTTTCATCGCCTGGGCGATACCGAAGGAGACCGCGAAAATCACCAGGCCGACGGCGTCGTCCAGGGCGACGACCGGCAGCAGCACATCCGTGACCGGGCCCTTCGCCTTGTACTGGCGGACGACCATCAGGGTTGCGGCAGGGGCGGTCGCGGCGGCGATGGCGCCCAGGGTGATCGCGACCGGCAGGGGCAGCAGGTCCGGCATGATGAAGTGCAGGGCGACCAGCGCGATGTCCACGCACACGGTTGTGACGACTGCCTGCAGGATACCGATGATGACAGCCTGTTTCCCGGTCTGCTTCAGCGCGGAGAGACGGAATTCGTGTCCGATGGCGAAGGCGATGAAGCCCAGGGCCACGTCGGAAATCATGGACAGGGAATCCACCTGTTCAGCCGTATTGAAGCCGAGCCCGGGCAGGCCCAGACGGCCCAGCACGCAGGGACCGATCAGGATGCCGGCGACCAGGTAGGCGGTTACGTCCGGCAGATGGAGTTTTACAAAAAGCCGGGTCATCAGCAGACCGGCGAAGAGGGCGACAGCAATCAGCAGAAGGGTTTGCATAAAGGATAATCCGCTTCCTTTCAGGGTTCCATGGGTCAGGGATGTGCTTTTTCGCACGGGGGAGATTATAGCGCTAAAATGCACAATGCACAATGCATAATGCACAATTAATCCAGAAAAGAGAAAGCTTGCGGGCAGAGAAGGAAATATGGTAAAATATTATTAATAAGAAGATTCCGGGAGGAGAACCGAATATGAGCAGCGTTACAAAAGATATTTGCTATATCGGCGTGGACGATCACGAGATCGATCTGTTTGAAGGAATGTACATCGTGCCGGAAGGCATGGCCTATAATTCCTATGTGATCCTGGACGGCAGGATTGCGGTCATGGATACCACGGACAGGCACTTTACGGACCAGTGGCTGGCGAACCTGGAGGCCGCCCTGGCCGGACGGAAGCCGGATTACCTGGTCGTGCACCACATGGAACCGGACCATTCCTCCGGGATCATGGCGTTCGCGGAGAAGTATCCGGAGGCGAAGATCGTGGCGACGGCGAAGGCCTTTACCATGATGAAGAACTTCACCGGAACGGATTACGCCGCCCGAGGGATCATCGCGAAGGAAGGCGACACGCTGGAACTGGGCAGCCATACGCTGAAGTTCATCACCGCCCCGATGGTCCACTGGCCCGAGGTCATGATGAGCTACGACGAGACAGACAAGGTGCTGTTCAGCGCGGACGCCTTCGGCAAGTTCGGCGCGCTGGACTTTGACGATCCGGAAGGCTGGGCCTGCGAAGCGCGGCGGTATTACTTCGGCATCGTCGGCAAATACGGCACCCAGGTGCAGGCCGTGCTGAAGAAGGCCGCGGCGCTGGATATCCAAATCATCTGCCCGCTGCACGGGCCGGTGCTGAGCGAAGACCTGGGATACTACCTGGACCTGTACAACACCTGGTCCTCCTACGGCGTGGAGACGGAGGGCGTGGCCGTGTTCTATACCTCCGTATACGGCCATACCAAGGAAGCAGCGGAACTGCTGGCGGAGAAGCTGCAGGAGCATGGCTGCCCGAAGGTCGCAATCAGCGACCTGGCCCGGGACGACATGGCGGAAGCCGTGGAGGATGCTTTCCGCTACGGAAAGATCGTGCTGGCGACCACCACATACAACGCGGACATTTTCCCGTTCATGCGGGAGTTCATTGAGCACCTGACGGAGCGCGGATACCAGAACCGGAAGATCGGCCTGATTGAGAACGGCAGCTGGGCGCCGACGGCGGCGAAGGTCATGAAGGGCATGCTGGAAGGCTGCAGGAACACCGCCTTCGCGGAAACGGAAGTGAAGATCCTTTCCGCCATGACGGAGGAGAACAAGGCGCAGATCGATCAGCTGGCGAAGGAAATGATCAATTCATAATTCACAATTCATTATTCATAATGACATGGAAAACGGATCGCGGCAGAATGCCGCGATCCGTTTGTTTACAGCATGGGAGGCGTTACCAGGATCAAAGATCCTGACGCCTCCGCCTGTGATCGTCGCAGCCGCGCCGGCTTCGCTTGCACTCGCCGCCGTCGGGCTCCTGTAACATGGGAGGCGTTACCAGGATCATAGATCCTGACGCCTCCGCATATGGTTGATGTCAACCAGTTCCGTGTTCTGCAGGGAGAAACGGGAACCGAGGATGTCCATGAGGGCGTTGGCAGTATCCAGGGAGGTCATGCAGGGGATGCCCAGCACCATGGCCCTGCGGTGAAGCAGGGTGTAGTCGCCCACGGTATCGTCCTTGACCGCACCGGTGTAGATAATGTAGTTCACGGAGCCGTCCTCCATGAGCCCGAAGATCTCGTCGCTGATTTTCGGATCCTGTACGGGCGTCACGCGGATGCCGACGGCGGAGATTGCCCGGGCGGTATCCTTGGTGGCATAGACGCTGATGCCCTGGTCATAGCAGCGCTTGGCAACCGAGATCGCGTCCGGGAAGTCCTCGTCCTCCACGGACAGCAGGACGCCGGTGTGGCCCTTCTCGCGGGCGGTGGGCAGGTGGAAGCCGGCGGCGGACAGACCCTTGAAGAGCGCTTCCGCCTTGGTGATGCCGATGCCGAGCACTTCGCCCGTGGACTTCATTTCCGGCCCCAGGATGGAGTCGGCGTCGTTCAGCTTCTCAAAGGAGAAGACCGGTACCTTGATCGCGCAGTAGGGCGGGGCGGGGTAGAGGCCCGTGCCGTAGCCCAGGTCCTTCAGCGGCTCGTCCAGCATGACGCGGGAGGCAAGATCCACCATCGGGACGCCCGTGACCTTGGAGATGTACGGGATTGTGCGGGAGGCCCGGGGATTCACTTCGATGACGTACAGTTCGTTGTCGTAGATCAGGTACTGGATGTTCACCAGGCCCTTGGTGCCCAGCGCCAGGGCGAGCTTGGTGGAGATATCGCAGACCTTTTCCTGGAACTTTTCGGTCAGGTTGAAAGGCGGATAGACGGCAATGGAGTCGCCGCTGTGCACGCCGGCCCGCTCAATGTGCTCCATGATGCCGGGGATCAGGACGTCCTTCCCGTCGGAGATGACGTCGACCTCCAGCTCGATGCCGGGAAGGTACTGGTCCACGAGCACCGGGTTTTCAATGCCGCCGGAAAGGATCCGCGTCATATAATCCACGGTATGTTTCCGGCTGCGGGAAATGGTCATGTTCTGGCCGCCGATGACGTAGGACGGGCGCAGCAGGACGGGGTATCCCAGGCCTTCCGCGGCTGCGACGGCCTCTTCCATCGTGCGGACGCCCATGCCGCGGGGACGGCGGATGCCGAACTGCTCCAGCAGCGCGTCAAAGCGCTCCCGGTCCTCGGCAATGTCGATGGACTCCGCGCTGGTGCCCAGGATGCGGATGCCCTGGGAATCCAGGAACTGGGTTAGTTTGATGGCGGTCTGGCCGCCGAAGGCGACCACCACGCCCACCGGGTTTTCCACCTTGATGACGTTCATCACGTCTTCCGGGGTCAGCGGCTCGAAATAGAGTCGGTCCGCGGTGTCGTAGTCGGTGGAGACGGTCTCCGGGTTGTTGTTGATGATGACCACGTCATAGCCGATGCGGCGCAGCGTCCACACGCAGTGGACGGAGGAGTAGTCGAACTCGATGCCCTGGCCGATGCGGATCGGGCCGGAGCCCAGCACGATGACTACGGGCCGGCCGGAGCGCTTCAGGCTCCGGGACTCGCAGGCCTTGTCCGTGCAGGAATAGAAGTAGGGCGTTTCCGCGGCGAACTCAGCACCGCAGGTATCCACCATCTTGTAGCTCATGGTCCAGCCGGGTACTTCCTTCGCGCCGGTGATCCGTTTGACGGCGGTGTCCGGATAGCCCATCTTCTTGAAGGTTTCATAATCGCCGGGCTGCAGGCCTTTGCCTTCCGTACGCATTTCCAGCTCCGCCATCGCGCGGAGGCGGAACAGGAAGAATCGGTCGATCTTCGTGATGTCAAAGATCTCATCCACGGAGATGCCCTGCTTCAGGGCCTCAAAGACCGTGAAGAGCCGGCGGTCGTCCTGCCGGGCGAGCCGCTCCCGGATGGGTTCATCCGTCAGCGGCGGCGCGTTCAGCGTATCCAGGGAGATCTCGGCGCCGCGGACAGCCTTCATCAGGGCTTCCTCAAACCGCTGGCCGATGGACATGACCTCGCCGGTGGCTTTCATCTGGGTGCCGAGGCGGCGGGAGGAACCGTAGAACTTGTCAAAGGGCCACTTCGGGAACTTGACGACGACATAGTCGACTGTGGGCTCGAAGCAGGCGCAGGTTTTGCCGGTGATGTCGTTGGCGATCTCGTCCAGGGCGTAGCCCAGGGCCAGGCGCGTCGTAATTTTCGCGATCGGGTAACCGGTGGCCTTGCTGGCCAGGGCGGAGGAGCGGCTGACGCGGGGATTGACCTCGATGACCGCGTACTCAAAGGAATCCGGGTTCAGGGCGAACTGGCAGTTGCAGCCGCCGACGATGCCGATGGCGCTGACGATATCCAGTGAAGCGCTGCGCAGCATCTGGTATTCCTTGTCGGACAGGGTCAGGGCCGGTGCGACCACGACGCTGTCGCCGGTGTGGATGCCGACGGGGTCCACGTTTTCCATGGAGCACACGGCAATGACATTGCCCTGCGCGTCGCGCATGGTCTCAAACTCGATCTCCTTCCAGCCGGAGATGCACTTTTCCACCAGGATCTGCGTGATGGGGGAGGCGTCCAGGCCGGCGCGGGCAATGGTGCGCATTTCTTCTTCATTTTCGGCAATGCCGCCGCCGCTGCCGCCCAGGGTATAGGCGGGACGGATGATGACGGGATAGCCGATATCCGCGGCCGCCTTCATGGCGTCCTCCAGCGTTTCCGCAATCTCGGAGGGCACGCAGGGCTGGTTGATGGACAGCATGGTGTCCCGGAACTTCTCCCGGTCTTCCGCCTTCTCAATGGCCTCAATGGGCGTGCCCAGCAGGCGGACGCCGAATTCTTCCAGCGTGCCGTCGCGGCTCAGCTGCATGGCCAGGGTCAGGCCGGTCTGGCCGCCGAGGCCGGCAATCATGCCGTCCGGGCGTTCTTTCTCAATGATCCGGCGGACCGTGGCAGCGTTCAGCGGCTCAAGGTAGATCTCGTCCGCCAGGTGCTGGTCCGTCATGATGGTCGCGGGGTTGGAGTTCACCAGCACCACGTTGACGCCTTCCGCTTTCAGCACGCGGCAGGCCTGGGCGCCGGCGTAGTCAAACTCGGCCGCCTGGCCGATGACGATCGGGCCGGAGCCGATGACCAGTACTTTACGGATATTTGTATCTTTTGGCATATTGCTCTTCCTTCCGCAATCTCAATCTGCGTGACTGCTCACCGGGCAGATCACTTGTTTCGATTGACCTCAGCTTAGACGAGATTCCCGCCACCGGCGGTCATCTAAGCTTCGCCCTCCTTCATATTTTCTACGAATCTGTCGAAAAGGATCGCTGTGTCGCGGGGACCGGATGCCGCTTCCGGATGAAACTGGACCGTGAAGCACTTCAGGTCCGGATAATCCATGCCTTCGCAGCTTCCGTCGTTCGCGTTTTGGAAGGACTCCACGCCGATCCCCTTCAGGGAATCCGCCACGACCGCGTAGCCGTGGTTCTGGGACGTGATATAGGTCCGTCCGGCATTCAGGTCCCGCACCGGCTGGTTGCCGCCGCGGTGGCCGTATTTCAGCTTGATGGTATCGCCGCCCAGGGCCAGCGCCGCCAGCTGGTGGCCCAGGCAGATGCCGAACACCGGCTTTTTGCCGATGATCTTCTTCAGTTCTTCAATGCAGAAGGCATTCTCCTTCGGATCCCCGGGACCGTTGGACAGCATGACGCCGTCCGCGCCGGAAGCAAGGATGGTCTCCGCGGTGGTCCGGGCGGGCCAGACGGTGACGGAGCAGCCGCGCTTCTGCAGGCTGCGGATGATGTTGTGCTTGGCGCCGTAGTCGATCAGGGCAACCTTGCACTTCTCCTCACCGTCGGCCGGGAAGTCTTCCTTCACTTCCTCTGTGACGGAATCCACGGCATTGGTGACCGCGTAGGCGCGGATCGCGCTGAGATCCGCCGGGACCTCATCACAGATCATGGCGTTCATGACGCCTTCCTCCCGCGTGATGCGGACGATCTCCCGCGTGTCCACGCCGCACAGGCCGGGAATGCCCTTTGCCACCAGGTAATCGTTCAGCGGATAGGCGCTGCGGAAGTTGGAGGGTGTGTCGCACAGTTCCCGGACGATATAGCCGAAGAGCGTGCTGTTGCCTTCAAAGTCCTCCTCAATCACGCCGTAATTGCCGATCAGGGGGAAGGTCTGGGTGACAATCTGGCCGTAATAGCTCGGATCGGTCAGGGTTTCCAGATAGCCTTCCATGCCGGTGGTGAAGACCAGCTCGCCGATGCGGTCGACGTGCGCGCCGATGCGCTTGCCTTCAAAGACGGTTCCGTTTGAAAGTACCAGATAAGCCATAATGCCTCCAATGAACAATGAATAATGAATAATTAAATGTTGCAGGCGGCTTTGATCACATCACAGGCCCTGATGAGCAGTTCGTCCGGGATGTTCAGGGCGGGGAGCAGGCGGACCTTGTCCTTCGCGGTAAGGCAGAGGACGCCGTTTTCCATGCAGGCCGCGACGACTTCCGCGGCGGGCTTTGACGTCTTCAGGCCGATCATCAGGCCCAGGCCGGAGATGCTTTCAATGCCTTCCGCGCCTTCCAGCAGGCTCCGGATCAGTTCGCTCTTGCGGGTGACATCCGCCAGGAATTCATCCGTCAGCCGTTCCACAACGGACAGGGCGGCGGACGCGGCGACCGGGTTGCCGCCGAAGGTGGAACCGTGATCCCCGTATGAGAAGACGTCCTTCACTTTTTCGCCAAGCAGGGTTGCGCCCATGGGCAGGCCGCCGGCCAGGCCCTTCGCGGTGGAAACCACGTCCGGCTGCAGGCCGTAATTCATATAGGCGTACATTTTGCCGCTGCGGCCGTTGCCGGTCTGGACTTCATCCACTATGAGTAGGATATCCTGCTCCTTCAGGTAAGCGGCCAGTTCCTTCGCGAAGGCAGGATCCAGCGGGATTACGCCGCCTTCGCCCTGCACGCACTCAATGAGGACCGCGGCGACGGTGCCGGAAGCGCAGAGCTTTTTCAGCGCATCCATATTCCCGGCGGGGAAGGAAGCGAAGCCCGGCGTCAGCGGCTGGTACAGTTCATGGTAATGTTCCTGCCCGGTGGCGGCCAGGGTGGTCAGCGTCCGGCCGTGGAAGCTGTTTTCCAGCGTCACGATCGTGGAGCAGGCGGGGCCTTTGTGCTCCGCTGCCCATTTCCGCGCCGCTTTGATGGTGCACTCATTGGCCTCGGCTCCGGAGTTGGAGAAGAAGACCTTCGCCATGCCGGTCTTTTTGCACAGCGCTTCCGCCAGCCTGGCGCAGGGAGAAGTATAGTACAGGTTCGACATATGCTGGAGGCTGTGGATCTGCTTTTCCACCGCAGCGATCCAGGCGTCGTCCGCAACGCCGAAGGAGGTTACGGCGATGCCGGAGCCCATGTCGATATATTCCTTGCCGTTCACGTCCTTCACCAGGGAGCCCTTGCCGCTGACGATCTCCACCGGGAACCGCTTGTAGGTTCCGGCGATGTAGGTTTTATCGAGGTCGAAAGTGTTCATAAAATCCTCCGGAGAAATGAATAATGAATAATGAATAATTATATTTTCTTGTTCCCGGCGATCGTCGCGGACGTTCACTCCCATCCGGCTTTACGATCATCTTCGGGAGATTCGCCTTTGGATACCATGGTGCCGGCGCCTTCGTCTGTGAGGAGTTCCATCAGGATGGAGTGGGGCACCCGGCCGTCCATGATGACCACGTTGCGCACGCCGCGGGACAGCGCCTTCGCGCAGCATTCCACCTTCGGGATCATGCCGCCGGAGATGATGCCGCTCTCGTACAGTGTGGGCAGCTCCTGCAGGGTGATCTCCGGAATCAGGGTGGAAGGATCGTTTTTATCCTTCAGCACGCCCGCGATATCCGTCATCATGATCAGCCTTTCGGCGCCCAGCGCGCCGGCGATATACGCGGCTGCGGTATCGCCGTTGATGTTGTAGGCGTTGCCGCTCTTGTCGCAGCCGACCGTAGAAACGACGGGGATATAGCCCCGGTCCAGCAGGTCCGTTACCGGCTGGATATGCACCTTCTGGATTTCGCCGACATAGCCCAGGCGCTCATCCTTGACGCTGCACTGGAGCAGCCGCCCGTCCATGCCGGAGAGGCCAACGGCGCGTCCGCCCTTCATCTCCAGCAGGTTGACCAGCGTCTTGTTGATCTTGCCGGCCAGCACCATCTGGACGATGTCCATGGTTTCCTTGTCCGTGACCCGAAGGCCGTCCACAAACTCCGGTTTCTTGCCGAGTTTGTCCATCAGGTCGTTGATCTCCGGCCCGCCGCCGTGCACCAGCACGATGCGCACGCCAATGAGCCACAGCAGGACGATATCCTCCATAACCTGCTGCTTCAGCTGGTCGTTGATCATGGCGTTGCCGCCGTATTTCACGACGACGACCTTTCCGTTGTAGCGGCGGATGTAGGGCAGGGCGGCGGTCAGGACCTCGGCCCGCTCCATATTGGTCAGATCACTGTGCATAGTGTTTCCTCCTTGTGATCGTCGCTCCCGCTCTGCCTTCGCTGACGCTCGCCAGTCGCGGGCTCCTGTAACATGGGAACTGTTACCCAAATACCCATAAAGGGCACAGGTCAGAGATTTGGACAGTTCCGCATCACGTTCTGTAATCTCCGTTGATCTTTACGTAGTCGTAGGTGAGGTCGCAGCCCCAGGCGGTGGCTTCTTCCTGCCCCATGTTCATATCGCAGTCAAAGTGCACATCGTGCTCCGAGAGGATCTCCAGCGCCTTGTCCTCGTCAAACAGCTGCACGCAGCCTTCCTTGTAGAAGCACACGGAACCGGATTTTCCGGTCATCGTGATCACGATCTTCGCCGGATCGAATTCCGGGCCGGCATATCCCAGCGCGCAGAGCACGCGGCCGCAGTTCGCGTCCCTGCCGTAGATCATGGCCTTGACCAGGCTGGACCCTGCCACGGAGCGGGCGAGGGTACGGGCGTTCTCTTTGGTGTCGGCATGGAATACACGGATCTCCAGCAGGTGTGTGGCGCCTTCACCGTCTGAGGCCATGAGCACGGCCAGGTCATGGCAGACGCTTTCGAGAGCGGTGTAAAACAGCTCATAGCTCTCATTCTCTTCGGTGATCGGCGCGTTGCCGGCCAGGCCGCTGGAGAAGAGCAGCAGGGTATCGTTCGTACTGGTGTCGCCGTCCACGGTGATCATGTTGAACGTATCCTTAATGACCGCGCTAAGCGCCTTCTGCAGCAGTTCCGGCGAGATCGCGCAGTCCGTGGCCAGGTAGCCCAGCATGGTGCACATGTTCGGGTGGATCATGCCGGAACCCTTGCTCATGCCGCCGAGACGGACGGTGACCGTTCCGTCGCCGGAGACGGCGGGGAGGTCGAATTCCACCGCGAATTCCTTGTTCACGGTATCGGTGGTCATGATCGCCTTGCTGGCATTGGTCGCGGCTTCCGCGGAACCGGACAGCGTGCCTGCCATGGCGGTGATGCCGGCGGTGATCCGGTCCAGCGGCACGTTCGGGCCGATGACGCCCGTGGAACCGACCAGCACGGAATCGGCAGGGACGCCCAGGACCTGCGCGGCGTGCTTCGCGGTTTCGCTGCACAGGCGCATGCCTTCCGCCCCGGTGCCGGCATTGGCGATGCCGGTGTTCACGACCACGGCGCGGGCAGGCTTGCCGCCCTTCACGATCTCCATGTCCCAGAGTACCGGCGCGGCCTTCACCTTATTGGAGGTAAAGGTGCCGGCTACGGCGCAGGGCACATCCGTGAACAGCAGCGCCATGTCCTTCCGGTTC
Source organism: Clostridia bacterium (assembly GCA_017512985.1). Taxonomy (GTDB): domain Bacteria; phylum Bacillota; class Clostridia; order Christensenellales; family Aristaeellaceae; genus Aristaeella. The sequence goes on from JAFWEJ010000017.1 coordinate 51,010, forward strand.
CGGTATTTGATGCCCGCCTCACAGCTAGCCGCTTTGAATCCCTTTGCGGCGGTGAATCCGCCCGCGATCTTACGAATCTTCATGTCAGTCTCCTGTTTCAATAAAACGTGTGATGTTCTTCTCATTCAGCTCGAACTCGTAGTAGTTGACGTTTGTTTTCTTCGTCCAGCCGATCTTGTTCCAGAAGGCGTTCCCGGCTTCGTTGTTTGTGAAGGCGATCAGTGCGACCTTGTTGATGCCCATATACCGCAGCTGGTGCATGCAGAAGGCCACCATCTGGGTGCCGATGCCGCGGCGGCGGTATTCTTTCGCGACGCACACATGGTACAGCGCGCCCTGGCGGCCGTCCGATCCGCAGAGGATGGACCCGACGATCTTCTTTCCGTCCCGGGCCACCACGCTGGTGGTGGGATTCCGGGCGATGAACCTCTCGATGTCCTCCCGGGAGTCGTCCAGCGCGCGGATGCCGAATCCGCGGATGGTCATCCACAGGGCCCGGACGTCGTCGTAATCCGCCGGCGTCATCGGGACGATTGTGATTTCGGATAACTGCTGCTCGTTCATTTAATCAGTCCTGTATCTTCGTCCAGTCCGAGGACGAGGTTCATGTTCTGGATCGCCGCGCCTGAGGCGCCCTTGCCCAGGTTGTCGAAGCGGGAAACCAGGAGGATCCGCTCCTCGTTGCCGAATACGGAAACTTCCAGGTCGTCCCGTCCGGCGAAGGCGGAGGCGGAAAGGAAACCGCCCTCGTCGGTTCCTTCCGCGAAGCGGATCAGGCCGCCCTGATAATATGCTTTGTATACTTCCTTAATCTCCTCAACGGAGGCGGAGGTATCCGCCGGGGTCAGGGGCACGGTGACCTCCATGCCGGCGTAATACGGCGCCACAATGGGGCAGAAGACGGGAGCATGGTCCAGCCCGCAGACCTTTGCCATTTCCGGCAGGTGCTTATGGGCCTGGCCGAGGCCGTACTGCCGCGGCGCCTGATACAGCGGATCCATGTCCGGCGATTCATACTCCGCAATCATCCTCTTCCCGCCGCCGGAATACCCGGTGAGGGAGAAGCAGGACAGCCGCACGTCCCTGCCGATGATCCCCGCTGCCGCCAGCGGCGCCACCAGGGAGATAAAGCCTGTGGCGTGGCAGCCGGGATTGGCGATGCGCTTCGCCGCCTTCAGCTTTTCCCGCTGCCCGGCCAGCTCCGGCATGCCGTAGGTCCAGCCTTCAGCCACCCGGTGGGCGGTGGAGGTGTCGATGATGACGGCGTCCGGATCAGTCACAAAGGAAGCCGCTTCGATGGCCGCGGCGTCCGGCAGGCAGAGGAAGGAAACAGCGGCGCTGTTCAGCACGTCCGCCCGGGCGGCGGGATCCTTGCGCGTCTCTTCCGGCAGGACGATCAGTTCCAGGTCCTTCCGGCCGGAAAGCCGTTCCCGGATCCGCAGGCCGGTGGTTCCGGCGCTGCCGTCAATGAAAACCTTTGTCATGGGGGAGTCCTTTCAATGCACAATGCACAATGCATAATGCACAATGCTTAAATATGAAACCATCCCGCCGGGCCGGAAGGGAGGGCGGGAGGCTGAGTAATCGCTCCTGAGGCTTATTTCTTTTCGTTCGCGGCGTCCACGAGGGCCTGGACCTTGGTGGGCAGTCCGAACAGGGTGATGAAGCCAGCGGAATCCTTCTGGTTGTAATCGCTGGCGCCGAAGGTGGCGATGTCCTCGGAATAGAGGGAATAATCGCTCCATACGCCGGCCTTGATGATGTTGCCCTTGTACAGCTTCAGCTTCACCTTGCCGGTGACCTTCTCCTGGGTCTTGTCCACGAAGGCGGACAGGGCTTCCCGCAGGGGAGAGAACCACAGGCCGTTGTAGACCAGTTCCGCGAAGGTGATGGACAGCTTCTGCTTTTCATGCATGGTCAGCTTGTCCAGGCACACGGATTCGAGCGCCTCGTGGGCCTTGTACAGGATGGTGCCGCCGGGAGTCTCATACACGCCGCGGCACTTCATGCCGACCAGCCGGTTCTCCACGATGTCGATGATGCCGATGCCGTTGGCGCCGCCCAGCTCGTTCAGCTTCAGGATGATGTTCTTGGCGGACATCTTCTCGCTGTCGATGGCTACCGGCACACCCTTTTCAAAGTCCAGGGTGACGTAGGTGGGAACGTCCGGCGCGTCGATGGGGGAAACGCCCATCTCCAGGAAACCGGGCTTCTCATACTGGGGTTCGTTGCCGGTGTCTTCCAGGTCCAGGCCTTCATGGCTCAGGTGCCAGAGGTTCTTGTCCTTGGAATAGTTGGTTTCCCGGGTGATCTTCAGCGGAATGTTGTGCGCTTCGGCGTAGTCGATCTCTTCGTCCCGGCTCTGGATGTCCCACTCCCGCCAGGGGGCGATGATGGGCATATCCGGAGCAAAGTGTTTCACGGCCAGCTCAAACCGGACCTGGTCGTTGCCCTTGCCGGTGCAGCCGTGGCAGATGGCGTCGGCGCCTTCCTTTTTGGCGATCTCCACCAGGCCCTTGGCGATGCAGGGCCGCGCGTGGCTGGTGCCCAGCAGGTAGTCTTCATAAACCGCGCCGGCTTTCATGGTGGGGATGATGTAGTCATCCACATATTCTTCCGTCAGGTCCAGCACATACAGCTTGCTGGCGCCGGTCTTCAGGGCCTTTTCCTCCAGGCCGTCCAGCTCTGTGCCCTGGCCGACGTCGCCGGAGACGGCGATGATCTCGGGGTTGTTGTAGTTCTCCTTCAGCCACGGGATGATGATGGATGTATCGAGTCCGCCGGAGTAGGCGAGTACGACCTTCTTGATGTCAGCTTTATTCATTGGGGGAACCTCCTTCTGCATGATTATGCAGGCAATATACACCTGCAAAATCCGCTTGTCAATAGGAAAACAATATAAATTCAAAAGAAATTTGCAGAAATACAGAAAATGTATATATGCAACACGATGTGCATAAACACAACAAATCATGAATGAAAGGGAGGGTGTAATTTTTTGGCAACTATGATATACTCTCATCAGAGATGGATACGCCGGAAGCTGACGCAGCAACAGGCCGGGATAATCATTGTACCGAATGAATATTCTTCCGGGCCGCTGAACAGGACATAATCCCGCACAGTAATATTCAACGGTTTTCACCGGGCGGGAATGAGCATGGACGGCGTATTGGATTCCATGGAAAAGAGGATGCTCATTATGCATACACATCAGGGATTTGCGCGTGTACTGAAAAGACTGCTGGCTGCTTTGTGCGTTTTTATGCTCCTGTTCGTTTCCGCGGCGTCAGGTGAATCTGACGCTTTCGACGAAAAGGTCCGCTCCATCTTTAAGAAGTACAAGACTTCGGGCGGGATGGTGCTGGCAGCGAAGGACGGGCAGATTGTGTATCAGCGCTGCTATGGCTGGGCCAACAAGCAGGCCAAGGAGCAAGTAACGCCGGAGACATATTTCAAGCTGGCATCCGTATCGAAACTGGTGACGGCGGTTTCCGTCATGAAACTGGTTGAAACGGGCCGCCTTGACCTGGACGAGGATATCGGGCATATCCTGGGATCCCCTGAATTCAATGCTGCCAGCGCAAAGTATCCGAAACAGCCGATCACCGCCCGTATGCTGATGACGCATACAGCTGCCATCAATGACGGAAAAGGCGCTTTTGAAAAAATGACACCGCTCTCCGAAGCGCTGAATCCGAAAAAGAACAGAACCGGATCCGGATTCCTGGACAAAAAGCCGGGAACTCACTATAAATATTCAAATTTCGGGGCCGGTATCCTGGGGTGCATCCTGGAGGCCGTAACAGAGGAACGCCTGACGGACGCCGCCAGGGAACTGGTATTTGACGATCTGGGGATTGACGCCGCATATGATCCCCATCTGCTGCAGGATCCCGACAAGATTGTTTCCACATACCGGGCAAACGGCAGTCTTCATATCACCCGGTCCTACCGGCTCAAGCAGCCGTACAGTGATAAGATCAACCTGGACAAGGACTATGACGAATCATACGGCGGATTGTGGATCAGGGGAGAAGACCTGTGCAAAATCGGCATCATGCTCTGCAATATGGGCGAAATCAACGGGACGAGGATCCTGGAGGAGGATACGGTCCGTGAAATGCTGTCTTCCCAGCAGGGAAAGGAAGGCATCACGGCTGATTCCCCCTATGCGCTGAATGTTGAACGCGTAACCAACCTGCTGCCCGGAAAGACGCTGTACGGGCATCAGGGAATGAATGTGGGGGTGCTCTGCAATCTGTATTTTGATCCGGAGTCGCAGTTTGTTTTTGCGCTGCTGACAAACGGCTGCAACGTAAATTCAAAAGACGACCATATCTGCAAGCTGGCCAGGGACATGTTCAAACTGATGTGGAATACTTACGCTGGCGAATGATAATGCCAGACCGGGAAAGCGCATGACCCGGCCGTCCGGAGAAGACAGACCTGGAGAAAGAAAATGAAACGGGGAATTCTGACAGCCTTTTTTCTGATGGCCTTCCTGGCCGTCTCTGCCTGTGCCTGTGAAGCGGAGGAGTACGTCCCGACCGCAGAATGGGAGCCTCCGGTAATCAATGAAGAAGAGGTATCGGCATCCGAACCGTGGCTGCTGGTCCTGAAAACTGCGCAGGAAGAGATCGGATATGTTGAAGGCCCGCATGAGGATGAAACCAAATACGGCGAATATATGGGGGACAGACTGACCGCCTGGTGCGCCGAATTCCTGACCTGGTGCGTGAATGAAACGGATGAACGGTATGGAACCAGGCTGATGGACGATGTCTATCCTTATTACGGCCATCCGAAGAAAGGCGCGCCGTGGTTTATACAGCGGGAGCGTTTTATCTCATCCACAGGCAAACTGCCGACAACAGGGGAGAAAATGTGGATGATCGGCGGGGACCGCTATCTGAAAAACAAAGAATATATTCCCCATGCAGGGGACTATATGTGGTTTGCCTGGTATACGCCAAAGAAAGGAACGGACCATGTTGCGCTTGTGGAAGGGGTTTCCGTGGAGCCGGACGGTTCGTACCTGGTTCATGTCATCGAAGGCAACAACCCTGACCGGGTGCAGAGAAACACATATCCGCTGACCTACAAACTGATTTACGGTTACGGAACGCCGGTGCGCAGGGCGAACCGGGTGATCCGGACATGGAACAGGACGGACGACTGCAAGGCGGTCATGCAGTTCCTGTATCAGAACGGATACCTGAAAGAAAAGGATCTCAGCGAACAGTTTACAGACAAAGGGTTTACAGCCCTGAAAAAATTCCAGAAAGAAAACGGGCTGAAAATCAGCGGGAAAGTGGATATTGAAACCCGCACACTGATTGAACATGACCCGGATTTCCGGGAAAACCTGGCCAGAAACCAGAGATGACAAAAAGCACTTGCATAACTGACTGTGCTATGTTATAATCCCTTTCGCTGACCGCATGGGATTATAGCTCAGTTGGTTAGAGCACCACGTTGACATTGGTTGGTTAGACAAAAATATGCACTGACTCTGATATGTGTTCACACGACCGAAAGGTCGTGTTTTTCGTATAAAGACCAGGAACAACAATTGTTTATAACGCGAATTATCTCAAGAAAATAATGTGTTTTTCTGGAAAGGACTTAGATAGTATGATAGTAGAGCAGATAATAAAAGACGGAGCAGAAACAATAACAGTCTGGGACGGAATAGAATGGAAGGATAAAAGCATAGATGAAGAAACAAAAGCTTTTCTTCAGGCATATATAGAAAAGTATCCGAAAGAGAAGGCACCAGAATACGTGGACTTATACGGAGAATTGTTTGCAATTCGATACGTTTCACAATTGACAAAAACAGCAAGTCGCATAGATATACGAAAGGTTCTTGATCCTGTAGAAGGGAAAGATTTTATCTGTTTTGATATCCTGGGCAGAAACGGGAACGCTGAAATAAAAACGATCAAGCCATTTCTTACGCAAAACAACAACCCCCAAAGATCACCTGATCCGTGTGGATCAATTCCGTTTGAAATATTCCACCGCTGGATACCAGATCGTTATGAGGATATGTATGCAGGTTGGCTTTTATCAGCGTATAACAGCACAAAATATAATGAGATCAAGAGAAGCCATAACCGAGATGAACGCGCAGAGATACCGGGCTTATACATTTATGTCCTGGTAGGGTCAAATGGAAAGCCATATGCATGTATTGCTTTTGAAGACATTTATGCGTTGCTGACAGGATTGGATGATATCTGTCCAGACTCGCAAAGATGGGGAATACCTGATCCAGAGACACTGACACCCGCAACAGATCGGGAGTACTGGGATCAATTTGCTGCGTGGAACCACTATGATAAAAGATCAGGCGGAATGGTTCAGAACTGCTGGTATGCACCGCTTCAGTCAATAAGTGATCTTGCGACTGTAACAATGATCAATGATGTTGATCCGGAAGAAGAACTCAAAAAGGCAAGCTATAAGTGTTTGCCGGATGTGGCGAAAAAAAGATATGACTTCTTGCAGCAGATTGCTGATCGTGATGGGCGAAAAAAACACTTTGATCCTGATGGATGGACACGAAAAGAAAATAAATGGATCGAGGAACTTGAAACCGACGGAGCAAAGGTATCAAAGAGGAACTATATAAGTTTAAGTGCCTCAGAACTGGAAAAGCTGGAAAAAGGCATAAGTGTTACCAAAAATGGTAAAATAATTGAGAATAGTTGAGGAAGGTTTTTTCGTAGATTTCAAGATACTTATAGCAGATGCCTTCTGGTTGCTGAAAAACGTTGAATTTGCTATACTATTCGATAAGACAAAAGAAACTTATCATATGCAGGGGTGGCAGGATGGCTTCCAACTTCGAGTTTCTGAACCGGTACTGGTCGGTTTTGTACCAGATCGGCAGCGCTGCTGAGGGATATCTGTACTCGGACGCGAATGCCTGTATCTATAAACTCGGTATGCTGGGTGAGCGGATTGTGGAAGAGATCTTCGTTTACGACCACCTGCCATTCCCGCAATATGATGACTCCCAGTCCGAACGTGTCCGCATCCTGAAAAGAGAAGGGATATTGCCGGAAAACATCGACAATATCCTGTACGCGCTGCGCAAGGCGCGGAACGACGCGGTACACAACGGGCTGAATGACGTCAGCAGAGCAAAGCAGCTTTTGAAAATGTCCTATAAACTATGCTGCTGGTTCTATGAGGTTTACGGCGACTGGGGATACATCGCCCCGGAATACGTGGAGCCCCAGGAGCAGGAACCGGTGGATTGGGCATCCGTTCTGGCGGACAGTGAAGCCGCATTGGCAGACAGCCAGGCTGCACTGGCTCAGAAACAGAGTAAGATCCTGGATCAGAAAGCAGCTCTGGAACAGAAGGAACAGCTGATCGCCGAGCTGATGCAGCAGCTTGAAGCCGTCCAGACAGCAGCGTCTGACGCGACTAAGGAAGAACGGCAGCAGCATTCTGAACAGGCTTCCATCAAGGCAGAAATGACCGAGGCGGAAACCCGTATGCTGATCGACGAACAGCTGCGGGACGCCGGATGGGAAGCAGACACAGAAAACCTGAGATACAGTAAGGGGACCCGCCCTGTAAAAGGACGCAATATAGCGATCGCTGAATGGCTGGTCAATTCCGACGGAAGCTCCAATGACCGGGCGGACTATGCGCTGTTTATTGGTCTGCAACTGGTTGGTATCGTGGAAGCAAAGCGGGCGCATAAAGATATTTCCGCTATTCTGGATAACCAGTGCCGCCAGTATGCGACACATATCCGGGAAGAGGATCAGAAATATATTTTGGGAACATGGAACGGTTATCAGGTTCCGTTCCTTTTTGCTGCAAACGGGCGGAAATACCTGAAGCAGGTCGAAACCATGAGCGGGATCTGGTTCCGGGACGCACGCAAGCCAAGCAATGTTGGAAAGGCACTGCAGGGATGGTATTCACCTGAAGGTCTGCTGAACATGCTGAATAAGAGTACCGATGAAGCTGATCAGAAGCTTGAAAACCTGCCGTATGACCTGTTGAGAGATCCGGATGGGCTTGGACTCCGGGACTATCAGATCAATGCAATTAAGGCGGCGGAACAGGCTATTATCGGCGGAAAAGACAGAGTCCTGATCTCCATGGCGACAGGTACCGGAAAAACCAGGACCATTCTGGGTTTCATTTACCGTATGCTGGTGACAGGACGTTTCCATCGCATTCTGTTCCTCGTTGACCGGAACGCATTGGGAACACAGACACAGGATGTGTTCAAGGAAGCGAAGATCGCGGAACTGATGACCCTGGATAACCTGTACAACATCAAGGAACTGGGCGAAGGATCGTTCGACAAAGAGACCCGTGTTCAGATCGCCACAGTACAGAGCCTTGTCCGGCGTATCCTGAATGAGGACGAAACCGGCAGAAAGCTGACAGTTTCAGACTATGACCTGATTATCATTGATGAAGCCCATCGGGGATATACGCTTGATCGGGACATGAGTGAAGCGGAGATGCTTTACCGGGACCAGACGGACTATATCAGCAAATACCGGATGGTGATCGACTGGTTTGACGCGGTCAAGGTGGCGATGACAGCTACACCTGCACTGCATACGTCCCAGATCTTCGGAAAACCAGTATTCACATACAGTTACCGCGAAGCTGTGATCGACGGATATCTGGTGGATCACGACGCACCGCACAACATCATGACAAAACTGCGGCAGGAAGGCATCCAGTACAAACGTGGTGAGCAGATGGTCATGGTTGATCCCGTGACCGGGGAACTGCTGAACGGCGATGAACTGGAAGACGATCTGAAGTTTGACGTGGAAACATTTAACCGGAAAGTGATCACGGAGAACTTCAACCGGACGGTATTTACCGAGATCTGTAAGGACCTTGATCCCTTCGGAGAGGGGAAGACCCTGATCTTTGCTGTGGATGACCAGCATGCCGACCTGATCGTCCAGATTATCCGGGAGATCTATCAGCCGGACGGCGTGCCGGCGGAAGCGATCCGTAAGATCACGGGATCGATCGGTGACAGGGAAACGGTACAGAAAGCCATTCGGGAATTCAAAAATGAAAGGTATCCGAACATCGCCGTGACGGTAGACCTGCTGACCACCGGTATTGACGTGCCGGAGATCACGACCCTGGTCTTTATGCGGCGCATCCGCTCCCGTATTCTGTTTGAGCAGATGCTGGGACGAGCAACCCGGCTGTGCAAGCGGATCAACAAGACCCATTTTGAGATCTATGATCCCGTCGGCGTATATGAGGCTTTAACCGACGTGACCAACATGAAAGTGGTCAGTCCGTCTGCGACCTTTGCGGAACTGCTGGAAGAGCTGAGTGTTGTGACCGGCGAAGAAGAAACAGCAAACACCATTGCGAAAATTATCGCGAAGCTGCGCCGGAAGAGCCGCAGGATCAGCGAAGCAGCACAGGAGATGTTTGTCTATCTGGTCGGGACGGATCTGAAGGGATATGCGGACCTGCTGCACACAACCGATACAGAAGCGGCAAAGGCATCTCTGCAGGACGAAAAACATACTGAAGCACTGATCCGACTGGACAATGATGTGATCCATACCCCCAGTGGGAAAATTGTGGATATGCACGAGGACGAGCTGATCAGCCATACCCGTGGTTACGGAAAAGGACAGAAACCGGAGGACTATATCGAGTCCTTCAGGCAGTTTATCCTGACCCACATGAATGAGATCGAAGCCCTGAATATCGTTTGCACGAAGCCGTCCAACCTGACCCGTGAGGGACTGAGAAGCCTGAAAATGGAACTGGACCGCCAACACTTCGACGAGCGGCAGCTCAGAACCGCATGGAAGGATATGACGAACCAGGATATCGCAGCGGATATCATCGCATTCATCCGGCAGCAGGCGATCGGCTCTGCCCTGATCAGCCATGAGGAACGTATAAAGCATGCCTTTGCCCGGCTGAAACAGGCACATGAGTTTACTGCGATCCAGCGAAGCTGGCTTGACAGGATCGAAAAGACGATGCTTCAGGAAACCGTACTGGACGAGTCGCTGCTAAACGACGGGGCGTTCCGACGGGACGGCGGGTTCACCGTCATTGACAAGCGTTTCGGCGGAGGGCTGAAGGATCTGATCGACGAACTGAACGGATATATTTACGATGACGGAGGAACTGCAGCCTTATGAATAACCAGGAGATTGTAGCAAAGCTCTGGAACCTGTGCAATGTTCTGCGAGATGACGGGATCACCTATCATGAATATGTCACGGAGCTGACCTATATCCTGTTCCTGAAAATGTGCAAGGAGACCAATTCCGAAAAAGGTCTTCCTGAACAGTACCGCTGGGATAGCCTGCTTTCCCGCAGTGGTCTGGAACTGAAGAACCATTACAAGAAACTGCTGGACGAGCTGGGTGAAAACTGCACGGGACGCATCCGGGAGATCTATCAGGGAGCACAGACGAAGATCGATGAGCCGAAGAACCTGGAGAAGATCATTCTGACCATTGACCAGTTTGACTGGTATACCGCAAAAGAGGAAGGTCTCGGCAACCTGTACGAAGGGTTGCTGGAAAAGAACGCGAACGAGAAAAAAAGCGGTGCTGGTCAATATTTTACTCCCCGTGTACTGATCAATGTGATGACGCGGCTGATCGCACCGCAGCCCGGAGAACTGTGCAATGATCCGGCATGCGGTACATTCGGCTTCATGATTGCTGCCAGCGAGTATGTGAAGCAGCATACGGACGATCTTTACGCACTGGATGCCAAACAGCAGGAATTCCAGATCAAACAGGCGTTCACGGGCTGCGAACTGGTACATGATACCCATCGTCTGGCTTTGATGAACGCTATGCTCCATGGACTGGAAAGCCCGATCTATCTGGGAGATACACTGTCATCCTTCGGTCAGAACATGAAGGGTTATGACGTTGTCCTGACCAACCCGCCCTTCGGAACAAAGAAAGGTGGAGAACGTGCGACCCGGGACGACCTGACCTACGCCACCAGCAACAAGCAACTGAACTTCCTGCAGCATATTTACCGCAGCTTGAAAGCAGACGGAAAAGCCAGGGCAGCTGTGGTGCTTCCTGACAACGTGCTTTTTGCGGACGGTGACGGTGAAAAGATCCGTGTGGATCTGATGGACAAGTGCAACCTGCACACGATCCTGCGTCTGCCAACAGGTATCTTCTATGCCCAAGGCGTGAAAACAAATGTACTGTTTTTCACTCGTGGAACAGAAGACAAAGGAAACACCAAAGGCGTATGGATCTATGACCTTCGGACGAATATGCCATCCTTCGGCAAGACAAACCCGCTGAAGGAAGAACACTTCGCTGAATTTGAGAAAGCATACACGGCGGAGGATCGTACCGCAGTCAGTGATGAACGCTGGCATTACTTCTCCCGGGAAGAGATCCGGGAGAAGCAGAACAGCCTTGACCTGGGACTGATCCGGGATGCCAGCATCGTGGACTATGAAGATCTGCCTGATCCTATCGAAAGCGGAGAAGAAGCCATTTCCCAGCTGGAAGAAGCCATTGATCTGCTTCAGAGTGTTGTCAATGAACTGAAGGCTTTGAAGCCGGAGGTGGAATAATGATAAAAGCGAGAAGTGAGCTGGTACAGATATCAGTGCCAGAAGAAGAGCAACCTTATGAAGTGCCGAAGAACTGGCGATGGTTTACGGTAGGCAGCATAAATAGTTATCAGTCAAAAAATATAGACCCATCAGAAAACCCGGAAAAAGAATATGAATTATATAGTGTTCCAAGCAGTGAATATGACTATCCTGAATTAGTGTTAGGAAGAGAAATAGGTTCGACAAAGGCAGACGTCAAAAAAGGTGATGTATTACTTTGTAAGATCAATCCCCGAATAAACAGGGTGTGGATAGTAAGTAAGCATACTGACAGGGCACTACTTGCCTCTTCAGAATGGATTATTATTCGAAACGAAAAAATACAATCAGACTATCTTATGTGTTGCTTTCGTTCCCCATATTTTCGGCAGTATATGCTTTCCAATGTTTCTGGCGTTGGTGGATCATTAATGCGGGCTCAGCCAAAGTTTGTAAGTAAGTATCCGGTTCCTATTCCACCATTTCCGGAACAACAGCGCATTGTCGATCGTATCGAAAGACTGTTTGACAAGCTGGATGAAGCAAAAGAAAAGGCACAGGCGGTTGTGGATGGGTTTGAGGATCGGAAAGCAGCTATTCTGCATCAGGCATTTACAGGGGAATTGACGGCGGAGTGGAGGCGAATTAACAATGTCTCCTCAGGAAGCTGGACATATGAACCACTGGAAAATGTATTTACGATAAAGAGTGGCACGACAATTCCAACAGATGAAGAGAAAGAGTCAGGAATTATCCCATATATCAAAGTAGCTGACATGAACATACCTGGGAATGAAGTATGTATTGTTACATCCAGCAGGTTCGTTGATAGTTGTCCAATAAGGCAGATAATACCTAAAGGAAGTACCATTTTTCCCAAAAGAGGCGGGGCTATCCTGACAAATAAAAAGCGTTATGTTGAAGTATCTAGGATAATAGCGGACTTAAATGTAATGGGTATCATTCCAAAACAAGAATATATCGATGGATGGTACGGATACTATTGGATGTTATCTATTGACTTACGAGAGATAAATAATGGCTCTAATGTGCCGCAGATCAACAATAAGGATATGGTTAAACTTCTTGTTCCAACACCATCCATAAATGAGCAAAAGAAGATAGTATCTGTTTTGAAACAGTGGTTCTTGAAGGAAACACAAGCAAAAGAAGCAGCCGAACAAGTTACCTCCCAGATCGACACCATGAAAAAAGCCATCCTTGCCCGTGCCTTCCGCGGCGAATTGGGAACCAACGATCCCACAGAGCCACCAGCAGATATCGGGATCTCGTAACGAAGAGGAAGCCATATGCCAAGAAAGAAAGATAAAAACGCCGTCATATCTATGACAGAGTTTATTGCCCGGAATGTCGAAGCCGGAAACTATCGGTTGGTCGATATTGCTGGTGAACGGAAGAAAGATAAGCTCATCGGGGTGGAAGAGTTTGCTGACAGGCTCAGCAAATACACACTTGATGACTATCTCCATTCGGACCAGCCATATTATGACCTGCTTGAATGTAGCCGGGCGCAGCCCGGTCTTTTCGATCAGTTGGCTGAAGTGCTGATAGATACTGCAAAACAGCAGATGCATGCCAAGAACAAATATCCGTATACAAAAAAAGTAAAAGAAAAAATATCGTTTACGAGAGAAGTCCATTTGCCAGATCTGGCGGAAGCAAGCAGTATCCTGGACTATATCAACCAAGTGGAAGCAGATCCGGAGACCGCGGATAAAGTCAGTGTGCTTCCGCTGATGTGCGGGTCCGGGAAGTCGACAGCCATTACGCTGAAGATCAAGGAAGTCATTGAGCGCGGTGAAGGCATGTTGATCGTGACGGACAGCAATAAGCGCCTTGAAGAGATATGGAATGAGAACACAGATAGCCCGCTGCTGGGAGAGGACGTCAAAGCGTTTATCAAAGCACATAAGAACGATGTTACCATTATGACAAAGGATACATATGCCAATGCAATTAAATGCCAATGGCAGTATCCTGTTCTGGCAATGACGACACAGCGGTTCTTCAACGTCCTGACAAAGGACGAGATCCAGCAGTTCCTGAAATGGAAGGACAAAGGAACCCGCTCGCTGATCCTGTTTGACGAGGAGCCGTACCTAAATAAGATCATAGATCTGACTCCAAAGGATGTTAATGTAATTGATACTTTGCTTCGGATGAATCTTATTCCGGATGAGGAGACGCTGCTGACAGAGGATAAGCAATGGTGTATCAGACAATGGGAAATATTCCGTCAGCGTTTCCTGGATCTGTTGTGGAAATATGAATATGATCATGAAGGGAGCATGTTCTATCACGAAGATGATCAGCATCTGACAGAAGATGACGATCGCTTTTTCCGTATTATCAACCAAAACAAAACAGGTATCCGATCGGACAGTATCAGCAACTACAATAATATACATGCTTTCAAAGTGTTCGCTGACACCTGGGGGGTATATTCACACCGCACATCGGGATCATATGAAAGTAAGTTCACAGTCTATCTGGATAACAGCGAAAAAGTACAGGGACTGGGAGCAAAGGTAATAGTTCTGGACGGAACCGGAGATATCAGTCCGATATACTCCGGACAGGATTATATCGATATGCGCAGCGGACAGAATTTTGTCCGTTCGCTGTCGCATCTGACGATAAAGACAGGTGATATTGATACCAGCAAGGCAAATTTGACTGTTCGGAACAGCCCTGTACCAAAAACGATAGAGAATTACCTTGATGATGAAACAGAATACTATGACAAAACATATATTTTCACATACAAAGACAAAGAAGAGAAGTTTGGATGGTATTGCAATGAGCAAAAAACTGCACATTTTGGCGCGATAAAGGGACTGTACGAATATCAAGATGCAGAGTGTATTGCACAGGTCGGACTGAATGAACTGCAGCCTGTTCATTATCTGGTGCATCTGCTGGCAAGGAATGAAGAGCTCAGGACAAGGATGGCAGGACTGTCGCCAGAGGAAAACTGTGAACAGATCAGGAAGATCATGAGAGAGACCAATAACTGCGCAGAGATCAAGGTGGCACATATCCTTGCCGATGTGGACCAGAACATGTTCAGATCTGCGATCCGATCAGCCAAGAACCGGAATGATGTTACTTTCTATCTGTTTTACAAACACAGCTATATCCCGCAACTCCGGGAAGCGATCAGAGACCGGTACTGTGGTTTGCTGGGTGCCAGCATGGTGGTTGTGAAGGAAGAGGACATACTGGAATACCAACCGTATATGAAAGAAACAATAGCTGATGTTATATACAGATGGTATTGTGAATGGGACGGATCACTGAAGAAGAGAGAAGTCATTGCTGAAGAAATAGGGATCAGCGCTGGTGTACTAAAGGTCATTATTTCCCGAGATGACAGACTTCGACCGTTGTTTGCCGAAGCCAAGGCAGCAGGGAAAGAGATCACAGGCAAAAACGGGTATTATGCAAAAAGGGAACAATAATATTAAATACAAGAAAATGTTCCCTTTTATAAAAAGAGGAACAATAATATTAACAGTAAAATAATGTTCCCAAATTCATAAAAGGGAACACAATACATATTATAATATATATGTTCCCTTTTTACTCTTGCATGTGGTTTCATTTTCGTATGGTCCAGAAGCTGTTTGCTTACAGTCGGTGTTTTCTCTGAAACTGGCTGTCTCGAAATTGACGTTTTTATACTGGTTTTCCTTGGAAATATTATAAAAATGAGCTGGTGAGTTTTTCGGATAGTCGCCAGTTCTTTGATAATGGTCTGTTTTTCAATGAAATATAAACTGGATTAACATAACAGAAAAACTGGAAAATTGCTTTTTGTGATCTGTGAGATCATTGAAAATACATGGTTTTATGACGCAAAAGAGAATAATTCGGATCTGTATCGTTTGTTTTCAGGCTTTTGAACAATACCACCGGTTACTTTCTGTTCTCCTCGGCACCGGCGGAGCGGAGCGAAACGAAGTGAAGAGGAGCGGAGCAAAAAAGCCCCGCCCCAAATTATAACTAAACCCATACATTATTGATCACGATTACGTGTATTCTTATTGCTCTGGAAAGTCTACTTAATAACCCTGTCGTTTTATTTCTTCTGTCAAAGCAATATTTAGCAGTTCAATATCATACTGATACTTTTTGTCTACAGCGTTTATAGCAACTGGGTCTGAGGATCTTTTTTCCATGAAATATGATCCTGTGCTTTTAGCATAAAGATAGAACCAACTGGTAACATCCATATTGAGAGCATTTTTTGAAGTTGTCTGAATAAAATAATTAGTATCACTGTCTTTACAATCATATACTTTATTGATAACAACCGTTGCAGGAAATGTATAAATACCCAACTTCTTGGCAAAAAGAGTCATAAACTTTTTTTCTTTACTTGGCATATTAGAAGTATTCTTAGGTGTTGCAGTAGGTTTAGGGGATGCTGTAGGTGTAGAAGTTGCTGTAGGCATTTCTTCTTTGGCAAAAGTTGAAATAGTATATGTAGTATCTTTCAATTCGTAACTAATATTCATCACTTTTAAGAGAGCTTCTAATGGCACATATACTATTCCATCTTTTTCTATAGGATCCAGAACTGTTTTTCCATCAACAAGAGCAACGTTAACTCCGTTTATTGAGATAGTATATTCTGTGTTTGCATCTTCAGAAAAAGAACAATTAATTTGACTGACACATAATACTATTAGTGTAATAACAAGACTAATGGTTAATACTTTTTTCATGATGAAACCCCTTTCGTATTATTGTATATTACTATTTTCCAACTATCTGTATAACATTATTACATTTGCCAAAATCAATGTCAATACAATTAACTAATTATTGTTGTTATTAGCTCTCGCTTATATTTGTAAAAACTGTTATGTGAGACTGAGATCAACTTCATAACCTCAGCATCGGTTAATGATCCTTCGAAGTCGCGGGAGTATTTTAGGATCATTTTCTTTGCCGCTTCTGCCTTTTTCACATGCAGTTTCCGACCTGGAACACCTCCAATCTGTTTACCTTGTAGACGTGCCGTTTCGATTCCTTCACGGGTTCGCTGATGCAGATCCGTAACTTCCTTTTCTGCCTGGTCAAAGGCAAGCTGGATCTGCCGTTCAGCCAGACGAAGCATATACCTGTTAATCCCAGCTGTAATGGCAGCCATCAGCTCGTCTGTAGCAGCATCACCCGTCTGGATCGTATCGATCTGTTTATCAGCAGCTTCGCGGTAGACAGACGTATTGATGTGCGGCTCCTTCAAGAAAACCAAGTCAATGCCTTTCTGGAGGAGTTCCTGGTATAAGGCAAAACCTTCTTCAGCGTTCCTGGACATACGGGAAACGGAGTCGAAGACGATCATATCACCGGGCTTGACAGCTTTCAGGATCTTCTCAAACTCCTTCCGACCTTCCAGCTTTGTCCCGGTGAAGGCTTCCTGGGCGATCACCGCGGAGGGATATGCTTCCTTAATGTTCCGGATCTGCCGATCAATGGACTGCTGCTTTCTGCTGATCCGTGCATAACCATAAACTTTCATGTTGTTTCTTCCTTTCTCCGTCGCAAGACGGACGTTCATTCGTTTTAATACAGCAAAACCCTGCCAGATAACCCGGCAGGGCTTCACTTTTGATACAGTTTTCAGGGGCGTTTCTTTTGATACTGACTTTCAATAAACATGATTAGAGATCGTAATACCTTTGCTCTTTCTTTTTTTCATCCTTTCGTGGTTGAGTAATTCGGAGATCTCTCTCAATTTGTTGAAGATGATTCAGAATAAATGCTTGGTTGTTTTTGTTCTGCTCTTCCATTTTTTCAAGATTGTATGCTAAAAATTGAATATTAAAAGACATATTCGCGACAATCAACATAAATGATGCTATGGTATAGCCTCCCACGCATACGTAAATCATCATCGGGATAGCATCATTTTTTGAATGAATCACTCCTACAAGATTCAAAAGCAATATCAATGCACAAAAGGAAGCTGCAATGATGAAAATAAATGCAAGAGCACGAACATAGCCCGCGGACTTATATGGTTTAAAATCCGACGGATACGCATTAGGTGACGATTGCATAAACTGATTTGACTCTAATTGATTTTTTTTCATTTTAACAACTCCATTCTCTATATTTTTTTGATTAATTACATTTTTTCTTCATGAAAGCATTACTATCCTTTATTTCTTCACAGGATACAACTGACGTGTACTCTTTGACATCACGGTACAGGATAGCCGTCTGTTCAATTATGCCCTCTACAGTGGTATCAAGAGTATCGCATACCATCTGACTGTCTATGGCTAGATCCAGTATGGTTGCCAGAAGCCGCATCATTGCAAATATCAGGTTCATCTGAGTACGGATATTGCCTTTGCTGGCATCATTCTTCATCTGCAACATCCTGTTCACCTTCTCTCCTGTTCAAAATGAGCGAGACTGCCTTTTCAGCGGCACCCGCAGCAGCAACAAGTAGCTTTTTATCGTTCTTCAAAGCCTTCAGCCATCCAGCGAGATACGATGCTGAATTACAGAAACTGTCTGCTGTTTCAAGTCCACAACTGTTTACCAGAAATGCTGCACCAAGTTCGGCTGTCAATTCTTCACGACTATATTCATGACTGCCAAAGGCTGCAACGTCGTTAATGCGGTTCAAGCGGCTATGATGTCCGGTTGAATGCACCATTTCGTGAAATTCTGTCGAATAGAATTCAGCCAGATGCTTATACTGTGAAAGCTGCGGGACAACTATTTCATCAGTACCGGGTCTGTAAAACGCCTGATCTGACCCTGTAACAATGAGACGAACGCCGCATCTATCTATATAGTCCCTGACAATAGCATCCGCGGCAGCATCCGGTTTAAGATCCGATACTGGTTGTGTTACGGAGACAGCCCAACGGGGACTGACTCCTTCGCATTGACTCAGATGAAATACGCTGAAATGCTTGAGATAGAAGTATCGCGTTATCTCTCCACTTTCTTCATCAACTTTTTCGATAGGTCTCCAAAATACAACCATCCTTGCTTTCTCTCCTTTGCGAACATGTCCACCGGCTAACATGCACCCCTTATAGGTGATGAATTCACCGGACTGTCCACCAAGCAGGATCGTGTTTAGTATAGAATACTGTTTGCCAGTTGCGTACGAAATACAGCCAGAGCTGCTACCAACCCAGGGTTTTCTCCAAGGGGCAACGCCGCTCTCCAAAGCGGCGATGACTCTGTTTGTTATTTCAGCATATATATCTATCATGTTTTTTCTCCTTTCATAATGTGTTCAAAATGTATCTATAAAGGGTATGAACACGTTTTCGAAGGGCAGTGCTTTACGGCACTGCCCTTCTTCTTTTCATGTATGCAAAGCGTAATACGCTTTGCGATACGGCTTACCGTCTTTCCCGGTGACTTCGTCTTCGTGAAGGACAATGCCGCCTTCATACCGGCTTCCAGTGCTGGAGAAGAAGTAAAAGCCGTTGATCCATCGATCTTCCATAACAACAAGGTGTTCTTCTCTTCCATAGTTGAAATGATCTCGGAAGAACTTACGAAGAGCATGGCGTTTCAATTTGTCTTTGGCAGTGTCAGCGATGACTTCGCTTGCAGTTTTCGTGAAGAAGATGCGAGCCTTTTCTTTGTTTTCTGGACTGGTCGAAAGATATTTGATCCTTTCTCCAGCCAGAACTCTCTTTGCTACATCGACGGGTACAAGGACTGTCTGCTGATACCCATGAAGATCATTGTCATAGTTACCGTGCAGCCAGAACAGCCTAAAACGAATGCTGTTACCGATACGAGAGACGTTGCAGACATTCAGTAGATCGCATTCTGTGACACTGTCTGTGACACTGCTTTCCACAGTGTCAGCAAGCTGACTGGAAAGGGACTCTTTGGTCAGGTAAAACCGCTGAGACCAGCTGTGCTTGGGATCATAGGTCTGCAGGTAAACGAACATATCGTTGACAGACAAGGTGACAATAATAGGATTAGTGAAAATGCTCATTGTGGTTGCTCCTTTCGTATTGACATGAAGGGAGGGGCAGCCTACAATGAGACTGTCCCTTGTGGATGTGATGAAGCCGGGTACTGTTGCAGCAGTCCCGGCTTTCAGCTTACTTTGAACGGGCGAGAAATGATGGTTTTCGTATACTCTTCCAGCGCATCACCGAGGACCTTTTTCAGAGCAGCAGTGTCAACGCGACGGCTGATAGT
Source organism: Clostridia bacterium (assembly GCA_017512985.1). Taxonomy (GTDB): domain Bacteria; phylum Bacillota; class Clostridia; order Christensenellales; family Aristaeellaceae; genus Aristaeella. Next base: position 70,859 of record JAFWEJ010000017.1, read on the forward strand.
TTCTTTCCAAGTGACTTTCCAGCAGCCTGCCTGCATAGTTTCTTCCGAGCCCATGTAGGCTTTAATCTCGTCCTTGAGCTTTTCAGCTTCGTTCTGAAGCTCTTCGATCATGCTGTTCAGATCCATCAGATCCTGAACCTTGGTGCAGATAATGTCGTTTGTCTTACACATTGTTTTTTCTCCCTTTCGTTTGGTTGATGAGTATAGGTGACGGAAGCTTCCAGCTGGGTCAGTGCCATACCGGATGTGGGCAGCTTCATGCCCGCTTGTGCTTAACGTCCGCAAGCAACCCGATAGCTTCTGCTATGGTCGTTGAGTTAACAGGGACATATGATGATCAGCGGTTACGGTAGCTGATATCACCGTGAGTTGACATGCTGTAGCATCGGTCTCCACAGACGATGAGATGGTCTAAGAGAGTGATCCCCACACCATTAAGTAGCCTCTGCAACTGTAGAGTTGCCGAGATATCTTCTGGTGATGCTGCACATGTGGAGTGCGGATGATTATGGAGCATTAAGACAGAGTGCGCATTAAACATGAGAGCAGCTTCCACAACCATCCTTGGATAGCAATTGCATTCGCTCAGCGATCCTTCAGTTATCTTCTTGCAACCAAGTATTCTGCATTGTGCGCTAAGAGCGACAACATAGAACCGTTCAGTTCTTTCTCCCATCAGGAGTGACTTGGCATACGCTTCCGCTTCTCTTGTGTTACCTATCCTGTCCGGATTTTCCATATTGGCTCTTTCCCAGACCTTAGCCAGCGGGGCGATCATGCTGACCAGTGTGGCAACCTTTTTGGTAACGCCGGGGATCGTCATAAGTTGCTGTGGGCGAGCTTCCAGCACGCCTCGGAACGAACCAAAGCGGTCAAACATGGACTGGATAATGGACTGTGTGTCACCGCGAACACCGGCAGTGCTAAACAGCAGTTCAAGCACAGCACCGTCGCTGTAGTTTTCAAAGCTCTTCTCGCGGAGGAAAATGTTCTGCAGGGTATTCATTGTTGTTTCTCCTTTCATTTTGGGTTGTTGAGTTGACAGTGACATGGTTGTGCCGGGAATAACCTCCTTTCGAAACCAGCAAATGGGCAAAAAAAAAAGACCGGTATCGGACAAGCCGATAGCCGGTCAATTTACGCTGAAGAACTTTCAGTCTTTCATAAAGCCATACATATGTTTTATTCCATATCTCAACAGAGCTCGAAATGTAAGCACCACGTTGCGTTTATAAAAGTGCATGATATAATAAGCATGCTATTGATGAGACAGAAATGATGGTTGAACAGGCTGTTGAAGCAGCGTTACAGCGTGTTCATACACAGAACCTTGGAAACTACATATTGGAGTCAGTGCCACAAAAAGGAGATTATGACGTGGCAAGACTGAGAGAACGTGTTCAACTAGATAACGGTATCATAAGATGGGCATCCGGTAACAACAAACAGGAGCTTTTCAGGTGTATTGCCCAGATTCTGGTTGGTCCACAAGTAGATCCAGCGAAAAGGATCACGCTTGAGAATTTTGTTGAGCAGAAATACAAACCTACGTATTTCAAGACCTTGGCAGCGACAACCAGGGCGAACTATGAACAATACCTGAGACTGAACATCTATCCATATATGGGATATATGTATCTAACAGATATTAATATTCTGACAATACAGGGCTTTTACAACTGGATGGCAGAAGCGGGGAGCCGCGGACGAAAAAAAGACCTGAATAAGAACACAATAGACAGAGTAAGCGGACTTCTGTCAAGAATTCTTAGGATAGCTGTTGCGCTCAAGTATATCGATGAATCACCGGTCAACAGGGATCTACTTAAGAATAATGGGCAGAAAGCTTCAACGCATAAACCGCTTCGAAATGCAGACATTATTAGAGTCCGAAACGGTATTCCAAAATTGAAACTTGAACGACAGAGGCTCTACGTTGTCTTATTGGCTTATACAGGAATGCGACCGGAGGAAATACTTGGTTTGCGCTGGGAGTGTGTGGATCTTGAGAATGGTGTATGCCATATGATACGGACGGTAACATACCCTGACAAAAACAGACCAGTAGTACAAGAAGGCGGCAAGACAGAGCTGTCTGTTCGGCAGATCATCCTTGTGCCAGATGTTATTGCTGTGCTAAGTCAAGTGGAGAACAAAACGGGCTATGTTGTCCATGGCAGGGATATAATGAGCCCTTGCCCAAGGTCAACATATGTAAAGACATACTCCGAAGCATTTAAACAAATTGGCATAGAAGGGTATGAACCATATGACTTCCGCACGAACTTTGCTACGGAATGCTGTGAGAGTGGTTTTACAGCGAAACAGACTGCTGATATGATGGGTCATACTGATACGCGCATGGTTGAAAAGGTATATGCCAAACGAAGACTTGAAGGAGTTATCCAGTATCGTGAGGCATTAAGCCGAATGATGACCTGTGACAAAATGTGTGACACAAAAACAGCAGTCTAAGCCTTAGTTCTATTGGGGTACAGAAATATGCTTGTGACAAAATTTGTGACAAACTGCTTGGAAAATGCATGGTGCTCAAAAAAGTAAGGCGCCGAAGCAGAAACCAGAGATGACAAAAAGCACTTGCATAACTGACTGTGCTATGTTATAATCCCTTTCGCTGACCGCATGGGATTATAGCTCAGTTGGTTAGAGCACCACGTTGACATCGTGGGGGTCATAGGTTCGAGTCCTACTAATCCCACCAAGAAAAAACAGATCCTTCATGGATCTGTTTTTTCTTGGTTTTGGGCCAGTCGACTCGAACCTATGACACCCACCGTGGGGGGCAAACGAAGGAAGCGTTTCTCCGGTGGAGAGTGCCGAAGGCAAGCGAATCGAGTTTGTTGGCGCGAAAAGAAGCACAGAGGTTAGCGATTAGAAACATTAAGCATTTGGAGTGTAAGGCTCTGAGGACTTTTGTTTTTTGAGTCGAACATGTTCATGTATGGGTTTTATAAATGCCTTGTTCATAAGGTTTACAGCATTTTTCCCTTTGTGATATACTTTTTATCAGAGAATAATAGCCAATAAAACATGATTAATAAGAGGAGATTAAGGAGCTATGTCAAAAAGATTATTAATACATATTCGATTTATCAGGAATTATATGATTGGAAATAGTGATATAATCTGTTCATGCTTTTGTGAATGAACGAAAAATGCACATTTCGGTTTAAATGCGCTACTCATAACTCAAGTCGGATAGTTGCTTGAATCGACTGAAGTGTCGATACAGAAGAGATTACGGTGGGCGATCGCGTCATCTCTCTTTCGTAAAAAATTGTGGTTAATTTGGTTTTGACATCGTGGGGGCAAACGAGAGAAGCGTCAGCCCGGTGGGCTGTCCGCGAAGCGGAAGCGACTTGAGTTTGTTGGCGCGAAAGGGAAAATGAAGCCCGCTCCAAGGGCTTCAGGCGACCATTGAGCGAACGGAACATAGGTTCGAGTCCTACTAATCCAACAGACTCCGGAACGTTGATAATAAAGCGTTCCGGAGTTTTTCTTTCCTTTCAAAACGTCATGTAAAAGAGTCATTTTCAGGTTCGTATTTAACATTTGTTTAACGTTTTAGTATTTTGCTCGGGCAGGAATTGTGTATTACATTAAATAATGATATAGTATGCATATACAGGAAAACAAAAGAATGTATATTTAGTTATACGAGGTGCCGGAATGAATCGGTTTATGCAGTCACAAGTCAACAATGCGTTGTTGGCGCTCGAGACGCTTGATAAATCTATTGAAATGTCTGCTTTGAAGGATGATGGCGTGGTATCGAAGGAAGAGAAGCGCCAGATCAAACAAATCAGGAAAGCAATTGAGAAGTTTAAGCATTCAATGGATAAAAATAAAATAGCTAAATCTCGGAGATGTACGTGATAACATGTTCATAAATGTGCCCAAGACGTATCGTTATTGACGCAAAAAACAAAACCCTGAAGCAAGAAGTTGCCGTGCTTCAGGGCCTTTTATTGGATGAGACTGATCTGTGAAAAAGGGAACGAAAAGGACCGTCCCTTTCGTTCCCTCAATAAACACCCCTGTACTGGGTGATATACCAGTCTGTGCCGTCTGTCTTCAGCACAATGCGTCCGTAGGACGTGTGCTTGAACTTTATATTTCTCTGCCTCAGCTGCAAATCAACGGCCGGCGTTGCTGAGGTGTAGTTGGTGATATACGCAAATTCGGGCGCGACATCTTCGACGAACTCGTTATCGACAGTTGTAATCCCGTGATGGGGATACTTCATGACTTCAGCCCGGAGTTCCCCGTTTGTATATTTCTTGTGGAAATACCGGACGGTGCCGCTTGAAGCGTCGGCGGTCATCAGCAGCCGGCTGCTGCCGAAGGTGATCAGCACCGTGCTGCTTAAAGCGTTCGGATCCCTGCCGTCCGGGAAACAGAAGAACTTGAAACTGGCGCCGCCGATCTCAAGCGTTTCCTCGTTCTGAACTTGGTGATACGGGATGCCGTTCTGTTTCAGCAGCTTCACCGCGGCAATCTGTTCCGGATCGTTATAATCCTCCGGGAAAGTGGATATAAACTCATCCGCGGTGAAACCGAACCGAAGCATATAGTTGACAGCGCCGATGTGGTCATCGTGCGGATGGGTATTATAGATAATATCTACATGCCCTTCATATCCCATGCCGGCAAGCGCCTTTTCCAGGCTGAAACGCTGGCCCTTGACGCCTCCGTCAATCAGGATGCTTTTTCCGCCCACTTCCAGCAGAGCGCCGTCATTGCCGTACATCTGGAAGGCGGTCAGCACCAGAATGTCCTTATCTTTCCATGATTCCGGCGCTTCTTCATCGATATGGATTTCGGCAAAAGCGCTGCCAAAGAGCAAAAACACCAAACAAAGGAAGCAGGGCAGGAACTTCTTCACGGTATACCTCCAAAGCTCTGAATAAAGCTGTCAATGCCCGGGGCGGGGAACAGGAACCTGCGGGACAGGGGACAGAAAATATCAGTTGATATTCTCCATAAAATCATTCTTGCCGGTATCAGGACCGACGGCAGAGAAATACAGGCCGAAGGCGGTGTTGTCGTGATCGCCGACAGGCTTGAATTCATAATGTCCGATTTTAACCTGGGAAACATGATACTGAAACGCTTCCCCGGCGATGTCGAAGCCGGTCTTTCCGCCGAAGGAGGCCAGCGGCTGGGACCAGTCCATGACGACCTTGTTTTTTGCGTACTCGTGCAGATAGAGCTTTTTGATCTGCCAGGTTCCGTATTTCTTGGCGGAATCGGGATATTTGCTGCTGTTTGCCGCATATTTCAGGCAGGCCTTGGCTGAATCCGCGGTTGCCTTGTGGGCGCTGTGGCCGTATTCACCCTCTTCTCCGTGGGTGACGACGACCTCCGGTTTGAACCGCCGGAAACATTCGGTGACAAGCCGGTGGACGCGGGTTTTGCTTTTCCACATGGTATACTGCCGTTCCAGGTTCTTGTGGCCGTTTTTGTCATGGAGGCCGATGAAATAAGGATAATAGCGCATGCCGCAGTGCCACGCGGACTGAAGCAGCTCCAGCTGGCGCTCTTCGCTCGCGGGGGTCATCATGGCCAGCTGGACTTTATAGCCGCGGTCCGCATATACCGGCATAAGGCCGGCGAACCAGAGGACCTCATCGTCCGGATGGCAGGCCAGGAGCATGATATCGGCTTTGTCAAGATCCTGCCAGTCCTGGATCTCAGCAGGCTTTTCCCCTTTTCCGAAAAGCCGGAGTTCAGCGATACGAAGGCGTTCCTTGCTGGTGGCCTGAATACGGAACCTGGTTACGGGTTCGTCCAGCGGATGCCAGTTGCTGAGGTATTTGCTCCGGGCCACGGCGGACCATTTTCCGTCGGCACCTTCAATCTCCAGATCGTAGGAATAATCCCTGCCGTAACGGTTGTACAGCATGACGGAGACACCCCAGACCGGTTCCGGGGATTCAACGACCAGCCAGCCCTTTTTTTCCTTCAGGGCGAAAAAAGTGCTGACATCCTGATCGGTCATCAGCGAAAAGGTGTTTAGCCTGCTTTCTTTGACAGGGGAAATAAAGGTGCAGAGTGAGGTAATCTCCGGCGCTTCCGAAGAGGCTTCCGGCGCCTCTGCAGACGCGGCGGCCGCAAGGGCCGCGCATGCGATCAGAACCAGAAGCAGGAAACACTTTTTCATTTTTCGCTTCCCCACGTTTCATTCAGAAAATCATAGCGCTGTTTCAGGTAATCCTTCAGGAATTTTATGTTCGCCTCAAAGGTATTCCCCGTCTGGGCGACGGTGCTCGAGTTGGCAGGGCGCGGCCAGCGGACACGGTCCATGGCGGCCGAACTTTCAATGGCTTTCTGCCACCGGTCAATGGACTGCAGCCCTTCTTTTTCGGATTCACGCAGGCCCAGAAGAATCTCAACGTCTTCCTTTACCCGCCCGTTCCAGAGCTCCGCGACCAGGGCACGGAAATCCTCATGGCGGTACAGCGCCGGATACCAGGCGTTCCAGTCGCCTTTGGCAATCCACAGATAGGCGGGATTCAGGACATATTTCGCGTTGCGCTGGTTGGAGGCGTAAGCGCCGAAGGTGCTGTCATAATCCCAGACAGGCCCGGCGTACAGCTTTTCGCTGACGCTGTCCGCGGGCTTGTAGAAATACTGGCTGGAGGAGTTTCCGTCATAGTTTTCGCTGATCTCTTCGATCATGTATTTCAGCGCCAGGGATTCCGCGTCCGCAATCTCCGTATAATGCTTTCCGCTTCCCGGATCCTTTCCGTCCTTTGCCATGACCGCGTTTTCGAAGGACTGGCAGAGGGAAGAGATGTATTTCATCTGGGCGACGGAAACATATTCCGGCGATTTGACCACGATGATGCTGCCTTTTTTTGTCGTGTAGGCGCTGGCTTCCTGCCTGTAACGGGCAGGGTAGCTTTCATATTCCACAAGGTATCCGCCGGTGATATCCTCCGGATCGGCGGGGATGTCATAGGCCTTGGAGGAGCCAGGGGAGGATTTCTTCCTGCCGGTGAACTTGTACTCGCTGAGTTCCTTCTCGTTCAGTTTTTTTGTGGCGCTTTCCAGGTTGGCGATTGCCACGCGGTCCTTGTCGATTTCCACTTTTTCGGAGAACAGGTACAGGCCGCGGTATTCATGGTTTATGTACAATTCCGCGGGCATATGTTCGGGCGTGTATTTCAGGCCGATGTCCGCCGCCAGGTCCAGCATGATCTGGTTGCGCAGATAGGATTTGTCCCGGTAATTGCCGGTCAGGATCCACTTTTTCGCCTTGCCCATGCCCAGGAGGTTCGTGCTTTTTTCCAGTTTGATCTGGTAATTTTTCTTTTTGAAGGTCATGGAAGAATTGCCGCGGCATTTCACATGCTCCAGCGCGCCGTCATACTGCACTTCTCCGTCCGGTCCGCGCAGGACAAGCAGCCCGGGCTCCCGGTTTTCCTTTTTCGCCTCGATCTTCTTCAGGCTGCCGCTTTCAGTGGTCACGTAAACAGCGGGCAGCCCGGCGGAACCGCGCATAACGGTCAGGGAGCCTTTCTCTTTGCCGAGCCTGAACTGGACGGTGCCGACCTTTACGATTTCCGCACTGTCGCCGGTTTTTATGTTCCGGGAGCCATAGGTGAACGAGACGCCGTCCGCCACGCCGAACTGCATGTTCTTCGTGTCCAGGTTACCGGGCAGGTACAGGGTATAGCCTTTTCCCTCATTCTTGCTGAAGGTGATCGCGTCCGCGGTCAGGGTTCCGTCCGGGGAAATCCAGGCGTCCGGGCCTCCCGCGAAGGCGCCGGCTGCCATCAGGCAGCCGAGCAGCGCGCATGCCAGCGCAAGGAAGAAACGAGCCCGTCTGTTCATCAGTCAGATCCCTCCCTGACACCGATCAGCCCGCTGACGGTGCGAATGTCCTTTTTATTCACGTCTTCCGGGCGGTTGATGATATCGTCCATAAAAATCATGCTGGTGGTGTTTCCGCCGTCCAGGTTCAGCGCTTCTACGGCGCCGAGTTCCAGCATCCTTTCCGCCAGCCAGGGCGTTGTGACGCCTACGGCGTCTTTCCGCCGGCCCAGGGCGTCAATGGCCAGGATGGTGCCGTCAGCCGTTATGCCGATGGCCATGCGCGGAGCGCGGTCGGTGGTGCGCCAGTGATTCAGGTCTTCACTGACCCGGCCGTCCTCCACCAGGATGGGACCGAACGCATAGGTGCTCACGACGCCCATATCCAGATATTCCTGCGCGGTATGCGCGTCGGATACGAAGGTTTTCATGCTCCCGTCCTCAAACTGGGCGATGATGTCCAGCGGGGGCCAGGCTTTTCCGTCCGCGGCGCGGGTCTTTTCAGACCAGATTTTACCGTTCCGGACGATGATCCCGGGTTTCTGGCTGTTCCAGACCCGGTAACCGAAGAAGTCGTCGCTGATTGCGAAAACCGCCTGCTGCTTTTCCGCAATCGTCATCGGCTTGGCAGGCTGCAGACCGGACTTGGTTGGCTTTTCCGCCGTGCTCTCGCTTAGCATGGATCCGAACCAGGCCGGCTCCCGGTAGCGGAGCGCCGCTTCCAGCCACTTATGGGGTACGGATTTGTCCACACGCTGGCGGATCTCCACGTGGATACTGCGGCTGACATAGGTCCATTCGCCGGCATTCCGGTTCGCGTAAATATACGGCTCATCCGCGTCAAGGAAGCCGTCCTCATCCAGCTGAGGCGCGTCCTTTCCGGCAGGGGAAGGCATGGCAAAAACTGCCGGGTTGTTTCCGGCAGCCTCCGGGGTATGGCTTTGAGTGAGATCAGGAGCCTTTTTGCCGGATTTTGCTATACATTCATCTGAAAAGACAAGTTCCTGCAGTTCGGGTGTGGCAATGCCCGTCGCTTTCAGGCCGTTCTTTTTCTGAAGCTCCTTAATCCTTGCGACGGTGTTTTTGTTATAGTCGTCCCCGTAGTTTTTTGAAGAAATATAACCCAATTCGTAAAGCCGGTCCTTCAGGGCCAGAACATCCTCCCCCCGGTCGCCGGATTTCAGCTCACGGTACGCGCTTTCCGCTCCGCAGCCGAAGACCGGGAGGAATGAAAGCAGCAGAAGGACGGCCAGGAAACGGACCAGAAGCGTTTTACGAATGTTCATGATTATTTGCTCATCCCAAGAGAAATCTTCACATTTTCAATGGTGCAGCCGGTAACGAACTGAATGGGTTCATCCCCGCAGACGATCGTGACGATTCCGCCGCGGATGGACACATAACCCCTGGAGGAGTCATTCTTGTTCGTGCTCTTGATGCCGTCCCGACCGGCAGTGACGGAGATTTCGCCGTCGTAGATTTCAACGCAGTCCTTTCCCTTGATCCCGTGGCGCTTCGCTTCCACGGTGATCTTTCCGCCGTGGATTTCCAGCTCGTCCTTTGAAACAATGCCGTCCGCGGAAGCGGCGGTTACCTTCAGGCTGCCGCTTCCCTCAATGACCAGGTCGCTCTGGGAGAAGATGACGCCGTTGGGTTCCTCGTCCTCGTCGGGAGTCGCCTGCGCGCCGTTGGAGAATTCGTTCTCCGTTCCGTCCACCAGGGAGAGGACGGCCTTCGGCTTGCATTCGCCGATCAGGATGGCGGCAGCGCCGTCGGTGTGGATGGAAACGCCGTTGAGATACAGGGTCACTTTTCCTTCGGACGGGCAGTCAACCGAAAGCTGTCCGTTGGTCAGTTCACCGGAAAGCATATATTCACCGGGCGCGCTGATGATGAGCACGCCATCCGCAAAGGCAACGCCTTCGATTTCCTTTTCCAGGCCCGCGTCGGAAAAACTGACCATTTTCATGCCGCCGTCTGCCAGGGCGGACACGGAGGAAACAAGGATCAGAGCCAGCAGGACAATCCAGAACTTTTTCATTACGACGACCTCCTAAACTACTGTCTACAATATATAGAAATAATATATCTGTACGGGGACTGATGTCAATCGGGGCTCACACCCACTCCTTGTTGATGCGGATATAAACGACCTTCATGATCTGCGCCAGCACGGTGTAGACCACCATCAGGCCGGCCATCCAGGCCAGGAAGGTGATGGGCATGACCGGCATGCTGAAGAGCAGCGCGACGCCGGTGAAGCCGATCAGCAGGGTGACAATGCACACGGCCAGGGTGGACAGGGTCAACTGCTTTGAAGCGCGGTCCTGGATGAAGGGGATCTTCGGCGTGCGGATCGTGTGGATAACCATGGTCTGGGAGATGACGCCGAACATGAACCAGCCGCACTGGAAGTATCCGGCGACGGATTCGTTGTTGAATTTGAAGACAAACCAGAGGACCAGGAAGCAGAGCACGTCCAGGACGGTGCTGAGCAGGCCGAAGAAGATCATGAACTTCTTGATGCCCGGGATATCCCAACGCTTCGGCTTTTCAATATAGACATCCTCGACATGGTCGAAGGGCATGCCCAGCTGGGCGAAGTCGTTCAGGAGGTTCTGGACGAGGATGTGGATCGGGAGCATCGGCAGGAAGGGAAGGAAGATGCTGGCGATCAGGACGGAGAACATGTTGCCGAAGTTGCCGCTGACGGTCATCTTCAGGTACTTGGACATGTTCGCAAAGGTGCGGCGGCCTTCGATGACGCCCTCCTCCAGGACCTGCAGGTCCTTCTCAAGGAGAATGATATCCGCAACTTCCTTGGCGATATCCACGGCGGTGTCCACGGAGATGCCGACGTCCGACTGTTTGAGCGGCAGGCTGTCGTTGATACCGTCGCCCATGTAGCCGACGATGTGGCCGTTGGACTGGAAGGCTTTGACGACCCGCTGCTTCTGGTAGGGGGAGAGCTTGGAGAAGATGTGGCACTTCTCACAGGCTTCTTTCAGCTGCCCGTCGTCCATTTCCTCCACCTTGGCGCCGGTGAGCGTATAGGAAGTATCGATGCCGAGGCGGCCGCAGATGGCGATGGCTACGCCTTCGTTGTCGCCGGTCAGGACGACGGTGCGTACGCCGTTCTTCTGCAGGGCGGCGATGGCGGTGCCGGCGGAGGGCTTCGGCGGATCGAGGAAGCCGATAAAGCCGATCAGGACCATATCACTTTCATCCTGCACGCCGAAGGCGTCCACGTTATGCACTTCGTTCTTCTGGGCGACGCCGATGACGCGGATGCCCTCGGCGTTGTTCTCTTCTGCGATCCGCTGTGCGCCTTCCGCCAGTTCCGGCGTGAGGGGCTTCACTTCGCCGTCGATTTCGATGAAGGAGCAGATGGAGATCATTTCCTCCACCGCACCCTTGGTGATCAGCTGGCGCTTGCCCTGCTTATCCCGAAGCACGACGCTCATGCGGCGGCGGCTGAAGTCAAAGGGGATCTCATCCTCGCGGATATAAGCTTCCTTCAGGTAGGACAGGTCTTCTTTTTCCGCGCGGTTGATGATGGCCAGGTCCATAAGGTTTTTCAGGCCGGTCTGGAAATAGCTGTTCAGGAAGCCATGACGCAGCACGCGCTTGTCCTCGCGGCCGAGGACGTCCATGTATTTTTCCAGGACGATCTCGTCCTGGGTCAGGGTGCCGGTCTTGTCCGTGCAGAAGACGTCCATTTCGCCGAAGGTCTGGATGGAGCTCAGGCGCTTTACGATGGTCTCCTTGCGGGACATGTTGATGGCGCCCTTGGCGAGGGAAGAGGTCATGATGACCGGCAGCATTTCCGGCATAATGCCGACGGCGATCGTGATGCCGAACATCAGGGACTGGAGCCAGTCGCCCTTGGTGATGAAGTTCGCGATGAAGATGATCGGCACCATGACAGCCATGAAACCGATCAGGAGCTTGCTGATGGAGCTCAGGTTCTCCTCAAAACTGCTCTTATCCTTATAGGTATTCAGGCTCTTCGCCATGCTGCCGAAATAGGTGCTGTTTCCGGTGGCCAGGATCACGGCCTTCGCGCTGCCGGAAACGATATTGCTGCCCATAAAGCCGATGTTGTCCAGCTCGTCGATGCTGCCGCCCTCGTCGTCCGGGCCGGCGAACTTTTCGACCGGGTTGCTTTCACCGGTCAGCTGGGACTGGTCAATGAACAGGTCCTTGGACTCGATGAACCGGACGTCGCCGGGGATCATGTCGCCGGAGGCCAGCTTCACCACGTCGCCGGGGACCGCGTCCTCAATATCGATCTCCATCTCGCTGCCGTTGCGGATCACGTCGATCCGGTTGGAGATCATCTTCTGCAGCTTCTGCGCGGCGCTGTTGGACTTCTCCGACTGGACGAAGGCGATGATACCGGAGATGATGATGACCAGCACCAGCATGATGAAGGTGGCGGGGTTCGGCTCATCTGAAAGAATCACGTCCGTGAACAGGGTCACGATGGCCACGATCATCAGGACGATGTTGAAAGGATTAATTACAGCGTCCTTGATCCGGCTCAGCAGGCTGTTCTCATTGCTGACGTCGATGATGTTTTTTCCGTATTCCTCCAGGCGTTCGGCGGCCTCCACCTGGTTCAGGCCTTCCTCTTCCGTCCGGTATTTTTCATAAAGCTGCGCGTCGTCCAGGCGGCTGACTGCGATGAGTTCGCGTTCCACTTCCTGCGAACGGCTGACGTTCTTTGCTTCCGGCATATTTTTCCCTCCCGCGGAAATAGCGTTTCAATCCGATAAAAGTATAAGGCAAATCCTGTGCCTGTCAATGAAAAGATGACACGGGCAAAGTGGACAAAGACCCTGAAAACAGGTACAATACCGGCAAAGGAAAACAGGAGGATTATCGGGCAATGAAAAAGGCCGCGGCCATGCTGGCCATTATGCTGCTGTTCCTGGCGGGGACAGCGTGCGCATTCGCAGTCGAACTGCAGGCGGGGACGATCCGCGCATATGAAAAGAACGACCTGACCGTCTGTTCCGACGAAGGCGGCCGCCTGACGATCGAGGCGTGGTACGGAACGCTGCCGCTGAAAAATCCGGTAACGGACCTGGATATCGACGCAGGAACCGTCAGGATCCCGTGGGACGGGCTGAGCTATGGCGGAGAGCCGGTCCAGAGCGGGAAGGTCAGGCTGCGCGCGACACTGACCGGTTCGGACCGGACGGTGGAACAGGCGGAGATTATGACGAACGCGGTCAACCCGGTTCCGGCAGCAGTCTGCTGCCTGCCGGCGGCGGAGCGGTTTTATCCGGACGGGAAGCACCCGCTGAAGATTGAGATCGGCCTGTCTGCCGGAGGGACCTGGGAGGCAACCGCCGAGCGGGCGGACGGCACGGAAGGCCCGGTATGGCGGGCGAAGGGGCAGAGCGACGGAAAGTATCCCGTGGTGCTGAAGTGGAACGGCATGCTCCGGGCCGGGGTGAGGTGCGAACCCGGAGAGTATGTGATCTCCGTTTGGACGAAAGCCCTCCCGGACCAGGTCTGCACTGCCGCGGTCACGCTGCTGGCGGAGCGGGAACCCGACCTGGAACCGGCGGTGACGGGCAGCCTGATTCCGGCGGACCTTTCCGACGACGCGGCGGTATGGGAAGCCCTGACCGCGCCGGTTACCGTCGGGAACGGCGTGGAAGGCAGCGGCCTCATCATCATGGAGAACAAGGGCGGCCGGTCGGGCAGGGCAGGCGCGGTGGACGGCCGGACGTGCGGGCTTGCCGTGCTGGAACTGACCGAAGACGGATGGGCAAAAATCGGCGCGTGGCGCCAGAAGGACGGGCGGTATATCGAGGGCTGGGTCAGGGCGGAACAGCTCCGGGTGATCCGGCCGAACACCCGGTACGGCGCCGTGGTCGACAAGAGAACGCAGACCATGACGGTCTATGAGGACGGAAGGAAGATCGGGACGCTCCTGGTATCCACCGGATACACAACCGGGGAGGACCGCAGCGCGGACACCCACAGCGGCGTGTACCTGATGGGGACCCGGATGGAAGCTTTTTCACAGAGCAATCACAGATACAGCTATCCGGTCCGGATCGACGCGTCGAACCTGATCCATTCAACAGGCTATTCGGTAAAAAACAACATAAGGAATTATGATGAAGAGATTGCCAGCCTGGGCACCAAAGCCAGCCACGGCTGCATCCGCATGGATCCGCGGACGACGGAGGAAAACGGCGGCATCAACGCATGGTGGGTCTGGACGCATATGGGGCACGACACCAAGATCATCGTCATACCGGACGAGTAACCCTTGTCCATTCCGCGGTGAACGTGTATAATACAAGTTACATGATATGATCAACTGAATACGGAACGGGGGCACAGAAATGAAGAAGAACCGGAAGGCCAACAACGAAGGGATCTCCCTGCACGTCGTGCATATCGCCATGGTTGTGTGCGCGGTCATTATTTCGCTGCTGCTGGTCTTTTCCACCTACCAGTCTTCAAACGTGTTCACGGCGCTGAACAAGGCAACGGGCAATTATATCGTCCGGCAGGCTGCGGCCCATGAGCTGATGGAAGCGTCGGACTACCTGACGGAAATGGTGCAGCGTTTCACCATGGAAGGGGAAACGCAGTACCTGGACAATTATTTTGAGGAAGCGTTCACCTCCAAACGCCGGGAGGCCGCCATTACCAGCATGTCCGAAAGCGAGGCGGAAAGCGTTCTTGTGGAGCAGCTGCAGAAGGCGATGGACGAATCCACCTCCCTGATGTACCGAGAGTATTACGCGATGAAGCTGGTGATTGAGGCAAAGGAAATCCGGAACTATCCGGAAACGCTCCGCGCGATCGAACTGAAGGACGAAGACACCTTCCGTTCCGCGGACGACAAGATGGAACTGGCCCAGGAGATGGTACTGGGCACCGAATACTATTCCCGGAAGGAAATCATCCGCACAAACCTGAAGGCCAGCCTGCAGACGCTGGACAAGCTGATGAACGCCACCCGCCAGAACACCACGGCAGAGCTGAACAAAGAGCTGACGATCGTCCGCGTGGTGATCATCGTGCTGACGCTGGTGATCCTGTTCCTGATTTACCTGACAGCCCGCCTTGGCACGATGCCGCTGATCAACGCCCAGAAGCAGGCGGAGGCCGGCAATCCGATCTCTGTGACCGGCGCGAAGGAATTCCGGTATATGGCGAAGCATTACAACAAAATGCATGACAAACTGTACGGAAACAAGGAGGATGCCCGGTGAACATGCAGGAGATGAAGCTGTCCGCGAAGGACGGGTACGGGCTTGCCCTGCGGATCTATGAGGCGGACGAACCCAAAGCGGTCGTGAAGTTCATCCACGGGATGGAAGAGTACCAGGACCGGTACCAGCCGTTTGCGGAATACCTGCAGGCCGCCGGATACACGGCGGTGACCGCGGACCTGCGCGGGCACGGGAAAAGCGCACCGGTGCTGAGCCATATCGCAGACCGGGACGGGCACCTGAAGCTGCTGGAGGATGAAGAGACCATCCTGGAGATGATCCATGAGCGCTGGGCCGGCGTGCCGGTGATCCTGTTTGCCCATTCCATGGGCACGATCATTGCCCGGGTCGTGCTGCAGAAAGAAAGCCGGGAATTCCACAAGGTGGTGCTCTCCGGCTATCCGAACCCCAACAGCGCCGCCGGGGCGGGGCTGGTACTGACCGGCCTGCTGTCCTCCTTCAAGGGAGCGAAGGGGTATTCCAAACTGGTGGACGGCATGGTGCTGGGACCTTTTGCCAAGGCGGTGCCGGACGCGAAAACGCCTTCCGACTGGCTGTCCTACAATACGGAAAACGTGGAAAAGTACCGGGAGGATCCGCTTTGCGGCGCCCGGTTCACCCTGGGCAGCTACGCCGCGCTGTTCAGCCTGATCAAACTGATGGGTGAGGCAGGGAAGTATGAGGAAGTATGGAAGGAACTGCCGATCCTGATGATCTCCGGCAGGGACGACCCCTGTACCGGCGGCGAAAAGGGCCGTGCGGACTCGGAAGCGGTGCTGCGCAAAGCCGGATTCCGGGAGCTGGAAATCGTTACGCTGGACGGTATGCGGCATGAGATCCTGAATGAAACCGGACGGGAAGAAGTCTACCGCCGGATCCTGGAGTTCATGGACAAATGAATAGATATTAATAAATAACGAATAAATACTCAAGGAGAAACAGACAATGGAAAACAAGAAATTGGAAGAATATGTCGTGACGATTCCCGATTTCCCCGAACCCGGGATCATGTTCCGGGACATCACCTCCGTGATCCAGGACCCAGACGGCCTGAAACTGGCGGTGGACGGCCTGGTAAACCTGCTGAAGGACACGGAGTACGACCTGGTCATCGGGCCTGAATCCCGGGGATTCATCTTCGGCGTGCCGGTGGCGTACCTGACAGGGAAGGGGTTTGTTCCGGTCCGCAAGAAGGGAAAACTGCCCCGGAAGACCGTAAGCCAGAAATATGACCTGGAATACGGCCAGGCGGAAATCGAGATGCATGTGGACGCGGTGAAACCCGGACAGAAAGTGGTCATTGTGGACGACCTGATTGCCACGGGCGGCAGCGCGGAAGCGGCCGCGAAGCTGGTGGAGCAGCTGGGCGGCGAGGTTGTGAAGATGATCTTCGTGATGGAGCTCGCCGGGCTGGAAGGCCGGAATAAACTCGGGAAATACGATGTGGAGTCGCTGATCGTTTACGAAGGGAAATAACTGTTAATTCATAATTCACAATACATAATTGTGCTTTGAGTTTTCCTGATTTTTCGGATCAGTAAAAAATACGCGCAGCAAATGAAAAAGCCAGCGTTCCGGGTTTTCGGAGCGCTGGCTTTTTTCGGACGGCTTTTATTGAAAATAATATGTTTGTTTTTTGAATAATTATTCAGTGTCCCGCATCGAAACGAATGGAATTGATGATCGAATTGACGGTGCTTTCAACGGAAGCGTCCGAATAATCAAATTCCATGGTGACGCTGTTGCCCCGGTCCATCCAGGTGTAGGTGACGCTGACGCCGGACGGGGTTTCCGAACGGGTATAGAGCATTTTCATTCCGTTAACCGTCACAGGGCGTGAGTCTGTCTCTTCGCCGGTGAGCACTTCGAATGTCTCGGAAACCTCCCCCTGATAGGAAACATAGGCGAGTACGGTCAGTTTGTTTCCGTGCCAGTAAAAGCAGAGATCCGAACCGTAATATCCCGGTTCCTCAACAAAATGATCCGGCAGTTTCACGGAGAAGCCGCCTGTCTCACACGCCTGCCTGTCCGCCAGCGCGGCGGAAAAGACAAACAAAAGTGACAGCAGCAGAAGCAGTCCTGTCAAACGCTTCATGGTACCCCTCCCCCGGAATGATTCAATAATAGAACGATGGAACACACCCATTCCATGCAATAAATCATATCATAAAAGCGCCGGAAACAAAAGATTTTAATTCCATAAAGAAGAAGAGCAGGATGCTTATTTCCAGATAATGGATACAGTGTTTCGTATAATATAGAAAAATGTGTATGTTTTTTCTATAGTTTTATTGTTTTTGCTTACAAATAATGGTATATTATAAAGTTGGATATATCTATTATTCCGAAATTTCCTGCTTTCCTGTAAACCGGAGGACTGACGATGAAACAGAGAAACCGCAGACTGATCGCCATTCTGTGTGTTTTATGTATGCTGTTTACAAGCATGCCTGTTTCAGCATGGACTGATACCGTACCGGCTACGCCGACGGATCTGCTGCCGGCGGTTTCCGAAGATTCCGAAAACGGATCCGAACCGGAACAGGCGGATACAGAGGGAACAGAAACGGACAACCGGGAAGAGCAGGAAACTGAAGAACCGGGAACTGAGGAACCGAAGACCGAAGAGCCTGAAACCAAGGAGCCGGAGACTGAGGAGCCGAAAACCGAAGAGGCGGCAACTGAAGAACCCGGGAACAAAGAGGCGGAGGCCGGGGAGCCGGAAACCGCGGAACCGAAGAAAGAAGAACCCGTGACTGAGGAACCGGAAACTGAGGAACCTGCGACTGAAGAGCCGGAGACTGAAGAGCCCGCGACCGATGAACCGGAAACTGAAGAGCCGGAAATTGAAAAGCCTGCGGCTGATACCGAAATAACCGGCAGCGACGACATTACAGTGACCGGCAGCCTGGAAGGAAATCCGCCCGAAGATTACCTGATCAGGTTCATACCGGAAAAGACCCAGAAGCTGTGCCTGATCCTGACAACAGACGTGGAACTGTCGGCCTCTGTTACGGATGAGAATACAGGCATCAAAAAGAAGTTTGCCTTTGACCATAATGATGAGGACGGCATGACCGTCCTGACCCTGCCGTACTATAAAGTAAACCGGGACAGCACATACCTGATCCGGATCTCGGGCAGGAAACCGGCAGACTTTTCGATCAGAATGGCAAAGATGAGCATTCTGAAAGCGGAAGAAGAGAACGACGGTACGGATTCCGGAATCCAGGCGGAGGACAGCGCCGCGTCCGAACCCGCGGAAACGCTGACGGATACGTCTTCGGAACCGCAGACGGAAATACCGGACGAGACTCCGGCAGAACCCGCGGCAGAAAACCAGGCGGCTGAGGAAGGCGAGGCTCCCGCTGAACCCACAACCGGGAATTCCATAACCGAGACAACTGAGACTCTGGCTGCGGGGGCAGATGAGACTCCGACAGAACCCGCGGCAGAGGATTCTGCAACCGAAACGGCTGAGACCCAGGCTGCGGGGGCGGACGATACGTCCGTAACGGAACAGGCCGCGGAAATACCGGTAGAACCGGCGGAGAATCCGGACGAAAACCGGACGGAAAAACGGACGGAATCCACCGCGGGAGAGCGGACGGAAACACCTGAGGCAGACAATACTCCTGAAGAAGCGAATGAACCGGCGCAGGAACAGCCGCCCGTTCCGGACGGAGAGCCGGCCGAACAGGATACACAGGATATTCCCCTGACACCGGCAGACCCGGAACCGGCAGATGAGGAAACACCCGCCACCCGGACCGACCTGGAGCCCGCGGATCCGGAGACACCCGCCAACCGGACAGACCCGGAGCCGGCGGATGAGGAAACACCCGCCACCCAGACAGACCTGGGGCCGGCGGATGAGGGAACACCCGCCACCCAGACAGACCTGGGGCCCGCGGACGGGGAAACGGCGGAGGTCCGGATTGACGCAACAGGTTCAGATACGGAAGCCTGGATCACATTCATGTCTGACGCCGATATTCCCCAGGACGCCGTACTGCAGGTCCGCGAGATTCCGGAAGAAGAGCAGAAAAAGTATCTGGCGCGGACGGTCCGCACCCTGAAATGTGACGATGAATCCTATCTCTATTACACGAAATACCTGGAACTGAAGCTTCTCCTGGACGGCGAGGCGGTCAGCCTGGACACGCCGGTTACCGTCCATGTAAACCTGCCTGACGCCACGGAAGGGACGGACGCGCTCCAGGTCGTGAGATTCAGGACGCTGACCGCCAGGCTCCTGGACAGCGAGATCACCGGCCGGACGATTTCGTTCCGAACGGATTCCCTTGACGTGTTCGGGATCGGCAACGCGCTGACGCCGCTGACAACCCAGGAAACGGAACTGGCCTCTGTGGAGGTCCTGGGCTTCTCCGCGGACACGGAAATTACCCTGAAACAAGCTGAAGCGCCGAAGGTCGAGGAAGGACTGGATGTACTCGGCTCCTTCACCGTTGAGGACCAGACGAAGGCCGCAGCCGGGGAGGAACAGAACGGGCTGTGGATCAGGGCGGAACTGAACGAGGACGCGGACCTGTCCCCGATGGAGAGCGTAGCGCTTTACCGCGTGGAGGACGGGCAGGCTGAAGTCCTGATGGAAGACCTGTCAGAGAATAACGGGATCACAGAGCTGGATTCGCAGCAGTTGGCCGTGATCCGGGATACCGGCTACCGCCACCTGACGCTGACGGTCAATCCGGATGAAAGCAACGAAGACCGGCAGGTTACACTGGACGGCATGATGCCGAAGGAAGCCGAAGCGAACGTGGTCGATGTGACGGAGCAGTACACAGACTGCTTCGCCGCGGACGCGGCAGGAAATGAACCGGCGCAGGAGACAGCCGCGGAACAGAAAGACCGGGAACAGACTGACGAAACCGGGGAAACATCCGAAGAAGAATCCGCCGGAACCCGGACAACGCTGGCTGCTTTTGAGATCAGCATCAGCCACAGCGAGGGCGAATACCAGCCGGACGAAGGGAAACCAATCAGCGTGGAGATCGTCGACAGCAGGATTTCCGCGGACCGGAATATCGAGCTGTGGCATATCAAAGACGACGGCACACGGGAACAGATCACTGATTTCACCGTTGAAGAGGGCAGGATCGCCTTTGAGGCAGCCGGCTTCTCCGTATACGTGGTCATTGACCATGAGGATAATACGGTTGTCAATCCCCGCGTGGAGTTCCACTTCATCAGCAAGACGGACGCCGACGCGCTTTCCACCGGAACGACTGCCTATTATGTAACCCCGCGGTATACCTTCCGGAATATGAACAATGAGTACCAGTGCACCCAGATTCTCCACAATTCGGAGACCCTGGAGCTGATCACGGACCCGGGAAATGTGTCAGTCGCAGGAATGCCGGACCAGTTCTTCTACGGCTGGTATGTTGTTGATCCGGTTGAGATCTCCGGATCGTCGGATAAATACGGCATCGGGATTTCAAATACAAACCTGTATTACTCCTGGCCGGTGCACCCTGAAGCGATCTCATTCGGAAAACCCATTACCATCACAGAAACAAACGTCCAGATCGGCGATACGATCCACTGGAGCATGGAAGGCATTTCCGGTTCCGGCGAAGTGGACAGCGACGGCACGCTGCACGTGCTGCTCGCACCTGTCTATAAAAAATACAATTTCGTCAACTTCATGCTCTACGCGAGAGAAGAAAACGAAGAAGGCCAGCAGACGACGCCCGCGGCGAAGAACCTGATGACCCGCAAGTTGATTGCCATGGGCAGCGCGCAGTCTGTGGAAGTCAAGATCAGCGACGTGCGCTCCAACAGCAAGGATTCAACCCACCTGATCTTCACAGGCTGGGAATACAAGGACGACAACGGCACCTGGATCCAGAAGCAGACCGTGGATTACGAAGGCGTGGAAAAGACGGATCCGGGCAGGGACGGCGTATACCTGACGGACCTGTCCATTGACGACGAAGCCAGCATTGACCTTTATCCCATCTTTGTTGAGGCGCGCTGGGTGGACTTCGTCTCCGGCATCAGCGGCGTCGGAGCGTCTTTTGTCGGCTCCCGCTTCCTGGAAGCCTGGGGCCGGGCGCTTGACGAGAATGACCAGACCATCCCGCGGACGGACGGCGAAAACGTTTTTGAATCTCTGCCGGTGCCCGAACGCCCGGGATATACATTCGCCGGATGGTATGCCTTTGCCGCAACGGATCCGGAGACGGGCGATATTACGAACCTGCCTGAGCACGAAAACCTGCAGCCGATGACGATCAACTATGTTGATACAACAAGCCAGGACAACTATGTCACGTATCCGGTTCACATAGACGGAATGAGCGCGGTCCCGATCACGGACGGTTCGGGACAGATCGCCTTTTCAGGAACATTCACCCTGGACACCGGAAACGGCCAGGTGAAACTGTTCGGAAACGAAAACGGAAAGCTGAAATTCTATGAGGCCATGGACCGCCTGAAGCTTTATGCCAGGTGGACGCCGGCCGATACAAAGATCACCGTCATCTACTGGACAGAAAACGCGGAGAATGACGAATATACTGCCAGCGCGGCCAGGACTATTACCACCAGGCAGTTGTGCGAGGGGCTGGAAAGGGAGGATATCGTTTCCGGTTCCACGATCACGCTGAGTGATCTGGTGAATTGTCCGGACGCGGATTTCACGGTCGGCATCGCCAGCAACGAGATCCTGGACGACGTGGGAGCCGTTCCGAAAAAGGAGGATCCGAACGCCCTGGTTGCGCGGGAGGAAATCTTCTTTGAACTGAATGAGGATCTGTCCGACGAATCCCAGGTGATCGACGGACAGGGCGAAACGATCTTCAACGTCTATTTCAGCCGGATCGAATTCACCCTGGTCTTCCACGTCGGCCACGACGGCTACGCGAAAAACAGGGGCCAGCAGAGTGCGCCAAACGACAACTGGATCGAATACATGTACCGTGACGCGGGAATGCCGATTCAGGGCCAATCGTCTGCCGGTGTATCATATGAAGGCACAACCCCGGATGAGTTCAAGATGATCAATACCCTCACGGACCGGGAATACACGTCGGCCTATCACGCCACGCTCGAGAACATCAAGAAGGATTATGTTCCGAAAAAAAATCCCGCTCCGACTGACAACGACTACAATCTGTATACGATCACAGCCAAATACGGCGCCTATATCGGCGATCAATGGCCTTCACATGCCAATTCGGCGTGGGAGTTCCCGGTGGGTATTTCCAAAAATAATCCAAATGGTGACGGTACCAATAAGACACTGTATATCTGGACGGCTTACTACGACAGTCTGTACTTCGCCGTCGCAAAAGCCCGTCCCAGTACGGTCTCCGGGGGCAGCAACGCAGATATCAACGGTATTTTCAGATATATGTCCGGCGAGCTGTGCGCCAGCCAGGACGGAAACTCGGTGATTAACGACGCGCACGTGCATCACTTGGTGGCGTATTTCGGAAGAGCCGCGTATGACCAACGGTTCAAGCAGTACCATACCCTGTTTGAGGCGGTGCCCGGCGGCTGGCTGCCGGACGGAGTGGAAACTTTTCCCGGAACGGATTTTGTGTCGGATGACGAGTTCAGCCTTACAACCTGGACCACGACCTACACAAACGGAGACAAAGCCGAGATCATCGGCCACAGCTTCTATGAAATGGATCACGATCTTCTGGAGGAGCACCTGAAAAAGTCTCCGCTGCAGGTTATCTCCAACCTTCCGCCGCAATCCCAGCTGGCTACAGAAATCACCGGATATGATACGGTTTACAGCTGCTATGAGAATCATTCCAGGCCAAATCCGGAAATCCCGGGGCAGAACGATTACCATGTCTATTTCTTCTACCGGCCGAAAGAGTACACGCTGACACTCGATTTTGAAGACGAGCCAAAAACACAGCAGTTCTATTACAAGGAAACCCTTTCGGACGCGCTGGATTATGAGGGATATGAGGAACCGGTCAAGGAAGGGCATGTATTCCTTGGCTGGTATCCCAACGAGGCCGGTGAAGGCGAACCCTTTGATTTTGCAAATGAAAGAATGCCGGCTGAAGGCGTGGTGCTCTATCCGGTATTCAGGCAGCTGGATTATATTGTCCGGATTGATCCGAACGGCGGCGAGATCGATCACTGGCATGAAAGCTCCACCTCCGGCGGCGCGTCCACGGGTTTCCGGGCAAACTATAACGAGACGATCAGCGCCTACAGCTTCCTGGAGCGCAACTATATCCGGATCGATGACGCGGAGGCCGCGGAGCTTGGCGCAGACCACACCTATTACTACATCAATACCCAGTATATCAGTTGGGAACATGACGGCAGATTCGTTCCTTCCGACCTGCGTAACGCGATGTACCTGACCGCGGCGGAGATAGATCAGTACTGGACCGATTACAGCAATTATCCCACGGAAAAATTCACAAGCCGCGGCGCGACGAAGTTTACCAGCAAAACTGCCTGGATGGACGCCTATTTCGGCGGCCATGACCTGTCAAGCCTGCCGAAATACCGCGCCATGAATACCAATGAACATTATTCGTTCATGGGCTGGTATCAGGTCTATGAAAACGGATCGGTGGCTTCCGCGCCGTTTGACTTCAACACCAAGGTCAAGGAAGACGTCAGGATCCGGGCAATGTGGCGCCTGGACGGCGGTTATTACCTGAAGTACAATACGGTGTTTGCCCCGGAAAATGAACCGGATAAGGTTATTTCCGGTACAATGTATCAATGGTACGATCCGGAGGATCCTACCAAGCAGCTTTACGCGGACCAGTCGCATACGCATATCCTGCGCGGGCCGATCGACGTTACGCAGGGCTGGGTTTTCCGCGGATGGCGGATTGTCAGGAACGACGGGACAGAGGAAGAACCGGTCTGGGTGCCGCTTGAGCGTGACGCAAACAATGAGGTTGTTTATTACCAGCCCGGTGAAAGGTTTGTTGTTGACGCCCAGTATGCCACGGAGATTCCGGAAGGGAGCTCCGGCGCAATCATCCATATGCAGGCATATTATGAGCCGGAGCAGAACACCTCCCGCCGGCCGAAGGTTACGGAACTGATCCTTGACGCGAATGAGAACTACGGCGGCGGTTATATCAGGGAAGAAGAGGGTCCCCTGCCCGCACTGGATCATCCGGGTACGTCCTACATCGATACGGAGCGCAACCTGGACGAACAGGGCCGCCCGACACGGATCCTGTTCGGTGATACTGAGAACGAAATGGCTATCCAGTCCAACACCGCGCTGCACCTGTACCGTTATGCATCCACGAAGAAGGACGGCAAACAGTTCTTCTGGAACGATACCGACCTGTTTACGCTGCTTGGCTTTGACCCGTCGGCCGATCACGAAAACCCGTCCACCGGCCATAAGTATGTTCCCGCCTATTCGCCCGATTCCGTGATTGCGGTCACCAGGAAAGACCAGACTGAACCGATCGTTCTTTACGCCATGTGGGAGCCGAAGATCTACGTGACCTTCCGGAATAACACAGATGAGGATATTACGGTTGAGCTCGGCGGCGCCGGAACGGATACGGTGAGGATCGTCAACCAGGTTGCCGGCGAGTATGACCGGATTGAGGCCGGCAGGGATCTTGTTGTGCCCGCGGGCGAAGAAATCAAGATTGTGCTGCCCAAGGCGGATCCGGGCGTGGATACATTTACCGCGACGGTACAGAACGATCACATCTGGAAAAAAATGAGCGTGAGCGGGGAATTCCCGGAAGGAACAGATTACGGCACGGGCGAGACTGACGTTCCGTACGGGTATCCGCTGACCTATACGGCGGTCCTGCAGCAGGATAAGGAAGGGATCGTCGTTACCTACACTGAAAAGGACGACCTCCAGGTTGACTATGACATTAACGGCGGCGTCTGGACAGAGACGTCGACGGCTTATGAACATGTCGAGGGAGACCTGTATCTCCTTGATTCGGAGAACATGGCGGGCCGGAAATACAAGCCCGCGGATCCGACCCGCGCAAGCCTGGCCTTTATCGGCTGGACAACCAACCAGGATATCAAGGATCATACTGATTTCAGCAGGACAACCGCGACAACCTGGAATGAAACCGTCCTCCTGCCGCAAAACGGTGAAAGCCTCCTGGAACTGGTAAGAAGGGAATTTCTCTGGGACTTCGGCGATCCGCCGCCCTATCATGACACCCTGTATGCCGTGTGGAGCCAGATTGAGACTGTGACGTTCGACCTGTTGAAGGAAGGAACAACCTATCATACCTGGACCGGCCCCGAACCCGTTGTTTCGGATGTGCCGCTGGCATACACCTTCTGGAAACATGACGGGGACGACCGATATGTTTACTATTCGGTGATCGCGGGAGACAAGGCATCCAAGCCGGAAGATCCGCAAGCCAACGGTGTTCCCTCCGGAAAAAGCTGGGGTTTCCTGAAATGGCTGAACAGAAACAATACTACGATTCCGTTTGCCAGCACAGCGAAGGACGCAAGCAATAACGACATCATAAACAATACCTATGATTTTGATACTCCGGTTTCAGGACCGGTGACACTGGTCACATCCTGGACAGAGAAGCTGCCGCAGTACTATACATTCACGGTGGAAAATCATGTGGAGAACGGCAGTGCGGATGAGGAATTCAACTATACGATTGCCGTGGTGGATGAGCAGGTTTGGGGGAAGTTTGCCAGCGGCGGAGGCAACAAGGTTGGTGTGCCGGATCAAAGATGGGGATCTGTTACTACAAAACTGAAAAATAACGAAACATATTCTGTTCGGATCACAGTAACGCAGATGGTAAGCGGTTGGACAGCATACGGTATTGGCATTGATGTTTTCGACAGCAGAGGGACGCTTGTGAAGAGCGGTCAGGTTGTTTACTGTGATGGTAACAGCAAAAAAAATTACACGTCGGATTATATTTATACCCTGAAGATTACCCAGGATGAAAAATACGACTGCTCGACAACTGTTGCCGTTGATCCGGCCAGTGTGGTTGGCAGTATTGTGTATTCCCCTGTCGGTACGGGTACAAACGAGTTTTCTTTTACGTCCAAGCACAATACAACAACTTCTCAAAGTGCCACTTTCGGTGGGACTCCGGAAAATGATTTTGTGAACGGACAGTCCAACAGCCTTCGTATCGTCTTTACGAATGTAATGAGACCAATCGTTGCTCCAACAGGCTATACATCCCGCCGCACCCCCTATATCCTGTTGATGCTGATCGGCCTGATCCTGGCGCTGGCAGGTACGGGGATATTCAGAAAGCGTTCCAAAGAGGATGATACGGAAGGGAACCCTTCCTGTTATGCCGGAACAGCCGGCAACGGGCCGCCGGGCGCGCGGAAAGACCGCGACGCACCGGGCGGGAAACCGGGGAACCGGGACACTGGCCCGAAGATCCTGAAACAGATCAAAGTCCGGGTGAAGGAGAGAGGATCCCCGGGA
This sequence comes from Clostridia bacterium, assembly GCA_017512985.1. Classification (GTDB taxonomy): domain Bacteria; phylum Bacillota; class Clostridia; order Christensenellales; family Aristaeellaceae; genus Aristaeella. The sequence continues at coordinate 97,382 of JAFWEJ010000017.1, forward strand.
CTGCGGGGCAACCCGGAAAAAATCCCCCGGAAAAAGAAAACGGAACTGAGAAACACAGACGCGTTCAACCATACGGGAACCATGAAAGGAGAAATGAATCCGATGAAAAAGACGATTTCCATCCTGCTGACGATCACCCTGCTGCTGGCAGCCTGCGCGGCAACCACCGCCGGCGCTTCCGGCCTGTCAAATGGTGTGGCCGGCGCGTATACGGAGAAGGATACGCCGATTGAACAGGAAAAGACAATCAAAATTAAAAAGGAAATCACGGCGTACAACCCGGACAGCAGCGTAAAGTTTGTCTACGGGCCCGCAATCACCTATAACTATGAGATTGCAGCGGCATCCGGCGACGAACTGGTCAGCATCACGGACGACCCGGACGTCCATGAATCCGGGATCGCCGCGGAGGCCACGGCGCTGCCAGGCGTTTCAGGCGTAACGTTGACCGGTACAGCGGAGAACAAAATCGAATGGACGAACGCGGATATCCTGGACGTTTCCGCTGCCGGAACCGCGAACTACAAGAACCTGACGGTCGATTTCTCGAACGTGGTCTTTACACAGCCCGGGGTTTACCGCTATAAGATCACCGAAACACCGGCGACCTACGGAACTTCCGGCGTGACGGAGGGAACCGATGACGCCCATTACCGGTACCTTGACGTATACGTTATGAGAAGCAGCACATTTGACGACGGCTCCACGGCGGCGGAGTGGACGATCTACGGCTATGTGTGCATCGACAGTTCGGCAGGAGAGGATGATATTACCCCGGCGACCACTGCCAAGACCAACGGTTTTGTCAACTCCAGTTCCACTGCCGGTACCAGCACTGCCGACGAATACCGCACCTATAACCTGACAATCGGCAAGACGCTGAGCGGCGACGCCGCGATGAGCAGCCACAAGTTCCCGTTTGACGCCACATGGACTGCCGGAACCGCGAGCGGAACCTTCCAGTTCATTGTTGAGACTTCCGGCACAGCGCAAGTTACAAAGACTGACGTTGCCGCAGCCGCGGCGAACGCCGACGGTTCTTCTGTCAACGGTACGGCTGTTGCCGCCCATATGAAGGTCGGCGGAGCAAGCGCAGTCGGAACCGCCGATAAGGACGGTTCGCCCCTCATCGCAAACGGCGCAACCGTGAAATACATCGGTATTCCTGCCGGCACCAAGGTGACCGTGACGGAGACGAACGACGTGACCGGCACCACCTACACGACGACGGCGACTGAAAAGATCGGCACAGGCGAAGCGGCCGACGTAGCATTCACGGGCGGCACGGCTTCCATGTCTACGGATAAAAAGACGGCGACAACCGCTGAAAACAAGACTGTTATTTATGCCCAGGAAAGCGCCCCGGCAGCCGGCAGCGACGTGGAAATCCAGTACACCAACACGCTGGCGCTGATTTCGCCCACGGGATATGTGGCCCGCTTCGCTCCGTACGCGCTGATGCTGATCGGCGGTATCGCGCTGCTGATTATCGCGAAAAAGCATAAGAAACATCCGGACGAAGAGGACAATTAACGGACCACGGCTGAGAATGAGCAGAACGGCATGAAGGCGTTCGGCATAAAAGAAAAAGAAGGGAGGGGTGCGCGTGGAGCCTGAAAAGGACGAAATGACCGGAAAAACAACGGAGCAGGAGAGCGCCGCCGGCGCGCAGGAAGCCGCGCTGAAGAAACGCCGCAGACGCAGAATGCGCGCACTCCGGTCCTTCCTGTTACGGACCGTATTGCTGGTACTTGTGGTATACGTTCTGTTCTTTCATATCGTCGGCATAACCTTTATGCCGAACAGGGATATGTACCCGAGGCTGGACGCGGGGGACCTGCTGCTGTATTACCGGCTGGAGCGGAATCCCAAAGCACAGGACATAATTGTGATCGAAAAGGCGGCGGAGGCCGGGAGTACCCGGCAGCGCTTTGTCTGCCGCGTGGTTGCAGCGCCGGGAGACATGGTGGAGGTCTCAAAAGAGAAGGGCCTGTCCGTGAACGGCAACCCGCAGATTGAAACCGGGATCTTTTATCCGACTGAGGAGTATGAGAACCGGACGGAGTATCCGGTGAAGCTTGCGGACGGAGAATATTTTGTGATGGCGGACCGGCGGAACGGCGGCGTGGACAGCCGCTATTTCGGGCCGGTATACCGGGATGAGATCCAGGGGATCGTGATCACGATCCTCCGGAGAAACAACCTGTAAAAACAATACTGAACCAGGATCCCAAACCGGAATAACAAAGAAAACGGTTTACAGAATCATACAGGGAAGGAGGACGGGCCGTGAAAAAGAAGACAGACGGCGTGACAAGGCTGCTGGACATCGGCAGCGGGCTTGTTTCCGTATGCGCGGGTTTGCTTGCCACGGTGCTGATCCTCTATTCCGGTTATGTGCTGTATGACAACCTGGCGATCGAGGTCAGCGCTTTCAGTTCCAACAGCGACCTGCTGAAATACAAGCCAAGCGTAATGGCGGAAGCTCCCGCGGGGCCTTCGCTGGCCGACATCAATCCGGATTACCGGGGCTGGATCACGGTGGATGACAATCCGATTGATTATCCGGTCGTACAGGGCGGGGACGACCTGTACTACGCGTACCATGACGCAAACCGTGAAAGCTCCCTGACAGGCGCCATTTACCTGGCTGCTGCCAACAGTCCGGATTTCGCGGACAGCTACAACCTTCTGTACGGGCATCATATGAACAGCGGCGCGATGTTCGGATCCCTGGACAAATTCAGGAACGAGTCCTACTTTAATTCACATCAGAAAGCAACCGTTACCACAGAAAGCGGAAAGGTATACGACGTAACCTTTTTTGCCGTGGTTAATACGGACGCCTATGAAAAGAAGATCTATACGGTGGGGAACAGGGCGGCAGAAGTCAAGGCCTTCCTGACAGGAAGCCGCGCGGACGACGCAGGCCTGGGCACGGAAGTGCTGATCTACAGGCAGTCCGTTGCTTCCGGAGCGAATAAGATCCTGGCGCTGTCCACCTGTGCCAGCGCGGATACACTCGGACGGCTGGTTGTGTTCGGCAGGATGACAGAGAAGGAAAAACCGACGCCCACCACAACGACGCACGGCGGCGGTTCGAGCCCCACGCCCACGCCTACGGCAGCGCCTGAACAGGACGAAGTCAGGCTGACGGTCAGGTATCTTGATGAAACCGGCAGGAGCGTTTTCCCGGACCAGGTATTTATCCATACGCCGGGAGACCGTTACTATGTCGTGTCTCCGCAGATGCCGGGCTATGAGATGACCACGGAGGTTCTCCGGGGGACCATTGACAACGACATGACCATCGTTGTGCATTATACGCCGAAGACCTATCACCTGACCGTAAAGTATGTTTTCCCGGATGGCACAGAAGCAACGACGGCATACAGAACAGAGGTCCGGACGGGTGAACGGTACCGCGTGGGAATCCCCGATATCGAGGGATACAGGACGCTGCGCGGGACAATAACCGGCGTGAACCCGGGCAGGGATGAATCATATACCGTGATCTACATTCCGGAAGGCCAGGGAGGATTTACCGGCATCGACGACTATGATACGCCGCTGAACCCGGGATATAACGATCTCCAGGTCGGCATATGCATTGAGTGACAGGAGGAGAACGCAGATGAAAAGAACGTTATGCCTGCTTGCGGCAATCCTCCTGTTCCTGGGGACCGCAGTCGCCGGGGCGGATGAGATTATCCTGCTCCCGGAAGATGTTATGACCAATCAGTGGTTCCTGGATGAAAAAGCAAAGCTGACAGTCGGCAACCCGACGCCGCTTACCGGGCATTTCTTTACGACAATGTGGGGCGGAACGACAAGCGACCTGGACGTGCAGGACCTGCTGTACGCTTATTCGCCGATCAGGTGGGACGGGGAGCTGGGCCGTTTCCGGTTTGACCGCAGCGTTGTGGAAGACGCCCTGGTTTCAAACGACGATGAGGGAAACAGAACTTATCTGATGGTCCTGGCGGAGGACCTGCTCTGGTCGGACGGGACCCCCGTTACTGCCCGGGACTATGCTTTTTCCCTTTTGCTGCAAACGGATCCGGCAGTCGCGGAGACGGGAGGAACGCCTCTCGATTCTTCCTGGCTGGCGGGGAGCGACGAATACAGGAGCGGCGAAGCCGGGACGCTGTCCGGACTGCGGATCATTGCGGACAATATCCTGCAGATTACGATGAAAGCGGAATCGCTTCCTTATTTCTATGAACTGAACCGGCTGAACATCCTTCCGTATCCCGCTGCGGAGATCGCTCCCGGAATCCGGATCATGGACGACGGGGAAGGCGTGTACCTGTCGCAGCCGCTGACGGCGGACCTGCTGCGGGAGTATGTGCTGGACGAAACGATCGGATACCTGAGCCATCCGCGGGTGGTGTCGGGCCCGTATGTACTGGCCAGCTTCAACGGAACGGCCGCGAACTTCGCGATCAATCCGCTGTACAAGGGAAACGAAGAGGGAATGGTTCCGCGGATCGGCGAGATTGAATATACAAAAGCTGACAACGAAAACATGATCAGCCAGCTGGCAGACGGCAGGCTGAACCTGCTGAACAAGGTTACAAAGGCTGATACGATCCTTCAGGGCATCCAGCTGGTGCGATCCGTACAGGATTCCTTTTCCATGGAAAATGAGACGCGCACCGGGCTGACGATGCTCTGGTTTACCGAAACCGGCCTGAGGACCCAGGACGCCGCCGTACGAAAAGCGGTCGCGCACTGCTTTGACCGTGACGGGTTTATCCGGGAATATACCGGACGCTTCGGGATGAAAACGGACGGGTTTTACGGGCTGGGCCAATGGATGTACCGGATCGGGGCCGGCATCGCGGAACCGCCGGCTGTACAGGGGGCGGACCGGAGCGGATGGGAGAGCGTTTCGCTGGACGGCCTGACGCTGTATGAATACAACATCGACGAGGCCATAAGGCTCCTGGAGGAAGCAGGCTGGAACCTGAACGAAAACGGGGAGCATTATGACGGGACGCTGGACCTGACCCGGTATAAACAGGAAGGGCGGGAACTGTCCGAACTGGTCCTGACGCTGCTGATGCCGGAGTCCCCGGAGGAAAGAAGAGCTATCGAAACCTGCCTGGTTGGTCCGCTGCGCAGGGCGGGGATCACGCTCCGGGTCAAAACGGCCAGTATGGAGACAATCGTGGAAATATACAAAGGCCGTGCCGAAACCGACGCGGACATCCTGTATCTCGGAGAAAACTTTTCGATTGTTTTCGATCCGGAGATCCTGGCGCCGTATACGCAGGGAACGGAGCTGGGCTCGGTGAAGGAAGAGCTTTACGGGATGGCGCTGGATATGGTGCGCACAGAGCCGGAAGACCTGTTGGGTTTTGAACAGAAATGGATCAGCCTGCAGGAGAAGATCACGGAAACGCTCCCGCTTCTGCCGGTTTACACAAACGTATATTTCGACTTTTTCAGCCGGAAACTGCACAATTACCGGATCACACAGGCACCGACCTGGGGCCAGGCCATTGTATCCGCGTATATGAGCGATATGGAAGAGATTGACGAAGCAGAAAGGCAAAGAATCCAGGAAAAGCTGGATGAAACAGGAAACTGAAAAGAAGATCCGGGACGGACAGAGGACGTTCCGGAATTTTTTTACGGAGATACCTTGACAGACGAGGTATATATGTGTATGATATAAATCGAAAGGAGGGGTGACTATGACAATCTCAGCAGACCTGCTGCGCGGATATACGGATACGATCATTATGCGGCAGCTGGCAGAAACGGACGGTTACGGCTACGGCATCAGCCGCGCGGTCGCGGAAAAGAGCGACGGGATGGTACAGCTGAAGGAAGCAACGCTGTATACGGCGTTCCGGAGGATGGAAGAGAGCGGGTATATCAGTTCCTACTGGGGAGATGAAGCAACAGGAGCGCGCAGGCGGTATTACAGCCTGACAGGGCCCGGGAGGGATAAGCTCGCGGAAGATAAGGACGCATGGGAAGAAACACGCAGGGTAATGGACACATTGCTGGGGTGAGTGGAGGACGCTCGCTGACAAGGGGTCTCGATTTGGGATACGCTCGCGCTAACGCTGCCCAGGGCTGCCGCCCGTTCTCCACTGAGAAAGAGCCACTGGCTCTTTCTCCGGGCGTTCCGAACCCCGCGTAGCGGTTCCAAGCTCTGACTTCCTTAACAGCCGTCAATCGCTAAGAACCGACACTGCGGATGTCACCCAAATCGGAAATCCCCGCCGCGCTCGCTTAAGAAGAATGAACAGAATAAGATACGTTTACTTATGAAAATAATATAGGGGGAATACAGAATGAATCAGACGGTGAAGAGGATCGTAGATATCCTGTTCCAGGATGTCGCGGAAAATGAAGAAACGAATGCCCTGCATGAAGAGCTGATGAACAACTGCCAGGAGCATTACCAGGACCTGATTAACCGGGGGCTGAGCGAGGATGAGGCGGTCGGCGAGGTTGTGGAGAGCCTGAAGGGCATGAAGGACGTGATTGCCCAGTATCCGAAGAAGACCGGGGCGCCCGCGGGCGCGGCTGCCGGGGATGAAGGAAAGACCTGGGTGTTCAGCGGAATTGACAGCCTGAAGGTAGATACCAGCGACCAGGATATTTTTGTCGGGCCTTCCGCGGACGGCAAAGTCCATATTTACTGCGACGATCCGGAAGGACTGAAGACGGAAGCCGACGGAAGCGGGCTGCGCATTGAGGGCGTGAAGCGGATCGCGAAGGCTGCCTCCTCCGCCTTTGAGATGGAGGAAGGAGAGGAGATCAGCTTTACCGGCCTGCTGAACATGGTCGGCAAGGCAATCCGGAATGTGACCAGCTCCCTTACGGCAGGCCCGGCGATCCGGGTGGAAGTGCCGGACGGGCAGATGAAGGAAATTGAACTGGAAAGCCGGAGCGGCGACATCGAGTGCAGCTGCGCGATGGCACGGAAGATGACGGCCAGAACCACCAGCGGGGACATTTCACTGGAGCCCGTGACAGAAAAGACCGCGGAAACCCTGCGGGTCAGCAGTATGAGCGGTGAGGCGGACGTGCACGGATCCGCGCTGGACGCGGAGGTCAGCAGCATGAGTGGCGACGTGACTGTGGACGGCGTGTTTGAGATCCTGAAGATCCAGAACACGAGCGGCGACGCGGCATTCACCGGAACGGCGCTGGACCTGACGGGACACACCGTGAGCGGCGACCTGACAGTGACGATTGAGAATACCGGCCTGAAGAAGATCCTGGCGGAGAGCGTCAGCGGCGACGTGGACATCAGCCTGCCGGACGGCCTGACGGGCGTACACGCGGAGATCTCCTCCGTCAGCGGAGACTGCCTCTCCCGGGTTTCTGACGCGGGCGCCGGAGCAACAGTCCGGATCCGCGCAAAAAGCATCAGCGGAGACGTTACCGTGCAATAAAAAAACATGGTCAACAAGAGGAATACCTGTTATAATATACAACAGGTATTCCTTTTTTCTGTTTGTATGCAGACGGCCGGACAAGCCGGAAAAGGGGAGGAATCAATGAAAAGGCATTATTTCCGTGCGGCGGCGAGCCTGATCCTGGGCGCGGCCCTGTGTTTCTGTATGGCTTTTCCGCCTGCCGTGGCAGAAACGTATTATGTGGAGAACGAGTGGAATTATGTGGACGAATCCATGGATGTGAACCACGGCATTCCCGACAACGCGACGGGCGTGATGGACCGGATCCGGCGCAAGGGCGTGCTCCGGGTGGCAACGGAGCCGTATTTTCCTCCGTTTGAGTTCATCGATCCCGAGCAGCTGGGCCCGAACCAGTATGTCGGCTCGGACATGAAGCTGGCTGCGCTGATCGCGGAAAAGCTGGGCGTGGAGCTGGAGATCGTCCCGATGGAGTTTACCCAGGTGCTTCCGGCACTGACGGAAAACCAGTGCGACCTGACCATTTCCGCGATTTCCTTTACTCCGAGCCGGGCCTCTTCCTACACGATGTCCAAGGGATATTATTTCCCCGAAACCATGTCCAGCACTTCCTTTATCATCCGGGAGGAGGACAGGGAAAAGATCACCTGCATCGAGGACCTGGCCGACAAAACCCTTGTGACCAAGAGCACTTCCCTTCATGAAGCGCTCGCGACCAAGCAAATTTTCCGTTACAAAGAATTCCGCCGCGTGTCCTCCGTGCAGGCCGTATATGAAGCCGTGCGGAAGGGCAGGGCGGACGCGGGCATCGTGGATACGGAAACCGCAACCAATTATATCCGGAACAACCAGGACGCCGGCCTGATCCTGGCGGACAACATGTCTTTCTCCATGGAGGAACAGTACCTGGGACACCGGATTGTGGCAAAAAAAGGTGAACTTCAGCTGATCTACTTTGTGAACGGCGTGATTGACGAGATCCTTGAGGACGGCATGTACACGAAGTGGGTTGAGGAAGCGCAGGCGCGGGCTACGGAGCTTGGCAAGTAATTGTTACGGCACCGGCTGAGCGCTGAAGGGAGAATGCACGTGAAGAGCAGAAAAGCATATATCGCGCTGTTTTGTCTGCTGATCCTGAGTGCCCTGTTTATGAACTGGGGCGGGGACCAGATGGTTTCACGCTGGAACTGGCCGGTCTGGCTGGATTCGGCAGGCACGATGCTGGTCGCCTACCTGCTCGGCCCCTGGTGTGCCGCGATTGTCGGCGCGACCACGAATATCCTGGGCGAGATCCTGTACGGCACTCCCTGGTGGTACACCGTGATCAGCATCCTGATCGGCCTGATTGCCGGTTTTGCAGCCAGGCGGAAGATGCTGGATAATTTCCTGGGCACGCTGACCACCGGCGCAATCATGGCCGCGGCGGTCGCGCTCGCCGCCTATCCCATCAACCTGATCCTGAACAACTGCAGCACCGGCAACAACTGGGGCGACGCCGTGATCGGCTTCCTCGGGGAAGCCGGAATCCCGAGCTGGGCCAGCCTGCTGCTCGGCGAACTGTATGTGGAGCTGCTGGACAAGGTATTCATCCTGGTAGTTATTTTCGTGGCCACAAGGGTGATCAATATCGTCCGGAAAAAGTGGCTTTCCGGCGGCAAGACAGCAAAGGAAGAGAAAAAGGAAGAAGAAAACTCCGCGGCGGTGAAGGCGCTCGCGCTGCTGCTTGCCGCAGGGCTGGGCCTGTCCTGCTACGGTTTCGCGCCGGCCGCGCGGGCTGAAGAGACGGACACTGCCGCCGAGATCAACTATAACGACTACGTCCAGACCATCTATTCCAGCACGAACGGCCTGCCCTGCGGCGAGGCGAACGACATCGCCATTACCGGGGACGGCATCATCTGGATCGGCACGTACGCAGGCCTGTACCGCTATAACGGCCGGGAATTCCGCTGGATGGACGGGTTTGACTCCGTCCGCAACGTGAACTGCCTGTATGTGGACGAGGAAGGGCGGCTGTGGATCGGCACGAACGACAACGGCCTTTCCATTGTGATCAATGAGCAGGTGGTCAACGTCATTGACCAGAGCCAGAGCCTGCCGGCAAACTCGATCAAGGATATTATCAAGAGTTCCGACGGTTACTACTATATCGGTACGACCAGCAGCATGCAGATCCTGACGCTGAACAACGGCCTGAAGCGGCTGAACACCCTTTCAGAGGTGGATTACGCCGATCACCTGGCCGCGGACAGCAAGGGCAACGTGGCCGCGGTGACCAACAACGGAACCCTGTTCCTGCTGCAGCAGGGCCAGATCCTGTCCTCCCGCCAGCTGCCGGAGCGGCAGGACACCTTCCGAAGCTGCGCATTCGACCCGGACGGATACCTGCTGGCCGCTACGTCGGGCAATGAAATCTTCCGCTTTGATATCAGCAAGGGCTGGTTCGAGCTGGCGGACATCCGGGAATGCTCCGGCCTCCAGAACATCAAGAACATGTATTTCATGGAGAACGGGCAGATGTTCATCTGCGCGGACAACGGCGTCGCCTACATTGATACGAACGGCGAATACGAGAAGATCAATACCAACGATTTCAACAACTCCATTGACAACATGCTGGTGGACTACCAGGGCAACCTGTGGTTCACATCCTCCCGCCTGGGCCTGCTGCGCATGGCCTCGTCCGATTTCCGGGACATTTACACGACCGCCGGCATGGACAACCGCGTGACCAACACGATTGTGGAATGGAACGGCGTGTATTATTTCGGTACGGACAAGGGCATGGACGCGGTGGACCTGAAGGGGAAGCACCGCGTGCAGAACGAGCTGACGGAACGCTTTACCGGGATCCGCATCCGCTGTATGACCGTGGACGACGAGAACCACCTGTGGGTCTGCACCCACAGCGCCGGGCTGGTGGAGTATGACCCGGACGGAACGGAATATGTCTACAACAAGCAGAACGGCCTGTTCGGCAACAAGGCGCGTGTAGTGACCCAGCTGCGGGACGGCACGATCCTCGCGTCCAGCGAGATCGGACTGGGTTTCTTCAGGGACCACCAGGTGGAGACGCTGCTTTCCTACGCCGGCACCCGGATCAGCAGCAACACGGTGATGACCATGACGGAACTGCCGGATGGAACGATCCTGGCCGGCACGGACGGAAATGGCATCGCCGTAATCGAAGACCGGAAGGTGACCCGGATGCTGACGCGGGCGAACGGCCTGAGCAGCGAGGTCATCCTGCGCACGGTCCTGGACGCGAAGACCGGCGGCGTGTTTGTTGTGACGAGCAACGGGCTGTGCTACATGAACACGGACGAGACCATCCGGACCTTAGACAACTTCCCGTATTTCAACAACTATGATATCTGGATCAAGGGCACGGACGGGCTGTTTGTGCTGTCCAGCGCAGGCATCTATACCGTGGACCGGAACGAGCTGCTCAGCGGCAAGGACGAGATTTCCTACGACCTGCTGGATTCCCGGCGGGGCCTGAACAGCAGCCTGACGGCGAACAGCTGGACCTGGTTCAACGACGAAACCGGGGAACTGTACCTGGCCTGCGACACGGGCGTGTTCGTAATCAACACGAACAGCTTTTCATCGGGAACGAAAGTCTACCGGCTGAGCGTTCCTGCCATTAAGATGGACGGTGTGTCACACCGGGTGGACCGGAGCGTGACGCAGAAGATTTCCCGGGGCGTCAGCCGCCTGGAAATCCAGCCCGAAGTTATCAACTACACAATCCAGGATCCAAGCGTAGGATACATGCTCGAAGGATTTGACACCGGCTGGACCATTGTTCCGCAGAACGCGCTTGGCACGATTTCCTACACGAACCTGCCGGCAGGGAACTATGTGTTCCACCTGGCCGTGTTTGACAACAACCAGGAGAACATCCTGGTGGAACGCACCTACCGCTTCACCAAAGAGAAGGAGATGTACGACAACAGCTGGTTCATTTTCTATATGCTCTCGGTCCCGATGTTTACGGTGGGCTGGGTGACCTGGCTGCTGGTCAAACGCCATGAGCGGAAGATGGAAGAACAACTGGCCATGGCGAACCGGCAGATCGAGATGGGCAAGCAGACGGTTATTGCAATCGCCCGCACGGTCGACGCCAAGGACCAGCGCACCAGCGACCACAGCCGGCGAGTGGCCATCTATTCCAAACAGATCGCCAAGGAATACGGGCTGGATGAAAAACAGTGCCGGGATATCGAATGGGCGGCGCAGATGCACGATATCGGCAAGATCGGAATACCGGACGCAATCCTGAACAAGCCGTCCCGGCTGACGGACGAGGAATACGCCACCATGAAATCCCATACTGTGCGCGGCGCGGAGATCCTGAAGGACTTTACGCTCCTGGACAACGTCATCGACGGCGCGCAGTACCATCACGAACGCTACGACGGGCGCGGTTATCCGCAGGGCCTGAGCGGGGAGGACATCCCGCTGTTTGCCCGGATCATCGGCGTGGCGGACGCCTTCGACGCGATGACGGCGAACCGTGTTTACCGCCAGCAGATGGACTTCAGCTATGTGCTGGGTGAAATGGAGAGGGGACGCGGCACGCAGTTCGATCCCCGGTTTGTGGATATTTTGCTGAAGCTGATCAACGACGGCACGATCGACCTGAACTCGCTGTACCACGTTTCAAAGGAGGACAGTGACCAGGCGGAAAAAGCCGCGGCGGAAGCCAGGGCATCCGGGGAAAAGACGGAAGCGAGCTCGTACAGTTCCGGCAGCATCTCTGAACGGAAGGATCCGGAAAAGGGAGGCAAAGCATGAAAAAGCAGATTATCATGACAGCAATCATCTGCGCCGTCGTGCTTGCGGCGGCGTCGATCCTGAGCGGATTCTGGGACATGACGCAGAGCCCGGGAGTCCTGAAGGTGGGCTTTGTCTATTCGGAGGACGAGAGCACGCCCTATACCGCCAATTTTGTCAAGGCGCAGCGGGCACTGGAAGACGAATACGGCAGCAAGATCGAGATCCTTGCCAGGAGCAATGTTCTCAGCCGGGAATGCGAGACGCCCATCCGCGACCTGATCCGGGACGGCGTGAAGATTCTGTTCATCAACATGGACACGGATATCCCGGTGACGCTGGCGCGGGAATTCCCGCAGGTGCAGTTCTGCCAGGCTTCCATGCCGACGATCAGCATTGAGGGCACACCGGAAAACTACCATACATTCAACGGGGAGATCTACCAGGCGCGCTACGTCAGCGGCATTGCCGCCGGCATGAAACTCCGGCAGCTGCTGGACAGCGGAGCGCTGCTTCCGCAGGACGCGCTGGTGGGGTATGTCGGCGCAAACTCAACGGCGGAGGTTATCTCCGGATATACTGCTTTCCTGCTGGGCGTCAGGAGCGTGGCTCCGGAAGCGACGATGCGGGTTCGCTATACGGGCAGCTGGAGCAACTTTGCCGCGGAGAAGGAACAGACCCGGGAACTGATCAAAGAGGGCTGCGTAATCATCGCACAGCATGTGAACACCACCGCGCCGGCCGTGGTCTGTGAAGAGGCCGCGGCGGCCGGACAGACGGTATATCATGTCGGATACCACCAGAGCATGGTCGATATCGCGCCGTCCTCCTCCCTGACGAGCGTCCGGACCAACTGGGCGCCGTACGCGATCCAGGCGGTGCGGGCCGTGATGAACAACGAGGCAATCGAGAAGGTTGTGGAAGCGCATGCCCACGGCCGGGACCTGAGCGCGGGATTTGAATACGGATGGGTGGAACTGCTGGAGCTGAACAAGTTCATCGCGGCGGAAGGCACCCAGGAGAAGGTCAACAATGCGATCGAAAACCTGAAAAGGGGAAGGATCAAGGTGTTCAGCGGGAATTATACCGGCGTGAACCCGATCAATCCCGCGGATACGATCGATTTGAACGCGGGATATATCGAATGCCAGTATTCTTCCAATCCATCGTTCGGATATGTGCTGAGGGACTACATCACGGTGGAAAACTAAAATCATAATTTTGCGATCGCTGTTATCCGCAATCTCAACGGTCGTGACTCCACACTGTGGAGATCACTCTCTTTCGACTGATCTCAGAACCGATGAGATTCCTGCCACTGGCAGTCATCGGATCTTAGTCCAAAGCTCTTTTAGAGCTTTGACAGCTGTAGCATGGGAACCATTAGCCATGCTGAAGCATGGATGGCTCCTCAGGTGCGCGGGACGGACGGACCGCGCACCGATGGCATAACGAACGACTGAGGGGGAGCTCCGGATGAAAAACGAACGGAAAAACCTGACGATCCGCATTGCGGTGATCGGCGGGATTGTTGTGGCCGCGATCCTGGTGATCGGCACGATCTGGATGGATCAGAGCGCCCGCCGTGATACGGACGACGCAGCCCGTTCCGTGAGCCTGCTGTATCTGGACGAACTGGCCGGCCGGCGGGGACAGGTGGTGGAGGAAACCCTCAATGATGATATCGGGAAGATCAGGGTCGCCGTTGAGCTGATGACGGATGAAGACCTGAGCAACATTGAACACCTGCAGGCTTACCAGACCCGGATGAAAAAACTGTACGATCTGGAAAAATTCGCATTTGTCGATGCAGACGGACTGATCTATACCTCCCGGGGAACACAGACGAATATCGAAGATTACCAGTTTGAGCATACGTCGCTGGAAAAGCCGGAGATATCCCTTGTCAATACTGAAAGCACGGAGAACAGAAAGGTTGTTATCGCGGTACCGGTGGACCGGACGCTGGGTAATAAACGCCTGACGGTATGTTTCATGGAGATCGACATGGCGGTGATGCTGGGATCTGTTTCGGTGACCCAAAATACGGATTCCACCTATTGCAATATCTATACTGCCGACGGTATCCCGCTGAGCAACCAGGTTCTGGCCGGAACCGCAACAGAGAGCAACCTGTTTGACGCGCTGGCCAACGCATCCTTCCGGGAGGGGTACTCCCTGGAACAGGTGAGAGCGGACTTTGTACAGAAAAAGCGGGGAATTGCCTCATTCAACTACAACGGCGCGCGGGAAATGCTCAGCTATGTGCCCGTGAAGGACACGGACTGGTTCCTGACCTATCTGATCCGTGAGAAAGTGATCAGCGACCGGATCGGCGCCGTTTCGAACGGGATCATCACCCGAAGCCTGGTTCAGTCCCTGCTGGCAGCACTGGCGCTGGCGGGCCTGTTCACGTTCATCATCCGCCAGATCCGGAAGAATGCGAAGCTGCAGCTGGAAAAAGAAACCTCCGAGGCGGAAAACCGGGCACGGCACGAGGAGATGGAGCAACGACTGGCCCTTCAGGATCAGCTGCTGGCGCAGAAAACCCAACAGGAGGAACAGGGCAAGCTGATTACGGCACTGGCATCCGACTACCGGAGCGTCTACTATCTGGAACTGGATCAGAACCGGGGTGTGTGCTACCAGGCACGGACTGACCTGCACGGCTTCAGGGCGGGAGAGACTTTCAACTATCTGGAATCCGTGACCGCCTACTGCAACAAATATCTCCTGGAACCGTACCGGGAGGACTTCCTGAAGTTCATCCAGCCGGACCACATCCGGGAAGGACTGAAGGAAAACCTGGTGATCTCCTACCGTTACCTGATCAATGTGGACGGAAAGGAATCCTGGGAGGCGGTCCGCTTTGCGGGCGTGCGCCATCCGGAGGACAGGGAAGATCACCTTGTGCACAGCGTAGGCGCGTGCTTTGCAGACGTGGACGCCGAAACGCGTGAGGCGCTGGCGCAGCAGCAGGCCCTGGGCGAGGCGCTGGCCGCGGCGGAACAGGCCAGCAAGGCCAAAACTGCCTTCCTGAGCAACATGAGCCATGAGATCCGGACGCCCATGAACGCGATCATCGGCCTGAACAATATCGCACTCAACGAGCCGGACGTATCTGAGAAGCTGCGGGGATACCTGACCAAGACCGGAGAGAGTGCTCAGCACCTGCTGGGGATTATCAACGATATCCTGGACATGTCCCGGATCGAGTCCGGCCGGATGGTGATCAAGAATGAAGAATTCTCCTTTGCCAAGAACCTGGAACAGGTGAACACCATCATCAGCGGCCAGTGCGCGGAAAAAGGCCTGACCTACGAATGCCGGATGATCGGAAAGATCGACGATTACTACATCGGCGACGGCATGAAGCTGCGCCAGGTGATGATCAATATCCTGAGCAACGCCGTAAAGTTCACGCCGGAAGGCGGCACAGTGACTTTCGTGATCGAGGAAGGTCCGCGGTACAACGGCAACGCGACCCTGAAGATGATCTTTAAAGATACGGGTATCGGCATGAGCAGGGAATTCCTGCCGCACCTGTTTGACGCCTTCGCCCAGGAAGATTCCTCCTCCACGAACAAATACGGCAGCACAGGCCTGGGCATGCCCATCACGAAGAGCATCGTGGAGATGATGAACGGCCATATCGACGTGGAAAGCGAGAAGGGGAAGGGAACCACCTTCATCGTAACGGTGACGCTGACCGAATCCGACCGGAAGGACGGTCTGCCGGAAGGAGAACTGAACCCGAAGGAAATGAGCGTGCTGGTGATCGATGACGACCCGATCGCGCTGGAGCACGCCCAGATCGTGCTGGGCCAGATCGGCGTCAACTGCGAAACGGCGCAGTCCGGCGAGGAAGCGATCGAAATGGTGCAGATCCGCCACGGACGCAGGGCGGATTACGACCTGCTGCTGGTGGACTGGAAGATGCCGGAGATGGACGGCGTGGAAACGACCCGCCGGATCCGGGCGATTGTCGGAAACGAAACGCCGATCATCATCCTAACATCGTACAACTGGGACGAAGTGGCGGAGGAGGCCCGCAGCGCGGGCGTGGACACCTTCGTCGCAAAACCGCTGTTTGCCGGCAGCGTGATGGACGAATTCCGGGAGGCGTTCAAGCGGAAGAACGCAGACACAGTCCGGGAAGCCGCCGACCTGAAGGGCCGGCACATCCTGCTGGCCGAAGACGTGGCGGTGAACGCCGAGATCATGGTCATGGTGCTGAACATGCGGGAAATCGAGGTTGACGTGGCGGAGAACGGCCGGATCGCGGTGGAACTGTATGAATCCCATCCGGAAGGGTATTACGACGCGATCCTGATGGATATGCGGATGCCGGAGATGGACGGACTGGAAGCGACGAGGAAGATCCGGCACACGGGCCGGCGGGACGCCATGACCATCCCGATCATCGCGCTGACGGCCAACGCCTTTGACGAAGACGTTCAGCGCAGCCTGCAGGCAGGACTGAACGCACACCTTTCAAAGCCGGTGGAACCGGAAACGCTGTTTGAAACGCTGGAGAGCCTGATCCGCCCTTAAGGCGCTGCGAAACGGAGGAAACGACTGAAATGAGAACCGGAGAACGGCGGAGAACGGAACGCAGCCATACGCTGATCTGGCTGTACGTATTCCTGCTGTGCTTCGTGTTTTTCCCTGCCGGCAGATCCGCCGGGGAAACCACGGAAACTGTCCGGGTCGGCTACTATGAAAACGAGGTGTTCCAGGAGGGCGCCTCGACGGACGCGATCAAGACAGGCTACGCTTATGAATATTACCTGAAGCTGTCTGAATATACCGGCTGGAAATATGAGTATATCTACGGCAGCTACGGGGAACTGTACCAGATGCTGCTGGACGGACGGGTGGACCTGCTGGCCGGACTGGCCTGGAAAGAGGAACGCAGCGGTCTGATCGGCTATCCGGACGCCGCGATGGGCCATGAGACCTACAGCCTGGTGAAACACGATGCAGACAAGGGCGTTACTGCAGAGCCCTCCACGATCGCCGGGAAAAAGATCGGCGTGCTGGACAGCGCCATGGTCAGCGTGCTGGAAGCCTGGCTGGAGAGCAAGGGGATCACGGCAGACGTGATCTGCTTTGCGGACTACGCGGAGCTGTTCGCTGCTTTTGACAAAAACAAAATCGATATTCTCGCCGCGGAAGGCGACGGCGCCTACGGACGGGAACACGCCGAGGTGCTCTGTTCCTTCGGCGCGTCGGACTACTATCTGTGCGTGAACATCCAAAGGACCGACCTGCTGGCGGAACTGAACCTGGCCCAGGCCCAGCTGGCCGTGGAGGAACCGAACTACCTGCACTCCCTGAATTCCAAATACTATTCCGTGAGCATGTCCAGCCGGGCGTTTTCCGCCTCGGAACGGGACTGGATCGACGGACACAGCGAGCTGAAAGTGGGTTATCTGAACAACTACCTGCCTTACAGCGACACAGACGCCCAGGGAAAAGTGACGGGAATTGTTCAGGATATGGTGCCGGGAATCCTGAACGGACTAGGAATTGACGGGATCGCAGTATCCTACCAGGCCTTTGACAGCTATGACGACATGATCTCGGCCGTGAACGACGGAAGCGTCGACACGGTCTTCCCCGTGGGCGGCGGCCTGTATTATTCGGAAGAGAACGGGATCTACCAGTCCAGCGCGGTGGTCTCCGCACCGACCGAACTGGTCTACACCGGGGAATATTCCGACAGGAAGACGGAAAGCTTTGCCGTGAATGAGCAAAACCGGATGCAGTATTACTACATCACCACCAATTATCCGGAGGCCCGGATCCTGACGTTTCCGTCCATTGACGACTGCCTGAAGGCGGTACTGGACGGAAGAGCCGGCGGAACGACGCTGAACGGCCTGCGAGCGAACGATATCCTGAAGAACCGGAAATACCGGGATCTGTCCATGCGCCAACTGAGCCGGAGCGACGACCGGTGCTTCGGTGTGAAGATCGGCAACGAGGGATTGCTGAAACTGCTGAACCGCGGCATCAGCGTGCTGGGGCCGGAATACGCCCAGAGTATCTCCTACCGCTATACGGACGGACTGTATTCCGTTTCGCTGATGGACATGCTGAAGGATAATATGGCAGTCGTCGGCAGTGTGATCCTGGCGGTGGCCGCGCTGATTATCTTCCTGCTGGTGCGCGGGATCCGGCAAAGCCGGAAAGAGACACAGACAAAGGAACAGGCCAGGCTGGAGCTGGAGAAGAAGAACAAGGAACTGGTGGAGGGCCGGGAAGCGCTTTCCAAAGCCCTGGACGCGGCAGAGAACGCCAACCGGGCCAAGACCACCTTCCTGAACAATATGAGCCACGACATCCGCACACCCATGAACGCAATCGTTGGCTTTACGGAACTGGCGTCCACCCATATTGACAATAAAGAACAGGTACAGGACTACCTGGGCAGGATCTCCATATCCAGCCAGCACCTGCTGTCCCTGATCAACGACGTGCTGGACATGAGCCGGATCGAGAGCGGCAACGTAACCATTGAGGAAGCAGACGTACACCTGCCGGACGTGATCCGGGATATTCATACGATCATCGAACCCAGTATCACGGCGAAACACCAGAAACTGACAGTCAGCACGCAGGGAATCCGGAATGAGGATATTGTGACGGATAAGCTGCGGCTGAACCAGATCCTGCTGAACATCCTTTCCAACGCGGTTAAGTTTACGCCCGACGGGGGAGAGATCAGCCTGAAGATCAGCCAGCTGCCCGTGGAAGAGCCGGACATTGCCGAATATGTGTTCCGGATCAGGGATAACGGGATCGGCATGAGCGAAGAATTCCGCCAGAGTATCTTTGAAGCCTTTGCCCGGGAGAGGACCAGCACCGTCAGCGGGGTTCAGGGCACAGGGCTGGGCATGGCGATCACCAAGAACATCGTGGACATGATGGGCGGTACCGTTACTGTGGAAAGCGAAGTCAACAAGGGTACGGAAGTAACCGTAATCCTGCCGTGCCGTTTCAGCAGCGGAACGCAGAACACCGAAACCCCGAACGACGACGCAGGATTCAGCGGGAAGACGGTACTGCTGGCCGAAGACAACGAAATGAACCAGATGATCGCCGAAGAGATCCTGAAGCAGCACGGCTTTGCGGTGGAGATCGCCGGCGACGGCGAGGAAGCCGTGCGAAAGATGGCGGAAGCACCGGGGAGAAGATACGACGTGATCCTGATGGATATCCAGATGCCGCGGATGGACGGACATGAAGCTGCCCGCAGAATCAGGCAGCTGGAGGATCCGGAGAAGGCCGGCATCCCGATTATCGCCGTGACGGCCAACGCCTTTGAGGAAGACCGGAAGGTTGCGCTGGAGGCCGGTATGAACGGCCACCTGGCCAAGCCCTATGATATTCCGAAAATGATGGAAACGCTGCGGAACGTTCTGCGGCAGAAGGATAAACAGTAACACGGGAGAGGAGCAGTGAGCCATGAGTAAAGCTGGAATGAGTATGGATTATGCGGGCGAAGACCGGGAAAGGGTGGCCGCGATGCGAAAGCGGCAGGTCCTGATCGTGGAGGACGAGTTTGTCAACCGCGAGATCCTGAAGGCTTACCTGGAGCCGGAGTATGAGGTGCTCTGCGCGGATACGGGCGGGAAAGCCCGGGAGATGATCCGCGCCGGGTTCGACACCCTCAGCCTGATCCTGCTGGATCTGAACCTGCCGGACCTGCACGGCATGGATATCCTGCGCTGGCTCCGGGAGGACGTTCATTTCTCCAAGATCCCGGTGATCGTGATGACATCGGACAAGGAATCCGAGGTGGAGAGCCTGACCATCGGCGCGGTGGACTTCATCACCAAGCCTTATCCGATGCCGAAGGTGATCCAGGCCCGGGTGCGGCGCATTATCGAACTGAACGAGACCCGGGACCTGATCCGGGAAACGTCCCGGGACCACCTGACGGGCCTGTTTAACCGTGAGTACTTCTTCCACTACGCGGAGCAGTATGACCACTTCCACGGAGAGGAACCGACAGACGCGGTGGTGATGGACGTCAATCACTTCCGGATGATCAATGAACGCTACGGCAAAGCGTTTGCAGACGAGGTACTCCGGCGGATCGGCATCGCGGTAAAGGCGTTCGTAAAACAGAACGGCGGCGTCGCCTGCCGGCGGGAAGCGGACCGGTTCCTGGTCTACTGTCCCCACAGGGCGGACTATACGGCGCTGGCGGAGGAGGTCACCGCCGCGGCGGGCGGCGGGATGAAAGGAAAGATCCGGATCCGGCTCGGCGTCTATTCGGGCGTGGACAAGGCCGTAGCGATGGAACAGCGGTTCGACCGGGCCAAGAGCGCGGCGGACACGATCCGGAACAGTTACAACGTGACGGTCGCGTCCTACGACGACGCGCTTCATGAGAAGGAAGTCTATGCGGAGCGGCTGCTGGATGAGTTCCAGGAAGCGATCGACCAGAAGCAGTTCCTGGTATTTTTCCAGCCGAAGTTTGACATTCGGCCGGAGAAGCCGGCGCTGTGCGGCGCGGAAGCGCTGGTGCGCTGGAAACACCCGGAATTGGGCATGATCAGCCCGGGCGTGTTTATTCCGCTGTTTGAGAGCAACGGCCTGGTACGGGAACTGGATCACTATGTATGGCGTGAGGCTGCTGCGCAGATCAAAGCGTGGAAACAGAACCCGGGGAAGACGGTGCCGGTATCCATCAATGTTTCCCGGGTGGATATGATGGATCCGGATCTGCCGGAGATCCTGCGGGGCCTGATTGAGGACAACGGACTGGCATACGGCGACCTGCACCTGGAGATCACGGAATCCGCCTATACCCAGGACGCGAAGCAGATTGCCGACACGGTGAACACCCTGCGGGACATGGGCTTTGTAATTGAGATGGACGACTTCGGATCCGGCTATTCCTCGCTGAACATGGTCACGACGCTGCCGATTGACGTGCTGAAACTGGACATGGGCTTCGTCCGCAGCGCGTTCAGCGAAGGCGGGGATACCCGGATGATCAGGGTGATCGTGGATATCGCCAGGTCCCTGAACGTGCCAATGATCGCAGAAGGCGTTGAGACGAAGGAACAGATGCTTGCCCTGAAGGAGCTGGGCTGCGATATCGTGCAGGGTTATTATTTCTCCCGCCCGGTGCCGGCCAATGAATTTGAGGCATTCCTGAAAGCGTAATGTTTTTAATCAGAAGAAAGAGGGGGATAAGCAAATGCTGACGATCGACGCCCTGCGCGCCTACGGCGCGGATGTGGACGACGGCCTGAGAAGGTGCATGAACAACGAAGGATTCTACCTGAAACTGGTGGAGAAGGCGGCGGCGGATCCTTCCTTCGAACAGCTGAGGGAAGCGGTGGAAGGCGGAGACCTGGGGCGGGGATTTGAACTGGCCCATGCCCTGAAAGGCGTGACGGCGAACCTTTCCCTGACGCCGGTGGAAACGCCGGTCCGGGAGATCACGGAACTGCTGCGGAGTCGGACGGAAACGGACTACGGCCCGTATCTGGACCGGATAGCAGAAGCGAAGCAGAAACTGACGGCCCTGTTATAACCATGTATAATGAAGGAGCGCGGTCCAGATGGACCGCGCTCCGCTTTTTACTTTATTCTTTCTCTTTTTTCTCCCGGACCAGGCTGACGATCAGCGAGACCAGGAAAAGGGGAATCCCGATGATTCCGGCGGGAAGCCATATGCGTGCGCAGAAACTGCCAAACTGCTCAAGCGCCAAATCGTAGTAATGCGGACGCGTCAGAGCGCGGGGATTATTCTCCACCGCCAGGCCGACCGCAAAAACTACGATCAGCAGCAGGCCGATGAATATCGCGACAGCCGAGGAGTTTCTTCCTTTCATAACGGCCGCCTTAGTTGCTGAGGTATTTCTTGTAGACCCAGCCCTTGTATTTGCCATACTGGACATATGCCCATTTGCCGCTGAGCTTCAGGACGGTAACGGAATCACCGCTCTGCAGGCGTCCTACGCCGTCCACGTTGGAAGACCAGTCACCCTTCTGCTTGTGGAAGTTCAGGTTATTGATGTTGACGGTTGCGGTATACGGCGCGAAGGTGGGCTTGGGAGTGACCGGATCGTTCGGATCCTGGGTAACGATATCTCCCGCGTCACTGGGCTTGGAGAGCTGCAGGAAAGTGTTGTCGATGTAGCCCTTTTTGCCGTTGTACTGGACCTGATCCCATTTTGAATTGTGCTTCAGAACAAGAACCGGCGCGCCGTAGGGTACATTTACCAGGACAGCGTAGCCTTTTCCGGCTCCCTTGCGGAGATGGACGGATTTCTTGTTTCTTGACACAGCATAGGCGGTATAGCCGGTACTGGACGAGCTGCCGCTTCCGCTGCCCGGCGTCTCCGTGGGAGCGGGTTCGCTCCTGTTCAGGTAGGCAGTCAGCATATAGCCGGTATTGCCGTCCACCGTGACTTTGTCGTACTTGCTGCCATGGGAGATGACGTACACCTTTGTGCCGGCTTTATAGGAAGCAATCTTTGCGGAGCTTGAGCTGGCGCTGCTGTACAGGTTGACAGTCCTGTTGCCCGCGATCAGTACCCAGGCGTCATAGTTGCCGCCGCCCGAGGTGCTGGATGACGCGGATCCGGAAGCCTTGACCTGCTTTTTGCTCAGGCGGCTGTTGATGATGTAGCCGTAGCCGAAACTGCCGGCCTTGACGTAGTCATAGCTGGAGCCGTGGGAAAGGACAGTGACTTTTGTTCCTTTGGCCAGCGCAGCCCTGGAACCGGAACCGTTTGCCTTCGGACGGAGCTGCGTGTTGTCATAGGCAACCCAGGCGGCGTAGGACGAACCTTTTGACAGGTATTTGGACTGAACCCAGCCGGCGGTGCCGGTTACGAAAGTAACGTATGACCAGCCATTTTCCTTTTTGCTGACTGTACAGGCGGAGTCTCTTCTATAAGTGGCAAGTACTTTGGCGCTCGTATCAGGCTGCATACGTACCACCAGGGAAGTGGTGTTGACCCGGTAGTATGTGGCGGCAGAAGCGATGCCTGCCGGGATCAGCAGCACAAGCACGAGCAGCAGCGCGATCAAACGTTTCTTCATCAGGAATCCCTCCAATATAAGTAATACCATAAAACAAACCACATTGATTATATACAACTTTTTTCGGATTGAAAACCCTTTTTGAAGATTTTTTTACAATATTATTATAAAAAAACAACGAAATAGTGACCAATATCAAAACAACCCACAAGATATTGTGGTAAAAAAAGGCTTGACTTTATCACGGTAAAGCATTATCATGATAAAGAAATTTTTGCAGGACGGTCCCGGGACAGGTCCTGAACCCTGGAGGGAAACGGTATGATGATTGACGACCGGGTGATGAACGGACAGGAACGGATCAGTTTCCGCCTTCGCTCCCTTTATTCCGAATACGGCTATGAACGCTACCGGATGAGCAAGTTTGAGGAATACGACCTGTACAGCCGGAACAAGGATTTCCTGTTCTCGGAAGGCGTTATCACCTTTACGGATACGAATGGCCGCCTGATGGCGCTGAAACCTGACGTTACGCTTTCCATTGTCAAGAACCGGAAGGATACGCCCGGTGAAATCCAGAAGCTGTATTACCACGAGAACGTGTACCGCGTCTCCGCGGCAGCGGACGGTTTCCGGGAACAGACGCAGGTAGGGCTCGAGTGCATGGGCGCCGTGGACAGCGCCTGCATCGCGGAAGTGCTGAAACTCGCCGCGGAAAGCCTGAGGCTCTGTTCCGAAAAATTTGTGCTGGAGATCAGCCACGTCGGGATCCTGAGCGCGTTCGTGGACGCGATCGCCCCGGATGACGCGGTGCGGGAGGAAATCCTCCATTGCGCCGGGCAGAAGAACCTGCACGGCATCAGCCGGATCTGCCGGGACAACGGGCTGACCGAAGGCGCGGAGGACGCGCTGAAGCAGCTGCTGGGCCTGTACGGAACGCCCCGCACCGTGATGCCGAAGATCCGCGCGCTGGCGGAGGAATACGGCGCCGGAGAGATGGCTGCTGAGCTGGGCCGGGTTGTGGCCGGGTTTACGGGCAGTGAAATTGAGGACCGGATCCAGATTGACTTCTCCGCCACGGCGGACGTAAGGTATTACAACGGTATCGCGTTCAAAGGCTTCATCAGCGGGATTCCCGGAAGCGTGCTGTCCGGCGGGCAGTACGACGCGCTGATGCGGAAGATGGGGCGAAAGGACCGGGCGATCGGTTTCGCCGTGTTCCTGGACATGCTGGAGAGACTGACAGAGGAGGGCGACTTCCGTGCTTAATATCGCGCTTCCCAAGGGCAGGCTGGGCGAGAAAGTCTACGCCATGTTCGCCAAAGCCGGGTTTGAGTGCCCCGCGCTGATGGAAAACAGCCGCAAGCTGATTTTTGACAACGAGGAAGCCGGCGTGCGGTATTTCTGGGTCAAGCCGTCGGACGTGGCGATCTATGTTGAGCGCGGCGCCGCGGACATCGGCGTGGCCGGCAAGGACATCCTGCTGGAGTACCGGCCGGACGTGTATGAACTGCTGGACCTGAACGTTGGAAAATGCCGGATGGCTGTCGCCGCGCCGGCAGGCTTCAGGGACGACATGAACCGGACGCTGCGGGTGGCGACAAAGTTTTCCCGTATCGCCCGGGACTATTATACTTCCGTCGGGCGGGACATCGACATTATCCATCTGAACGGTTCCATTGAGATTGCGCCGATCCTGGGACTTTCGGACGTGATCGTCGATATTGTTGAAACCGGGACCACACTGAGGGAAAACAATCTTTCGGTGATTGAGGAGATTGTCCCGATTTCCGCCCGGCTGATAGCCAACAAGTCCGGATTCAAGTTCCGGACGGAACAGATTGAAAAACTGACAGAAGGACTGAGGAAGGAAGTGCAGGAAGCATGATCCGCATTATGAAATACGGCGAAGTTTCCAATGAGGAGATCTTCGCGCGCACGATGCCCACGGTGAACGTGACGGACGCCGTCGCGGAGATCATCCGGAACGTGCGAGAACGGGGAGACACCGCCGTAAAGGAATATACAGAGAAATTTGACCATGTGAAGACCGGCGGCCTGCTGGTGACGCCGGAAGAAATGGAGGAGGCGCTGGCAAAGACCGAGCCGGAGTTTATTGCGATCCTGGAAAAGGCGGCGGCCAACATCCGCAAATTCCACAGCCGGCAGGTGCGGAATTCCTTCATCATCAACGATGAGCCCGGCGTCGTCATGGGCCAGAAGGTGATTCCGGTGGACCGGGCGGGCGTGTATGTGCCCGGCGGCACTGCGCCGCTTTCCTCCACGGTGCTGATGGACGTGATTCCCGCGAAGATCGCGGGCGTGAAGGAAGTGATTGTGGCCACGCCGCCCAATCAGGACGGTAAGATTGATCCGTCCATCCTGGCCGCGGCTAAAATAGCCGGCGCTGACCGTGTCCTGAAGGCCGGCGGAGCCCAGGCGATCGCAGCCATGGCGTACGGAACGGAATCCGTGCCGAAGACCGACAAGATCGTCGGCCCGGGGAACATGTATGTCGCGGAGGCCAAGCGCCAGGTGTACGGCGTCGTTTCCATTGATATGATCGCCGGCCCCAGCGAGATCCTGGTGGCGGCGGACGGGAAGTCCGATCCGGCAGTCCTGGCGGCGGACCTGCTGAGCCAGGCGGAGCACGACAAGGTTGCCAGCGCGGTGCTGGTGACGGATTCCATGGAACTGGCGGAGCAAGT
Organism: Clostridia bacterium; assembly: GCA_017512985.1. Classification (GTDB taxonomy): domain Bacteria; phylum Bacillota; class Clostridia; order Christensenellales; family Aristaeellaceae; genus Aristaeella. Next base: position 123,288 of record JAFWEJ010000017.1, read on the forward strand.
GCGGGATGAGCTGGAAAAGCAGATTCCGCTGCTGGACCGGAGTGAAATTGCCCGGGTATCCATCGACAACAACGGCAAGATCATCGTCGCGGAAAACCTGAAGACTGTGATCGACATCGCGAACGAGATCGCGCCGGAGCACCTGGAACTGTGCGTGGACAACCCCTTCGACTGGCTGGACAGCATCCGGCACGCCGGATCGGTGTTCCTGGGAAGGAACTGCCCGGAAGCGCTCGGCGATTACATGGCCGGACCGAACCACACCCTGCCGACCCAGGGGACCGCAAAGTTCTCCAGCCCCCTTTCGGTGGATGACTTTGTCAAGAAAACGCAGTATACTTATTTCACCCGGGAGGCGCTGACCGCCCTTGCGCAGGACGTGGCCGCCTTTGCCCGGAAGGAAGGGCTGACCGGACACGCCCGCAGCGCGCTGATCCGGACAGAAGGATAAAAAACACTGGAGAGAAGGAAACAGGATGAGCAGGTTCTTTTCAGACAAGTATATGGATCTGACACCCTATACGCCGGGGGAACAGCCGCGGGAACAGAAGAACATCGTGAAGCTGAACACGAACGAGAACCCGTATCCGCCCCTGCCGGAGGTCGCGAAAGCGGCCGCGGAAGCGAGCGGGAGGCTGTACCTCTATTCCGATACGGAGTGCACGGAACTGCGAAAAGCGCTGGCGAAGCGGCTGGATGTCTCCACGGACGAGCTGCTGATGACCAACGGCTCGGACGAGATCCTCAACTTCGCGTTCATGGCTTTCTGTGACAAGCATATCCCGGCGGTGTTCGCGGATATCACCTACGGATTCTATCCGGTGTTCGCGGCGATCAACCAGGTGCCCTATGAAGAGATTCCCCTGAAGGAAGACCTGACCATTGACGTGGCCGATTATTTCCAGCGGGCCGGCACGATCTTCATTGCCAACCCGAACGCGCCGACGGCCATTGCACTGCGGGCGCGGGAGATTGAGGAGGTCCTGAAGCACAATCCATATAACGTGGTGGTCGTGGACGAAGCGTATGTGGATTTCGGCGCGGAAAGCTGCGTGCCGCTGATCCGGAAATATGACAACCTGCTGGTCACGCAGACCTTCTCCAAGTCCCGTTCCATGGCGGGCGCGCGGCTGGGCATGGGCATCGGCAACCCGGACCTGATCAGGGACCTGAACACGGTGAAGTTTTCCACGAATCCCTATAACGTGAACAGCCTGACTTCCGCGGCGGGCGTCGCCTCCCTGAAGCACGATGAGTACAACCGGGAGAACTGCCTGAAGATCATGGAAACGCGGGAAAGGTACGAGCGGATCCTGCGGGGCATGGGCTTTGAAATGACCGAATCCCAGACGAATTTCTTCTTTGCCCGCCATCCGGCGATCTCCGGAAAGGACCTGTACCTGGAACTGAAGAAGCGGGGCGTGCTGATCCGCCACTTTGACATCGAACGGATCAAAGACTACAACCGGATTACGATCGGTACCCCGGAACAGATGGACAGACTGCTGAAAGAGACTGAAGCAATACTGGAGGAGCGGAAATGAGACAGGCAGAAGTGAGCCGGAAGACCGGCGAGACAGACATCCGCGTTGCCCTGACGCTGGACGGAACCGGTAAATACAGCATTGACACGGGCGTCGGCTTCCTGGATCACATGCTGACGCTGTTCGCACGCCACGGGCGGTTCGACCTGGAAGTGTCCTGCAAGGGGGACACGTATGTGGACGATCACCACTCCGTGGAGGATATCGGCATCGCCCTGGGCAAGGCCTTTGAACAGGCGCTGGGCGACAAAAAGGGCGTGACCCGCTACGGCAGCACGATCCTGCCGATGGACGAAAGCCTGATCCTGAGCGCGGTGGACCTGTCCGGACGCGGCCTGCTGGTTTACGACCTGCGGATTCCGGCGGAAAAAGTCGGAACGTTTGATACGGAACTGACGGAAGAATTCTTCCGGGCGCTTGCCCACAATGCCGGCGCCACGCTGCATATCCGCCAGCTGGCGGGCGGCAACAGCCACCACATTATCGAAGGCGCCTTCAAGAGCGTTGCCCGCAGCCTGCGGACCGCGGCGGCGATCGACCCTGACTGCGCGGAGGAAATTCCCTCCACGAAAGGAGTCCTGGGATGATCGCGATCATCGACTATGGCGTGGGAAACCTGTTCTCCCTGCAGTCGTCCTTTGCCGCGATCGGACAGGAAGCCGCCGTGACGCGCGACATTGACGAGATCCGCCGGGCGGACCGGCTGATCCTGCCCGGTGTCGGCGCTTTCCGGGACGCAGCGGACAAGCTGCGCGCTTCCGGCATGGACCGGGCGGTGAAGGAAGAGGCTGCGAAAGGAAAGCCGCTGCTGGGGATCTGCCTCGGGATGCAGATGCTGTTTGAGCGCAGCCATGAATACGGCGTGCATGAAGGCCTCGGCCTGCTGAAGGGCGAGATCCGTCCGATCGCGGAGAAGATTCCGGCCGGGCTGAAAATTCCCCAGATGGGCTGGAACAGCCTGAAGATCGTAAAGGATTCTCCGCTGCTGAAGTACAGCCGGGAAGGGGAGTATGTCTATTTTGTCCATTCCTACAGCGCGGTGGACTGTGAAGAGAGCCTTCTGGCTGTGACGGAATACGGCGCGGACCTGACCGCCTGCGTGGGGAAAGGCAATGTGTACGGCTGCCAGTTCCACCCGGAAAAGAGCGAAGAGGCCGGCCTGCGGATCCTGAAAGCCTTCTGTGAGATGGAGGTCGCTTCAGTATGTTAATATTTCCTGCAATAGACTTATATGAAGGCAAAGCGGTGCGCCTGTACAAGGGCGACTACGCGCAGATGACGGTCTACAGCGAGCATCCGGAGGAGATTGCCCTGGATTTTGCCGCAAAAGGCGCGACCCACGCACACCTGGTGGACCTGGAAGGCGCAAAGAGCGGTATGACGCCGAACCTGGACACGGTGCTGCGCCTGAAGGATGCGGCCGGACTGTTCTGCGAGATCGGCGGCGGCATCCGCAGCATGGAGACCGTAAAGACCTACCTTTCCGCAGGGCTGGACCGGGTGATCCTGGGCACGGCGGCGGTGGAGGATCCGGACTTCCTGCGGGCGGCGGTGGACGCGTACGGAGAGAAGATCGCCGTGGGCGTGGACGTGCGGGACGGGTATGTGGCCGTGAAAGGCTGGACGGAGAAGTCCGCCCTGCATTTCATGGATTTCTGCCGGGAGATGGAGCAGGCCGGCGTGAAGACGCTGGTCTGCACGGATATCTCCCGGGACGGCGCCATGCGGGGCACGAACCGGGAGATGTACCGGGAACTGTCTGAAACCCTGGGCCTGCAGATCACGGCTTCCGGCGGGGTATCCACTATGGAGGATGTTGAGAGCCTGCGGAAGATGAACCTGTACGGCGCGATCATCGGCAAGGCATACTATACCGGGGACATTGACCTGAAGAAAGCGATTGAGACTGCAAGATGATTACGAAACGGATTATTCCCTGCCTGGACGTGAAGGACGGGCGCGTGGTCAAGGGCGTCAACTTCCAGAAGCTCGGCGACGTCGCGTCTCCGGTGGAACTGGCGAAGTATTACAGCGACAACGGGGCGGACGAGCTGGTGTTCTACGACATCACAGCATCGGCCGAAGGCCGGGCGCTGTTCACGGACATCCTGACGGAGACCGCGCGGACGGTGTTCATCCCGCTGACGGTCGGCGGCGGCATCAATACGACGGACGATTTTGACCGGGTGCTGAAGTGCGGCGCAGACAAGGTGAGCGTCAATTCCGGCGCGATCCGCGATCCCTCGCTGGTCGGGAAGGCCGCGAAGCTTTACGGCGACCAGTGCGTGGTGCTGAGCGTGGACGTGAAGCGGGTGGACGGCGTGTTCCGGATCTTTGCCAAGGGCGGCCGGGAGAACACCGGGATGGAAGCGATTGAGTGGGTCCGGCGATGCGTCGGCGAAGGCGCCGGCGAGGTCGTGGTCAACTCCATGGATACGGACGGGGTGAAGCAGGGGTTTGACCTGGAGCTGCTGGAAAAGGTCTGCGGCGCGGTGCAGGTGCCGGTGATCGCGTCCGGCGGGGCAGGATGTATTGAGGATTTCATTACGCTGTTCAGGGCACTGCCCGGGGTGGACGCCGGGCTGGCAGCTTCGATCTTCCACTTCGGAGAAGTCAGGATCAATGACCTGAAGCGGGAGATGCAGAAGAACGGGATTCCGGCGAGAATATAATAATGCACAATGCATAATGCATAATGCACAATGAAAACTGATCACGGAGGAAAGATAATGTTAAAGATTGAGGATCTGAAATTTGACGAGAAGGGACTTATTCCAGCCGTTGTGGTGGACGCGGAGAACGGCAAGGTGCTGACGCTGGCTTACATGAATAAGGAAAGCCTGAAGATTTCCATGGAGAAGGGACTGACGTGCTTCTGGAGCAGGAGCCGGCAGGAACTGTGGCTGAAGGGCGAGACCAGCGGGAACTATCAGCATATTGTGTCCATTACGGCGGACTGCGACCGGGACGCGCTGGTGGTGAAGGTGGAGAAGGAAGGGCCGGCGTGCCACAAGGGAACGGAGAGCTGTTTCAACGACGTGATCTGGGAAAGCGACGAGCTGCATGAGTTTACGTATGAGGGACTGATGGAGCTGATTGCCGGACGGAAGACGGAGAAGAAGGAAGGGTCCTATACCACCTATCTTTTTGAGAAGGGCCTGGACAAGATCCTGAAGAAGGTCGGGGAGGAGACCACGGAGGTCATCATCGCCGCGAAGGATAAGGACAAGAAGAACACGATCTATGAGATCGCGGACCTGACCTATCATGTGATGGTGCTGATGATCGAGGCGGGGATCTCGCTGGACGATATCCACAGGGAACTGGCGTCCCGGCATGTGATCGACAAGAAGGTTAAGCAGGAGAAGATGGTCTGATGAGAGATCTGCACATGCACACGGTTTTCTCCGACGGGAAGAATACGCCGGAGGAAATGGTGCAGGAAGCGATCCGGCTCGGCCTGGATACGGTCGGGATATCGGATCACAGCCACCTGGATCCCTGCGGGATGACCCTGGAGGCCAGCGCGGAATACCGGAAGGAGATCGCGCGGCTGAAGGAGAAGTACGCCGGGCAGATCCGGGTGCTGTGCGGCCTGGAACGGGATTTTATCTCGGACGATTTCGGGCCGTACGACTATGTCATCGGTTCCGTGCACCTGCTGACGATGCCGGACGGGCACCATGTTTCAATCGACTGGACCGCGGAAAAGCAGCGGGAGGGCGTGGAGAAGTACTTCGGCGGCGACTGGTACGCCTTCGCAGAGGCTTTTTACGAGACGGAAGCGAAAGTGGCTGAGGTGACGAAGTGCGACATCATCGGGCACTTTGACCTGATCACGAAGTTCATTGAGCAGGATCCGGCCTTTGACCCGCAGCATCCCCGGTATGTGAAAGCCTGGCAGAAGGCGGTGGACGCCCTGCTGAAGACAGGAAAGCCGTTTGAGATCAATACGGGCGCGATGTCCCGGGGATACCGGACCAGCCCGTACCCCAGCCGGGAGATCCGGGAATATATCCGGGCGCACGGCGGCAGACTGATCCTTTCCAGCGACAGCCACAGTAAAGACACGATTGCGTACAGATTCAGCGATTACGAGGACGAAGCGAACGGATGATGTGTTCCAATCGGAACCATTTTCAAAGACACATCAGGGAGAAAGGAAGAGATACTATGTTATTCTGGACGATGGCCGGAGCCGCAGCTGAAGAAGCATATGCTACCGCCGAGGTGTCGACGGTGAGTTCAATAGGAGCGCTTATCATAACATTTCTGCCGCTGCTGTTTTTTATCGCGCCGGCAATCATTATTCCCGTCGCCATCACAAAGAGCAGGAAAAAACGGCTTGCCGCGCAGAAAGAGGCGGGCCTGAAATCCTGTCCGACATGCGGAAAAACAGTTTCCGTCCGGGCAGCATCCTGTCCTCACTGCGGTGAACCGCTGATCCCGGAAACGGATTCGCCCAAGGAACAATAATCCGCCCGGAAACCGTTCCATACGTGGACAAGCTCCTGAAAAGGGAGCTTTTTTCTTTTTTCGAAAACCGGGAACTTTTTTTATCAGCCTTCGTCTGACAGAGTGAGACCGGGAAGAACCGGCAATCTGAAAGGAGAAGGAAGACAATGAAGAAGGTTACGGCAATCATTCTGGCAGTGCTGATGGTACTGAGCATCGCGGCGGCTGCCATGGGAGAAGAGAACAAAATCTGGCAGACCGGAGACAAGGGTGAAAAGGTCACCTGGATCCAGCAGAGGCTGAAGGACCTGGAATACCTGGACCGGGAACCGACCGGCACCTTTGACGAAGAGACTGCAGAAGCCCTGAAGGATTTCCAGCGGGATCACAGCCTGCTGAAAACCGGGATGGCGGACAGCATCACAATGAAGATGCTTGAAACGGTAACGGAAAAGAAATCCGATCTCGCAAGCAGATGGATGTATGAAGAAGACGTCTGCTATGAAGCCGCAGCCGCTCCGTCTTCTTCGATGAAAATGTACAGCGCCCCTTCGGCAACCAGTATGCCGGCCGCCGGTTCGATGTGGAACGGACCGATCGACTGGAACACGGAAGAATACACCGTTTTTGAGAGCAACCGTTTCCTGAGCGTCGCGACCAATCCGCTTTCCACGTTTGCCGCGGACGTTGACACTTCGTCCTACGCGCTGTTCCGTCGTAAGGTGCTGAACGGGGAACGGGTATCCCCGGACAGCATCCGGATCGAGGAAATGCTGAACTACTTCCATTACAGCTACGCGAAGCCGGAGAACGGAGAACCTTTCGGCGTGACGACGGAGATTGCGCCCTGCCCGTGGAACGAAAAGACGAAGCTGCTCCTGATCGGCCTGCAGGCGGAAGAAGTGACCATGGACAGCCGTCCGGGGCACAATCTGGTGTTTCTGATCGACACTTCCGGCAGCATGTACGGCAGCGACCGGCTGGACCTGGTGAAGCGCGCCTTTATGCTGCTGCTGGACGAACTGAAGCCTGAAGATACCGTGTCCATCGTGGCTTATGCCAGCCAGGACCGGGTTGTGATCGAAGGCGTTCCAGCCGCGGACAAGACCCGGATCATGGAAGCGATCTCCGAACTGAACGCGTATGGCGCGACGAACGGCTCCGCCGGCATCAACCGGGCCTATGAGATTGCGGCGAAGTATTACCGCGAAGGCGGCGTGAACCGGATCCTGCTGGCCACGGACGGTGACCTGAACGTCGGGACCACCGGCGAAGGCGACCTGGCAAGGCTTGTGAGCGAAAAGAAAAAGGCCGGTATCAGCCTGACCTGCCTGGGCGTCGGCATGGGCAACTATAAGGACAACCGGATGGAAGCCCTGGCGGATTACGGCGACGGCAACTGCCGGTATCTCGACACGATTCATGAAGCCCGCAAGGCGCTGGTGGAAGAAGCCGGCGGAACCTTCATTACCGTGGCGAAGGACGTCAAGATCCAGGTGGACTTTAACCCGGCAATGGTCAGGGGTTACCGGCTGATCGGTTATGAAGACCGGCTGATGGCAGCTGAGGATTTCGCCAACGACGAAAAGGACGGCGGCGAGATCGGCAGCGGCCACCGGATGACCGCCCTGTATGAGATTGTTCCGGCTGACTCCGATTTTGAATTCGGCGAGGCGGAAAGCCGCTACCAGAACAACCGGCCGGCGGACAGCAGCGCGGACTGGCTGACCGTTTCCATCCGGGCGAAGGAGCCGGAAGGTACGGAAAGCAAACTGTATGAATATCCGGTGAACGAGGAAACCGTCAGCGCGACGATGAGCGAGAACCTGCGCTTTGCCGCCGGCGTGGCGGAAGCCGGCATGATCCTGAGGGGAAGCGAATGGAAGGGCAGCGCGACCTGGGAGCAGGCGCTGGAACTGGTCCGGGGATGCGAAAACGTGACCGGGGACGCATACAAGGAAGAGTTCGTCTACCTGCTGACGCTGCTGCAGAGGGCGCAGTAAAATAATGCATAATGCATAATTATGATTGGATTACGGAGAGAAAAGCCATCAAAGCACAAGAAAAAGAAATGACAAACGACCTGTAAATGAATATAATGGCATGGATGGAACCGAAGGAGGACACCATGCCATTTTTGTATGAAACCCATATGCATACCTGCCAGGGAAGCGCCTGCGGCAGGGCGACCGGCAGGGAACAGGCCAGGGTATACCGGGACGCCGGATATACCGGCATCATCATTACCGACCACTTTTTCGGCGGGAATACGGCGGTGGACCGCAGGCTGCCCTGGGAAGAGCGGATCGACCTGTTCTGGCGCGGATATGAGGAGGCGAAGGAGGAAGGCGACCGGATCGGACTGGACGTGTTTTTCGGACTGGAACAGAACATTCATTTCGATGAATACCTGATCTACGGACTGACAAAGGAATATATGAAGGCACATCCGGAAATGGAGCACTGGAACCGGCGCAGTCAGCTGGAGGAAGTGCATAAAGCCGGCGGGTGTGTGATCCAGGCGCATCCCTTCCGTATGCGGGATTATATGGACCGGATCCGGCTGGGCCTGCACTTCTGCGACGGGATTGAGGTGGCCAACGCGGGGAACGATCAGATGGACGACGCCCGCGCCTGGCGCTACGGCCGGGAAAAGGGCCTGCTGATGACTGCCGGATCGGACAATCACTGCGGCGCCAACTGGCCGCTGTACGGCGTGGTGCTTGAGAAACGTTTGACAAATATTGAGGATTATGTCAAAATAATTATGAAAAAGAGTTCTGTTCAACTGCATATTCCGGAAGGCAGGCTTGAGTTTGCTGACCCTCCGGTGATCGACGAGCGCCACAAGGCGCTGATGCTGGATGAACAGGAACGCGAACACCCTGCAGAAAAGGAATGGATCGAGTGAAGCGGTCCTGATTCCGGAAAGGATGACCGGCGATGAACCTTGTTCTTGTCCTGAGGGCCGAACTGGTCTGCCTGATCATCCTGCTTTACCTGACTTTTGTATCCCGGACATACCGGATGGGGAAGGATGTCCGGGTTTTTAACCAGATCCTCTTTTTCGCCATTATTCATGTGATTATGGATATGGTGACCGTATATACGGTTAATAACCTGGGCGACAACTGGCTGAACAGGGTTGCGCATATCATTTTCTATCTGTCGGCGATCATGTTCTCCTATGAGATGTGCATGTATACGCTGAACCTGTCCCGCCCGCAGCAGATGAACCGGACGAAGCGCCTGCTGGCGCTCGTTCCGGTTTTTGTTTATATCATCCTGCTGTGCACGCCGCTGCTGACGATCGGATATGAGCAGCTGAACGGAACAAAGGCCAGCGTCGGTACCGCGCCGGTGGTGGGCTATGTGATCGCTTTCGTTTATTTCGCGGTCGCGATCGGCAGCATCTTTGTCCACTGGAGAAGCGTGGGCAGTCACTTCAAGCGCGTGATGCTGCCGATGCTGTTCCTGCTTATCGTTTCCGAACTGATCCAGACCCAGGTGAAAGAATTCCTGTTCACCGGCTGCGCCATCACGGCCATTACGGTCGCGTTCTTCTTCACGCTGGAGAACCCCGCCACAGTCCTGGAGAGAAAGGTTATGATGGACGCGCTGAGCGGCCTCGGCACCCGCTCCGGGTATGAGCACGACATGGCGGAATACGACAGGGAATTTGAACAGAACAAGGATACGAAGTTCACATTCCTGTTTGTGGACATCAACAACCTGCGGAGCGTGAACGGCCTGTACGGCCACCAGGAGGGCGACACCTACATCAGCAGTGTGGCCGTGCTCCTGATGTCCGGCCTGCGCGGCGCGGAACACATTTACCGCATGGGCGGCGACGAATTCCTGGCGATCTACCGGAAAGCGGACGAAAAGATTGTCATCCGGGATATCAAACGCGTGCAGGACGCCTGCGCCAAAGGCCGCGAAGACTACGGATACATGCCTGAACTGGCAATCGGCTACGCGGTTTCCGATCCGAAGTACAACAACCTGCGGGATGTGCTGCGCGTTGCCGACTATATGATGTTCCGCAACAAGGCGGATATCAAGCGGGACATCGTTGAGGACACCATTCGCCATACGGGTACACACCTGAACCTGTCCGGCCTGACGGACCGCGTGTTTGACGCGATGTGCCTGACCAGCGAGGAGTATTATCCCTACCTGACCAACCTGGAGACCAACATAACCCGCGTCGCGCCGGCAATGGTGGAGTTCTTCGGACTGGAAGGGGAATTCATTGACAACTTCGGGGAAGTATGGTCGCAGTATGTGCATCCGGATGACCGGCAGGAGTATCTGACCGACGTCGCGGCAACGATCAACGGGCAGAAAAAGTATCATTTCTACCGGTACCGGGCCAGGGCAAAGAACGGAGAGTATGTTGAAGTTGCCTGCCGCGGCGGCGTATACCACGGACGGGACGGCGAACCGGACGTGTTTGCCGGATACCTGGTCAACCATGGCGCCACAGGCACAATAGACAGTTCCACCGGACTGAGAAACCACCAGGCGCTGTTTGAGCACCTGACGGAGTCGCTGGCGAAGCGCAGCATAGGCGTGGTTATGCGCCTGGAGGTCCGGAACATAAACCGGATCCGGATGATTTACAGCGGTGAGACGGCTTCTTCCCTGATCCGGAACCTGGCGAACGATTTTGCCAACGCGGTGGATAAGGATGGGGAAGTATTCAGCAACCACGGTTCACAGTTCGTATTCTGCCTGCCCGGATATGACGAAGCCAGGGCAAACGAACTGTACCGCCGGATCCGGAAACATTGCAGGGAAGGCATCCTGACCGATAACGAGCTGATTCCGGTGGATATCACCGGCGGCGCGGTGAAGATGCCGGATGAGACGCTGACGGTCCCGTCCGCGATTCGCCAGGCGTCGCTGTTTGCCGCAGAGGAGGCATACTATCACAGCGCGGGCAGCCTGTGGTTCTTCGGGGAAACAGACCAGGGCGCCGGCACCTATAACAAGGAGCTGCTCCGGACAATCCAGCACGACTGTGTGATGGACCGGACACGCTTCTACCTGCGCTTCCAGCCGATCATCCGCGCACAGACCGGAGAACTGGCCGGCGCGGAGGCGTTGCTGCGCTGGAAGTCTGACGAGCACGGAGAGGTTTCCCCTGGCCGGTTCATCGCCTTCCTGGAGAACGATCCCGCCTATGAGCCCCTGGGCTACGACATTATCCGCTACGCGGTCCGGATCGCCGGGGAGATCCGGAAGACGGTCCCTGAGTTCCGCATCAATGTCAACATTACCGCGATCCAGCTGCTGTCGGACGACTTCATTCCCACGGTGGCCAGGATCCTGGAAGAAGAACAGTTCGATCCGGCATACCTGATGCTGGAACTGACCGAGCGCTGCAAGGAAATGGAATTTGAGCTGCTGAGCGACCGGGTGAACGAACTGAAGAAGACCGGCGTTCATGTGGCGCTGGACGACATGGGAACCGGGTATTCCACACTCGACCTGCTGCTGCACCTGGCCGCGGACGAGATCAAGCTGGATATGGCGTTCACCCGGGAACTTCAGGGCGTTGAAAAGCATGAGATCCTGACCCGCACACTCTGCGCGGCGGCGTCAAGGAGCAAAGTGGACGTGTGCTTCGAGGGCGTCGAGGACGAGCAGATGGTGAACTACCTGAAGGGGTACGGGGATGTCCTGCTGCAAGGCTATCACTTTGACAGGCCGCTGCTGGTTGAAGACTTTATTGCAAAGTACTGCGTAAAATAATCATATGCGAGCAAAAACCGGAGGGTGCGGGAACGCACTCTCCGGTTTTGTTTCAGCGATTCAGAACTGGCTGTTCTTTTCCAGCATCCGCCGGCCGAGGAACGTCGGCTCTTTCGTGTCCGGCGTTTCGGGCAGGTCAAATTCGTAAGAGGTGCTGGCGTTGATGACGGGGATTCCGTTCCAGTCCCTCTGACGGATAAAATGAGAACCGGTGTAGGACTGATGGACATGGCCGTGGACCATGACCGCGGGGCGCCAGGTGTCCAGCAGGGGACCGAAGCACTCAAACCCGCGGTGGGCAAGGTCTTCCTGGTCTCCGAAACCGCGGATCGGCGTGTGCGTCAGCAGGATATCAAACCCGCCCGCCGCGCGCATTTTCCGCCGGAGCGAAGCGATCCGCCCGGCCATTTCTTTTTCGGTGTACATATGAATTCCATCGGGACGGTAACGGATGGAACCGCCCAGGCCGAGGATACGCACGCCTTTTACCCGGACGATTTTTCCTTCCGCGCAGAGGCAGCCTTCCGGCGGCTCTTTTTCGTAACGGTCATCATGGTTGCCGTAAATATATACGATCGGCGCATCAGTAAAACAGGTCAGGAAAGAAAGGTATTTCGCAGGCAGGTCGCCGGCGGACAGGATCAGGTCCACGCCGCTGAGCGCCTTCCGGCAGAGATCTCCCCACAACCGACCGGAGGGTTCATCCGCTATTGCCAGAATCCTCATGACCGCACGCTCACTTTCTGTTCCAGCTGAACGCTGACAACTGAGGTTTCAGTTCGCCGTGGATACCCTGAAGCCGGACCAGGGGGCGGGCGGATTCGATCAGCTCATCCATTGAAGGAAGGGTGCCGACGATGTTGTCCGCCAGGTAATCCATACAGAGAATCTCGGCCGGTGTGAGGCGGCGGTCCGCGTCGCAGCGGAGGACGCCGTCCTGGTCACGCAGTTCTCCTTCAAAGGGAGAGAAGGATCCTTCACGGATCTGCTCCCGGAAGTGGTGCACTGTCCGGGCTGCATACGGATCGAAACGGGAAGAAAAAGCGACATCCACGATGCTGGAACCGAGACCCCACCAGTAATTGGTCACGTTGTCCCTGCTTTCCGACTGGGTGAAGGTGCCGTTCAGAATGCGTTCGAGCATCATGCGGTAGAACAGCCCCCAGCGCGGTACAAGGGTGGCCATGTTGATGATCTCCCCGTTTTCCCGCAGATACAGGCCGTAATCCCGGGCTTCATGATTCGGCGCGGTGATGTCACGGTTGCAGATCACGCGGATTTCCGGATCCTCGAAGGGAGTCTCCGCGTTGAACCAGGAGGCGGAGAACCAGTTCAGGTAGACTTTTGCCTGCGGATTGACCATGCGCGCGCCCAGCGCGAAGGCATTGGCTGCCGCGGGAGCCCCGTAGATCGGGAAGTCCGCGATGTAGCCGATTTTTCCGTTATCAGACAGGATGCCCGCCGCGATGCCGAGCAGGAATTTCGCCTCATAAAAGCGGATGTAGTAGGTCCGGATGTTCGTGTAATTGGAAAGCAGGGAACAGCAGAGGAAACGGACGTCCGGGTGTTCGAGCGCGGCCTCAATGGCGCTGTTGAGCATGACCGGCGATGTGGCAAAGATGGCATTGTAACCGTCTTTGATCAGCCGGCGGATCTCTTCTTCACAGTCGGACCGGGACGGGACGATGCAGGCCGCGGTCTCCAGTTTGTCTCCGAGTTTTTCCTCTGCCTCCAGACGGCCGAGGTTGTGCCAGTAGTTCCAGGCGGAATCCTCAATGGAGCGGTTGAAAAGGAACGCGGCCTTGATTTTTGAGGGACGGAAAAGGGCGGAGATCAGCGGCACCGGGGCGGCGGGCTCCACCTGTTCCATGACCAGGTTCACGCGGCCTTCCCGCAGCTCAAACTCCTTCGACATGAGCCGGATCCGTTCAGCGGTTTTTGCCATATCGTCATCCCGGACATCCCGGTAACCGAAAGCGGCCAGATAGGTCAGGAAAGCGTCGCCGCAGGGCAGGGAGGGTTTTCCCTTCATCAGGGTCAGGTAATTTTCGCTGAAATAGTGGTACAGTTTTCGCAGGGAAAGGATCTCGTCTTCGGTCCAGGCGTCCCCGGCGCGGATGCCCGGAAGGGAAAGCAGCCTGTGATAGGAGCCGGGCCGTGAACAGAAGAGGGAATAAAGGCCGGTTTCTTTGGCGAAGTCACAGTATTCATAATAGGAGACGATTTCCGGATCGTCGCTCCTGGGCGGGTAAACCCGGGTGACATCCGCCTCGATATCACGGGCGTTCAGGTACTTCATGACCGAAGTTCGTTTGTTTCCCTCGATCACATAGTAATAACCCAGATACTCCAGCACCGTGATCGGCTGGTTGACGCCGGACTGTTCCACACTTTCGCACAGGTGTTCCCACTTGGCGGCGAATTCACTTCCTGCTTCCAGGATGGGCAGAAAACCTTCGGAAAAAGCATAGCTGCGGCCGCGGGATACGGAACCGATCACACGGTCCAGCGGGATGGCCATGATTCCGAGGGAGAGCCGGCTGAGGGACGCCAGGTTCGGCACCTTTTCCTCCAGGACAGGCAGATAGGGATCGGCGTTGGCCTGTATGGCTGCCTGATATACGCGCAGCCCGTCCCGGCGGGCCTTGCTGTAATGATCCATAATTATCACTTCGTTTCAATGAATAATGAATAATGCACAATGAAGAATGACACGGGCATTACCGGCCCATACGGGCCAACAGTATTGTATCATTTTCAGAGACAAATGGCAAAAGCGGGGAGGCTTTGTATACAAAGGGGTTAAACGTTTACAAGTTGTCGGATCTGGGAAGGGGGCCGCACAATTTGACCGGCTTGAGAAAACCGGACAGAAATGATAAAATATCCAACGTATAATCTTGATTACGGAGGGACACGGAATGCCGGAGATCGGGATGATTCTGCGGGAAGGGAAAGGCAAGAAGATCTACGCAACGGATGATCCGGACAAGGCGATCGTCTACTTCAAGGACGAAGCGATGGCGTTTCACGGCCTGAAACGGGGCCGCATCCTCGGCAAGGGTGAAGTCAACAATTCGGTGTGCGAACACCTTTTTCATCTGCTGAAAGAAAACGGAATCGAAAACCACTACCTGGAGCGCATTGACGCAAGGCACAGCCTGATCAAGCGCTGTGAGATGATTCCGCTTTCGGTCAAGGTCCGCAACCGCTCCGCCGGGCAGCTGGCCGAGCGGACCGGGATCCCGGTCGGCACAAAACTGGAACCGACGGTGGTGGAATTTGAGCTGCGGAACACCGGGCTGGACGCGGATCCGCTGGTCAACAACACCCATATCTATGCCATGAAGCTGGCCACGCCGGAAGAAATGGCCGAGATCAACCGGGTCGCCCTGAAAGTGAATGAAATCCTGACGGCTTACCTGAAGGATATCAATATTGAACTGATTGATTTCAAACTGGAATTCGGCCGCTATCACGGGCAGATTCTTGTCGCGGATGAGATCACGCCGGACACGGCACGCTTCTGGGACGCCGGCACACATGAACCGCTGGATATCGACCGGTTCCGGAGGGACATGGACAACGTGGCGGAAGCGTACCAGGAAGTACTGCACCGGATGATGGGTGTTGGTTAAAAGGACATGATCAGAAGAATGACTGCGCTGCTGCTGGCGCTGGCGCTCCTGTGGGGCACCGCCTGCGCCGCGGCGGAGGAAGAAAAAGGGGCGTTTCCGGCATTGAACGATGCCGGTTTTCTGGATTCCGGGGAATTTGTTTTTGAAGACGCGGAAAACGGCGTATGGCGGTATGCCAGCCAGACGCTCCGCATTGAGATTTTCCGCCGGGAACAGAAGAAGCCTGACCGGGTCTGGTATGAAGCGGAGATTTTCTGCGCCGAGGGAAGCACCGGCCCCCGGATGATCGCAAACGATCCGGAAAACTGGAAAGATTCCACGAAGATGGATTATCCCTATAAGATTGCCAGAAAGAACGGAACGGTGCTTGCGATCTCCAGCGACTTTGCCCAGCTGCGCCTGCAGCAGAGAAAAAGCCGGCCGGGAATCATCATCCGGAACGGCAAAGTCTGGTCTGACAGGACAAAGAAACAAGGAACAAAGGACTTTCCGAACCTGGACTGCCTGGCGATCTGGCCGGACGGGGATATGAAGGTATATTACAGCAATGAGCTGACCGCGGAGGAATACCTGGAAGCGGGCGCGGTTGACGTGCTGGCGTTCGGGCCGATCCTGATCCGGGACGGGAAACTGAATGAAAAAGGGCTGAACCAGTACGGTACCAGCCATGCCCAGCGGACTGCCGTGGGCATGGCGGAAAAAGGACATTACTGGTTTATGATGCTCGAAGGACGGATCAAACGGAGCAAAGGCGACGGCATCCGGTTCCTGGCGGAGAAACTGATGGAGAAAGGCTGCACGCTGGGATTTAACCTGGACGGCGGAGAGACGGCCTGCATCGTGTTTATGGGGCATCAGCTGTGCAGGATGAAGGACCGAAGTAAATACGTGTCTTCCCGCAGAACCAGCGATATTCTCGGGGTCGGCATCTCCGACCTGCTGCCGACGGTTTCCGACGGATGGTAGAACCGAGAAACTGTTGCAATGCAAGGGAACTTGTGTTAGAATGCCATGCGGTGTTTTATACGCACCGCTGTTTTATGCTGAAATGATTCAGGAGGAAAGATATTCATGAGCCACACCTACGAGAAGCTGTCCGGAAACAAAGCGAAGCTGACATTTACCGTCCCCGCGGAACAGTTTGACGAAGCGATGCAGCAGGCATTCCTGAAGCTGCGCAAGCGGATCAACGTGCCGGGTTTCCGGAAGGGTAAGGCTCCGAGAAGGATGATCGAGACGCTGTACGGCGAGAGCATCTTCTATGACGACGCTTTCGAGATCATTTTCCCGGACGTGTATCGCGCGGCCGTTGAAGAATATGATCTGAAGCCCGTGGACCAGCCCCAGATTGACCTGGACGAGATCGGCGCCGGCAAGGACCTGAAGTTCCATCTGGAAGTCTTCGTCCGCCCCGACGTGACGCTGGGCGACTACAAGGGACTGGCTGTTGAAACCGAGATCCAGAAACTGACGGACGAAATGGTTGACGCCCGCATTGAGGAAGACCGGAAGAAGGCCAGCCGCACCATCGACGTGGACGACCGTCCCGTTGAGGAAGGCGACACGGTGAACCTGGATTACGCGGGTTCCGTGGACGGCGTTGCCTTTGCCGGCGGCACCGCGCAGGGACAGACTCTGACCATCGGCAGCCACCAGTTCATTCCCGGCTTCGAGGAACAGATGGTTGGCATGCAGATCGGCGAGGAGAAGGACCTGAATGTCAAGTTCCCCGATGAGTACCACGCTGAAGAGCTCAAGGGCAAGGACGCTGTGTTCCATGTAAAGGTGAACGGCATCCAGAAGACCGAAGTGCCGGAACTGGACGACGACTTTGCCGCGGACATCAGCGAGTTTGACACCTTCAAGGCCTATAAGGAAAACATCGTCAAGGAACTGACCGACCGCATCAACAGGAACAACGACGCTGCGGCGGAAAACGCACTGGTTGAGAAGGCGGCGGAGAACGCGCAGATCGATATTCCGGAAGCCATGATTGACGACCAGGCGGACTACATGGTCCGTGAGATGGCCATGCGGATGAGCTACCAGGGCCTGCGGATGGAAGACTACCTGAAGTATACCGGCCAGACCATGGACGGCGTGAAACAGATGTACAAGCCCGAAGCCGAAAAGCGCGTGCGCATTGAGCTGGTGATCGAAGCGATCCGCAAGTCCGAGAAGATCGAACCCACCGAGGAGGACATCGAAAAGGCCATCGCCGAACAGGCGGAGCAGATGGGCCAGGAAGTGGAAACCTTCAAGAAGAACCTGACCGAAGAACAGAAGGGCTACCTGAAGGACAACGCCGCAATCCGCCTGGTGCTGGACCTGCTGAAGAAGGACGCAAAGATCACGGAGAAGAAGGCTGAAGCGGCGGAAGACAAGAAGCCGGCGAAGAAGCCCGCCGCCAAGAAACCCGCGAAGAAGGCCGACGCGGAAGAAGCTCCTGCGGAAGAAAAGCCCGCAAAGAAGCCTGCCGCGAAGAAACCCGCGAAGAAAGACGACGCGGAGGAAGCTCCCGCGGAAGAAAAAACCGCGAAGAAGCCCGCTGCCAAAAAGACAGCCAGGAAAACGGAAGAATAACCTGTAAGAAGTCAATGATACGTTTTCATTGACAGATTCACGGCGGCCCGGCCGGGCCGCCCGTTTCAGTCAAAGGAGGAACCGATATGCCGCTTATTCCGATGGTTATTGAACAATCGAACAGGGGAGAACGTTCCTACGACATCTATTCCCGCCTGCTGAAGGACCGGATTGTCTTCCTCGGCGGAGAGATCAACGACGACACGGCCAACCTGGTGGTGGCGCAGCTGCTGTTTCTTGAGATGGAAGACCCGGACAGCGATATCAGCCTGTACATCAACAGCCCGGGCGGTTCCGTAACAGCCGGTATGGCGATCTATGACACGATGAAATACATCCGGCCCCAGGTCCGGACCGTATGCGTCGGCATGGCGGCCAGCATGGGCGCGTTCCTGCTGATGGCGGGTGAGAAAGGCAAGCGCCTTGCACTGCCCAACGCCGAGGTCATGATCCACCAGCCGCTGGGCGGGGTACAGGGACAGGCGACCGACGTGGCCATCCGTGCGGAATGGCTGATGAAAACCAAGAAAAAGATGACCGCCATGATGGCGGAGATGACCGGCCAGCCCCTGAAGAAGGTGCAGGCGGACGTGGAACGCGACTATTTCATGAGCGCGGAGGAAGCGCTGGATTACCACATTATTGACGAAATTTACCAGCCGCGGGACAAGCAGAAGAAGTGAGGATAAGCCATGGCAAACAATTACAGCAGACAGACGCCGCGATGCTCCTTCTGCGGGAAGGAACAGCGCATGGTGAACCGGCTGGTTGCCGGTCCGAACGTCTATATCTGCAATGAATGTATCGCCCTGTGCAATGAGATCCTGAACGATGAGGAATTCCTGAACGGGGAAGAAGTGCACGAGCAGACCGGCCCGGTGAAACTGCCGTCTCCCGCCGAGATGAAAAAGACGCTGGACGAGTATGTGATCGGCCAGGAACGGGCAAAGCGCGCGCTGAGCGTGGCGGTATACAATCATTATAAACGGATTAACCGCAAGCAGAAACGGGACGACGTGGAGCTCCAGAAGAGCAACATCCTTCTTCTCGGACCGACCGGCAGCGGCAAAACCTACCTGGCCCAGACGCTGGCGCGGATCCTGGAGGTTCCCTTCGCGATTGCCGACGCAACCAGCGTGACCGAAGCCGGCTATGTCGGCGACGACGTCGAGACGATCCTGCTGCGGCTGATCCAGGCCGCGGACTGGGACATTGAAAAGGCCCAGCGCGGAATCGTGTATATTGACGAGATCGACAAGATCGCCCGGAAGGGTGAGAATATGTCCATCACCCGGGACGTCAGCGGCGAAGGCGTACAGCAGGCGCTGCTGAAGATCCTGGAAGGAACGGAAGCCGCAGTGCCTCCCCAGGGCGGACGGAAGCATCCGCACCAGGAGATGGTCCGGATTGATACCACAAATATCCTGTTCATCTGCGGAGGCGCCTTCGACGGCCTGGTTCCGATCATTGAGAACCGGATCGGCAAGAAGACACTGGGATTCGGCGCGGAGATCCAGAGCCAGCGCGATCCGTCCCGCACGGACGCCCTGAAGGACGTACGCCCGGAAGACCTGACCAAGTACGGCCTGATTCCCGAGTTTGTCGGCCGCCTGCCGATTGTGGTGACGCTGGAGGGACTGGACGAGGAAGCGCTGATCCGCATCCTGACGGAGCCGAAGAACGCGCTGTGCAAGCAGTATGAAGCCCTGCTGGATATGGACGGGATCCGCCTGACATTTGAGGAAGAGGCAATCCGATCCATCGCGAAGCAAGCGATCGAACGCAAATGCGGCGCCCGCGGCCTGCGCGCCATCATTGAGGACGCGATGCTGGACACCATGTTTGAACTGCCCGGAATGCCGGACATCAACGAATGCATTATCACCAAAGAGGCTGTGAACGGCGGGAAGCCGACACTGATCTCCGGCGTGGGGAAGAGAAGCGTACGGCGCGCGGAAAAGAAGAAGGACGAAACAGACGCGTCGTAAATAACTACAAGAGGAAAATATGAAAAAGAACCAGACAATCGAATTGCCTGTGCTGCCGCTGAGGGGACTGATGCTCTTCCCGAACATGGTCCTGCATTTTGACGTGGGCCGGAAAAAATCCCTGGCCGCGCTGGAACAGGGTATGATGGACCAGCAGAAGGTCTTCCTGATCAGCCAGAAGAGCGACGATACGGAAGACCCCGGATGGAAGGACCTGTGCAGGGTCGGTACCGTCGCGGAGATCAAGCAGGTCATGAACCTGCCGGGGGAGAATATCCGCGTGCTTGTGGAAGGCTCGGTCCGCGGCATCATCCAGGAAATGACCGGTGACGAAACCTGCATGAAGGCCGTAATCAAAGTCTGCGAGGACAAGGCGGTCCGCTCCGCGGAAGCCAAGGCGCTGCTGCGCACCGCGCAGGACCTGTTTGAGGAATATGCCCGGACGTCCCAGCGGGTCGGCCAGGATACGGTTGAATCGATCCACGCGATCGAGAAGCCCGGTGAGGCGGCGGACCTGCTGGCGGCCAATGTGCTGACGAAGCGGGAAGACCGCCAGGAGATCCTGGACGAGTTGAATCCAGTCACCCGGCTGGAGAAGGTCTGCGCGATCCTGATGCGGGAAACCGATATGGCAGACACGGAGAAGCAGATCCAGGCGCGGATCCGGAAACAGGTCGAAAAGAACCAGAAGGATTATTACCTGAGGGAGCAGATCAAGGCGATCCAGACGGAACTGGGCGACGGGGACGAGACGGACACCGCCGACCTGCGCAGGCGCCTTGCCGAAACTCCGCTGAACGAGGAAGCGCGGAGCAAGTGCGAAAAGGAACTGGACAGGCTGTCCCGTATGCAGCCGGGAAGCCCGGAGAGCTCCGTGAGCCAGACGTATGTTGAGTGGATCCTGGATCTTCCCTGGGGGAAAGAAACAGAAGACAACCTGGACCTGAACCGGGCAAGGGAAATCCTGAACCGGGACCATTACGGGCTGGACGATGTGAAGGAACGCATCATCGAATACCTTGCCGTTCTGCAGATGAAGAAGGACATGAAGGGCCCGATCCTCTGCTTCGTCGGGCCGCCCGGCGTGGGCAAGACCAGCATCGTCAAGGCAATCGCCGAGGCGGTGGGCCGGAAGTTTGTCCAGGTCAGCCTCGGCGGCGTACGGGATGAGGCGGAGATCCGCGGCCACCGCCGGACCTATATCGGTTCCATCCCCGGCCGGATCATCTCCGGCATGAAACAGGCAGGGACCTGCAATCCCGTGTTCCTGTTTGACGAGATCGACAAGATGAGCGGCGATTTCAGGGGAGACCCGGCTTCCGCCATGCTGGAAGTGCTGGATTCGGAGCAGAACCACGCGTTCCGGGACCACTACATGGAACTGCCCTTTGACCTGAGCAAGGTGATGTTCATCACCACCGCCAACAATATGGAAACAATCCCCGCTCCGCTGCTGGACCGGATGGAACTGATTGAAGTACCCAGCTATACGGAGGAGGAGAAGCTCCAGATCCTTAAGCGCCACCTGCTGCCCAAACAGATCAGGGAGCACGGGATGAAGCCGAACGCCCTGAAAGCCGGCGACGAGGTCCTGAAGCGGATGATTGAGGACTATACCCGGGAAGCGGGCGTCCGGACGCTGGAACGGACGGCGGCAAAGCTGTGCCGCAAGGCCGCCGTAAGGATGCTGGACCAGGGGAAGCGCTCCATGACCGTGACGCAGAAGGCGCTGCGGGAAATGCTCGGCGCGCCGCGGTACCTGCGGGAACCTCCGGAGAAGGAACCGCGGGTCGGCGTTGTGAACGGGCTGGCGTACACCAGCGTCGGCGGTGAACTGCTGGAAGTGGAATGCAGCACGATGAGCGGCAAGGGAGCCCTGAAGCTGACCGGCCAGCTCGGAGACGTGATGAAGGAATCCGCGGAGGCGGCGTTCAGCTGGGTGAGGGCACACAGCGAAGAGCTGGGACTGCAGAAGGATTTTTACCAGAACATCGACATCCATATTCATGTGCCGGAAGGCGCGGTGCCGAAGGACGGACCTTCCGCCGGCGTGACCATGACGACCGCGCTGGTCAGCGCACTGACCGGAAAGCCAGTCCGCCAGGACGCGGCCATGACAGGTGAAGTGACGCTGCGGGGACGGGTGCTGCCGATCGGCGGGCTGAAGGAAAAAACCCTGGCGGCCTACCGCGCAGGGATGCGGACGCTGATTATTCCTGAAGAGAACCAGAAAGACCTGGAAAAAATTCCGGAGCATGTGCTGGCACAATTCAGGATTGTGAAGGTAAAAGATGTTAAGGAAGTGCTGAAGACAGCGCTGATCTGATTCGGAAGGGGGCGGGAGCATGATGGAGATCAAAACGGCGGAGTTTGTCACTTCGATGGCGGATTACGGGCCGTTTACCGGAAAAGGCCTGCCCCAGATCGCGGTGGCGGGAAAGAGCAACGTGGGCAAAAGCACGCTGATCAACCGGCTGTGCCGCCGGAACAAGCTGGCCCGGACCAGTTCCACGCCCGGAAAGACCCGGCTGCTGAACGTGTTCCTGCTGAACGATGAGTTCCACCTGGTCGACCTGCCCGGATACGGCTTTGCCAAAGTGGACAAGCAGGAGAAACAACGCTGGGGCAAAATGATGCAGGATTATTTCGCCAAGGCGGATGAACTGCTGCATGTGCTTTGCCTGGTGGATATCCGCCATGAGCCTACGGAGGACGACAGGCAGATGAACCGGTTCCTGCGGGAAACGGAGATCCCGTTTACCGTGATTGCCACCAAGGCGGACAAGATCAGCCGCGGCGCAAGGAGCAAGTACCTGGCGCCGATCTGCCGCGCGCTGAGCGTGCAGCCCTGGGAGATCATCTGTTTCAGCGGCGAGGACGGCACGGGCCGGGACGACCTGCTCAGGCTGCTGGACGGGATCCTTTATCCGGCAGAAGCATAAGTTTTGCTTTTTTTCCAAAACACAGTTTTTTCCTATTGCATATGGAAACCTTCGGGAGTATAATCCATGTCCGTGGATCACGGGGCGCGTTCGGCGTAAAAGTGGAGGCGATCTCCAAAAAAGTGGAAGGAGAGGGGCAATAATTCCCCTTATTTCACATGCAAGTGCCGAAAAAAGCGTCCGCAGTGCCACAAACGAACACGTGGGTGGGAAAAACTCCCAAATCAAGGAGGAAAAGCCGATGAATCTGGTCAAATGTCCCCGCTGCGACCTGAACTATATCCGGGAAGATGAAAAGTACTGCAAGGTGTGCCTGCAGGAAATGAAAGGGGAATCCCGCTCAGAAGAGATCGAACTGTGCAGCATCTGCAACGAAGAACCCGCCCTTCCGGGGAAGGACGTCTGCCTGTTCTGCCTCAGAGAGATGAACAAGAGCAACAGCACGGAAGAGAGCGAATCTGATACGGAAACCGAAAACGTTGATACGGCCACGATCGGAGATATGGATGATGTGAGCGGTATGGACGAGATCATACCGGAAGTGGAAGAGGAAGAAACGGACGAATTTGAAGAGATCGACCAGGAAATGAGCCTGGAGGATGTCCGGGAAGAAGAGGAAATGGACGCGGAAGACGACGAGGAGGACGAGGAAGTCTGACCGGAACGTTTCCGCTTTACCGAAAAAAGGAGACACGAATGAGCCTGTTTGCCATCGGGGACCTGCACCTGTCCGGGGGAGACGATAAACCCATGGACGTGTTCGGCCCCCAGTGGGACAGGCATTTTTTGCGCATACGGGAAAACTGGAAGGAACTGGTGAAGGAAGAGGATACGGTGCTGATTCCCGGCGATATCAGCTGGGCGATGCAGCTGGAGGCCGCAAAGGCAGACCTGGAGGAGATCGGCCGGCTGCCGGGCAAGAAGATCCTTTGCAAAGGAAACCATGATTACTGGTGGAATTCCATCAGCCAGGTGCGGAGCGCCCTGCCGGACAGCATGACAGCTCTGCAGCATAACACGGCTGACCTGGGAGACGCGGTGGTCTGCGCGACCCGGGGATGGATGATCCCCACAAAGGAAATGCCGCTGAGCGACCAGGACGCGAAGATCTGCCGGAGGGAAGCGGATCGTCTCCGCATGGCGCTGGACGACGCGTCGGCACGCGCCGGCGGAAGGCCGGTGATCGTGATGACCCATTATCCGCCGCTGCTGGCGGGAGAAACGAATACGGTCTTTACCGAAATACTGGAAGCATACGGTGTGCATACCGCTGTTTACGGCCATCTGCACGGAACCGGGATCCAGGCCGGATTCACCGGAGAATACCATGGCATCCGGTACCATCTGGTGTCCTGCGACAGCATCGGATTCAGCCCGAAAAAAATTTATCCATAAAAAATATTAATTTTTTGAAATAATTTTGACGAACAGGCAGGCCCTGAATCAGGGCCTGCCTGTTTTTGCATACAAAATATAGATACAGAATCTGCGAATAACCACAATCACACTTCGAATTATTACTAAATTGTTACAAAAAGATTATTAAAAAGTTAACAAATTAAAGACCGACGTCTGTAAGCCTTTGAAATCAGGGCTTGCGGAGAATCAAATCTTGTGTTAAATTTGTGGGGAAAAAGGGAATCCTATCCCAAAATTGTGCATAAAAGTGGCAGAGAAGGGGGGCGGTGTGATGGACGGCTCTGAAAACGAAACCTCCATGAACAATGCCGCAGCCCCCGAAACAAGCGAAAAAAAGAGCTCAAAGAGGTTCATCGGATCCTTTAACCACAGCCTGGACAGCAAGGGAAGGCTCGTTATTCCCCAGGGATTCCGGGACAAACTCGGCGAGACATTCTGCGTAGCCCCCTCCTTTGATTTCCGGTCCATTGCGATCTACCCGACGGAAAAATGGGAAGAGCGGAATGAGACCTATGAGAGGCTGGGCAAACTGAACCCGGCGCTGAACCGGTACCTTGAACAGTTTTACGCACTGAGTTTTGACGAACAGACATGCGACGCACAGGGAAGGGTGCTGCTGCCGGCAAACATCCGGCAGAAGATCCTTCACGATGAACGGGATATGGAAATTACCGGCGCGAACGACCACGTACGCGTCGCGGCCATCACGGACAGCGGCGATATCTGGAACCAGTTCAAGAACGAACTGCCCCAGCTGCTGGAAATGATCGCAGGGCTGGAGGCACCCAAAGAATAAAAGAAGGAGGTGAGCGCGGATGACTGAGATGACTGCCAGGATCAGGAACAGGCTGCAGGACGGCGTGATCGACTGGCAGGAAAGACGGTTCCGGAAAACCGATTTCCGTCAGCAGCAGGCAGACATTCATCGGTCCAGAATGACATGTTCCGCCTCACTTCCGGCGTTCCATCAGACACAGGACTGGACGGGAGGGCTGACGGCGAGCGGCCGGATCCCGGCCATTGAAGAAACCAAACCCAAGCAGCGCCTGATTTCGTCCGAAGGAATCAGGTGGGACGCGGCGATTGCAGCGCTGATTGTCATCGGGGTGCTGCTGCTGGTTCTGCTGGCGGCTGACCTGGTAAGCATCGGGGCCAACGGACGCGTGATTACCAGACTGAACGCATCCGTACAGGACCTGGAAGCCAAGAATGCAGAGACCCAGGCAAAGATTGAACTGGCTGCCGGGAGCTCAAGCGTCTGTACGGAGGCTGTGAAACTGGACCTGATCTCCTCCGCCGGCGCGAGAACCATCCGGCTGACTGCTCCGGTCAACGCGCAGCTGACGGTATCAACGGCAGAAAAGGCCGCTGAGAACGCAGAACTGGAGGGAAGACTGACTTCCAATGCGGGAGACTGAAAGTAATCGGTCTCCCATTTCGCATTTCCGTCGGGTGGAAAAAGAAGCGGATTTGTGGTAAACTTACAGCAGGCGACAAAGCCGGAACGAAGAGGTGGACAGGCATGAAACTGTGGGAATTACTGACGGAACTTCCCTATGTGGAAGAAACCCGCGGAGATATGAATACAGAGATCCGGGAACTGACGTCCTCCAGCAGGGACAAGGCGGACGCGGGCCTTTTCTTCTGCATTGTCGGGGCGCGGTTCGACGCGCACGACTATGCCTGGGAAGCCGTGGAGAACGGCTGCGTTGCCCTGATCGTTGAGCATTTTGTGCAGATGAATGTTCCCCAGGTCCGCGTCAACAACGGCCGCGCCGCCATGGCCAGGATCGCGGAAGCATTTTACGGATATCCTTCCCGGCAGATGCGCATGATCGGGATCACCGGCACGAAAGGGAAAACCACCACCACATACCTGCTCCAAAGCATCTGTGAAAAAGCCGGACTGAAATGCGGAATTATCGGTTCCACGGGCACTGTGGTCGAAGAACAGCATCTTGACAGCAAGCTGACCACACCGGATCCCATTGAACTGCAGAAAATGCTCCGTATGATGGCGGATGAGGGCGTAAAGGTCGTATGTATGGAAGTGTCCGCCCATGCCATCGACATGAACCGGCTGGACGGCATGAATTTCGAGGTGGGATGCTATACCAACCTGAGCCAGGACCACCTTGATTATTTCTATACCATGGAGCGGTATTTTGAGACCAAGAAGCAGTTTTTCACCAGCGGTATGGTGAAGAACGCGGCGGTAAACGCGGACGACGAAACATCCGGAAAACTGAGGGACGGGATGAGCTGCCCCTTTATCACATACGGCATCTGCGTGGACGCCGACGTGTTCGCGCGCGATATTGAGATCACAGAGGAAGGCGCCCGGTTCAACGTTCAGCTGCACGGCATGAACCAGATTGCGATCCAGATGCGGATGACCGGCATGTTCAATGTTTATAACGCGCTGGCAGCAACCAGCTGCGCGCTGATCATGGGTATCGCGCCGGAAAAAATCAAGGCCGGCCTGGAAGCGGTTACCCGGGTACCCGGACGGATTGAGGTCCTGCAGACCGGAACACCCTATAAAGTAATCCTGGACTACAGCCATTCCCCGGACGCACTGGAAAACATCCTCAAGACGGTCCGCCAGTTTACCCGGAAACGGGTGATTGCCCTGTTTGGCTGCGGAGGCGACCGGGACAAGGGAAAGCGCCCCATGATGGGCGAGATCGGCGGCCGGCTGGCGGATTACTGCATCCTGACATCCGACAATCCCCGTACCGAAAACCCGATGGTTATCCTCGCAGCGATCGAAAAGGGCATCAAACCGACCGGAAAGCCGTATGAAGTGATCGAGAACCGCCGGGACGCGATCAACCGCGCGCTGCGGATGGCCGAGGACGGCGACGTGATCGTGCTGGCGGGCAAGGGACATGAAACCTACCAGGAAATTATGGGGATCAAACGGCCCTTTGATGAAAAAGTGATCGTCAGCGACCTTTTGCTGGAAATACAGAAAGAACAGGAATAAGGGAGAGACGGTATGTATTACAGGATGATCGGCGCCGCGCTGATCGCGCTGGCGACAGCCCTGCTGACCGGACCCCGGCTGATCCGGTACCTGAAGAAGCTGCATTTCGGCCAGACAATCTATGAACTGGGCCCGAGCCACCAGCAGAAACAGGGAACGCCGGTCATGGGCGGGCTGATGATGGCGGCTGGCATCCTGCTCGGCAGCCTGATCTGCCATCCCGCGGAATGGGACGGCATATGGGATTTTGTGTTTCCGCTGCTGGCCGTTGCCTTCCTGAGCATGGCAGTGGGCTTTGCGGACGACTATATCAAAGCAATCAAAAAACGCCATGACGGACTGAGCCCGTGGCAGAAGATCGCCGGACAGGTGGTCGTGTCACTGGGCTTCAGCTTATACTGCTATTTCTCCCCGCGGGTCGGAAGCGCGATCCGGATTCCTTTTACCGCTGCGGAATGGGATCTCGGAATCTTCTATATTCCGGTGATGACCCTGCTGGTGATCTTTATCGTCAACAGCAGCAACCTGCAGGACGGCCTGGACGGCCTGCTCGGCACGGTGACGGCCGTCAGTTCTTCGGCCTGGGCGGTGATCTGCCTGCTCATCACAGTGCTGCCGGCGCTGGGCGGAGCAGGAAGCACCACATACGGCGCGGCAACCATCGGCGCCTTCGCGCTGGCCATGGCAGGCGCCTGCGTCGGCTTCCTCCGGTTTAACCGGTATCCGGCAAAAACATTTATGGGCGACACGGGAAGCATGCTGCTGGGCGGCGGAACGGCCGCCATCGCGCTGCTGCTGAGGCAGCCGCTGCTGCTGGCCCTGATCTTCTTTACGCCGATCATGAGCAGCGCGAGCGTGATTATACAGCGTTATTACTACAAACTGACACACGGCAAAAGGATATTCCTGATGAGCCCGATCCATCATCATTTTGAGAAGAAAGGCTATTCAGAGACCCAGATCGTGAGCATGTACGCAGGAATTACCCTGCTGCTGAGCCTGATCGCCGTGATCAGCGTCTGCGCGTCGAAATGAGGGACAGTGCATATGGATTTTGAAAAGAAGAAAGTCCTGGTCGTCGGCATGGCCCGCAGCGGCGTCGCGGCGGCGCAGCTGCTGCGCGCTTCCGGTGCGGAAGTGACTGTCAACGATTCAAAAACCGAAAAGGAACTCGGACAGCAGCTGAAACCGCTGGAAGGCCTGCAGGTCGA
The DNA here is from genome assembly GCA_017512985.1 of Clostridia bacterium. Taxonomy (GTDB): domain Bacteria; phylum Bacillota; class Clostridia; order Christensenellales; family Aristaeellaceae; genus Aristaeella. Next base: position 151,817 of record JAFWEJ010000017.1, read on the forward strand.
ACGCCGGTTCGGCTGCGGAGCCATGGAACTGCTGGAAGGGAAGGACTGCCTGGTTATCTCCCCGGGCATCCCGGATACGGTGCCTTTTGTCGTCCGGGCGAAAGAAATGGGGATCTATGTCATCGGCGAGCTTGAACTGGCTGCCCAGCTTTCCCGGGGGACACTGATCTCCGTAACAGGAACAAACGGCAAAACCACAACCGTTTCCCTGCTGGGAGAGATCTTTACGAACAGCGGCAAGGTCACCCATGTGGTGGGCAATATCGGCTATCCTTTTTCCCTGGCGTCCCTGATCAGCCGGAAGGAAGACGTGATCGTATGTGAAGTGTCCTCTTTCCAGATGGAAACGGCGGATACTTTCCATCCTCATGTCGCGCTGCTGACGAACATCACAGAAGACCACCTGAACCGCCACGGTACGATGGAAGTGTATACAGCCCTGAAAATGCGGATGTTCCGGAACCAGACAGCGGCGGATTACGCGGTTTTCAACGCGGACGATCCGGGCCTGGAAGGACTGGACAAGCAGGTGAAGAGCCATGTGCTTTTCTTCAGCCGGAAGCAGGAAGTGAAGGAAGGCGCATTTGTCCGGGACGGACAGATCATGCTGCGGCTGAACGGCAGTGAGAAAAAGGTCTGCGCGACGGAAGAAGTCTTCATCCCGGGCCCCCATAACCTGGAGAACGCGCTGGGCGCGGTATGCGTCGCGGCAGCGATGAACGTTCCCATACCGGTCATACGGCACAGCCTGAAGACATTCCGCGGCGTGGAGCACCGGATAGAATCGGTGCGCGAACTGGACGGCGTGGAATACATCAACGACAGCAAGGGAACGAATGTGGATTCCACGATCAAGGCGGTTCAGACCATGAGCCAGCCGACGGTGATTATTCTCGGCGGATATGACAAGCATACCTCTTTTGATCCGCTTTCCAGGGAGATCATCAACAGCCCGATGATCCGGCACGCCGTCCTGATTGGCGAAACAGCCGGACTGATCCGGAACAGCCTGGAACGCGTCGGCTTCAGCAACCTGACGGACGCAGGCTCCATGCGGGAGGCGGTGGAAACCGCCCGGAAGATTGCCGGAAAAGGCTGGTGCGTGCTACTCAGCCCGGCCTGCGCGAGTTTTGACATGTTCAAGGATTATGAGGAACGGGGCCGGGTGTTTAAGCAGATCGTGAATGAATTGTCATAAACAGACCGAAGTCTGATTTGAAACCGGGTTTTCGGTTTGCTGTCCGGAATCAAGGAAATACAACGGGTTCAGGCATCAAAGCAACGAAGGGTGGAGCGTGGGTGAGCGAACAGAACGGCGGATACAGGCCGCGCACCGCGGGTGAGCGGTCCGGAAATTCCGGGGACGGCGTGCGCGACTGGCAGCGAAACACCTGGTTCGGTCCTGCTCCGCTGAACAGCAACCCGTTTGAGGAACCCGAAGACGCGCCGGAACTGAAAGAAAGCCGGTCGGAAAACGTTACCGAGCATGTAGGCGATTTCTGGAATGCTCCCGACAAAGGGTATCAGAACACAAATACTTCCCACAGAATTGCGGATGGAAACAGCCGGAACAGGACTGAAAAAGGGAAAAAACGCCCGCGCGCGATCCGCGTGATCGCCGGGGTTGCCCTTTTCCTTGCGGCTGTTTTTCTCGTGCTTCGCTTTGCGGTGTTCAGCGTGAAGCAGATCGTCGTTACCGGCAACAGCACGGTATCCACGGAGGAAGTGATCAAAGCCAGCGGCATCCGCATCGGTGAAAGCATCTTCTCGCTGGACGAGAAGACTGTGGAGGAACGGATCACTTCCGACTACCGGCTGCAGTACAGGTATATGGTTCGGGAACTTCCGGGCACAGTGCTGATTTCCGTGAAGGAAAGGGAGCCATGCTGCTGGCTGACCTACTGCGGCATCATGTACGTGATGGACAAAAACCGCATGGTGCTGTACGAGTCGGAAAACCCGAATGAGCAGCCGCAGAACCTTGTTGAAATCAAAGGGCTGGAAGTGCGTTCCAATCCCCATATGAAACAGATTATCAACCTTGGGAACGAAACGCAGCAAAGCATTTTTACGGAACTGTTCCGGGAAATGAAGGTTCTCGGATGCACCGACCGGATCAAGGAAGCCGACATCAGCAATACCGGATCCATTCTGCTCCTGACCCGGGACGGGTTTACAGCCGGACTCGGAGACAGGGAAAACCTCCACGCCAAGCTGCGCAGCTTGCTGCTTGTACAGGACGAGCTGATCAGGATGGAAAAAAGCGGCGGTACGATCAATGTTTCCAATCCCGAGGCTCCGATCTATTCACCGTAAACACCCTTTAATTGTTACAAAACAACAGAAAAAACGTAATAAAACCGTGCGAAACTCTTGCAATAAATGTCTGAAGAGGGTATAATTTCAAGAGGTGTATATTATTTTGTAGTTACTGACCGCGATCTTCTGACAGGATCCGGAAAACAGGGGGCATGAAAAACCTATGAAAACAACGGTTGCAGCCATTGATTTCGGTACGAGCAAGATCGTTACACTCGTGGCTGAAAACAGCGGCAGTCAGCGCTGTGATATTACGGCGGCCGGCGTGACAAAGTATGACGGGTATCTTGAAGAAGGCTGGAACAATCCCGGAATGCTGGATGAAGCGATCCGCCGCTCCATCGCGGACGCGGAGGAGCAGTCCGGCAGCAAGATCAAGGAGATCAATGTCGGCGTTCCCGGCGCCTTCACCCACGTCTATGCCACGAAGGTCACCGTTCCGCTGAAGGGGACAGACCCGAGGGTCACCGCGGCTGACGTCAAGACCGCTTTCAGCATGGCGGCGGAGAACCTGGCCAATGTGCCCGGCGTCGTGGTCCACTCCAGTCCCGCCTGGTTTATGGTGGACAACGGAAAGAAGACCCTTGAGCCCGTAGGCATGAAGGGCCGCGAGATGACAGCGTTCATCAGCTTCGCGGTGGGCAACCGGTTCTTTATCGACGACGTGACGAACCGCATGGCGGATCTCGGCATCGTGGCCAACTGTTTCTATTCCACTTCCGCCGGTGAAGCCATGCTGTACCTGAGTGAACAGGAACGCGACCATACGTCCGTCCTGATCGATATGGGCTACCTGAACACGGAAATCATCGGCGTTGAGGGAGACGCCATCATCTATCACAAGGTGCTGGATGTCGGCGGCGGCGACCTGGCGGTTGCGCTGGCCGAAGAACTGGACATCACCCTGGACGCTGCCGAAGATATCAAGCGCAAGTTTGTATACGGCATTGAAACATCCGGAGAGACATACGAGGTTCCCGGAGCCGACGGACAGAAAGGCACCGCCTTTACCAGGGAGCAGGTCAAGCCCATTCTCTGCAAGGAACTGGACGGGATCTGCGCAAAGATCAAAGAGGCGATCGACGACGATTTCGGCGGACTGGGCAGCTGGTCCAACGTGTTCCTGACCGGCGGCGGGCTGAGCTTTAACCGCGGCGGCAAGGAATACCTCGCAGGACGGCTCGGGCGCCCGGTGCAGGAAACGCCCCGCCGTACAACCAAGCTGAACAGCCACTGTTTCTCAAGCGCACTCGGCCTGATGGACCTGATTATCGACACGATCGAGCAGCAGCGCCAGCCGGCCGCGGGTGCGGGTGGAAAGATCAAAGACTTTTTCCGCAGTCTGTTGGGAGGTTAAGAACATGATTGAATTCCAGAATGAAGAACAGAGCACCTTTGCAACGATCAAGGTAGTCGGATGCGGCGGCGGCGGAAACAACGCCGTGAACCGCATGGTGGATGCCGGCCTGCGGGGAATTGAATTCATCTCCATCAACACGGACCGGCAGGCCCTGAGCCAGACCAATGCCCAGGTGAAGATCCAGATCGGCGAGAAGCTGACCAAGGGACTGGGCGCCGGCGCGATTCCCGAGGTGGGACGCCGCGCGGCCGAAGAAAGCAGGGAAGAGATCGCTTCCGCCCTGAAGGGCGCCGACCTGGTGTTTATCACAGCCGGAATGGGCGGCGGCACCGGCACGGGCGCCGCGCCGATCGTGGCAGAGATTGCCCGCGACCTGGGCACCCTGACGATTGCTGTGGTGACAAAGCCTTTCCTTTTTGAAGGCAAACAGCGCATGAAGAACGCCGAGGCCGGCATTGCCGAGCTGAAGCAGCATGTGGATACGCTGGTGGTCATTCCCAATGACCGGCTGCTGCAGGTGGTTAACAAGGGCACTACCATGCTCGAAGCTTTCCGCATTGCCGACGACGTGCTGCGCCAGGGCATCCAGGGCATCAGCGACCTGATCGCTGTTCCCGCGATGATCAACCTGGACTTCGCGGACGTGAAGACCGTTATGGAATCCGGCGGAATGGCCCATATGGGCATCGGTATCGGAAGCGGCGAAAACAAGCTGGTCGACGCCGCAAAGAACGCGGTTGCCTCTCCGCTGCTTGAGACGAACATCGACGGCGCACGCGCCGTGCTGATTAACGTAACAGGCGGCGAGGATATTTCCATTGTGGATATCAGCGAAGCGGCCAACCTGATCATGGAAGCCGCCGATCCGGACGCGAACATCATCTTCGGCGCCGGCATCGACGAAACGATGAAGGACGAAGTCCGCATCACCGTGATCGCGACCGGATTCGAGAAGACGCCGTTCCCGACAAAGGAACCGGCCCGCAAGCCGCGTGAGATTGAGCATGAACGCCTGTTCGGCTCCTTCGGTACCAGCTTTGCGAAATCCGAACCCGCAGCCCGTTCCGCCTTTGAAACATCCGCCCCTGCGGCAAGCCCCTTCTCCAGCGGAAATACCGGAGAGGTTCCCACATTCACGAGCAGCAGCCGGCCCAGCATGGGCGTTCCCGGCATGGTCACCACGGGCTCCTTCCAGACCGGATTCAGCTACCAGCAGACCGCGCCGCAGCAGCCGCTCCAGGCCACGCAGCCTTTCGCGATGGGACAGGGCACCGCACAGCCCCAGCCCAATCCAGGCTTTGCCGCACAGCCCGCAAATTTCCAGCCGGTATTCAACAGCAACGGCCAGGTGACCGGGCAGACCGGCAACTTCCAGCCGGTTCCGCCGAATCCCGCCATGGAAACAGACACGCACGGCGTTTTCGGATACATGAAACGGAAAAAGTAATCCGGTTATCCAGGGACGACGGGTCAAACCGCCGTCCTTTTTCTATGTGCCGGAAGAGAAAACAATGCTGGTAAAAAAGCAGTGAGTAAGATATAATATTTAGTCAGAGTTAATGTTTCGGGAGGAACGGTTATGCGCAGAGGAGCGGTATTGATCCTGGCCATTGTGATGCTGTTTTCCACAGCCTGTGCCGACAGCATACAGAAGGCGCCGGATTATCTGATGGAAGGATATGACGGCGGCGTGGATTACCGCCTCTGGGAAAACAACCTGTTTTTCCGGCGGATGCAGGAGAAGACCGGTGTCTCATTTGAACTCCGGCAGTATACGGACAAGGACCGGTGGACAGAGCGCAAGGGAGAACTGCTGGCGGGGCAGAACCTGCCCGACGTACTTTTCAAGGCCGAACTGGGCAGCAACGAAGTGCGCGACCTGTACCTGAACGGATACATCATCGACCTGAAGCCTTACCTGGAGACGTACGCACCGGACCTGTGGAAGCTCCTGCAGGACCATCCGGAATGGGAAAAGGCGATCACGATGCCGGACGGCGCCATTCCCGCGCTTCCGGCAATCAATACCCTGCAGAACAACGACGCCATGTGGATCAACACATCCTGGCTGAAACGGCTGAAACTGGAAATGCCGACCACTGCGGATGAACTGACGGAAGTGCTGCGCAGGTTCAAAAACGACGATCCGAACGGAAACTATCAGCAGGACGAAGTTCCGCTGGCGTTTCTCGGCATGTGGGAGCTGCGCTTCCTCGGGCACGCTTTCGGGATTATCGATAACGACTATTATGTGTCAGAAAAGGACGGAGTTGTTACTTCCTCCCTGACGACAGATGAAAACAGGGCTTTCCTGACCTGGCTGCATCAGCTTTGGACGGAAGGGCTGCTGGACCGGAACGGTTTTTCAACCACGGACACGCTTCGCCAGATCACGGATGAAAAGGCGGCCGTCCCATACGGTGTGATCATGACCAGCACACCGCTGACCATCCTGCCGCAGACCACGCTGTCGCAGTACGGGGTGATGGATCCGCTGGTATATGAGGGGAAACAGATTTACCGAGATCTGCTCGGCGACCTGGTCCGCGGGACCTTTGCCATCACATCAGCCTGCAAAGAACCCGAAAGGCTGGTATCATGGGTGAATTTCCTCTATACGGAGGAAGGGAGGCGCCTGGCTTTCTACGGCGCCGAAGGGGAAGATTACCTGTGGAATGAGGACGGCATGTGGGAATGGGCTGCCCCCCTGCAGACCGTGGCGGAAGAAATCCTGCCGACCCATACGATCAGCGAGGGCGGGACTGCGCCGGGCTATGAAAACGGTTTGTTCCAGACACAGTACAGGGATGAAATCACCCGCGAAACCATAAAAGCGCTCCGCAACCTGAAACAGTACAGCGTGATCCCGTATCCGCCCGTGACGCTGGACGCGGAAACGGAAAAAAGGGCCGCGGAGATTCAGGACGGCCTTTCCCGCTACGCCGAAAAGGCCATGGCGTGTTTTGTAACCGGAGATATTGAACTGACGGACGAGAACTGGGAACAGTTCTGCAGTACCGTCGAAGAAAAAGGCTTGCAGGAAATGATCGGTATCTGGCAGAACGCGATCCGATAGATAACAGGAGGACACAGGATGGCTTACGCGGATGGGATGATCCGGAAACTGGAATCGGAAGACACAAGGGCACAGCTCCGGTATCTTTACGGCGCTGAGGAAGGCCTGCTGAGATATCAGCAGGAACGGTATGCCGCGCTGATCCGCCGGCATGCGGAACTGTTCGGGGACAGGGAAGACGTTCAGCTGATCAGCGCTCCCGGCAGGACGGAGATCGGCGGGAACCATACCGACCATAACCACGGCCGGGTGCTGGCGGCGGCTGTCAACCTGGACGCGCTGTGCGCGGCAACCCCCCGGAACGACCTGACCGTCCGTTTCCACAGCGAAGGATACGCGCCGGTGGAAATCGACCTGTCAGACCTGTCGGTGAGGCCGGAGGAGGAAGGTACGACCGCGGCGCTTATCCGCGGCGTGGCGGCAGGCATGAAAGAGGCGGGTTACCGGATCGGCGGCTTTGACGCGGCTGTGACTTCCACTGTGGCCGGGGGCAGCGGGCTGAGCAGTTCCGCCGCGCTGGAGGTTATGCTGACAGGCGTGCTGGACAGCCTTTATAACCGGTTTGAGATGCCTTATGTCCTGCGGGCGCAGATCAGCAAGCAGGCGGAGAATAAGTGGTTCGGGAAGCCGTCCGGACTGCTGGACCAGATGGCCAGCGCCGCCGGAGGACTTGTTACAGTGGATTTCCGGGATACGGACCGCCCGGAAGTGGAAGCAATCTCCTATGACTTTGCACGGAAAGGATACGTGCTGGCGGTTGTGGCCACAGGCGGATCCCACGCGAACCTGACGGACCAGTATGCCGCGATCCCGGCAGAAATGAAACAGGTTGCGGAATGCTTCGGGCAGCCTGTGCTGCGCGGAGTGACGGCAGAGCAGCTGACGGCGGAAGCCGGCAGACTCCGCGGGAAGGTCAGTGACCGGGCGCTTCTGCGGGCATTCCATTTTATCCGCGAGGATGAGCGGGTGCCGCAGCAGGTCGCCGCCCTGAAGGAAGACCGGATTGAAGACTTCCTGCGGCTGATTATCGAGAGCGGCAGGTCAAGCTATATGTACCTGCAGAATGTGTTTGCCGACAACCGGGACCAGAGCCTGAGCCTGGCGCTGTGCCTGGCGGAAGAACAGCTGCGCGGGAACGGTGCGTGGCGGATCCACGGCGGCGGCTTTGCGGGGACAACGCTGAACTTCGTACCGCTGGGACAGGTTGAAACGTTTGTCAGCGTTATGGAGAACGCTTTCGGGAAGGGCGCGTGCAAGGTGCTGAACATCCGGCCTGCAGGCGCGGCGAGAATTCAGTTTAATTCATAATTCATAATTCTGAAAAGTCCAACAGGTCAATACCTGAAGGAAATCCATGCGATGGAGAACAGATGAGGTTTTGATGGTTATCACGAACAGTGCCGCAGAGACCAGGAGACTGGGAGAGCGGCTGGCGGGACAGCTGAAGGCAGGGGACGTGATCCTGCTGGAGGGCGAACTGGGCGCAGGAAAGAGCGAACTGGCCCGGGGCGTCGCAAAAGGGCTCGGCGTGCAGGAAACGGTAACGAGCCCGAGCTTTACCATCCTAAACGTTTACGAGAGCGGCAGAGTGCCGCTGTATCACTTTGACTGGTACAGGCTGGAAAGCGCCGAGGAACTGTATGAACTCGGCATGGACGAGTATCTGGGCGGAGAAGGCATCGCGCTGGTGGAATGGCCGGGCAGGTGCCCGGAAGCTGTTCCCGAAACCTGCCTGCGGATCCGGATCGAAGCAGACGGGGAAAACACCCGGCGCATTACGGAAGAAGCGGTCGGCGGTTTCCGGAAAATCTCCGTGGAATGAGGAAAAGGACAGATGAAGATACTGGTGATCGACACTTCCGGCCCGGTGTGCGGCACAGCGGTCATGGATGAGGAGAAGGTGTACAGCGAGTATACCGCGCAGAACAGGAATACCCATTCGGCCAGCCTGATGCCCATGATCGAAGCGGCGCTGAAAGCGGCGGGAACGGAACTGAAAGAGATGGAAGCCATCGCCGCGGTCACGGGGCCGGGAAGCTTCACGGGCGTACGCATCGGCGTCGCGACTGCAAAGGGACTGGCCCACGGGGCGGGGATTCCCTGTATTCCCGTGGACGCGCTGGAAGCCCTGGCGGTTTCGGCGGGAGAATTTGACGGACTGATCTGCCCGATCCAGGACGCCCGGGCCGGACAGGTTTACGGCGCTGTTTTCCGGGAAGGGGAGCGCCTGACCGGAGACGAGCCGATGAAGCTGGAGGATTACCTGGACGGGGCGGAGAAACTCGGGAACCGTTTCCTGTTCCTGGGCGACGGAGTGCCGGTCCATCGGGAAGCGATCAGCGCCCGCCTGGGAGACCGGGCAGCGTTCGCGCCCGCGTTCCGCTGCTACCTGCGGCCGTCCGCCGCGGGATGGATTGCCCTGAACAGAGGGGAAAAAACCGATTACCTCGGGCTTCAGGCAACCTACCTTCGCCCGCCGAACGCACAGAAAAACAAAAAGCTGCTGGAGGCCATGGGGCATGAGTGAACCGGTGATCCGCTTCATGAGGCTGAAAGACGTGGACGCCGTTGCCGAAATCGAACAGGCCGCCTTCGCCCGGCCATGGAGCCGGGAGAGCTTCCGGCAGGAACTGACGCGCAACGCCGTCGCACGTTACCTGGTGGCGGAAGAAGACGGAAAGATCCTCGGATACGCAGGAGCGTGGGTGATCCTGGATGAAAGCCATATCACCAACATCGCCGTGCAGGAGGAAGCGCGGGGACGGGGAATCGGGAAAAAACTGACGGCGGAACTGCTGCAGATCCTGTCCAATCTCGGCGCCTGCTACGCCACGCTGGAGGTCCGCGTGAGCAACGAACGGGCGCAGAACCTGTATAAAAGCCTGGGCTTTGTTTCCGTCGGCAAACGTAAACGGTATTATGAAGACAACAACGAGGACGCATTCCTGATGGTGTGCGAACACCTGCCGGAAGCCGATCCCGAATACAGTGAAGAACCCTGGATCGAAAAGGAGGAAGAACCATGAGCCGTGTATTTCTGACCGTGCTTGACGCCGTCGGAACCGGGGAGATGCCGGACGCAGCCGAATACGGCGACGCAGGCGCGAACACCCTGGGACATGTAATCGCCAAATGCGACCCGAAACTGCCGAACATGGCCGCACTCGGCCTCGGAAGGATCCCGGGCACCGGATACAAACATGGCGGCGCCGTCGCGGGAGCATACGGACGGGCGGCAGAACAGAGCAAGGGCAAGGATACCACATCCGGCCACTGGGAAATTGCAGGAGTACGGGTCAATACGCCCTTCCCGACTTTCCCGGATGGATTTCCGGAATCCTTTATCCGGGCGTATGAAAACGCTATCGGACACAAGGTTATCGGGAACAAGCCGGCCTCCGGCACCGCAATCCTGGAGGAACTCGGCGCGGAGCACCTGAAGAACCGGACCCCGATCGTCTATACCAGCGCAGACAGCGTTTTCCAGATCGCCTGCCACGAGGAACTCTTCCCGCCGGAAAAGCTTTATGAATTCTGCCGGACCGCCCGGGAGATGCTCCAAGGCGAGCTGGGGGTCGGCCGGGTGATCGCGCGGCCTTTCGTCGGCGAACCGGGTCATTTTGTCCGGACCGGAAACCGGAGGGACTTTTCCCTGCCACCCTGCGGGCGGACCCTGGCCGACGCGGTGAAGGACGCGGGACTGGAAAGCATCGGCGTGGGCAAAATTGAGGATATCCTGGCCCACAGGGGGCTGACGCAGAGCGACCACGCGGCGGGTAACCCCGCGTGCATGGATTCCCTGATCCGGTTTATGAAGACGGATTTTGACGGCTTATGCTTCACGAACCTGGTTGATACGGATTCCCAGTACGGGCACAGGCGCGATCCGGAAGGGTTCGCCGGCGCGCTGGAAGCGTTTGACGGACGGCTGCCTGAGATGAAGGAGCTGCTTCGGCCCGGGGACCTGATGATCATTACGGCAGACCACGGATGCGATCCCTGTTTCCTGCAGACCACAGACCATACCAGGGAATATATCCCGATCCTTGCCTGGACGCCCGGCATGACAAAGGCTGCGGACCTGGGCACGCGGGATACTTTCGCGGATATCGGCGCGACCTGCGCCGAATGGCTCGGCCTGCCGGACCGGTTTGGCGCGGAGTCTTTTGCCGGCGCCCTGAGGGACTGACCACACTGAAAGAAAAGAGACAAGACGCATGAACAAGCTGAAGATCCTGCTGCCGATCCTGCTGATTCTGCTGCTTCTGGCTGTACCTGCCATGGCAGAGGAGGCAGAGAACCTGACTGCCGGACTGACCGTGAAAGTGGTGGATAAACCAGGGAAAACCGGAGCCATCACAGACGGAAGCTATAAATCCTACTGGGAAAGCAGCGAAATAAAGGGGCCCTGGGTCGTCATTTCCTCAGACAAGCCGATCTACGGACTGTACCTGTGTTTCCGGCAGATGCCTGAAACCTATGTGATCCAGAAAGCGAACGGCGACGACTGGGTGACGGTGGCGGAGGGCGGCGAGCCCCGGTATCATCACGTGTTCTTTGAGCTGGACGGACTGAAAAAGATCCGGATCCTGTCCACGATGGAAAAGAAGCAGGCCATGGGTTTCAATGAGATCTATGCCTTCGGCGCGGGAGAGGTTCCAGACTGGGTCCAGCGCTGGGAAGAACCTGTTGAGAAAGCGGACCTGCTGTTTCTGGTCGCCCATCCGGATGACGAGCTGCTTTTTACCGGCGGCGCAATTCCGACCTACGCGGTGGAAAAAGGGAGAAATGTCGCGGTTGCCTATCTTTCCTTCAGCAATACGACCCGCCGCAGCGAAGCGCTGAACGGACTGTGGGCAATGGGTATCCGGAATTATCCGGTATTCGGGCCTTTCAGCGACAGATACGCCAAGACAGGGAAGGCCAAGGACGCCTACAAGGAAGCGGGCGGCAAACAGAAAGTGCTGGACTGGGTCAGCGAACTGTACCGCCGTTTCAGGCCTGAGGTTGTGGTTACCCACGCGGAAGACGGGGAATACGGTCATCCCCAGCACAAGATGGTCGCGGACGCCGCGAAAGAGTGCTTTGCGCTGGCAGCGGATCCGGTACAGTCACCTGAATCCTACCAGGCATACGGCACGTGGCAGGTCAAAAAGCTGTATTTGCATCTGTACGGGGAGGGAGCGGACCAGACGGTCCTTGACTGGGATCAGCCGCTGTCCGCTTTTAACGGAAAAACCGGCGCGGAACTTGCCGCGGAAGCCTTTGCCCTGCATGTGACCCAAAAGGGAATGGGCACAAAGATCAGAGGAAAGTTTGTTGAGTTTACGGTCGAAGATACGGGCAGGAAGATGTTCCCCTATGACCATTTCGGCCTGCAGAGCACGACAGTCGGGCCGGACGAGGCAAAGAACGACTTCCTGGAACATATCGGGGAAACGGAAAATCCCGCGGCCACTGACGAACAGCCCGAAGAGACGGAAACAACAGAGCTGACGGGCGGAACAGAAGACGCGGATGAACCGGAGCGCATTACCGTCAGTTTCAGTGACGTTACTCCTCCGGAATGGGCGGATGTGACCCTGAATGACCGGGGGTTCCTGGATGAAGGCGAGTATATTTTTGCCGATTCAGAGAACGGCCATTATATGTATGTGAACCGGACGCTCCGGATCGTGATCGAACGGACATATGAGGTGCCGGACAGGAAACATCCTTTCTATTGCTTTACCGCCAACGTCTGGTGCGATATTGAGAACGGGGAATATCCGCAGTGCGTGTTCAACAATCCGGATCCCGAACAGCGGAACAAGAGCAAAAACTTCGCTTTTATCAAGGATATCGCGGCAAACAGCCGCGCGGTCCTTGCCACCAGCACAGATTATTATACTTACCGGATCAGCCAGCCTTATCCCACGGGGATCGAGATCCGAAACGGGGAGATCATCATCAATGATCCCCGGAAGCTCCAGCGCAGCATGCCGACCTATGAGACCCTGGCGCTGTACAGGGACGGCCATGCGGAAAGCTGGTCCAATGAGGAGAAGACGGCGGAGGAATATATCCGGGACGGCGCACTCCAGGTATATACCTTCGGGCCATGCCTGGTGAAAAACGGCGAACTGACGGAATATATCCTGAACCGGGCAAACGAAAGCTATAATCCGAGGCTGGCTATGGGCGTCGCGGAGCCGGGACACTATGTACTGGTGATGTGCGAGGGACGGATCGCCCGGTCAAAGGGCGTCCAGATGAGAACGCTGGCAAAGATGATGCTGGAACGCGGCTGCAGGCTTGCGGTCAACCTGGACGGCGGCCAGTCGGCGGTCATCACTTTCATGGGAAAACAGCTGAACCAGGTGGTTAAAAGCGATCCCAAAGGAAGGCTTGAAGGCGAAATCCTGGCATTCGGTTTCTCGGACCAGGTGGGGACATTTGAACTGCCCGGCGCATATGATTTTGAAATAGCAAAATAATGCTTGACACGTAAAGGTCCGGAGTGATATCTTATTCAGGTAGCCGCTCGGGAGAGGTCTGTCCAAATGCGCGCCGCGCAACCTCAGAATCCCGGCGAGATTGTAATCAGGAGGTGCTGTCCCATGTATGCCATTATTGCAGCGGGCGGCAGACAATACCGTGTATCCCAGGGCGATGTGATCTACATCGACAAAGTCAACCAGGAAGCTGATTCCAAGATTTCCTTCGATGTGCTGATGATCGGCGGCGAGGGCGACGTCAAGGTCGGCGATCCGATCCTCAAGGGCGCCAAGGTTGAAGGCAAGGTGCTGGCTCAGGTGAAGGGTGAGAAGATCACCGTGTTCATGTACCGGAGCAAGAAGGATTCCAAGAGAAAGATCGGCCACCGCCAGCCCTACACCAAGGTCGAGATCACCTCAATCAAGGCATAATGATCAACGCAGTCCTGTACCGGGAAGGGAAGAACATGACCGGCTGCCGGCTGGAAGGCCACAGCGGCTGGGCCAACGCGGGAGAAGACATTGTCTGTGCCGCAGCGTCCATTCTCGGATGCACCTGTGTGAACGCACTGGAGAGCGTATGCGGCGTGATCCCCGAGATCACGGAGTACAACGAGCAGAAAGGCGTACTCGCGTTCGAACTTCCGGAAATGACTGAGGAAGAGAACAGCAAGGCGCAGATCCTGATGGGCGCACTCAGACAGGGACTGGATGACCTGACAGCGGAATATCCGCAGAACGTGACACTTTCCATTATTGAACGGAGGAAATAACCATGATGAAGCTTAATCTTCAACTGTTCGCTCATAAAAAAGGTATGGGCTCCACCCGTAACGGCCGCGACAGCGAGTCCAAGCGCCTTGGACCGAAGCGTGCCGACGGACAGATGGCGCTGGCCGGCAACATTCTCGTGCGTCAGCGCGGCACCCGCATCCATCCCGGCCTGAACGTCGGCATCGGCAAGGATGATACCCTGTTCGCCAAGACCACCGGTATCGTCCGCTTCGAGCGCCTGGGCAAGGACCGCAAACAGGTCTCCGTATACCCCGTTGAGACCGCGGCCGAAGCTCAGTAATAACGGGCAAGATGATCCAGGGCTGTTGCGTCGCAACAGCCCTTTCATACTATCACAGGAGGAACAAGCCATGAGTGAGAACCAAAAGACCTTCTACATCACCACACCGATCTATTATCCGTCCGGCAACATGACGATCGGCCACACCTATACGACCGTGGCCGCCGATACCATGACCCGGTTCAAAAAGATGCAGGGTTACGATACCTATTTCCTGACCGGTACGGACGAACACGGCCAGAAGATCGAAAAGAAGGCGGCCGAGGCCGGCGTGACCCCGATCGAATACGTGGACAAGATCGTGGCGGAGACGCAGGATCTCTGGAAGCTCATGGACATTCAGTACGACGATTTTATCCGCACCTCCCAGGAACGGCATGTGAAGATCGTGCAGAAGATCTTCCGGCAGTTCTATGAACAGGGAGATATTTACAAGGCTGAGTACGAAGGGATGTACTGCACGCCCTGCGAAAGCTTCTGGACGCCCACGCAGCTGATCGAGAAGGACGGGGAGAAGGTCTGCCCGGACTGCGGGCGTCCCTGCCAGCCCATGAAGGAAGAAAGCTATTTCTTCAAGATGAGCAAATACCAGGACTGGCTGATCGACTATATCGAGACTCATCCTGATTTCATCCAGCCGGCGAAGCGGGCCAACGAGATGCTGACCAACTTCCTGCGCCCCGGGCTGCAGGACCTGTGCGTGAGCCGGACCAGCGTCAAATGGGGCGTGCCGGTGGACTTTGATGAAAAGCACACGGTATATGTCTGGATCGACGCGCTGAGCAACTATATCACCGCACTGGGATACGGCACGGACCACGACGAACTGTTCCGGAAATACTGGCCGGCGGACATCCACCTGGTCGGTAAGGAGATCGTGCGTTTCCATACGATCTACTGGCCCATCATGCTGCATGCGCTCGGGCTGCCACTGCCGAAACAGGTGTTCGGCCACGGCTGGCTGCTGTTCGGCGCAGACCGGATGAGCAAGTCCAAGGGCAACGTGGTCTATCCCGGCCCAATTGTGGCCCGGTACGGCGTGGACGCCCTGCGGTATTACCTGATGAGGGAGATGCCCTTCGGCTCGGACGGCAACTATACCAACGAATCTTTCCTGATCCGCATGAACGCGGACCTGGCGAACGACCTGGGCAACCTGGTCAGCCGGACCGTGGCGATGATCGAGAAATATTTCGGCGGTGAACTGCCCGCCTGGACGAACGCCGTGGATCCGGAAACCGATACGCCCCTGAAGGAGCACTGCGCTGCGCTGCCGGCCCTGGTGGATGAGCAGATGGACAAGCTGCAGTTCTCCCAGGCGCTGGCTGAGATCTGGAAAGTGATCGGCGAATGCAACAAGTATATCGACGTGACCCAGCCCTGGGTCCTGGGCAAGGATCCGGAAAAGAAGGACCGGCTGGCGAACGTGATGCTGACGCTCGCGGAATGCGTCCGCTTTGCCGCCGTGCTGATCGGGCCCTTTATGCCCTCCACGCCCGCGCGTATCTTCGCGCAGCTGGGCGTAACGAATGAAAACCTGAAGAGCTGGGACAGCCTGAAGTCTTTCGGGATTCTGCCCGCAGGCACGAAAGTGCAGAAAGGCGAAGCCCTGTTCCCCCGCATTGACGTGAACAAGGAACTGGAAGCGCTCGCAGGCGGCAAGGAAGAGAAGAAGGAAGCCAAGGCTGAGGAGAAACAGCAGAAGAAGGAACAGAAAGCTGAAAAGAAGCACGATGAACCGGAATTCCCGGCGGAAATCGCGATCGATGATTTCTTCAAGTGCAAGATCCAGGTGGCCCGGGTCCTCGCCTGTGAAAAGGTGGAGAAGAGCAGCAAACTGCTGAAGTTCCGCCTGGGGCTGGGCAAGGACGGGGAACGCACCGTGGTCAGCGGCATCCAGAAATGGTATGAACCGGAACCGCTGGTCGGCACGCAGGTGGCGGTGATTACCAACCTGAAGCCCGCGAAACTGGCCGGCATTGAGAGCCAGGGCATGATCCTGTCCGCGATGGACGACAGCGGCAACCTGCGGCTGGTCAGCGTCGGGGAAGGCGTTGAGGACGGCGCGATCATCGGATGACGGAATGGTTTGACAGCCACTGCCATGTGGACGAGGAAGCGTTCGACGAAGACCGGGAGGAGGCCCTTGCCCGCATGGCGGAGCATGGGGTTACCCGGTACGCGGTGATCGGTTCCGATATGGAGACCTCCCGGCGAGCAATCCGCTTCGCGCGGGATCATGCCGGCGCGGTCGCTGTCGGCGGAATCCATCCGCATGAGGCGAAGGGTTTCCGGGAGGAGGACGCCGGCGAGATCGCGGACTGGTACCGGAAGGGAAAGATCCGCGCGATCGGTGAGATCGGCCTGGATTATTACTATGACCACAGCCCCCGGGACGTGCAGCGGGAAGTCTGCATCCGGCAGATGGAACTGGCCTGGGACCTGCAGGCGCCGGTTGCTTACCACATACGCGACGCGCACGCCGAGATGCTTGAGATCATGAAAAGCATGAAGGGCAGGCTGACCGGCGGGATCATCCACTGCTTCTCCGGCAGCGCGGAGATCGCGAAGGAGTACCTGAAGCTGGGATACTATATTTCCTTTGCCGGACCGCTGACATTCAAAAAAGCGCCGAAGCTGCAGGAAGCCTGCCGGATCATTCCGAAGGACCGCCTGCTGATTGAGACGGACAGTCCCTATATGGCGCCGGAACCGGTGCGGGGCAGGCGGAACGAGCCGGCAAACGTCCGGTATGTCGGGATGAAAATGGCGGAGATCCGCGGGGAAGATCCGGAAGAGGTCGCTGCCTATACGACGGAAAACGCGATGAAAGTATATGGGTTATGATGTGCACGGCTCTTGTGAAAGGGCTGTGTTTTTTTGTGTTTACCGGTTCTTTAACGCTCGCTGGCAGGGGTATTCAATGCGGCGGGTCGCTTCCGCTTGTTTCGGGCCACAACGGTTCTAAGCTCTGACTTCGCCAAAGGCTTGTCAATCGCTAAGAACCGGTGCCCTCAAAGCCCGCGCATTCGAACACCCCGCCGCGCTCGCTGTTGCGTGGTCGTGTGGGTGTCTGAATCCTGTTTCTGTGTAGGCAAACATACTGAATTATGGTAATATTATTCAAACGGAGGTGCGGCATGGGAAAGATCGTTGTGGTGGCTGAGAAACCCAGCGTGGGCAGGGATATTGCCCGGGTGCTCGGCTGCCGGACCAATGGGGACGGGTGCCTGATCGGCGAGAAGCATATCGTCACGTGGGCGGTCGGCCATCTGGTCACGCTTGCGGAGCCGGACGAGCTGGACCCGAAGTATAAGAAGTGGTCCTTTGACACGCTGCCGATCCTTCCCGAAACCATTCCGCTGAAGGTTATCTCCGGCACAAAAAGCCAGTACAGCAAGGTAAAGAAACTGATCAACGACAAGGAGACGGATTCGCTGATCTGCGCGACAGACGCGGGGCGGGAAGGCGAGCTGATTTTCCGGTATATCTATGAAAAAGCCGGCTGCAAAAAGCCGTTCCAGCGCCTGTGGATCTCTTCCATGACGGACGAAGCGATTACGGAAGGATTCCGGGAGCTCCGGCCCGGCGCGGATTACGACGGCCTGTATGAGAGCGCCCGGTGCAGGAGCAGGGCGGACTGGCTGGTCGGGATGAACGCCAGCCGGGCGTTTACGCTGAAATACAATACGCTGCTTTCCATCGGCCGCGTCCAGACGCCGACCCTGGCAATCCTGGTGAAACGGCGGAAAGAGATTGAGAACTTCAAACCGGAAGGATTCTGCACGCTGACAGCCGATTTCGGGGATTACAGCGGCGTGTACTTTTCCGATAAACTGGATCCGGATACGCACCTGAAGCAGAAAGCGGACGCGGAAGCGATTGCCGCCGAAGTAAAAGGGAAGACCGGTACGGTAATCCAGGCGGAAACGACCCGGAAGAAGGAAGCGCCTCCCCAGTTGTACGACCTGACCAGCCTGCAGCGGGACGCCAACAAAATGCTGGGATTCACAGCGGACAAGACGCTGAAGACCGCCCAGAGCCTGTATGAAAAGCACAAGGCGCTGACCTATCCGAGGACGGACAGCCGGTATCTGCCTCCGGATATGATCCCGCGGGTGGTGCAGACGATGAAGCTGCTGCCGGAAGCCTACCAGAGGTTTGTACCCGGCGCGCTGCCCGACGGCAAGCTGCCTGTGAGCAAGCGCACGATCGACAAGATGAAGGTGACCGACCACCACGCGATCATTCCAACGGCAAAGAAGGCGGATCCGTCCAAATTCAGCGAGGAAGAGCGGAAGCTCTTTGACATGGTAGCCCGCCGGATGCTGACCGCTTTTTATCCGTGGTGCGAATACGACGCGACGAAGATCATTACGAAGGTTGAAGATCACACTTTCCGCACCACAGGCAAGGTGATCGTGAACAACGGATGGCACGACGTGCCCCCGCTGGAAAATCCGCCCAAGGCAAAAAAGAAATCCGCCGAGGAAGGCGAGAGCGAGAATCCGCTGCCGCCGCTGGCAGAAGGCGACACGAGGACAGTCAGGAAGACCGTTGTCAAAGAAGACAAGACCAAGCCGCCGGCCCCGCATACAGACGCCAGCCTGCTGGCCGCAATGGAGACAGCCGGAAAGGAACTGGACGACGAGGAACTGGTCCGGGAAATGAAGGGCAGCGGGATCGGAACGCCGGCCACACGCGCGGCAATCATAGAGCGGCTGCTGAAGGTCGGATACGCCCAGCGGAAGGGAAAGACCCTGAACGCGACAGACAAGGGCGTCATGCTGATTGACGTGGTTCCGGGAGAACTGTCCAGCCCGGAAATGACCGGGAAATGGGAACTTGCCCTGCACAGGATCACAGACGGAGAACAGGATCCGGACCGCTTTATGGACGGTATTGTCCGCATGAGCGGTTTTCTGGTAAACTATGCAAAGGAAACCGCTGCTTCCGTTGCGTTCCCGGCGGAAGAGAAACGCTACGGAAAGGCCGGCGGCAAAGGAACGCCGGCGGCGCTCCTGCCGGGTGCTGTCTGCCCGGTGTGCGGCAAAGGCGGCCTGCGGGAGAACGGGTACGCATTCGGATGCACGGAGAAGGGCTGCAACTGCACGATCTGGAAAGACTGCCTGCAGAAGGGCGGAGGGCCCGCGATCACCGGGAAGCTGCTGCTCCTGCTGCTGGAAAAGAAGCAGCTGCAGGGTTCCACGGGCATCCTGATGATCCGGGAAGGAAAGATCCTCTTTTATCCCAACGGCAGCGAAACGCCTTCCGTGGAACGTTCCCTGATTTATGTCAAACAGCACTGAGAAAGGAAGACACGCCCATGATGAACGGATACGACAAACAGGAAGCAATGGAATTCATCCTGAAAAGGATCCGTGCGAAGGATCATCCGGAACTGGCGGACAGCCTTCCGGAACTGATCAGCCAGACGATCGACGCGGACATGGCCTATATGCATGAGAACCATGTGATTGACGAGGACGGAAACGCCGGCACGGAATACTACGAGGATGACGACGCCTTTGAGTATATGGTTGAAAAGCTGGCGGCAGATAACAAGCTGGACCCGGTCAGGGCGGTCAAGCTTGCGTCCCTGGTCGACGATTATATGGATTACCAGCAGGAATACCTGGAGTCCAAAGGCCTGGTGGGCTGGGACCACTGACGGACAGGGAGAACGGACATGGCCGGAATAGGGATTATCACATTCCTGCACAATGACAATTTCGGTTCCGCACTCCAAGCTTACGCCCTGCAGCGGACCGTGCGGGAACTGGGATATGAATGCTTTCATCTGGACTACCAGCCGGACCGGGCGGAAAAGATCCGGAACCTGCTGGCGAGCGGGAACAACCCGAAGCTGATCCTCGAGGGAATCCGGAAACGGGAGGTCAGGGCTGACCAAAGCGGCGCGCGCCGTAAAAGCGAAGCAATTCCAGCGTTTTATCAGCGCAGGATGCGGCTGAGCCCGCCCTGCCGGAACCGGAGGGAACTGCGGGAGGCCGGCAGGAACTGTGACCTGCTGCTGTGCGGCAGCGATCAGATCTGGAATCCGGTGTGGCTGAATCCCGCCTATTTTCTCACATTTGCAGATAATGACATTCCCAAAGCCGCTTATGCGGCCAGCCTAGGCGTCAGCCGGCTGCCAAAGGCGGCCAAGATCCGTAAAATCCGCCGCTGGACCCGGGATTTCCGCGCGATTTCCATCCGCGAGCAGGAAGGCGCGGACCTTCTTGAGCAGATGACGGGGAGAAAAGCTCCGGTTATGCCGGATCCGGTCTGCCTGCTTTCCGCGGAAGAATGGAATGAGATCGCGGGGAAGGAACCGGACGGGGAACCTTACCTGCTGTGTTACTTTATCGGAAGCAATCCGGATTACCGGGACAGGGTCCGGACGCTGCAGCAGGAGACCGGCCTGCGGGTGCTTGTGCTTCCTGTAACCGCAGAGAGTTACCGGAGCGGATACGAACTGCTGGACGGCGCGGGGCCGGAGGATTTCCTGTCAGCAGTCCGCGGGGCTTCGATGTTCTGCACGGACAGCTTCCACGGCCTGGTTTTCGGAACGCTGTACGGAATCCGGACAGAACTGATACGCAGGTACCGGGAAGATGATCCGGAAAGCAAAAACAGCCGCGTGGATCATTTCCGGCGGCTGGCTGCGGAGAAGGGGATGGCCGAACTGCGGACGGCAGGCAGGGAATGGCTGAAGGATGTAATTCAGAATTCATAATTCAGAATTCATAATTCAGAATGAACGACAGTTTTTCTAACGAAACTGTATTCTGCTTACAACGAGCAGTTGTATTTCTGAGTAAAAAAGGCAATGAAAAACCCGTCTGCTGCACAACAGACGGGTTGATCTTTTCATTCAGGGGCTCAGGCCTCTTCGTGAATCTTGGGCAGTGCGCGCTGCACATTGCCGCTGCGCAGGCAACGGGTGCACACGTTCATCCGCCTGGCGGTGCCATTGACCATCACACGAACGCTCTGCACATTGGGCGCCCAGATCCGATGGCTCTTGCGGTTGGAGTGGCTGACGTTGTTGCCGTTCAGCGTGCCCTTTTCGCAAATCTCACAAAACTTACCCATGGAAATCATCCTCCTCGTTGGAGTGTTACACATCAAGCCTAACTATGATATCACGGCCGAATTTAAATTGCAAGCAGTTTTTTTGCGAAATCTTTTACCCGAAAAGGATCTGGCCGAGGCGGGTAACCGGGTTCTGCATCACGCAGCCCATCCTGCGGACAGCCAGTACCCGGGGGATTTTTTTCATGCGCCGAGTGGAAAGATAAGCGTCCACGATTTCCCGCGCCCGGGGAGGCAGCTCTTCGCCGCAGAGTTTCCTGAATACCATGGCATGCGTATAGGTCAGCAGGATACGGCGCTTCGCGCTTTTACGGTCCCTAAGGGCGGCAATCCCCCGGGCCGGCAGCGAACGCGCGCTCGCACCGATTACGTTGCCTCCATGCTGGCGGTAACGCGTCAGCGGCTGACCGACAAAGGCGATCCGGCCGAAGGAAGCGGCGGTCAGCGCGATGAACCAGTCATGCATGAAAAGGTCTTTGGCCCTGGCGTGGGCGGAGACCAGTTTACGGAGAGGCTCGTTCATGATCAGGGTACAGCCCGTGACATTGTTCTGGACCAGGAGCTGCTGCAGGGAGACGGCGGCGGGATCCCATCCCTGGTGGCGGAAAAAGCTGCCGCCGATTTTTTCACCGGCTTCATTGATCAGGGAACAGTCGGAATGGACCAGCAGGGGCATATCTCTGCCGTACTCTTTTTCCAGATCCAGAAGCGCCTGTTTCAGTACGCCGATCTTCTCCGGCTCCCATACGTCATCCTGATCGCACAGGAGGCAACAGTCCGCATTTGCCTGCCGGATCAGCGAAAGAAAGTTGCAGGCAGCGCCCAGGCGCATTCCCTGTTCCGCGCCGAAGAGAAAACGGCCGTCCCGGGCGGCGGCTTCACTGAGGATTGCCTGCGTGCCGTCTGTTGAGCCGTCGTCCTGCATGAGCACGAAAAAATCCCGGTCCGACTGAGACCGGAGAGACTCCAGGAGTTCCGGGAGATGGACGCTGCCGTTGAAGACGGCCAGCAGGACGGCGGTTTTCACCAGGTGATCCCCCATTTCAGGAAGTATTTGAAAATGGAACGAATCTGGCGCAGGCGGCCCCTGAAAGTGCGGGTGTTTTCACGCGCCCACCGATGGGTGATCTGCATATCCGGATGGTAGACGATGCTGCCCAGCCGTTGTTCCAGGACGCGCCGGCTCAGGTCGGAATCCTCCTGGTACAGGAAGAACCGTGGATCAAAGCCGTTCAGCTGCCTGAAAATTACCGTACGGATCAGCAGGAAACAGCCTGTGGCGAATTCTACGGGGACGGGGTGCCGCACATCGGTGTCAGCCAGGGTGAATTCGTCGCGCCAGCGGCGGAAGATTCCGCCGTATTTTTCCAGAAGGCCGCTCAACAGGTAATGGACCGAGACCTTCTTTTTCGGAAGGAACTGTTCGGTGCCGTCTTCATTCATGACGCGGGGCGTCAGGATTGCAATATTGGGATGGGCTTCCATATATGCGACCATCCGGGTGAGCAGGGCAGGGTCGAAGGTGACGTCCGGATTCATGATCAGGTGATATCTGCTCTGCAGGTACGGAAGCACCGCGTTGTTGGCGCGTCCGAAACCGACGTTTCCCTTCTGGGGGAGAACCGAGACGCCCGGAAACAGCCATTGCATCTTTTCGGCGGTCAGGTCTTCCGGAGTGTTGTCGACCAGAAAAACATCCACTTCCAGATCGGCATTCTGAATACACCGCAGGGCATGAGTGAGCTCATCCCCGCAGTGATACAGCACGATACAGGCGGAAAGGATCGAAGCCATCAGGATGACCTCCGGCAGCAATATTCTCACGTTGCGTATATTTTACAGTCAACCGCCGGATTTGTCCATAACGGGAGCATGAGAAAGACAACAGCAGCAGGGAGAACCGGGCTGCTTTGCAATTGTCATGTGCCGCCCATATATGGTAAGATATCGGAACAGAAGACTCAAAAAGAGTACGGAGTGAACAGACGATGAAGATGATATCCTGGAACGTGAACGGCCTGCGGGCTGTGATGGGCAAAGGCTTTATGGAAGCTTTCAATGCGCTGGACGCTGATATTTTCTGCCTGCAGGAAACAAAACTCCAGGCGGGGCAGATTGAAATGGACCTGCCGGGTTACCATCAGTACTGGAATTACGCCGAGAAGAAAGGATACTCAGGAACGGCGGTTTTCACCAGGCAGGAACCGCTGTCCGTACAGCTGGGGATCGGGCAGGACGCTTTTGATCATGAAGGGCGCGTGATCACCCTGGAGTTCCCGGAGTTTTTCTTTATCACAGTCTATACGCCGAACTCCCAGGACGGCCTGCTCCGGCTTCCGTACAGAATGGAATGGGAGGACGCGTTTCTCGCTTATATCCGGGATCTGGACAGCCGGAAACCGGTCATTTTCTGCGGCGACCTGAACGTTGCGCACCGGGAGATCGACCTGAAAAACCCGAAGAGCAATATCCATAACGCCGGATTCACCCAGGAAGAGCGGGACAAGATGACGGCGCTGCTCGGCAGCGGTTTCGTGGACAGCTTCCGGTATTTCTATCCGGACGTCCGGGACCAGTACAGCTGGTGGAGCTACCGGTTCCACGCACGGGAGAACAACGCGGGGTGGCGGATCGACTATTTCATCGTATCGGAACGGCTGAAGGACCGGCTGGAGAGCGCTTCCATCCATCAGGAGATTTTCGGGTCCGACCACTGCCCGGTGGAACTGAAAATCACAGCCGGATGATGAAAGCTGGTCATTTTATATGGGAAATGTTATACTTACAGAACCGGTGTGCCGAAACGCCGGGATCGAACAAGGAAGAAGGTTTTATTTCTGAGTAAATTTGCTGTATTTGTAGATCTTGAAAACTGCGGCGCCAAAGTGGCGACGCTGAAGAGCATTCTGGAGAAGGTCAAGATCCGCGGCGACATCCTGCTGGGCAAGGTGTACGGCTATACGGACAAGTATGACGACCTGAAGGAAGTGCTCCTGAGCAACACTTTTACGGTGGTGCCGAGCCTGCGCTACGGGATCAGCCAGAAGAACAACGCGGATATCCTGCTGGTCATTGACGCGCTGGAAGTTGCATATAAAAACGATCTGATCGACAGTTTCTGCATCGTTTCCGGCGACAGCGACTATACGCCGCTGGTCGGAAAACTCAAGAGCATGGGCAAATTCGTGCTGGGCATCAGCCGGAGCGAAGCGGCGAGCAACATCTTCATCAACGCCTGCAATGAGTTCCAGTTCCTTGAAACCGTTGGCAAACGCAATGTGGAGAAACCGAAACGCCAGAAGGCCAGCACGGCCACGGAAGAATCCGCGGACGAAAGCGAACTGAACAAACTCCTGACCACTGTGCTTGAGGAGCAGGACCAGGATGAGATCTACGCAAGCGAACTGAAAGAGACGCTGCTGCGCCTGCGTCCCGATTTCAACGAAAAAGCATACGGATGCGCGACATTCTTCAAACTCCTGACCAAGCTGGCAAACCGGTTCGGCGATCTTCGCGTGCACAACGACAACTTCAACGTGATGGTCGGGCTGACCAACGCCGGAGAGAACGGCGAGGTGATTCCGCAGCTGACACGCGAAAACTGGAAGGAAGCTTTTGCCGCCCAGATACGTGCTTATAAAGAGGGCGGTTTTGACCGGGTGAATCCCTCCATCCTGAAGGCGGACATCATTACCGCCTATCCGGATTTCAATGAACGGTCCATCGGTTTCAAACGCTTTTCAGACGTGATGAAGCAGCTGGAAAAAGACGGCCTGGTCGTTGTGGAAATGGACGAGCAGAAGACGATGCTGATCAAACTGCTTTGAGACTGCTTCCCGGAGAATAATCAGAAAGGAGAACGCATATGAAGTATCTGCGCCGGATTGTATGGTTTTTTGCCAACCGGCTGCTGGTTATCTGCGTGATCCTCGGGCTGATCATGACTGTGTTCTATTACGCCATGAACCTCAGCAACATCCAGATCGTCCTGAAGGACGGCATGGCAAACCGCGCGAAATACATCATGGGCATGGACAGCCGGAAAGAACTGGACAAATACTTCCTTACAGCCTGCCTGGAGAATGACAGCGCAGTGCTGGAAACGGATAACGGAGATACTCCATACAAGGATTACAACGTGCGCGGCATTGACCACCGCCTTGAAATGGGCTTTCTGTGGGTATGGCCCTGGGACAGCACGGTGAGGGTAACGATTACGGAAAGGATCCCGCGGATTGACGGCCGGGTAAAGGGCAGCAAGGCAGACGAGGTGATTGCCCGGGACGGGGCAAACGCGGTTTATCCGCCGGCGTGGGCGGACGCAGAATACAGGGCATTGCTGACCAGGGAAAACGGGCAGTGGAAAATCAAAACGCTGACTTCCGCAAAACAATAACGAAATCGTAATGCTTTTTTCTGAAAAAACGCAAAAAAGCGCTTGACAAACCGGAAACGGTTTGTTATTCTATTCAAGCTCGCCTGCCGATGATACATCGGGACAGCGAGCCGGCGAACCTTGAAAACGATACAGAGAAGAACGCGCAAACATTAAGGAAAGACTAGCGAAGATTCCAAAGAGTTTAACACGAAAGTGTTTAAGGATTAAACGGAAGAGTCTGATCCTGGCTCAGGACGAACGCTGGCGGCGTGCCTAACACATGCAAGTCGAGCGGGGACATGCGACGGACCTGAAGTTTTCGGATGGATGGGAAGATGTATTGTTCTAGCGGCGGACGGGTGAGTAACGCGTGAGCAACC
>JAFWEJ010000004.1 GCA_017512985.1 Clostridia bacterium
AGAGGAAGACAAGGACGACGGAGCGAACCTGCCTGAATATGTTCACCATTTCCGGTGGTGATAACGAAGGGGTCACACCTGTTCCCATACCGAACACAGAAGTTAAGCCCTTCAGTGCCGATGGTACTTGGCTGGTAACGGCCCGGGAGAGTAGGTCGCCGCCGGATTCCAATAGGCCACCTGCTTAGGCGGGTGGTTTTTCTATTGGGATCTCGGCGGCGCGCCCCCGCAACCTCAATAGTCGTGACTCCCCACTGGGGAGATCACTCCATTTCGGTTGACCTCACCTCTGACGAGATTTCCGCCACTGGCGGTCGTCAGAGGTTCGCCCGGATTCCACAAATAGCCGCTTGCAGAAATGCAAGCGGTCTTTTTGTGGAATCCGTAATGTCATTGAAGATCAGCAAAAGGAATGTTATAATCCGGTCAGAGAGCTGCTGACAAAAACATATACACCGGGAGGAACTGCATATGAAGAGGATCGGATGTTTACTGACCGTATTGCTGATGGTTGCGCTGTGCGGTATTCATTCCGCCTGCGCGGAAGAGGAGTATACGCTTCCCCGGGAGGAAGGCACCCGCCAGGTGACCTTCTACTGGTACAGGGACGGCGTGAATTATGACAGCTGCGATATGTGGATCTGGTATCCCAACAAGGATGGATGCGGTTATCTGTTTCATCCCTGTGAATATGGGGTCAAGGTCGTGCTGAACGTTCCGCTGAGCGAGAACAAAGTCGGTTTCATTGTGCGGCGGGACTGCTCCAGCCCCGGCGGCTCAAGCTGGGGCAGCGCAACAAAGGATTATGACGGAGACCGCTATGTGGAGCTGACCGGGGACACGACAGAAGTGTACCTGAAACCCGGTGACGCGAATTTGTACCAGAGCGACGACGGCGGAAAAACGCTCTATCAGGAGAAAAAGATGACGCTGGCGGGGATCGTCGGAATGGATCAGATTGAGTATTACCTGAGCCCCGCCGCGCGGATCGAATCCCTGGACCAGGTGAAGGTGACGGAGCAGGGCACCGGGAGGCAGCTGGAGGTGACCGGCCTTACCAGCCTGAACAACAAGGTGATCACCGGAACGATCACCGTCGGAGAGGAACTGGACCTTGCAGGGCTCTACACGGTTGAGATCGAAGGCTATGAAAAGATCGCGGCCGTACCGACCAGGGTTTTTGACTCCGCGGCCTTTGAGGAAAGATACGTATACGACGGGGACGACCTGGGAGCGACACTGACCGGCAGCGGTACGCAGTTTAAAGTGTGGGCACCCACCGCGAGCCGGGTACGGGTGCTGCTGTATGAAACCGGCGGCGGCGGGGAACCGGTGGAAACCGTTGAGATGACCCGTGGAGAAAAGGGCGTCTGGACCGCGGACGCCGCCTGCGGCGCCATGACATATTACACCTACCTGGTATCGACGGCTGTCGGTGAGCAGGAAGCGGTGGACCCCTACGCGAGGGCGGTGGGCGTGAACGGAAACCGCGGCGTGGTCATGAACCTGCGCGAAACAGACCCGGAAGGTTTTGAGGAGGATACCTTCATCGACAATATCAACGCCTATAATGAGGCGGTCATCTGGGAGGTTCATGTACGCGATTTTTCCAACAAGCTGGCTTCCTCAAAGTATCCGGGCAAGTACCTGGCCTTTACCGAGCACGGCTTGACCAACGCGGCGGGCGAGCCGGCGGGCATCGACTACCTGACGGACCTGGGGATCACGCACGTCCATCTGCAGCCGGTATACGACTATGCCACGGTGGACGAGGAGTCGGATGAACCCCAGTTCAACTGGGGATACGACCCGAAAAACTATAATGCTCCGGAAGGAAGCTATGCCACGGACGCGCTGGACGGAAGGGTCCGGATCAACGAGTTCAAGCAGATGGTCCGGGCGCTGCACCAAAGCGGCCTGGGCGTGGTCATGGACGTTGTGTACAACCATACCTATGACGGGAACTCCTGCTTCAACCGGATCGTGCCGTATTACTACTACCGCTTTGACAACAAGGGCGGCTGGTCCAACGGGTCCGGCTGCGGAAACGAGACGTCCTCCGACCGGGCAATGTTCCGGAAATACATGGTGGACTCTGTTCGCTATTGGGCGCAGGAATACCATGTGGACGGTTTCCGGTTTGACCTGATGGCGCTGCATGATGTGCAGACGATGCAGGCGGTGGAGGAAGCGGTACACGCCGTCAATCCCAGGGCGCTCCTGTACGGGGAGGGCTGGACCGGCGGAACAACGCCCCTGAACCAGACGGTCCAGGCGAGGCAGGCGAACATGTGGAAGATTACGGCTTCCAAAGGCGCCATCGGCGCGGTAGCGGTGTTCAATGACAGTACCCGGGACGGCCTGAAGGGCAGCGTTTTTGATGCGAAGGAGAAAGGATATATCAGCGGAAACGTCAGCAAGGGAAGGGCATGGCAGGTAATCTTCGGCCTGACCGGAGGAATCAGAAACACCATGGTCTCCTGGGGCGTGGAAGGGAATGCCGTGATCAACTACATGGCCTGCCATGACAACCATACGCTGTATGACCGGCTCCTGGCTTCCAATCCGGAAGATCCGGAAGAGGAACGCCTGAAGATGAACCGGTTCGGCGCGTCTATTATCATGATCGGCAGGGGCATTCCCTTCTTCCTGGCCGGGGAAGAGATGCTGCGCTCCAAGGGCGGGGATTCAAACAGCTATAAATCCGGCGACGATGTGAACAACATCCGCTGGGACGACCTGACGCCGGGCAGCGCAGTGATGAACATGCGGGACTTTTACCGCGTGCTGATCGCGCTGAGAAAAGCGAACGGGTTCATTACTGCCGGAGAAGTGGAGTGTGAAATCCTGGAGGATAACGCGATTGAGGTCCGCTGGACGCGGGACGGAAAACCGGCAGCCTGGGCGCTGATCAATCCCGGCGCAGCGCGGAGCGTGGACCTGCCGGAAGGAAACTGGCATGCGCTGCTCCTGAACGAGGCGGTTGACCCGGAGGGCACGCAGACGGTCAGCGGAACAGTTGAGATCGAAGACAGGACGGTGCTCCTGGTCCGCGCGGAATAACCGGGCCTGCCATCCGGATACTGAAAACCGGCGCCGCTGTAAAGGCGGCGCCGGCCTGTTTTATCCGGGGCTTATTTTCTGGCGTTGTAGTCCGCTTCAATGTTTTCTTTCCATTTACGGGTGATCGGGGCACATTTGCGGACCGAGCGGACTGCTTCATTGACTCCGCTGTAGTTCAGCGCGGAACCGGCGCGGTCGTTGATGAAGTTGACGGCGCGGTCTTCGTCGATCCCGAAACGCGCGGCGGTTTCCACGGCGTCGATATTCGCGCCAAGGAACAGGAACTCCCAGCCGTATTTTTCCTTCTGGCGGTTTACCATGGCCTTGACTTTATCGCTTGTGTAGCGGTGGCTGGCGTTCTCCATGCCGTCTGTCGTGATGACGAAGATCGTGTGTTCCGGCCGATCCTCGTCCCGGGCGTACTTGTGGACGTTGCCGATATGGTGGATTGCTCCGCCGATCGCGTCGATCAGCGCGGTGCAGCCGCCTACATAGTACTGTTTGTCTGTCATCGGCTCGATCTTCCGCAGATCCACCCGGTCGTGGATGACCGTGCTCTCGTTGGAGAACAGGACGGTGGAGACCAGCGCCTCGCCCTCTTCCTTTTTCTGCTTTTCGATCATGCTGTTGAAACCGCCGATGGTATCCGCCTCCATCCCGGACATTGAGCCGCTCTTGTCGAGGATGAAGACTATTTCCGTCAGATTCTTTTTCATATCAAGATCCCTCCTGTCGTGATGCCGCGGGAGCTTCCTTTGCTCCCTGCATGCATATCATAGCGGATACAGGAGGGACTGCGGTCGCCTGCCAGGCGACAAATCTCAGTTCATTCCGGAACCGAGGAGCGGCAGATCAAACCTGAACAGCACTTCGTTGATCTCATAGATATTATAGATTTTGTGGTTGATGCAGTATTCCAGCACAAGGTCAAACTTGCTGCTTTTTGTCAGGGAGAAACCGGCTTTCTTCAGCAGTTCTTTGGTTTCCCGCATGGAAAGCTCCAGCGCGACGGCAAAAGCGAGCGCGGTGGGTTTGCTTGGCCTGTAGTCCGGATTGGAGCGGATTTTGCTGAAGAGTTTCCGGTCCACATTGGCTTTCTTGTAACACTGGGCGTCCGTCCAGCCCCGTTCGTCGATCAGTCGAAGCAGCGCCTGGGAGAAACCCTCGTCCGTCTGCTTCAGGAGCTCCTTCCAGTCCGGCATGGAAGCGGCCTCTTTCGGAACGGCTGACGGTACGGGCGCGGCGCCATAGCACGCCTGATCGGCAATGCTCTTGCTGATCTCCATGTCCAGCTGCAGCGCGGATTCCTCATCCTCCTGCCAGCGCCTTCTCCGGCTGTGTTCAATGTTCGCGTGGAAATGCTTTTCCGCGTAGATATCGTCGATGTATTCCCGGATATCGCGGAAGAGTTTTTTGCCGGTGATGAGTTCATCGTGCCCGAAGATCACGAGATACACCGTCATCTCATGATCCAGCAGGAAAGCGGTGATCGCGTCCACCGCCACCGCCAGCGCCTGGTCTTTCGGATAGCCGTAGGCGCCGGCGGAGATCATCGGGAAAGCCACGCTCTCGCAGCCGTTTTCCGCGGCCAGCTCCAGGGAATGGCGGTAGCAGGCGGAAAGCAGTTCTTTTTCCCCGTTTGTTCCGCCGTGCCAGACTGGCCCGACCGTATGGATTACATACCGGGCGGGCAGGCGGTATCCTTTCGTGATCTTAGCCTCCCCGGTCTCACAGCCGCCGAGAGTGCGGCACTCCTCAAGCAGTTCCGGACCGGCGGCCCGGTGAATTGCGCCGTCAACGCCCCCGCCGCCCAGCAGGGAACGGTTGGCCGCGTTCACGATTGCGTCCACGTTCATTCTGGTGATATCGTTGCGAACCATCTCAAAAGGCATGCAGGACCACCTCCCGGATATGATTGTATCAGAGCGGACGGGACGTACGCAAGACTGTCCGGAGCCCCTCGACAAGCAGCGGTTTTCATTGTATCGTATAGGCAGAAAGATGAAGGAGCAGAGGACTGTATGAGGATTATCTTTGTCCGGCACGGGGAACCGGATTATGAACACGACTGCCTGACGGAACGCGGACGCGTCCAGGCAAAGGCCGCCGCGGAACGCCTCAGGGAGGAAGGGATTGAAGAAATATTTTCTTCCCCGCTGGGCCGCGCGGCGGAGACCGCGGCCGCGGCGGCGGAGGTCCTGGGGCTGCCGGTGAAAGCGCTGGACTATATGCGGGAACTGCATTGGGGCAGCGTTGACGGGACGCCGCTTCCGGCAAACGGGCATCCCTGGGACCTGGCGGACCTGCTGGCTGCGGAGGGTTGGGACCTGACGGATCCGGCCTGGCGGGAGCATCCGTATTTCAGCAATAACAAGGTGACCGGGGAAGCTGACAATGTGGCCCGGAAAACGGACGAATGGCTGCTGTCCCTGGGTTATGAGCGGCGCGGAGCCTATTACCGCTGCCTCCGGCCGGACAATACGCAGAAGACGGTCGCGCTCTTTTCCCACGGCGGGTCGTCTGCCGCGGCAATGGGGCATATCCTGAACCTGCCTTTCCCTTATGCCTGCGGACTGTTCCACCTGGAATTTACGGGTATCACGGTGATCCGGCTGGACCGGAACCCCGGAAGGCAGGCGCTGCCCTGCCTGGAGCTGGCCAACGACGGACGGCATATCCGGGGAATATGCTATCACCGGCTGGCAGAGATGTGAGCCGGAAAGGAACAGGATAAAGATGAAGATGCTTCGAAAACCCGGCATGCCGGCGGCCGTTCTTTTGGCCGCGGCGCTGCTGTTTTCCGGTTCCGCGCGGGCTTCCGGCTCGTGGATGACCTTTACGGCGGACAGTGTACCGGAGGAACAGGCCTGGGTGGTGCAGGAATACAGCGGTACGGTCCGCATCACATTTCTGGGGGACTGCACCCTCGGCGGAGAGGAGGAAGCACGGAGCCTTTACCGGGGATTTGACCGGACAATCGAACGGAACGGATACGCGTATCCGTTCCGGAACCTGACCGCGCTGACCGCGTCAGACGATCTGACGGTGGCAAATCTTGAGGGCGTGCTTTCTGACAGGACAGACCTGAAAAAAGTGGATAAAACCTATAATTTCATGGGAACAGCGGCTTACACGGAGATCCTGAAGGAAGGCTCCGTGGAATGCGTCACGCTGGCAAACAATCATTCCCGCGACTACGGTCCGGCCGGATATATGGATACCGTGCAGGCGCTGGAAAATGCCGGCGTGGCATGGTTCGGCACGGACAGCATGGCGGTCTGGCGGAGCGACGAAGGCCTGATGATCGGTTTCCTGGGCGTTGCGGGGTCCCTGTCCGGCGACCGGTACAGGGAACATCAGAAGCAGGCGGAGGTTCTGCGGTCCATCGGCTGCGCGGCTGTGATCACGGTCATGCATGCCGGGCAGGAATATGTCACGGAACCGGGCGACTACCAGCACCAGATCGTCCGCCGGACAATCGCGAGCGGGGTGGACCTGGTCATCGGGCACCATCCGCATATTGTGCAGGGCTATGAGATCCGGGACGGGGTGCCGGTGGTTTACAGCCTGGGTAACTGTGTGTTCGGCGGCAACACGAATCCGCGGGACCACGACGCGCTTGCGGTGCAGGCAGATCTGGCTTTTGAGGACGGCGGGCTGGCCGGGATTACGCTGCATTTTTATCCGGTTTCGGTCTCCGGCGAAGAAGGATTCAACGACTATTCGCCTGTGCTGCTCGCCGGGGAGGATGCAGCGCGGGTACTGCTGAAAATGGAGAAAAGCACCGGTAATCCGCCCGGTGCTTTCAGGGAAGGACAGGGCGCGGCGGTTACCGTTCCCGCGCCGTGATTCCCTTGCGTATTCCACGGACTCCTCATATAATATGGACAGGAAAGAGGTGTATGGATCGTGCGGCGGGAGAAGAACCAGTATATATTCGCTTCGGAACTGACAAAGCGCAGCCGGAGCCATCGCTTCCGCACCGTGGTCCTTATTTTTCTGCCTCTCCTGATTCTGTCCGCCTGTGTGATGAGCGCCGCAATGTCCGGCAGGGTACGGCTCGAAGAAATCCGGCTGACGGTGCTGAACCTTCCGGATGACCTGGAGGGCTTTTCAATCCTGCACCTGAGCGACCTGCACGGCGCCCGGTTCGGGAAAAACCAGAAGGGAATCGATAACGCGCTGGATACTGTAAGGTATTCCTGCGTGGTGATGACCGGCGATATGCTCGGCGATGGCAGGGATGTTGAGCCCTTGCTGGAACTGATTGAACTGATGCCGCATGATGTGCCGAAGTACCTGATTCCGGGGGATACAGACGGCCCTGTGATCGATGCAAATGCCCACAGCAGCCTGTCTGTCTATCCCGAATGGGTGGAAAGAGTGAAGGAAGCCGGCGTGGAGATCCTGGAGATGCCGGCGCTGATCACCCGGGGCAAGGGACGGATCTGGTTCGTTCCGGAAGACCTCTACGCGCGGGATCTGGACGGGATGCAGAAGACCTACCAAAAGCAGCTGGATTCCCTGAACAGCCGGAAGACTTCGCTCTCCGCGGACGATGCGGCGCATATCCGCGCGCTGGAATATGAGCTGCAGCGTATTGAATCGCTGCGGGCGGTCAGGAAGGAGTTCCAGCCCACCGATATCCAGGTGGTCCTGACCCATACGCCGCTGAGCGAAGAATATCTGTCGGACCTGATCTCCTGGACGTCAAAGGAGGACCTTTTCTCCCTGCGCTACGCGTCGCTGATTCTGGCGGGCCATTACAACGGCGGGCAGTGGCGCATTCCCGGCGTCGGCGCGGTCTATGTGCCGGAACTGGGCTGGTTCCCGAAGGACGAGCAGGTCACAGGGCTCAGTTATGTGGAAAGCGTTCCGCAGTATATCAGTCCGGGCCTGGGATCGGATCCGCATTATGAGCACCAGCCTGGGCGGATCTTCAACAGCCCGGTCGTCACGAAGATCGTGCTGACCAGGAAAGCGACAAAATAAAAGGCAGAAAGAAGTAAGTTATGTTTCGGTTTGGATCGGGAAAGAGCGGACGCCATGAAATCAACATGACGGAAGGGCCGCTGCTCCCGAAGATCCTGGCTTTTTCGGGGCCGCTGATCCTGACAGGGATCCTGCAGCTCCTGTATAACGCGGCGGACGTGATCGTGGTGGGCAACTATGCCGGTCATGAAGCCCTGGCCGCGGTCTCCTCCACGGGTTCGCTGATCAACCTGCTGGTGAATGTATTCATGGGCCTGGGCGTCGGCGCCAGCGTGGTGATTGCGCGGAATTACGGCGCGCGGGACGTGGCGGCCATGCGAAAGGCGGAGCATACCGCCATGACGCTGGCGCTGTTCATGGGCGTCGGCGTAGGGATCTTCGGCTTCCTGGCGGCCAGGCCGCTCCTGCAGATGATGGATTCCCCGGAGGACGTGATCGACGGGGCTTCGCTCTATGTCCGGATCTACTTTCTGGGCATGCCCGCCAATATGCTGTACAATTTCGGCGCGGCGGCCATGCGCGCCGTGGGGGACACGAAGCGCCCCATGGTCTACCTGATGATTTCAGGCCTGGTGAATGTGCTGCTGAACCTCCTGCTGGTGATCGTGTTCCATATGGATGTTGCCGGCGTGGCAATCGCGACGGTGGCCAGCCAGGTGGTCAGCATGGTGCTGGTCCTGCTGTGCCTGTTCCGTACCCGCGGGGCGATCCAGCTGAACCTGCATGAATGCAGGATTGACCGGCGGAGCCTGCGGGAGATCATCCGCATCGGCCTGCCTGCTGGCCTGCAGGGCAGCCTGTTTTCCGTTTCCAATGTGCTGATCCAGTCCTCGGTCAATTCCTTCGGTTCCCTCGTGGTGGCCGGGAACGGCGTAGCCTGCAACATTGAGGGCTTTGTCTATGTGGCTATGAACGCCCAGCACCAGGCGGACATGACCTTTGCCAGCCAGAATTACGGTGCCGGCAAGCCGGAACGCGTGAAGAAAACCCTCTGGTGCTGCCTGGGGGTGGTCACGGCCATCGGGCTGGGCATGGGCCTGCTGATCCTGCTGTTCGGCAAAACGCTGCTGGGCCTGTACAATCCCGAGGAGCAGGTGATTGCCGACGGTATGGTCCGGATGGGCGTCATCATGCCGACTTATTTCCTCTGCGGCATGATGGACGTCATGGTCGGCCAGCTGCGGGGCGTCGGCTACTCGATCATGCCGATGATCGTTTCCCTGACCGGTGCGTGCCTGCTGCGGATCGTCTGGATCCTGACGGTTTTCGCGCAGGTACATACGCTGACCGTGCTGTATATGTCCTATCCGGTGTCGTGGTTCGTAACCTTTGCGATTCACTTCTTCTGTTATCTTTTCGTGGCGCAGAGGAAGCTGAACAGAATGAAGCCGGTACAACAGTCCTGAGGAGGGCGGAAAATGGACGCCGCAGTATCTGCTGCCCGGGAAAAACTGAATCAGGCGACCCCGCTGAAAAAAGACTGCGGCCGCGTCTGCGGCGCCCGCTGCTGCCGCCCCATGGAGGGAGAGGAAACGGGCATGCTGCTCTTTCCAGGCGAGGCGGAAGCCTATGCCGGCAAACCCGGCTGGAAGGTCCGGAAGACGGCGCACGGAGACCTGGTGGTCTGTCCCGGGAGCTGCAGGCGGGAGGAGCGTCCGCTTTCGTGCCGGCTGTTTCCGCTGCTGCCGGTGATCGATGACGGCGGCGCAATCCGCGTAGTAACGGATTTGCGGGCGAAGGCGGTCTGCCCGCTGGCCCGGCAGGGGAAAAGCGCCATGGACCCGGCGTTCATCGACGCGGTTCGGGAAGCCGGCGAACTCCTCGCCCGGTCAGACGAACAGGCCGTATTCCTTGACCTTCTGGCCGACGAACAGGAACAGCTGAAAGAACTGAGGAAAAAGTTTATATAGACTGTATTGTGCAGAAGGGGGATGAAATGAATGGCGGAACAGGTGAAAGTGGACCGTGAAGTCTTCGGGAACGGAGAGAACCTGCTGATGTGCGGCAGCGTGATGAAACTGCCGGATGAGCTCCGCGCGCTGGCCGGCAAGGCGCAGTGCGTCTATGTGGATCCGCCGTTCATGACCGGCGAGAAGTTCATGCGCAGGCGCCCCTACGGTGAAAAGGGCTGGAAAACCGGTGCCCCGTGCCCGCGCTATCCGGCCTACGAGGACCGCTACACGAGTGAGAAGCAGTATCTGCGCCTGCTGCGGCGGGTGATCTCCGTCGGGAAGATGCTGCTGAGCGATACGGGTGTGTTCTATCTCCACCTGGACTGGCGGATGTCCGCCCAGGCGCGCATCATGTGCGACCGGGAATTCGGCAAGACCCGTTTCCTCAACGAAATCATCTGGGCGTATGAGAGCGGCGGCAGAAGCAAAAAGACCTTTTCCCGCAAGCATGATACGATCCTCCTTTACGCGAAGGGAAAGGATTATTTCTTCGACCTGACCCGGGTGCCCCTTGCCCGCGGCGACGGCAGGCGGAACCACATGGCCCGCGGCCGGGACGAGCAGGGAAGGATGTTCTCCCGTATCACCTCCAACGGCAAGGAATACCGGTATTATGACGACGAGCCGGTCTATCCCAGCGACGTTTGGTCGGATATCAGCATCCTGCAGCAGCGGGATCCGGAACGTACAGGTTACGCGACCCAGAAACCCCTGAAGCTGCTGGAACGTCTTCTGCTTCCGGTGACGAACCCCGGGGATCTGGTGGTGGATCTGTGCTGCGGCAGCGGTACGGCACTGGAGGCCGCGCAGAAGCTGGACTGCCGGTTCGCCGGCCTGGACCTGAATCCGGAGGCCGTGGCCGTGGCGCTGTCCCGGCTGAAGGCTGACAACCTGACGGTTATCTGCCCCTGCGGCGGAAAAGCGGAACTGCTGGCGGAAAACGAGGAGGGCCGTTTCCGGATGGACGGACTGGACGTCACCCATCCGGCGTTTCCTGCGCGCGCGACGCCCTTTGACAGCCTTGAAGCCTGGGATACCGGCGTGATTGAGGACGGTGTTTTCCGGGCGGAGCAGAGTTTCCGCCGCAGCTTCCGCTATCCGGAACTGCAGCAGTCCCTGAAGACGGAAAAACCGGTCTCCGCGGTAATGACCACGGACGCGGCCGGAATCCGCCGGGCCTTTGAAATAAAATAGTTGTGTGATCGTCGTTTCCGCTCTCCTCTGTATGTGATTCGTTCCAGCGCTAAAGCGCTGACTCATCATCATGCCTTCGCCTGCGGCTCGCCAATCGCGGACTCGTTGATGAATCGTCCGAAACTTGTTTCGGGTAACGATTCACATACAGTGTAGTAACAAAGGATTTGTATTCCGCATCCTCAATGGTCGTGACTCTCCACCGGAGAGCTCACTCCCTTTCGGATGACCTCAGCTTTGATGAGATTTCTGCCACTGGCAGTCATCAGAGCTTCGCCCAAATTCAAATTTGGACAAATCCGTTTGTTCCCCTTGTCTTTTGTATAATCGAATGATACGATAGGTTCAGCTGAGGGTTGAACCCTTTGTTGCAGATAGAATTTTGAATTATGAATTGTGAATGATGAATTGGAGGATCTGCAAATGGCACCGAAAAAAACCGCAAAACCTGAAAAGGCCCCCGCTGCCGCCAACAGCGTACAGGAAGAAAAACTCAAGGCGCTGGAACACGCGCTGGCTGACCTGGATAAACAGTTCGGCAAGGGTGCCGTCATGAAGATGGGATCTGACGCCGTGAACCGGGATATCCCCGTGATCCCCACGGGCTGCCTCACCCTGGACTATGCCCTGGGCGTGGGCGGCATTCCCCGCGGCCGCATTGTTGAGATATATGGTCCGGAATCCTCCGGCAAGACCACCGTCGCCCTGCATGTGGTGGCGGAGGCGCAGAAAGCCGGCGGAATCGCCGCCTTTGTCGACGCTGAGCACGCGCTTGACCCGCTCTACGCGAAGAAACTGGGCGTCAATATTGACGAGCTTTATGTTTCCCAGCCGGATACCGGCGAACAGGCGCTGGAGATCACCGAGGCGCTGGTGCGCAGCGGCGCGCTGGACGTTGTCGTGATCGACTCGGTCGCCGCCCTCGTGCCGAAGGCGGAAATCGACGGCGAGATGGGAGATTCCTTCGTCGGCCTGCAGGCCCGCCTGATGAGCCAGGCCCTGCGCAAGCTGACCGGCGTGATCAACAAGACCGGCTGCGTGGCGGTGTTCATCAACCAGCTGCGTGAAAAGGTCGGCGTCATGTACGGCAATCCGGAAACAACCCCCGGCGGCCGCGCACTGAAGTTCTATTCCTCCGTCCGCCTCGACGTCCGCAAGGGAGAGGCGCTCAAGAACGGAGCGGAAATCATCGGCAACCACACCAAGGTCAAAGTCGTCAAGAACAAGGTTGCGCCGCCTTTCCGCGTCGCGGAGTTCGATATCATCTACGGCGAGGGCATCAGCAAGGAAGGCACCCTGCTGGATATGGCTGTGGAATACGGCATCATCACCAAGAGCGGCGCATTCTTCTCCTACGGGGACCAGCGCATTGCCCAGGGCCGTGACAACGCCCGCGTCTACCTGCGTGAGCATCCGGAACTGACCGAAGAGATCGATAAGCAGGTCCGCGCGATTCTCTTTGCCCCCAAGGCTATCACCCCGGACGAAGCCAAGGCGGTTGAGACCCAGAAGCAGGAAGAGGAAGACGATCTTGCCCTGCTGGAAGAGGATATCTGACAGTAAATAAATCAAATTAGCACTCTCGATGCGAGAGTGCTAATTTTGTCTTGATTTTCGTTTTCGCGGGTGCTACAATACGTTTGCGAAAAGACCCGCCAGCCCGGCAAGGACTGCCGGGCAGTGCTTTTAGGAGATGATATTATGGCAATGAAAAAAGAAAAAGGTTCCGTATCCATTGATGCGCAGAACATTATGCCGGTCATCAAGCGCTGGCTGTATTCAGACAAGGATATCTTCCTGCGGGAGGCGGTTTCCAACGCCTGCGACGCGATCACCAAGTTCCGGATGCTCCATCCGGACAGCGAAGAGCAGATGGCTGTGACCGTCACCGTGGACAAGGAGAAGAAACTCATCAAAATCGCGGATACCGGTATCGGCATGACCGCGGACGAGGTCCGGAAGTACATCAACCAGGTAGCCTTCTCCGGCGCGAACGAGTTCATGAAGCAGTTCGAAGGCAAGAAGCCGGAAGAGCAGAACGATATCATCGGCCATTTCGGCCTGGGATTCTATTCCGTCTTCATGGTCAGCGACAAGGTGGAGATCCAGACCCTCAGCAGCGAAGGCGAGGCGAATCCGGTCCACTGGGTTTCCACGGACGGCATGGGTTTCGAGCTTTCCGGCGGAAAGCGCAAGGCGCACGGCACGGACGTTATCCTGCATATCTCGGATGAAGAAAAGGAATTCCTGGAGCTGTGGAAGGTCCGGGAGATCCTGAACCGTTACTGCGGCTACATGTCTTACCCCGTCATGCTCGAGGACGCGAATGCGAAGCCCGTGGAGAAGGACGTGCCTGTCGGGGATGAGAAGAACGAGGACGGCAGCCCGAAGACCGAAAAGGTGATCGAGGTTCCGAAGCCCCAGCAGGTCAACGATACCGCGCCTCTGTGGCTGAAGAAACCTGCGGACTGCACGGATGAAGAATACAAAGCTTTCTACCGTAAGGTCTTCATGGACTATGAAGAGCCCCTGTTCTGGATTCACCTGAATGTGGATTATCCCTTCAACCTCAAGGGTATCCTGTATTTCCCGAAACTGAAGAACGACTTCGGCACCCATGAAGGCCAGATCAAGCTCTTCGCTGGCCAGGTCTTTGTGGCAGACAACATCAAGGAAGTCATTCCGGAATTCCTGATGCTCCTCAAGGGCGTCATCGACTGCCCGGACCTGCCCCTGAACGTCAGCCGCTCCTTCCTGCAGAATGACGGCTATGTGAAGAAGATCAGCGCGCATATCACCAAGAAGGTCGCGGACAAGCTGAACGGCCTGATGAACACCGAGCGCGAAACCTATGAAGGCTACTGGGACGACATCGCGCCCTTTGTGAAGTACGGCTGTATTAAGGACAGCAAGTTCTTTGACATGGTGAAGGACGCCATCCTCATGAAAAAGACCGACGGGAAGTACGCGACCCTGGCGGAATACAAGGCGGCCAACTTCGACAAAACCGAAAAGAAGGTTTACTACACCAACGACGAGAAGCGCCAGGCGGCCTCCGTCAAGCTCTATACCGACCGTGGCATCGAGGTCGCGGTCATGAATACCCTGATCGACGGGAACTTCATGTCCTTCATGGAATACCAGGGCAAGGAAGAGGACCGGATCACCTTTGCCCGCGTGGACGCGGACATTGACGGCCTGAAGGAGGAATCCGAGGAAGGAAAGGACCTGGACGCGGAGAAGCTGCAGACCCTGTTCCGCGGCGCGCTTGGAAAAGAGAACCTGGAAGTGAAACTGGAGTCCCTGGGAGACGCGGATATGACCGCCATGGTGACCGAGGACGAGCAGATGCGCCGGTATAAGGAAATGAGCCGCCTCTATGGCGAGCGCTTCCCCCTGCCGGACAGCTTCACGCTGGTGCTCAACCGCCGGAACGCCACTGTGCAGGCCCTGGCGGAGCGGGATCCGGAGGACGAAACCACAAAGATGCTTTGCTGCCAGGTGTACGATCTTGCCCGTATGGCAGCCCAGCCGCTGGAGGCGGAGGAGATCACCGCCTTCCTGGACCGCAGCCGCAAACTGCTGGCGATGCTGGTGAAATAAGCTTTATCCTTTCAGCGCATACGCTTTCGGGCGTATGCGTTTTTTATTGAATACAGGCCCGATGAATGGTATCATAATAATGGATGGATATACGTCTTTTATCTCCACTCTGACATTCGGAGGGATTTTATGCTGATATTAAAGAACATCACAAAGGATTACGCGTCGGGCGACATGACAGTCCAGGCGCTCCGCGGGATCGATCTCACCTTCGGAGAAAGCGAATTCGCGGCGGTGCTGGGGCCGTCCGGCTGCAGCAAGACCACGCTGCTGAACATCATCGGCGGCCTGGACCGTTACACCTCCGGCGACCTGGTCATTCGCGGAAAATCGACGAAGCAGTTTACGGAACGGGACTGGGATACTTACCGGAACCATTCCGTCGGTTTTGTGTTCCAGAGCTATAACCTGATCCCGCACCAGACCGTGCTGGCCAACGTCGAGCTGGCGCTGACCCTGTCCGGCGTCAGCCGGGAGGAGCGCCGCCGCCGGGCAGCGGAAGCCCTGGAGCAGGTCGGCCTCGGGGATCAGCTGAAAAAGAAGCCCAACCAGCTCAGCGGCGGCCAGATGCAGCGTGTGGCGATTGCACGTGCCCTGGTCAACGATCCGGAGGTGCTCCTGGCGGACGAGCCGACCGGCGCCCTGGACAGCGAGACCAGCATCCAGGTCATGGAGATCCTGCAGCGGGTTGCCCGGGAGCGGCTGGTCATCATGGTGACCCACAATCCGGAGCTTGCGGACCGGTACGCGAACCGGATCATCCGCCTGCTGGACGGAAAGATTGTCAGCGACAGCGCAGCCGAAGGTATCCGTTCCGCGGAGGAAACGGAGGCCGCGAAGCCGCAGCGGAAGACTTCCATGAGCTTTCTGACTGCGCTGAACCTGAGCCTGAACAACCTCATGACCAAGAAAGGCCGCACGATCCTGACGGCCTTTGCCGGTTCCATCGGCATCATCGGCATCGCGCTGATCCTGAGCCTTTCCAACGGCGTGAACCGGTATATTGAGCGGGTACAGCGGGACACGCTGTCCTCCTATCCCATCCAGATCGATGAGCGCACCGTGGATATGACGGACACGGTTGCCGGGCTCATGGATATTGACACGGAAGGCAAGGAACGCGAGGACGGGAAGGTCTATTCCGGCAGCCGCATGACCAAGCTGATGAGCTCCTGGATGAGCGGCGTGACGGAAAACAACCTGATTGCCTTCAAGGCCTGGCTGGAGGATTCCGCCAACGGGATCAGCCAGCTGGTTTCCGGCATCAGCTATGAATATAATACCCCGCTCCTGGTCTACCGGACTGACCTGGAAAAGACCATCCAGGTGAATCCATCCACTGTCATGGAAGCGACGGGCATGTCGGATATGATGAGCCTGATGGGCACCGGCACCGGCATCCAGGAGACGATGATGAGCACCACTGCCCGCAACCTGAATGTTTTCCAGCCCATGCTGGATAACGATGAGCTGCTTCGCTCCCAGTACGCCGTCCTGGCCGGGCGCATGCCGCAGAAGAAGGACGAGGTGGTCGTGATCCTGAACGACCGGAATGAGCTGAGCGACTATACGCTCTACTCCCTGGGCATCCGGGACCAGAGTGAGCTGAAGGAACAGTTTGACCAGCTGATGCACGGCGTTGCCTTCGAGACGGAGGGCCTGGAGTTCTCCTATGAGGATCTCCTGGGTATGCAGTTCAGGCTTCTGCTGAATACGGACGTGTACGAACGCTACGGTTCCATCTGGTCGGACAAAAGCGCCGATGCGGACTACATGGCGAAGAAGCTGGAGAACGCCATGGAACTGAAGGTCGTGGGTATCCTGAAGCCGACCAAGAGCGGGTTCGGCTCCGAGTCCGGCGGCATCGGCTACCGGAACGAACTGGTGGACTGGCTGCTGGCGCAGCTGCAGGAAAGCGATATCGTTAAGGACCAGATGGCTTCGCCGGGGACGGACGTGTTTACCGGCCAGCCCTTCTCCGCGGTGGAGCAGGACGCGCTGGAACTGCTGGATTCCATGGAGGTCGGAGACTTCATGGAGATGCTCGAGGACAAGGGGCTGATTCCCGCGGGCATGATTCCGGAGGAATACCGCGTCTTCCTGACCAAGGACCTGCTCAAGGAGTTTGTGGGCGAAGGCGTTATGATGATCAGCGGCAACACGCTCCAGGCCAATCTGGAGAAGATGGGCGTCAGCGATCCGGACAAGCCCGCGGCCGTGCTGATCTATCCGAAGGATTTCGAGTCGAAGAATAAAATCACCGCGAAGATCGAGGCCTATAACGCACAGGCGGGCGAGGAGCGCGCCGTGCGCTATACGGACTATGTCGGCCTGCTGATGGATTCCGTGACCACCATTGTCAACGCGATCTCCTATGTGCTGGTGGCCTTCGTAGCGATCTCGCTGGTGGTTTCCTCGATCATGATCGGGATCATCACCTATATCAGCGTGCTGGAGCGCACCAAGGAGATCGGCATCCTGCGCTCCATCGGCGCAAGCCGCCGGGATGTTTCCCGGGTCTTCAACGCGGAGACGCTCATTGTGGGCTTTGCCGCCGGCGTAATCGGCATCCTTGTGACCCTGGGGCTGACGGTGATTGCCAACATCATTCTGGGCAATCTCACCGGCATTCCGGACATCGCCGCGCTGCCGCCGGAGGCTGCGGTCATCCTGGTCTGCATCTCCATGCTGCTGACCCTGATTGCAGGTATCATCCCGTCCCGCATCGCCAGCCGCAAGGATCCGGTCGTCGCGCTCCGCACAGAATAATTCATAATGACGGAACGCTGGTTTCCCGCAAGGAGGAAGAAGCATGTTTTATGAAGCCAAAGGCGATTCCGTACAGATCGCCCGGATGTATATGGATTCGCTGCTCGTGGAGAGCCGGATCGTCGGCGCGGTCCGCCCGGATACGGCCTTCCGCTTCCTGGGTGAAACCTTCTCCATGCCGATCATGACCGCCGCGCTCAGCCACCTGGACCTGGCCGCCATGGCGGAAGGCGCGCGGCAGGCCGGAGCCTGCGTCAGTATCGGCATGGGCGGCAACGAAGAAATGGGAGCGGTTCTTGCCACCGGCGCGAAGGTGATGAAGATCATCAAACCCTATGCGGACGAAAAGGAGATCATGAGCCGTATTGAATACGCGGAAGAGAACGGCGCCCTCGCGGTCGGAATGGATGTGGAGCATGCCGTGAACGTGGACGACGCGGAGGATTCCGTGGTTGTCGGGCTGCAGATGAAACAGCCGTCCCTGGAAGAACTGGAGAAATATATCCGTTCCACGAAACTGCCGTTCTTCATCAAGGGCGCGCTCAGCGCGCAGGACGCGGTCCGCTGCCGGGACCTGGGAGCCGCGGGCGTGATCCTCAGCCATCATAACGGACTGATGCGCTACGCCGTACCGCCGGTCATGATCCTTCCGGAGGTCCGCAAGGCGGTCGGACGCGACCTGCTCCTGATTGCGGACGGCGGAATCGAATCCGGATTTGACGCCTTCAAGGCGCTGGCCCGCGGCGCGGACGCCGTGACCATGGGCAGGGCGCTCATGGGGCCGCTGAAGGAAAACGGCCCGGACGGCGTCCGGGAGGCACTGCGGAAGTCATGCGGCCAGCTGCAGGCGATGATGATCCGCACCGGCACAAAGGACCTGAAGCACATGGATCCGTCCGTGATCCACGAACCCCTGCGTTTCTGACCGCCTGACAGGATGAGGAAACAATGATCCAGACAGAGAACACAGCGATCGTGCTGCGGCATGTCAATTACCGGGACAACGACCGGATGGTCACCCTGCTGTCCCCGTCCCGGGGACGGATCGACGCGATCATCCGGAACTGCCGGAAACCAAAGTCCCATAACCTGAACGCGGGCGAGCTGTTCGCGCTGGGCGATTATATGCTGCATGAAAACGGCGGGCACATCACCGTGACCTCCGTTAAACTGATCGAGACATTTTACCCGCTGCGGAACGACTATGACCGG
The DNA here is from genome assembly GCA_017512985.1 of Clostridia bacterium. Taxonomy (GTDB): domain Bacteria; phylum Bacillota; class Clostridia; order Christensenellales; family Aristaeellaceae; genus Aristaeella. Next base: position 18,786 of record JAFWEJ010000004.1, read on the forward strand.
CTGACCTGCGGTATCTGGCTGCTGAACCTGGCGGAGGCAGTGATTGAACCGGAGCAGGAACAGCAGGAACTGTTCATGCTCCTCCTGCACACCCTGTCCCGGCTGGCGTTCTCCGGCCAGGAATGGAAGCCGCTGCTGGCAGGTTTCCTGCTGCATTTCAGCGCCTGCCAGGGCTTCAAACCCCGGCTGAACCACTGCGTGTTCTGCGGGGAAAAGATGGACGGGGACGGCCCGTACTTCTTTGACGCGGAAGAGGGCGGCGTCTGCTGCGGCGCCTGCCGGACCCGGCGGGACCAGGTGTCCCTGCCGCCCGGGCAGGTCCGCTGGATGCGGAACGCGCTGGCAGCCGGCTCCGCCGGATGGGTCAATACCCCGGACGAAACGGCGCCCTTCAGCCTGCTGAAGGACTATATGGAGCGGCGCCTCGGCCGCCGCGTCAAAAGCGCCGCCATGCTTCCGAAAGACTGACAGAGTATTAATTGTTCTTTGTTCATTATTCATTATTCATTAGCCGAAAGGGGGGAGAGGCTTGGACGAACTGCTTCTGCGGCGGGCGCAGAACGGAGATCCCGATGCGTTCGGGCAGCTGATGGAACCGCTTGAGCAGCTGGTCTGGCGCGTCTGCTGGCACTATACCGGCAACCGGGAAGCCGCTGAGGACTGCGGCCAGGAAGCGATGATCCGCGTCTGGCGGAACCTGGCGAACTACCGCGGAGAATGCGCCCTGGAAAGCTGGGTTTACCGGATTGCGGCCAACTGCTGTATGGACTGGCTGAGAAAGAAGAAGCGGGATAAAAGCGTTTCGATGGAGCCCCTGCGGGAACAGGGTTTTGATCCGGCGGACACCTCTCCCGGCACTGAAGAGCAGGTGGCAGCGAAGGATGAGCGGCAGCGCCTGCGGGAGGCTATCGCGCAGCTGCCGGACGACCAGCGGGAGGCGCTGATCCTGACGCAGCTGGAAAAGATTCCATATGAAGAAGCTGCGCAGTCCCTCGGCATATCGGAGGGAACGGTCAAAAGCCGGGTAAACCGGGCGAAAGCCCGCCTGAAAGAGATTCTGTCGGAGGAACGGGAACTTTCTCCCCCGGGAAACGTCAAAAAAGATGAAAGGAGGCCGCGGTCATGAAAGATGAAGAACTGAATGTGATCCTTGATCAGATGGCTGAAGAAGTTCCGCCCATGCCCGCGGACTTCCATGACCGGTGGATGAATGCTGTTCGCGCGGAAGCGCAGGATGCTGCGCCTGCCGCTGAAGATACAACCCAAAGGAAAACCGTTTCCCTTGTCCGCTGGGCCAGGATTCTCAGCGTGGCCGCGGCTTTTGTGTTCCTGATCGGCGGTACGCTGCTCTGGAGGAGCACAAAACAGTCCCTGTCCGCTTCCGATAAGGCTGAAAAACGTGAAACCGCCGCCATGACTGTCGCGGAAGAGAACACTGCCGTGCCTGCGGCGGAAGAACCCGCTGTGCCGGCTGCCGGCGCCGCGGAAGCGGGCGAACCTTCGACGACCGCCGGTGGCGGAAATCTCGTCGAAGGTGAGGTCATCCGAAACGAGCAATCTTCACAGTGTGAAGTTGCGACGATTAAGGATGCGGAAGCCATGATGGCCGCGGGTATGACGGAAGACACGGAAACGGATGCCAAAGCATCGGAAGAGGAAGCCGGGGACGCGGACCTGTCCTATGCGATGAAAGCGGCCGGATCTGTGCAGAATCTGTTCGAAGCCTCTTCTGATATGGAATCGGAGGAAGCCGATTACGCGATGGAGTCAGCCTGTGAAGCTGTGGCGGTTGAGGATGCGGAACTGCCCGTACCGACAGCTGCCCGGACGGCTGCCCCGACTGCGGTGCCCACGGCCGCGCTGACCCCTGTCCCGACAGCCGCCCCGACTGAAGCGCCTGAACCGGAGGAACCCGGATTCCTGCAGAATGCCGGCGCGTTCTTTACGGACATGGGAGACTTCCTGCTTGCCGTCCTGCCATATCTGCTGGTGCTGGCGGTGCCCGCCGCGGCCGCGCTGGTGATCCGGCGGAAAAAAGCGCGGAAATAAAGGAACACAAAAGACTGCGGTATCGTTAATTCTGACAGATCATACAGGAACAGGGAAGGGAGGGGATTACGCTGGCTACATGGGAACCGCGCGGCGGCAGCCGCCCGGGAAACCAGGCGCCGGGTAATCCCCGGCCGTTGCAGGATCCTTACCGTTCCGTACCCGGAAGGGGCTTTGTACCGCCCGCGCCGGCGCGACAGCAAGCGCAGCGCGGGTTTCAGCCTGCTAACGGCGCGCCGGTCACGCGCCGGCCGAAGCGGAAGGGCCGCCTGCTCTGGCTGGTTCTTATTCCGCTGATCGCCCTGATGGCGGTGCTCGGCGTTTCCTCCTACCGGATGGAGCAGCAGCGCGCCGCGGATCAGCGCCATACCGAAGAGATCCACGCGAAGGTCGATCCGTATGACGGGGTTTTCTGTCCCGGCGTGTATGTGGACGACATCCATCTGGGCGGCATGGCGCCGCAGGAGGCAAAGGCCGCCGTGGAGGCGCAGGTTCGGCAGCGCAGCGGCGAATGGCGCGTCCGGCTGACCTACGGCGAAAACTACAAGGATATCACCGCCGACATGCTCAATTTCACCACGGACGTAAACGGCGTGCTCCAGCAGGCCTGGAACCGGGGACACACCGGTGATACGGAGCAGCGTTACGCCGATATGCTGCAGCTGGAGCAGGAACCGTACAGGGCTTATACCGCGCAGCCCAGCGGCGATACCCGGGTCATTGACAGCGTGCTCGCGACGGTCAAGTCGCTGGTGGATAAACCCGCGAAGGACGCGAGCCTCGTGGGCGTGAATAAAGACAATATTTCAGACCCCTTCGTATACGAGGAGGAGGAATACGGGCTCAGCCTGAATACCGAACCGCTCCGGCAGGAGTTGTACCGGATGGTTTCCGTCATGGAAAGCGGGTCGCTGGAGATTGTTCCGGACCGGATCGAACCGGCGGTGCACAAGGCGGACCTGATGAAGAGAACCACGCTCCGCGCTTCCGCGTACACAAAGATCCATACCAGCTCCGATGAAAACCGCAACAACAATATCCGCCATGCCCTCCAGGACTTTATCAACGGATACCGGCTGGAACCGGGAAAGACCTTCAGCTTCAACAAGGTCGTCGGGATGCGTACGGCGGAGAGGGGATTCTATCCCGCGGATGAGATCGTCTCCGGCGAGTTTGTGGAAGGCTACGGCGGCGGCGTCTGCCAGGCCAGCACGACGCTCTACCAGGCGGCTGTCTGCGCCGGGCTTCAGATTGTTACCCGGCAGCCGCACTCTGAAAAGGTGCGCTATACGGAGCTGGGGCTGGACGCCACGGTCTATCTGAGCAAAAACCGCAACAAGGATTTTGTCTTTAAAAACAATACAGACAGCGACATTTGGATTTTTGCGGTCGTGGAAAAAGATCCGACGGAAAAGGGAAAGAACCGCATCCGGGCCCGGGTGGATATCTACGGGGCGGATATGGGCGACGTCTGGTATCAGATGGAGTCCGTCATCACCGAGACGATTGAGCCGCCCGCGCCGGAATACCGCAAGGATAAGAAGAGCCAGTATGTGACCTACCAGGACGAGGCTCCCTATCTTTATTCGGAAGGCCGCCAGGGATACAAGGTGGACGTCTGGCTGGCGGATACGCGCAGCAAACAGAAGACCTGGCTGTATACGGACGAATACGCCGCCAAGGGCGCCGTATACTATACGGGGGTCAAAACCCGCGAATAAAACGTCTGCGGCAGGGATCATGAATATCAGCGCAACGGATAAGGACGGTCAGATCATGGACAGAAAAACGGCAGGACGGATTTTCGGCGCGTCTGTCTTCAGGGCGGCGCTGTGTGTTTGCTGCGCCCTGGTTATGCTGCTGGCGGCCGTGCATGCCGCCGGCGAAGGGCTTTCCTGGGAGGAACGCCTGGAAAAGGCGCGGGAAAAGTATAACGAAAAAACGGTGCACGTCTATATATACGGGCGCGGAAGCGCAATAAACGGCAGGATCAACGTCCGGTTCTACCGGTCATACTACAAGGGAGATATGGCGTATTACAGGACAGATATGAATATCGGCATCCGGGAATCCCTGCAGATCACCGACGAGGCCGAGATGCAGGCCGTGCTGGAGGTTGTGGCAAAGCACAAGCTTTTCAGCGAGGAGGAATACGGGACGATCTCCCTTCTCAAAGCCGAATGGATTACGCATAATCTCGCGTATGAAATGGCAAACGGCAGCGACAGCCAGAAATCGCTGGTCGCGATGGTCGCGGGGGAAAAGATCTCCAAAATCATCCGGCAGTCGAAGGAACTGGATATCAGTACGCTCAGGAACACTTCGGAACAGGAGATGGCGGTGTATGAGTTTATCGAGTCGGTATACTGCCATAAGGAAACCGGAGAGAGCGTGCCGTGAAAACCGGATTGTTCTGTATTGATGATATCCTGAAGGAGGACATGAACCAATGAAGAAACTGACAGCCCTGCTGCTTTGCCTGGTTCTGCTGGCGGGCCTGTGCACCGCGGGGAACGCGGAAGTCAGCGCGGAACGGACCGCGAAAGAGATGCAGGCTATTGAAGAATGGGAAAAGGAATACGGGAAGAGCGCGCTGTGGGATTACCGGGTGAGCGCGGCGTTCGCCGCGGCGCATCCGGATTTCTTTGATGAACCGTCCATGATGCCGGTCCTGCCGGATGTGAACGATCCGGAGACGATCTCCGCTGAAAAGGCGAAGAAGCAGGCCTTCAGCCTGCTTCCCCGCTATAACCTCGGGATTACTGCCGATGAGCTGTTCAGCCTGGAATGCGTCGTGTCAAGCTACCGGAAACCGGAGTATGTGGGCAGCTTTTTTTCGATCAACGGAGCCTGGAACGTGACCTTCTGGAACACCGCCGGGGAAACCCCGGAAATGGTTTACAGCCTGTACCTGGACGCGGTCTGTGAGACGGCGGATGTGCTGGTGACCGCTTCCGGGGTCCGGTATGAATGCTTCTACGAGGAGCCGGAGGACGCCGTCCGGGTGGATCCGTATGGGGAAAACGACGACGCGGGCCGCGCACGCCTGGAGGCCCGGAAGATCGCCGGGGAGAAGTTTGACGCCGGCTGCGGGATCAACGATTATTACGCCGGGCTGATCGACACCTTCGGCCCCTTCCTGTTCTGGACGCCGGAACAGAAGCATGAATACTGCCCCATCCTGGATGAACTGTCGGTCTGGGAGAAGGACCGCCTGGAACTGTCCGGATGGAATCAGGCGTACAAAGGTTTCCAGGTTCCGGACATGATCCTGCAGTGGAGCTACGGCGCGCCGGAATCAGCCGCGGTTACGGAAGAGGAAGCCCGGCAGAAGGCGCTGGATTTCCTGAAGGATGAATACGGCCTGGACTGCTCGGACTGCAACGCGGGAGCCGCCCTGTATACCGGCCACTGGCACAACAGCGACTTTCCGGATCCTTACTGGGTCTTCATCTTCTGCGAAGGGCCGGTGAACGAAGCCGTGCGGAAGGCGGAAGTATGGGTCAACGCCGCTACCGGCGTCCTGCCGAAGTACCGCGCGGACGATGTCCGGGCCGTCGTCATGGAGCAGTTTTCCGCCGCTGTGGAGGAAGGCCTTGAGATCAACGGCGAGCCGGCCTCGGCGGACATGATCGACGACGTGGCGGTCCTGTACCTGGAAGAGGCAAACGAATGGCTTGGCATCGTGACGACCGGAGATTCCTTCCTGGAGGTTGAAATTGACGCGGAAACGCTGGAGCCGACGGACGTTTCCCGCTCCAACGGATAACAGTTCCGCTTTCAAAAACCCGGGTCCTGTGGTATATTGTTTTCATCAGATAAAACAGACCGAAAGGTGTGCTGTTAAATGGCCTTTGATGAAAGCAGACTGAAGGATCCGGGCTTTTTTCGTGAGAACAGGCTCGATCCGCATTCCGACCACGCGGTTCTGCCGGCGTACCGCCTGCCCCTGAACGGGCTGTGGAAGTTTTCGCATGCCGTTTGCCCCGCGCAGGTGATCCCGGGCTTTGAGCAGCCGGAATACGACTGCCGCGGCTGGAACGACATCCGTGTGCCCGCGCATATCCAGCTGGAGGGTTACGGCGCGCCGCAGTACTGCAATTCGGAATATCCCTGGGACGGGCTGGAGGAAATGCGTCCCGGCTGCCTGCCGGAGAAATACAATCCCGTCGCCTGCTATGTGAAATATTTCCGCCTGCCGGAGGATATGCGGGGCAAACGTGTGTTCATCTCCTTCCAGGGGGTGGAGAGCTGCGTCGCCCTGTGGCTGAACGGGGAATACGTCGGCTTCTCATCGGACAGCTTTACCCCGCACGAGTTTGAGCTGACGGAAGCCCTGCGGGAAGGAGAGAACAAGCTGGCCTGCCGGGTTTACCGCTGGTGCGCGGGCAGCTGGCTGGAGGATCAGGACTTCCTGCGTTTTTCCGGCATCTTCAGGGATGTGTATCTCTACGCGGTTCCCGCGGCGCATGTGTGGGACCTGAAGATCACGGCGGAGCCGGACGAAACCTTTACCAAAGGCGCGCTGCGGTGGCGGGCAAAAACGGAAACGCCGGCAGGCACGCGCCTCACGGTCCGCCTGAAGGACGGAAAAAAGACCCTCGCAGAGGGTGAAGACGCCGTGTCCGGCATACAGGAAACCGCCGGCATACTGGCTATGGACCATCCGCGCCTCTGGTCTGCGGAGGATCCTTATCTGTATGATCTGGAGGTCACGCTTGCCTCCCCGGATGGGACGGAAGAGAAAGCGTTCCAGAAGGTCGGCTTCCGGAAAATAGAGATCCGGGACAGCGTCATCCGGATCAACGGGGTGCGCGTGGTCTTCAAGGGCGTAAACCGTCACGACTTCTGCGGCGAAACCGGCCGCGCCGTGACGGAGGAAAAGATCCGCCGAGACCTGCTCCTGATGAAGCGGAACAACATTAACGCGGTCCGTACCAGCCATTATCCGAATTCAAGCGCCCTTTACCGCCTCTGCGACGAACTGGGCCTGTATGTGATCGATGAGAACAATATGGAAAGCCACGGCATGTGGGATATGCTCTGGCAGGGATATATCGGGAAGGATGAAATGTTCCCCGGCGCGCAGACGGCATGGCAGCCGCTGCTCCTGGACCGCGTCCGCTCCATGGTGGGACGGGACAGGAACCATCCCTGCGTCGTCATCTGGTCCTGCGGCAACGAGAGCCTGACCGGTCCGGTCATTCTGGAGATGAGCCGGGAGATGAAGCGCCTGGATCCCACCCGTCCCGTGCATTATGAGGGCGACCACCAGGTGGACGCCATTGATCCCTCCCTTCGCCTGCGGGAGATCACCGATATCGAGACGGAGATGTATACTCCCGCGGACCGGGTCCGGGAATACCTGAAGGGGCACCGGGAGAAGCCCTTCATCCTCTGCGAGTATACCCACTCCATGGGCAACTCCAACGGCGCCATGCACAAGTATACGGAGCTGGCGTATGAGGAGGAGCTGTACCAGGGCGGGTTCATCTGGGATTTTATCGACCAGGCGCTGGTCAGCCGGGACCGTTCCGGAAAGGAATGCCTTTTCTACGGAGGCGACTGGGACGACCGGCCGACCGACGGCATTTTCTGCGGCAACGGCATTGTCTTTGCGGACGGCCGGGAAACCCCGAAACTGCAGGAAGTGAAATACAATTATCAGAATATCGTGGTGAAGCCGTCGGCGGACCAGGTGGAGATTGTCAACCGCCATATGTTCACGTCCACCGCGGCGTTCCGCTGCGTGGCGGTGCTGGAGCGGGACGGGCAGGAGATTGCCCGGGAGGAGATCATCACGGACGTGGCGCCGCTTTCTTCCGCGGTGTATCCGCTGCCTTTCGGAAAACAGGCGGAACCGGGCGAATACGCGGTGACCGTTTCCTTCCTCCTGCGGGAGGATACCTCCTGGGCGCCCGCGGGTTATGAGATCGCCTTCGGCCAGGGTGTATGGTCCGTGGAAGGAAAGCAGCATTCCGGCGCCCGGCAGCATGGGGAGCTCTTCTTCATGAACAGCCCCTGGAACATCTCCGTGCGCGGGGACCACTTCAGCGTTCAGTTCTCAAAACTTACCGGAGCGCTGACTTCCTACCGGTACGGCGGCACGGAATACCTGAAGGCGCCCCTGCTGCCGAATTTCTGGCGCGCGCCGACCAATAACGACTGCGGGAACCGCATGCCCCAGCGTTACGCGCAGTGGAAGATCGCGTCTCAGTACTGCATGGCCGGCTTTAACCCGGAAACCGGGAAAAAGAACTTTGCCGTGAAGCCGGAAAAGGACGAAAAGGGCAGGGTGTCCTTCACCATGACCTACGACCTGCCGACGACGCCTGCCGCAGCCTGCGCGGTAACCTACCGCGTCTGTCCCTGCGGCAAGGTGACGGTGCGCCTTGTGTATGATCCCGTGAAGGAACTCGGGGATATGCCGGAGTTCGGCATGGTCACAAAGCTCAGCGCGGACTTTGACCGGGTGCGGTTCTTCGGCCTCGGGCCGCTGGAAAACTACATTGACCGCCGGGAAGGCGCGCGCCTCGGCGTCTGGCGGTACCGCGCCGCGGAGAACCTCACGCCCTACCTGCTCCCGCAGGAATGCGGCAACCGCACCGGCGTCCGCTGGGCGGAGATCACGGACGCGAAGGGACAGGGCCTGAAGGTCTGGCTGAACGGCGGGGAGTTTTCCGCCCTGCCCTGGACGCCGCATGAGATTGAGAACGCGGCCCATGGATATGAGCTGCCGCCGGTGAATTATACCGTGCTGAAGATGAGCGTGCGGCAGATGGGCATTGCCGGCGACGACAGCTGGGGTGCCCGCACCCATCCGGAATACCTGCTGGATGTCTCAAAGCCCCTGGTGTTCGAGTTCTCGTTCAGATACATTTGATCATCCGACGGAAAACAAAATGGCGCGGTTCGAAGGAACCGCGCCTTTGCATTTGAAATGTATCGGATTATTCAGCCTGGATGGAAGCAAACACTAAAGCGACCACTTCAGGAGTTTCATCTCCGATGGGGCCGTAGCTGATCTCCAGGATGTAGCCCATCTGGGTGGCGAAGGCCATAGAGCCGGTTCCGTTGCTTTTGTAGGTCAGGCAGGGCAGGCCGTTGACGGTGCCGGGTTCAAGATCGGAAACCTCCGCGTCTTCGCTCAGTTTGGCCTGGTATTCATCCAGCGTCATGCCTTCAGCATCGATGTACACGATGGCGAAAGCGCCTTCTTCACCCTTGGCAAAGTAGCCGATATATCCGCTGGCCTTGTCGTCGTCGCTCAGTTCAACAGCCTGGAAGTCAACGGGCATCCAGACCTTGACAGCAATCTCGTCGAAAGCGACGAACTGACCTTCGTACTTAGCGTTGGCGGCGGCTTCCACATCGCCTTCCCAGACCAGGTCATCCGCCATGGCGGACGCGCCCAGCATCAGACACAGGGCCAGCATCAAAGCAAACAGTTTCTTCATGATTCTTACCTCTTCTCTCGGGGACGCCTCCCCGATTTTTATTGGGAAGCTGCCGTCGGGCAGCTTGAGCCGCAGACTATTATACAGAAAAAAGGGATGATTGCAAGCAGAAAATGAAACAGCTCCCGGTCAGAAGGTGAGGGGTACGCTGTCCGTATAATGCACGGCTCCGGACAGGTCTGCCAGGCCGAAGCAATACTCGTAGCTGCCGCCCGGAATCCTGCTCCAGGTCAGCTCCAGCCCGTTTTCCGGAACGGTGACAGCGCTGCCTTCATATTCCCGCTCGGTTCCGTCGGAAGCGACGGCTGTGAAGAGGGGATAAATGGTCATGCCCGTATCCAGCGGAATCCATCCGCGGATCGCGAATCCGTTTTCGTCATAACCCTGGGTTGCGCCCAGAAGGGTGGTTTTTCCGTCTGCGGCAAGGCTGCCGAGGAGGTACATCTTCAGGCCGTTGATTTTTGCGGGAATGACAAAACGCGTGTTTCCGGCTTCATCGGAATAGAGGAATTCGGCGCGGACCATCTGTCCTCCCAGCATCGGCCAGGATCCGTCAAACATCGAGAAAACCAGGCCGGTGGACCAGTCGATGGTCGTTATGCCCAGATTGCCCAATCGGATCACTTCGTTCCCGTCCCGGATGCTGAGCACGCCGGAGGCGGAAGACAGATGATCCAGGTCTGTTTTACTGAGCTGGATCGAATAGATCATCTGCGAGGAAAGGGCCGAGGAGGAGAAGTATGTGTTTGCCGTATCCAGCACCGTATCTGCCGTTACGGCTTCGCTGATGCCGGCCTGCACGTTCTGGTTCTCCTCTCCGGGCTGATAGTAGTTGCTGCCGGAGTTAAGCAGTCCGGACCAGATATTGCTGATTCCTGAGGAGGCGGTGGCCGGAGCGGGCGTTTCCGCAGCAGGCGCCGTGGTTTCTCCGGTCAGCCCGCTCCAGATTCCGCCGGAAACGGGTGTTCCGGAAGGGGAACTGCTTCCGTTGGCCTGGTATCCGCTCCAGATGCCGGATGAAGAGGAGAATCCGTCCCAGATGGATCCGGAACCGGATCCGGAAGAGGAGCAGAGCCCGTCCCAGATGTTTCCTCCGCACATATCATACGCGTCGTCAAAGCTGCAGTAATCCCCGTAGTACCCGTTCCAGATATCACAGAAGGAACCGGAGCAGGAACCGCCGCCGTAATAGTCGTCATATGAATAGAAATTGGAAGGCGTGTAGGAGGAAGCGGTTATGGAATAGCCCGAGGTTGCTGTCTGGTTGGTCATGGCGACAGCCAGGCCCGCGTATGAGCCTGATTCGCTGCTGTAATGCTCCAGGATTTCCTGCTTGTCATTGCGGACGGTGGCCTGGGGCATGAAGAAGGACATTCCGTGGGCATAGGAAGCGATATCGCTGGTGGTGACATTGTAACTGACCGCCTGTCTGGCGGCCTGTTTCAGGGCTTCGCTCTCCTGCGGGAGCAGGGCGGAGAAGGCGGTGCACATATCCTCCACGTCCACAAGATCCGACGCGTCATAGTCCAGGAACTCTCCGAAGGAGGTCAGCTGGCTGCGAAGACGGATGACGCCGGAAAGGTTATCTTTCATTACGGAGGCCAGGGAGGCGCTGAACGTGTTGGCGGCGTCCATGACCGCCGGCATCTTGTCCATGGAGATCACGGACATGGTGGCGGTGGAAGCGTTGCGGCCTTTTGAGTTTTCCGCGATGTAGGTATCAGCCATGGAAATGGCGATGTCCCGGGTGGAGATCGCCGGGTTCTCCACGATCGGCCGCATCCATTCATCGTAATTCAGGCCGGTGCCGCTGACGAGTTCCTGGCTGACAAGGGCGTGATCCGCAATGCCGTACATGTCGGCGCAGAGATCCACACAGTTCATCAGGCAGCAGTCAAACCCGATGAGATCCAGCTTTGTTCCCTTCAGGCCGTTTTTCAGCGCTGTGCGCAGTTCAGACAGGGAAAGGCTGTCGTCCTTGAAGTTCGCGTCATTGCATACGCCGAACACCGGACCGCCGCCGTGATCCCAGATGATCAGGATATAGCGTTTTGCCGGCGCTGCAGAAATCCCGAAACTCAGGAAATCGCTGAGTGTGCCGGTATCGCCCATGTTCCGCCTGCCGGCGTCTTTCAGCAGTTCGAGTCCGCTGCTGCCCAGGCGGTAATACTGCACGCTTCGTGAAGAGATGCTGAAGCGCTGCCATTGGGTGCAGCCGCCGGTCGCGATGATGGCGGATACCTGGCCGGAACTGCCGACTCCGGAGGCGAGCATCTCACTTATATCGCTGCTCGCTTCCCCGTCCTGGCTTTCCAGGTCTGTGCCGCAGATATAGGCCAGGATGGTCAGTTCACTGACATCGGCCCGGGCAGACAGGAATAAGCCGGTCATCACAGGGATGACCAGCATGACCGCTGCCAGCAGGGATATGAATCTTTTCAAAGCGGGACCCTCCTTATCACACCCTCCCGGGGCGGCAGTATCAGGCGGCGGGCTTGAAGGTGCTCAGAATTGTTTTGAACTGTTCGATATACGCGTCGGTCATCGGAAGGATGGTTTCTCCGTCCGCGTCAACGGCGGAGACATAGAAGACAACGGCATATCCGTTGGTGATTGTGTCGGCATACAGGTATTCCCCGTCTTCATCTGCTGCTTTGACCAGGATAAAGGGAACGCTGCCGGCTTTTTCAAAGCCCAGGTATTCCGGATTCTCGTCTTCAAAATCTTCCAGGATGAGTTCGGCGTATTCCTTCAGCATATCTTCGTCGGCATCCCACAGCTTCATATCCTTCAGGTCTTCATAATAGACCAGGTAGGCTTCAGCAACCAGTCCTTTGCCTTCTGCCTGGCCGAAGAATCCCAGGGCTTCCAGGTTTTCTTCGGACTCGCTTTCCAGATCCGAGGTATCGATATCCCAGCCTTCCGGCAGTTCCATCGTGAAGTATTTGGTGGTAAAGGTCAGGCCGCCGGCCATGGCGGAGACGATGCTGAGCGTAAGCAGGAGAGCCAGTGCGGTCGCAAGCAGTTTTTTCATAATGGTTTTCCTTCCTTTCCGTTTTCTGCCGTTATTCCGGCAGCTTTTTCAGAACAAATGTTGCTGTTCGCCAGTATTGTACCACATCCCGGCGCAAAAAACGAGGGTAAACTTATTCAAACTGCGCTGCGTAGAGCCGGTGGTAGAAGCCTTTTTTGTCCATCAGTTCCCGATGGGTGCCCTGCTCGACCACGTCGCCGTCCCGCAGGACCAGGATCCGGTCCGCGTTCTCAATGGTGGAAAGGCGGTGGGCGATCACGAAGCAGGTCTTCTGCTTCATCAGCTCGCGCATGGCTTTCTGGATCTCCCGCTCCGTGGCGGTATCCACGTTCGAGGTTGCCTCGTCCAGGATCAGCATCGGCGCATCGTACAGCATGGCCCGGGCGATCGTCAGCAGCTGCTTCTGGCCCTTGGAGATGTTTCCGCCGTCCTCGCTGATCACCGTGTCGTAGCCAAGGGGCAGCCGCATGATGAACGGATGGATCCGCGCGGCCTTCGCCGCGGCGACAACCTCTTCCATGGTCGCGTCCGCCTTGCCGTAGGCGATGTTCTCGAAGATCGTGCCCTGGAACACCCAGGTATCCTGCAGCACCATGGCGTAGGCGCTGCGGACGCTGCGGCGGACCGCGGTGCGGATTTCATGCCCGTCGATACGGATCACGCCGCTGTCCGGGTCGTAGAAGCGCATCAGCAGGTTGATGATCGTCGTTTTGCCCGCGCCGGTGGGGCCGACAATGGCGGTGAGCTCCCCGGCCGGGGCTTCCAGGTTCAGGTCGTGCAGGATCGTTTTCCCGGGTTCGTAGCCGAAGGCTACGTGTTCCGCGCTGACGTTACCCCGGACGTTTTCCAGCAGGAAGGCGCCCTGCGCGTCCGCGCTTTCCTCTTCCTCGTCCAGAAGCGAGAATACCCGCTCCGAGGCGGCAAGGGCGGAGAACAGCTCGTTGAACACTTCCGCCACGGCGTTGATCGGGCCGGCGAACTTCCGGCTGTACAGCACAAAGGAGGAGATCCGCCCCAGGTCGATCCGCCCGTTCAGGAACAGCACGCCGCCCAGCAGGGCGATCAGGCTCAGCCCCAGGTTATTGATCGCGGTCATCGTCGGGCCGATGGTTACGCCGTAATACTCCGCGTCTGAGAAGGCGTCTGCGGCGTCTTTGTTGATCGCGTCAAAGCGTTCGTCCACGCGGTTTTCATACGCGTAGGCGAGGATTGTCTTCTGGCCGGAAAGCATTTCCTCCACAAAGCCGTTCATCACGCCGTAGCTCTTTGACCGTTTCGCGTAGCGGGGCTGGGTCTTCCGGCGCATGGTTACCGTATAGATAACGGATACCGGCACGGTTACCAGTGTCAGGGCGGAAAGCGGCAGCGAGATGGAGACCATCATCACCAGCGAGCCGACGACCGTCACCACGCTGGAGAGGATCTGCACGATATCCGTCGCCATGCTGGTGGAGATCACGTCGATGTCGTAGCTGACCCGACTGATGATGTCGCCGGCCTGGTGCCGGTCAAAATAGCCCACGGGCAGCCGCATCAGCTTGTCAAACACGTCCTGCCGCATCCGGCGGGCCACGCGCTTGCTGACCACAGTCATGATCAGGCTGATGCCGAAGCCCAGCAGGGCGCTGCTCAGATAGCACAGGAGCATCAGGCCGGCGTCGTGCCGCACCGCGTCAAAATTCACTTTTCCGGGTCCGGCGGCCGCTTCGCGGATCGCGGATCCGGCGAGGCTCGGTCCCCACAGGTTCAGGAGGTTGCTCAGCAGGCTCAGCGCCGCGACCGCGGCGATCACATACTTCCACGGGCCCAGGTAGCGCAGCATCCGGCGCAGCGCGCCGCGGGTATCCTTCGGTTTCTTCATCACGGTATCGCGCGCCATCAGCCCACCTCCCCTTCGCTGAGCTGCACACGGCAGATTTCCCGGTATTCCGGACAGGAGGCCAGCAGCTCCTCATGGGTACCCTTGCCGATCATTTTGCCTTCGTGCAGCACAATGATCTCGTCCAGGGACATGAGGGAGGAGACCCGCTGGGCGATGACAATGGAGGTGGCGCCGGCATGGTGCGCGCGCAGCGCCTTGCGAAGCTCCGCGTCCGTGCGGTAGTCCAGCGCGGAGGACGCGTCGTCCAGGACCAGGATTTCCGGATCTGCTGCCAGCGCGCGGGCAATGAGCAGCCGCTGCTTCTGGCCGCCGGAGAAGTTCGCGCCGCGGATCGCGGCTTTGTGCTCATATCCGTCTTCGTACGCTTCGATAAACTGCCGGGCCATGGCGTCTTCCGCCGCCCGGGTGAGTTTCTCCCGGTCCGTTTCCCGGCCGAAGGAGATGTTCTCGCTGACCGTGTCGGCAAAGATCACGTCGTTCTGGAACACGACGCCGAACTTCCGGTGCAGGTCGTCCTTCTCATATCCGCGGACATCCTTCCCGTCCACAAAGACGCGGCCCTCCTGCGGGTCGTAGAAACGCATCAGCAGGTTCACAACCGTGGTCTTGCCGCTGCCGGTCGCGCCGATGATGCCCAGGCTGCCGCCCTTCCGGATCCGGAAGGAGATATCCTTCAGGCACTGCTGCCGCTGCTCGCCCAGGAACTGCCCGCGGGCTTCGCCCGGGTCGTCCGCGTCATAGTTGAAGGAAACATGGTCAAAGATGATGTATTCTTCGCCGGGGGCTTTCGCCAGCTGCTCTTCCGGCACCGGCGTGAGGTCTTCCGGCAGGTCGATAACCTCTTTGATCCGGTTGGCGGAGGCGTTGGCTTTGGACATCATCATGAAGATCCGGTTCAGGCCCATCACGCCCATCAGGATCATGTTGAAATAAGTCAGGAAGGCCAGGATCACGCCCGGCGCGGTATGCCCGTCGTTCACGCGCTGCGCGCCGATCAGCACCACCAGCGTCAGGCCGACGTTCAGAAACAGAGTCACGATCGGTCCGGGCAGGCTCATGATCACGCTCGCCTTGACTTCCTGTTTCATCACGCGGGTGTTTGCCTCGCCGTAGCGCTCCTGCTCATACGGTTCCTTGCCCAGCGCCTTCACGACCCGGATGCCGGTGATGCTTTCCCGCATCCGCCGCACGATCACGTCCATGCGCCGCTGCACTTCGTTGTACAGCGGAATGCCCTTCCAGGAGACAAAGCAGACCAGTACGATCATGACGGGCGCCATCACGCACAGGATCGCCGCCAGGCCTGTGTCCATCGTCAGCGTGATGATTGTGCCGCCGATCAGCATGATCGGCGCGCGGATGCCCATCGTCTGGATCATCCGCACAAAGCTCTGCACGTTGTAGGTATCGCTTGTCATCCGGGAAATCAGGGACGGCAGGCCGACAGCGTCCATCTGGCTGCCGGAAAGGTTCAGGGCAGTATGAAAAAGATCCCGCCGCACGGAGAAGGTACTGTTCCGGGCGACCCGGACGCTCATTCGGTTGGCACAGATATTCAGGATCCGTGTAATCAGGGTCAGCAGCAGCATCACGCAGCCCCAGGCGATCACCGGCCAGGCGTTTTCCGCCGCCGGGATCACATGATCAAGCAGATGCTCCAGCACGTAGGGCATCAGCAGGTCGGTTCCCGTGCCGAGCAGCTTGATCAGCATCACGGCCAGGATAAACCACCGGTAGGGGCGGATGTACCGCAGGATCAGTTTCATGAACGGGGCAGGGCTCCTTCAGGCTTCTTTCTCTTTCACGTTTTCCCGGTTATTGTACCTTGCATCATACCGCATTTCAAGAAACATATATTGGAAAAACGGCGGAAGGCAAACCCTGCATTGACGCGGGGCGCGGACGTATGGTAGAATACGGGTTGAAATCTGTGGGACGGAGGAAATGACTATGAAACATATTAAGACCCTGAATACCCGTAATCTTTGCGAGAGCGCCAAAAAGGGCGGCTGCGGCGAATGCCAGACCTCCTGCCAGTCTGCCTGCAAGACCAGCTGCGGCATTGCCAACCAGCAGTGCGAGAACAAAAAGCAGGAAAGCGCGAAGTAATTATTCCGGTATCAGCAATTGCCGCCGCTTGGCGGCATTTATTATTTCCGAACGTCGATACCCGTTTTTCCTGACGGGGGTATGGGGGGCGAAGCCCCCCAAAACCTTATAAGCCCCGTCCCCGCGCAAACCGGGCAGCAATACCGGATTGCATATGCGCGGGGAAGGGGCAGGGGGAAGAGGTTCGACGAGCCGGGATTTATGAGGAATGCCTTATGATTCATCGTTATCACCTGGACGACTGGTATATCGTGATCGACACCTGCTCCGGCAGCGTGCATGTGGTGGATGAGATCGCCTATGAGATCATCGGCTGCTATGAAGGGAAATCCCGGGAGGAGATCATCCCGGAGATGGCTGCGCGCTTCGGGGAGGATCCCGCGGAGATCGCGGAATGTTATGATCAGGTCACCGCGCTGAAGGAGCAGGGAACGCTCTTTTCCCCGGACGTGTTCGAACCCATGGCCGGCGAGCTCAAGCAGAAAACCGCCGGCGTGGTCAAGGCGCTGTGCCTGCACGTCGCCCACACCTGCAACCTGAACTGCGCCTACTGCTTTGCCAGCCAGGGCCGGTTTCACGGGGAACGCGCGGTCATGTCCTATGAGGTCGGAAAGCAGGCGCTGGACTTCCTCGTCGCGCATTCCGGCACCCGGCGCAACCTGGAGGTGGATTTCTTCGGCGGCGAGCCGCTGATGAACTTCGATGTCGTGAAGCGGCTGGTTGCCTATGCCCGGAGCATTGAGAAGGAAAAGGGCAAGAACTTCCGGTTCACCCTGACCACCAACGGTATGCTGATCGACGACGACGTGATCGATTTCGCCAACCGGGAGATGAGCAACGTTGTGCTCAGCCTGGACGGACGGAAGGAGATCCACGACCGCTGCCGGGTGGACTATGCCGGCAACGGCAGCTGGGACCGGATCGTGCCGAAGTTCCAGCAGCTCGTGCAGGCCCGGGGAGGAAAGAATTACTATATGCGGGGCACCTTCACCCATGCGAACCCGGACTTTCTGGAGGATATCAGGACCATGCTGGACCTGGGCTTCACGGAGCTGAGCATGGAGCCCGTGGTCTGCGCGGCGGACGATCCCGCCGCCTTGACGCAGGAGGACCTGCCCGTCGTCCTGAAGCAGTATGAGGACCTGGCCCGCCTGATGCTTGCCCGGAAACGGGAAGGCCGGCCCTTCACCTTCTATCATTATATGCTGGACCTCTCCGGCGGACCCTGCATCTACAAGCGGATCTCCGGCTGCGGGTCCGGAACGGAATACATGGCGGTTACCCCCTGGGGCGACCTGTATCCCTGCCATCAGTTTGTGGGCGAGGAAGCCTTTAAACTGGGAGACATCCGGAATGGCGTCACGAACACGGCTGTGCAGGAGGAATTTGCTTCCTGCAACGTCTATGCCCGGGAAGAATGCCGGGACTGCTGGGCGAAACTCTACTGCTCCGGAGGCTGCGCCGCTAACGCGTATCATGCGACCGGTTCCGTCCGGGGCGTGTACAAATACGGCTGCGAACTGTTCCGCAAGCGCATGGAATGCGCCATTATGCTGCAGGCAGCGTTCCAGGCAGATGATGAGGAAAACGCATGAACACGCCGATCTGTGACTTTGTCAGGGCATACGCGGAGGGGGATCCCGTCCGCATGCACATGCCCGGCCACAAGGGCAGACCGCTCACCGGCCCGGAGCCCCTGGACCTGACGGAGATCGAGGGGGCGGACGTGCTGTACCGCTCCCGGGGCGTCATCCGGGAGAGCGAGGAAAACGCCGCCTCCCTCTTCGGCGCCGCCCGCACGGTCTATTCCGCGGAGGGTTCCTCTCTCTGCATCCGAGCGATGCTGTACCTGGCGCTGCTCACGGCAAGGGAGAAGGGGCTGCCCGCCCGGCTGCTGGCCGGACGCAACGCCCATCGCACCCTGATGACCGCCGCGGCCCTGCTGGACATTGAGGTGGACTGGCTCCTGCCTGCGTCCGGGGAGGATTTGCTCTCCTGCGCCGTATCCGCGGAAACGCTGGAAGAAAAACTGAAACAGAATGAATATATGGCGGTTTACCTGACCTCGCCGGATTATCTGGGCCGCCGGGCGGACCTGTGCGCCGCTGCGGCTGCCTGCCGCCGGCACGGCGTGCCGCTGCTGGTGGACAACGCCCATGGGGCCTACCTGAAGTTCCTGCCGGCGGACGAACACCCGGTCACCCTCGGCGCGGCCGCCTGCTGCGATTCTGCCCACAAGACGCTCTCCTGCCTGACCGGTGCGGCGTACCTGCATTTGTCAAAGGACGCCCCGGAAGACTGGACGAAACAGGCGGAACAGGCTATGTCCCTGTTTGCCTCCACCAGCCCCTCCTACCTGATCCTGCAGTCCCTGGACCGGATGAACGCGGAGCTCGCCGGGGACTATCCGGAATGGATCTGCCGGGCAGCGGACCGGGCGGCTGAAATCAAGAAACGCCTGTCACAGGAAGGCTGGTCTTTTGTCGGGGACGAACCGATGAAGCTTACCGTGGACGCCGCTGCCCGCGGGTATACGGGCATGGAACTGCAGGAGATCCTGCGCCGCGCCGGCATTGAATGTGAGTTCGCGGACAGGAAACACCTGGTCCTGATGCCTTCCGCGGAAACGCCGGAGGGGAGCTGGCAGCGCCTGCTTTCCGCCCTGCGTGGAATCCCGCAGCGGGAGCCTCTGAATGAAAAAGCCCCGGCGCTGCCCGCGCCGGAACGGGTCATGTCCGTCCGGGAGGCGATGCTTTCCCCGCGGGAGACCCTGCCTGCGGACAAGGTCGTCGGCTGCGTTCTTGCGGATGCCTGTATCAGCTGCCCGCCGGCTGTGCCGGTCATCATCGCCGGCGAGCGGATCACCGAAGCCGCCGCGGCCTGCATGGCGTACTATGGTATCACCGAATGTGAAGTTGTGAAACATATTTGAAGATCAGTTCCAGGACGTAAAGCAGTACCAGGTGCGCCGGATAGACTGCGTAGCCCACCCAGCGGGGAAGCTTCAGATCCTTCCTGAAGCGGACCAGGATAAAGGGCAGGGACAGCAGCGCGTAGGTTTCCGTCCGCAGCAGGGAGGCCAGCGGCAGGTACAGTGAATTATCCAGCGCTTTCAAATCAAAAGGAATGTTGAAAAAACTCTTTGTCACGCTGTAGAAGGAACCCCAGAACAGGAAATAGGCGACCATAACCGCGGCGATGCCCCGGCGGCTGTCCCGTACCGCGTAGAGCAGGACGAACAGCAGGACGCCTTTCCAGCCATAGTCCGCGTTCAGCAGCGTGGCAAGGACAATTGCCGCTGCGGGCGCCCAGATGTGGCTCAGGTATTTCTTCTCCCGGATGCCCCACAGCGCGCACAGGCCGAGGAACAGGCACAGGAAGACGTTGGGCTGCCGCCAGGTATGGTTGAGCGCAAGGATGTACAGCGGTTGGGAGATGAGGCCGACGCCCAGTACGCGCAGCAGGTATTTCGGTACGCTGCGGGTATAATGGAATCCGACGATCATGCACCACACATAGATCGGGAAAGCGATCCGCCCGATGAGCCGCATCTCCGGAATGTTCGGAAGGAGCATCTTGCCCGCGTGGTCGCAGAACATAAAGACCAGCGCGATGATCTTCAGCCACGCGGTGGCGGTGTTGCCGGCCGGCTTGCCGGTCCGGGCCAGATCATTTGCTTCCATCGGTATGTTCCTCCTGTACGGGATCCGGGATACAACCACAAAATCTGTGACGGTTTACAGGGATTATACCACATCTTGAACCGGTTTTTCTTTTTTTCAAAAAAGTGTTTATGATCGCCGTTACCCATCCCTTCTTCGCTTCGCTTGAAGGAATGGACGGCTGTAATAAGGGATTTGTTACCCAAATAAAATTATTTGGACAAATCCGCTTATGATCGCCGTTACCCATCCCTTCTTCGCTTCGCTTGAAGGAATGGACGGCTGTAATAAGGGATTTGTTACCCAAATAAAATTATTTGGACAAATCCGCTTGTTCCCCTTGAAAACAAACGGTTACTCTGTTATAATTCCTAATCGGCACATCCTTGCGCTGCAGGCAGCAGCGCCAAAAGTCCGTGAGGAGGTGAAAGAATGATGAACAGGTATGAAATGATCTACATCATCGACGCCGATCTGGAGGAAGCCGCCCGTAAGGAACTGATCGAGAAGGTTTCCGCACTGATCACAAACAACGGTGGTGAGATCGAAAAGGTCGATGAAACATGGGGAAAGCGCAAGCTGGCCTATGCGATCGACTACAAGACCGAAGGCTGGTACGTACTGGTGAACTTCAAGGCACCGGTCGAACTGCCCCGCGAGCTCGAGCGTAACCTGCAGATCAACGAGAACGTGCTCCGTTATCTCGTGATCAAGCTGGTCGAGAAGAAAGCCTCTGTGAAGCCCCGTCCCGAACGGCCGGCTCCCGTGGCTGCTCCCGTTGAAGAAGCTCCCGCCGCTGAGGAAGCCGCTCCTGCCGAGGCTGCTCCTGTTGCCAAGGAGGCTCCCGCTGAAGCCGCTGAAGAAGCTGCTCCCGCTGAAGCTCCCGCCGCAGAAGAGACCCCCGCTGAATGATGAAGGAGAAGAAGAATGAACAAGCTGACCATCATCGGAAATCTGACCCGTGATCCCGAGCTGCGCACCACCAACACCGGCGTGAACGTATGCGACTTTACCGTTGCGGTAAACCGCAGGCAGCGCCGCGACGCCCAGAACAACGGCCAGCCTGAGGCGGATTTCTTCCGCGTCACCGCCTGGCGTGAGCGCGGAGAACTCTGCGCGAAGTATCTGGCGAAGGGCCGCAAGGTCTGCGTGATCGGACCGGTCAGCGTAAGAACTTTTACAGGCAACGACGGTACGACCCGCGCCAGCCTGGAAGTGACCGCTGATGAAGTGGAATTCCTTTCTTCCCGGAATGACGGAGAAGCCGGCGGATACTCCGCTCCCGCTGCTCCCGAAGCTCCCTCTGCAGATTCCCAGGCAGCCGTTTTCACTGCTGTGGAAACTGATGAGCTGCCGTTCTAACGCTCGAAAAGGAGGAAATGACCAATGTCTGAAGATCGTGGCGAAAGAAGGCCGCGGCCCCGCGGAGGACGCCGTCCCCGCCGGAAGGTTTGCAGCTTCTGCGTAGATAAGATCGAGTACATCGATTACAAGGATATCAATCGCCTGCGCCGCTTTACCAACGAACGCGGCAAGATCCTGCCCCGCCGGATGAGCGGCAACTGCGCCAAGCATCAGCGCCAGCTGAGCGAGGCCATCAAGCGCGCCCGTGCCATCGCGCTGATGCCCTACACGGTGGAATAAGATCAAACATAAAGGAGACAGGAAACTGTCTCCTTTTTTGTTGCCCGATGATATTGACATTCTATCAGAATAACGATAGAATTAATTTATCAAAGAACATTGTATGCAGGGAGTGAATGAGTCTGTGAACATCAAATCATCTTCGGCTTTACGGAACAGTTATAATGCGATTTCCGCCTATGCCAAAGAGACGCAGGAGCCTGTGTTTATTACAGTCAACGGAGAAGGGGATGGCGTCTTCATGAGTATGGATGCTTATGAAAGAAGAGAAGAAGTGCTCAAACTCAGGGAACAGATTCTGCTGGCAGAGGAACAGCGTATCTACGGTGCGAAAACCATGAGTATTGCCGAGGCCAGGGAGGCTTTGAAAAAAGGATGATCATATCAGTTGAGATTTTGCCTGCCGCCTGGGGCGGACTGCTGAAGATCAAACATCATGTGACGGATATGTTTGGTGAAAAGACAGCGGAAGAGGTTACAGAAGGAATTCTCAGTTCTCTGGAACGGCTTCAGGAGTTTCCCGATTCCGGATCATTGATGCCCGATCCATGGCTGAACAGCCTTGGGTACAGGATGGTGGTTACGGATCGGCGGAATGTTTCTGTATATAAACGAATAGGGGATATAATTTATGTTTATCTGATCGCGGATACAAGGACAGAATATACCAAGGCATTTCGGGATTTGATAATAGATAATCCGGGAATGCTTCTGCAGGAAGAATCCAATATGAAATAATAAAACTGCTCCGATCAATCGCCCGGAGCAGTTTTTGTTATGGATGAAGATTTACAGTTCCGGGATCTCGTAGTCGCAGGCGACGGAGGAGATCCGGACCTCGCCCATGCGCTTCTTTACCGGCAGGTGAACCGGATGCGTCTGGTAGGCCTCGAGCGCCTCGCGGCTCTCAAACTCGGTGATCAGGGCCACGTCATAGCTGCGCTCGCTGTGCAGGAAATCCGCGCCGGCCTCCAGGCTCACCATGCCCTCGATTTTTCCCTTCATGCCGTAGAAGTTCTTCACCAGCTGGGGAATTTCGTCCTTGTATTCATCCTTGATTTTGAAAACGACAATGTGGCGGATCATTTTTCTTCCTCCTGTGAATGGATTCTTTTCCACGCTTCCACGGCGATCTCCGGCAGCAGGTGATACAGGATCATCAGGTCGCCGTTCTTGCGGCGGAGCGTTTTTTCATTAATAGGAATATACGTCAGGTCGTTCTGGTTTTCCTTCTTCGGCGCTTCGGAAAGAAAAATATCCCAGGCCGATTCCTCCAGCGCTTCCGTTTCGGGCATTGCGCGGAGGGCGCGGTTCTTTTCCTTTGCCTTCTTCACCGCATCCCAGATCCCCAGTGCACCGCAGATCAGCGCGGCGAGCCCGAACAGGATGAACACCTGCCTGCTCTGCCGGATGAACAGGAACGCGCCTGCTTCAATCAGGATTCCGGCGGCAAATACGGCCGCAAACGGAATGATCTGCGGTTTCGCGGCCTGAGGCGGGTTCGTGGCCAGACTCAGCTGTGCACGGGCGCAGGCTTTGCAAACGCCGGAGGCGACTTCGTTGCCCAGCGCCTGTATGCTTTTTTCCCCGCTGAGGCTGCGAATATGAAGTGTGCGAACCTCAAGGGCCCGGACCGGGTATGTGGCCGGGTTGCCGCACCGGATGCAACTGTCGTCCATGATGGGTCTGCCTCCTGATATGAAAATAAAGGCGGCGGAGAAGCGTCCGCTTCCCCGCCGTCCGGTTTACAGGGTGATTATCCTACCGGCAGGGTTCTGATCAGCTGGGCAATTCCTTCCGCGGCCTCTTCTGCTGCAGGAGGATCCACTACGAGGAACTGGGACAGGACGGAAAGCATCAGGCTGGCCAGCAGCAGGATGATCGCGCCGCCCAGGCGGGAGGAAATCTGCGCGAAGGGCATCAGCTCCATCCGGTTCGCGGCGGACAGTACCGCCACGTCGCCTGTGCCGCCCATGTTGGACATGCACAGGCCCGCTGTAATGCCGGACTCGAAGGGATAGAAGCCGACCAGTTTGCCGATCAGCGCCGCACCGGTGAAGGCACCGATACAGGTGGCCAGGCAAAGTACGAAGTACTGGACGTTCATGCTTTCTATGACCTTCCCGATATCCAGGTAGCAGATACCGATGCCGATCAGCAGCATGGGGGTCAGGTTCTTCATGATGAACTGGAACCACTGGTAGCATGCGATCTCAATCCGCTCGGGAACGATGTTCGTGATCTTGCAGATGGCCACGGTGATGATCATCCAGGCATAAGCGTGGATCGTAATGCTCGGAACAAGCGCCTTCCAGATGCCGGCCAGGATGAAGCCCCAGGCGAAGAACGCGCCGGAGGTCAGCAGGCCGATGCCCATGTTCGGAAGGCTCAGCGCGTTGCGTTTGGCTTGCATCTCGGGACTGATCTCCAGTTCCTTGGGATCGACGGATCCGGCCTGCATCAGCTGACCGTTGCCGTTCATCTTTCCCCGGATGAGCTTGACCAGCAGGCCGGCCATCACGATGGAAATCGCATTGCCGATGGCCACGGCGGGAGTCATTGTGGAAAGAGCTGCTTCAGCAGACATCGGACTGGCTTCACCGAAGATCTTGGAAAGCGGGGTCGCGCCGGCGCCCATGCCGCCGCCCATGATCGGCAGGGCAATCAGCAGGAGGGCGTTCATGACCGGGTAGCCCATAATTGCGGCTGCGCCGCAGCACAGGGCGAAGGCAAGGATCAGGCCGCCGAAGATTGCGGGGAAGTACCGGGCGGCTGCTTTCATCAGCAGTTTCCGATTCATGCCCAGGATGGAGCCGGTGATCAGGGCGGCGATATACCAGTCGAGGAATCCGCCGTCACCCTTAAAGAAACTGTTGATTCCGCTGACGAGGTTAAAATCTTTCTTCAGCGGAAGGGCAAAAGTGCCGTCGGGAATCAGGTGGAAGTATACCAGCAGGCCGGCACCGAAAATACAGACGATGGCACCGCCGCCAAGATAGCTCTTGATGATCGGGGTATGGTCGCCGATCCAGTTGAATATGGTACCCAGTACGATCATGAACGCGAAGCAGCCGGTCATGCCTGTCGGCAGCACACCCAGGTATGTGGCGCCGAAGACGATGACGGCAATGATCAGGAAAACGTACCAGGGCATGTTAAACAGCGTGAACGGTTTTTTCTCCTTGGGTACGGTAGTCATAAACATATCCTCCTTTTGTTTATGGTTCCGGGATCAGAGCCGGGCCACGCCGCTGTCGCGGGCAGCCTTCGCGACGGCCGCCGCCACGGCGGGGCCGATGCGCTTGTCAAAGGCCAGAGGCAGGATATAATCGCTCTTCAGTTCCTCGTCGGAGACCAGGTCTGCCAGCGCGTGGGAGGCGGCCTGCTTCATTTCCTCGTTAATGTCCTTTGCCCGCACGTCCAGCGCGCCGCGGAACAGGCCGGGGAAGCACATCACGTTGTTGATCTGGTTCGGATGGTCGCTGCGGCCTGTGCCGACAACCGCAGCGCCGGCGGCCAGCGCCTCGTCCGGCTCGATTTCCGGGGTCGGGTTGGCCATCGGGAAGATGATCGGGCCAGGGGCCATGGAACGGACCATGTCCTGGGAGACGATGTGCGGCGCGCTCACGCCGATGAATACATCCGCGCCCTTCATCGCGTCCGCCAGCTTGCCGGAGAACTTCTCCGGGTTGGTGATCCGGGCCATCTCCTCCTGGGCGGGGTTCATCTGTTCGCCCTCGCACAGGATGCCGAAGCGGTCCACCATCTTCAGGTGTTTCACGCCCAGGTTCAGCAGGTGCTTGCCGATCGCGATGCCCGCGCTGCCGGCGCCGTTGATGACGCATTTTGCCTCGCCGATGTCCTTTTTGACCACCTTCAGGGCGTTGATCAGTGCCGCGCCGACGACCACGGCGGTGCCGTGCTGGTCGTCATGGAACACGGGGATGTCGCACAGTTCCTTCAGCTTCCGCTCAATCTCGAAACAGCGGGGCGCGGCGATGTCCTCCAGGTTGATGCCGCCGAAGCTGCCGGAGATCAGGTAGATCGTGCGGACGATCTCGTCCACGTCCTTGCTGCGGATGCACAGCGGGAAGGCGTCCACGTCGCCGAAGGTCTTGAACAGCGCGCATTTGCCTTCCATGACCGGCATGCCGGCTTCAGGGCCGATGTCGCCCAGGCCGAGTACCGCGGTGCCGTCCGTGATGACGGCCACCAGGTTGTGCCGGCGGGTCAGGGTAAAGGATTTGTCATAGTCTTTCTGGATTTCCAGACAGGGCTGGGCGACGCCCGGCGTGTAGGCCAGGGACAGATCATCCTTGGTCTGTACGGGAACGCGGGAAACGACCTCGATCTTTCCCTGCCATTCTCCGTGCAGCCGAAGGGATTCTTCCGCATAGTTCAAAAGGGACCCCTCCTTTAATGTAAAGTTTTGGTTAATCTCATTATAATGGAAAATCCGGAAAAAACAAGACCAAAACGGGCATGATTGGTCTGATTTTGCCGGATCGTGTTTTATTTTCCGAACCGTGCCCGCATCAGCGGTTTGATGCCGCCGGCTTCCAGGATCAGCATAGCCTGTTCGCCGAGCTGTTCACAGGACAGGACTTCTCCGGTTTCCGCCACGGTTACGGTTCCCTTGTCAAGGTCCAGCGTGACCGTCTGGCCTGCGCTCACATGCCGGCTGATGCCTTTGCAGATGACCGGCAGCAGGCCAAGATTCACCGCGTTGCGGAAGAAGATTCGGGCGAAGGAGTCCGCCAGAACGGCTTTCGCGCCCATGGCAAGCAGTGCGATCGGCGCATGCTCACGGCTGGAACCGCAGCCGAAGTTGCGTCCCGCGACCACAATGCCGCCCTGCGGGAAAGAAGGGGCAATTTCCCTGCTCACGCCTTCCAGACAGTGGCTGCCGATCTCCTTCGGATCTGTCAGCGCCAGGTAGCAGCCGGGATAGATCTGGTCCGTGTCGATATTGTCGCCCACAACGATAACTTTGCCTGTTACTTTCGTTTCCATGGATCATATCCTCCTTCTCACAGATAGGGTCTCGGGTCGGTGATCTTCCCGTTCAGAAGGCTCGCTGCCACCGTGGCGGGGGATGCCAGCCAGAGGCTGGCTTCCTTCGATCCCATGCGTCCGGGGAAGTTGCGGTTGGTGCTGGTAATGCAGTTTTCGCCGGGAGCCAGGATGCCTTCATGCACTCCCAGGCAGGCTGCGCAGCCCGGCGCGGTAACCGTGGCGCCGGCTTTCATCAGGTCCTGGATATATCCCTTTTTGATGCATTCTTCCAGAACCTCATTGGAGGCAGGTACGATGATCAGCCGGGTATACGGGGCAATATGCTTTCCTCTCAGGATTCCGGCCGCGACGGCGATGTCCTCCTCACGCCCGCCGGTGCAGGAACCGATATAACCCTGGTCCAGTTTCACTTCTTTTTCAGAAATCACTTCGTGCAACGGATACACGTTTTCCACGCTGTGGGGGCAGGCCAGTTCCGGTTCCAACACGGAAACATCGAATACATGGGTTTCAGCGTATTCATATCCGGGATCAGTATACTGCACCTCAAAAGGACGGACCGACCGGAGGGAAACATAATCCAGCACATCCTGATTGGGCTGCATATAGGCGGTTTTGGCGCCCATTTCCACTGCCATATTGCAGATGGTCATGCGGCCGGCAACATTCAGGCTTTCCACATAGCTGCCGGTGAAGTCGACGGCCTTGTAGACAGCGCCGTCCGCCCGGATCTTTCCGAGTACGGCCAGGATTACGTCCTTGGGATAGACTCCCTTCGGCGCCCTGCCTTCCAGCCGGACCTCAATGATCTCCGGTACCCGAAACCAGAGTTCGCCGGTCATCAGGATGGTGGCCATGTCTGTGGCGCCGCAGCCTGTGCCCATCGCGCCGAAGGCTCCGTGGGTCGTGGTATGGGAGTCTGTCGCAACCACGATCATCCCCGGATAGATCACACCCGCTTCCGGCATCACCTGGTGGCAGACGCCGCAGTTGGTATCAAAGTGGAAACGCAGGTTGTTCTTTTTCGCGAATTCCCGCATCTCTTTGTGGTTGGAAGCGCTTTTCACGTCCGGACAGGGGGCGTAGTGGTCGAAGACGAAAGCGCAGCGTTCCCGGTCCCAGACCTTTTCCCCGCCCATCTCATAAAATGAATAGACAGTCTGAAGATACAGATCGTTGATTTCGGCAAAGTCCACCTTTGCAGTGACGATCTCGCCTGTACGGACGCTTTCCCGTCCGCTGTTCCTGGCCAGGATCTTTTCAATAGCGTGCATGGCTTCTTCTTCCTTGCGCTGCAATTGGATGTATATCGTATATCGTATACGATTTAGTTCGAGATGAGCTTAACACAGGATTGAGATGAATGTCAACAATTTTATAAGAAATTTATAAAAATAAAGGAATGCATTGCTTTTTTACTTGCGCCGGAGGCGGAAACGCGATATAATCTTACTGAAATATCGTATACGATTTTGCGGGAGGATGTATGAATCAGCTGTCATTGATGCCTATCCGGGTGCGGATCGCGTCAGAGCTGCGCAAGGCAATCTATGCCGGAGAGTATAAAAACGGGGATGAACTGAGCCTCACGGATGTGGCGGCCCAGCTTGGCGTCAGCCGTACGCCGGTCCGCGAGGCATTCCAGGAACTGGAATCGGAAGGGCTGATCACCCTGCGGATGAACCGCGGCGCGGTGGTTAACACGATCGACCGTAAGTTTGTCCGGGATATTTTTGAGATGCGGCGCCTGCTGGAGGCTGACGCAGTGGAACGGGCTGCGAAAAACGGCATGGAAACGGAGTGCCTGCTGGAACGCCTGTATGATCTCCGGGATCATATTGCCGAGGTGAGCCGTTCTGCCTATGAAATGCTGAACCAGGATATCCACACTGCCATCTGGACGGCTGCGGATAATCACCAGCTGCAGAAATACCTGATGGAGATCTGGAACGGGCCGAGCGTGGCAGGGGCGCCGGAGGACATTCTGGAGCATTACCGGAATTCCACTTTTGAGCATATCTCGATCCTGCAGTTTATCCGGGATGGCATGGCGGCTGAGGCGCGCCAGGCGATGGAACTGCATATCACACGGAGCATGGCAAATATGCTGGCCTTCTATCCGGATACGGAAGAAAGAAAGGAGTGACTGCGGATGCTGGAGAGCTTCCTGGTTGCCTTCAACGCGGTGGCGCCGTTCCTGATCCTGCTGGGGATCGGTTTCGCGGCGGTGCGGCTGAAGCTGACCGACCGGCCTTTCATGGACCGGCTGAACGCATTGAATTACAAACTCTTCTTTCCCTTCCTCATGTTCAACAACGTCTATTCCGCCAAACCGGAAAACATGCCGTCCCTGAAGCTTATCCTGACGGGCGTGTTTTCCGTTACCCTGCTGATTGTGCTGCTGGTGATTATTGTGCCGCGGATTGAAAAGGAAAACCCCCGCCGGGGCGTGATCATCCAGGCCATCTTCCGCAGCAATTTCATCATTTACGGTATTCCGCTGACCACCTACGTCTTCGGCGCGGAGCGGTCCTCGGTCTGCGGCATGATGATCCTGGTCATGGTGTCCCTGTTCAATATCGCGGCGGTCGTCGTGCTGGAGATGTTCCGGGAGGGCGGGCAGGTCAGCGCGAAAAAGCTGCTGCTCGGTATCATCCGGAACCCGATCCTGCAGGGTTGCCTGGTCGGCCTTGCCTTCTATCTGCTGCAGATTAAACTCCCTGCCTTTATAGCGTCTCCGGTGTCGTCCCTGGCAGGCATCGCCTCCAACCTGGCCCTGGTGATCCTGGGCGCCAGCCTGAAGTTTGAGGAATTGAAAAAGAACAGCCGGACAGTCAGCGCCGTGCTGCT
This sequence comes from Clostridia bacterium, assembly GCA_017512985.1. Taxonomy (GTDB): domain Bacteria; phylum Bacillota; class Clostridia; order Christensenellales; family Aristaeellaceae; genus Aristaeella. The sequence continues at coordinate 48,489 of JAFWEJ010000004.1, forward strand.
TGTCCGGCTGATCCTGCTGCCGGTCGTGATGGTTGCCTTCGCGTATTTCATCGGCCTGCGGGGCGTGGAGCTGTTCCTGATCCTGATGATCTTCGGCACGCCCGTGGCCACCTCTTCCTATCCGATGGCCCAGAACATGGGCGGGGACGGCCAGCTTGCCGGCCAGCTGGTTTTTGTCAGCACCGTGGCCTCCCTGGCGACGATCTTTGCGTTCATCTTTACGCTTTCCCGCCTGGGACTCCTGGCGTGAGGCGCCGCACAGAAATGAACAGCCCCCGCGGTTTGCGGGAGCTGGTTTTTTTATGGTTCGGGAGCGGGGGACAGGACCACAACGCGTTCCGGTTCCTCATCGGCCTGCAGGCGGGCGAGCGCGCCGCCCCCGGTCCGGGAGATTTCCTGCCGGAGCAGGGAATTGCTTTCCTCCAGGGATGAGATGCCGGCGGACAGCCGGCCAATCCGGCTGCCGCCTGCGTGTACGGCCGCCAGGTCTGCCAGCAGGATGATAACCAGCAGGATCAGTACGGCGGCCAGGACGCCGCGCAGGAGGCTTTCCGCGGAGAAAGCGGGCAGCCCGATCCGCTTTTCCGCGATGACGCTGCGCCGCCGGCCGGTATGGTTTTCCAGGCCCCTGGTCCAGTCCTGGACCTGCCGGCGCGGGATGTAATACACCGCCCGCCGGCCGGGAACTGCTGACGCGCTCCGCCGGCGGGAAGATATATGTTTGTCCGTGGCATTCACATGCAGGACAGTCAAGGCTGCTTCCCCATTTCTTGATATAACTGTGTGCGTATTATACCATATATAGTATGTAACCGTGTTTCTGTTTTGTTACAATTTGTATACAATATACCGGAATCTGCCTTTGCTGCCCTTGTTTTTCCGGATAACCACCTGATTTAATTATGAATTATGAACTGTAAATTATGAATTAATCGTTGACCACGTTCCGGGCCCAGAAATCGGACCGGAGCATGATCAGGCCGATCACTACTTTCACAATGTCGATGAACTGAACGCACATGTAGACAAGGACGATATCCCAGTCAGTAAACCGCGTCAGGCAGAAGGCCAGCAGGACCGTGATTGTCCAGGTATAGACTGCGTCAAAGAAGAAGGTGATGACCGTCCGGCCGCCGGAGCGGATCGTGAAATAGGTCACATGCGCGAAGGAATGGATCGGCAGGGCGCACCCGGCGATGATCAGCAGCCGCCGGGTCAGCTCGCGGACGTCCTCTCCCACGTTGTACAGCTGCGGAACCAGCGGGGAGGCCAGGATCATGCCCAGGCCGATAACCACATGGATTACCTCGGTCAGGAAGATCAGCTTCCGGTCCACGTCCCGGGCCTCGGCCATCTTGCCCGCGCCCAGGCGCTGGCCTACCATGATGGAGACCGCGCTGCCCATGGCGAACATGATTACGCAGAACAGGTTCCACGCGGTGCCGGTGATGTTCAGCGCCGCCACGGCGTTCAGTCCGCGGGAGGAATAGAACTGGTTGATAAAGGTCATGCCCAGGGACCACAGGATCTCGTTTACCAGCAGCGGCGCCGCCGTGCGGCTGATCCGGGCAATCAGCTTACCCGGTACATAAAGGCTTTTGTAGGCGCCGGCCAGGAAGGTGTATTTTTCCGTGTGCCGGTGCGCGTGCACCGTGACGATGGCCAGCTCCACATACCGGGAGATGACCGTCGCGATCGCGGCGCCCTCCACGCCCAGCTCCGGAGCGCCGAGGTTGCCGAAGATCAGCACCCAGTTGCCGAAGAGGTTCGTCAGGATCGCGCAGATCCCCGCGAACATCGGTGCCCGGGTCTCACCGGATTCCCGCAGGGTACCGGCGTAAACCTGTACCAGCGCGAAGGGCGGCAGGCCCCACAGCATGATATACAGGTAATTGCATCCGCTCCGCAGCGTCAGGTCCAGGTCGCCGCCGTTGCTCTCGCCCTTCAGGAAGGACGCGATGAAGCTCTCCCCGAAGACGAGGTAGATCAGGACCGCCGCCAGGCTGACCAGCACGCCGAAATACATCTTCACCCGGAAGGTGTGGCGCATGCCGTCCATGTCGCCCTTGCCGTAGAACTGCGCGCCGAAAATGCTCGCGCCGCTCAGGCCGCCGAACACCGCCAGGGCAAAGACCATCATCACCTGGTTGGCGATGGACGCGGCGGAGATCGCCTCGGTGCCGAGGCTGCCGACCATGATGTTGTCCAGCAGGGACACAAAGGATGTAATGAACTGCTGGATGATGATCGGGATCAGCAGCACCAGGACGCTTTTATAGAAGGCTTTGTCGCCGATAAACCTGCGCATGGGAGACCTCTGAAAAACAATACTCCTCCGGAAACCGGAGTATGGCATATTGTACCCGCTTCGCACAGACAGGTCAACAGCTTTGTATTTCTTCTGTCAAAACCTTTTACGCCCATGGGGATCATGGTATAATCAAGTGTTGTTGCAATTGGCGGGAAGAAGCCCGCCGGGCCGGAGGAAAGCATGCGCTTAAAGAAGCTGGAGCTCTACGGATTCAAGTCGTTCCCGGAGCGGACAGAGATCGTCTTCAAAGAAGGCATCACCGCGATCGTGGGACCGAACGGATCCGGAAAAAGCAATATTGCCGACGCGGTGCGCTGGGTGCTCGGGGAACAGAGCGCCAAAACGCTCCGCGGCGCCAGCATGCAGGACGTGATCTTCGGCGGCACCCAGCGGCGCAAGCCCCTGAGCTACTGCGAAGTTTCCCTGGTCTTTGACAATGAGGACAAGAGCCTCCCCCTGGATTATTCCGAGATCCTGGTCACGCGCCGGGTTTACCGCAGCGGGGAGAGCGAATATTTCCTGAACCGCGCTTCCTGCCGCCTGAAGGACGTTGTGGACCTGTTCCGCGATACCGGTATCGGCAAGGAGGGCTATTCCATCATCGGCCAGGGCCGCATCGACGAGATCCTGTCCCGCAAGGGAGAGGACCGCCGCCAGGTCTTTGAGGAGGCCGCCGGCATCGTCAAGTTCCGTGCCCGCAAGGAGGAAGCGGACCGGAAACTCGTCCGCACCCAGGAGAACATCGCCCGGGTGGACGACCTGCTGGAGGAGCTGAAGAGCCGCCTCGGCCCGCTGGAAGAGGACGCGAAGAATGCCCGGGTCTACCTCGATTATTCCGCGCGCCTGAAGGTCCTGGACCTGAATCTCTTTCTTGTCCGCTCCGATAAGATGGAAGCGAAGCTGCGCGAGGCGGACCTGGACCTGCAGAACATGCAGATGGTGCTGGACCAGGGGGAGAAGACCCTGAAGGAAAAGACGGAAGAGAGCGACGCCCGACAGGCGGAGATCCGGGACCTGGATGAGAAGATCACCCTGGCCCATGCCGCGCAGATGGAGGGCATGGAGGCGGTTCACCGGGCGGAGAACGCCGCCCGCGAGGTGCAGGAACGCAGGGACCGGCGGCAGGAGGACAGGGAGCGCATCAGCGCGGAACTGAACGAGGCGGAGGAGCGCATCGCCGAACTGGACGCTTTGGCGGCGCAGAGCGGTGACGGCAGCGAGACCCGCAGCGCGACCCTGGAAAAATACACGGCCCAGCTGGACGCCGCGAAGGCGACCGAGGAAGCCGCCCGCGCGGAGGAAGCGCAGAAAGAGGAAACCCTCGAAAACCATAAAAATGAGATGCTTGAGGCGGTCAACCGCCGCGCCGCCGCGCTGAGCAACCAGACCCGGCTGAACACGATGCTCACCACCATGGAAAGCCGCTTGGAGGAGCTGACCGTTTCCTGCGAAGAGATGCGCAGGGAGGGCGCCGGCCTGGAGGCCGCCGTTGCGGACGCACGGGCGAGGCTGGAAAAGGAGACCGCGGAGCAGGACCGCCTTTCCGCCTCCCTGCAGGAGGCGCGCGCCGGCCTGGAAGCCGCGGACGCGGAGGTCATTGACGCGCGTGCCGCGTATGACCGGAAGCTCGCGGAGATGCGGGACATGGAATCCCGCCAGCAGATCCTCGACGAGATGTCCCGGGAGATGGAGGGCTATTCCAATTCCGTGCGCCGTGTGGTGCACCGCGCCCGGGAAAAGGGCGACAGCCGCGTGCGCGGACCGGTCAGCCGGCTGATCTCCGTGCCGCGAGAATATGAAACGGCCATCGACATGGTCCTTGGCGCGACCCAGCAGCATGTGGTCACCGAGGATGAAGAGACGGCCAAGGAAATGATCGAATACCTGCGGGAGAACGGGCTGGGCCGGGCGACCTTCCTGCCGCTGACGACGGTGAAGCCGCGCCTGCTGACCCTGGACGAACAGGAAGCCCTGAAACTGCCCGGCTGCGTCGGCGTGGCCTCCGACCTGGTCTCCTGCGATGAGGAATACCGCGGCATTGTGGAAAACCTGCTCGGCCGCACCGTCATTGCCAGGGACCTGGCTTCCGGCATTCCGATCATGCGCAAAGGCGATCACGCCTTCCGCCTGGTCACCCTCCAGGGCGACGTCATGCACTCCGGCGGATCCATGACCGGCGGCTCCGTTTCCTCCCGGAATGTGAACCTGTTCACGCGGGAGCGGGAACTGAAGGAACTGACGGAAAAACTGTCCGCGGGACAGGACGAGCTGGAGCGCCTGCTGAAGCAGATGCGGGACGGCCAGCAGCGCAAGGATGAACTCAAGGAACGATCCGCCGGCGCGCTGGAAGAACTGCACCAGCAGGAGATTGCCGTTGCCCGGGAGACCGAGCGCGTGCAGAACGCGGAATCGGACGCGAACACCCACAGCCTGCGGCTGCACGAGTCCGAAGCGGCCCGGGAGCAGCTCATGGAATCCATGATGCAGATCCGGGAGCAGCTGTCCATGGCGACGGACAGCACCGAGGCGACCGACAGGAGCCGGGAGGAGATGGAAGCGCAGGCGGCCGTGCTGCAGCAGGCGCTGACGGAAGCCCGGAAACAGACCGAGGAGAAGGCGGAGGAGACCCTGCGCCTGACCCTGGAGGTCAACGACCTGAAGCACGAACTGGAAACCCTGCAGCGGGATCGCGCGCGCTATGAACAGGACCGGAAGCGCATGGCGGCCGACCAGGAGCGCCGCCGCAGGCAGCTTGCGGAGATGGAGACGGCGGAAGCCGCCGATCTGGAAACGGCCGCGAAGGCGGAAAAGGACCTGGAGCAGAACAGGCTCGAACAGGCCAGGCGGGAGCAGGCTGCCCGCACGCTGGAAGAAGACCGCGCCGGAAAGCAGGAACTGCTCACCGGGATCCTCGCGGATATCGAAGGCCTGCATCAGTCCCGCCAGCGGGATACCGACCGGATGCACCGGCTGGAGCTGGGCCGCACCAGGACCGAGGGCGATCTCAAAGCCCTGCGGGACCGCATCTGGAATACCTATGAGATCACCTACGCCGGCGCGGAGGAGTTCCGCATGAAGGAAGGCTTCAGCCTGACCGAAGCGGACCGCGAGGCGGCGCAGCTTTCCGCGGAAATCCGCGCCCTGGGCCCGGTCAACGTCCGGGCGGTGGAGGAATACGCGGATACCAAAGCCCGCGTGGATGAGATCACCGCGCAGCGGGAGGACCTGGAGAAGGCGGAAAAGGACCTCAAGGACCTGATCACCCGCCTGCTCTCCAGCATGAAAGAGACCTTTGTGGAGCAGTTCACGCGCCTGCAGGGTTTCTTCTCCGAGACGTTTGTCCGCCTCTTCGGCGGCGGCCACGCGGAGCTGATCCTCATGGACCCGAACGATCCGCTGAACTGCGGCATCGAGATCAACGCCCAGCCCCCGGGCAAGAAGCTGCAGCTGCTGTCGCTCCTTTCCGGCGGCGAGCGGACGCTCACCGCGATCGCGATCCTCTTCGCGACCCTCATGCTCAAGCCCACGCCCTTCTGCATCCTTGACGAGATCGAGGCGGCGCTGGACGACGCGAACATCGGTTATTTCGCGGATTACCTGGAGGAATTCTCAAAATCGACCCAGTTCGTGGTCATCACCCACCGCAAGGGGACCATGGAGCGGGCAAACGGCCTCTACGGCGTAGCCATGGAGGAGCAGGGCGTCAGCCGGATGGTTTCCGTGTCCCTGCAGGACTATCGTGAATAAGGAGGATCCCATGAAAAAAGGCCTGATCCTGATCCTTTCCCTGGCCATGCTCTTTTCATCCGTTTCTTTCGCTTTGGCGGAGGAAACAGCGGAAGAGACCGCGGCGCAGGAATTGCCGGCGGATCTGTTTGATGTATGGAACGGTGACGGTGAGAGCGCAACCTGGCTGGGGAACGCGGTTCCGGTAGCCGAGGGCATCCTCATCGCTCCGCTTTCCGTAAAGGATGTTCCGGTGGACCGGCTGGCCGTATCGGACGGGCAGTCCGCCTGGGAAGCGAAGGCGGTCATTCCGGACGGGCTCGACCGTTTTGCCCTGGTTTTCTACGATGCCGGCACGGTGCATCCGCGCCTGGGCGCCTGGTCGCTGCTGCCCTGGGGAGAGAGCCGGCCTGATCACGACTGTACGGTTGTCTTTGGCGACCGGATGGGTTCCCGCATTATCCGCGGAGTGACGGAAGCGGAGGAGATTGAGAACCGGGGTCAGCGCTGCTACCTGCTTACCCTGACGGATCCGGCGCCTGCGGGCAGCCCGGTGCTGACATCGGACGGCCTGCTGGCCGGCATTGTTGTCGCCCAATGGGCGGAAGGCGGGAACCGGGTGGTTGTTCTGCCGGCGGATGGCATTGCTGTGGCTGTGACCGGCGTGGCCGGGCTGCTGGTCGGCCTGCCGGACTGGTGTGAGCCGCCGCAGGGGCTGATCCTGACAACGGATAAAAACGCTGTCACGATCGACTGGTCAGAAATGGCGCTGCCGGAGAAGGCGGAAGGCGAGCAGATCTACATTGTCATTCTGGACACGGCGAACAACTACCTGAACTGGTTTCCCGCGGAGGAGGGAGAGCGGAAGGGAGCCATGCTGCTCACTCCCGGCCGGTTCTATATCGTCGGGCCGGTCGTCTCGGCCGACGTTCCGTCCGCCGCGCCGTCCTCCTACGCGTCGGTCTTTATTCCGAATGCGGAAAAGCTGACGGACCACCATTTCACGCCGGTGCAGACCGCCATCGCGGAAATGCCGGAGGGCGGCCTGAAGGAAGGCGAGCTTCCCGTGCCGGTCACGGAGGTGACCGAGGCACTGCTGCGCAGCGGCCGTGCCTGCTTCTATTCCCATTCCACCTATGAAGTCACAGAGACGATAGAGGGCCTGTCCCTGCTGATCACCCTGACCGATCCGCTGGGCAACAACTACCGCCATGTAAGCGCCTGGGTCTACGGGCCGGAATACATGGAGTCGGATATCTGGTATACAACGCTGAAAGATATGGGGCTGACGAATTATTTGGACGCGGAAGGCTATCCGAAGGGCGTCTATGAAATCGCTTACTACATTGATGGCGCCCTGGCCGATTCTTTCACTTTTGAATTGAAATAAAAGGAGTCTCAAACATGCCGAATTTCACACTGAGCGACGAAGTTTTTGTACGGGCCGCGGAGCAGTATCTGACGCCCTTCCACCTGTATGACGAGCAGGGTATCCGTGCCCGGGCGCGCCGGCTGAAGGCGGCCTTTTCCTGGTGCGCGGATTTCCGGGAATATTTCGCGGTCAAGGCGCTGCCGAACCCGGCGATCCTGCGGATCATGAAGGAAGAGGGCTGCGGGCTGGACTGCTCGTCCGCCACGGAGCTGGCGCTGGCCGCGGCCTGCGGTTTCAGCGGGGACGGGATCATCCTTTCCGCCAATGCCATGCCGCCGGAGGAGTTTGACCAGGCGCGCGCCCTCGGCGCGTTCATTAACCTGGACGACCTGTCGGATATCGATCTGCTGCGGGAGCACGGCGGTTTCCCGTCCACGGTCTGCCTGCGCTACAACCCCGGCGGATCCTTCTCCATCGGCAACACAATCATGGGCAACCCGGGCGAGGCCAAATACGGCATGACCCTGCCCCAGCTGAAGGAAGCCCTCGCGATCCTGAAGCGGGAAGGCGTCACGGCCTTCGGCCTGCACGCGTTTCTGGTCTCCAACACAATTGACCCGGCTTATTACCCGGGCCTGGCCGAGGTGCTTCTGGCCCTCGGACGCGACCTGGCGGCGGAGTCCGGCATGAAGTTCGACTTTGTGGACCTGTCCGGCGGCATCAGCATCCCGTACCGGCCGGAGGAACAGGAGACGGATATCGAGGCCGTCGGCGAGGGTGTGCGGAAGGTTTATGAGAAGATCTTCCCGGAGGGCGGCGTCGCCATCAAGACCGAGCTGGGCCGCTGGATGACCGGCCCCTGCGGCTGGCTTGTGACCCATGCCGTGCATGAAAAAAAGATCTACCGGGATTACATCGGCGTGGACGCCTGCGCGGTCAACCTGATGCGCCCGGCCATGTACGGGGCCTATCACCATGTTTCCGTCTGCGGCAAGCGGGACTTGCCCGCGGACCACGTCTATGACATCACCGGCAGCCTTTGTGAGAACAACGATAAGTTTGCCTGGGAGCGGCCCCTTCCGGAAATTAAAATCGGGGATCTCCTGCTGATTCACGACACGGGCGCCCACGGCTCCGCCATGGGTTACAACTACAACGGCCGCCTGCGCGGGGCCGAGATCCTCTACACCGCGGACGGCGGATATAAAATGATCCGCCGCGCAGAAACGGCAGCGGATTATTTTGCCACGCTGGATATCGATCCGGCTTACAGCACGATTTCTCCCGGGCGGTAACCCGGGGGCAGTTCCTCTTCTTCCGCGAAGACGAGGGTCTCATCTTCCAGCGTCGGCAGGAACGCCGCGTAGGGGATGGTTTCCGTTTCACGTCCGTAATCGCTCCGGCCGAACCAGCCGCCTTCCCGGGCGGCGAGGTTCAGGTCGCGGGCGAATTTTGTTTTGTTGCTGCAGTCGTGCACCACAATGGGCCAGCTTTCTTCCGCCGCGGCCTTCATGACCCGGATGGTCAGGTCCCGGCTGATGATCGGGCTCAGATAGCCCATCCGGCAGTAATACATCGGTTCGCCGGCATAGTTGCCCAGGTTGTTGTCGTTCAGGTGCAGTTCCGCGCAGTTCATGAAGTCAATCCCCGTGGCGAGGATCTTTTCTTTTTTCTCCATCAGGGCCTTATAGAACTCCCGGGTCATCGGCGTTTCGATGCCGACGCGCGGGATAAACTGCTTTGCCGCGGCCATCGCGGCGATCACCTTGTCAGAGGCGCCGCTCGCGCCCAGGTTGAACCGCAGCTCGTCCAGGCCGGCCTCGGCCAGCGCCTGCAGGTTTTCAGCGTTCGCGTTCACGCCGTTGGTATACATGTGCTGGTGGATTCCCGCCTGGTGGAAGCGGCGGATGATGCCGTAATACTTCTCAATCTCCATGAAGGGTTCCAGATAGACGTAGGAGATGCCCGTGGGCTTTTTCTGCAGGGCGAACAGCAGGGGAAGATCCTCTTCCCGGTACCGGCTGCCGCCGATTTCCCACAGGTCCTCCCCGATGGGCTCAATGCAGTCCAGCTGGCCGCAGTCGTAGCAGAACGGGCAGGCGAGATTGCAGCGGTTTGTTTTGCGCACCGCGCTCAGTCCCGTGCCCAGCAGGCAGCTGCGGCAGCCTTCGGGGAACCGTACATCCGGCCCGACGAAAAGTGTGCAGGCCGGTGTTTCCGGCGACCAGGGGAAGGTATTATAGTCCGTGCCCGGGACGACGGCCTTCAGCCCGGGAATTTCGAGCAGAGCCGCTTCCCTGCGCGCCTCCACCGCCTTTTCGATCTGGCTGAACACAGCCAGCGCGATCTCCTGCTGCCGGCATCCGAGGGGTTCCTCCGCGGGCAGTTCCGCAAAGAAACGGAACCAGGTCAGCGCGTCTTTCCGGGAGATTTTCATGGAGCCACCGTCCTTTCCAATCTGTTACAGAATCGTTTCACTTTCTTGACAAACCATCCGTTTTCCGGTATCATCAACATGTTGTGGTGATCTCCGTTCCGGAGAACCATTTGGGGGATTTCATCACTGCAATTCACAGTTCATAAAGAGGAGGCGCAGGCGGTGAAAAACGGTAAAATCCTTATTCTGGCGCTGCTGGCCGTATGCCTGTGTTTTCTCTGCGCGTGCGCCGCGGCTTCCGGCATCGAGACGGATGAGGACGGCGGCACCTGGGACTACAACAAGGGCGTCTATACGGACCCCTCCGGTAAAAAGCACCAGATAGAAAGCACGGGGGACGGTTCGTCCTCCTCGGGCAGCAGCCCCATGGTGATCAACAGCGGCGAGACGGATCCCGTGGCCGGCGTGAAAAAGAATCAGGACGGCAGCGTTGAGATCGAGTCCGGTACGGGCGGCGTGGATATCCAGGTCAAACCCACCGCCGCGCCTATGACAGACGAGGAATGGCAGGCGGCGCTGGCTGCCGCGGCCGCCAAGAACGGAAAGGATACGCCCGCGGTCTGGAAGGATCCGGCGACCGGCGATTCGTTCACGGTGAAGGTGGTCTATATGGGCATTGGCCGCTCCATGGTCGAGGTGAACGGGGAGAAAAAGCTCGTGAACACCGCCGACATGACCTGGAAAACCGAGGCGCCGGAAAACAAGGTCCTTGCGGTGGTTACTTCACGCCAGGTATTCCTGCACAAAAGCCCGGACAGGAAGTCGCTGAACATCAAACAGATCTACCGGGATTCAGTTGTCCGCGTGCTTGCCACCGGGAAAAACTGGACCTTTGTGGACCACGCCGGCGACTGCGGTTACGTGCTCACGGGCACGCTGGATTTCTATACCAATGACCATACGGAGTTTGAGGGCGGCTGGCTTTCCCTGAACGGAAAGATCACGGGCAAGGGCAGGATCCAGGTCCGTGATATCGATACGAACAAGATCCTGGAAGGCTACAAACCCGGAACGCCTGTCACGGTCTTCGATATCCTGGTGGATTACGGCTACGCGGAAATTGACGTCGAAGGCCTTCACTGCTATGTAAAGCTCGACTGCCTGACGCTGGAACGTTCGCAGGCGGCCGACGCCGGCTGACGGTTCAGTTCAGGTTTTCAAAAAAGTCGTCTTTGTCCTCATCCGGCCCGACCGTAGTCCGGTAAAGGCCGAAAAGGCTGTTGTCCCACGGCCCCCAGTCTTCCACATGATAGTCGGTCTGCTGCTGGCTGACATGGCAGCGAAACCCTTCGGCGGCCACGTCAAAACCGGTCTTTCCGCCGAAAGCTTCCAGCGGCTGCCGCCAGTCCATGTCGATTACGTTTTCCTTCCACAGGTGGATATAGGTTTTGGGTGTGTCCCAGGTCCCGTACTTTTTCGCGGACGTGGGATATTTTTCTGCGTCCGCGGCGTATTTCACGCAGTGCATCACCGCGTCCGCGCAGACCCTGTGCGCGCCGTGGCCGTATTCGCCCTGCAGGTCGTGCGTCAGCAGCACGTCCGGCTGGAAGCGCCGGATCCATTCGGTCACGACGCTGTATACCCGGTTTTTGTTCCAGTGCTTGTACTGCTTGGCCAGCGAAAAGGAGAACGCGTCCTTGAAATTGCTGTAGGCAGGGTAGTTCCTGACGCCGCAGGTCCACAGGCAGTCCAGCAGCTCCAGGCGGCGGTAGGGCATGGAAGGCACCACCATGCAGACCTGGCAGGTCTTTCCCTCTTCGCCGGCGTATCGGGGCAGCGTGCCGCCGAACCACAGCACCTCGTCGTCCTGGTGCGCCACGACCAGCATCAGGTCCGCCTTGCCGGCGCAGGGCTGCCACTGCTGGACCTCCGGGGGTGTTTCACCCTCGCCGTAGATCCGCAGTTCCGCCATGTTGAAATGGCGGCTTTCACCGGGAGCGTTGGCGACCCGGAACAGGGCCGTTCCTTCCGGCAGCGGCAGGTATTCCGCCAGGTATTCGCCCTCCGTGTGGCCGGCGTCCGTCCAGTGCCCTTCCGCGTCCTTTACCTGCACGCCCCAGGCATGGGGATGTTCATAGAACTGGACCATCACGCCGGAAGCGGCCTGCCCGGCCGGCACGGTCACTTCCACATAACATCTGGCGCCGTTGTCCGTCCGCCAGTAGGTTTTATAATCCCGGTCTTTGCAGCGGGAAAAGGTTTTCCGTCCGGAGCCGGCGTTAAACCTGCATTTTGACGTAATATCCGCCGCGGTTTCCGCCCCTGCCAGCGCGCAGCAAAATACCGCCGCGATGAAAACCACCGCGGCGACGATCATTCTGAAACAGGTTTTTCTCTTTGCAGTATTCAACGCAATGCCCTCAGGATACCAGCTGAAATAATTATGAATTCTGAATTATCTTTTTACCAGGCCCTTGAACACTTTTTTCACCCTTCCGGGCAGCTTCTTTTCTTTCTGCTGCGCCACGGCGGCGGCCAGGGCGCCGGCGCGGTACACGTTGTTTTCCGGGTCCATGCGGACTGCCTGGCGGAAGGACTGGTGGGCGCTGTCGTATTCTTCCAGGGCCATGAGTACCTTACCCTGCATATAGTACCAGTCGCCGTCCCGTTCCTCACAGCGGATCAGGCTCCGCAGGGCGCCTTCGGGATTGTCCCGGGCCATCGCGCGCTGGGCCATCAGGATGGCTTCCGCGCTGGACAGCTCCGGCGTCACCGGGTTGTTTGCCCGGGGAGAGGCGAGCCGCAGGGCTTCCTCATACGCCAGGTTCAGCGCGACCATGCGCGTCTGGGCGGCTTCCTTCTCTGACGGGTCCTGGATCATGTCCGGGTGGCACTGCCTTGCCAGCGCCCGGTAGGCGGTACGGATCTCTTCCGGCGTTGCCATGCCTTTCAGGCCCAGGACCTCAAAGGGATTGTTCATTCACTGGCACCTCTCAGGTCACTCAATGGCTTCGCGCCGGATCTCCGCGCCGAGGGAGCGGAGCTTGTCTTCAATATGTTCATATCCGCGGTCGATATAACCGGGTTCATAGATCTCAGAAGTTCCCCGGGCCATCAGGGCAGCCACAATCAGCGCGGCGCCGGCCCGCAGGTCGGAGGCGGTCATCGGCGCGCCGTAGAGTTCCGGGACGCCCTCAATGATGGCGGTCCGGTCCATCACGCGCACATGCGCGCCCATGCGCCGGATTTCGTCCAGGTGGCGGAAACGCTGTTCAAAGATGGTTTCCGTGACCAGGCTCGTTCCCCTGGCTGTGGTCAGCAGCGCGCTCATCGGCTGCTGCAGGTCGGTGGGGAAGCCGGGATATACCTGGGTCTTGACGTTGATCGCCCGCCGGGGACCGACCACATGCACGCGGATCGCTTCGTCGCCGTCCGTTACCTTCACGCCCATTTCCAGCAGCTTCGCGCTCAATGCGTCCATATGGGTGGGAATGCAGCCGTCGATGATTACGTCTCCGCCCGTGGCGGCCGCCGCGATCATCAGCGTGCCGGTCTCGATCTGGTCCGGGATGACTGCGTAGGTGCTGCCGTGCAGGCGCTGCACCCCGCGGATACGAATGATATCCGTACCGGCGCCCTTGATCTTCGCGCCCATACTGTTCAGGAAGTTGGCAAGGTCAACGATGTGCGGCTCTTTTGCCGCGTTGTAGATATAGGTCTGGCCTTTGGCCTTTACGGCGGCCAGCATCACGTTCACCGTCGCGCCGACGGTTACCATGTCGAAGAATACGTCGCCGCCGGTCAGCGGGCCTTTGGCGATCAGCATGCCGGCCAGCTCCTCCGCTTCCGCCCCGATGGAGCGGAAACCCTTCAGGTGCTGGTCCACCGGGCGGGAGCCGATTTCGCATCCGCCGGGGGTGGGCACGCGGGCGCTGCCGCAGCGGCCCAGCAGGGCGCCCAGCAGGTAATAGCTGGCCCGCAGGCGCTGCGCGTTGCGGTAGGAGACCTCTGTGCCTTCCGCAGGCCGGGGGTCCACGTGCATGCACTTGCCGGGCTCATAGTCCACCTTCGCGCCCAGTTCGACCAGGATGTCCGCCAGGGCGTGGACGTCTTCTATGTCGGGAAGGTTCTCGATCGTGCAGGGCTCGTCGCTCAGCAGCGTGGCAGGGATTACGGCCACCGCGGTGTTCTTGCCGCCGCTGACCCTGACCTGTCCCTCCAGCGCATGCCCGCCGGTGATCAGCATCCGCTCCTTGCCCATCCGGTCTCACCCCCGTGTTTTGTGGCGATACTTCTCAGTATGATTCATTATACTCTTTTTATGGTAACGTGACAAGCAGACAGCGTTCCGTTGCCGAACCATAACCCTTGTGGTATAATATCCCGGTCCGATACAATCTATACTGACTGGTCAGTCAATCAGGATTCAACATATTCATTATGAATTATGAATTGTGAATTATGAATTATGAATATGAATTGGAGGAGTCGCCGTGAAAAAGATCGCCGCCCTGCTGCTTGCGCTCTGCCTGCTTCTTTCCGCTTCCGGAAACGCGCTGGCTGCGGATGAGTCTGTTGAGGGAACGCTGGTCATCTATTCCTCCATGTACCAGTTCGTGCTGGACATGCTGGACGACGCCATCCGCGCGGAGTTCCCGAACCTCAAACCCGGAAACGGCGAAAGTTTCTTCGTTTACGGCGGCACCTCCCGGCTTATCAACCGGATTTACGGGGAGATGGAGGATGACGTCCTCGGGTGCGATATGCTGCTGGTGGCGGAACCCGCGCTGAGCCTGGAGCTGAAGGAAGCGGGTTACCTGGAGCCGGTGGCAGTGCCCGGCGCGGCGGAGCTGCTCCGCTTCCCCTATGACGAAGAGGGATACTGGTATCCCGTCCGCGTCTGCAACATGGTCCTCGCTTACAATCCGGAGCTGGAAGCGCAGTGGGCGGAGCAGGGCGTCACGGTCCCGAAGACCTTCCGCGACTTTGCGATGGATCACAGCCTGAAGGGCCATATCGCCATGGGTGATCCGATGAGCAGCGGCACCACCTTCGCGGCCGTCGCCTCCCTGACCCAGAGCAACCATTACGGCCGGCAGTACCTGAAGGGCCTGGCGGAGAACCGGATCCAGATCATTACCGGTTCCGAGTCCATCAAAAAGCTCCGTTCCGGAGAAATCGCCGCCGCCATGATCCTGGAGGAATCCGTCCTTAAGGCGCTCCGGGACGCGGAGGACAGCGGGGATTCCGTAACGAACCTTGCCTGTATCTACCCGGAGGACGGGGTTATCCTGATCCCCTCCACCGTCATGACCGTCTGTGACGAGCACAGCGCGAACAGGAACGCGGAGGCCTGCAGGGCTGTGGAACAGTGGTTCCTGAGCGAAAAGGCCCAGAAACTGATCCTGGAGGGTTTCATGCATTCCGTTTTCAGGACCATGGACCAGGTTCCGGCCGGCTCCATCGACACAAACGAGCTGATCAAAAAAACCATGGACGTCAACTGGGAAAATGTCTACCGCAGCCGGGAAGAGATCAATGACGCCTGGACGGACATCGTGGCGAACCACCTGATCACGGATGAGTGACAAAACGGTTACATATCAACGGAAAAGGAGCCCGGACTGCGGTCCGGCTTCTTTTTTTGCCCGAAAAAGTTACATAAAAAAACCGGCTGAGTACAGCCGGGGGACTTGCCTTTTTTCACAAGATGCGGTAGACTTGCTTTCAGATGTGTGCCATATATGGATAAATCAATGGTTACGGAGGGTTGATACTGCCATGCGCGAAGAAGAGACGCCGAAGACTGCGCCGGTCATGAGCGAGCCAAAGGAGTCATCTCATCCATGGGTAGACCTGCCCGTACAGGAAGACGACTCCATCGGGGAGGCAGTCCGCTACAGCCTGGACGAGATCCGCTACGCCTGACCTCAGGCGTCCGTATCCTCGTCGTTGGTGTGCTTGATCCCGCTTACGGTGCTGACCGCGGAGAAGATGCAGATCAGGACGGCGAGCACCGCCACTACGAGCACCACGCTGATCGCAACGATCGTTCCGGTTTCCATAACGCTTTCTCCTCTTCCAAAGACTGCAGAGATTATATCACGAACCGGTCTGAGCTGTAAACTCAGGCCGGTTCAGTTTATATCTGAAGGATTCAGTCCGCCAGGTCTTCCTTTTCTTCCAGGACGACCTGGTTTTTTCCTCTGAAGGTTTTCCACCGCCCGCTGAACAGGTAAGCCGTGCCGATCAGGAAGGGCACCAGCCCGGACAGGGCGTTGCCGTACCAGAACCCACGGATGCCCAGGCCCAGCACCACGCCCAGCAGCAGGCTCAGGCCGATGCGGGTGAAGATGCCGTCCAGCAGCGCCACAGAGAGGTTCAGCTTCGAGTTGCCGGAACCGTTGATCAGGGCAAAGTTCGGGGGCCGCAGCACGCAGCCCAGGTACTGGATCATGGCAATCGGGATATAGGTAATGGCCATGTTCATCACTTCGTCATCCTGCGAGAACAGGCCGAAGAGCCATTCCGGCCGGAACAGCGTGATCACGGCAAAAACAGCGGCCGGGATAGCGACAATCCACATGGCGTGGCCGACGATTTTCGGCACGCGCTCCGTTTTCCGGGCGCCCAGGGCCTGGGAGACCATCGCGCCGCCGGCGGAGGAGATGGCCTGGCTGACCACGCCGATCATGTTTTCCAGTTTCCGGGCAATGCCGGTGACGGCGACGGCCACCGTACCGTAGGTGTTGATATAGGAATTGACAAACAGCATTGAGAACGTGATTGCCGCGCTCTGGATCACCATGGGGATGCCCAGGCTCATGAGGTTGCGGAACACGTTTTTCCCGATGCGGAAATGCCGCGGGTGAAAATCAAAATGTATCTGCGCGCGGTTTTTATACAGAAGCCGCAGCGCGAAGAAGAAACTGACCGCCTGGCCGATGACCGTGGCCAGCGCGGCGCCGCGGGGGCCCATGCCCATCGGGCCGACGAACAGGATGTCCAGCACCACGTTGATCACCGAAGCGATCGCGATGAACATGAAGGGATGTTTCGAATCGCCCATGCCGCGCAGGATCGCGCTCACCAGGTTGTAGCCGTAGATGAACACCACGCCCCAGATGCACGTGATGCAGTACTGCCGGGTGTATTCCCAGATCTCGTTCGGCGTGTTCAGCCAGGCGATGATATCCCGGTAGGTGAACAGGAAAATGACCATGATGACTACGGCCAGGCCTTCCAGCAGGGTGAACAGGGTGCCGACCATCTCGCCCACCAGGTCCGTGCGTTTTGCGCCGACATAGCGGGAGATCAGGATCTGCCCGGCGTTGGAAAAGCCCATCGCGACAAAGGTGATCAGCATCAGCACCTCGCCGCCGATGGACACGGCGGACAGGCCTTCCGTGCCGACAAAGTTGCCGACGACGATCATGTCCACCATGTTGTAGACCATCTGGAGCAGGCCGGACAGGAAAAGCGGCAGCGAAAAAGTGAACAGCGTCCGCGGAACGCTGCCCGTTGTCAGATCCCGGATGATCTCCTTCCGTTTCTCCATGCCTTCCCCTCCTGTCCCTGAATTTTAACATATTCCTGAGATTATAACAGCGGCTTTTTTCCTGTTATGGGGGACAAATTTGTCTTCTCCTTGTTTTTCCCGGCCGGCGCGGCCCGGGAAACGCTTGACAGGATCCGGCATGCGTGCTACAATGCGTGCAATTTCATACAAGGCTGTGACGAAGACGGAACAGCAGGAGGCCCCGCAGAGAGCCGGGTATGGTGTGAACCGGCGGGCTGAAGCTTCATCCCATCGCTTCCGAGCCGGAGATCCGAACAGAGTTTCCCAGTAGGCGTCTCCCGTGACTGCTGCGTAAAGGCATAGGACATGACAGTGTCTGAAGGGGTGTGCAAAGGCGCACAATTTGAGTGGTACCGCGAGCTGTATGGCCCGTCTCAAAACGAGACGGGCCATTTTGTATGAAATCTTTTCCGGGACATTGCAGCCTGCCGCGATGAACCGGACAGCCGCAATTCAGCTGCTTCATTATGAATTGTGAAATTATGAATTGTTATGAGAGGAGTGTTTCCAGATGACGACCCAGACTGATCTCAGCCAGCTTTCCGCTGTTGCTTCCCGTTTGCGTGAGATGCGGGAGATTATGGGCTGGACCCAGGAGGAAATGGCGGAGAAGACGGAGGTCACGCCGGACGAGTACCGGCTGTATGAGGCCGGGCATACAGACATGCCCTTCACCTTCGTGTATAAATCCGCCCAGGCCTTCAATATGGAGCTGACCGAGCTCCTCGAAGGCCATAACGCTTTCCTGTCCACCTATACGGTTACGCGCCGCGGCAAGGGCGAGACCACCGCGAAGGAGGAAGGCATCGCCATCTCGAACCTCGCTCCGAAGTTCCGGGACAAGGTGGCGGAGCCCTACTGGGTCCGTTACGAGTACTCCGAGAAGCAGCAGAACGAGCCGATCCATACCACGACCCACCACGGGCAGGAGTTCGACCTGGTGCTTTCCGGCACCCTGAAGGTGCAGGTCGGCGAGCATACCGAAATCCTGCACGAGGGAGACAGCATCTATTACAATTCCTCCCTGCCGCACGGCATGATCGCCGTGGACGGGAAGGACTGCGTGTTCCTGGCGATGATCCTGCCCGGCGAAGGCCCGAAGGCGGAACCCGCGGCTGTCGCCGCGCCCAAGGCCGCCCGCTATGAGGGGCACCTCGTCGCCGAGAAGTTCATCGACGCGGAGGAGGACGAGCAGGGAAGGCTCCGTTCCATCTCCTTTCCGAACCGTGAAACCTTCAACTTCGGCTTCGACATCGTGGACGAGATCGCCCGCCAGTACCCGGACAAGCTGGCCATGCTCTATGTGGACAAGCACCATGAGGAGCGCCGTTTCACTTTCAAGGACGTGAAGGACGCCTCCAACCAGTGCGCGAACTATTTCACTTCCCTGGGCATCAGAAAGGGAGACCGGGTCATGCTGGTGCTCAAGCGGCACTATCAGTTCTGGTTCTGCATGGTTGCCCTGCACAAGCTCGGCGCCATCGCCATCCCCGCCACAAACCAGCTCAAGGAGCACGATTTTGAATACCGTTTCAACGCTGCCGGCGTGAAGGCGCTCATCTGCACCGCGGACGGCGATACCGCCGAGATCGCGGAGCGTGCCGCCGCGAAGTGCCCCTCCGTCCAGACCCTGGTCATGGTCAACGGTTCCCGCGAGGGCTGGCATGACCTGAACGCGGAATATCCGCTCTTCACCCGCCGTTACCACCGCCCGGCGGACGCCTCCTGCGGAGACGAGCCGGCCCTGATGTTCTTCACCTCCGGCACCACCGGCAATCCGAAGATGGCGCAGCACAGGCATACCTACGCCCTGGGCCATTACGTCACGGCAAAATACTGGCACTGCTGCGAACGGGACGGCCTGCACCTGACGATCTCCGACACCGGCTGGGGCAAGTCCCTCTGGGGCAAGCTCTACGGCCAGTGGATGTGCGAGGGCGCGGTCTTCGTCTATGACTTTGACAGGTTTGACGCGGCGGACATCCTGCCGATGTTCAAAAAGTACAATATCACGACCTTCTGCGCGCCGCCCACCATGCTGCGCATGTTCATCAAGGTGGACCTGGAGAATTACGACCTGTCCTCCATCCACCACATGACCACCGCCGGCGAGGCGCTGAATCCTGAAGTCTACCGCCAGTTTGAGAAGGCCACGGGCCTGCAGATCATGGAGGGCTTCGGCCAGACCGAGACGACCCTGACCATCGGCAACCTCTGGGGCACCGTGCCGAAGATCGGTTCCATGGGCAAGGCCAACCCGCAGTACGACGTGGATATTGTTGATCCGGACGGCAACCCTGTCGCCAACGGCGAAGTGGGCGAGATTGTCATCCGCACGGACAAAAACACGCCCTGCGGACTCTACCGCGAGTACTACCTGGACGAGGAAAAGACGAAGGAAGCCTGGCACGACGGCATGTACCATACCGGCGACACCGCCTGGCGGGATGAGGACGGCTACTTCTGGTACGTCTCCCGCATCGACGACGTCATCAAGTCCAGCGGCTACCGCATCGGTCCGTTCGAGATTGAGAGCGTCATCATGGAACTGCCCTACGTCCTGGAGTGCGGCGTTTCCGCCGAACCGGACGAAATCCGCGGCCAGGTTGTCAAGGCGTCCATCGTCCTCACCAAGGGGACCGAAGGCACCGAGGAACTCAAGAAAGAGATCCAGAACTATGTCAAGCAGCACACCGCGCCCTACAAGTATCCCCGCAAGATCGTCTTCCGGGACGAGCTCCCCAAGACCATCTCCGGCAAGATCCAGCGCAACCTGCTGTAAATTGCATAAAACGAACCGGCACAGAGAGAACTTCCTCTCCGTGCCGGTTTTTGTATAGATCATTATGAATTGTGAATTATCTCATGCGCACATTTTCACAAACTCATCCATCGGCACGGGCCGCGAGAAGTAATACCCCTGAAGGTAGTCGCAGCAGATGTCCTTCATCGCGCCGGCCATTTCTTCCGTCTCGATGCCTTCCGCGGTGATGCTCAGGTTCATCTGCTTGAATCCCTGGATCAGCGCGGGCAGCAGCACGTCCCTGTCCCGGCAGTAGTTCCGCACGACCTCCATGTCGATCTTGATGTTGGAGAAGGGATACTGCCTTACCCGGGAAAGGTTGGAATACCCGCTGCCGTAGTCGTCCAGCGCGAACTGGAAGCCGTTGTCGTGCAGGTCCGTGATCTGGTCATGCAGGAGCGAGAAGTCGATCATGCTCTGCTCGGTAATCTCCAGATGGATCATTTCCTGGTCCACGCCGTACTGCTTCAGGATCGCGGAGAAACGCTCCGGAATATCCCGGCTCATGAACTGGACCGGACTCAGGTTCACGTTGATCCACCGGATGCCCAGCGCCTTCATGTCGTGGTCCCGGATGAAACGGCACACCTTGCTCAGCACCTGCTCGCCCAGGCGAACGATATAGCCTTCCTGCTCCGCCATGGAGATGAACAGGTCCGGCCGGATCAGCCTGCCCCGCTCATCCCGCAGACGCACCAGGGCTTCGGCGGCGACGCGTTTGCCGGTCAGGCAGTCCACCAGGGGCTGCAGGAATACCTCCAGCCCGTCGTTGTTCAGCGCGCCTTCCAGGCACCGGCGGATATCCAGTTTCTGGCTGATTGCCGCGATGGATTCCTTCAGGTACCGGCTTGTGTCCGGCTCGGAGGCGTGGTTCAGTTCGTCCAGGGAAATCATCAGCGTGTTTACCAGCCGGTCGCTCGGGCAGTCCATCTGCAGCATGTCGGCTTTGACAAAGCTGAGGCTCAGCCGCAGCTCGCCGACCTCGGTCTTCCACGGGTCCGCGAAGCGCGCGGAGACCTGCTGCTGCAGGGCTTCCAGGTCCGGCTTGTTGTGGCCGACCAGCGCGTAGCATCCGCTGCGCAGGTAGAAGCCGCTCAGCTGGGGAAAGGTTTCGCACAGCCACCGGTTGATGCCGATCAGCGCCGCGTCCATCTGTTTGCCGCCGAAGAGCTCCCGGTGCTCGTTGTAGTTCTGGATCGTGAAGCCCAGCACCCGGCAGGAGCGCTTGCGCCGGTAGCATTCCTCCAGCAGCGCGTGGAAGGCCGGCAGGTTATATACATAGCCCCGCTCGGACAGGAACAGGTCCGGGTTCAGGAACGAAATGAAAATCACGATGATTGCCATCAGGCAGAAGGTGTTCATCACCACATAGGTGGGGAACAGGATGCGGGCTATGTTGCCCAGGATCAGGACGGCCTGGAGCGCGGTCAGGCTGATGATCTGGTGCGGACTGAGTTCGTGCAGGTGCCGCAGCACCGCGATGGCCGCAAAGAGCGGATAGGCGCATCCGCAGGCGTACAGGAGCCAGTACAGGGAACCGGCCCGGAACCCGTCGCTGATCCGGAACAGCCAGCCGTTCAGCGGCGCCGTCAGGGCAATCAGCACGCAGGGAATATACACGATCGGCGCGAGGACGTGCAGCCGCGAGCGCAGCAGCACATGCGAGTCCAGTACGCTGACCGTAAAGACGAAAAACATATAGGAACGGATGAACGCGAAGACAAAGAACAGGATGTTCAGCGCCCACAGCAGGGCCGGCGCGTGTTCGGGCCAGGTCTCGTTCAGCCGGAAGGAAATACACTCAAACAGCTCCGTACAGATATCGATCACCAGGATTGCGAGGAAAGCGCGGTTCAGGCGGATCGGAAGCCTCGGCCGGAAAAAGTAATAACCCATGATGACCAGGAGAACCAGCATGCTGGGGATGATAAAGCTGTAGTTCATTGCCGTTGTTCACCCTTCCCTTCAGGGACCTTTCATATGAGTTTTTACCGGGGCAGCTGCACGCGTGAAATGAAAACGTTACGCAATTTAGCCGGACAAATATAACATATAGTTACATAGTGTGTAAAGGATTTTTTCTGCATGTGTCTTTTGGTATTTCCACCTGTTGATCCGCAAGCCGTACGGGTTCCGGAAACGCAAAAATACGGCGCTGTTTACAGCGCCGTATACAGTATTTTTTCGGTTCAGAGCTCCCGCACCGGTTTGTTCACCAGCAGCAGGACCGCCGTCACGGAGAAGCCCAGCGCGCAGATGAACAGCAGCACCGAGGAACCGAGGCCCTGCAGGACCGCGCCGGCCATCACCGAGGCGATCGGTATCATCGCCTGGGAGCCGATGCTGATGAGGCTGTTGACCTTGCTCAGCTTGTCCTTGTCCACCACGCGCATGGTGGCGGTGGTGATCGGGATGTTGATGGCGGAGAGCAGGATGCCGATGGTGAAGCTTCCCGCACAGAAGAACATCAGGAAGGAGTTCAGGCTGTTTCCGCGGTCCACCAGCAGCCAGTAGCTGAACGCCAGGGAAACGACCACCGCGGCGGAGATGCACAGCTGCACGGCGACCTTGTGGCCGCATTTCTCCGCAGGCTTCCGGGCGCTGAGCACCGCCGCGCCGATCAGGGAACCCAGGCCGACGCATACGCTGATCACGGAGGACCAGAGTTCCGGCGTCAGGACGTTATCCAGCAGGTAGGACGGGGCGCTCGCCAGGTCCGTCCGCACGAAATAGGGGATAAAGTTGCTGGCGACCGGCGCGAAGAAGAAGTTGATGAACACCACTGAGCCCAGCAGCGCCAGGATGGCTTTCTGCGTCTTCAGGTACTTCAGCCCGTCGCCCATGTCCTTCACCGCGGTGCGGAGCGTCAGCCGGTCCGCCGGCGGCGTGTGCGGGCAGCGGATCAGCATTTCGGAAATGCCGGAAGCCAGGAAGGTTGCGCCGACCAGGAAGAACAGCGTCTGCACCGGCAGGGCGGCGTAGAGGACGCCGGCCAGCACCACGCCCAGGATGCCTTCCGCGGCGCTCTTGACCGTGAAATAGGAATTAGCCTGCTGCAGCCGGTCCTCCGGCAGGATGTGGGGAAGCAGGGCGCCGGACGCGGGATTGAAGATCCCGCTGATGATGTTCCCGAGGATGCCCAGCGCGAACAGGATCACGATGTGCGCGTCCGCCGCCGGGAAGAGGATCATCAGCACCGTGGCCAGGATGATCGTTCCGCCCTTGCAGAAGTCGCACAGGTACATGATTTTCGCCTTGCTGAAGCGGTCGCCCAGCACGCCGCCCACCGGCGTGAACAGCAGCAGCGCCACGCTGCAAAGCGCCAGGTACAGCCCCTGCAGGAACGCGTTGTTCCCGCTGATCTGCAGGATATAGAAGCCGACGGCGAAGCTGTACAGCAGCGCGCCCAGTTCCGATACCAGCGCGCCGAAAAATACCAGCCGGTAGTTCCGGTTGCGGAATACGTTTTGCGGTTTCACGGTGATCTCGCTCATCCCAGGTCATCCTCCTCTGCCTTTCGCCTGCATTATACCGGACCGGAAAAGCAGCTTCATTGGAATTGGATGAGAATCAAATAAAAAGACGGTTTGTTTCCAAACCGCCTTATTTCTGAAAGGACGATATCAACGGGTGAACTGGGAGACGAACTTCCAGGCGTTTTCACAGCTGTGCTGGCGGCACTCATGCTGTTGGCCGCTGACGCCGGCGAAGGCCGTGCGGCAGACGCCGTCTTCGCTGTCGTAATAGTGCACCGTCAGGACGCTGCCCCGGGAGGGATCCGGAATCTGCTCGATCCGGTCGCCCGGCACGCACCACTTGCTCTCTTTCCAGCTGTCCTTCTGTTCCACGGAGGCATTTTTGAACTCCTCTGCCTTTTTCAGCCTGTTGACCTCGGCAACATACTGCACGCGCTCCAGGCATGTCGGCGCCTGGAAGGGCAGCTCGGGCAGTGGGCTTTCCTCGCCGCCGGAATAGAACACGGCGCCGGGTACGGTTTTGTTCAGTTTATCCGTCACCGGTTTGCCGAAGAAGGTCGTGTAGACCGGGAACAGCGCGCTGCAGGGCATGAAGCCCGCGAAGACTTCCGGATACTCCTGGAAGCAGTCCCAGGTTTTGCCGCTGCCCATGGAGAAGCCCGTGGCGTAGATCCTGTGCTCGTCGATGTTATACCGCTTCTTCAGTTCGCCGATCAGCTCCACCGCTTCCGTCGCGGTTACGTCCATGTGGTTTTCCACCGACACGAACAGGAAGCCGTACTTGTGGGCAACCTCCCACCATCCGGCCACATAGGTCAGGTACATGGAGCTGTCGCCGCCGCCGTGGAAGCCCACGACCAGGGGCGCCGGGCCCTTGTCGAAGATGTCGTTGTTGTAATAGGCAAAGTATCCGACCTTGTGCTCCTTCGTGTCCTTCCAGGCGCCCATGTTGTCCGGGGAGGTCTGTACGGTATGGCTGCCCGCGTCTTCCGTCATGCCCAGGGCGGGGAAGTCCGGCTCATACTGGATCTGGCCGCACCACATCTTGAACTTTTTCACAAAGGCGTGGAAGTCCTTTTCATACTCGGCTTTGTCCTTGATCAGCAGGTGCCGGCAGCCTTCAAAGGCCTTGTTGATCTCCGCGCTGTTGCCGGCGCTGAGGACCGCGATATCTTTCCGCTGCACGTCCGGCACGATGCTCAGCCCTTCCATGGAGCACATGGCGGGCGTGATCTCGCCCGGTCCCCACAGGTAGTCGCCCTGCAGGGTCTTCAGCAGGTTCTTCGCCACATAGTCGGCGGAGGCGCCGAAGGAGTAGATGTCCGCGCGGAAGATCGCGCCGCGGACGAAGTATCCCTTGAACTGCCGCGCGAAGAAGTCATAGTTCTCCACGATGCCGTCCTTGTAAACCTGGATCATCTTGATCTCGCTGATTACCGCGGCGTAGAGGCTTTCGTCCTCGCCTGCCCAGCCGCCGTCCTTCGTCGGGTAGACGAAGAGCACGCTCGTGTCAAAGTCCGCCGCGATCTTTGCCAGGCCGCTTTCCCGGGCAAAGGCCACCGCGCTGTTCATGTCCTGTTTCTTCTCCTCAAACACCAGCAGGCAGGGCGCGCGGAAACCGTAGTTGTTCACCTGGCCGTCCAGGCTGTTGTCCGGTACATAGGCCTTGAGCTCAAACTTTTCAAACGTGTGTTCCCAGCATTTTCCGCCGGCGGTTTCCCGCACCTGCGGCCTTTCCATCATGGCCATATTCGGTTCCTCCTTGTTTTCTGTGGAAACAGTGTATCACGCTTTCCGCCGGTCCGGAAGGGGAAACGCCAAAGAATACAATGCTGTACGGGACCGGCGTGACAAGCCTGTCAGTTCGCCTTTTCCAGCGCGGAAACAATGTCCCTGACGCAGTTTGCCGTATCCCCGGCGGTCATGGCAACGGAGCCGTACCGCTCCTGCGCTTTTTCCCCGGCTTTTCCGTTGATCCACGCCGCGGCCGCCGCGGCGTCCGGGCGGTCCGGAATGAAGGCCGCCGCCGCGGAGAGGATGCCGCTGAGCACGTCGCCGCTGCCGGCGGTCGCCATGCCGGCGCATCCGGCGTCCACGACGCGGGTCCGTACCCCGTCCGTCACGACGGTGGACGGTCCCTTCAGCAGTATCACTGCGCCGGTTTCCTTCGCGTACGCTTCCGCGGAGGCGATCGGGGCGTGCAGGATCTCACCGGTCTCCATCCCCGTCAGCCGGGAGAACTCCTTCACATGCGGGGTCAGGATCAGCCGGCAGGCGGCGCCGTGGATCCGCTCCCTGTCCAGCCGGGACAGCAGGGTCAGCCCGTCCGCGTCGACGATGAGCGTGCCGCCGAAGTGCTCCAGCAGCCAGCGGAGCGCCTGCGCGGCGCCTTCGCCCGTACCAACGCCCATGCCGAAGGCCGCGGTCCGGACGTTTCCGGTCAGCTCCGCAAACTGCCCTTCGTCAAATGCGATCCCGTCGCCGTCGTCCATCAGCGGGAACACGGTGCTCTCCAGCACCGCCGGCGCGACCGCCGGCCAGAGAAGGTCCGGCACCGCCAGCTTCACGACGCCCGCGCCGGTGCGCATGGCGCTGTTCGCCATCGCGGCGAGGCGGACCGCTCCGCTGTATTTTCTGCTTCCGCCGATCAGGGCGGTATAGCCGTATGTGCCCTTGTGCGCGTTGTTCGCCCGCGGGCGGAAGAAGGGAGCGATGTCCGCTTCCGTGACCAGTGAAATGTGTTCGTCCACAGGACGGATGCCGATATCGCAGTTCACTTTTTCCTTCATCACGTCCTTGGCCATGTTCAGGAAATGCCCGGGCTGGAAGCTGCCGACGGAGACCGTCAGGTCCGACCGGACGCATGTTTCCGCCAGGCCGCTGTCCCCGTTCAGCCCGCTGTTGATGTCCACGCTCACCACGTACGCGCCGCTTTCGTTGATCCGCCGGATCGCTTCCGCGGCGGCGCCTTCGGCGGTTCCGCGGAACCCGGTGCCGAACAGGCAGTCAACGACCGTGCCGAAGCCTTCCAGCGTCCGCCCGGGCGTCCAGGGCGTCACCTTCACGCCGGCTTCCTGGCACAAAGACAGGTAATACGCGCCGTCCTCCGAGCACCGGTCGGAAAGCATAATGACTTCGCAGGCTGTCCCGGCGTCGTGCAGCAGTTTCGCGAGGACGTACCCGTCGCCCGCGTTGTTGCCGCTGCCGCACAGGATGGCGGCCGGGGCCTTCCAGTCAATCCGCTCAAAGACGGCTTTTCCCGCGCGGAGCATCAGTTCCCGCCCGGGAATTCCTTCCGCGATGGTCCGCGCGTCGCTCTCCCGCATCGCCGCCACGGAGAGGATGATGTTTTCTGCACTCATATATGATCAGTCTCCTTTGCCCGCGGTACATTATACCACAAAAGCGGCAGCCCGCGTCTCCGCGGGCTGCCTGTATATGGTTGCGTGTCTGGCCGGTTCCGGTATTACGGCCGTTCCTGTCACGCGTTGAAGGTATGGTAAGTGGGCGCTTCGATAATCTCTGTTTCAACCGCGGCGCCGTCAACGGTGCTGCCGCTTTCCTGAATCGCTTTTTTTCCGGCGGTGTTCCCGTCCTTCCTATGGGTCCGGAAATACCAGATCAGCCCGATGGCCAGGCCGGCAACAAGGCTCTTCGAGGAAAGGATTCCCCTGAACAGGCGCGGCGCGACGCGGGCCAGGCCGGAGACCACGGAGCCCAGGATCATGAAGCCGGCGCCCATCAGGCCGCCGATCACGGCCAGGATGATCCATCCGAAGAACATGAGCCCCAGGATGCCCAGGAAGATTTCCGGGCGGAATTCTCCGCGCCCGGTTTTCCGGCCGCGAGGACCCGTATTGTAACGATTATTGCTGCGATACATTTTACAGATCCTCCTTTCGCGTCATCGGCAGGGAAGTCCCTCACCGTGGCTATATCCTACCATCAGGGGATCTGTGAATACAGGATGAAAGGGGAAAAATACAGGCCGTTATTTTTCCGGTTCGTCCGTTCAGGCCGTCAGCCGCTTCTCCATCATCCAGTTCTCGGAGTAGTCCAGGTATTCTTTGCAGAACCGCCGGTAGTCGCTGAAGCCCAGCAGGTTCATCTTGTCCGGCAGTTCGCTCAGCGCCTGCAGGAAGCCTTCCCGGTGCCAGGGCAGCACCTTGCAGATGACCAGGCGGTACGGGTTGATCGGGTTGGCGAATTCCCGCTCATACTTCACGGTGATGTTCTGCCGCTCGAACAGGGAATCCGCCAGGTGGTCCTCCAGGTCAAAATAGGCGTAGCGGCAGTACAGCGCCGGGGACTTGGTGATGTTGATCCAGTTCTTCTGTTCCATGTTCTTTTCCTCCCCATGGTTTCTTTCGGCATATTCAGAATAAGGGAGAAATCGTTGCATTTTTACCCCATTTTATGCTATATTTTTTCGCGGAGGGGAGAAAAGATGGCCAGGGATACCATGAACAAAAAGAAATATGTGGTCTTCGACATGGTGAAGATCCTGAAGGAGCATACGGACCTGCAACACCCGATGAAGCAGAAGGAGCTGGTGGACCGCCTGCACGCCCTGGGCTATACCACGGACCGCTCCACGGTCCGCCGGACCATGACTGACCTGGTGATGGATCCGGAAAGCCGGGTCTGTTCCCTGTCCAACACCGCGCACGACGAGAAGGACTGCGATTACGAGACCTATTATTCCGGCCTGTATTACAGCCAGGAATTCTCCGACGCGGAGCTCCGCTGGCTGATCGACGGTATCCTTTACAGCAGGAATGTGCCCCACGGCGCCCGGAAGGACCTGCTGGAAAAGCTGTGCGGCCTCGGCAACGCGCACTTCCGCAAAAACCTCAACCTGAACAAGATCCGCCGCCTGGCTGCGGACGAGCCGGTGAACCCGGAGCTGTTTGAGAACATCGACAGGATCGGCCGGGCAATCGACGCGAACCGGAAGATCACCCTGCAGTACAAATACATGGGCACGGACTTCGCCCTGCATGCCCGGGAGAACCCGGAGCATCTGCTGAACCCCTACGCGATGGTCATCCGCAACGGCTTTTATTACCTGATCTGCAACAGCGACAGCCACGACACCCTGAGCGTCTACCGCATCGACCGGATGACGGACGTGGAGATCCGGAAGGAGGCCGCCCGGCCGGTGCGGGAGCTGCAGGGGTACCATGAAGGCTGGAACCTGCAGGAATTCATGGAGCATAACGCGAACATGGCCTTCGGCGATCCGGTGCGGATCACCTTCACCTGCACGGAGCGGGGCGTCCCCATTGTGGTCGACGCCTTCGGCAGGGCGGTGGAGTTCAGGGAGCGGAAAGACGGGCTGGTGGACTGCACCGTCCGGGTTCCGGCCTTTGACATGAAGCTTTTTGCCATGCAGCACAGCGGATTCATCCGGGTCACCGCCCCGCGGGAGCTGGCGGAGGAGATCCGGAACGACCTGAAAAAAGCGCTGGAAGCGTATGAATCATAAAGGAGAAAACCTATGACCCGGAAAGAAATTCTTGAAATCGCGCTGAAGCAGTCCGCGGCGGACTGCTCCTGCAGCCCGGAGGACTTCCTCCGGGAGGAAAACGTCGTGACGGAGTCCCTGCCTTCTGCGGACGCGCGGAAGGACCGGCCGAATCCGGCCCTCTGCCGCCTGGTGACCTTCGGATCAAACGTGGTGGCAGCCTGCCGGAAGGACCTGATCCCGGGCGTGACCGCCTACGTCAACAGCCAGTCCGCGTTCTACCGCTGCATTGAGACGCCGTATCTCTATGAGCTGAACAAGGTCCTGGAGCCGGCAGGCGGGCGCATGGCCAAGATGCATACCGCTTTCCTGCCGGATATTGAGGCGGTCTTCGGCGCGGACCTGAGCTGCCCGTATGAAACGCGGGTGCTGCATCCGGAGGACTTCACAGGCCTGTATCTGCCGTGCTGGGGCAACGCCCTGTGCGCGGAGCGGCCGCAGCTGGACATGCTGGGCGTCGGCGCGTACAACGGCGGGAAACTGGTCGGCCTGGCCGGCTGTTCCGCGGACGGCATGGAGATGTGGCAGATCGGCATCGACGTGCTGCCGGAATACCGGAGGCAGGGGATTGCTTCCGCGCTGACCAACCGCCTGGCGCGGGAGATCTTCGCCTGCGGAAAGGTTCCGTTCTACGGCGCGGCCTGGTCCAATGTCCGGTCGATGCGCAACGGCATCCGGTGCGGTTTCCGCCCCGCCTGGGTCGAAATCACCGCGGAATAGGGAGGGCGAACCTCTTTCGACCGCCAATGGCGGATATTTCGAAAGAGGTGAGGTCAACCGAAACGAGTGATCTCCCCAGTGGGGAGTCACGACTGTTGAGGTTGCGGAAAGGCTTTTTGAACAGGAGCGAATACAATGGAAACAATCAACGGCGAATGGATCATGAAGGGCTGCAGACGGACGGACAAAGGCTGCCTGCATTCCCCGGCGGATCTGCTGGCGCTGGTCCGGGAGATCGGCTTCCTGCCGCTCTTTTCCGGCGATATCCCCGGCTTTTCCGTGGAGGAGCATACGCCGCCGGACGACTGGTGGACGGACCGGCCCGGGGATCCCTGGGCCTGGCGGCAGGTGCTGGCGCCGGAAGACGGAGTAGCCTACGGCAAGTTCTTCGACAAAAAGGCGGGTTTCATCTCAAAGGAATGGTTCCCCGCCTTCGCGAACTACCGCCGGGACGGCTACGACTGGGAAGGCCTGTATGAGGACGGCAAAATGAACAGCCGCTGCAGGCGGATCCTGGACGTCCTGGAGCTGAACGAAGATGCGGAGGGCCTGGGCCTCCTCTCCTGCGAGATCAAGCGGCGCGCCGCGCTGGAAAAGGGATTTGAGGGCGCGCTGACGGACCTGCAGATGAAGGGCTTCCTCCTCATGAGCGATTTCCGGCAGCGGCGGAACAAACTCGGCGAAGCGTACGGCTGGCACGTGGCGGAACTGATGACTCCCGAAACCAAATGGGGATATGATTTTGTAAACAGCTGCGAAGAAAAACCGGACCGCTCCCTGGAAAGGATCCTGGAGCAGATCCGGCGGCATTTCCCCGGCGCTTCAAGCCGGGAGATTATGAAAGTTGTCGGGATAAAGAGATAAAGGACCTGTCAGTGTATCCGGATCTCCGGCAGCACGGCGTCAACGTCCACAAAACCGATGTTCTCATTGTACCGGTCAATATAGACCGGTACGGTTTTGCTTTTGAGCAGTTTCTCCACATTCGTGTAGAGATACCGGCTCCGGTAAACGTGCACCACGCCGTTCGCGTCTGTCCAGGCGGCTTCCAGCATGCGGGGGCGGCCGTTGGCCATATTCACGTTCTGCTGTTCCACAATGCCGAGGATCTCCGCCTCCACGCGGTTGCCGCTTTCATACGCCCGGCGCAGAAGGTACCGCCGGCGCAGGTCAAGCGCCAGGAAGATGAGGCCGAGCAGCAGGAAAAGCCCGCCGATTCCGCCGAAGACGGCGATAAAGATCACAGGATCCTGCGGGGTCTTCCAGCGCGCGTTCTTTGCCTGCCCCAGCACAGCGCCCAGCACGGCAAACAGCAGGCCCATCGGGGCAAAGATGATCCCGAGCACCCCGTATACCGTCCAGCCGAGTTTCTTCTTCGTTTCCATCATATATATTACCTCCCTGCAGGTATAAGGATAATCCCCTCCCGCGCGGAAAAACAGGACGGGAGAGGACAGATACAGGCCTTTATTTCTCTTTGTAGAAATGTGCCGGAATATGGCAGTAGCCCCCGGGGTTCTTCTCCAGGTATTTCTGGTGGTATTCCTCCGCGCTGAAGAAGTTCTTCAGCGGCTCCACGGCCACGGCGAGCTTTGCCCCGGCTTTGGCTTCCTCCCGGCTGTATACCTTCCGGACCGTATCCAACTGTTCCTCGTCCGTATAGTATATCCCGGTCCGGTACTGGATGCCCTCGTCGTGGCCCTGCCTGTTCATGGACAGGGGATCGATCACAAGGAAATAGCTGTCCAGCAGGGTTTCCAGGGAAATCCTGCTGTCGTCGTATTCGATCATCACGGTTTCCGCGTGGCCGCTGTCATTGCATACGTCCTCATAGCTCGGCGCGCGGTCCGGGCCGTTGGCGTAGCCGACCTCGGTGCGGAGCACCCCGTCAAACTGGTCAAAGTATTTCTGCAGGCCCCAGAAGCACCCGCCTGCCAGGAAAATCGTCCGGATCATTGTACATTCCTCCCGTTCACCGGTTCAGCTTCCGGAACATCCGCGCGCTCCAGAAGGTCATGTCCAGCTCATCCACATAAAAATGGAAGATCGCCTTCCAGTTCTTTGTCGCCGTGCTCAGCGTGATATAATCCGCCTCGCCCTTCATCCTGTCCGCGGCATACTCAAACAGCGCCTTTCCGACGCCTTCCGACCGCCGCCGCGGGATCACATAGATCTCCTCCACCTCAAAGCAGCGGGACTTTTCCGGCATGATCGATTTCATGTTTTCCGAGTCAAAGCAGTGGCCGAACAGGTACCCGATTGTCTGCCCTTCCTCCCGGGCCAGGAAGATCCGGTTTCCCTCAATATCCGCCCGCCCGTTCGCGCGGTATCCCCAGCAGCTGGCTTCCGCCTCCCAGTCTTCCGAAAGGCGGATCAGGTCCGCGAGGACCTCCTCCGTCAGGGCGGCCTCCTCAATCTTCATCCGCATCAACGTCTCCTTGTTTTTTCTGCCGGAAAACATCATATCATGGATGGAAACAGACAACAAGCGGGCTTCTCATCCGGACCCGCGCATGGTAAAATAAAGGGGAGAAAGAAAACCGAAGGAGCTGTATGTGTCCCATGAGACAGCCCATGATCATCCACGACGACGGGATCGCCCTCGCGGCGGACCTGGAAACGCCGGAAGGCTGCTGCGGCGCCTGTCCGCTGGTGATCCTGCTCCACGGCTTTTCCAGCGCCCGGAACCGGATTCATACGCTTCAGGCTGCCGCGGCCATGCGGGAGGATGGCTTCGCGACCCTGCGCGCAGACCTGTACGGGCACGGGGAGTCCGGCGGGGAATTCAGCAAACACACCCTGTACAAGTGGATTTCCAACACCCTGGCCGTGATCGACCATGTCCGGGGGATGGGCTATACAGACCTGTACCTGTCCGGCCATTCCCAGGGCGGCCTGGTTGCCGCGCTTACCGCCGGCATGGAGCCGGACCGGATCCGCGGCCTGGTTCTCCGGGCGCCGGCCTTCATGATCCCGCGGTGCGCCCGGGAGGGGAACCTGCTGGGCTTCCGCTTCGATCCGGACCATGTCCCGGATTCCGTACCGGCACTGAACGGGCTGGCGCTGGACGGAAACTATATCCGCGTGGCGCAGGCGGTCCGCGCGGAGGAGACAGCCGCCCGCTTCAAAGGGCCTGTCCTGATCCTCCACGGGGATGAGGATGATGTTGTACCGCTGGAGGATTCACAGCGCATGGCCGCGCTCTACGCGGACTGCGAGCTGGCCGTGATGCCCGGTGAAACGCACCACTATGACCGCCATCCGGAGGAGATGCAGGACCTTATCCGGGCGTTCTGCAGAAAAATAAAGCCATGAAAAAGATCGTGTGTTTATTCCCCGGGTGAACCTCTGACGACTGCCGGTGGCAGAAATTTCGTCAGAGGTGAAGTCAAGCGAAACGAGCGAGCTCCACTGTGTGGAGTCGCGACGATTGAGCTTGCGGAAATTTGCCGCAGGCAAAATCGAGTAACTTAAAAAGGACAGCAACATGAAATGAGAAAAATAGCCTGTTTGTTTCCCGGTGTGGGTTATACCTGTGACAAGCCATTGCTGTATTACAGCTGGAAGCTGCTGAAGGGCCTGGGCTGGGAGATCATCCCGGTGCCTTATTCCGGCTTTCCGGACAAGGTGAAGGGCGACCGGGAAAAGATGCGGCAGTGCGCGCAGACGGCCCTGGAGCAGGCGGAGGAGATACTGCGGGAGACCGACTGGAGCGCGTACGATGAGATCCTCTTCATCGGCAAAAGCGTGGGAACGGTGGTCTGCGCCGCCTACGCGAAACGCCGCGGCCTCCGCTGCCGCCAGATCCTCTTTACCCCGGTGGAGGATACCTTCCGGTTTGCGTCCCGGCAGTCCGTTGCCTTCCACGGCACCGCGGATCCCTGGGCGGATACAAAGGCTATAGAGGAAGGATGCCGCCGGCTGGATATTCCGTTATATGAGACAGAAGGCGCCAACCATTCCCTGGAGACCGGGGATGTGGATCAGGATATCAAAGAACTGCGGAAGATCATGAAAACTGTCAGGGAGTTTGCGGAAAAGGAGGGAAGATCATGAGCGAGCGGGAGATGGACAGGCGCGAAAAGGAATTCGCCGACGAGATTCCGGACGAGGAGGAATCCTTCCCGGAACCCTACGAAAAGACCTGGCGTGACGGCTCCGCGCAGCACGAATGTGCCCCGGAGGAATAACAAAACGCCCGCTGCCATCCGGCAGCGGGCCTGGTCTTTTTTGTTTATGCTTCAGGGGTTTCAGGATTTGCTTCCTGAGCCTTTTCAGCTTCGGCCTGAGGCAGGGATTCCGCGGGCTTGTCCGCGTCTTCCGCTTCCTTTGCGGCGCGGCCGACGAGGCCGCCGGTGGTGACGTCGCGGATGGCCTTGGGGATATCCAGGCCGACGGCTTCCTTCACCGCCTCAAAGGTCTGCAGCATGGTGCCGGCGGTATCGCGGGCCATGGAGGTGGCGCCGCCTTCGCCGAAGAGGATGATCTTGTCGGTCTTGCTCAGGGGCTCGGACACCGCGCGGGCGATGTCGGGCAGCTTTTCGGTGACCATCTGCATCATGGCGGCCTGGCCGTAGAGCTGCATGGCTTCCGCCTTCAGCCGCATGGCTTCGGCTTCCGCTTCACCCTTCATCCGGATGGCTTCGGCTTCCTTCTGCGCGGCGTAGAGGGCAGCGTCGGCTTCCGCCTGCCTGCGGTATTTCTCCGCGTCGGCCCTTGCCATCTCGCCGTCCTTGTCGGCCTGGGCTTTTTCACGGATCATGACGTTCAGCTTTTCGCGCTCGATCTCGACCTCCTGGCGCTTCAGTTCGGTTTCCTTCTCCAGGCGGGTCAGTTCGGCGGCAGCCTTTTCCGTTTCGAAGGTCTTGCGGATGCGCTCTTCCTCGATCTTGTACGCCATGTCGGCCTTGGCTTTCGCCTCATCCGTTTCCTGCTTGTAGGCGGCTTCCTGGACGGCTACGTCGCGTTCCTTCTGCGCGATTTCCGCCCGGGCCTGCAGTTCGGCGTGCTGGGATTCCTTGTCGGCCTGCGCCTTGGAAATCCGCTTGTCCATTTCCTTCTCGGCGATGTTACGGGCAGCCATCGTGTCGATGACGGCGCCGTCCTTGTCGATGAAGTTCTGGATCGTCAGGTTGATGATCTCCAGGCCCATGTTGCTCATGTCGCACATGGCCGCCTTGATGGATTCCTGGGCGAACTTGTCACGGTTCTGCACCAGTTCCGCGATCGTCATCTGGCCGATGATTTCACGCATGTTGCCTTCCAGAACGTCCTTGGCCAGGGCCTTGATCTGGTCGGGATTGTAATGCAGCAGCTGCTCGGCGGCCGTCGCAATGGACAGGTCGTCCGATCCG
This sequence comes from Clostridia bacterium, assembly GCA_017512985.1. GTDB lineage: Bacteria > Bacillota > Clostridia > Christensenellales > Aristaeellaceae > Aristaeella. The sequence goes on from JAFWEJ010000004.1 coordinate 83,734, forward strand.
ATCTTGATGTTCGCCACGGCGTCCACGACCACGGAGATGTATTCCTTGGTCGGCACGGGCTGGGCGGTCCGGATGTCCACCTGGGTCAGGCACAGGTCCAGGCTGTCGATCCGCTCCACCGCGGGCACATAGAAGGTGGCGCCGCCGCGGATGATCCGGTAGCCGAACTTCTTGGTGGAAACGCTGCCGTCCGTGTCGCGTACCTTGTAGTTGCGGCGGATCAGGCCGGAGATGATCAGGGCCTTGTCCGGCGGCGCAATCTTGTACCGCGGCAGGAACTTGAGCAGGATGATCAGCAGCGCGATGCCGATCAGGATCCAGTACCAGCTGGTCTGGAGGAAAGAAATAATGTTTTCCATGGTGACGCTCCTTTCTTTATCTCAAAGCACCATTGTTTTCACTCAGCACATACTCCCGTATTGCTTCGGGAGGATCATACCATAAAAACTTCCGGGGATAAACGGTATCCCCGGAAGAATAGGCCGTGTTATTTTTCGCTTCACAGATCGTCGCCGGGCGATTCGACGTCTTCGGGTTCTTCGGCCTCGTCAGGCGCGGATTCCCCGGTCTCTCCGTCCCAGATGACCTCCAGGATGGTGAAACGCTCCTTCTTCTCCAGCCGGACTGTCACATGGTCCCGCTGCCAGGTCCGCACGTTCCCGTCCTGCGTTCCCTTATCCAGGCAGTAGAGGGTCCGGGCGGTCTGCGCGATCTTCTCAAACGGGATTTCGGGATCGAAATACAGGTCGCCGTTGTTGAAGGAGTTCCGCGTCTCAAACATCCGGTCGTTCTTCCGGAAGCTGTAGTTCAGTGCGCCCCGGAACGCCGTGAGGTTCCCGAAGGCGATCTCCCCGTCGATCACGATGGAGCGCAGGTAGTCGTTCCGCTCGCTGATCGGGTCCAGGTCCAGGTTCCGGGCGATCATCAGATTTTTAGTCGCCGGCCAGTTCGATCCCCAGGGGATGTTCAGGAAAAGGATCGGGGCGGGCTCGCCGTCCTCCGTCAGCCGCGGGGCTTCGCCGACCGCGTTCTGGTCGACGAACACGGTGTGCTGCTCCGACTTCAGGGGCTTTTTCTTTTCATAGTAGATAACCTGGATCGTGTCGGATCCCGCTTTGACCGGGCGGATGACCATGTCTTCCGGGGTGATTACGGTGCCGTCTTTGGTTTTGAACACCCGGTTGGTGGTTTTCGTGGTATCCTGGCCCTTATCCTTGATGGAGATCTTCACGGTATCTTCTTCCGTCTCAAACTCCACGTCCACGTCGCCCGGTTCGGTGATCATGATCTCGTGGTCCCTCACCGTCACCCGGACCGACGCCCGGGCCCCGGACCCGTCCTGCGCGACGCCGGAGACGGCGCACTCGCCTTTTTTGACGGCATGGATCACGCCGTATTCGTTGACCGTCGCGATCCTCGGATCGGAGCTCTTCCAGGTGACCCAGCTGTTCGTCGCGTTCGCCGGCTCCGTATCCCAGAACAGCGCCCAGGAGGTTCCGGGGGCGAGCGTCAGCTTGTTGTGCTCCGGGATGATCCTTTTCACCGGCACAGCGGCTTCTTCCGCGTTCACCGCGGGCACGGAGATGACGGAGAGCAGGATGATCCATGTCAGGAGAAGGGAAAGAAAACGTTTCATATGCAGTGACCTCCCGGTCGGAATCTGTTTGTATACAACTAAAGATTATACCACAGAACAGGAAGAACCGTCCACCGGTGCTCAGGGTTTTTCCAGAAGCCTGCCTGCTTTTTCCGCGTACGCCGCCTCGCTCAGCGCGCCGTCCCTGCGCATGCGCATCAGTTCCAGCAGCATTTCGCGGCGCGTTTCATAATCCGGCCCGCCCTCCGGCCGCGGGGCTTCGGATACCCGCGGCGGTTCCGCCTTCCGCAGGCACAGCAGCGCCGCCGCGATGCAGATCAGGATGTGCGGAAGGTAGCCGCAGATGAACGCAAGCGCGTTCATCCGGTAATTGATCACATAATACACCGCGTAGGCGGTGAAGCCCGCGGCCGTTACAAAGGAAACGGCGCGGGAAAGGAAGTCCTTCCCGATGAACGCCTCCACAATCAGGATCAGCATGCTGCCGTAGGCGGCGATCAGGCAGATATCAAGCACGACCCAGAAGGACTTGTACTGGTTGAACATGTACGGGGTCGCGAAATACGCCTGCACGCTGTTCCAGAAATTCCGCGCCTGCCGGGACAGGAGCGGCAGCCCGGACAGCGCCCCGAGCTCCAGCAGCAGGAACGGGAGGCCCAGCAGCAGGTATCTGCCCGTCCGGGGACGCTCCCACACGCTGTGGGCAAGCAGCAGCGCTGCGGCGGCAGGCACGGTCATCAACTGAATGACGCTGCCCCCGCTGCCGGACAGGAACAGCCTGGCCAGTACCGCCGTAACGGGCATGCCGGCCATCTGCGCGGAGACGCCCGTACTTCCGGATATCCAGACGCGGCCCAGCGCCAGCGCCAGCGCGATGCCCGAGAGTACCGCCGGCACGATGACCCTGAAGATCCTGTTCTTCACGATCGCACACTCCTTTTCGGCGCTCAGCGGCCGTTCAGCCGCTCCCGGTATTCCTCCTCCGTCAGCAGGCCTTCTTCCCGCATCTGCCGGAGCGTATCCGCCCGGCTCCGGACGCCTTTTCCGGCACCCTGTGCGAGCCGGTTGTCAATGCTCACCGTACACTCAATGAGCTCGCCGAATCCGTATGTGAAGAAACTGCCGATCCAGGATACCAGGCAGCCCGCCACAAGGATCAGGACGCCCGTCAGCGTCAGGTCCTGCCGGCGGCCGGAGTTCACGAAGCAGAAGACCGCGCAGACCACCGACGCGACCATTCCCAGGATGCAGAGAACAACCGCCAGTTTTTTGATTTTTCCCCCGATATTGCTGAACACAAGCAGCCCCCCCCCTGTTCGGTTTTTCCTTTTTCCCATCATATCACACAATGTGACAAAGGGACAGTCCCTTTGTCACATTGTGGTTTAAACAAACCTATGCAAAAATTCGAGATTTGCAGAGCTATGCTTGACTTTTGGAAACATAAGAGTTATGATTTCAATGAACCTATGCAAAACATATAAATTCGCATAGGAATATCAAAATCGGGGGGGGTGGTCCGGATGAAATCGCGCTCAGAATGCCTCAGGGAATACGGATCAGATTATTACATCCGGCAGAAAGTCCATGCGGGAGAACTGTTCCGTATTGACAAAGGCATATATTCCGAACAGGAGTATGTGCCGGATGTCGCCCTTCTGTGTTACAAATATCCAAACGCTGTTGTGACGATGGACACAGCGTTCTATCTGTATGGAATGACAGATGAAATACCGGATATGTGCACAATGGCAACAAAACGGGAAGCGGCGCCGATCATTGATCCCCGAGTGAAACAGATATTTATGCCCGGGGAAATCCTTCGGATCGGACTGACAGAAACGGAATACAAAGGCTTCAATATTCGGATTTACGACAGGGAAAGAATGCTGATCGAACTGGTCAGGTATAAAAGCAAACTGCCGTACAATTACTATAAGGAAATCATTGGGAACTACCGCCGGATCCTGCAGCAGCTGAATCATGAAAGTATACGGGACTATGCGGAAGCCATGCCCAAGTGCGGGATGATTATCCGCACACTGAAATCAGAGGTGTATTGACAATGAATCTTGAAACATTGGCTGCACAATACAGGGAGCAGGGATACAACGAACTGATGGCCGAGGCAAGGGTATGTCAGGATATTGTGTTGAAAGCAATTTCCAAAGGATCGCTGAACCGGAATGTGACAATTAAAGGCGGCGTAGTCATGCGCAGCATTACCGGGGATGTCAGGCGTGCCACAAGGGATATTGATTTTGATTTCATCAGATACTCATTAAGTGAGGAATCTATCCGCAGCTTCATTGACAAACTGAACTGTCTGGAAGGGATAACGATCCGGATCTCGGGCTCTATCGAAGAACTGTCACAGCAGGAATATCGCGGAAAACGAGTCTGGGTGATCATCAGCGATAACTGCAGTCATTCCTTCAAGAGCAAAATAGATCTTGGAGTTCACACAAAAACGGACATTGAACAGGATGAATACTGTTTTGATGTATGCCTGGACAATGATGGTGCAAGCCTGCTGATAAATTCAAAAGAACAGATATTCGCAGAAAAACTGCGCGCTCTCCTCCGTTTCGGATCATTTACCGGCCGGGTAAAGGACATTTATGATCTGTGCTATCTTTCAGGACATGTTGACCGCAAAAAACTGCATAAATGTATCAATGAGTTTATTATGGATGATCCGGATATGTTTGAAAACGACCTGAATGCAGTTCGGCAAAGAGTGAACAGGGTTTTCAGTGATCGGGATTTCAGGCGGACTGTTGAAAACAGTACACGGGATAACTGGCTGAACATCAACCCGACAGCGGCATTTCAAACAATACAGAATCTACTGGAAAAAATGGATCCATGATGTTCCATCCGGACTGGATCAGGATGATCCGGGATTATACTGTTTCTATTTTGGGCTGGATTCAGTATGAAAAGGTGAAATGGCTCCAGAACAACAATCCGGAAGTACCGGGCCTGGTATATAAGCTGCTTCCCATGGATGAGAAAATGCGGAAGCTGGGGAAAGTCCGGAGCCTGTGGGAAGGCGTATTGGAGCTCCGTCCGGTTTCAGATGTGTTTACCGGGGAGCCGATTTTGGCGGGAGGATATGATATTGATCATTTTATCCCCTGGTCATTTGTAATGAATGATGAGCTATGGAACCTGATGCCGATGGATTCATCCCTGAATTCATCCAAGAGCAACCGGCTGCCGCAGTGGGATCCGTTCTTCAGCCGGTTTGCGGACAACCAGTATATGCTGTATCAGCTGATTCATGAAAAGGAAGGGATTCATAAGCTGTATGAAGCATGCTGGCGGGACAACCTGCATTCCATCTGGGCGGGGCAGGAATTGTACAGGCCCGGGAACACGAAAGAGGCGTTTGATGCGATTCTGAGCAAAAACATGAGGCCTGTGTACGATTCCGCCAAGCGGCAGGGGTATGAAGTGTGGAAGATGTAAGTTAATCATCACACATTTCTGGCATTCCTGAAATCCAAAGGAGAACAGGTATATGTACCTTTCCAAATCAATCTATGTCCGGGTCTGGTCCTGCCCGAAGGGCGCCTGGGTCTGGAAGTACCATCCGGAGGCGGTGCCGAAGGATGAGGGCACGCTGGCCCGGTTCCGGCAGGGGGACGAGGTCGGGGACCTGGCCCGGGGGCTGTTCGGGCCGTTTGTGAATGTGACGGCGGTCCGGGAGGACGGGAAGCTGGACCTTTCCCGGATGATTGAGAATACCGCCGCGGAGATGGGGCGCGGGACTTCCGTGATCTGCGAGGCGGCGTTTTCGTATGGGGGCATGTACTGCGCGGTGGACCTGCTGCGGCGGGATGAGGAGAACGGCGGCTGGGCGATCTATGAGGTCAAAAGCTCCTCGGACGGGCTGCAGGATAAGTATATCGCGGACGTGTCGTACCAGAAGTACGTGCTGGAGCACTGCGGGGTGAAGGTTACCGGGGTGTACCTGGTGTGCATCAACACGGAATATGTGCTGGAGGAATCCGGGCTGGATGTGAACGCGTTCTTCAAAATCAACGACCTGTCGGAACAGGCGTGCGCGGCGCAGGCGGAGGTGCCCGGGGTGCTGGAGACGGCGGAGCGGGTGCTCGGGAGCGGGGAGGAGCCCCCGTGGGTTCCCGGCGAGGACTGCAAGGGCTGCGAGCTGTTCGGCTGGTGCGGCAGGGACCTGCCTTCGCCGAATGTGTTTGACCTGTACCGGCTGCCGAAGAAAAAGATGATCGAGTATTACCGGCAGGGGCTGGTCTCCTTTGAGGACCTGGACCGGGCCGGGGTGATTACAAACGCCACGCAGAAGCGGCAGATGGACTATGCCCTGTCGGACCTGGGAACGTATACGGAGCCGGAGAAGATCCGGGAGTTTCTGGGCCGGCTGACTTATCCGCTGTACTTCCTGGACTTTGAGACCATGATGCCTGCCGTGCCGTTCTGCGTGGGAACGCGGCCCTTCGCCCAGATCCCGTTCCAGTATTCCCTGCATTATATCGAGCGGGAGGGCGGGGAACTGAAGCATAAGGAATTCCTGGCGGAGAGCGGGACGGACCCGAGGAGGGAGATCGCCCTCGCGCTGTGCCGGGATATCCCGGCGGACGCCTGCGTGACGGCGTTCAACAAGAGCTTTGAGTGCACGCGGCTGAGGGAACTGGCAGTGGCGTTCCCGGACCTTTCGGAGCACCTGCTGGCGATAGAGGGGCATGTTGTCGACCTGCTGGAGCCGTTCCAGAAGGGATGGTATTACAAACGGGAGATCGGGGGAAGCTTTTCGATCAAAAGCGTGCTGCCGGCGATCTGCCCGGACGATCCGGAACTGGATTACCATGAGCTGGAGGGCGTGCACAACGGGAGCGAGGCCATGAGCGTGTTCCCGGCAATCCGGTACATGCCGCCGGAGGAACAGGAGCGGGCGCGGCGGAACCTGCTGGCGTACTGCAAACTGGATACCCTGGCCATGGTAAAGGTGTGGGAGGAACTGCGCAGAGCGGCAGGGTAATTACAGAAAGTTTTGGAACGGGCGGCCGCTGAGTCACGGAACCGTTGAATTTCCTTGCTTTTTTTGCTTTGCTTCATTACATGGACGAATGTAACCGGGGGCTTTCCCCGGTTGCTTTTTTACTTTTGGGGGATGATAAATTTTTTTCGCATCCGGTTCTGTACAATATAAGTGTAAGAGGGGGAGACCCTTCATGAGGCCGTTACCAACAGAAAGAAAGGAGCCGGGAAAGATGATTACCACACTGCACAGCATTGAAAGAGCCAAGGAACGGACCGGGATGAACCCCAGGGCTGCGGAGCATTTCATGCGGAACGCCCTGGAGCGCGGCAGGGATAAATCCATGTTCGCCTGCGAGCAGAAGCGCAGGTGGCTGGCCGCGAAAGAAAATGCCTGCGGATTCAAGGCATTGGTGTATAATGATATGTGCCTGATTGTTGACCGGGAAGTGGTCATTACCATGTATGAGGTGCCCGACTGGTTCAAGCGCTCCGCCCGCTATAACGGCAAGGAGCGGATCCGCAACCGGGCCAGGTTTGAAAAATTCAACCGCAGCGGCGCGGAAGCCGGCTGGGTAATGTGATCTGAAAGGAGAAAAGGATATGTACGAAATTCGCTGCCCCAAATGCGGGGAGGTCTTCCAGGTGGAGAAGGCCGCCTATGCCGAGATCGTTGAGCAGGTCCGGAACGAGCAGTTCAGCGCGGATGTGGAAGCCCGGGTCAGGGACGCCCGGGAAAAGATGGAAGCGGAGCAGAAAGTGCTGCTGACGCAGCAGGAGCAGAAACTGCAGCGGCAGATTGACCAGAAGAACCGGGAGATCGACCAGCTGAAGGCGCAGGCGGAGAGCGCGGCGGAGAAGAAGGAGCTGGCGGTGGCGCAGGCGGTCCAGGAGAAGAACAGTGAGATCGGGCAGCTGAAGCTGGAGATGGAAAAGGACCGGAACGCCGCGGAGAAGCAGGTCCGGGACCTGCTGGACGGGCATAAGCGCGAGCTGGCGGACAAGGACGCGGAGATCGAACGGCTGCAGAACTACAAGCTGAAGCAGTCCACGAAGATGATCGGGGAAAGCCTGGAGATCTACTGCAAGAACGAGTTTGACGCCGTCCGGATGATGGCGTTCCGGAACGCGTATTTCGAGAAGGACAACGATGACAAGGAAGGCAGCAAGGCGGACTTCGTATACCGGGAGGAAGCCGAGGACGGCACGCCGCTTCTGTCCATCACCTTTGAGATGAAGAACGAGGCGGACGCCACGGCAACCAAGCACCGGAACACGGACTTCCTGAAGAAGCTGGACGAAGACCGGAAGAAGAACGGGACGGAGTACGCGGTGCTGGTCACGATGCTGGAGCAGGACAGCGAGCTGTACAACAAGGGGATCGTGGCCGCGTACCAGTATCCGAAGATGTATATCGTCCGGCCGCAGTTTTTCATCCAGTTGATCTCACTCCTGCGGGACGCGGCGCTGAACAGCCTGCAGACGCGCCGGGAGCTGATTGCCGCGCGGCAGCAGAACCTGGATGTGCAGAACTTTGAATCCGCCCTGCTGGACTTCAAGGGCCGGTTTGACAAGAACGTCCGCCTGGCCGGTGAGAATTTTGAGGAGGCCATCAAACGGATCGACGAGTCCATCAAGCAGATGGAAAAGGTCAAGGAAGCCCTGACCAAGACCCAGAACAACCTGCGGCTGGCGAACGACAAGGCCCAGGACCTGACGATCAAAAAGCTGACGAAGGACAGCCCGTCTGTCCGGGATAAGTTCATTGAAGCCGGCGCGGATGTAAAGTAACGGCGGCATGGGAAAAGCTCCGGATCGGATGATCCGGAGCTTTTCTGCGGGTTCGGTTTCATATCCGGGCAGCATCTGATGCGTCCTGTCCAGGTCATTCGTCAGGCTGCCCATCCGCGGTTTCCTCCCCGGGGTCTTTGGCTTCGCCTTCGGGCGGGACGGGATCATCATCCTTCTTCTGCTTCAGGGTGCAGAGGACGCCCCGGTCGGTGATGAGCTTTACCTTGCCTTTGGCGGTATCGCCGATTTTGTCGTACAGGCGGCCGGCGCTGTAGCTCTCGCCGATGACCGTGTACGGGCTGTTGGCGACGTAGCCGATGTGGCCGACGCCGTCCAGCAGGACTTTAATGGCCTCCCGGTCGTGCCTGTTGTCGGGCTCCTTTTCCAGGCGGATCTTCATGCCCTTTTCCAGGAAGTCCTGTCCGAAATAGTGGTTTGTGCCGGTCAGGGTGAACCAGATCCTCATGGGAATGATCTCCTTTCCATATTCATTATGTCTTTCGGCATCTTCATGCTACCAAACGGGATGTTGCGATTTTTCATCATCTCTGATAAACTGATTGCAGTACCGTGAAAGGGGAAAAGTAAATATGCCACTGGACAGCGGAAAGAAGATTATTATCCTGTATATTCTGAACATTCTGCGGAAGTATACCGACGCGGACCATACCATGACCCAGCAGGAAATCGCGGACAAACTGCTGAGCGATTACGGCATGCCGGTGAACCGGGCAACGGTCAAGCGGAACATCGCGGACCTGATTGACGCGGATTATGACATCGGATTCAGGGAGATTACGCGTACGCATACGGATAAAAAAACCGGGCGGACAGAGGAAAACACCATTTATACGGACCTGTACTATATCCATGAGTTTGAGGAATCCGAACTGCATATGCTGATGGACGGCCTCCTGTTTTCCCGCTCCGTGCCTTATACTGCCCGGAAGGACCTGATCGAAAAGCTGGGCGGACTGTGCAGTTCCCATTTCAGCAGGCGGATGAAGCACGTGCACAGCATGTCCCCGGACGCGCCGGAGAACAGGAAGCTGTTCTGGAACATCGAGAAACTGGACAAAGCGATCACGGACGGAAAGCAGGTCGAGATTGTTTACGGCTATTACGGTACGGACCTGAAGCTGCACGAGCGGAGGAATGAGGACGGATCCGTGAAGAAGCAGCTGCTGAACCCGTATCAGCTGGTGGCCAGCGAAGGCCGGTATTACCTGATCTGCAACAAGGACAACTATGACAATGTCGCCAATTACCGGATCGACCGCATTATGGACCTGAAGGTCCTGGATACGCCTTCCAAGCCGGGCAGCCAGGTCGCGGGCCTGGAGAACGGGCTGAAGCTGGAAAAGTATATGTACCAGCATGTGAATATGTTCTCCGGGGAACCGGAGAAGGTGGAGTTCATCATCCCGCAGTCCTTCGTCAGCGTGGTCATTGATTTCTTCGGCTCCCATGTATCGTTCTTTGACAGGGGAGACGGCACGATCTCCTGCAGCATTGAGGTCAGCCGGGAGGCAATGCGGCACTGGGCGGGCCAGTTCGCGGACACGGTCCGGGTGGTCTCGCCGGAAAGCCTGGTGGAGGAGATCCGGGAGGATCTCCGGAAAGCGGCGGAAAACTACGGTATGCAGTTGCCGGGGGGACGGTCCTGCTGACAGCTTCCGCGGCAAAGGAACAATCCCTTTTCCGCGTTTTGGATGCGCTGTTTTTGCCGCATCCCGTTTGGTACGATCTGTATGCCGGAAAGAATCAGTGTTTCCGGCATTGCGGAGAACGGGACAAGGAGGCGTTTTGAATGTCGACTGTTTTCTGGATTGCGATTGGCTTGATCGTTCTGGGCGCCTGCCTCGGAGGCGGGAAAAAGGTTACTGCTCAGAAGGGGCCGTACCGGATTGACCGGCCGCATGTGATTGATCCGGATGATTATGAATGCTCTGTCTGCCACAGGCGGTTCCGGGAGGACCGGATGGTCTGCCCGTACTGCGGGGCCGGGTTCACGGAGCGGGTAAAGGACGAGGAAGAGTTCGACCTTGAGGAGGACGAGCTGGAGGATTGGGACGAAGAGGACAGGATATAAACCGGAGCCGGTTCATCTTAACGGATGGCCGGCTTTTCTGATGCGCCATTTTTGCAACATCTCCTTTGGTAGGATGAAGATGACCGGGAGAGCCCGGGAAGACTGCCGGAGGAGGATGAGGAAGATGGGCGCGCTGATCTGGTTTCTGTTTGTCGGGATCGTTATGGTTGTGCTGGAGAGGGAGACCTTTTTCTCCTGACGGATTTGGAGAGATAAGGCCGGGTATTGCGCGGGACTGATCCTGTATTTTCTGCCCGGGGCGGGATATGATACAGGTGAAGGGGGCTGAACGGTATGTATGATATTGACGGGAACGGAAGGATTGATCCCGGGGAGGAATACCTTGCCTTCCGGATCTGGGAAGAGATGAACGGAATCGAAGAGGAAAATGAAGAAGGACTGCCGGATATCCCGGACGAAGAGGAAGGGTTCTGACACGGTTCGCCAAATGCGCCGATATGTGATATAATAAACTTGCCGGGGGATCCGGCGAAAAGAATAACGCCTATGAAGAGTGCGCGAGGGACAGGCCCTTAGACCGCACGACAACCTGCCGGAAACGGCAAGGTGCCAAAGCCTGACCGATAGGATGAAGAAACCGGGAATATACCGTCCTGTCGGAACGATGGGACGGTTTTTTCGTGCCTCTTCAGGGTGAAAGATGAAAGGAGAGGCATGCAATGAAAAACAACTTCAAAAAGAACGGAAAAATGGCCGTACGCTTTGAAACGGCGGAGGAACGGCGGGAGATCATCCGGATCCTGGAGGAGCAGCGGGGGTTTCAGATTGAGGATAAGCTGAAACAGTCTGATAAGATCCATCCCTATGATACGAGGACCTTCCTGATCAATCTGAAATCCAAGACATACACATACTGGATCCAGCCGTTCGTCGGCGCGGCAATGGTGAGCGGCGGTGCCCGGCTGTATTCCGCCCGGGAATTCTTCCGGATCGCGGAACTGGGGTTTAAGGTGGTGCCGCGCTTCCCGGTATTCCATATCCCGCATGCGGGCGACCGGTTTCCTTTTGAAATGCTGCCTTCCGTCTGTGTACCGGAAGAGGAGTTCAGGCGGTACCATGCGCAGATGAGCGACACGGACGCCTGGCGGTTTGTGCCCCGGGACTATTACGGCGGGGATATGACGAAAGGGTTTCAGATCTCACGCCTGATGTGCGACGTGGAACGCTTTATCGGCCCGGAGGAGGAGATGGAACAGTACGGCATGGGGTTCTGTTATGAGAAGGCGTTTGACGGGAAACAGATCAAGATTGTGACGGATGAGCTGAAGGCGCAGGCCAGGAAGTATTATGATGAGCATCATGCGTGGATGGACCGGCTGTGCGAGCGGCATCCGCGGATCCTGCTGTTCGATCTGCACAGTTTTTCGGAGGAGACGCTGCCGGAACATATCCGGAAACGGGCGGGGGACCGGATCCCGGACGTGTGTATCGGGGCTGACTGGAAGTATACACCGTATGAGTTGATCAGCCGGATTGAGCGGCGCCTGGACGAGGTGAACCTGCTGCATATGATCAACACACCCTACAGCGGAACGTTCGTGCCCGACGCGGTATTGAAGGGAAACAGCTCCTGCGACCTGGTGTCCGTGATGCTGGAGTTCAACAAAAAACTCTACTGCGATGAAAACGGGAAGGCGGATGAGGTGAAGGAGGAACTGATCCGGAAGCTGATGCTGAGGATTGTCTGCGACTGCGTGGATCTGGACTAAAGTACGGCTTGAGTTTTGCCGAACAGATTCAATCCCTGCCCGCTTCAGTTCCGGGAGGCGGCGGGATATGATGATTGTGCCGGGTGAACCGGGAAAGGAGGAAGGATCATGAGTGAAAAGAAGAAGGGAACCCGTTATCCCTGCCATATCTGGGAAATCGGGGACGCAAAGGAAGCAAAGAAAGCTTTCTGGGTTATGAGGGTCGGTGATCTGGGATCGGATGTCATGCTGGAAGACCGAACACTTCTCCATATCAACCATGACGAGCAGGATGATTGCGGAAGCAGGGAGCTGCTGCGCTGCCGGACATGCGGCGGCCTGATCCTGAGCCAGTCGTCTGTGGATTGCTGGGACCCGACGGATATCGACGCGGACGACGACTACATGCCGGTCAGTTCGCCGGAGGAAGCAGGCCTGCTGAATATCCTGCTGGACTATGGTGAGTTCTATCAGCTTCCCGGCCGGATATTTCACACGTTCAACAATTCACTGCCTCGCTGGCTGGGAACCGGAGATCCGGTTCCGAATGATCCGGAGGAACTGAAGGAAAAGATCCGGCAGAAGTATTCCGGGCTGAAGCCGGAGCAGAAGGAAATGCTGGAAAAACTGATCAGCAAGGCGGGAGAACTAAAAGCGGATGACTGACCGGGGGATGTCGCCGGGCGGGCGACCCGGGACGGCGGATGCGCGGGTAAAATGATCGCGGAGGTGAGGGAGATGGCGGCTGTAAATGAAGGGATCCGTTTCCTGGAGGAATACAGGGCGCATCCGGAGAAGTATTTACCGTTAGCGGATCACGCATGGAAACTATATGAAAAAGTGGATTACGGCGAGGAATGGTACGATGATCCCTGGTACAACCTGGGATGGGACGCCGGACTGCTGGAAGGAAACCGGCCGTACTTCATGATCCTGTGGGCAACCTGCGGCATTACGATACTGACCTGTCATGTGTCCGCGGAAGGGATCGGGGAGTACGGGGTGCCGGAACTGCTGGCGATGCAGGAGAAAGCGAAGCTGGTGAAGGTCCTGGATCCTTCCCGGCCCAGGACGGATATTATGAAGTACCGCGACGGCAGCGGGAATGAGTTCTTCTCCGTCAATATCTGCGTCGGCGATGAGAACGAAACATACGCGAGGGGCGGAGCGGCGTATTCCTTTGCGGAACTGAACAGATTCAACAGGAAAAGGGAAAAGGAGGCCGGCCGGAAATGACGACGGGCGAGCGGATCACAAAGGCGAGAAAAAACAAGGGCAAGGAACTGACGCAGGAAAAACTGGCGGAGATCCTGGGCGTGTCGCCGCAGGCGGTCAGCAGCTGGGAGCGGGACGAGTACCTGCCGGACACAAAGAACCTCATCGCGCTGGCGGACGCGCTGGACGTGACGCTGGATTCGCTGCTGCGGGAGGACAACGGCTGGAAGATGGGGCCGGTCAACTGCGATCCGGACCGGATGTTCACCTTCGTGAAGGGCCGCGCGCAGGTGTACTGCCTGCCGCAGACGCTGAGGATGCTGGATGTGGCGCGGAGCGTGCACGGGAAAAAGCCAAGGCGGTCGAAGACCGGCTTTGACACCGTATATACGGTGCACCCACTGACGATGGCCTGCCATGCCCTGGCGATGGGCCTGCATGACGACGATGTGATCGCGGCGGCCCTGGCGCACGACATTGTGGAGGAATCGGATATGCAGGTCAGCGATCTCCCGGCGAATGAGCGGGTGCGCGAGGCTGTGCGGGTTGTGTCCAAGAACCTGTACGGCCATAGCGGGCCGGATTGGGAGAAGGCGTATTTTGAGGAGATTGAAAAGAACCCGCTGGCCTGCCTGGTCAAATGCCTGGACCGGGTGAACAACCTGTCCGGGATGGCGGACGCGTTTGACAGGGCCGGAATGGTGAAATATACGAAAGAAACAGATCAGTACTATCCGGCACTGCTGAAGGTCGTCAAGAAGGTGCCGGAGTGGAGCAACGCCTGGTGGCTGCTGCGGTACCAGATGACAGCGCTGCTGGAAACGTTCAAAAGGATGCTGTAAGGAAGCGCAGGGATGGAGATCAGCAGGATCTACTTCGATATGGACGGTGTGCTGGCGGATTTTAACCGCGGGGTGCGGGAACTGTGCGGAATGGAGGCTCCGGATCCGATGAACGCCGCGCCGGAGCAGGACGACCTGATGTGGGAAAGGATCCGGGAGGCAGGACATTTCTATGACCGGCTGGAGCTGATGCCCGGCGCGAAGGAGATGTTCGGCGCCGTATACGGGAAATACGGCGACCGCTGCGAGATCCTGACCGGAATTCCGAAGGAGAAGCGGAAGATCCTGACGGCAAAACAGGACAAGATCCACTGGATGAGGCGGGTCCTGTCAGACAGGATCGTGGTCAACGTCTGCCTCCGCGCGGAGAAGATTGAAAAATGCACGGGGCCGGACGCGGTCCTGATCGACGACCTGCAGAAGAATATCGACGAGTGGCGGGCGGCCGGCGGCACCGGCATCCTGCATGTGAGCGCGGAGCAGACGCTGAAGGAGCTGCGGGAACTGGAAGAAAGATAACGGAACGGAAGCCCTCCCGCGGGAGGGCTTTCTTCTTTTCAGGGATTATGGTATGATATTTTCACTCGGAAGGGCGAAAAATGAAGACAAACCGGAGGGAAATATGGGCAGGAAATGTTTATCAGTTATTCTGGCGGCGATGATGGCCTTTACGGTCTCTGCCGCGCTGGCGAAGACGGTGGAGCCGGAGGGCAGCTGGAACGCGGTGATGGCCGGACTGACGGTCCACGCGACGGTCGGGGAATACAATGAGATTACGGGCACCTTCGAGGTGACGATGTATGAGCCGGACCAGTTCGCGGCGGAAGCGGTCGAAGGCCTGGCCGCGGGGGACGTCCTGCTGGCGGACGGGCGGGCGTATACGGTGCGGGAGATGACCAAGGCGCCGGACGGCGAGCCCATGGCCCTGACCGAAGACGGAATGGAGATCATCTTTGACCGGAATGAGGACGGGTATTCCGCCCGGTATTCCGACGACGACAGGCAGTGCATGCACGCCTTCCGTCAGCTGCACCTCGCGCCTTCGCCGATCATCATCTACGAGGACAACTCCGATCCGGACCTGGACGCGGAGGTAAAGGTGACCGAGGGCCTGGAAGAGATCCTGAAGATCAAGGCGGAGAAGGAAGAAAACAGCATCGGGTTTGACTTCTATGCCACCACCGTGACTTTAAGCGAGAACCTGCAGATCATGAAGATCCACCAGGACTTTGACGTGGCGCAGTAAAGGAAGATATCTGCCGGGCAGCAGGCCGGACCGGAAACGGTCCGGTTTTTCTTCTGGCCTTCCGGAAATGGGGTAAAAATGCCCGCGGCCGGGGCCGATAATGGAGACGCCGGAGGTGAGCCGGACGGAACAGCGCGGAGGGAAACCGCGTTTATTATGACGGAGACGGCGGAGGACGCCGGAACAAAAGGAGGCACGGAATATGATCAGCAGGAACGCAAACGCCGCCAAGGCGCTGAAGTGCATCAACCTGATCCTGGATCCCGCGGAGGACGGGGACATGATCGAGCACCTGTACGAGCAGGGCGACGTATATGAATACCTGAAGGAGCTGATCCGGAAGGATATGGCCGCCCCGGCGGATCCGGACCGGGCGTGACGTCAGGGACGGTCCACAGGAACGGGAAGAATGATGAGAAAAAGAGATAAGGGAATCGGGAGGCTGGTTGACTGCCTCCCGCTTTCAAGTTATACTTGAAATTGGAAATTCAATTTCAAATTGAATCTGCTGGTTTTTCGGAAACCCTGTGCGGTATCCTGTGAACGGAAGGGAGCGATGCGGGATGACGGATGAAATGAGGAAACGGATCGGGAAGCGGATCCGGGCGGCGCGGAAGGAAAAGGACCTGAGCCAGGAGAAACTGGGCGAGGAACTGGAAGTCTCCTTCCAGGCGGTGAGCAGCTGGGAGACCGGGAAGTTCCTGCCGGACGCGGATCACCTGCCGGCGCTGGCGAAGGCGCTGGACATTTCCCTGGACGCGCTGTTCGCGGAGAAGGACCGGCAGTGGTCGTTCAGGCGGGTGAACTTTGACGAGGAACATATGTTCACCTATGTAAAGAGCAAGGCGCAGGAACGGGGATATACCCAGACCCTTGCGGTGATGGACCTGCTGAAGGCGGCGCACGGGGAACAGAAGCGGCGGTCGAAATACGGGTTTGAATGCTCCTATACCGTGCATCCGCTGACCATGGCCTGCCAGGCGCTGGCGATGGGCCTGAAGAGCGACGACCTGCTGGCGGCGTGCATCGCCCACGATATGGTGGAGGACACGGAAATAAAGCTGGACAGCCTGCCGGTGGGCGAGACCGTGCGGGCGGCGGTGCGGCTGGTGTCAAAAAACCTGGTGAAGTGGTCCCCGGACTGGGAGGAAAAGTATTACGACGCGATCCGGAAGAACCCGCTGGCCTGCATGGTGAAGGTGTTGGACCGGACGCACAACGTGGCCGGGATGGCGGACGCCTACGGCCGGGAATGGATGGCGCGGTATGTGCGGGAGACGGACAAATACTATCCGGAGCTGCTGGATGTCGTCAAAAAGGTGCCGGAGTGGAACAACGCCGCCTGGCTGCTGCGGTACCAGCTGAACACAATGGTTGAGACATTCAAGAGGATCCTGTGAGGAGGAAGCGGATGGAAGAGGCAAAACGGTTTATCGATACCCACAGCCATATTGTCTTCGGGGCGGACGACGGGGCGCAGAGCCTGCGGGAAGCGATCGATCTGCTGAAACTGGACCGGGAGGAAGGCGCCTTCGCGGTGTTCGCGACGCCGCACTACGGCCGGGAGAACGGATTCGCGCCGGACGCGGCGATGGTGAGGGAGAAGTTTGAGCTGCTGAAGGAGAAAGCCGCGGAAGAGGTGCCGGAAATTGAACTGTACCTGGGCACGGAGTGGTACTGCGCGTGGGACCTGGGGGACCGGGTGCACAGGCGGGACGCGTTCCGGATGAACGATACGGACTATATGCTGTGCGAGTTCCTGGAATACGGGCAGGTGTATGAGACATGTGAGAAGATTTCCTGCAACCTGAAGGAGCTGATCCGGCGCGGGTTCCGCCCGGTGCTGGCGCATCCGGAACGGTACAGGGCGATGCAGGAGGACCGGGAGCGGCTGCGGGAGCTTTGGGAGGCGGGCGTGCTGATGCAGGTGAACGCGTACGACCTGTACCTGAACTCAAAGGCGCGGACCCGGGAGACGGCGCAGTGGCTGGCGACGGAACGGATGATCTCGTTCATCGGGAGCGACATGCACGGGACGCGGCCGGGCAAGAAAGGGCCAAGGCTGAAGGAAGGCCTGCGGTGGCTGTATGAGCATACGGATGAGGAATACGCCGACGCGGTTGCGTTCGGCAACGCGGAAAAGCTGTTCCTGAAGAAAGGGGAATGAAGCATGTACGGAGCGATACTGGGGGATATCATCGGTTCCCCGTATGAGTTTGAAAAAAGCAAAAAGACAAAGGAGTTTCCGCTGTTTATCCCGCGGTCCCGTTATACGGATGACAGCGCCATGACGATTGCCGTGGCTGAAGCGCTGCTGGATACGCAGGGGACGAAGAACCGGGAGGAACGGAAGGAAGCTGTTACCCGCTCCATGCAGAAATGGGGAAGGCGGTATCCGGACGCCGGTTACGGCGGCAGGTTTTATGACTGGCTGTACAGCCGCGATCCCCAGCCGTACAGGAGTTGGGGAAACGGATCCGCCATGCGGGTTTCTTCTGCCGGCTGGCTGTTTGAAACCCTGGAGGAAACGCTGGAAGCGGCTGAGGACACGGCGGCCGTGACGCATAACCATCCGGAAGGGATCAGGGGGGCGAAAGCGGCTGCGGCTGTAATCTGGGCGGCAAGGAACGGCTGGTCCAAGGCAAAGATCCGTGAGTATGCGGAGCAGGAGTTTTATCCGCTGAAGCAGACCTGTGATGAGATCCGTCCGGGATATCATTTTGACGTCAGCTGCCAGGGAACGGTGCCGCAGGCGATTACCGCGTTCCTGGAGGGGAAGGACTTTGAGGACGTGATCCGTACGGCGGTCTCCCTGGGCGGGGACTGCGATACGCTGACGTGCATTGCCGGCGGCATGGCGGAAGCCATGTACGGTGTTCCGGAGTATCTGAAGGCGGAGTGCCGGAAGCGCCTGGAACCGGATATGCTGGAAGTGCTGGACCGGTTTGAGAAGGCAAGGATCCGACTGGGCTGACAACGGTTTGCGTTGTACTGCCAATGAGGAGGTGCAGAAATGGGACAATGTTCCCAAAGACTATACCTTTGATGAAGCTGAAACCCTGCCGGGATATCTGATAAAAAGGACTGTTTATTTGCCGCATTCCGGGTTGCGAAATGCATAAACCTGCTGTAACATCAAAGCAGCAGGTTTTGAATTTGAATACGGGAGGTGCCGGTATGGCGGGACCCGGCGGAAGAAGAGCCAATTACCTGACGGATGAGGAAAAGGCGAACCAGCCGAAGATCACGAAAGAGCTGCTGGCGCGGGTGTTTTCGTACCTGAAGCCATACTGGCGGCAGCTGGCGCTGGTGCTGGTGTGCATCGTGGTGTCCTCGGTGTGCAGCCTGTTCCCGTCGATCCTGACCGGTAACATCATCGACGTGCTGACGGGGAAGGAAATGGGCGGCTGGTTCGGCGCGGGGATCTCCGCGCTGGTGAAGCTGATCCTGCTGTCCCTTGGGCTGCACCTGGCGAGCAACCTGATCGGCGTGGGGCAGAACTACCTGAACAACTGGATCGCGCAGCACATCTCCTTTGACATGCGCAACCAGATGTACCGGCACCTGCAGAAGATGAGCCAGCGGTTCTTCACCACGGCGAACCAGGGCGATATCATCACCCGGATGACCAGCGACGTTTCCGGCGTGGAGAGCGTGGTGACCAACACATTCACGAGTATCCTGTCGAACACAATCACGCTGGTGGTCGCGGTGATCGCGATGTTCCGGAAGAACTGGCTGCTGGCGCTGATCGGCATTGCGGTGGTGCCGCTGTTTACCCTGCCGACGCGGATGGCCGGCAAGCGGCGGTGGAAGCTGGCCGGGGAAGCGCAGAAATGCAACGACGAGATCAACGGAATCCTGAACGAGACGCTGAGCGTCAGCGGCCAGCTGCTGGTGAAGCTGTTCGGGCGGGAAAAGAGCGAATATGAGCGGTATGAGGAAGCGAACGGCCGCATGATCAGGCTGAACATCCGGGAAAAGATGGCCGGCCGCTGGTTCTTCATGCTGCTGAGCACGCTGACGACGATCGGGCCGATGCTCCTGTATCTGGTGGGCGGTATCCTGATCATGAAATACCGCAGCGACCTGACCGTCGGCGATATCACGGTGCTGGTGGCGCTGCTCGGGCGGATGTACGGGCCGGTGAACAGCCTGCTGAACATCCAGGTGGACTGGATCCGCTCCATGGCGATGTTCACCCGCATTTTTGAATACTACGACATGAAACCCGAGATTGACGACAGGCCGGACGCGAAGGAGCTGGCGAACGCGAAGGGCGAGATCGTGTTTGACCATGTGGACTTCAGCTACGACGGGGAGCGGATGATCCTCAAGGACATCTCCTTCACGCTGAAGAGCGGCGACTGCGTGGCCATCGTCGGGCCCAGCGGCAGCGGCAAGAGCACGATCGTGAACCTGATCCCGCGGCTGTGGGACGCGACGCGCGGCACGGTGACCTTCGACGGCACGGACGTGCGGGACCTGACGCTGCATTCTCTGCGGGAGGAGATCGGCGTGGTGACCCAGGAGACGTACCTGTTCAACGGGACGATCCGGGAGAACCTGCTCTACGCGAAGCCGGACGCCACGGAGGAAGAGATGACCGACGCCTGCAAAAAGGCGAACATCTGGGACTTCATCTCCACCCAGCCGGACGGCCTGGACACGATGGTCGGCAACCGCGGCCTGAAGCTCTCCGGCGGCGAGAAGCAGCGGATCTCCATCGCCCGGGCGCTGCTGAAGGACCCGGCGCTGCTGATTTTCGACGAGGCGACCAGCGCGCTGGATTCCATTTCCGAGGCGGCCATCCAGGCGGCGATCAACCCGCTGATCGAGGAGCGGACGAGCATCCTGATCGCCCACCGGCTGAGCACGATCCTGGCGGCGGACGAGATCCTCGTGGTCCGCGACGGGCAGATCGTCGAGCGCGGCACACACAAAGAACTGGTACATGCCGGTGGCACGTACCAGGAGCTCTACGAAACGCAGTTCGCCAAAGTGTAATTGTCAGTGGGACGGTTTTGCCGACAGCTTTTTCCTCCAGCTGAGGTAACGGAGGATGCAGGAGATGCCGGCGAGCATCCAGGTGACGCCCGACGTGATCCAGATGGACCAGACGCCGGCGGCGGTGATGCCAAGGAGCAGCAGGGGCAGGCCGATGCGGCCCGCGATCTCCACAATGCCGTTGATGAACGAGAATACCGCGTCGCCCGTGCCGTTGAGCACGCCGCGGGAAACATAGATGACGCCGAGGAAGACATAGAAAAGGCTGGTGATCTTCAGGGCCTTTCCGCCCAGGTCGATCACCTCTTTTTCGTGTACAAACAGGCCGACCAGGTTTCCGCCGAACAGCTGCATGATGAGCGTCATGGCGCCGGCCAGGGCGATCATCGCCAGGAGGCTGTCCCGGAAGCCGGTCCGGATACGGTCCGTTTTGCCGGCGCCCATGTTCTGGCCCGCGTAGGTGCTCAGCGCCATGCTCATGGAGCCGAAGGGCTGCTGCACCAGCTGCTCCAGGCGGTTGCCGGCGGTATAGGCCGCCATGGCGGTGGCGCCGAAACCGTTGACCACGGACTGCAGCGCAGTGGTGGAGATTGCGATGAGGCTCCACTGCAGCGCCAGGGGCAGGCCCAGGCGGACCGCCTGCTTCGCGATGGGCTTGTCAAAGGCCAGGGACTGTTTGTTCAGCCGGAAATACGGATTGGTTCGGAAGGCCCAGAGCAGGGAGCCCGCGCCGGCGAGGAGCTGGCTGAGCATTGTCGCGAGGGCCGCGCCGAACACGCCCAGGCCGAACGTGCCGACAAACAGCAGGTCCAGACCCACGTTCAGCAGGCAGGAGAAGATCAGGAAATACAGCGGCGTGCGGGAATCCCCCAGGGCACGCTGCATGGAAGAGGCGTAGTTGTAGATCGCGATGAGCGGCACGGAGGCCGAGGTCATGCGCATATAGACGATGGCGTCCGGCAGGATCTCCGCCGGGGTGCCCATCCAGGAGAGCACCGTCGGGACCATGGCAAAGGCAATGGACCCGGTCAGCAGGGCAAAGCCCATCATGATATAGGCCGAGTTGGCGATGGCCTTGTAGACCAGGTCATTCTTCCGCGCGCCGAAATACTGCGCCGTGACGATGCCGCAGCCGCCGCTGATGCCGTTGAAAATGGAGAAGAAAAGGAACGAGATGGAGCCCGTGGCGCCGACGGCGGCCAGCGCGTTGGCGCCCAGCAGCCGGCCGACGATCATCGAGTCCGCCAGGTTGTACGCCTGCTGGAACAGGTTCCCGATGAGCAGCGGCAGCGCGAAAACGGCGAGCAGCGCCAGCGGTCTGCCTTCCGTCATGTTCATGGTGGTGTCGCGGGGGCCTTTGCGGCCGCGAAGCGGGAACATCCCGCGTTTCGACGGAACGGTGGTGGTGATCAGGCTCATGATTCCGCATCGGCTCCTTTCCCATGTTACCGGCCTATTTTAGAGCGGCGGCGGACGGAACACTTCCCATTTTTTGACGTCGGGCTTTCCGTTTTTTGTCAGGAAGGACAAAAGACGGAAAGGCGGCTTGACTTAAAGCTGACTCTAAGTTCTAATATAAAACAGGAACAAAAACAGGTTTACAGAACGGACGGGGACCTGGAAACCATGGCGCACAAGTGCGCGGTGGGCGCCGGCGGCGAAATGGGCTCCGCCCGGGTGCTTCGGGAAGAGGATATGCTGGCGATTTACAAAGCCAGCATGTAAAGGAGGAACAGCTGTTATGTACAGTGTAAAAGGAAAATGGGCGCTGATTACCGGCGCGGCGCGGGGGATCGGATACCTGACGGCAAAGTTCATGGCGGAGCAGGGCTGCAACCTGATCCTGCACAGCCGGGACCTGAAGCATACGGAAAAGGTGCTTTCGGAGGCGCAGGCGTTCGGCGTGGAAGCCCGCGCCGTGGCGGCGGACCTGAACGACCTTTCCGCGGTGGAGCGGATGCTGGCGGAGATTGACGCCCTGGGCGTTGACGTGGACATTGTGATGAACAACGCGGGGCTGCAGATCGCCTACCGGACGGACTGGTGCGGTACGCCCGCGGAGGACTATGAGGTCAGCTTCCGGGTGAACACGATCGCCCCGGCGATGATCTGCTACCATTTCCTGCCGAAGATGATCAGGAAGGGCACGGGCCGCATCCTGAACACCACCAGCGGCATTGCCCTGGACGTGTGCCAGGCGGGGTATTCCGCCAGCAAGGCGGCGCTGGACAAGATCACGATCGACATGGGATCAAAGGTGGAGGGCACGGACGTGCTCATCAACCTGACCGATCCGGGCTGGTGCCGCACGGACCTGGGCGGCGCGGGCGCGCCGAACGCGCCGGAGAGCGCGATCCCGGGCATCACGGTGGGCGTGTTTGTGAACGACGGAAAGAGCGGACGGTACCTGGGCGCCCAGAACTTTACGGGCATGAGCCTGGAGGACGCCGTGAAGAAGGCGGAAGCGGAGTTTGACAGCCCCTACGGAAAATAACCGCGGAGGAAGCACATGGATTACAGCCAGTATGAAGACTACGGGTTTGAGCGCGTGAGCGCCTTCAACCTGTCCACAGGCTATGAGCAGCGGAGCTACCAGGACCACTGGCATTCCTACGGCGAGATCCTGCTCGTCGGCCCGGGAAAGACCAACATCTTTACGGTCAACCGGGACCGGTATGAGCTGGCGGAGGGGGACTTCCTCCTCATCTGGCCGATGGAGATGCACGCGATCATTGACGCGGACCGGAAGGAATCGCTGGTGATCCAGTTCTCCAACGCGTTTATGAACTCGCTCTTTGACCTGCAGCGGATTATGCATTTTTACCGGAACCTGCATGTGCTGTGCGTCGGCTCCCATCCGGAGCTGGTGGCGAAGCTGCGGGCGGTTACGGACAAAATGAAGGAGATTTTCTTCTCCACCGGGCCTGACCGGGAACTGCGCTGCTGCATGCTGCTGATGGAGTTCATGCTGACGCTGGACCGGCACCGGGAGGAGTTCGCGCCGGAGCTGAAGGGCGGGGATCCCGCCTATACAGATTCGGTCATGCGGCGGATGATCATGGTTACGGACCATATCAAGAACAACCTCACCGCGGACGACCTGAGCCAGGGCGCCATGGCGGAGATGGCCGGTATCAGCAAGGACTATTTCTCCCGCATCTTCCGCAGCGTGACCGGGATGAACTATTCCAAATGGCTGAACACGATCCGCCTGGAGAAGGCGGCGGAGCTGCTGGCAGACAGGGAAAAGACCCTGACAGAAGTCGCGATGCTGTCAGGGTTCCAGAGTATCTCTTCCTTCAACCGCGTTTTCCGTGCGGAGAAGGGCATGGCCCCCGGCGAGTACCGGGCGCTCAGGATGTGAAAAAAGGCCTGAAAACTTTATAAACCCGCGTAGAAGGAGACCGCTGCGGCGGTCTCTTCTTCTGTCGGATGGCCCTTGGCGATGCCGCCGAGCAGCCTGAACGGCCCGAAGGTGTCGAATCCCTGGCAGTGATACGCGCCGATTTCCCTGCAGTTCTTCGCTTCCGTAACCCGGCGGATCGCGGTCAGGAAGGAGCCCTTCGGCGCGCCGTGGGTATAGATGAAAAAGACCTCTTTTCCATCCGGCAGGTGTTCCTGCGCGTAAGCGACCAGCTGTTTCGCGAAACTGCCGTAATAGATGCCCGAGGCAAAGCCGATCCGGTCATACGCGGACAGGTCCGTTTCCGGCTGCTTTGTCACATTGATCAGGGTCACCTCATGCCGCGCCGCGATGGCGTCCAGCAGTTTTTTTGTGTTGCCGTGATGTTCGGAATAATACACAATGGCAGTTTTCATTTTCTTTCTTCTCCTTTACCGTTCCTGGAAGAACTCAATCTCCTCGCCCAGCGGGCCGAAGCAGAAGGCCATCCGCGCCGGAAACTCCGGATCCGAGCGGATCACGATGTCCTTCGGCCCGATGAACACCTCGTATCCCGCGGCTTTCACCTTTTCAGCGATCCCGTCCGCGTCGTCCGTGGCGAACGCGATATGGCGCAGCGCGCCTTTGGTCCGGACGCCCTCGCCGTTGCTGAAGATCTCCAGCAGGCCCGCGCCGGAATCAATCATGACGCCCTCCGGCCATTCCCGGACGACGGAGAAGCCGAGGACGTTCAGATAGAAATCCTTCGCCTTTTCAAAATCTTCCTTTGTCCCGCACTTCAGCGAGATATGGTGGATGCCTGAGATCATGTTTCCTCCTCCGGCTGCCGGGGGATGCGGTTTTCCCGGCGGTTAGCTGTAGCTCTCCAGGAGCTCAATGATGCACTTGAGGTCCGGGGCGTCGAGATAGTTGTACTCGCCGTTGCCGTCGCCGTAGGTGCCGTGCTGGACGAGCCGCAGGCCGGCCGCTTCGGCGCTGGCAACCATGGCTTTGGAGTCTTTCACCTGGAAGGCCAGGTGATGCATTCCCTCGCCGTGCTCGTTCAGGAAGTTCCGCCAGGTGGACGGCTCCTCGTTAGGCTGGATCAGCTCGATCTGCAGCCCCGGATTCACGTCAAGGAAAGCGAGCAGGGAGTTCGCCTTCGGGGCAGGCTGTCCCTCAAAGACGGTCTGCGTGATCTCATAGTCCCCGCAGGGCTGCGTTTCCGGCACGTCCACGCCGAGGAAAGCGGCCCACTTTCTTTTGGTTTCCTCAATGTCCTTCACGATAAAACCGACCTGGGCGATCAGATGGGTTCCCACTACACCGGCCATGCTTGTTTCACTCCTTAATAAAACTGATTCAGGATAATTTGTCAACAGAACCGGGGGTCCTGTGTCTTACGGCAGGAATTTGCCGGAAGCGAGGTAGAGCCGCCACCACTCGTTGTGGGACATCTCCACCTTTGAAGCGGCGCAGATGTCCTTCAGGTGCGCCGGGTTCATGGTGCCCGCGATGGCCTGCATCTTTGCCGGATGGCGGAGGATCCACGCGATGGCGACGGCGGTCTTCGGCACGCCGTACTGTTCGCCCAGCTCGCCCAGTACCCGGTTCAGTTCCGGGAAGTCCGGATGGTCCACGAAGCAGCCTTTGAACATGCCGAACTGCAGCGGCGACCAGGCCTGGACCGTGATGTCGTGCAGGCGGCAGTAGTCCAGCAGGCCGTTGTCCCGGTTCGTGGAGCGGTCTGTGGTCAGGTTGTTGACATACAGGCCGTTGTCAATCAGCTGGGTCTGGTCCAGGGAGAACTGGAGCTGGTTGAACACCAGGGGCTGCTTCACATACTTCTTCAGCAGTTCCAGCTGGCCCGGATTCACGTTGCTGACGCCGAAATATTTCACCTTGCCGCTTTTTTCGAGCTCGTCAAAGGCTTCAGCCACCTCCTCCGGATCGAACAGCAGGTCCGGCCGGTGGAGGAGCAGCACGTCCAGGTAATCCGTCTTCAGCCGCCTCAGGCTCGCTTCGGCGCTTTCGAGGATATCCTTTTTGCTCCAGTCAAATTCCTTCCGGTCAAAGTGCAGGCCGCACTTGGACTGGATATACACGTCCTCCCGCTTCAGGCCGGTCAGCGGGAACGCGTCGCCGAAGCGGGTCTCCGCGTCGCCGTCGCCGTAGCAGGTGGCGTGGTCGAAAAAGTTGACGCCTTCCTCCGCCGCGGCGCGGATCATCTCCGCCGCTTTCTCCACGGACAGGGCGGGCATGCGCATGCAGCCCAGGATGACCGCCGAGGCGTTCTGCGGGCCGCTGACAACATTGATGGTCTTCATATCTTTTCTTCTCCTTTCCCTATCGTGTGAAATTGGTCCAGACGCGGGGTTCCTCCGGCAGGGGAGCGCCGATCTCTTTTTTGCCCAGGGCGATGCTCTTCATCAGGAAGGCCATGTTGCGGGCCAGCGTACGCATGACCTGGCGGCCTTCCGCGTCGGCTTCGCTCTCGCCGGGATCCCAGCCGTAGATGTTGTTCCAGTACTGGCTGGTGGCCACCGGCATATTGCAGAGGGTGAAGAATTTGTTCAGCTCGTCAAAGGCGGCGGTGCAGCCGGAGCGGCGGGCGCTGACCACGCTGGCGCCGACCTTCAGGCTCTTGTCGAAGGAGGTGCTGTAGAACAGCCGCTGCAGCGCGGACATGAGCGTGCCGTTGGCGGAGCCGTAATACACCGGGGAGCCGATGACCAGCCCGTCGGCGGCCTCGAACTTCACAGCCAGGTCGTTGACGATATCGTCAAAGACGCACTTTTTGTTCTTCCGGCAGGTTTCGCAGGCGATGCAGCCGCGGATGACCTCCCGGCCGAGGAGAATGTTCTCCGTCTCAATGCCGTTCTCCGCGAACACCTGTTCCATCTCCCGGAAAGCCAGGGCGATGTTCCCGTTCTTCCGCGGGCTGCCGTTGAGCATGAGGACCTTCAGCTTCTTTTCCATATCCTGCTCCCATCAGACGCGGTAAATCCAGTTTGCCTTGCGGGGCGCGGCGGGTTTGATTTCGGACGCCGCATAGCCCAGCACGCAGTGGCCGATGCCTTCATAGTCGCCCTCAATGCCCAGGGACTTCAGGATGGCCTTGCCTTCCGCGCTGTCAAATTCTTCCTTCGCCCGGTGAATCCAGCAGCTGGCGACGCCCAGGGCGTGGGCGGCGTTCATCAGGTTGCCCATGACCAGGCTGCCGTCGTACAGGTAAGTGCCCACGCGGCGGTCCGCCAGCACGACGACGACCACCGGCGCGCCGTAGAAGGGATCGTTGTCCGTGCCCATCACCGCGGCGTTCATTTTTGACAGGCGGTCGCGCATGGCTTTGTCCGTGACGGCGATCATGACCGGGGACTGCCTGCCCATGCCGGTGGCGGCGTAGGTGCCGGCCTCCAGGATCCGGTCCAGGATCTCCGCCGGGATGGGATCATCCTTATAGCTGCGGCAGCTGCGGCGTTCGGTGAGGGTCTTGAGCGTTTCGTTCATGGGGATTCCTCCTTTGCTTCTCTTTCTGTCACCAGGGATAGGGTTCGCCTTCGTATGTGATGAAGACCGGGCCGTCCTTGTCATGGCGCTTCGACTCAAACAGCTTCCGGAGCGTTTCTGCGTGCTCGTAGGGATCCAGGGGCGCCTCTCCGGGCCAGGTCCGCATCCAGCCGGGATGCAGGCAGAAGATGTTGATATCCGGATCGTCCTTCAGCCAGTTGTGCAGCGTCATGGTGAGCATGTTCAGGGCGGCCTTCTCCGTGCCGTAATCCAGGTAATACGCGCGGTAGCACTTTCCGATGCTGCCGGCCTCGGAGGAGATGTTCACGATGAGCCCGCCGACGGCGCTCTTTTTCAGCAGCGGCAGGAATGCTTTCACCACGCGGACCGGGCCGACGGCGCCGACGTTCACCGCGGGAGCGATGAGGTCCAGGTCAAAGTCCGGCAGCTCCTTCATCGTGTCGGCGGAGGCGGTGGTGGCGTTGTTGACAATCAGGTCCAGGTGGCCTGTCAGTTTTTCCGCTTCCCGGGCGGCCGCGTTCACCGATTCCGTGGAGGAAATATCCATGGTAAGGATATGCAGGCGGCTGGCATAATCCTTCTCCAGCGCTTCCAGCGCTTCGGACGGGCGGCGGACGGAGGCGAAGACCGTGTCCCCGTTCTCCAGGTAGCGCTTCACCAGGTTGAATCCCAGGCCCATGGCTCTGCCGGTGCCGGTGATCAGTACTGTCTGCGGCATGTTCTGTTCTCTCCTTTATGGTCGTATTCTACGCCTTAGAGTGGACTTGAGGTCAAGACGCGAATATCAGGATGGTTTCAGTTTATTGATCCCGGCGCTCCGGCGCTTCCCATTTTTTGACGGGCCCGGTCCCATTTTTTGCGCAGAAAACCCGCGGGAGAGTTTCCCCGCGGGTTTGCGGAATCCGGGAAACAGGGCCGGGCGCCGCCGGAGCGGGCCGTTCCCTAATAGCTGATCCAGCCTTTGAAGCCGCAGCATTCGCAGCCTTCGCCCATGCAGCAGCCGCAGACCGTGCGCCATTATGTGCGGATGGGCCCCGGTTGTCAAACGGCCTGACCTGGAGTAAACTCCATGGAGAACATATACAGCGGAAGCAGAAAAACGCACGGAAGGGGAGGATCGCATGGACCGCAATGCCAACGGCCGCAGGCCGCTCCTGATGTTCATTTCCTCCATGATCATCTTCGGGACAATCGGGGTGTTCCGGCGGTATATTCCGGCTTCCTCGGCGTTCCTGGCCTTTTCCCGCGGGATCCTCGGCGGCCTGTGCATCCTGCTGTTCCTGAAGCTGAAAAAAAAGGACCATACGGAAAAGATCCCGGGCAGCGCCATGCGGGGGCTGATCGTCTCCGGCGCGCTGATCGGGATCAACTGGATCCTCCTGTTTGAGGCATACAACCATACGACCGTCGCGGTCGCCACGCTTTGCTATTATATGCAGCCGACAATCGTGACGCTCCTTTCGCCCCTGCTCTTCCGGGAAAGGCTGACCGGGCGGAAGGCGGCCTGCGCGGCCGTCGCCGTGGCAGGCATGGTGCTGGTCTCAGGCGTATTGGAAGGCGCACGGGGCGGGAATCTCCGGGGCGTGCTGTTCGGACTGGGCGCGGCGCTGTTCTATTCAGCAGTGGTCATCATGAACAAACGCATCACCGGCGTCGATATGTACCGGAAGACCACGGTCCAGCTGCTCTCCGCCGGAGCGGTCATGATCCCTTACCTGCTGCTGACGGGCGGGTTCGGCGGAGAAGGCTTCACGCCGGCGGCGGTCGTCCTGCTGGCGGTGGTCGGGATTGTCCACACGGGGCTTGCTTATGTCCTCTATTTCGGCAGCATGGACGGGCTGCGGGTGCAGACCGTCGCGATCCTCAGCTATATCGATCCCGTTTCCGCACTGCTGTTTTCCGCCCTGCTGCTCCGGGAACCGCTGAGCGCGTTGGGCGTCCTCGGCGCGGCCATGATCCTCGGCTCCGCCATTGTCAGCGAGACCGGAAAAACGAAGGAAGCGTCATAACGCTGCCAGTCGGTTTGCACATTCAAACCTTTCTGCATATGCAAAATTGCACATTGCCCGGAAGACAAATGTGCAAATATGTATGATTAATTGCATTATTCTTCTTTATCCCACCGTTCGGGACTGTTCAGCCAGGCGCTGTATCCGGCCTGGGCGGCCCGGTTTTCTTTTTTCTCCCGCCAGGCGTCGATCTCCGCGCGGATCGCGAGCATCTCGTCGATGATCATCTCCATGCTTGCCGGTTTCGCCTGGTACAGGTATGATGCCAGCCGGTCAATGGCCTTCGGGCTGCCCAGCTGCTTTGCCAGCAGGTCCGCGAATTCCGCCGGCCAGCCCAGCGCTTCCACCGCCGCGGCCAGCCGGTCCCGCGCCTGCGCCCACAGCTTCTGATTCGGATTCATGGAAGCGCCTCCTGTTGCTTTTCCCAAAGCTCATAGGCCTTTTCCCAGGTGTCCGGAGCGAAGGGCCGCCGGGCGTCCCCGATCTCCCGGGCATAGTTTTCCGTGAATTGAAGGAAATAATAAATGTGCTCCGTGGCAAAGGACAGCTCCCGCCCGATCACCTTTGACCAGACATTCGCTTCCCGGAACTGGCTTGTCCGCCGGACAGCTTCAATGTATGCCCGCTTGTCAAAGAGGAGATTTCTTTCTTCAATTTTCACCTGTCCGGCTTCCCCGATTTCCAGGACGGTGTAGGGCACGCGGTCCCGGATCCCGCCCAGCGGCAGCCCGCAGGAACCGGGATTGACCAGGTATATTTCTTTATCCCGGACTTTATATGACCACTGGATATGGGAATGCCCGAAGACGTAGACGCCTTCCTCCAGCTTCGAGACCGCCGCCTGAAAAGCCGGATCCCGGTCCCATTCGGCGCGGATGTCCGCCAGGATCTTTTCCGGGACGGCGCCGGGCTTCCGGTTCCGCTCCGCAATCGTGACCGAGTTCCAGGTATAAAAGGGGTATGTGCCGATAAAATCCACGGAGGAATGGGCCATGCGGATCTTTACGCCGCCGCATTCCAGCTCAGCCGTGTGGGGCAGGGACAGCACATATTCCAGGTTTTCCTTCCGCATATTCCGGAAGGTCCAGTAGGAGACCTGCATCTGGCCGTCGGTCCACTGCGCCGGATCCTTTCCGACCAGGTTTTCCAGGTACTTCTCCTCGTTTCCCCGGATAACCGCCTTGTCCGGGATCCCGCGGACGGCCGACACGCATTCGTCCGGCCAGGGCCCGCTGATGCAGTAATCCCCGGCAAAGAGGAAACGCGTGATCCCCTGCTGCCGGGCGTCCGCCAGCACAGCCTCCAGGGCGGGCAGGTTTCCGTGGATATCCGAGATGACGGCGTATTTCATGTTTCCTCCGGTTGAATTATTCTCCAGCCGATTATACCCGACCGGCACAGGCGGCGCAAGGCTGGACGGGAAGGCCCGCGTCTGGTATCATTTGAGGAAGCAAAGGAGATAACGAACCCATGGAATACAGGATCGCGACGGAAAAAGACATTGAGCTGCTGCTGAAAAGCAGGCTGGATACGCTGCGGGACGTCAACTGCCTGGGCGCGGGCTACCGCTTCAGCGAAGACTTTGAGGAAGCCAGCAGGAGGTATTTCCTGGAGGGCGACCAGACGACGGTCCTGGCGGCGGAAGGGGAGCGGGTGCTCGGCTGCGCCTCGATGTGTTATGTTGAGCTGATGCCGACCTTTTCCCATCCGGCGGGAAAACGGGCGCACCTGATGAACGTCTGGACGGACCCGTCCCGGCGCAGGGAAGGGATCGCCGCCCGGATGGTTTCCATGCTGATTGAGGAGGCCTGGAAACGGGGCGTGACGGAGATCAGCCTCGACGCGACGGAAGCCGGGAAACCGCTTTACCGGAAACTCGGTTTCCACGGTTCGGAAGAGCATATGGTGCTGGAGAAGGAATAAAATACAGACGGAAGATAAGGAGGAACAAGCCATGAAGAAAATGCTTTGCGGAATCCTGTCCCTTTCCGTGCTCCTGCTGTGCGGCGCGGCCGCGGCGGAAGAAACGGAGGCAAAGGCGAAGCTGCTGTACCAGGGCCACGGCAGCCTGCGCATCGTGACGGCGGAGGGAAAGGTCATCTATATCGATCCCTACGCCGGGGAAGGGTACGACCTGCCCGCGGACCTGATCCTGATCACCCATGGGCATTCGGACCATACGGCGGTGAAGCTGATCAAAAAGCAGAACAAGGGCTGTGAAAAGATCACCTGGAAGGAAGGCCTGAAAAAGGGTGAGTACAAAACCTTTGACCTGGGCTTCGCCGCGGTGGAGGCCGTGCAGGCCGGGAACAACAAAAACCACAATATCAAAGAATGCGTCGGCTGGCTGATCACGCTTTCCGGCGGGATCACGGTCTATGTTTCCGGCGACACCTCCGCCACGGAACAGATGGCGGAACTGGCGGGGCGGAACATCGGCTACGCGTTCTTCTGCTGCGACGGGATCTACAATATGGATATGGACGAGGCCGTCGCCTGCGCGAAGACGGTGAACGCGAAGCACAGCATTCCGTACCACATGGCGCCGGGAAAGCTGTTTGACGAAAAGCGGGCGGAGTTGTTCGACGTTCCGGGCAGGCTCATCATCCCCGCCGGGGAAGAAATCATACTGGAATAAACTGCAGTCATCACAGGAGAAAACGACCATGCAGCTGGAAGAAATGTCCCGATTCTTTGAAAACCGCGTCGGCGGATACGACGAGCATATGCGCGCGACCATTGAAGGCGCGTCCGCTTTCTACGCCTATACCGCCGCGCAGCTGCCGCAGCAGCCGGGGGCCAGGGTGCTGGACCTGGGCTGCGGCACCGGCCTGGAGCTGGAGGAATACTTCGCGCTGAACCCGGAGGCGGAGGTCACGGGAATCGACCTGTGCCGCCCGATGCTGGACGAGCTGGAGGCGAAGTTCCCGGGAAAGAAACTGAATCTGCGCTGCGAGTCCTATTTCGACGCGGACCTGGCGCCGGAGTTCTTTGACGCCGCGGTGTCCGTGGAATCGCTCCACCATTTTACGGCGGAGAGGAAGCTCGGCCTGTACCGGAAGCTCCGCGCCGCGCTGAAGGACGGCGGGCAGTTCATCCTGACTGACTATTTCGCGGAATCCGGGGAACTGGAAAAAGAATATTTTGAGAACCTGGACGCCCTGATGCGCGAGCAGGGCCTGGACAAAGGCTCCTTCTACCACTACGACACGCCCCTGACCGCGGAGCACGAGGCGGAAGTCCTGAAGGAAGCGGGCTTCCGCGACGTGCGGATCCTGAAGGTATGGGGCACTACCTGCACGGTGATTGCCGTAAAATAATAAAGCCCTGCGGAGGGATAACAGTATGCGCATTGAGACGGAACGGCTGGTCATCACGGAGTTCACCGAGGACATGGCGAGGGACGTGCACCTGAACTCGCTGGACGAGGACAACCGGCGGTTTGTGCCGGACGAGGTGTTTGAGACGGAGGAGGAGGCGCGGGAAGCGCTTCTTTTCCTGATGTCGCAGTACGGAAGTACCGAAGGCCCCCTGGCCTATCCCGTGCTCACCCGCGGCGGGGAAAACATCGGCTATGTGCAGATGGTCCCGCTGGGGAACGGCAGCTGGGAGATCGGCTACCACATCGCGAAAAAGCATACCGGCAGGGGCTATGCCACGGAAGCGGTCAAAGCTTTCCTGCCGGTGATGGCGGATGCCGTCGGAACCGGGGAGGTGCTGGGCATCTGCCTGAGTGAAAACACCGCTTCAAAACGCGTCCTGCTCAAGTGCGGTTTCGTCCCGGTTTTTGAGGGCACGGGCGAATACCAGGGCGGGCAGCGGGAAATCTTCCGCAGCGTCTGGGCGAACCTCTGACAACCGCCGGCAGGGAGACAGTTTCTGTCTCCCTTTTAAATTGGTGATCAGAAGCGCAGGAGGATGTGCTCTTCTGTCAGGTCATGATACAGTTCGCAGTCCCGGCCGCTGACGTCCGCCAGGCAGACGACGTCCTGCCGCTGCGCGCCGCCGGGGATCTTCGTAATCATGTTCGGAACCAGCCAAAGCAGCTCCGGCCGGAAGTGCAGGGTTCTGTTCCCGGGGAACACAGCCATATAGAGGATCTGGGCTTCCACCAGGTCCTGGAAGATGTGGCTGCCGTAGGACAGCTCCGGATTATACCCGGCCCGGCTTTCCGCCATCTCGCACACCGCGTCGAACCCGCTGATGTCCGAGAACGCGGTCGGGACCCCGAGCTCGGGGGAGGACGTGCCGACGCGCCCGGGCACCATCAGCAGGAGATGCTTTCCCTGGTCCCTGAATTTCCAGTTGATCCGCCCGATCAGGGAAGCGATCTCCGTTTTCTCCTGGTAAGGCAGATGGTAATACTTCACCGGATCCACATACACAATCATATCCAGCCGGACTTTCCGGGAAAGGCCCATGGACGCACCGCGGGTCTCCAGCAGGATGTCCTTTTCCGGAGTGCCCTGCGGAACGGAAACGCTGCCGGTGTCCTAAAATACCTGCAGCGGCCTGCACTGCAGCAGGTTGATCATGTATTCCCGGTCCTCTGACACGTTGATCGTATACTCAATATCCACCGGCTCGCCGTATTCCTGCTGGATCAGGCGCATCATGCGCCGCATGCGTTCCATCAGCTCGCGGTTGCGCACAAGCCCCAGGCAGGAGATGAAACAGATGTTCCGGCAGATGCCCCGCTCCCGGAGGGAGGCTTCGGCGTCCGCGTCATGCTCCAGCACCTGGTTTTTGAGATAGGACGGGAGCACCGGCTCCAGCTCCTCCAGCGGGACGCGGGCCAGGCGCCGGGCCTTTAGGTCCACGGCTTCCGCCTTCCGCTGGGAAAACCGGTGCTTTTCCGCGGCGGTGGTGAAGTTTGTGGCCTCCGGCTTATCCAGGCTGACCAGCCGGGGATAGGAGCCCTCCGTGCGGTCCACGGCGGAGGTGCCCAGGCCCATGACCAGGCGCAGCATGCCCGCGGAGGAATCAATGCCGTTCAGGAACTTGTAGGGGCTGAAGGAATAACTGACGCCCGCGGCGCAGGGCATGTACCAGGAACCGTAGGCGGAACCGGAAACGCGCATGACCAGCAGGGCCATCTGCTCGTCCCGTTTATCCAGCCCGCGCCGCTTGCGGTAGTCCAGGGCGGAGAGGCCGGCGGAACTGGCGTAGACGGTGCGCACGGCGTTCTCAAACTCCTCCAGCCGCTCCTCCGGCGTGCCCCGGTTGGCGCAGAACACGGATTCGTATTTTCCGGCGAAGGCGTTGTCAAAACCGTCCTCCAGGATGCTGCTGGAACGGACGATATAGGGATCCTGGCCGTAGTATTCCAGGATGTGCATGAACTGTTCCCGGGTATCGGCGGAGAAGCTCCCGCCGCGCAGCCGTTCCGCCAGTTCGTCCGCCAGGGTGAAATAGCCTTCCTCCGTGCGCTGGCGGATCCGCAGGTCCCAGAAATCGTTGTCCACGATATAGGTATAGAACACGTCCGACCCGACATAGAAGGAATCGTGCGGCTCCAGCACGCCGCTGATGTCCGACGCCAGGTTCCGGATGATTGCCCGGGCGAGCAGCATGCCGCAGGTCTTTCCGCCGACCATGCCGGTGCCCACCATATGGTCCCGGACCCGGAAATAATCCTCCGGCCGGAAGTGCTTTTTGACCAGCACCCGCAGACGTTCGTCCCGGGTCATCATGATGTTGCACATCCGGGCGCACTGCTCCTCCACGGGAACGCCGTTCTCATGCAGCACCTTCGCCCGGTTGAAGAACCGGTCCCAGGAGTCCGTATACTGCTCCTCCAGCGTGCGCTGGCAGGCGTCCATCACCTGGTAGAAGCGGCTGGTCTGCACGCCGTCCCGGATCGGGCGGACCGTGCCTTCGTCCGGCCTGTACAGGTGGGGGAGGAACATGGTGTCGGAGTTGCGGTTCCACACCTTCTGGGGACGGATATAGACAGCGCCGTGATCCGGATCGGAATAGACGTCCAGGAACAGCTGGGTGGTGTTCATGATCTTCGTGATCGCGGTGAAGGAATGCCGCCCCCGGATGACCGGGAAGAACGCGACCGTGTCCAGGATGAACAGGAAGGGACAGGTGACCCGGAAGAAGTTGCCCATCATCAGGTCGGTAGCCCAGGCGGCCTGCAGCTCCGACAGGCAGTCGAACACATAGAAGGCGTCGCGGCCCTCCTGCTCGATCACCCTGTGGATCTCCACCGTGAAGGTCTCAAACCGGTGGGAGAGCGGCACGCAGACGCGTTTTACCTCCGGGCATTCCGGGACCAGCTCCGGATGGCTGGCGAAGCGGAAATAGATGATGTTCCGCCCGTCCTTCTTCGCCTGCTCCACAAAGGGGTCCGCAAAGCGCCGGAACTCGTCCAGGTCCGATACGCGCCATACCACATTGTCGCCCATGCGGATATAATCCACGGCCTCGTCCAGGGCGGGGATACCGGAGAAAACCTTGTCAAACGCAGCCACGGGAACACCTCCTGTCCGGCGGTCGGGCAAAAAAAGCGGCAAAGGAGCCATCCGGCTCCTTTGCCTTTCCGGGCACAGTATACCATGTCCGGGCGGGAATGTACAGATTGATTTGCCGGGCCGCTCATAGTAGAATACGGACACGGGAGTGATGGCAATGAGGATCGGGATCGCGGAAACCACCCGGGAGGAACGGGAGCGGATCGTGGCGGAGTCCGTCGGGAACACGGAAGGGCTGTGCGACGGCTGCGCCCCGGGGATCATGGAAATGTACCAGGACTATATAGACGGAAAAAAGGAACTCCGCGAAGTGAACGCGGAATTCCGGGCAAGGTATATGTCGGGCGCGCAGGGTCCGGACCGGGCCGGCTGCGGCATGGGGGAATGAGATGCTGAAACTGAAAACGCTGCCCTGGGCGCTTACGGTGTGCAAACCGGCTTCCGCGGAGCAGATTGATCCGGCCATGGATTTTTACTTCCTCGGCAGGACGGACGAGGAGATCTCGCTGGTCTGCAGGACGGAGGATACCCCGGAAGGAACCCTGGCCCGGGAGGACGGATGGCGCGGCTTCCGGATCGAAGGCACGCTGGACTTTTCCCTGGTGGGGATTCTCTCAAAGATTTCCGCGGTCCTGGCGGAGAACGGGATCGGCATCTTTGCCGTATCCACCTTCAACACGGACTATATCCTGGTGAAGGCGGAAAACCTGGACCGGGCGCTGGCCGCGCTGGCAGCCGCCGGATACGTCGCCGAAGGATGACAGCGGCGTGCAGACGGGAACAGATCATGGGAGGAGGCAGGCCGGACGATGCTCCTGTTTTTCGATGTCGACGGGACGATTTTTGACGACGAACGCCGCCTGCCGGCGAGCGTAAAGCCGGCGATGGAGGCCGCGCACCGGAACGGCCACAGCCTGGTCATCAACACCGGCCGCACGCTGTGCAACCTGGACCGGCGGCTGGACGGCTTCCCGCTGGACGGATGGATCATGGGCTGCGGAACCCGGCTGACCTGGCACGGGGAAACGCTGCAGGCCATGGAATATGATCCGGAAAGGTCGCTGCGGCTTCGGGACCTTTTCCGGGACATGAAGATGCCGGCGGTCTATGAATGCGACACGGCGATGTATTTTGACCCGGAAAATTCCGGGCACCCGGCCATCGCCGGCTTCCGGAAATGGGCGGAAACCCACGGCATCTGCCGGGACATCGCGGAGAGCGATCCGGAGTTCCGGGCGGTCAAGATGTTCTGT
Organism: Clostridia bacterium; assembly: GCA_017512985.1. Lineage (GTDB taxonomy): Bacteria > Bacillota > Clostridia > Christensenellales > Aristaeellaceae > Aristaeella. Next base: position 120,909 of record JAFWEJ010000004.1, read on the forward strand.
TTCGCGAAGCGGAAGGACATCGCCGCCATGAAGAAGCAGACGGCCGCGGCCGGTATGCCCTACACGGCGATCAACCGGTGGCCGGAAGGCTGGGAACTGGTCCCGGCGGGTTATTCCAAGGGAAAAGGAATCGACCTGCTGCGGAAGAAGCTCGGCGTGAAGCGGGAGGACTGCTTTGCCTTCGGGGACAGCCGGAACGATATGACGATGTTCAGGCACGTCGCGCACAGCGTCTCGATGGGCAACGCGACGGACGATGTGAAGGCCGCCTGTTCGTATATGACAGACCGGCCGGAGAACGACGGAATTGAAAAAGCGATGAAGCATTTCGGCCTCATCTGACGGGAGAAAACACCATGGCGTCATCCAAAGAATACATGGACTTTATCCTGGAGCAGCTCTCCGGGCTGGAAAATGTGACCTGGAAGGCCATGATGGGGGAATATATCCTGTACTGGCGCGGGAAGATCGTCGGCGGGATCTATGATGACCGTTTCCTGGTCAAACCGACCCGGTCTGCCCTGGCCATGATGCCGGACGCGGACCGGGAGCTTCCCTATGAAGGCGCGAAGGAAATGCTGCTGGTGGACAATGTGGACAGCCGGGAGTTCCTCACAGGGCTCCTGGAAGCGATGTACGACGAGCTGCCCGCGCCGAAGAAAAAGAAGTGAGAAAGGGGACAGCGCCATGGCAAACCTGATTGTGGTCTGCGGACCCCAGGCGGTGGGAAAGATGACGGTGGCGGAGAGCCTGCGGGACAAACTCCGCTACAATATGATGATGAACCACGACAGCATCGAGCTGTCCGACCGCATCTTCGGCTTTGCCACGCCCGCCCAGAAGGAACTGAGCGAGAGCGTCCGGGAAAGCGTGTTCAGCCTGGCCGTGAAGCACGGCGTCGACCTGATCTTCACCTATGTCTGCGCCTTCGACGAGCCGGAGGAACGGGAATACCTGACGCAGCTGAAGGACCTGTTTGAGCGGGGAGGCGGGCAGTTTTACCTTGTGGAGCTGAGCGCCGACCTGGAGACCCGCCTTGCGCGGAACGAGACGCCGCACCGCATGGAACGGAAGGCTTCCAAGAAGGATGTGGCCTGGAGCCGGGCGGACCTGCTGCGCTCCTCGGAACGCTACCGGCTGAACACAAACGAGGGCGAAACCTGGTTTGAGCACCACCTGAAGATCGACAACACAAACCTCACGCCGGACGAGGTGGCGGACCGGGTCATCAGCGCCTGGAACCTCACGGCGGTCGAGAAGGAAGAAAAGGAATACCGTTTCGGCGTTTAACGGCGCGAACCCTTGACAATCAACGCCCCTGCCTGTTACGATAGTTGTACGGACAAGAATCAAGGAGGCTTCCCCATGCCGATCATTGCGCTGACTTTTGACGACGGCCCGAACACCGTCATCACGCCCCAGGTGCTGGATATCCTTGAAAAGGAAGGCATCCTTGCCTCCTTTTTCCTGATCGCGCAGAACATCACGCTGGAATCCGCCGCCGTCGCCCGCCGGGCGTACGACATGGGCTGCGATATCGAGAACCACACCCTGACCCATCCCTTCATGGACAAGCTGACCGTGGAAGAGATCAGGAAAGAGGTGCAGACCTGCACGGATAAGATCATTGAGATCACCGGCGAAGCGCCGAAGTTTTTCCGCCCGCCGTTCATCGCGGTCAGCCAGGCAATGTACGACAATATCGACATGACCTTCATCTGCGGCATGGGCTGCGAGGACTGGGTTCCCGAGGTCACCGCGGAACAGCGCGCGGAACGGGTGCTCGCCAATGCGGAAGACGGCCAGATTGTCCTCCTGCACGATATGCAGTGGAACCAGAACACCGTCGAAGCCCTGAAGACGATTATCCCCGAACTGAAAAAGAGAGGCTATGACTTTGTCACAGTCTCCCAGCTCTTTGAACAGAAACACGTTACCCCGCGGCGCGGCTGGCTCTATACCAACGTCCTGCAGGAAACCAGCGAAAACCGCCTCTGATCAGAACAAACCGAACACAACAACGCCCAGCAAGGCCGAGATCCCGATCAGCGCGATCGGGGACAGGCCTTTTTTCAATGCTTTGATTTTCCGGGAACCGAAATAGATCAGCGCCAGCACGGCTGCCAGCAGCAGCGGGCGGACGTCCGTTTGTCCCGTAACCACCGGTCCGACGGCGTTCTGGTACAGCATCCAGATACCGACCGCGGTGATCACGCCGATCACACAGGCCTGCAGTCCGCGCATCACGGCCTGCACATATTTGTTGTTCAGCGTCCGCTTCATCACCGCCATAATCAGCAGGATGATCAGGAAAGCCGGCAGGATCGACGCCAGCGTCGCGATGACCGCGCCGGGGATTCCGGCCTGGCTTGTGCCCACATAGGTGGCCAGGTTGACCATGATCGGCCCGGGCGTGCTCTCACTCACAGCGATCATATCGGTCAGCATTTCTTCCGAAACCCAGCCGTAGGAAAGCACAACCTCGCGGATCAGCGGAATCGCGGCGTACGCCCCGCCGAAGGAGAAGCAGCCGACCTTTAGGAAACCGATCAGCAGATCCAGGTAAATCACGGCTGCTCACCGTCCTTCCCGGCCTGTTTGTTTTCAAACAGGGCAAACACCGCCAGGCTGACCGCCGCGGCGGCCAGCAGCAGGGTGATTGTGGAGATCTTCCACGCGAAGATACTGGCCAGCAGCATCACGATCACTGCGCAGGCCATGATCGCCCAGCGCAGGGGCTCCTTCGGCATTTTCTTCACCATCCGGATGCCCACGTCGATGATCAGGATACCCACGGCGATCCGGATTCCCTTAAACGCGCTGGCAACCCAGGCGATCTCCAGGAACCGGTCCAGGAACATGGAGATCAGCCAGATGATGATAAAGGAGGGCAGCACCACGCCCAGCGTGGCGGCTATCGCGCCCAGGATTCCCTTCTGTTTGTATCCGACAAACGTCGCGCAGTTGATTGCCACCGGTCCCGGCGTGGACTCGGCGATCACCGTTACGTTCATCAGGTCCTCATGCGTGATCCACTTTTTCTGGCCCACGCAGATGTTCTCAATCACGGCGATCATGGCGTATCCGCCGCCGAAGGTGAACAGCCCGATCCTGAAAAACGTCAGGAACAAAGTCAGCAGCATGGTAATCCTCCCGGTTCATTCTGCCCGGATTATACCATCTCTCATACCGAATCGCAAATTGTACCTTGACCGAATCCTTCCCGCATGATATAATGCCTTTCGTTCCCACAAATGGTGGCATGGCTCAGTCGGTAGGACACTTCGTTAAGATCCCCATACTGAGCGATGTAGATGTGAACGAAGTGCTGGCGAGTCGTTCACACAACTGACCGGGAAAATCGAGCAGATTTCCGAACGATCTGCAAGATACAAGCCAGAATGTTCGGATAAGGTGGCATGGCTCAGTCGGTAGAGCACATCGTTCACATCGATGGGGTCGTTGGTTCGAGTCCAACTGTCACCACCAAAAATCCCTTGCAGGATAACGCTTGCAAGGGATTTTCTTATTCCCGGATGTCGCGGTTTAACCCGTGTCGCCAGTTTCTTCCGGC
>JAFWEJ010000002.1 GCA_017512985.1 Clostridia bacterium
GGTTGCTCACGCGTTACTCACCCGTCCGCCGCTAGAACAATACATCTTCCCATCCATCCGAAAACTTCAGGTCCGTCGCATGTCCCCGCTCGACTTGCATGTGTTAGGCACGCCGCCAGCGTTCGTCCTGAGCCAGGATCAAACTCTTCCGTTTAATCCTTAAACACTTTCGTGTTAAACTCTTTGGAATCTTCGCTAGTCTTTCCTTAATGTTTGCGCGTTCTTCTCTGTATCGTTTTCAAGGTTCGCCGGCTCGCTGTCAGGCATTCCCTTTCGGGCGAGCTTGACTATAATAACAGAGGGTTTTTCCTTTGTCAAGAATTTTTTTGTAAATTTTTTGTACGGAAAAAGCCTTATTTTTCCTGCATTTTCGGGACTTTTCGAAGACCTCCACATCTTGTGGTCGGATCCCGGTTCCCGCTTCTATATTTGGTGGACATTTCCGGAGCACCCCTGTTATAATAAGAAAGAATCCGAAGAAAGGACCGGGCGCGATGAAAAAGAACGAATGCTTCCCCCTGGCTGCCGAACGTCTCGGCGCAGACCTGGAGGGCGTATGCATCCATGACGGAATGCCTGTGTTCGTTCCCGGCATGCTGCCCGGCGAAACCGCAGAGGTCCGGATCGTGAAAGCGGAGAAACGCTATGCTTTCGGACGATTGGAATCGGCGCCCGAACCGGCGTCCCCGGACCGGCGGATTCCGGACTGCGCGTCCTATCCCCGCTGCGGAGGCTGCACCGGCCGCCATATGAGCTATGCTGCCACCCTGGCTGCCAAACGGCAGCAGGTGGAAGACTGTTTCCGGCACATTGCCGGGATTGACGCAGCCGTGCCGCCGGTCCTGGGAATGGATGATCCCGCCGGCTACCGCAACAAGACCTCCCTGCCCGCAGGCGGAACTGACGAAGAGCCGGTGCTCGGCTTCTACGCGCCGAGGAGCCATGCGGTCATTCCCGCCCCCGCATGCCCCAACGCCATGCCGCCGGCGAATGAAATCGCCGCCGCTTTCCTCTCCTGGATGAAAATGTTTCACGTGAAACCCTACCGGGAGGAAACCCGTCAGGGACTGATCCGCCACCTGGTAATCCGCGTGAACCGGAAGAGGAAAAGCATGGTCACCGTCGCGGCCAACGGCGGATCGCTTCCCCATCTCAAGGAACTGACCGGCGCGCTGGTCCCCCTGGGCACGGCCAGCCTGTGGCTGAACGAGAACCGCGCCGATACCAACGTGATCCTGTCCGATACCTGGCACCATCTATATGGAAAGGAAACCCTCACAGATACCCTGTTTGACCTGCGGTTCGAACTGTCCCCGGCTTCCTTCTTCCAGGTAAACCCGGCCCAGACCGAAAAGCTTTACCGGACCGCGGCGGAATTCGCCGGCCTGAAACCGACGGATCTCCTGTGCGACGTCTACTGCGGCGCGGGCACCATCACCCTGACGATGGCGCGGCACTGCCGGGAGGCGGTGGGCATCGAGATCGTCCCGGCCGCGGTGGAGAACGCGAAGCGCAACGCCGCAGATAACGGAATTTCCAATGTTTCCTTCCGCGCGGGCAAGGCCGAGGATCTGCTGCCGCAGATGGTGGCGGACGGGCTCCGGCCGGACGTCATCGTCGTGGATCCGCCCCGGAAGGGCCTGGATCCCGCGGTCATCCGCGCCATGGCGCAAGCGTCGCCGGACCGGCTGGTCTATGTGTCCTGCAATCCCGCCACGCTGGCCCGGGACGCGGGTCTTCTGAAGGAAGAAGGATACCTGGTCCGCAGGGTGCAGCCGGTCGATATGTTCTGCTGGACCTCCGGCGTGGAGACGGTGGTTTTGCTTTCCAAGGGCGAGATATCGAGCAAACCCGTCCGCGTCGAATTCCCGCTGGAAGATCTGGACACTTCCTGCCTCTTGAACGACGCCACCTATAAGCAGATTCAGACCTATGTGCTGGAGCACACCGGCTTGAAGGTTTCCTGTTTGTATATAGCCCAGGTGAAAGCAAAGCACGGCATCATCGAGAGAGACTGCTACAACAAACCGAAAAACGAAGGCAGCAAGGTTCCCAAATGCCCGCCGGAAAAGGAAAAAGCGATCGAAGATGCTCTGCGACACTTCCAAATGATCAAAAAGGAGGCTTGAACATGAACATCACATTTGCAAAGTATGACATGGATACCGGTTATGTATACGCCAAACTGTCCGACGGAAACATCGTCCTGATCGACTGCACTGCCTACGAACGAGCTTATGCCGAAAACATGTATCAGCGGTCTGAGCTGGACTACCTGATCTACAATGATCCGATCGGATATGCAGAGCTCGTGATGGAGGGAAACCCTCAAGCCTATCTGAAAGCCATCGGCAATTACCACGGTCTGAACGTTCTCGGCTAAACAGTCTCAGGGCAGCAAGCGCTGCCCCGATTTTATTGTGTCATTCTTCTGTGCTTTGTTCTGCTCCGAAATACTGTACTATACCATTGAAAAATCCCGGCCACCATTCGGCAGCCGGTGACAGATAAACATTTTTATGTGTTCAACATTTCGTCTTCCAAATATGCCTTATTCCATTTTTACAAATTCTTCTTTGCCATGTTTGCACAATGGACAACTAAAATCATCTGGTAATCCTTCATCCTTTGGAATATCTACCATATATCCGCAGATACGACAAGCGTAAGTATCATGAGTAGCAGGTGATGCGTCCAACTGATAGATTCTTCCCTCATAGGGGCGAAGCTCGGTCATAGATTCGACATTATCATAATTGCACATCAGGAGTGTGCGTGAGCTATAGTAGAGTTTGTCAGGAAGTTTGATCGTTTGCTTGAATGGTTGGAAATTGAAAATCATAAGCCAGGTTTCTCCCTGGTATTCCCTGGTATAGGCTACCACATTCTGATACTCTTCCATTATCGGCTCGTAGTTACCAAAAACCATCACAGGATGTTTTTTACGCAGGGATATCAGCTTCTGGTAAGTATAGAAAATGGAATTCTTGTCAGCCAGGGCTTTCTCAACATTTATGTAACTATAATTTGGATTGGAACGAATCCAAGGTTTCCCGGGGGTGAAGCCACCATTGGGCATATTATTCCACTGCATGGGAGTACGTACATTATCCCGGCTCATCATCCGCAATTTGTCTAAGGCTTCCTCTGGCGCAATACCTTGCTGCACCATGGACGTATATTTGCCCACAGTATAGCGTTCGTCGTAATCCTGAATGGTGGGGAAATGCACATTTGTCATGCCTATTTCCTCCCCCTGATAGATATAAACTGTACCTGGTTGGGTATGGGTGAGCATTGCCAACATCTTTGCGGATTCCACTCGGAACTCTGTGTCGTTGCCAAAGCGGGACACTTGACGAGGACTATCATGATTGGTGAGATACTGGGAACCCCAACCGCCTTTTTCAATAACTTTGGCCCAGCGCTTTTGAATCTCTTTATACTCTGGCACAGACACCAAACGAGGATTCTTTGCAATTTCAAAATGGAAGATCATGTTAATAGCGCCATTTTTCTGATCAATGTAGGGCATAGCGATGTCAGAATCAGTATTGCCCATTTCGCCGACAGTCATAATGTCATGCTTGGAAAAGACTTCCCGCTTTAACTCCTTCAGAAGATCGGTGATTCCTTCCTGATTTGCGCACATTTCCCGATCTACGATGTAGCCGAAAGGATTGACCGGTGGAGCACATGGCCTCAGGCTGTTGGGCAAATCTTTGGGCTTTTGCAAACGGTTAATAGCATCAAGTCGGAAACCATCTACGCCCATGTTACACCACCAGTTCAGCATGTCATAAATTTCTTCTCGCAGATCTTTGCATCCCCAGTTCAGGTCCGGCATATGTTTTGAATAGTTATGGAGGTAGTATTCCTGGGTTGTTTCATCCCATTCCCAGGCAGAGCCTCTTCCCTCGTAAAAGTAATTCCCCCAATTATTGGGTTCATCACCTTTCCAAATGCTTGACTCACCTTTGTTTTCGTTCTTGGGTCTCCAGAAATAGTAATCACGATATTTATTATCAACCTTAGATTGTTTTGATTTAAGGAACCAAGGGTGTTGATCAGAGGTGTGGTTCAACACCATGTCCAGGATCACCTTGATACCCAAACTATGAGCTTTACTCAGAAGTTCCTTGAAATCTTCTAAGGTTCCAAACGATGAATGGATATCTTGGTAATTGGCAATATCATAGCCATTGTCCACCTGCGGCGAAGGATAGATGGGATTCAGCCAGATGACAGTAGCGCCAAGCTCTTTGATGTAGTCCAAATGCTTGATAATGCCTTGCAGATCACCAATGCCATCATCATTAGTGTCTTGAAAGCTCTTGGGATAAATCTGGTAAACAATCGCGCTCTTCCACCAATTATTATGTTCCATGACAATTCCCTCCTAAAAAATACAATTAGAAGCTCATTAACCTTTTACAGCACCGTCCACCATGCCGGAAACAATACGCTTTTGACAAATGAGCACCATGATAACCAAGGGCACACAGGCCACGATAGCAGCTGCAGCAATAGTATTCCATGGAGTAGTGGTTTCACCGGCATACATGGTTAGTGCAACAGTGACAGTCCTGGCTTTTTTCGTAGGATTCAGAACAGAAGCAAACAGGTAATTATTCCAAACAGCAATAAAAGTCATTATTGATACAGTAAAAACCCCCGGAGCAACAAGTGGCATAAGAATTCGGCAGAAAATCGTTACGACATTTGCACCGTCGATCATTGCACTTTCTTCCAGCGCATCCGGAATTGTCTGGAAGAAACTCATCAGATACCATGCAGCCGTGGGCAACTCTATTGCAACCAACACAAAAGCAAGTCCATAAGTGGTGTTCATCATCTTCAGATTACTCATCATCAGATAGATGGGGTTCAGGATTGTCACAGGCGGCAGCAATGAAATAGAAAGCAGCATAAGCAGCACAAGTCGTTTTCCTTTTATATGTGTACGGGCCAATGCAAAACTGACAAGGCTGGCAATGATAATAATCAAAACCGTTCCAAGAACCGCAACTACAATACTATTAAGGATGTAACTCATCAGTGGCTGAACTGTAAACGCATCTGAAAAGTTTTGCAGATTAAAAGATGATGGGAAAATCTGCACTGGCATAGAATACAGTTCTTTTCCCTCTTTAAATGCCGCAAGTAATAGCCACACAAAAGGAGCCACAATCATGAATACAAATAGGAAGGTAAATACAGCAAGACCGATCCGACTGCCAATTTTGCTCCCGGGTTTTCTTTGAACAGTCTGCACTCTTTACACCTCCAGCTTGCTCTTTATGCCATCCTGGAAACATACAGCAATGATCATGGAGATAACAAATGTAAGCACCGCTAATGCTGCACCGTAACCCATGTTTCCATAAGATGTATATTGAGTTATTGTATATATTGTAAGACTGGTTGTTTTTCCCTGCGGTCCGCCATTTGTCAGCACCCGGATCAGGTCATAGATCCGGAAACTCTGGATAGTACGGAACATCACAGCAACAATAATAATCGGTTTCATACATGGCATACTGATTTTAAAGAAAGACTGAATTTTATTTGCACCGTCGATTTGTGCTGCTTCGAGATAAGAAGCATCTACTGTTTTTAATGCCGATAACATCAGCAAAGACATATATGGTACAGTCTTCCATACATCAGAAATAAGAATTGAAAGGAAAGCATACCGTGAATCTGTCAACCAGCGTACATTCTCACTAGCCAATCCCAGACCTTGAAGCAGATAATTCAATATGCCATAGGATTCAGCAAATATATAATTCCACATCAAACCGGAGACAACTGTCGGGATACACCATGGAATCAGGATCATAGCACAAACTAAGCCACGGGTTTTCCCTTGCCGGTTCATAATCAGGGCACAAAGCATACCTAATATGCTTTCAAGCACCACCGATATGAGAGTAAACAGCACAGTAAACTTCAGTGCGGTCCACATCTTGTCATCGCCGAACATTTGAACGTAATTGTCAAAGCCTATGAATTTGGGACCTTGTTGGATCGTTTGTGTACGATAGCTGCAAAAGCTCAAATAGATAGTGTTGAATACCGGATATACGATAAAAATCGCAAACACGATAATTGCAGGAATTAAAGCGATATATCCGAAAATCAATCTCTGCCTATTATGCAAGATATATCATCTCCCATGACGTCGGATAGATAGAAAAAATGGGCCGGATCTCTGATCAAAATCCGGCCCGTAGATACTCAACTTAACGATCCAGAATAGCCTGAATATTCTTAACCATGTCCGCCGTTGCTTCTTCCGCGGTCTTGGCACCATCAGCCACCAAGGCTGCATTGGTGTAGATTTCAGCAGAAATCTCAGAATAGTACGCAGAAGACGGACGGGATGTAGTGGTCAGGGCAATATCATACAGCTGAGCGGTCATTGTGCCTTCGAACGCCGGATCCGCATAAGTTGCCGGACGAGTCGGAAGGTCGCCACTCTTGGAAGAATATGCTACCTGGCCTTCATAACCGCAGATGAACTTAGCAAAAGTCTTTGCTTCTTCAGCGTGAGATGTGAAAGCATTCACAGCGATGTACCAGCCACCATTGGTGGTGAAGGAGCCGGCAGTACCACTGGGCAGCACAGTCACACCAACATTGTCTGAAACAACGGACTTTTCAGGATTGATAGCATTCTTGTAAGCGGAAGGCCAGTCGCGCATGTAGATGGCACTGCCAGCATTGAAGATAGCCTGGGAGTCGGCCCACTTGTAGCCACGGATACCAGCATCTGTGATACCCTCTTCCACCATGCGGCGCATGATGTTGAGGCCTTGCTGAGCTTCAGGAGAATCCAATGTGCACTTTCCATCAGCCGCAAACTTGGCACCGTAGTCCCACATAAATTCAAAGGCGCAGCAAGTGAGTCCTTCATATTCCAACCACGCACTGGTGAAACCAGATATGGTATTACCTTCTTTTGCTTCACCTTCAATGATTACTTTGCACTGATCAATCAGCTCTTCCCAAGTTTTAGCGGGCTCATAGCCGTATTTCTCAAGCAGGTCTTTCCGATAAACCAGAACACCAGCGTTCAGGTATTCCGGAATAGCGTACATCGTGCCATTCGCATCGAAGCAGATATCCATGATTCCGGGGATGAACTCAGCCAGCTCTTCTTCAGTATACAGTCCATCCAGAGGCAGCAGCCAGCCAGCACTGATGAATTCATCCGGCCAGGTGCAGTCCATCATAAAGACGTCTGCAGAATCGTCCTGTGCCTGGAAGATGGAGGACAAGGTGGTCTTCTTTTGGTTTGTGTCGCTCGAAAATTCAACGATTTCAACATGAATGTTGGGGTTGGCAGCTTCAAAAGCCGCCACGGCGGCTTCCACGCCACCGTTCTTGGAGGGATTGCAGTAGAAGTTGATGGTTACTTTGTCGTCAGCATGAGCTACGACAGCCATGGACAAAACGAGTGCCAGGGCAAGAACCAGAGACAGGATTTTCTTCATGGTTTCCACTCCTTCGTATTATGATTTTTTGCGCTCATTCTAAAGCGCTTTAAATATTAAGTTAAGTATATCTCATCGCATCCGATTTTGTCAATATGCATGATCAAGTTTTTTTATAAAAAGACATTCATCTTTTTTTCATCATTTTTTCTGAATTAAAAAGCCATAAACAATATTGACAGCGTGGTTTTTAAAGTTTAAAATGATAGAGCATTTAATTTAAATTGCTGTTTTACTTTAATCACAGGAGTGTCAAATGAGCGTTTCTTTAAGGGATATAGCCAAGGCAGCTCAAGTCTCGGAGGCAACTGCTTCCTTATCTCTGAATGGTCGAAAAGGTGTGAATGACAAGACCCGGCAGAAGGTGATAGAAACTGCCAAGAAGCTTGGTTATGTGAGCAACGGCAATGCAAGGTCACTTGCCAGAAAAAAAAGCGGGCTCATCGGAGTAATGATTCCAAATATTTCTAATCTTTTCTACTCTAATTTAGTACGGCATATCGAACGAGCCTTGAGAGACATGGGTTACAAGATGATTCTTGTAACAACAGAAAGCAATATTAATTATGAAAAAGAGATGATTAGACACTTTGTATCCTTCAGAGTTGAAGGTGCCATTATCTATCCCAGCATCAAACAGAACAATAATCCAGAATATATTAACCTTCTAAAACAGAACGGCATTCCTATGGTGTTTATCGGGAACTACTATCCTGAGATTGATGCACCTCATGTGATGTCAGATTTATATAAAGGTGTGAAAGAAGCGGTCGATTATCTCTTTATCACCGGCTGCAGACACTTCTACTATCTGGGTGGCTGCAAGTCCATCATCAGCAATCAGATGAAGTTAAATGCTATTCGGGATTATCTTGCTGATCGAGGAATAGAGTTTCCAGATGACCACTACCTGCTTTTGGAACATACTCGCTACGAGAACGCTTTCATTCGCATGGATGACCTGCTATCCAGTGGAAAGAAAGTTGATGCGGTAATTGCTGCGGATGCTTTCTCTTCCCTGGCAGTATTCAATGTGTTTCAAAAAAAAGGCGTAAAGGTGCCAGAAGAGGCATCTATCATCAGTTTTGACAACCTGCTTTATCCTGATGTTTGTGTAACTCGGCTCTCCTGCATAGAACAAGATTTAGGAAGTATTGTTAACTGCACAATGCAGAACTTGCAAGCTATGATTCAGGATGGAAGTAAAGGAGTCTCCCATCTTTCGCCCACAAAGCTGATTTTGCGGGATACTACGAAGCAATACTTAGCTGCTGAAAAGAAATAAACTTATTACTCGCACCTAAAAATCCGGCAACATTTCTCCCACTGGCATTTCTTTCTCGTGCATTTTAATCTGCCTTGAACATTTTCCTGTTTATCTGGGGCGTCCCTAGCCAATCACCTACTTATCGATTGTAGTCTTCCTCGCATATCCTAATATCGTTCCAAGTCCACCGGTATCAGCATCTTTTTCGGCAGCTTCCCATCGTCACTTCCCAATACTGCCTGTATGGCCGCGTCTGTCACAGTCCAGGTATCTTTAAGGTCCTTTTCCGCAAACATCTCTACCAGGGCAGTCTTTTCCTGGAGATCAAACTGGATACTGCCCCATTCACCGTCGTTGTCAACCTGATAGGCATAGACAGCGGCGGTTATTTTTTTACCTTTGCGCTGAACAGATTCCTGCCTGATCCGAACACAATGAAGCTGTCTCAGCCTGACCAGCTCAAGCAGAAGCTTTTCCACAGCCCGATTGTATGCCCGTTCCGCTCCGGAGGATCCGCATCCTTCAAACATCGTCGCCAGTTCATCAAAAGACATCCGCTTGCTCATGCTGCTGACGCGCCCGCATGTCATACAGATTGCGTTACGCTGCTCCAGCAGTGTTTGATCCCTGTACGACATGCTTTTGCCCCAGAAAGCCTGCTTCACTTTCTCGGCTTCCATTCCGTCCCAGAGAATACTGGCGTAATCCCAAAAATCCGGAATCAGTTCATCGTCTTGTTCCCAGTCTTCTCCTTCATCATTGATCTTCCTGGGCAATAGCCTGTTACGCTGCCGCCATGCCGCTTTCAGTTTTTCCGCTGCCGTTTTCTCTGAGCAGCCGCTCTGCTCCGAAAACAGGCGTATCGTTTTTTCTGAATCTCCATAGCATTCGGTATACAACTGCATAATACGCCGTGCATCCTTGTATTCGCTCAGGGAATCAAAGGAATAAAACTCCTCCGACATCCGAAACCGCAACATCGTATCTATAATGAATCGATGAATGAATGTGATAAACGTGGTTCCTCTGTTCGGATCATAGTCCGGGAAACGGCTCAACACTTCCTCCCTGCATTCCAGTTTCAGGTCCATAAATCGTTCCGGTGCGATATATTTGGATTCGCTCGTCAGGAAAGCCCTGATCTGGTTGTTGAAATACGCCTCGTTCTCATCCAGATAGAAGAAAAGATATTTCAGCTCATGGGTTTCCTTTGCCTTAAGGATATAATCATTCGAATTGCTGTCATGCGTCCTTTTCGGCAGGGCCGGAACCAGTTTGTATACGTTCTCCGCATCGTACATCGTCAGTTTCCTGTGCTCTGCCATAGATGTCCTGAATGCATAATCACCCAGGTCCCATGAGTAATCCTTCAGTGTCTGCTGTTTCAATGGGACCTCCTTTATGCGTGCTGAAGAAAACGCTCTGCCTCAGCTTTCAGCGCCTTCTGATCCATTTCTTTCGTATAGGAACCCTTGGCATATTTCAGATCGGCTATTGCCCGCTGTTTTTTATCCCGGGCAAGTTTTTTCATCACCTCGGCCAACTCCGGGGCCAGTTTGTTTCGCCTTATTGCCTGATAAATCCAATTCATACAGCGTTTAAAGGGTTCGTTCAGCTGATGATCTTCCGCCCGTTCACGCGCCACTCTTCCAAGCCTGCTGGCAATCGCTTTGCATTTGCGGCCGGCGGGATCGTCAGGACAGATATCGGTACAGTATTTTGTCTTCCGGGCATTTGTCGTAAGAAACCATCTCCCGCAGATTCCGCAGCGTTTTGGAGCATGGCCGACAGACAGACCCTCAAAGAAATCGGTTCGCAGCATACTGGCGAGGCTGGTAAAATGCATATGTTTCTGCATTTGCCAGCGCCGGTCTTGAACATCATTCCCTGCTGTATACTGAATTGAAACATTCATCAGGGACATCCAGGAATTGCTTCCGTCCCCAAGGTGAATCTCCTCCGGAAAAGATTTGCTGAACTGGGATAAATACGCATCCTTCGTTCTCTGTTTGTTTGGAGCGTCCAGTGTTTCGGCAAAAGGAGCAAGGTGTTCCTGCAACTGCGTGACCGCATCGTAAAAATGGACCAGGAACGGTGCCAGTATTTGCAGAGTAATCTCCGGCCCATACTTTTCCGCCGTTTGATTATCCATCTGTCCACTGGACAGGATCTTGCTGAACTCGGGAATCCTGCTGACTGTTTTCATGGAAAAAACCTGGTCCAGCCATTGATCAATATTGGGAACATCAAAGAAAGAGAAGAGCTCATAACGGGAAATGATTTTGACCAGGGAATGCGCGGCGATTCTTGCGCTTTCCATATCTTTTTCATCGACAAAAGGGAACAGTAACGTAACTTCAGCCGGCGCAATCTGCTGACAGAGCGGCTTGGCCGCGGCCAGATCTTCCTTGCTGATGTTGAGTGCCATACAGGCAACAGAACCGGCAGGCATAACCTTCCCGCTGTATTGAACCGTATCATCGGCATAAATCAGATCCAGCATAGTGCTGTGCTTTGTCAGGCTCATTACTCATCACCGTTAATCGCAAAATAAGGCTCCTTCTCTGTTATAAAGCATCTCTCCGAAAAAGAAAAGACGAACAAAAGCATTTTGTCAGGTTTTTTATTTTTGATCTGTCAGGTGTTTTTCATGTTTTTCGCAAATTTCAACATAATAACGGTGAAAAGGGCAAGAAAGCCCGGATAAAAGGAGATGATGCCTATGAGGGTATAAAGCCCGGTTCCCCTGTTTCTCCTGCGGACTGGTTGGTCCGTCATATTATGATCGCCGCAACTGCGGCAGAAAGGAAAAATATGTTTATTGTCCATGATAAGAAGACCATCCTCGTGGCGATTGATCACGGGTATGGCAACGTGAAAACCCCGAACGACATTTTTCCCACCGGGATTACGGAGTATGGCGAGGAGCCTGCCATGGTGCTCAACAAGCTCTCCTGGGGTGGAAAATGGTATGCGATCGGCGATTCCCACAAGGAATTTACCGCCGATAAGACCGCTAATGAAGACTATCTGAAGCTGACCATGGTCGCTATCGCCCGGGAAATGAAGCGGCGCGGACTGACCGAAGCGTCGGTTTATCTGGCTGTCGGTCTGCCCCTAACCTGGGTCGGTCAGCAGAAGGAAAGCTTCATCCGTTATCTGACCCGTATCCCCAATCTGGAATTCCGGTATAACGGTATCGATTATTCCGTTGAGATCCTGGGCGTGGAAATGTACGCCCAGGGATTTGCCGCTGTAGCGGGTCGCCTGGAAGAGTTTACCGGCGTCAATATGCTCTGCGACATCGGAAACGGAACCATGAACATCATGTACATCAACAACTGCCGTCCCATCAGCGGGAAGTGCTTTACTGAAAAGTACGGCACTCATCAGTGTATACTGGCTGCCCGGGAAGCGCTTATGCGCGGAGAAATGCACCTGAAGGTCGATGACAGCATCATCGAACAGGTACTACGCTATGGAAAAGCCAGCGTAGATGAAAAGGTGGTCAGTTCCATCCGTGATACGGCCGCCGGGTATGTGAACGGAATCATGCGGAGCCTGCGAGAGCATGAATATGATTCCCGGCTCATGCAGCTCTGGTTCATGGGAGGCGGTGCCTGCCTGATCCGGAATTTCGGAACCTGGGATTCCAAGCATGTCACCTTTATTGATGATATCAAGGCTACGGCTAAGGGCTATTATCAGCTGGCGGCCAAGGCACTCCGCAAGCGGGGTGTTTGCTTTGAAGAAGAATGAGCACACCGTCAGCTTCACTGTACGGCTGAACCTGAACAGGGCTGAGCATGCTCGTGCTTATGAGCTGCTGAAGAACAGTCCCTGTTCCCGTACAGCCACTATTGTGGATGCCCTGACTGCCGAAGCGCCTGCGCTTGGGGGAATCGCAGATGCAGAAGCACTGAAAGAAATCGTGCGTCAGGCAGTCAGTGACGCGATCCGTGATCTGCCGCTGGCGGTGCAGCCTTCCGGAACGGAAGCGGGCACTACCGGCAGCAAGGAGATCTCGGATCAGAATTACGATATCGCCGATAATTTTATGAACAGCCTGTGAGGTTGTAAATAAAACCTATGCGGCGATCAGGTGATATCAGATTGGTATCACTTTTTTTGATACCTGATTTCGGGTGATACCAAAGTGATATCACTCCGACAGGAAAGCAAGCGCGTTGCTTTTCAGCCGGCAGGGAGTCCAGAGGGAAACCCTCTGGGCCTGGTGCAGGGCGGTAGCGTCTGCGCGGTTGCAAGGCAAGACCTTGCCCGGAGTCCAGAGACGGAGTGCGCTGGGTCGGGTGCAGGGTGACAACGCCTGCCGGGAGTGCAGAGGGCAGCGCCCTTGCTCAGAGTCCAGAGGTGAAACCTTTGGCCCAGTCATGTGTTGGGCCCATAGGGTTCGACACATAGTACTGGGTATTACCTGTCTAAAAAAGCCAGGTCTCCTGGATCGCGTCCCCCGCTTCTGCCCTCTACCCCAACAATCCCAACCCAGAAAGGAGGTGAAAATTCCTATGGCAGCTCAACGTGTATCCCGCCATAACGGTCGCGCTGGAAAAAGCGGTGCTTACAGTTCCAAGCACAATGACCGGAAATTCGACGCGGAAAATGCTGACCACATTGATTCTTCCCGGACGCATCTGAATATGTACTGGGACTATCAAAATGGTCTGCGTTCCCATGAAGAACAGGAGAATGGAAAATATCCGTCTTTTGCGGATGTCGAGAAGCAGTTCTACACGGAACGCTATTCCGACTTCGTCGCCGGTCAGAATGAGCGGAATCGGAAAGCCGGCCATTCCAAACGGAACCGTACTGCGGAAGCTCTGCTGAAAGACAGGCGGACCTGCCCGGAAGAAACGATCTACCAGATCGGAAAACAGGGCAGCGAAACCCCGCCTTCCGTCCTGATGGATGTACTCGATGATTATCGTGAGCGCTTTAACGCTCGTTTCGGAGAACATGTGCATATTCTGGACTGGGCGCTTCATCTGGATGAAACGACGCCTCATGTCCATGAGCGTCATGTCTTCGACGTGAAGAACGACTACGGCGAAATCGAGCCGAAGCAGGAAAAGGCGCTGGAAGCAATGGGAATTCCTCTTCCGAATCCGAATGAGTCGTCGAGCCGAAAAAACAATCGAAAAATGACTTTCGATTCGATCTGCCGGGATCTGTTCATTGATGTCTGCAAGGAACACGGCCTTTCGATCGAAGAGGAACCCATCTACGGCGGTCAGGCTTACCGCGAGAAAAATGATTTCATCATTGAATCGCAGCAAGCTGAAATCGACCAGCAGCAGGAAGCAATCGCCCAGCAGCAACAGGCTTTGGCCAGTCTCCAGGCTCAGCAGGCTCAGAACAGCCAGATTCTGATGCAACAGCAGGCCGAGATCGACAGCAATGCTTCACTGCTGGATGATGAAAAGGCGTTCATCGCCAGCATTGCTGCACAAGCCCATGACTCGGCTGTGAAAGTGACTGCTGAGAGTGTGGTCAGGGAAACTCAGGCCAGTACGGTCAGAGCGCTTTCTGCCTTTAAGGAGAAAAACACTTCTCCGGACAGAAAGCTGAAACCGGTCATCCGGGATGCAGTCAGCGCTTACCTTGATGGCGCGATCTCCATGATCCAGAAGCGCACCGAAAAGTTGATTGCCTGGATCAAAGACAGGCTGTTCAAATCCGAAGTTCGTTCGGAGAACATCCGAAAGATCGAAAAGGAGATTACTCCTTCGATTCGTGAACAGCTCAAGGCTTTCCGGCAGAAAGAGCTGGAAGCACCGCCCCGGCGTAAAGTGATCCAGCGTGATCACGATTCCCGGTAAACCTGACAATTGAATAATGATATCCTTCGGTCATTCACGACCGAAGTGTTTTTATGCAGGATGTACTCCTACATCCCTGAAAACCGGGGAACCTGATGAATTCATTGCGATGAGAAGTTCCCCAAGGACTCTTCTTCTGAATCGCCGGCAGATGAATCTCCCGGCGATTTTGTTTTCTCGACTACTACCATTTATTGAGGAGGTATTTTCGGTGAACCCTTTCCCCATTGTGAAAGCAGCAGTATCAGTTAAGGATGCCGCTGCCTTTTATGGATTGAATGTCGGACGGAATAACATGATGATCTGTCCTTTTCATGATGATCATCATCCGTCCCTGAAATTGTATCCAGATCATTTTCACTACTTCGGCTGTCATGAATCCGGAGATGTAATCACTTTTGTTGGAAAGCTGTTCAATCTTCCGCCCTATGAAGCGGCCAGAAAGATCATGGCAGATTTCCACATCGACCCTACCGCTCCTTCTTCGGCGGCTGCTCTCCCCATGGGGGAGCGGCTGCGTGAGGCGGAGCTCAAATGCCAGGAAACGCGGTGTGTCCGTGCCCTGGTACGTTACGAAAACCTGCTGAAGAAAGAACAGGAGCAGTACGCTCCTGCCACCATGGACGAACCCTGGAATGATCGGTTTGCTCGCGCCTGTAATGCTTTGCCGCAGATCAGCCAGTATCTGGATGATCTGTTTGACGCGGATATAACCGTTCGCCAGGAAACTGCCTATGACCTGATCAGCAGCGGAGAAATTGAGCGGATCGAAAAGATCCTTGCTCAGGAAAGGAAGGTGAAGTCCCGTGGAGATGACCCCTGCAGAGCGGCCTGAATGGTGGCCGGACTGGTATGACGGAAAGAATATCGACGAAACGATGTTCTGTCAATGCTTCGTCCGGAATCATCCCATCGTTTACTGCGAAGACGCCTTTTTCACCAAGGAAGGTGTTCTGTATGATCACTCCGTTCTGAAAAAGGCAATCTATACCGTCGCCCAGCCTTTTGTGCATTCCAATGTGTCCAAGAAGATCTCCAATCTGGTAGATCTGCTGAAGATCATGACGTTTACCGAAACACTGCCTCCGCAGTCTGACCGGATTCATCTGGCTAACGGAACCCTGATGCTGGACGGGGCCTTCGATGAGAAGAAGCCCGAAATCGTCCGGAGCCGTTTCCCGATCTGTTATAACCCCAATGCGGCCAAGCCTGAACGCTGGCTGCATTTTTTGAATGATCTTCTGTATCCGGAAGATGTCCTGACGCTTCAGGAATTCATTGGCTACTGTCTGATTCCAAGTAACAAGGGACAGCGGATGATGGTCATTAAGGGAAACGGCGGAGAAGGAAAGAGCCAGATCGGCGCTGTTCTCCTGAAGCTGTTCGGAAACAGCAACGCCAAGGACGGCAGCGTTGGTAAGGTGTCTGAAAACCGTTTTGCCCGGGCTGATCTGGAGCATATCCATCTGATGATCGACGACGATATGCGAATGGAAGCCCTGAAGCAGACCAATTATGTCAAGTCCCTTGTGACCGCGCAGGGCAAGGTGGATCTGGAACGGAAGGGAAAGCAGAGCTATCAGGGCTACATGTACGCCCGGCTGCTCGCTTTTTCCAACGGTGATCTGCAGTCCCTGTATGACCGGAGCGATGGTTTTTACCGCCGGCAGCTAATCCTGACCACGAAGGAAAAAGCTGTTGACCGCACGGATAATCCGAACCTGGCCGAAGAGATGTGCCAGGAGCTGGAAGGTATCTTTCTCTGGGCCTTTAAAGGCTTGCAGCGTCTGGTTGCCAACCACTTCCGGTTTACGGAAAGCGATCGCACCAAGGCAAACCGCAATGTTGTAAAGCAGGATGCCAACAACGTGATCGCCTTCATGGAATCCACAGGTTATATCCGTTTCGATCCGGATGCGTCCATCAGTTCTCTTGAACTGTATCGGGTATATCAGGTCTGGTGTCTGGAAAATGCCTTTACGCCGCTTAAGCAGCGGAGTTTCAGTGATTTCCTGATCGCGAACCTGAATAAATATGGAATCGAGCGCGACAGTAACGTATACAACGCTGCCGGACGTCGGGTCAGGGGTTTCAAAGGAATCGGAGCAGTACTCCGGCTCCCTATGGAAACCGCCGATGGATGGCAGAAAAACTGGCCGACTGATAATCCCTTTGAGCAGAATGCTATAAGGGAGAATTAAGCCAAAACTCTGCGTACGTGCGTTCCAGCGTGTCAATGAGCACAGGAACGCACGCACGCAGAAAATCGACCTTATTCCTACTATATGAAAAGGAGTGTTTTTCTTTATGTATATCGTAATTGTGATTGTGAAAACGCTAGTTTATGAAGGGCCCGTGATCGGTAGAGATGCCCGGAATAAACATCTGCAGCGTGACAGGGAGGTGGCTGCTGATGTCTCACTTTACACCTAATCAACAGGCCGCCTTCGATCGATGGGTTGATATTACAGCCCAGCTGCTTCAGGAATATGGCCCTGCTTTCCTTGCAAAGCAAGGGGAAAAACTAAGCAGCGAAGAGCAACCGATTCCTGCCGTATCAATTGAAAAGCGGGAGCCCTTGGAATCATTATATGCTGCTGCTTGAATTTTTCTTGTAAAAACCACCGGATCCGTATTGTGTATCGTCTTCCCTTGTGGTAGGATGAATATGCATACGGATCCTTTTTTCGTTTCTGTCCATTTTAAACGTATCGAAATCGATACGTTTGAATCTTTCATCGAAAGGGGTTTCGAATATGGCTAATCCTCCAATATCTGATACAATTCACGCAAAGGGCTTCAGCATCCGCATCTACACGACCGATTTTGAAAATGAATTCATTTCACTGACTGACATTGCAAAGTACAAAAGCGATGATGCCAATGCTACCATTTGCAACTGGATGCGGAGCAGAGAAACATTGGAATTCCTTGGTATCTGGGAAAGTCTTCACAACCCGGATTTTAAACCCCTCGAATTCGAGGGGTTTAGACAGCAAGCTGGTCTGAATGCTTTTACGATGTCTCCTACCAAATGGATCGAAGGAGTAAATGCAATCGGCATCGTTTCAAAGGCTGGTCGATATGGCGGTACTTTCGCCCATTCCGATATCGCGCTGGAATTCGCCTCCTGGATATCCGCTGAGTTTAAGTTATATATCATGAATGATTACCAGCGGATCAAACGGGATGAAAACAGCCGTCTGTCTCTGAACTGGAATCTGAACCGGGAAATTGCAAAGCTAAACTATCGAATCCATACCGATGCCATCAAGGCAAATCTGATTCCCCCGAAGCTGACGCCAGAGCAGATTTCTTATGCATATGCGACAGAGGCGGACATGATCAACGTGGCATTGTTTGGTCAAACCGCGAAGCAATGGCGGAATGCGAATCCTGATGCCAAAGGTAATATGCGGGATCAGGCATCTCTGAATCAGTTGTTGGTACTGGCCAATATGGAAAGCTATAACGCTGTTCTGATTGAACAGGGTAAAGGCCAATCCGAAAGGCTAATACTGCTTCATGAACTGGCTGTTCAGCAACTGCAAACTCTGTCGAAGCTCAGCATCAATAACCTTCCGCGTCTTCCGCAGGGAGGTCGGGCATGAACGGAAAGATTAAATGCTATATCTACACCCGCGTGTCTACTGCCATGCAGGTGGATGGATACAGCCTGGATGCACAAAGAGAAAAGCTGCGGAAATATGCTGAATATCAGGAAATGGAGATTGCCGGTGAATACTGTGATGAAGGCTTTTCCGGCAAGAATATTCAGGGTCGTATTGCTTTTCAGCAAATGCTGCAGGATATTACAAACCGGAAAGACAATGTGGATTATGTCCTTGTTTTCAAGCTCTCCCGCTTTGGAAGGAATGCCGCAGATGTGCTAAACTCTCTGCAAACCATGCAAGATTACGGTGTCAATCTGATCTGCGTGGAAGACGGTATTGATTCCTCCAAAGATGCGGGAAAACTGATGATTTCGGTTCTTTCCGCAGTAGCAGAGATTGAACGGGAGAACATCCGTGCGCAAACCATGGCCGGAAGAGAACAAAAAGCACGGGAAGGGAAATGGAACGGCGGATTTGCGCCATATGGATACAAGCTTGAAAACGGTCAATTGCTCATCAACGAAGATGAAGCGGAAGTGATCCGCATTATTTTTGACAAATATATCCATACTAACCTTGGTGCCGGTGCCATCGCCCAATACCTGAATGATCACGGATACACTAAAAATGTTCGTCAAAACGGCATGATGCCCGGTTTCTCGGCTCCTTTTGTGGTTGACGTGCTGGACAATCCGGTCTATATGGGTAAAATCGCCTATGGTCGACGCAAAACCGAGAAAAAGATTGGCACCCGAAATGAGATGCACGTGGTCGTACAGGATGATTTCCCTGTCTATGACGGTCTTCATGAAGCCATCGTTACGGAAGAAGACTGGAATCTGGCTCAGGAAAAAAGAAAGAAGAATGCTTTTGTCAGAGAGAAAGTCCGTGATCTGAATCATGCCCATGTACTCTCAGGTATTGTCCGGTGTCCTGATTGCGGAAAGGGTTTGTACGGAAACATTTCTACTCCGCATAAGAAGGACAACAAGATCCGGCATTATTATTACTGCAAAAATACCGTCAAGGTCACGGGACACAAATGCAAGTTCCGGACAAACATTGATCAGGAAGAAATCAACCGCCAGGTATTCGCTGTGATTTCTGCGATGGTAAGTCAGCCGGAATTCATAGACGCCATCAAGAAAAAAATCAGTTCCACCATTGATACCAGCGAAATGGAAAAAAAGAAAGAAACGCTGGATGCCCGGAGGCAGCAGGCGGAAGGAACAAAAAACCGACTCGAAAAACAGATGGATACCTTGGATATCAATGACCCGTTTTATGAGCAGAAGATTGCAGACTTTCAACGTCGCTATGACGAGCAATACAGTATCATTGCCGAAATAGACAAACAGCAAACAGAAATCAATGAACAGCTGTACACGATTCGGCAGGAGAAGCTCACGGGAGACCAGGTATATCAACTGCTGCTGGCTTTTAATCAACTTTATCCTACTTTCCCCGAAATCCAACAGAAGCGGTTTATGAAAGCCTTTATTGAGCGAGTTGATCTTTATCCCAAAAAGACAAAGGACGGAATCTGGATTCGTTCTATCACCTTTAATTTCCCGGTACCTGTAGACGGGAATGAAGTGGTAGAGTTGCCCTTGGAATCACAAAGACTCGCTGAAACGGTCGTTCTCCTGACAAGGGAAAACGGATGATCCGTCCCGTATACAAATCTAAGACAACCGTTGATAAAAAAAGGGTTAGCACCTCTTGACGAATCGTGCTATAATCCTTTACTGAATGAATGCGCCGCACGCATTCCTTCATATAATAATGATTAAAAGGAGAACGCAAGATGAACCTGTCACCACTTCAGAAGGCAAGATACGAGTACAGCCCCAAGCTTCCGGGAATGCTTCGCGGCGGTATCTCTGAGATTTCCGTCAAGGTCGGCGCCCCCACCGAGAGCGTGGCCGACCAGGCCAAGATCAAGGCTCTGTTCCCCAACACCTACGGCAAGGAAGAGATCACCTTCGTCAAGGGCAGCAACACCTCCGCGGCGAAAAAGCAGGTTGTCGGCGTGATCCTTTCCGGCGGACAGGCCCCCGGCGGACATAACGTCATCTGCGGCCTGTACGACGCCATCAAGGCGACGGATAAGAACAACGTGCTGCTGGGCTTCAAGGGCGGCCCCTCCGGACTGATCGAAGACAGCTATATCGAGTTCACCGATGAATACATCAACCAGTACCGCAACACCGGCGGTTTCGATATCATCGGTTCCGGCCGCACCAAGCTGGAGACGGAAGAGCAGTTCAAAATCGTGACCGAAGTCGCAAAGAAGCACGGCCTGACCGCAATCGTGATCATCGGCGGCGACGACTCCAACACCAACGCGGCTGTGCTGGCCGAATACATGGCCGCACACAACACCGGCGTGCAGGTGATCGGCTGCCCGAAGACCATCGACGGCGACCTGAAGAACGAAGACATCGAGGCCTCCTTTGGTTTCGACACCGCCACCAAAACCTATTCCGAGCTGATCGGCAACATCGAGCGGGACGCCAACTCCGCGAAGAAATACTGGCACTTCATCAAGGTGATGGGCCGCTCCGCCTCCCACGTCGCGCTGGAATGCGCGCTGGAGACCCAGCCCAACATCTGCCTGATCGGCGAGGAAGTGGCCGCGAAGAAGATGTCCCTGGCCCAGATCGCCAACTACATTGCCGATTCCGTTGAGACGCGCGGCAACAACGGCGAGAACTTCGGCGTGGCCATCATCCCCGAAGGCATCGTGGAATTCGTTCCCGAGTTTTCCAAACTGATCGCCGAGATCAACGAACTGCTGGCCGGCAGCAAAACCGAAGAGTTCAACGCCCTGCCCGACTGGGACGCCAAGTACGCGTTCATCAAAAAGGGCCTGTCCGCCGAATCTTTCGCGGTATTCGACATTCTGCCCCAGTTCGTGCAGCAGCAGCTCTTCCTCGAGCGGGATCCCCACGGCAACGTGCAGGTTTCCCTGATTGAGTCCGAGAAACTGTTCTCCGAAATGGTGAAGGCCGAGCTGGCCAAACGGAAGGCCGCCGGCACCTACAAGGGCAAGTTCGGCACCCAGCATCACTTCTTCGGCTATGAAGGCCGCTGCGCTTTCCCGTCCAACTTCGACGCGGACTACTGCTACTCCCTGGGTTACAATGCCTTCATGCTGATCCAGTACGGCTACACCGGATACCTGTCCAAGGTTTCCAATATCTCCAAGCCTGCTGAAGAGTGGGTCGCCGGCGGTATGCCCATCACCAAGATGATGAACATGGAACGGCGGAACGGCGAGGACAAGCCCGTCATCCGCAAAGCGCTGGTCGAACTTGACGGCGCGCCCTTCAAATACTTTGAAGCGCACAGGGACGAGTGGGCGGTGAAAACCTCCTTCACCTATCCCGGCGCGATCCAGTACTTCGGACCCGCGGAAGTCTGCGACCTGACCACCCGGACGCTCGCGCTGGAAAAAGGCCAGGCATAATCCGGTCAACAGGCGTATCAACGGCCCGGCAGGCTGTACAGCTTACCGGGCTGTTTTCATACCGCAGCCATGAGGGAAGGGGATAAGCGATGAAAGCATTCCTGAAACGGAAAAACATAGAGATCTCGCTCAAACGCTACGGAATCGACGCGCTGGGCGCAATGGCCCAGGGCCTGTTCTGCTCGCTGCTGATCGGCACGATCATCGACACAATCGGCAAGCAGCTGGGCATCGGGTTCCTGACGCAGACCGTCGCGACAATCAGCGGCAAGGACTATACCGTGGGCGGAATGGCTTCCGCCATGAGCGGCCCGGCGATGGCGGTCGCCATCGGCTACGCGCTGCAGTGCCCGCCGCTGGTCCTGTTCTCCATGATCACTGTCGGCTTTGCGGCCAACGCCCTGGGCGGCGCCGGCGGCCCGCTGGCCGTGCTCTTCATCGCGATCATCGCTGCAGAATTCGGAAAGGCCGTATCCAAGGAAACCAAAGTGGATATCCTCGTGACGCCCCTGGTGACCATCGGGGTCGGCATGTTCCTTTCCTGGCTGATCGCCCCGCCGCTCGGAAAAGCCGCCATGGCCGTTGGCAACCTGATTATGTGGGCTACGGAACTGCAGCCCTTCCTGATGGGCATCCTTGTGTCCGTGCTGGTGGGCGTCGCGCTGACGCTCCCCATCTCCTCCGCCGCGATCTGCGCGGCGTTCGGGCTGGTCGGCCTGGCAGGCGGCGCCGCGGTGGCGGGCTGCTGCGCCCAGATGATCGGCTTCGCGGTCATCTCCTTTAAGGAAAACAGGATCGGCGGCCTGGTCTCCCAGGGCCTGGGCACCTCCATGCTCCAGATGCCGAACATCGTGAAGAATCCCCGCGTGTGGATCGCGCCTACCGTCGCCTCCGCGATCACCGGACCCATCGCGACCTGCGTGTTCCGGCTGGAGATGAACGGCCCGCCGGTCTCCTCCGGTATGGGCACCTGCGGCCTTGTCGGCCCGCTTGGCGTCTACACAGGCTGGGTGAACGACGTCGCCGCCGGCACGAAAGCCGCGGTCACCGGAACCGACTGGCTCGGCATGGCGCTGATCTGCCTGGTGCTGCCCGCAGTGCTGTCCCTGCTGATCCACGCCCTGGTCCGGAAAGCCGGCTGGGTAAAGGACGGGGACCTGAAACTCGGCGCATGAACCCCTGTTCACCCGGAACAGATTGACATATAATACAGACTGTATGAACACACGGAAAGGATGACAATCATGGCCTTTGAACGAATCGGAATCCGTCCCGCGCAGATCCTGCTGCCGGCTCCCGGCGTAAAACATGAAACCTGGGCCTGCATCGCCTGCGATCAGTACACCTCCGAACCGGAATACTGGCAGAAAGCCTTTGCCTGCGCCGGAGACGCGCCCTCGGCCATCCGGCTCATCCTGCCGGAATATAACCTGAAGAACAGCGAGACCCTGATCCCCCAGATCCACCAGGCGATGGCGGACTACCTGGCAAAAGGCCTGCTGGCCCCGGCCGTGAATCCCGGTTTCATTCTCTGCGAACGGACGATCGCCTCCGGCACGCGGCTTGGCCTGGTCTGCGCGGTGGACCTGGAGCAGTATTCCTTTGAAAAGGGTTCCCTGCCACTGATCCGCCCCACGGAGCAGACGATTACCGACCGGCTCCCGCCGCGGCTGAAGATCCGCCGGGGAGCGCCGGTGGAACTGACGCATATCATGATCCTGATCGACGATCCGGACCGCACAGTGCTTGAACCCCTGCAGGCAGCGAAGGCTTCCCTGCGCAAGGTCTACGACTTTGACCTGATGATGGGCGGCGGCCGCCTGGCCGGCTGGGCCGTGGACGGGGAAGCGATGCTGGATCAGGTGGACCGGAGCCTGAACGCGCTCATGGATACCAAGGGCGAGCATCCGCTGCTTCTTGCCGTGGGCGACGGCAACCACAGCCTTGCCACCGCAAAGGCCTACTGGAACGAGATCCGTGAAGGCCTGAGTGAGGCGGAACGGGAGAACCATCCCGCGCGCTTCGCCCTGTGCGAGATCGTGAACATCCACGACGAAGCCCTGCTCTTTGAGCCGATCCACCGTATCGTGACCGGCACCGGCCGCGGAACGGTCATGGCGGCGTGGAAACAGTATGCCGCGGAACGCGGCATGAAGCTGGAAAAAGACGGCGAAGGACACCGGTTCACGGTTGTGGCCGCAGACGGTGAGGAAACCGTTGTCGTAAAGGATCCGGAAGGCGCGATTCCCTGCGAAACGGTTCAGAAGTTCCTGGACAGTTTCCTTGCGCAGCATCCGGAGGCCGGCATCGACTTCATCCACGGTGAAGGCTCGCTTCGCGCGCTGGCCGGAAAGCCGGATACTGTCGGATTCCTGCTGCCGGAGATTGATAAACACAGCTTTTTTGAGGACGTAAAAAAACTCGGCGTACTGCCGAGGAAGACGTTCTCGATGGGCGAAGCCGATGAGAAACGGTTCTATATGGAAGCAAAGAAAATTTAATAAGGTGATAAAACAAAAGGTTCCGGATTAATCCGGAGCCTTTTGTTTCAGATCAGTTCAAACGTCACTTTTACACAGCGGGCAAGGAACCCGATCTCGTTGATGGGAACAGTTTCGGATTCGTATTCCCGGTCATAGGACTGGAGAAGCACATTCCGGTCATCCAGGACCTTGACCTTGCGCAGGTAACGGTGCTCATTGTAATTCATGAGCATGATCGCGCCGTCCACCGGACTCTGGGCCGGAACGGTCAGCACGATGTCCCCGCGGTGGATACGGAAGCCCCGCATGCTGTCGTCCGGTGCGAGATAAAAGAAAACCTTGTCCGGGTTCGCGCCCTCGATCCGGCCGTTTTCCACCGGCACCAGCTGGTAGCTGACCGGTTTCATCACCGCGTTCATCACGGGCACGCGCTTCAGGACGCTTTGCAGGGCGTCCAGCCAGACGCTGCCGGCAACGCTTTCCGCTTCCTCAGTGGAGGCGGCGAGCTCCGCCTCTTTCTTCGGCGGCTTCTTCGCGGCCTGCACCGCGGCGGCCATCCGTGGCTGCACCTGGGCCAGGTCTACGGTGGCGGCAATGTCGTCCAGCGTGAACTCCGCCTCGGTCTGTTGTTTCAGGCCGATGCTCTTCAGGATCCGCCGGGCCTGGTCGTCCGCAATAATGCGGGTGCCGGCTTCCACCGCCAGCAGGTAGCTCTCGCTGACGCCGCATTTCTTTGCGACCTGCTTCGGCGTCATTTTCTGCCGGATCCGCTCGGTGCGGATCAGATCACCAAGTCTGCTCATCCCTTCAGGCCCTGTTCCTGACGTTCCATGTTCTCCACAACAATATCATAGATCTCGCCCAGGCTGGCGCAGTATTCCAGCACCTGCCACGGCTCGTTGGTATGGAAATGAATCTTGATCAGCTCATCGTCGCCGACGGCCAGCAGGCAGTCGCCCTTGAAATGGCTGGTGAAATATTCATTGATGGCGTCCTCGTCCAGGTCATGCCCTTCAATCAGCAGCTGGGTGTCGAATTTGAACTCAAGCATTTTCCGCTTCTCCTTCCTTACGCTCCGGGTCCCTTCCCGGCAACGCTACACACTCTATCATCTTTGACCGGTTATGTCAATGTTTTCAAGGCATCCGGCTTATTTTGCCTCCGCCCAGTTTTCGCCCCGGTGCACCTCTGCCACCAGCGGAACGGACAGTTCGATCGCGCCTTCCATCGCCGCGCGCAGAAGCTCCGCAGCCCTGTCCGCTTCCTCCGGCGGGCACTCCAGCAGCAGCTCGTCGTGTACCTGCAGGATCAGCCGGCTCTGCAGCCCGGCCTCCCGCAGCGCCCTGTCGATCCGGACCATGGCCAGCTTGATAATGTCCGCAGCCGTGCCCTGCACAGGGGTGTTCATCGCCGCGCGCTTGCCGAACTCCCGGATCGGCGCCTTCGGGGATTTCAGTTCCGGCAGGTAGCGCCGCCGGCCCATCAGCGTCTCCGCGTATCCCCTGTCCGCACCTTCCGCCGCCGTGCGGTCCATGAAGCGCTTCACACCCGGATAGGTCTGGAAATACTTTTCAATGAACGCCGCGGCTTCCTTCCGGCTGACGCCGGTGTTCCGGCTCAGGCCGAAGCCGCTGATGCCGTAAATCAGACCGAAATTCACAGCCTTCGCCCGGCTGCGCAGTTCCGGCGTGACCCATTCCAGCGGCACGTCGAAGATCTCGCTGGCCGTGCGTGCGTGGATATCCTCGCCCTTGCGGAAGGCGTCGATCAGCGCCGGATCCCCGGAGAAATGCGCCATCAGCCGAAGCTCGATCTGGCTGTAGTCCGCGTCCAGCAGCACCCATCCCTTCCGGGGCAGGAACGCCTCGCGGATCTCCTTACCTTCCTCTGTTCTGACCGGAATATTCTGCAGATTCGGTTCAGAGGAAGAAATGCGCCCGGTGGCGGTCGCCGTCTGGTCAAAGGTGGAATGCACCCGGCCCTTTCCGTCCACCAGCCGCAGCAAACCTTCCACATAGGTGCTGTTCAGTTTGGTCAG
This sequence comes from Clostridia bacterium, assembly GCA_017512985.1. Classification (GTDB taxonomy): domain Bacteria; phylum Bacillota; class Clostridia; order Christensenellales; family Aristaeellaceae; genus Aristaeella. The sequence goes on from JAFWEJ010000002.1 coordinate 26,211, forward strand.
CTGCCGGTAGCGCAGCAGCGGTTCGATAATCTCCGGCGCGTCAAACCGCAGGCCTTCCAGCACCTCCACCGAAGTGGAATATCCCTTGGAGGTTTTTTTGCCGTGAGGCAGGTTCATCTCCTCAAACAGGATCTCACCCAGCTGCTGTGTGCTGTTCAGATTGAACGGATGCCCGGCCGCGGCCGTCACCTGGTCCCGCTTTTCCCCGATCTCCGCCGTATAGCGCGCGCCCAGATCACGCAGGAAGGCGGTATCCACGGTGAATCCTGCGCGTTCCATCCGGAACAGCACAAAGCTCAGCGGCATTTCGACCTCTCGCATCAGCTTCATCATGCCGTTCTCTTCCACCTGCGCCTGCTGCCAGGCAGCCAGTGCGCACAGCGTGCCCGCGTCCTCCGGCTTGTCCGGGCAAAGGGCTCCGAGACGGTAGCTCTTCTCCTGCGGGTTAAGCAGGTATGCCGCGAGCATTGTATCCCAGCTGAAGGTCTCCGGCACCGGCAGTCCGCACCTGTCCAGCAGGTGCAGCAGCGCTTTCCCGTTATGGACAATCCCGTCCCCGTGTTGCAGTTCCTCCAGGAGGCATTCCAGCACCTCTTTGGGGTCGAGCCCTGGGTTCAGAAGGTCCCCTCCCAAGCCGATTTCAGCACGTTTTCCGCCCTTACGCGCCAGGGAAACACTGAGATCGGACAGATAGATACACAAGTTCCCGTGTTTGGATGTTTCCCGCAGCCAGGAAACAATCCCTTCCCGACTGTCCAGGACAGCAGCCGGTTCAAAGTCGATCTGCTTCAGTTCCGGCTTTTTTTCTTCCTCCCCGCCGGTCCCGGCCTCGTCCAGGCGGCGGATGATGCTGTTGAGCTTCAGTTTCTGCAGCGCGGGAATCCCTTTTTTCAGGTCCGGCATCGCACAGGCGGAAAGGCTGAACTCCACCGGCGCGTCCCGCCGGATCGTCGCCAGGTCCTTGCTGAACCTGGCCTGGTCCGCGAACGCGGCCAGCTTCTCGCCCAGCTTGCCCTTAACGTTTCCCGCGTTGGCAAGCACTTCCTCCAGCGTGCCGTATTCCTGCAGAAGTTTCACCGCCGTCTTGTCGCCGACACCCGGAACGCCGGGAATATTGTCACTGGAGTCCCCGGCCAGGCCTTTCCAGTCCGTAACCTGCTCCGGCGTAAAACCGTATTCTTCATAGACTTTGGAGGGAGTAAAACGGATTGTCTCGGAGATGCCCTTGCGCGTGAACATGAGCTCCGTGCCGCCGCCCACCAGCTGAAGCGCGTCCCGGTCGCCGGTCAGCAGCAGCGGCGTAACCCCGGCTTCCGCTCCCTTCAAGCTCAGCGTACCGAGCAGGTCGTCCGCCTCCCAGCCCTGCAGCGAAAACCGGCGGATGCCCATATCGTCCAGGAGCGACAGGATCGTGCCAAACTGCTGACGGAGTTCCGGCGGCGTCTCCCGCCGGCCGGCCTTATAATCCGCATAGACCGTATGGCGGAAGGTCGGCCCGTGTTCGTCAAAGCAGACAGCCAGATATTGCACATTCTCTTCCCTGATCACTTTCAGGAGCATGCTCAGGAAGCCGTATACCGCATTGGTGTACACGCCGTCCGCGTCCATCACCGGCAGGGCGTGAAACGCGCGGTGCATCAGGCTGTTGCCGTCCACCAGCAGAAAGATATCCTTCAAAGGGATCCCTCCGATCGGTTGTCGATTCCCATTTATTATATAGGAAGGAATGCCTCCCGTCCATTCTTTTCAAACCGCCGGAAACATGGTATACTTCCATGTTGTATACATCAGAACCGAAGGGGAAGGGAAGGCATTCCATGGCCTATACTGTCGGGGCAATCTCGCTCGGCTGCAACAAAAACCGGGTGGATACGGAAACGGCGCTCGGCCTGCTGAAGGAAAAAGGCTACCGGCTGACCGGCGATCCGGCGGAAGCGGACATCCTGCTGGTGAACACCTGCGGCTTCATCGATCCCGCGAAGGAAGAATCCGTCAACACCATCCTGGATATGGCCGAGTACAAAAAAACCGGCCGGTGCAAAGTACTGGTCGTAACCGGCTGCCTCAGCCAGCGCTATTCCGGAGACCTGATGAAGGAGATACCCGAGATCGACGTGCTGCTGGGCGTAAACCAGTACCAGCAGCTGCCCGCAGCGATCGAAAAGGCGCTCGGAAAAACCAGAGAACGTCCCTGCCTCTGTGCGGACGACCACAGCTATTATGAGCATGACAGGGTACTGACCACGCCGTCGTACTCCGCCTATGTCCGGATCGGCGAAGGCTGTTCCAACCGCTGCACCTTCTGCGCAATCCCAATGATCCGCGGCCCCTACCGCAGCCGGAATGAGGACGCGATCCTGAAAGAGATATACGCCCTGGCGGCGTCCGGCGTACGGGAACATATCCTGGTCGCCCAGGATACCACCCGCTACGGCACTGAGGACCATCCCCACACAACCCTGCCGGACCTGATGAAAAAGGCCGCCGCCATCGACGGCGTGGACTGGCTTCGGGTGCTTTACTGCTATCCGGACGAAACAAACGACGAACTGCTCGACGTGCTGGCGGATGCGGACAACGTCTGTCCCTACCTGGATATCCCGATCCAGCATATCAACGCAGACCTGCTGAAACGCATGCACCGCCGCGGAACCCGGGACGATATCCTCCGCTGTGTGCGCGGCGCCCGCACGCGGGGCCTGACCCTTCGCACATCGCTGATTGTCGGGTTTCCCGGGGAAACGGAAGACCAGTTCAAAGAGCTGCTGGACTTTGTGGAAGAAACAGAATTTGACCGGCTCGGCGCTTTCGCCTATTCGCCGGAAGAGGGAACGCCCGCCGCAAAGATGCCGGATCAGGTTCCGGAGGAAATCAAACAGGAACGCCTGGACCGCCTGATGATCCTGCAGCAGGGTATTTCCCTGAAGCGGAACCGGGCCCGGATCGGAGACACGGAACAGGTACTGGTCACCGATACAGACGGCCGCGGCAACGTGCTTGGCCGCAGCTGCCGCGAGGCGCCCGAAACCGACGGCGAAATCTATGTTTCCTGCGGACAAGCCCGGCCGGAGCCGGGACAGTTCATTCCCGTGCGGATCGACAGCGCCGAAGAATATGACCTGAGAGGTACAATGCTGTGAACCTGCCCAACAAGCTGAGCGTCGCCCGGGTGCTGTGCATCCCCGCCATCGTGACGCTGCTGCATTTTCCGGAACCCGCCTGCCGCTACGCCGCAGCCGCGCTGTTCATCATCGGCTGCCTGACAGACTTTTTCGACGGACGTATCGCCCGGAAAAGGAACCTGGTCACGGATTTCGGCAAGTTCATCGATCCCGTGGCGGATAAACTCCTGGTGCTCACGACCCTGATTATGCTGATCCATCTCGGCAAAATGCCCGCGTGGATCGTAATCGTAATCCTCTGCCGGGAACTCGCGGTGGACGGCCTGCGGATGGTCGCTGTAACAAAAGGACAGGTTATCGCCGCCGGACCGCTCGGAAAATGGAAGACCGCCTGCCAGATGGTACTGATCAGCGCGATGCTGATTCTTAACCTCGGCGTGTTCGAAGCCTGGCCGCTGACAGTCCTCGCCGCCGTTGTTGTGATCCTTACGCTGGGGTCCGCTGTGGATTATTTTGTCCGGAACGCTGCCGTGCTTGCGGAGAAATAAACCCGTTCCGGTTTCCACATCCGCTTTTCCACAAAGCGGTGAATTCCGTGAAAACTGTGGATGATCGTTTCTTCCTTCGGAACCTTTTCCGTCACTTGTGCCTGCTGATCCCGTTTCCGCATCCTGCCGTTCTTCTCCAAAAGAAGGATTTAAGCATACGGATATGGAATAATAACAGGAATCCTGTTTATAACAGGCCAGGCAATCCACATATCATCCACAGCGGGAACCGCACGCTGCCGTGCCTTTTCCGTGTTATCCACCGTTTCCACATGGTCTATTACGATTACGACATGTTCTTATAACAATAAGATCATCCGGCGTTTTCGATGAAAGAGGTTGAATTAAATGATCCTATCCATGAACTCCCAGGACCTGCTCGAAGGACTGAATATTGTCACCCGGGCTTTGTCCTCCCGTCCGGCCAAGCAGATTCTTGAAGGCGTACTGATCTCCGCTGAGGAGAACCGCGTGCTGATGACCTGTTCCGACGGATCGCTCACGATTGAATATACCAATGCCGCTTCCGTGCAGGAAGAAGGCCAGACGGTGCTGCCCGGAAGGATCTTCACGGAGATGATCCGGAAGATGCCTGTGGGCACAGTAACGATTACGGAACAGGATCACCGGTCTGCAACAATCCGCTGCATGAAAAACCGCAGTTCCCTGGCGGTTATGAATCCTGCGGAGTATCCGGAAATCAATCCGATGAAGACCGGATCCAAGGTGAAGATCCAGCAGAACAAGCTGAAAGAAATGATTTCCCACGTTGTGTTTGCAATCGCAACAGATGAGAGCCGTCAGATCCTGACAGGCAGCCTGCTGGAAGTGAACCGCAGCGAAGCGCGTCTGGTGGCGCTGGACGGTTTCCGCCTGGCAATGTACAAACTCTTCCAGCCCTTTGAACTGCCGGCCGGCATGGACATGGTAAGCGCTGTGATTCCCGGCAAGGTGCTGAGCGAGCTGACGAAGATTCTGCCGGACGACGACGCTTTCTGCTCCCTGCTGATCGATAAAGGAAGAATGCAGTGTACATTCGGAAATATCCGTCTCTCCAGCGTACTGCTGGCGGGAGAATATATTGACTACCGCCGGATTCTGCCGACAGAATTCAGGACTGAAGCACTGGCACACAAGAGCAGTGTGCAGGATGCGATTGAGCGCGCGAGCCTCATGGCCCGTGAAGGCAAGAATAACCTGATCAAGATGAGTTTCCGGGACGATATGCTCAAGATTTCCTCCAATGCGGAGCTGGGCGACGTGGAGGAAGAAATGGAAGCTTCTCTCAACGGCGAACCGATTGACATTGCGTTTAATGCCCGATACATTACAGACGTGATCCGCAATGTGCCGGACGATGACCTGTGCATGAAGTTCAATTCCAGCGTGAGCCCGTGCGTGGTCGTACCGCAGACCGGGGATGATTATCTCTACCTGATCCTTCCGGTCAGGGTTTTCCAATGAGGGGTAAAGGATAAGAACAGAGAACGGCCGTCCGGTTTTCGGATGCAGCCGTTTTCTGTTTGAAAGAAAAATGCAGATTGAAGCACTAAAACTGAAAAACTTCAGAAACTATAAAGAGCTGGCACTTGAACCAAGCTCAGGCGTCAACCTGTTCTTCGGAAGGAACGGTTCCGGCAAGACAAACCTGCTGGAAGCGGTTCATTACTGTTCCCTCGGCAGGTCTCACCGGATTACAAACGACGCCAATGTGGTGAAGAACGGAGAAGCTTTTGCTCTTTCTTCTGTCTGTATTCAGAACATGCTGGGCAGGCGGGAAATCGCCGTGCGTTTTCATCCGGATGAAGTTCAGAAAAAGACAATCCTGATTGACCAGAAAAAAATCGCAAAGTTTTCCGATATGATGGGCTGCCTGCGATGCGTGATTTTTTCACCGGAGGATCTCGGGCTGATCAGGGAAGGGCCGTCTTTGCGGCGGCGCTACCTGGATATGATGATCAGCCAGATCAACAGGGGTTACTTCATTGCGCTGCAGCAGTACAGGATCGGAATGGATCAGCGCAACGCAGTGATCCGGAACCTGCGGGCGAACGGAACCGGGAATCTGTCAATCCTGTCGGCTTTTGAGGAAACGATGGCGGAACCTGCCGCAGTCATTATCCGGGAACGGAGAAAGATTGTTTCCCTGCTTTCCGATATCGCGACGGAAACATATCAGAGGATTTCCGATACAGACGAGGTTTTCAGGCTGGCCTATCATTCCTCTGTAAAAGAGGAAGACGGTATTGCGGAAACGATGTGCAGGCTCTTCCGGGAAAACCGGGAGGATGATATCCGGATGGGGTTTACATCCGTTGGCCCGCACCGGGACGACCTGATCCTGACGCTGAACAAAAACCAGATGAAACAGTATGCCAGCCAGGGACAGATCCGAACGGCCGCGCTGAGCATGAAACTCTCGCAAATGAAGATTCTGCGGGACCTGAGCGGGGAAGAACCGGTACTGCTGCTGGACGACGTGATGAGCGAACTGGACCGGAGACGCAGGTCCTGCCTGATCGGGGAAATCCGTTCGTTCCAGACATTTATTACCTGTGCTGACCGGGAGGACGTCGACTGCGGAAAAGTGGACCGGGTATGGCAGGTATCCGCTTTAAACGGCGAAGCTGAAGTAAAGGAAATAAAGGAATAACAGGAATTGTTTCACGTGAAACATTAAGGAGAAACCCTTATGCCGCAATGGACGGAAGACCAGCAAAAGGTTATTGATTCGACATCGGAAAAGCTTGTCTGTTCCGCCGCGGCCGGCAGCGGAAAAACGGCTGTTATGATCGAACGGATTGTGCGGCTGATCCGCGACGGGGCGGATCCTTTTTCCTTTTTAGTGATCACGTTTACCAACGCCGCTGCCGCGGAAATGAAGGAAAAGATCCGAAAACGCCTGTCGGAGGAGCGGAGTGACGGAAGGATTGCCGCTGCCGCGGAAAAGGCAGGGGCGATGGAGGTCTGTACAATCCACGCTTTCTGCCAGCACCTGATCCGGCAGGAGTTCCAGATCGTCGGTGTGGATCCGTTTTTCCAGATCTGTACCGGCGCGCAGCGGGAACGGCTGTTTGAGAAAGCATTCCGCCAGGCATGCAACGAACTGAAAAAACTGGACGATCCCGATTACCGGTCGTTTATCCGGCAGTATGATCCGGAGGAAGCAAAACAGATCGTTACGGACGTATGGCAGTTCATAATGAGCCTGCCGGATCCGTTCGGCTGGCTTGAGGATAAGACGGAAGACGTGCCGGTCAGCCTGGACCGGACGCATCCGTGGTTCCGGACGGTTGCCCGGATGATGGATGAGAAGATCCTGACAATGCAGGTCCTTATCCGGCATCAGCTGGAGATGTTTGATGAATATGAAAAGCTGGACGCTTACCGTGAGGTGTGGAAGGCGGACCGGCAGATCGTGGAAGCGCTTGAGCGCTGGAAAAACAGCGAACCGGTCCGGGAAGGGGAGCTGACGGGAGAGTTTATGCGGGTTCCTTCGCTCCGGAATCTGAACAGCCTGGAGATTGACTGGAAAGACCGGTATAAGAAACTGCGCAGCCAGCTGAAGGAACAGGTCGGCGCTGTCCTGTCCTGGATGCGGGCGGATGAACAGCAGATGGCGAAGGAGTTCGCGGGTATCCGGGACAGCCTGCGCGGTTTGCGGAAGATCACGGAAGAGACTCAGAACGCTTTTGAAAAGAACAAGGCGCGCGTCCGCGCGCTGGACTTTACCGATCTGGAGCACAAAGCATACCGGATTCTGACGGATCCTGACGGACGGACATCCGTGCGCAGCCGTTATAAACATATCTTTGTGGATGAGTGCCAGGATATCTCCTCCATTCAGAACGCGCTGATTGACGCGCTGGCAGGGGATGGCAATACGCTGTTCATGGTCGGGGACGTCAAGCAGAGCATCTATCGCTTCCGCCTGGCAAACCCGAAGCTTTTCCAGGCACGGATCGGAGCAAAGGGCCCGGAGGCGGGCGAATGTATTTTCCTGCGGGAAAACTTCCGTTCCCGGCCGGAAATCCTGGAAACGTCGAATACTATCTTCCGGGATGTGATGCGCAAAAGCGCGGCGGATATCGACTATACGCCGGATGACGAGCTGAAACCGGGCCGGAAGGACTGCGCGGGGGATGTGCCTGTAAATGTGGACCTGCTGGAGCAGGGAGAAGGTTTATCAAAGCTGGAGACGGCCGCTGCGCACACAGCGGAACGGATCCTGGAGCTGGTCGGCACAAAGCAGTTCCGGTTCAGGGATATTGTGATTCTCATGCCGGAAGTCAGTACAGACGGACCAAAGCTCACGGATATGCTGAAGAAGCAGGGCATTCCGGTATTCTTTGACGGTCGGGGCGGATTCTATGAGCAGCCGGAGGTGGAGGCGTTCCGGAACCTGCTGATGCACCTGGATAATCCCCGCCTGGACCTGCCGCTTCTGACGGTGCTGGTTAACCCGCCCTTCTCCTTTACGGAAGAGGAACTGAGCCTGATCCGCCTGAAGGATATGGGGAGAGGTGTACCGTTCTGGCAGGCTTTTGATAAAATGGCGGAAGAAAACAGCGTGCTGGGCGCGAAGTGCCGGGCGGCGAAGAAAAAGACAGAAGACTGGCGTTTCCAGGCGGCGCGGACGAGGCTGAAAGACTTTCTGTGGTATCTTCTGGAGGACAGCGGGATCTACGCGGTCTTCGGGGCAAAATACAACGGCCGGGCTGCGCAAAAAAATCTGCGCAGTTTCTGCCTCCAGGCGGAGCGCGCCGCCGAGCAGGGTATCTGCGTTATGCGGGAATTCCTGGATTTTCTGTCTGAACAGGCTTCCGGCGGCGAAATGCAGGCGGCTTCCTCCCTGGGAAACGAAGACGACCTGGTACGGATCATGACGATGCACAAGTCCAAAGGCCTGCAGTTTCCGGTGGTGTTCTGCCTCGGACTGGAAAAGGGGCTGAAAGGGAAGCCCGGGGACAGGGTCCGGCTGGACGAGGATCTTGGAATCTGCCTGCGCTACAAGGTGCCGGAGTGGCGCCTGGCGCGCAGAACTGCCGCGGATGAGATCTTTGAGTGGAAAAAGAATCATGACGTGAAGGCGGAGCGGATCTGCCTGCTGTATGTGGCTGTTACCCGTGCGCAGGAAAAACTGTTCCTTGTGGGAACCGAGACGAACCGTACGCTCTGGGGCATGCCGTCAGGCGACCACCGGACGGCCGCGGCGGAAGATTATCTTGACTGCGTGATGCCTGCATTGCAGGATGCGGAAAAAGAATCCACAACCTGTGCACAGGGGCCAAAGCCTTGGAAAATAACGATTTATGACAATATTAAACAGAAAAGTGTGGATAACAAAGAAGTTATCCACAATCTGGAACCGTGGGTTGAAACCTTGCTTTCCGCTCCGCCTGTGGATGATCTGTGGAAGACTGATCCGGACGGAAACATGCCGGAAAAAGAGGAAAACATCCTGAAAAAATATTCTGTAACTGCGCTTCTGCAGAATGCGCGTAACCGGGTCTTCCTGGAGGACGATGAACAGACTCCGGAGGAGAAACGGACGCCGGATTATGTGGAGCGCGCGATGAAACGGTACCGGGCGGGCAGCCGGCCGGCCTTCATGCAGCCGGCGAAGGAAGCAGACGGTGCGGCGCGGGGTACGGCGGTCCACCGTTTCCTGTCCCTGGTGGACCTGGACGCGGTGCGGCAGGCGGGCGGCGCGGATTCGGAGATGCTGGCCGCGATGCGGGACAGGCTGGTGGAGCAGCAGGTTTTTACGGAGGAAGAAGGCTCCTGGATCAGGCCGGAGGTTGCAGCGGCGTTCTTTTCGTCGGATATCGGCCGGCGGATGCTGGCCAGTCCCGAGGTTCACCGGGAGTGGGATTTCAACCTTTGCCGGAGGGACCGGAACATGATCCTGCAGGGGATGATCGACTGCGCGTTCCGGGAAGGAGACGGATGGATCCTCCTCGACTACAAGACTGACCGCATCCGGAACGAAGAGGACTTTACGGAGGAATACAGGCCGCAGCTGGAATGGTATGCCGCTGCCCTGCGGGAGCTGACCGGGAAGCCTGTGAAAGAAAGCTGGCTTTATGCACTGTCTGTGGATAAGGCGATCCGGGTTGACCGGCCGGCAGAAGGCAAAAACTGATCAGCTGCAAAAGAGCGGATCCGGCAGACAGTATAAAGGAAAAACGGCAAAAACCGGGTTCGGGGATGGTCAGAATTGTGACCGGAAAACCCAACAGGTTATCCACAGCTTGCGAAGCCTTGTATCATCGTCACTTACAAAAAAACGATCCGCAGGAGCGTGTGTTTTCAACGTTTCTGCGGATCGAACCATTTTTTGGAAGCCCTGTGCAAATCTGTGGATAACCTGTGGAAATCGTTTCTGCCTGTGGACGGATCAGGCCGGAGGATCATTGTTCTCTTCATCCGCCAGCGATGTAACAGGCAGATCGCTCTCGAGGAAAGGATCGTCCTCGGACAGCATTGTTTCCGCTTCGTCCAGCGGCAGTTCGGAATCGGCTCCGGATCCTTCCTGTTCTTCGGCCGCTTCCGTTTTTTCTGCTTCGTCCGCGGAAGGGAAGGAAACGTTCAGGTAACCCTCTTCATCCATCCCGATCCGCAGGCTGTCGCCGTATCCGGGCAGGGCTATGACTTCCGTCGTGCGGCAGCTGGCGGTGCGGGCGTAATCCACCGCAGTGTCCGCCCTGTGGAAATAATGCATCGGGATCAGGATCCGCGGTTTCACGGCGAGAATGAAGTAGTTGGCGCCGGCTTCGTACATGGTTCCCTGCCTGGGATCCACCGGGAAGAACGCCACGTCCACCTGTTCCTTTGAGATCGGCTGGACGGCCTTGCGGAATTCCGCGTCAGCTTCCTCGATCTCCTGCATGGTGGATTCTTCCCGCCAGTGCCAGAAATTCAGGTCGCCGGCGTGAAAGACGCGGATGCCGCAGAAATCCGCCAGGAAGCTGACGCCCAGGTCCGTGGAATCAAAGGCGGTCACAGTCAGTTCTTCCGAGAGCTTCAGCGTGTCGCCCGGCGCCATGCGTTTGCCCCGCGTTCCCACGGGCATATCGGAGGAAACGATATAGGAAACATTCCCGGCGTCCGCCCAGGTGAAGACGACGGGATCGAGATGGTCGATATGTTCATGGCTGATGAAAACAAAGACGTTATCGTATTCAGCCAGCTTTTCCGGCGCGATCTGCCTGTCCGGGGCCAGTTCCCCGCGCTCCCCGCGCCAGTAGTCGAAAACAGCCAGGGTATGTTTGCTCGCAACGGAAAAACCGCTGTGATAGTAATGTGTGATCAACAGGTTTTGCTCCACGGGAACGGCACCTCCACGGCAATGCAAACAGCATCCTTCGTCTTTCAACCAAGGGAAAGAAGACTGATCATCTATATCTCAAAGCCGCCTGAAGGGAGAGGCAGCGAACCGTTGCTGAACAGGATTGTAACACTGTTTCCCACTTATGTCAAATTTTAGCCATCATTTATCCACAAGAGCGTCAGTTTTTGGCAAGAATTTTTCATGTTTTGGCAATCGATCCCCACTGAAACCGAAAAAAACGTTTTGATTTGTGTTCTTTTACACACATGAAAAAGGAGGCCGCCGGAAAGCGGCCCCCTGTGTGGGAACGGAAGATCAGGCCCAGGGATTCTCTGTCGGATAGGGCAGGTTCTTGGGCTGGTTCCAGGCGATGTCCTTCACGCCCAGATACTTGAAGACTTCGAACAGGAGCTTGCCGCAGTGCGCGAACGCAACGGCGCCGTGATGCGGATAGCGTTTCTGGACGAGCACATGGCGGTAGAAGCGGCCCATTTCCTTGATGGCAAAGATGCCGATGCCGCCGAAGGACTGGGTAGCCACGGGCAGCACTTCGCCCTCGGCCAGGTAGGCGCGTACTTCGCCTTCGGAGTCGCACTGCAGGCGGTAGAAGGTGATCGGACCGGCCGCAATGTCGCCTTCCAGCGTGCCGCGGGTGAAGTCCGGTTCGCTTCCTTCGGGCTCGAGCAGGCGGTGCTGGATCAGCTGGTACTTGATCGCGCGGCTGTCGCACATCTTGCAGCTGGGGGTGTTGCCGCAGTGGAAGCCCATGAAGGTGTCATGCAGCGTGTAGTCGAACTTGCCCTTGATATCCTTGTCGTAGATATATTCCGGCACGCTGTTGTTGATGTCCAGCAGGGTGACCGCGTCGCCGGTCAGGCAGGCGCCGATGTACTCGCTCAGGCAGCCGTAGATATCCACTTCGCAGGATACCGGGATGCCGCGGGAGGCCAGGCGGCTGTTGACGTAGCAGGGTTCAAAGCCGAACTGGGACGGGAAGGCCGGCCAGCACTTGTCGGCAAAGGCAAAATACTTACGGGCGCCCTTGTGGGCTTCTGCCCAGTCGAGCAGGGTCAGTTCAAACTGGGCCATGCGCTCCAGCATATCGCCGTAGTACTTGCCCTCGCCCATTTCCTTGGCCATGTCTTCGCACACGGCGGGAATGCGCTTGTCGCCGGCATGCTCCTTGTAGCTCACCAGCAGGTCCAGTTCGCTGTTCTCTTCGATTTCGATGCCCAGCTCGTACAGGCCCTTGATCGGCGCGTTGCAGGCGAAGAAGTCCTGGGGACGGGGTCCGAAGGTGATGATCTTCAGGTTCTTCAGGCCGACGATGACGCGGGCGATCGGGATGAACTCGGCGATCTTGTCAGCCAGCTCTTCCGCGGTGCCGACGGGATATTCCGGGATGTAGCCCTTCAGGTGGCGCATGCCCAGGTTGTAGGAGCAGTTCAGCATGCCGCAGTATGCGTCGCCGCGGCCGTTGATCATGTCTCCGTCGCCTTCGGCGGCAGCCACGAACATGACGGGCCCGTCGAACTTCTCGGCGATCAGGGTCTCGGGGGTTTCCGGACCGAAGTTGCCCAGGAACACGCATGCAGCGTTGCAGCCGGCAGCCTTGAGCTCTTCAACGGCCTTGAGCATATCCAGCTCGTTCTCGACCGTGGTCTTGATCTCAACAAAGTCCAGTTCCTTCTGGCCGCACTTTGCGGCGATGGCGGCGCGGCGCTTTTCGCTCAGCGCGATGGGGAAACAGTCGCGGCTGACGGCGATGAGTCCCAGCTTGATGACGGGAATGTTGTCCATCATGGGTGATATCCTCCTCAAATTTCTTTATGACCGTAAAGATGTACGGACTAACCTATTGTTAAGAATAGCATTCCGGTTGCCGGAAGTCAATGTAAAATGAGATTTTTTAACTGTTTCAGGACCATTTTGAACAAATACGGAGACCGGAAATGTGCCTGTTCTTCCGGAAGGACACAAGATGTTGTGAATGCCCGGAACGGGTGAAAAATATACCGAAATATATGTTGCAAATCAAAGGAAAAACGGGTACAATACCCTGCGGAACTTATTACGCGCAAACGCGGATTATTAAGAGGAGGGTTTTTTCCATGGCAGTTAAAGTTGCGATTAATGGCTTCGGCCGCATCGGCCGTCTTGCGTTCCGTCAGATGTTCGGCGCTCCGGGTTACGAAGTCGTCGCCATCAATGACCTGACCAGCCCCGCGATGCTGGCCCACCTGCTGAAGTATGATACCGCCCAGAAGGGCTACTGCGGCGTGATCGGCGAGAACAAGCACACCGTCGAAGCGACCGAGAATTCCATCATCGTTGACGGCAAAGAGATCACCATCTACGCCATCAAGGATGCCAAAGAGTGCCCCTGGGGCGAACTGGGCGTAGACGTCGTGCTGGAGTGCACCGGTTTCTACACCTCCAAGGAAAAGTCCATGGCCCATATCGAAGCCGGCGCCAAGAAGGTTGTTATCTCCGCTCCCGCGGGCAATGACCTGCCGACCATCGTTTACAACGTCAACCACAACACCCTGAAGCCCGAAGACCAGGTCATCTCCGCTGCCAGCTGCACCACCAACTGCCTGGCGCCCATGACCAAGGCCCTGAACGATGCCTTCCCGATCCAGGCCGGCATCATGACCACCGTGCATGCCTACACCGGCGACCAGATGATCCTGGACGGCCCGCACCGCAAGGGTGACCTGCAGCGTGCCCGTGCCGGCGCCGCCAACATCGTGCCGAACTCCACCGGCGCTGCCAAGGCCATCGGCCTGGTTATCCCGGAACTGAACGGCAAGCTGATCGGCTCCGCCCAGCGCGTCCCGGTTCCCACCGGCTCCACCACGATCCTCGTGGCCGTTGTGAAGGGCAAGGATGTTACCAAGGAAGCTATCAATGAAGCCATGAAGGCCCAGGCTTCCGAATCCTTCGGCTACACCACCGAGAAACTCGTTTCCTCCGATATCATCGGCATGACCTACGGCTCCCTGTTCGATGCCAACCAGACCATGGTCAACAAGATCGACGACGACACCTATCAGGTGCAGGTCGTTTCCTGGTACGACAATGAGAACAGCTACACCAGCCAGATGGTCCGCACCATCAAGTACTTCGCCGAGCTCAAGTAATTGAGTCAAATGAGATCCCTCCGCTTCGGCCGGGATGACTCCTGAGATGTCATTTCGACCAAGGCCGCAGGCCGCGTGGAGAAATCTCATGAAACCAACGAAGTAAAGGATTTGCGAAACATGCCCGCTGTCGGAGTGATCCGCCAGCGGGTATTTTTATGCTCCGATGGTTCAGTGAGACGAGTAACAGAACATGACATGACTTTCGACCGATATACAGGAGACTGAACCATATGGAAAACATTCAGAGCCAGGATCACATCCAGCCCCGGAAGGGCCGGGGAAAACTGATCTGGCAGTTCTTAAAAGGAAGCAAAGCTTTCTTCATTATATGTATGCTCTGTTCCGCCATCTCCGGCCTGGCTGAGACGGTGACGCCCCAGATTGTGCGCGTGACGGTGGACAACATCATCGGTTCCACGCCCGTTGACACGCTGAGCCCGTTCATCCGCTCCCTCCTGGACGCCTTCGGCGGAGCGGATCACCTGCGCCGGAACCTGTGGATCATGGCGCTGGCAGTGGTGGCCGTATCCGTGATCAAGGTCGCGGCGGTCTACTGCTTCCGTGTGTTCAACGCGCGCGGCAGCGAGACGCTGGTCAAGAATATGCGCGATACGCTGTACCGCCATATTGAGCACCTGCCCTTCCAATGGCACATGCAGAACCATACCGGCGATATCATCCAGCGCTGTACCAGCGATATCGACACCACCCGGAACTTCATTTCCGAGCAGCTGATCGTGTTGATCCGGATCCTGTTCATGCTCATCATGTCCATGATGTTCATGTTCAGCATGAACGTGGGCCTGACGCTGATCGCCATGATCCCGCTGCCGGTCATCCTCTGGTATTCGCTGTTCTTCCACCACAAATTCCGCAAGGGGTTCCAGGAATGCGACGAAAACGAGGGCAAGCTCTCCGCCATGGTGCAGGAAAACCTGACCGGCGTCCGCGTGGTGCGCGCCTTCGGGCGGGAACGCTATGAGCGGGACCGCTTCGGGAAACAGAACTCGTTCTATACTTCCCTGTGGGTGAAGCTCGGACGGCTGATGGCCTTCTTCTGGTGCTCCGCGGACATCCTCTCCGGTGTGCAGATCATGCTGGTCGTGATTTTCGGCGTGCTGTTCTGCCTCAACCGGGGCATGACCGCCGGCGAATTCATCGCGTTCATCAGCTACAACGGGATGCTGGTCTGGCCTGTGCGCCAGCTGGGCCGGATGATCAGCGAAATGTCCAAGGCCGGCGTCGGCATTGACCGTATCGGCTATATCATGGACGCAGAAGAGGAAAAGGACGCGCCCGGTTCGCTTGAGCCGCCCATGAACGGCGACATCCGCTTTGATCATGTGTCCTTCAGCTATGAAGGCAGCCCGGAGATGCTGCACGACGTCAGCCTGACGATTCCTGCCGGCACCACGCTGGGCATCCTCGGCGGCACCGGCTCGGGCAAGAGTACGATGATGTACCTGCTGGACCGGCTGTACGACCTGCCGGAAGACGGCGGAAAGATCACAATTGGCGGTACGGACATCCGGCAGATCAGACGGGAACACCTGAGAAGGAATGTCGGCATCGTGCTGCAGGAGCCCTTCCTCTTCTCCCGGACGCTGCGCGAGAACATCGGCATCACCGTTCCGGACCTGCAGGAGGAGGAACTGCGTACCGCGGCACGTGCCGCGTGCCTGGACGATACGATCCAGTCCTTTACCAAAGGCTATGACACGGCCGTGGGCGAGCGGGGCGTGACCCTGTCCGGCGGCCAGAAGCAGCGGGCGGCCATCGCCCGGATGCTGACCCGGCCCACACCCATCATGATCTTTGACGACTCGCTTTCCGCTGTGGATACGGAGACCGACGCGAAGATCCGCGCCGAGCTGGAGAAGCGGTTCGGCTCTGCCACGATCATCCTCATCTCCCACCGGATTACGAGCCTCGCGAAGGCGGATCAGGTGCTGGTACTGGATCACGGCAGGGTGGCGCAGCTGGGCACGCCTGAAGAGCTCAGCAAACAGGAAGGCCTTTATAAGGAAATTGAAAATATTCAGGCGGATTCGTCCGAATCTCTGATTCGGGAAACGAATCCCCTGCCACAGGAGTCCATTGCCGCGAACGGCAGTGAAGCGGGAATGGTTAACGACGATCGCAAAGCGCGCAAGGAGGTGAACGCGTAATGGAACAGGCCATGCATAACGAACAGGACTACAAGTCCCTGCCGTTCTTCGGCATTCCCCGGCTCTTCCCGTACCTGAAGAAGTACCGGAAGACCCTGACCTGGATGGTGGTCTGCGGCCTGCTGGGCACCGGCGTGGATATCAGCATGCCCGTGCTGCAGCGTTACGCGCTCAACCACTTCATTACCCTGCGCACGCTGGATACCCTGCCCTGGTATATCCTGATCTACGTGGTTTTGATCATCTTCGCCTCCTGCGTGAACTTCGTTTCCTGCAACGGCGCGATGAAGACAGAGGTTTCCGTGAACCGGGACCTGCGCGCGGAGGCATTCAACCACCTGCAGACGCTGTCCTTCTCCTATTACAACCAGAACAGCGTGGGCTGGATTCATTCCCGGGTCATGTCGGACACGTCCCGGATCGGCAGCCTCGTGTCCTGGTCCATGATGGACGCGGTCTGGCACACAAGCTACCTGGTCGGCTCCCTTGTAGTGATGCTGGTCATCAACGCCCGCCTGGCACTGATGGTCATGGTAATCCTGCCGCTGATTGTGATCCTCTTCTCCCTTTTCCAGAAGAAGCTGATTCTGGCTAACCGGAAGATCCGCGAGCTGAACTCCCGCATCACGGGGGATTTCAACGAGGGTATCACCGGCGCGAAGACCATCAAGACCCTGGTCGTAGAAGACAAGATGGCCGGGGACTTCGTGAAGGATACCGGGGAGTACAAGGGCACCTCGATCCGCGCGGCCCGGCTGCGCGGCGCCTTCTCCGTCACGATGCACCTGGCGTCATCCCTGGCGCTGGCGATCGTCCTGTGGCAGGGCGGCTATATCGCGGCGGAAGAGGTCGGCACTTTCTCCATGTTCATGTCCTATGCCCAGGGCATGATGGAACCTGTCCGCTGGATTGTGGACGCGATCTCGGACGTGATTACAACCCAGGTGAACATCGAGCGCCTGACCCGCCTGCTTGGCACCAGGTCGGACGTGACCGATACGCCGGAAGTAATTGAAAAATACGGCGATTCCTTCAACCCGAAAAAGGAGAACTGGGAACCCATCCGCGGAGACATCGAGTTTGAGGACGTCTCCTTCCGCTATCCGGACGGCGACGAGTATGTGCTGGAGCACTTCAGCCTGAAGATTCCCTTCGGAAGCAACATCGCCATCGTGGGTGAGACCGGCGCGGGCAAGAGCACCCTGGTGAACCTGGTCTGCCGCTTTTTCGAGCCCACGGAGGGCAAGGTGCTCATCGACGGGCGCGACGCCCGCGAGCGGAGCCAGCTCTGGCTCCACAGCGCCATCGGCTATGTGCTGCAGACGCCGCACCTCTTCTCCGGAACGATCCGGGAGAACCTGCTCTACGGCAACCCGAACGCCACACAGGAAGAGATCGACCGGGCCCTGAAGCTGGTCTCCGCCGACCAGGTGGTGGCCAAAATGGAAAAGGGTATCGACACGGATGTCGGCGAGGGAGGCGACCTGCTCTCCACCGGCGAAAAGCAGCTGATTTCCTTTGCCCGCGCGATTCTCGCGGATCCCCGCATTCTCGTGCTGGACGAGGCGACCGCTTCCGTGGACACCCTGACCGAGCAGCGGATCCAGTCCGCCATCGACACGGTTATCCAGGGCAGGACCTCGCTGGTCATCGCCCACCGCCTCTCCACTGTCCGCAACGCCGACCTGATCCTCGTGGTGAAGGACGGTCGGATCGTGGAACAGGGCACCCACAGGGAACTCATCGCCGCGAAGGGCCCCTATTACCGGCTCTACACCCGGCAGTATGAAGACGAACAGACCAAGGGAATCCTGCAGTAAAGAGTTACAATATAAACTATAAGGAAAAGAGTGCGCTTATCAGCACTCTTTTCTTGTTATGGGGAAATAATTGTTCATTGAAAAAATGATTGATAATTATTAATTTATATAATTTGAGAACATAATTTCGACAAGAATAGAGCATATATGGAAACTAGTGGAAACAATAAAATAGATTTTTGAGAGAAAAATACTAAATTCTTTGGATTATAGAGGATTTGAAGCAACGATGTCGAACAATAAAATATCAGGAAGATAGATATTATTCTATCTTTTTTGTTTTCCATACAGTAACCGTAGAGCAGAGGAGTGCGTGCTCGACTGTTCATCAACGGACGCATGAAATTTCCGTAATTAAGCATCGATTGAGCATTAATAATTCAGCGATGTTGCAATGAATAATCTCTCGTGGTATAATTTGCCCGGAGGTGTGGAGATGAGCGATTATTCTTTTGACTACCACTTTGTAAAAGCGGGTGCTCCAATAGTCACGATAAATGCAACAGGTATTGCATTTAATGCAATAGTTCGGTCAATGCTGAATCATCCTCAATTTGTTGCAATAGGGTTTGACGCGGACAGAAAGGCAATCGGTATAAGACCTGCAACAGAAACAGAAGATGCGGATGTATACCCGTTTGAGTCAAGAGAAAAGAATGGGTGGATCAGGATTGGATGTCGGGAATTTGTGAAGCATCTGTCTGATATTACAGGCATGAGTTTTATTGACAAAGCCACACAGTTTTCTGCACGTAAGACCGGAAAAGATCTTGAGGTGGTGGTGGATATTAATGTAGACAATGTTAGATGATACAGTAGGCTGCTATAGCAGGTGGTTGACAGATAAAATGGGAGGTGGTTCCGATGTGGGGGTAATCAGGAAACATAAAAAGCGTATCAATTGATTGCGGCAACAACCAAATGACACGCTTGGCCGAAAGATGTGAGGTACACATCTATCTAGTGCATATTGTAGTGTACCACAGTCTAAAGCCCATTACAACTTAATTGTTCGTAATGTTTATGTTTCCTTCTGTGAATTTTATTGGTTACTTTTATGAAATAACGGAGGAAACATTATGGAACATATTGGTTCTATAGTAGATTTGCTAGATTGGATTAATCTGGCATTATCATATCTGCAAGGAAAAAATGCATTTGATCCGGCGGGCTGGCCGATTTTTGATCCGGCTCATTTTCTTCAGGAATGGCCTGATCAAATTACAACGTTTTATAATCGGAATAGCAGAAAGATAAAAGACAAGTCGAAAACATTGATTTGTTTTTTCGCGTCGGACAGGGAGATTTATCCCCGCTTTGTTAAAGTCCTTTCAGAGATAGAAATATATCGTTCATTTATGGGTGCAGCAGGGGCGGATATTTCTATTACAGAAGACATGGATTTAGAAATGCAGGAATGCCTTGCTTTGGCAAATCAGTTGTTTTTAGCCATCCTTGCAGTAAATGGTATACCAATTGTAATGAATACTCGAAACGGAACATCTATGACATTATCCATATTTCGTCATATTCCCCGGGGAACTGCATGTATATCAGGATTCCTTGGATGCAAAAAATCAAGGAATTATTGGGAAGCGAGTACTTATACTGATAAAATACTGAATTTGTTTCCTGATAAACTGATGATTTATGGGAAAAACGATCGATTGATTAACGAGCAACTCGATTTAATGGGGATCAATTACAGATATTATGAAGACTTTCACAGAATGAGCATAAGAAAAGGAGGAATCTAACCATGGGTGACTATAAAACGGCATATTCTGACGTATCAAATTACTATATCAATGATGTCGTTCCTTCGAGTTCAATTGATCAGGAACGATACGGACGCAGTAAAGCCAGGGAGGAAAAGTACAATGAGAACTGGAAAAAACTAAAGGTAAATCTCAATGAAATTGTAGATAAATTTGTGCCGGAGAACGGTACAGTAAACGTCCAGCATTCTCAGGGTGGTGTGAAGTATGTTTTCGAGGGTGACCGATATAAAGTAATATGCGATAAGGTTGCCGGTTACTTGCGTATCTATGATAAAACGCAGAAAACATATTGCAAATTGGATGGAAGTCCGTCAAAAGACGGAGATGAAACTCATTTCAAGATCAAGCGCAGAGAGGAGATGTAAATATGTGGATTCGGGTTGCTATTGACAAATCCGCGATTAAACAGGGAGCGGGAGGCAGTCCGTATATTGACGGAAACCAGATGGAAGAATTCTATTTTGATGAAGTCATTGCGGAAAAACTTGAAGCAGACGGGTTTCTCACGGCGATGTGGAAAGAATGCGATGCGGTATTTGACTGGGGAGACTGTGATTTCTTTTACCCAGATAAATGCAGAATAATGGCGGATTGGCTGATTCGAAAATTGTCTGGGCAAACAGAGGAGGATCTCAGGCAGATATATGAGAAAATGCTTGAATATGCACAAAAAGCAGTAAAGCATTGTACGGGTTTATACTTTGACTTCTGATCCGGGAGGCGTTGTTGATGAAGTCAACATATAAACTATTGACTATATATCTGGACAGAAAGCCTTTGCCGTCGGTTGCTCCTGTTATTGTAGACGCAGGAGGTTGTTCGTGTTTTGTTGACATTAGAGAAGAGCCTACACTTCTTGATTATCTGAATGGAACAAGAACAGTTTCTGGTCGATGGATGTTGCGTCAGGACAGTATTGAAATGCTAAACATATATATCAACCGATTGTTGAACTGCCAGAAATTATACTGTTTAATCGATTACTGTTCTGAATCAATCATAGCCAATCGGATATTTATAAAACGAATGTTGCAGATGCTGGGAATAATACAAACAATTAATATGGATATCTCGTTACAATTTGCTGCACCTAAAGACAAGATAGCGCTTTTTCAGCAAATTTCTGATGAATTATATAGCTGAATATCAATGGCTTTTCCCATGTAAAAAAGGATCGTTGACATGATATATATCACGATATATACTATGCGTGAGGAGGTGGTTTCATGTCCACGACGCGCACGTTTACAACGGGACGCAGCCAGGCTGTCCGGATCCCGAAGGAATACAGGCTTCCTGATGAAGAGATCTTTGTGAACCGGGTTGGAAATACAATTACGCTGACCCCGGTCAGCAAATTGCGGGAAAGCTTTGTCCAGGGGCTTGAGATGTTTACGGAAGACTTCATGGAAGACGGCCGGCCGCCGCAGATCGCCGCAGAGAGGGATACATTGTAATGTACATGCTGGATATCAATATCCTGATCAGGGTGATCCGTCATCCGGATGATCCGGTTTGCCGGAAACTCCTTCCCTTGATCGGCGGGGAGCTCTGCATCAGCTCCGTCACCTATGCCGAGCTTGTATACGGCGCAAAACGCAGCTCAAATTATGAAAAGAATATGCAGGCTGTGCAGAATATGCTGTCCGGCATCTATATCCTGCCGTTTGACACAGTTGCCGCCTGGGAAGCCGGGGACATCATGGCTTATCTGGCCGGAACCGGAAAACCGATCGGGGACCGGGATGTGCTGATTGCCGCCCATGCCCGGGCGTTATCCGTCAAACTGATCACGCATAACATGGGCGAGTTCAGCCGGGTTCCGAAACTGATGGTTGAAGACTGGATTGAATCATAAAAATGCCGCAATACAAGAAAAGCGCCTTCGGGCGCTTTTTCTTGTAATATGAGATCCCTCCGCTGTTTCCGCAGTCTCAGTCGGCACGACTGCTTGCCGGGGCTACCGCCCGTTCTCCACTGAAAACTGTCCACTGGACAGTTTTCCGGGCGTTCCGAACCCAAGCAGATCGCTTGCTTCGACTGACCTCACCTCTTTTGAAATATCCGCCACTGGCGGTCAAAAGAGGTTCGCCCTTCGGCTCCGGTCGGGATGACAATCCCAGAGTGTCATTTCGACCAAGAAAAGGGAATGCATTTCTGCATTCCCTTTTCGCGTGGAGAAATCTCTTTTCACTTCAGCTTCGCGAAGATCATCCGGCCTGCTGAGGTCTGGAGGACGCTGGTAACGATGATGTCCGCGTCTTCGCCGAGGAGGGATTTGCCGTTTTCGATGACAATCATTGTGCCGTCGTCCAGATAGGCGACGCCCTGGTGAGGTTCCTTTCCTTCTTTCGTGACGCGGACCCGCATCTCCATTCCCTGCACCACGGCGGGCCGCATGGCTTCCGCCAGTTCGTTCACGTTCAGGCTCCTCACGCCGCTGACGGCGGCCGCCTTCTGCAGGTTATAGTCCACGGTAATTACTGTACCGCCGCAGTCCCGGGCCTGCCGGAGCAGTTTCACGTCCACATCCTGGATATCCTCGATATCCGCCGGATCGATGACCAGCTGTTTCAGGCTGTCCTGCAGGCTGTGCAGGATTTCCAGTCCCCGCCGGCCCCGCTCGCGCCGGCTGTCGTCGGCGGAATCGGCGACGTGCTGCAGTTCATCAACAACGTACTGCGGGATCACAAACTCCCCTTCAATGAATCCGGTCTTCGCGACCTCCAGGATCCGGCCGTCTATGATCGCGCTGGTATCCACATATTTCCTGGCGGCATAGCCATGCTTGCGGATGCGGCTCTTTTCCCGCGCTCCGGAGAGGCGGGTAATCATGGCCATGAATTCCCGGCTGCGCCGTTTGCCGATGTTGTAGCCCAGGGCGCCGAGGGTCAGGTACAGGATTGCCGTCAGCGCGGCGCCGGCGACGCCGTTTCCGAGGAAGGAGACCATCTGTCGCAGGAGCGCGGCGACGATCAGGCCAAGGATCAGGCCGATTACGGCAGTCAGCAGCTGATTGACCGGCATTTTGTCAAATTCCTTCTGCATCTCCCGGGAGAGATTGCTCACACGGGAGATGATCCGGCGGCTCAGCAGCAGAAAGACCACGCCGCCGATGAGGCCCATGCCGGTATAAGCCGCCACGGGGATCCAGGCGTCGGTGTTCTGGTGGTTCAGCCGGTACAGGGCCAGGCCAAGCTGAGCCGCGGCCAGGCCGAGGCCGATGCCGAGAAGAATCAATAAAAGCTTTAAAAGCTTTTCCATGGCTTTTGAACGCAAGACTGTTTACCTCCCGGTTTAATACAGGAAATTAAAAGATCACACTCAACGCCTGGGCGACGGTATCGACACCGACGACCTTGACGCCTTCAGGAACGGGAACGCGCCTGGCGTTAGCACGTGGTACGATGATCGTAGTGAAGCCCAGGCGCGCGCATTCAGAGATGCGTCGTTCGCACTGGGGCACGATGCGCACTTCGCCCGCAAGCCCGACCTCACCCATCACGGCGACCTCGGGGCCGACGGCTTTGTCTTTCAGGCTGGAGGCTACAGCTACGCACAGGGCAAGGTCTGCCGCCGGCTCGCTGAGTTCCAGCCCGCCGGCCACGTTGATGTAGACATCCTGGTTATAGGTCCGCTGATTTGCCCGTTTTTCGAGCACCGCCAGCAGCATCGCGACCCGGCCGCTGTCCGCGCCGTTCACCGCGCGGCGGGGTGTGCCGTAGAAGGTCGGGCTGGTCAGCGCCTGCACATCGCACAGCAGCGGCCGGCTGCCTTCCATACCGCAGAAGACCGTGCTCCCGCTGGCGCCTTTGGCCCGGAGGCTCAGCAGTTCCTCGCTCGGGTTTTCCACCACCTGCATACCCTGTCCGGTCATCCGGAACACGCCCAGCTCGTTCACCGAGCCGAAGCGGTTTTTCACCGCGCGCAGCAGGCGGTAATCCTGCTGTCGGTCGCCTTCAAAATACAGAACGACGTCCACCATGTGCTCAAGCATCCGGGGACCGGCGATCGCGCCATCCTTGGTCACGTGGCCGACAAGGAATATGCTGGTTCCGGTCTCCTTGCACAGGCGCATGATAAGGCTTGTGCTTTCCCGGATCTGGCTTACACTGCCCGGGGCGCTGGCCATCTCCGGCCGGTACATGGTCTGGATACTGTCGATAACAGCCGTATCCGGCTGAAGTTCCCGGATCTTTTCCTCGATCGCGTCCAGGGCGTTTTCCGCCAGGATATACATATCGCTCTCAATGCCCAGGCGCTTTGCCCGCAGTTTGATCTGCCGGGCGGATTCCTCGCCGCTGACATACAGCGCGCGCTTTCCGCTTTTTGCCAGATGGTCGCACACCTGCAGCAGCAGCGTGCTTTTGCCGATGCCCGGGTCGCCGCCGATCAGGATCAGTCCGCCCTCGACGATGCCGCCGCCAAGCACCCGGTCCAGTTCACTGATGCCGGTGCCGGTGCGCAGGGTGATATCCTCCGGGATATCCTTCAGGGCCAATGGTTTCGCACCGGTGCCCGTACGCTGGTTTGCGGCGACCTTGCCGGCCTTGTCCGGTACGGTCTGCAGGCTTTCCTCAAGCGTGTTCCAGGCGCCGCAGCCGGGGCAGCGGCCGACCCACCGGGGGCTCTCATATCCGCAGGCTGTGCAGGCGTAGCTGCTCTTGACCTTTGCCATGATCTCACCTCAAAAATATTATAACACAAAAGCAGGGACTTTGCCCTGCTCCTGTGTGATTGATACCGGCAACTCATAATTATGAATTATGAATTGTGAATTATGAATTTTACTTATGTCCGTTCGGGGCGTTCTTCCAGGCGTAGTCGATCGCTTCCTCATGGCCGCTGTCGACCTTGTTGCTGTTGTGGGTCTTGCTGTTTGTGAAGTGGATACATACCTGACCCTTGAAGTTGTTGGTGGAGATGGTGTCGCCGTCCGGATAGTTGTGCGGCACACCGTACAGCGAGCAGGCAAAGGTTCTTGTTCCGATGGTGACAAGCAGCGGCCGGCGCTGGTACAGGTTCTTGTTCGCGATCTCCTGGGCGGTGGTTACGCCGTAGCATTTACACAGGCGTGCGGTATCCGCGGAGGTCAGGGGTTCCGCGTCCACGTGGGAACCGCCGGACCAGCGGTGAGCCCACCAGATGATACCGGTTTTCACATCATAGACCTTATAGTTGCTGCCCTTGGCCCACATCTCGTTAATGCCGCCCGTATACCAGTCGATCTTTTCGGCTGCATACAGGGTCATGGTCAGGTTGCTGGTATCGCCGGCTCCGACAGGTACCGTCCCGTACAGCTTATGCTGGGTTGCCGCGCCGGCAATGCCGTCCACGGTCAGGCCGTTTGCCCGCTGGAAAGCGCGCACCGCTTCCGCAACGGCTGTCGTGTATTTGTTGGTGGAATTTCCGGAATAGTAGCCCTGGCTCTTCAGTTCATTTACCAGATTCAGGACCGCGTTGCCGGTGGAACCGGTCTTCAGCGTGGTATAGGAAGCTTCCTGTCCGCTGCCGCCGGGTGAAGCTGTCGTTCCGGGCTTGGGTGTGGCTGTGGGTGCCGGCGTCGGCGTTGTGAGGGCGGATCCGTCGGCATTGCACTTGGTGATGAAATCCGCATGGATATATCCGGTACCGAGCTTCGAGTGGACAACTTTATACCAGTAGACGCCCTTGACCTTGGTGGGGCTTCCGTAGTACGGCATGACGACGTTCTTGGACACCTGGCCAAGAGGATCGCTGTAACCGGCCTTTACCCGCAGGTTGACGCCGCCGGCGGTGGTCTTCAGGTATCCGGTAGGCTCCTCAGCGGGCGCGGGAGTCGGGGAAGGCGTGGCGTCAGGCGCGGCTGTGGGCGCTTCAGTCGGAGCAGCGGTGGGAGCGGGAGCATTCACCACTTTGACGACGTCGCTGCGCAGGTAGCCGCGGTTATTTCCGTCCACGACGAAGTACCAGGTATAACCGTTCTTTTTGACCGGCTCGAGGATATAGGGCAGTGTCACGTTTTTGCCGATCTGTTTGATAACCGTGCCGGAAATGGTGGCGCGCAGGTTGCAGCCGCCCTTTGTGGTCTTCACATAGCCGATCACGTCTCCGGAAGGAACGGGCGACGGAGTAATCAGGCCGGTGGCGTAGGTCGGTGTCGGGGTGACAACCACGGAGGATCCTCCGTTCGCAGCGCCGCCGCTGATCACCTGGATGAAATTGCTCATAATGTAGCCGACGGTGTTGTTGTATCTGACTTTATAGAATGTTTTGGAATCGCCGACAATGGAGGGGATCGTAAGCAGTTCAACCTGCGTGTTGCGGTCCAGGCGGGTGATGCTGTGGGCGCCGGTGCTCGGGCCTTCGCGGAAATTTGTGCCGCCTGCGGTCACAACGCCGATGGAGCCTTCAATAGCGGGCTGGTCCACGTTTTTGCCGGAAGGCGCGGGCGTCGGGGTGGGCGTCGGTTTGCCGCCGCTGTTGTCCGGAACGGGGGTGGGCGTCGCGATGGAGCCGTTCTGTTTGTACATGGAAACCTCATCAGCGCTCAGTTCCCGGAAGAAATTGCCGTTGATGTAGACATGATGGTAATCATAGTTGTTCCGGGAGGGATCATATGTCTTGATTTTATACCAGGTGACCTTGTCCACAACCTTGGTGCCCAGGATCTCCGCGACATAATTGACAGGCAGGTCAAAGGCCAGCTTGTCGTTTGGCGCATAACGCGTATGGATGTCCTTGCCGTTGCTGCTGTGCGTGACGCCGTAACGTCCGCTGTCTGCGCGGGCAGACGAAAGCGTCCCCGTTACGGAGGGGATCAGCGTGATTATCAGGCATAATGCCACGGCGAGGCATTTCAGGCGGCGATACACTGTCATGGATGGTTCACCTCAATGTTCTTGATCGTCAGGGTACAAAAAGCACAGAAGTATCTATATTGATACAGGATCATTCTATTACGGAAATATTACAATGTCAACAGGGAATAATTCATAATTCATAATTCATAATTGTAAAAAGATCGAAACAAAAAGCCGCCAGGAGAACCTTTTTCCTGGCAACATAAAAATATGAAATAAAAAGAAGGGAAGCGCTGCGCGCTTCCCTTCGCTCATTTGACGACAATGTTGACGATCCGGCCTTTGACGTAGATTTCCTTGACGACGGTTTTTCCGTCAAGGAAGGACTGGACATTCTTCATGGCGTGGGCTTTTTCAAGGACGCTGTCCTGTTCCTCGTTCACGCCGATCTCGACGGTCGCGCGGACCTTGCCGTTCACCTGCACAGGGATCTGGATCGTGTCCTCTTTGATCTTTTCTTCATCGAAGGCGGGCCAGGGTTCGTATGCCAGGCTTTCGGCATGGCCGAGGAGGCTCCACATCTCCTCCCCGATGTGGGGGCAGATGCAGCTGAGCATTTTCACAAATGCTTCGGCATAAGCCTTCGGGCAGGTTCCGTTCTTGTAACAGGCGTTCACGAAGATCATCATCTGGCTGATCGCGGTGTTAAAGCCCAGGGTTTCAAAGTCCCCGGTCACTTTTTTCACCGTCTGGTGGAACACCCGGTCGAGGGCGCCGTCGCTCTCCGCGGTGATGTTGTCTTCATTGGTGAAGAAGGTCCACACGCGGTTCAGGAATTTCCGGGCGCCTTCCACTCCCTGGGGGCTCCAGGGTTTGGAAACTTCCAGCGGACCCATGAACATTTCATACAGCCGGAGGGTGTCCGCGCCGTACTTTTCCACGATGTCGCTGGGGTTTACGACATACTTCGGGAAGCGCTTGCCCATCTTGATGCCGTTTTCGCCCAGGATCATGCCCTGGTGCACCAGCTTTTTGAAGGGCTCCTTTACGGGGCTCAGGCCCTTGTCATACAGGTAGCGGTTCCAGATGCGGCTGTACATGAGGTGGCCCACCGCGTGTTCCGGCCCGCCGATGTAGAGGTCGACCGGCAGCCAGTGCTCAAGGAGCCTGTAGTCCGCGAAGGTCTTGTCGTTATGCGGGTCGATATAGCGCATATAGTACCAGCTGCTGCCGGCGGAGCCGGGCATGGTGCTGGTTTCGCGCAGGCCCTTCACGCCGTTTCTGTCGTAGTGCTTCCACTCTTCGGCGTTCTCCAGCGGGGCCTTTCCGTTCTTTCCTTTATAATCCTCCAGCTCGGGCAGGACGAGCGGGAGCTCATCGTCCGGCAGCGGATAGATTTTTCCGTCTTCGGTGTGCACCACTGGCACGGGTTCGCCCCAGTAGCGCTGGCGGGCGAAGATCCATTCCCGGAAGTGGTAGTTGATCGTACGCTTTGCGACGCCCATCTTTTCCAGCTTCGCGGTGATGGCTTCCTTGGCTTCCTCCACGGTGAGGCCGGTGAACTCTTCGCTGTTGATGAGCCGGCAGCCTTTGCCGAGATAGTCCTGTTTCTCGAAGGCGTGTTCACTGACGTCGGCGCCGTCGATGACCTGGATCATCGGGATGTTGTGGGCGACGGCGTATTCAAAGTCGCGCTGGTCGTGGCTCGGAACGGCCATGACCGCGCCGGTGCCGTAGCTCGCCAGCACGAAGTCGCCGATAAACAGCTCCGCTTCCTTTCCGTTGGCGGGGTTGATGCATTTTACGCCTTCCAGGCGGCAGCCTGTCTTGCCCTTGTTGAGCTCGGTCCGGTCCATGTCGTTCTTTTTTCGGGTCTCTTCGATATAGGCCTTGACTTCTTCCTGGTTTTTGATGCGGGGCATCAGGTCCTGCACGAGCCGGCCGTCCGGGGCCAGCACCATGAAGGTGATGCCGTAGATGGTTTCGATACAGGTGGTGAAGATGCTGAACTCGCCGCCGCCGACGATCCGGAACTTCACTTCCACGCCTGTGCTCTTGCCGATCCAGTGGCGCTGCATGTCCTTGGTGCTTTCCGGCCAGTCGATCTCCTCCAGGCCTTCAAGCAGCTTCTCCGCGAAGGCGGGCTGGTCGATCACCCACTGCTTCATGTTTTTGCGCACCACGGGATAGCCGCCGCGCTCGCTCTTTCCGTCGATGACCTCATCATTGGAAAGCACGGTGCCGAGTTCCTCGCACCAGTTTACGGGCATATCGATATACTGGGCGTATCCGTCCAGGTAGAGCTGCTTGAATATCCACTGGGTCCACCTGTAGAATTCCGGATCGCTGGTGGCGATCATCTTGTCCCAGTCATAGTCAAAACCAAGCTCCTTCAGCTGGCGGCTGAAGGTCTGGATGTTTTCCTTTGTGAATCCTTCCGGATGATGGCCGGTGGTCACGGCGTACTGTTCCGCAGGCAGGCCGAAGGAGTCGTAGCCCATGGGATGGAGGACGTTATAGCCCTGCATGCGTTTCATGCGGCTGACGATATCCGTGGCGGTATAGCCTTCCGGGTGCCCGGCGTGCAGGCCGACGCCGCTGGGATACGGGAACATATCCAGCGCATAGAATTTGGGTTTTGAAAAGTCCCACACGTCCGTACGGAAGGTCTTGTGTTCCTCCCAGTATTTCTGCCATTTCGGCTCAATGGCCTTCGGGTCGTAAATGCGGTCCATGCTGTCTCACCTGATCCTTCAGAAGAATTGAAAGCAGTATAGCATAAAGAACGTGCCGGAGCAATAGAAACAGGAGATTCCGGAAACGCGGCGTCATATTTAATTATACATGGACGGGCGACGCCAATCGCGAAATAGAATCAGTCGCCCCTGAGCATCTTCTGCATCGGGGTGGAGGCTTTCGGCCAGATCAGTTCGCCGGCGGCAGGCGCACAGATCCCCGGTTCGGGGTTCATCCGCACACGCCGGAAAGGATAATCTTTTGAGAAATGTTCCCGTCCGGATTTCTTAACGGACGTGTTTCCGGCGGGTTTCGGATTTGTTTTGGCCTGCTGTTTCTGAGCGGATTTCTGCTTCTGCCCGGCCTTTGGTTCCGGTTCGGGGTTCACGGGCGGAACCTTGGGAAGAGGTTCATCGGGTTCGGGTTCTTTTTCGGGTTCAGACAGAGCGGGCGGTAAAACCGGGATTTCGGGGTTTTTCTCCTGCGAATTGTTTCCGGAAGGCCGGGAATCCGGCTGTCCGGTTTGCTCATTCCCGCTGGAAGGCGGCAGAACCGGGGCTTCAGGGTTTTCCTCCTGCGAATCGTTTCCGGGAGACTGGACTGCCGGTTGCCCGGTTTGCGCGTTTCCGCCGGAAGGCGGCAGGGGATCGATTTTCCAGCCGCGTACCATCAGGGTTTTGCAGACGGGGCAATAGAAATCCCCGGAATAGCCCGGTTCGGTTTCCGTGGGTTCCCGCGCGCCGACGACATAATAATCCGCAGGATCGGCGTGCCCGTCTTCACATAATTCTGCCGGGGCGTTCCACGGCAGCAGGATCAGAACCGCGGCGGTCATGAAACACAGGATGCGTTTTTTCATCGTATTCACTCCCGACATGATATTGTATGCTGTAAGCAATATAATTATACCGGAGAAGATATATGCGGGCAACGCCCCACATCTTGTGGAGGATACCGCTGAGTTGTCATGATGATGGGGATGTGATATAATTTCTCATGTATATGCATCTGGAAGCAAAAACAAGGAAGTGACCTGTAATGATGAAAAAAATCCTGTGTCTGGCGGCCGCGATGGCAGTGCTTGCCGTGCTTCCGGCATCGGCGGAAACCGTGCAGCCGGTCACGGCGGATGAACTGGACGCCCTGCTTGCGGCCGTCCGGGGAGAGGTGCTTGCGGGAGAACCCCTGAATGATTCTGCCGGTGCGGAGGAGAACGAGGACGGCACGCTTATGCAGTTCGAGGCGGTGAAGTTCTATGTGGACGGAACCGCCCTGACCGCGGAAACACCGGTGAACGCCCTGGTCTTTGACGATGAGAACAGATATGCCCTGCGGGGCGTAAGTATTTATTCCACTCCGGAGGACGTGCTGGCGGCTTTCCCGAACGAAAACGCGGAAGCGGCCGGAACCCGGGAAGGCGCGGTCCTGTATCTGCAGGGTACGCAGGAAGGCGGTTTTGTATACGGCCGGATTCTGCGGGACGGCCAGCGGGTGTCAGCGATCGAGTACGGCGAGGTGCTGCCTGCCGGGGAGCATTTCCGCTGCGCCGCAGTGACCTTTTCCGTGTTTGAGAGGCGGGTGGACGCGGTCCGTGTGGACGGTCTGAATCCGGAAAACTGCCTGCTGGACGCGTCATACGCGAACGAATTCTATACGGAACTGGAAAAGCTGTCCGGGCAGGACGAATACAAAGCGGTGAAGTTCAGCCAGAAAGGCCTGGAACTGACGGCGTTTGACGAAAACGACCTGGTGTTCAGCGGGATCAGCTACCCGGACCTGCAGCCGGAAACCCTGTCCGGTGAAACAGAGCGGAAGATGATCAACAACGAGGACGGCACCTGGCTGATGCGGTGCGAAGGCGCCGGTTATGAGGCGGTATTCACCTGTGAAGATGAAAACGGGAAGAACGCGAAAATCCTGTCTTTTTCGATTCTGGACGACGTGATGGAGGGCCCCCGCGGAGTGCGCCTGGGCGACGTTCTCAGTGAAGACCTCAGCCGCTTCCGCAACGGGGAGAATGACACCGAAGAGGACATGACCGAGCTGCTTTACGGCACCGAGGGCATTGCGCCCTGGGGTCTTGCTTCGTTCGATCCGTATTACGGGGAGATGATCCTGAGTTATGTCACATCCACGAAGGACGGCGGACAGGTGGAACTGAACCTGCGGTTTGCGGAGAATTACCTGAAAGAGATCATGCTGCAGACGGTTAAATAATTCAGGAATCTGAATGGATTCGGAAGGAATTATGAGCTTAATTGATTTAAGTTGCCCGGCGGAAGTTTTCCGCACGGCACTGCCGACGGAAGAGATCCCCGCGGCGACCGTGACCCTGTTCAACCTGAGCGACCGGGTGATTGCCTCGGCCGAGGTTTTGCTTCGCCTGCTGGACAAGGACGGCGGCGAAACGGAGCGGCTGGCTTTCCGCGGCCGGGCACTGAATGGGCGGCCGCATTCCACGTTCCTGCTGACCGTGCCCTGCGCGTATTCGGCGGGATTGAAATCACTGGATGTCACGGTGGAAAAGGTCTGGTACGCGGACAATGAAACATGGCGGCGGAATCCGGCGAACGCAGTGGAATACACGCCGAACACGCTTCCCGTGAGTCCGGCCCTGACGAACCTGAAATACGCCGCCGGCGAAACCGCCGTCGGATATCCGAGTATGCAGAACGGATTGTGGGTCTGCGTCTGTGGCCGGCCGAATCCGGAAGGGGAAACCTGGTGCGCCCGGTGCGGCCGGCAGATGGAGGAGGTCTTCTCCAGGTTTACGCCGGAAGCGGTGAAAACGCAGATCAGCCTGAGGGAACGGCAGCTGGACCTGAACAGCCGGAACATGCGGGAGGACACAATCCGCATGCAGCGGATCCGTGAGGAAGAATACAAAAAGAAGAAAACCCGCCGGGGCAACCGGATCCGGATTCTGTTCGCCGCGTTTTTCGCTGCTGCCCTGACAGCCGCCACGCTGTTTTTCTTTGAGCCCCTGCTTCGTCTGTCCGCCGGAAAGCGCGCGCTGGAAACCGGTGACGCCGCAGGCGCAAAGGAGGTCTTCCGGGCGCTGGGAAGTTTCGGCGGAGCGAACGAACTGATTCCCGAATGCGACTGGCTCATCGCGCAGGAAGCGGCGGACAGTGCGTCCGGCGCGGAAGAACTTGCGGAAGCAGCCGCGCTGCTGCGGGCAGTGAAGGACCGGCCGGAAGCGGCGGACCGGGCGAACGAGCTGGACCTGATCCGCAGCCGGCTGCTGCTTGGCAACAACCGGTGGGCGGAGGCGCTGCAGGCGCTGGAAAGCCTGCCGGAGGATTATCCGGGCAGGGTGGAGCTGAGGCAGTCGTGCCTGACTGCGAAAGCATGGTCGCTGCAGAACAACGGACAGTATGCCGAGGCGCGGGAGGTCTGGCTTGAGCTGGCAGATATGCCCGGGGCGAAGGAGCAGGCTGCACTGTGCATATATGAGCCCGCAAAACAGCTCATGGAGCAGGGAGACTGGGACGGCGCAATCGCCATGTTCAGTACGATCCCGGATTACCGGGACAGCCGGGAAAAAACACACGAGTGCCACTACCGCAAAGCGGCTGCGCTGGAAGCGGCAGGCGATATCGACGGCGCGAGCCGGGAATACCTGCTGGCGGGCAACTGGGATGACGCTCAGGAAAAATATAACGGCATGACCTACGCCCAGGCGGAGGCGCTTGAAAAAGCAGGCGACATCAAAGGGGCCCAGGCGCTCTATTCAGCCATTCCGGATTATGCGGACGCGAACGACAGGGACAGGGCGTGCCGGTATCAGCTGGCGAAGGAAGCCGCGTCGATCCTGGAATACTCGACTGTGCTGGAGATCCTGAAGGGCGTACCGGATGATTACAAGGACACAAAAGCGCTTCGGGGTGAGGCTTCCTATAAGAGAGCGCAGGCCGCTTTCGGGAGGGAAGACTGGCAGGAGGTCTATAACCTGCTTGCGGAGCTGGACCGCGACAGCCTGAAACAGAAATACCGGGACATTGAGAATATGTATCTCATTGCATGCGGGAAGATCAACAAGGATCCGTATCCGGAAACGGAAATGACAACGGAAACGGAAGAGACCGTCCCGTCTGAAGCCACGCCCGCACCTCAGAACACGGTTCCGCCGCCGGCGTCAGAAACCGATCCCTTCCTGGTGACAGAGGACGACTGAAGATGAGCGAGACGAGAAAGCGGATCCCCGAGCTGGACGGCCTGCGTGTGCTGATGATCTTTATCGTCAGCTGGTATCATATCTGGCAGCAGAGCTGGCTTCGGCCGTACGTCGGCAGTTACAGCCTGGACTACCTGGTGCGGTCGGGCTATATCTGGGTGGACGGAACGGTGCTGCTGAGCTCGTTCCTGCTCTTTCTGCCTTACGCGAAGGCGATGCGGGAACATCTGCCGGCCCCGGATACAAAGGACTTCTATTTCCGCAGGGCACGGCGGATCCTGCCGGGTTATTACTTTATCATCCTGGCGACGCTCTTTGCCGTCGCGATCCCGTGGAAGCTGTACGACTCCGCTCCGTATCTGGTCAAGGACGTTGCGACGCACCTGACTTTCACGTTCCCGTTCTTCCGGGATACTTACCTGTATACGCCGCTGGGCGCGGCCTGCTGGACGCTTGCCATTGAGGTGCAGGCCTATATCCTCTTCCCCCTTATTGCCAGGGGCGTTATGAAAAAGCCTGTACTCACGCTGAGCATCATGACTGCGGTATGCTTCGCCTTCCGGGCATGGTGCATCTGGGCGCTTCCGGATTACAGCATGGTCGTGAACCAGCTGATCAATTTCCTGGACGTCTATGTGGCCGGTATTCTTGCCGCAATGCTGTATACACGGCTGAGCAGTTGCGAAACACCCCGGAACGGCGCAAAAAAATACGCCCTGCAGGCGCTGGTGACGATGATCTTCATCGGCGTGATGTGCGGACTGATCCGGATGCTGCGCTTCCAGGCCGCCTCCGGGGAATATGTGAAGATTCAGATGCGGCAGATGATCTATCGTCCGGTCTATGCCCTGTGCTTTACAGGATTGATTCTCTCCGCGCCGTTTGCCCTGCTGCCGCTGCGGAAGCTCCTGGGGAACCCGGTGACGAAGTTCCTCGGCGGGATCAGCATGAACTATTACCTGATCCACCAGACTGTGATCGTCCATATGAAGCGGCTGCATATTCCATATTCGGTCAGCGCAACGCCGAACACCGAGAGCGAGCAGCCCTGGCAGACGAATTACACCCTCCTGGCTTTCGGGATCTCCCTTGTACTGGCCGTCCTCGTAACCTATTTAATTGAAAAACCCGCATCGCGGCTGTTGACCGCAATGCGGGAAAAACGCAGGATGAAGCTTACTTCTTCTTTGCCTTCGGCGTGACGCCGCGGATTGTGGCGCTGGGCACGGAGGCCTGCTTCATGAAGGCGCTTGGGCTGATGCCGACGATGTGCTTGAACTGCTTTGAGAAATGGTAGGGATCCTGCATCCCGACAGCTGCGCCGGCTTCGCGTACGGAGCAGTCCTGATCCCTCAGAAGTTCCTTTGCCCGTTCCATCTTGCAGTGGAGCACATAGCTCAGGGGCGGCATCCCGACTTCCGCCACAAAACGCTTGCGGAAGGTTTCCATCGGCATGCGGGAGATGGCGGCCATGTCCGCAAGGGAGAAGTTGTCCTTATACTGGTTGGCGCGGAGCATATCCACGACCTTGGCGATCTCATGGGAGAGCATCGCGTCCATGGCCACGGGCTGGCCCCAGTGGGACGCGATCATGCCGTAGAGCAGGTGCTGCAGCTGGTAGGTTGCGTCGGCGGTGCCGGAGTGGCGGACGATGACCTGCACGATCTGTTCCGCCAGGTAAATCTGGCTGGGCAGGGCGCCCTGCTTGAGCGGCATATGGAGCAGCGCTCCCATTTTCCGCACGACCATCGGACTGAGCGGGCCTTCCAGCGCAATCCAAAGGCAGCGGGTTTCCTCTTCCGTGGAGATCTCACATCGTTTGTCGCCGCCCGGCAGGAAACAGGTGGAGCCGGCGGACAGGGCGAGTTCGTGGTTATCCCAGAACAGGACGATGCTTCCCTTTTCCACCGCGAGCCAGACCCACTGGTCATGGGCGTTCAGGGGCCAGGTTCCCTTATCCAGCACGAAAGAGCCGGCGGAAAAGATCCACGCGCCGCTGGCCTGCGTCAGGCTTCCGGGCTTGTGGTATCCTTCCACCGCGAGGGCGGCCAGGTGTTCCGGGATCTCTTTCAGCAAATAGGAGCGCATGGTGTAACCTCCTGAGAAGTTGACCAAATATGACAAATCGTGGAATCAGTATACCCCTGCCTGTACAGTTTGTCAACGATCCGGCGATTGAAGAATAAGCCAAGGAGTCTTTTATGTTCAGCAATGTTTTCTCCCGGGTTCAGGAATACCTTCAGTTCCACGGCGC
The DNA here is from genome assembly GCA_017512985.1 of Clostridia bacterium. Taxonomy (GTDB): domain Bacteria; phylum Bacillota; class Clostridia; order Christensenellales; family Aristaeellaceae; genus Aristaeella. Next base: position 62,078 of record JAFWEJ010000002.1, read on the forward strand.
CGCGTATACCGCCAGGCGCCTGGGGCAGAAGGCTGCCCAGCAGCTTCTGGGCATATATGACCGCCGCCGGAAACGGGAGATGGCGTCCGCGGAGGAACTGCAGTCACAGCGGAACAGCCAGCCGGACGCCGGACTCATCAGCGTGGTGGTTCCGGTCTGGAACACGGATCCGGGTATGCTCACCGATCTGCTGGACAGCCTGGAAGCCCAGACCTACCTGAATTTTGAGGCTGTCCTGTACGACGGCGCCAGCACCCGGACGGAAACCCTGGAGATCCTGAAGGCCCGCGGAGAGAAAGATCCGCGTTTTCGTGTGATCCGCGGTGAAGAGAACCGGGGCATCAGCCAAAACACCAATGAGGCAATCCGGCTTGCAAGGGGCGGATATGTCGCCCTGTGCGACCACGACGACCTGCTTTCCCCGGACGCGCTATGGCGGGTGGCTGACTGCATTGTGAAGAAGCAGCCGGACATGGTTTATTCCGACGAGGACCGGATCACAGAGGGCGGGAAGAAGCACATGGATCCGCATTACAAACCGGATTACTGCCCGGACAATCTGGTGAGCGACAACTATATCTGTCACCTGGCGGTCATTCGGAAGGATCTGCTGGAAGCGGCCGGAGGCTTGCGCAGCGGCTATGATGGCAGCCAGGACCACGATCTTTTCCTGCGGATTACGGAGAAAACGGGCAGAATTGAACATATCCCGCGTACCCTCTACAGCTGGAGGGAGGTCTTTTCCAGCAAGAGCCACATGCAGTTCCTGACCTGCCTGGAAAACGGCTGCCGGGCGGCTGTGGAACATGAAGCAAAAATGGGCAGGAAGGCGGAAGCCGTACCGGTGAACAAGGAGATCCGGCTCTGGTATGAGATACCGGAGGACGCCGCCGTGGAGGCGCTTGTTCACGGCGACAGCGAGGATGAATGCCGGGAGTGCCTCGGGGAACTGGCGTTCCGTACGGACTGGCCGAAGCTGACCGGGAGCATCCTCGTCGCGCCGGAGGAGGAGCGGATCAGCCTGATCAACGAAGCGGCGCGGACGAGCAAAGCGGATTACCTGCTGGTCCTGGACGCCGGGGTCACGGAGATGAACCGTTATTTTATCAGGGAGATGCTGATGTACGCGCAGCGGGACGACGTAGCGGGCGTCACGGGCGTGCTTACGGACCGGAAGAAGCGCATCACCCACGGCGGATTCGCCCTGGGCGTGGACCATACCGCGCAGTGTATCAATGAGGGCCTGTATGTGAGCGCCGGCGGCTGGCACGACATGATGAACAAGGTGCACAACGTCAGCGCGGTGAGCCTGTGCTGCCTGATGGTGAAGCGGAGCTGTTGGCTGGACCTGGACGAAGGATACCGGGGCGGGCTCGCCACGGCGGACCTGGGGCTCCGCCAGCGGGCTGCCGGGAAGTGGTTTGTTTTCACGCCCCACGCGCAGGCGCAGCTGGCTCCCTGTCCCCTGCTCCTTTCCGGAAAGGACAGGAACGCGGCGGATGTTGCCTGTTTTGAGAAAGCCTGGGGCAAGGATGTTACGGATCCCTGTTACAGCAAACGTTTCGGCACGAAAAAGGCGAACTATCAGTTCTGAAGCAGTCAGCGAAATCGGTTTGCTGACAAAAACAGCCCGGCAGGAACAGTCCTGCCGGGCTTTGGATTTGCAATGGATTATTTTGCGTATTCGGTGCTGCGGGTTTCGCGGATGACGTTGACCCGAATCTGGCCGGGGTATTCCATCTGCTCTTCAATGCGCTTGGCGATTTCTTTCGCCAGCACCTTGATGCCGTCGTCGTTGACGTCTTCCGGCTTCACCATGATGCGCACCTCGCGGCCGCTCTGGATCGCGTAGCACTTGTCCACGCCGTCGAAGCTGTTGGCAATCTCCTCAAGCTTCTCAAGCCGCTTGATATAATTTTCCAGGCTCTCGCGGCGGGCGCCGGGACGGGCGGCGGAAATGGCGTCCGCGGCCTGTACCAGTACCGCTTCCACGGTCTGGGGTTCCACGTCGTTGTGGTGGGCCATGATGCAGTGCACCACGTCTGCGTTCTCGTGATATTTCCGGGCAAGGTCAGCGCCCAGGGTAACGTGGGTGCCTTCGCTTTCATGGTCCACGGCCTTGCCGATGTCATGCAGCAGGCCGGCGCGCTTCGCCAGCTGGACGTCCGCGCCGAGTTCCGCGGCCATCAGGCCGGCCAGGTGGCTGACTTCGATGGAGTGCTTCAGCACGTTCTGGCCGTAGCTGGTACGGTAGCGCAGGCGGCCGAGCAGCTTGACCAGTTCGTGATGGATCCCGTGCTGGTTGGTTTCGAATACGGCGTTCTCGCCGGCTTCCCGGATCTGGTTGTCGACTTCCTTCCGGGCCTTTTCGACCATTTCCTCGATGCGGGCCGGATGGATCCGGCCGTCCATGATCAGCTTTTCCACAGCGACGCGGGCCACTTCACGGCGGACCGGGTCGAAGGCGGAAACAATCACGGCTTCGGGCGTATCGTCGATGATCAGGTCCACGCCGGTCGCGGTTTCCAGCGCCCGGATGTTGCGGCCTTCACGGCCGATGATGCGGCCCTTCATATCGTCGTTGGGCAGGCTGATAACGCTGACTGTGCTTTCCGCCACATGGTCGGCGGCGCATTTCTGGATTGCCAGGGCGATGATGTTCCGGGCTTTCTTCTCGCCCTCTTCCTTCGCCTGGGTTTCGATTTCGCGTACCTGGGCGGCGGCGTCGTGGAAGGCTTCCTTCTGCACGCGGTCGATGACGATCTGTTTCGCCTCGTCCTTTGTCATGCCGGCGACGCGCTCAAGCTCGGCCAGCTGCTTTGTCCTGATTTCGTCCAGTTCGGTTTCTTTCTTTGCCAGGTCAGCCAGTTTGTTGTTCAGGGTTTCTTCCCGGGTTTCCAGGTTGCTTGCCTTTTTATCCAGGGTTTCTTCACGCTGGATCAGGCGGCGTTCGTTTTTCTGAATCTCGTTGCGGCGCTCCCGCATTTCCCTCTCGTTTTCCGCCCGTTCCCGGTCGTTTTCAGCCTTGGCCTTCAGGATCTCTTCCTTGGCTTCCAGTACTTTTTCTTTCTTGTAGTCTTCGGCCTTGCGGACGGCGTCGTCATACAGGCGCTTCGCGTAGTCTTCCGTCCGTTCGATCTTTTTCTCGGTAAAGCTCTTCCGATATGAGTACCCTACCAGGCCGCCGAGCAGGCAGCCTGCAACCGCGGCGATGACCGCGGCGATGATCGGATCCATACATTCCCTCCCTTTCTGCTGATAATCTCATTTTCTTCATTCATGCGTCGGCGTACGAAAAAACCGCACGAAACAATCGCTTCGCACGGCTGTACGCTGCTTCGACCGAGGGATTCCCGGTATCGTAACATCTTTTCCGCAAATATATGGCAAAAGCGCTGAGCTTGCCGGTCAGCAGCGGAAAAATCTTTATGCAGTTCACCCGAAGGTGCCTGAAACTAGATCGTATGCTCTGCATACGGTGGTACATTTGGGGGATGCTCTATCGATAACAGCGGCGGATAAAAAATCCGCACAGCCGAACACAAATATATTAACGGCTGTACGGATATTTGTCAAGATTTAGTAATTTTCGGATCAGAAGTCGCAGTTCATGGGGGTGCGGAAATAGGGGATGACGTCGCGGATGTTGTCCACGCCGGTGAGGTAGATCAGCAGGCGCTCAAAGCCCATGCCGAAGCCGGAATGTGTGCAGCCGCCGAACTTCCGCAGATTGACATACCAGTACATCTCCTCTTTGCTGATACCCAGTTCGTCCATCCGTTTTACCAGCAGGTCATACCTGGTCTCCCTCTGGCTGCCGCCCATCAGCTCGCCCGCGCCGGGAACCAGCAGGTCGACCGCCGCGACGGTTTTTCCGTCATCATTCTGGTACATATAGAAGGCCTTGATGTCCTTCGGCCAGTCGTAAACAAACACCGGGCTGTGAAAGTATTCCTCGGTCAGGTATTTCTCGTGTTCCTTGGCGGTGTCTTCGCCGAACTTCGGCTCAAACTTGAACTCGGTTCCGTTTTCCATCGCCCTGCGCAGAATGGAGATCGCTTCCTCATGGGTTACCCTGGCGCAGGTGCTGGTCAGCAGCGCGTTCAGCTTTTCCAGCAGGCCGCCGCCGGTGAACTGGTCCAGGAATTTCAGCTCGTCCGGGCACTTTTCCAGCACTTCCTTCACGATGGCCTTCAGGAAGTCCTCTTCCAGGTCCATCAGCTGGCTGAGGTCGCAGAAGGCGACCTCCGGCTCGATCATCCAGAATTCCGCCGCGTGGGTCTTGGTGTTGCTGTTTTCCGCGCGGAAGGTCGGTCCGAAGGTGTAGATCTTCGAGAAGGCCATGGCGAAGGTTTCGCCCTCCAGCTGGCCGGTTACGGCCAGGCTGGTCGGCTTGCCGAAGAAGTCTTCGGAAGCGTCGGCGTCAGAGCCCTTGGGCAGGGTGGTCACGGTAAAGGTGTTGCCGGCGCCTTCGGCGTCGTTTCCGGTAATCAGGGGGGTATGGACATAGACATAGCCCCGGTCCTGGAAATAGTTATGGATGGCCATGGCGGCTACACTGCGAACGCGGAATACCGCCTGGAAGAGCCGGGTGCGCGGGCGCAGGTAGGCGATCTCACGCAGGTATTCCACGGTATGGCGCTTGGGCTGCAGCGGGTAATCCTCCGGGCAGTCGCCCTCCAGGGTGATCGCGCTCGCCTGGATCTCAGGGGTTTCCGGATCCTTGTAGCTGGGAACGACTTTGCCGGTCACCTTCACCGCGCTGCCGACCCGCAGGGCGGCGATCCGGTCGAAGTCCGGCAGGGTATTGTCATAGACCACCTGGGGATTCCTGAAGCAGGTTCCGTCGAAAAAGTCCACGAAGCCCATGTTTTTCTGCTTCCGGTGATTGCGGATCCAGCCCAGCAGGGTCACTTCCTGTCCCTGGAGTTCCTGGAGACGCTCCTTCAGTTCCCGGGTGGTGATAACAGTCATACGTCGTTCCTCCTCTAATTCATGATTCAGAATCATGATCTGCCCGCGGCAGAAAAAGATTGGACAGATTGTATCACAACAAGGGAGGAAAGACAACAAGACTTGACGATTCTCTTTATATAGAAGTAAAATATACAGAACATGGGTGCATATGCGCCTGTGCGGTTAAGGAGGATTTCAGGAACCCCATGATCAGGAAAACAGCCGTTTTTGTGAGCCTTCTGCTTCTGCTTTCCGGCCTGTTCCACAGCGCTGCCGGCGCGGAGGAGCCGTCCGTCGCGACGCCTACGGATCTGGAATGCATGCACGAACGGACAAAGACAACGATATATTTCTTTGACAGCCCCGCCTATACCCCCGTCGACGCAAAAAACCACCGGGTTTTCGGACCGGCCGCCGTGGAAACGGTGTGCCTGGACTGCGGGGAGGTTCTTTCAGGCGAGACTGTGGACAACGCAGAGGAGATCCGTGCCCACATTATCCGGAAAGGACAGTGCGTCCTTTGCGGATACCGGGAAAAGAAAAAGGCGGCGGAAACCAGGCGGGCGGCGGATGTTTCCGGCGAGCGGACAATCGTCGCCCCGGAGGACGGCGGTGCAGAAGGCCTGCTGGCTCTGACCATGACGAACCGGGACCTGTACGAGCTGGAGAAGGAAAACGTCTTTATTCTTCTGGTGCGCGGCAGCAACGGTGACGCGGCGGTTGCCCTGAACGTGACGAGCATGCTGGGCCAGACAGAGCAGGCCGGCGCGGACCTGTGCCTGAAACTCGCGGAGCGGGAGGACGGCGGCTTTTATGCCTGCCTGTATCTCTCTTCCGGATCCGGCGAGCGGATTGATCCGGCCAGCGAGGGTATCACCGTACGGTTTTACCGGTCGAACAGGTCCAACGTCCGGGCTTCCGTGGCTCCGGCAGACAGGGACGCCCTGATCGAAGCCGAGAGCGTGTGGAACGAGCGGGGATACTGGTCGGTGCCGTACCTGGAAGAAGGGACTTACTTTTTGCTGCAGTAAGCGGGGGAAACATAAATGAAAGCATTGATTCTGAATTCCGGGCTGGGAAGCCGCATGGGGATGCTGACAAGCGAGCATCCCAAGTGCATGACGGAGATATCCCCGCGGGAAACAATCCTTTCCCGCCAACTGAAGCAGATTGCCGACGTCGGCATCCGGGACGTTGTCATTACCACGGGCCTGTTCCGGGACGCGCTCATCGCCTACTGCGAGAGCCTGGACCTGCCGCTGTCCTTTACATTTGTCCATAACCCGGATTTCCGGGAGACAAACTATATATATTCCATTTACTGTGCCCGTGCGGAACTGGATGACGATATCCTGCTCATGCACGGCGATCTTGTCTTTGAAAACGAAGTGATTGACCGGGTTCTTGCCTGTGAGACATCCTGCATGGCCGTATCCACCACCCTGCCTCTGCCGGAAAAGGACTTCAAGGCGGTTATTCAGGACGGTAAGGTCCGGAAGGTCGGGATTGAATTCTTTGACGACGCCGTCGCGGCCCAGGCGCTGTATCTCCTGAAAAGGGAAGACTGGAGGAAGTGGCTCGGCAGCATCTGCGATTTCTGCGAAGCCGGGAACCGCAAAGTCTATGCCGAGAACGCCCTGAACGCGCTGGACGGCGCGGCGGACATTTATCCCCTGGATGTGCGGGATCTTCTCTGCGCCGAGGTGGACGACCCGGCGGACCTTGAAAAAGTATCCCGGCAGCTGAAGGAGATCGAAAACCGGACAGTCTATATGTGCTTTGCCACAGACATCATCCATGGCGGGCATATCCGCATCATCCGGAAAGCCCAGCGGCTCGGGAAACTTATTATCGGCGTCCTGTCCGACGAGGCGGTCTCTTCCTACAAGCGTTTCCCGCTGGTACCCGCGCCGGAGCGGATGAAACTGTTTGAGAATATCGCCGGTGTTTACCGGGTTGTGGAACAGAAAACGCTTTCGTATAAGGAAAACCTGGAGGCCTACCGTCCGGACTTTGTCGTCCACGGGGACGACTGGTGCTCCGGTTTCCAGCAGCCCGTCCGGGAGGAAGTCATTTCGGTTCTTTCCGTTTACGGCGGGAAGCTTGTGGAATTTCCCTACGCCAGCGACGAGAAGTATAAAGAGCTCCAGAAGCGGGAGCGCGCGGAGCTCGCGATGCCGGACGTCCGCCGCGGACGGCTCCGCCGCCTGCTGGAGATGAAGGGCCTGGTCACGGTCATGGAAGCCCATGACGGACTGACCGGCCTGATCGTTGAGAATACCGTAGTGCATGAGAACGGCGGCGCCCGGCAGTTTGACGCCATGTGGCTCTCCTCCCTGTGCGATTCCACCGCCAAAGGCAAGCCGGATATTGAGCTGGTGGATATGACTTCCCGCTTCCGCACGATCGACGATATCATGGAAGTGACGACAAAACCCATCATCTTCGACGGGGACACCGGCGGGCTGACGGAGCACTTTGTCTACACCGTGCGCTCCCTGGAGCGTATGGGCGTCAGCATGGTCATTATTGAGGATAAGACGGGACTGAAGAAGAACTCCCTTTTCGGCACGGAAGTGCAGCAGACCCAGGCCTCCATTGAAGAATTTTCCGAAAAGATCCGCGCCGGAAAGAAAGCCCAGCGTACGAAGGAGTTCATGATCTGCGCCCGTATCGAATCCCTGATCCTTGAAAAGGGCCTGGAGGACGCCATCGACCGCGCAAAGGCATTCACTGAGGCCGGCGCGGACGCCATTATGATCCATTCCCGCAAAAAGGACCCGGAAGAGATCTGCGCGTTCATTGAGGCATTCCGCAGACACGACAAAACCACTCCGATTGTTCTGGTACCGACTTCCTTCAACAGCGTGAAGGAGGAAGAATGGAAAGCGCGCGGCGCAAATATCATCATTTACGCGAATCAGCTGATGCGCGCGGCTGTACCCGCCGTCCGGAAAGCGGCGGAATCCATCCTGGAAAACCACCGCGCGCAGGAATGTGACGCGGACCTCATGCCCTTCAAAGAGATCATCCGTATGATCCCGGAGGAGTAACGACATGACTGATGCCCGGAAAACCCGCCGGCTCCTCCTGTGCATTTACACGGCAGCGCTCGCGTATTTTGTCCTGAAGCTCCTGTACTATGCCCTCTGTATAGGCGGGACGCCGGATGAAAGCCTGCACATCGGGTACATCGCGGAACTGACCCGGAACCCGGCGCTGATCCCGGACTTCGCTTCCATGCCGATGTACCGGGTCCTTTCCCAGACAGCCATGCAGCAGGTTCTCTCTCCGGACGCGGGCAGCGTGAATTACCTTGGCCATCCGCCGCTGTACTATCTCCTGCTCACGCTTGCGGACGCGGTGGCTTTCCGGGCGGACGGAACGGTTCTGGTGGAGATCTTCAGGCTCCGGTTCATCAATATCCTGATCACGTCCGCGGCGGTTGTCCTTGCTTTCCGGATCGGATACAAAAAGCTCGGGAACCGTTCTCCTGTACTCCATCTCCTGTTTGCGGCGGCGGTCGTCACCCTGCCGGAGCTTGGCTATATTGCCTCGGGGGTCACAAACGACAACCTGTCTTTCCTGGCTTTCGCCCTGTTTTTCACCGGCGTTGTCCGGTATGACGAAGGGAAAGCGGATCTCAGGGCTTACGGCCTTATCGGGATCGGTTTCCTGCTGGGCAGTTTCTCGAAGCTGACTACCGCGCTGGCGCTTCTGATCATGCTCCTGGCGATCCTTGTCCTGGACATCATCCGGACGAAGAGCCTGAAACTGATTATCAACAGGAACTTCCTGATCATCATGCCCTGCTTCCTGTTTTTCCTCGCTTATGAACTGCTGATCCGAAGCCGGTACGGTACATGGCAGCCTTCCCTGGAGAACCTGGCGCCGGAATTTTACCGCAGGACTGTTTTCTATGTTGCCCCCGAAAACCGGGTTTCCCTGACTTTTTTCCAGTACCTTCTGAAATTCCTCGGCGGGATCGGCCACAGCTGGTCCAGCGCCTACAGCGATCCCGGTTCTGTCGTTTCCGCGGTAATGCATAACGGCGCAGCCGGCCTGATTTACTGGGTTCCCGTGGCAGTGTCCCTGGCCGCGGCAGCCGCGCAGGCTGTCCGTCGGGAAACGGACAGCTATACGATTCCGGCGGCGTTCTCTTTCCTCGGTACGCTGGCCTGCCACTTTTTCACCGGCTGGTCCGGTTTTCAGCAGTCCGGCTACACCGGAGGCGCCCAGGCCCGCTATTATCTTTTCCTGATTGTTGCCTTTGCCCTGGTTTTTTCGGAACAGGCGCCTGCGCTTTTCCGCAGCAGCAGGGCAAAGCGGATCGGAACGGTCCTTGCTGTCCTCCTCGTGATCCTGTGGCTTGCCGGGGACGCGCCCCGCATGCTTTTCTTTGCCGGTTTTCCCGCCCTGACGTAAAAAAGGAGAAACGCCCATGAAGCTGATCATCCAGATTCCCTGCCTGAATGAGGCGGAGACCCTTGAGGCTGCCCTGAACGATCTGCCGGCGCACATCGACGGGATTGACACCATCGAGTACCTGATCATCAACGACGGTTCCCGGGACGATACGGAGGAGGTTGCCCGCCGCTGGGGCGTTCACTATATTGTGCACTTCGGAAAGAACCGGGGCCTTGCCGCGGGTTTCATGGCCGGCCTGGACGCCTGCCTCCGCAACGGCGCTGACATCATCGTGAACACCGACGCGGACAATCAGTACAACGGGGAGGATATCGAAGCGCTGGTCCGCCCGATCCTTGAGGGCAGGAGCGATATCGTCATCGGTTCCCGGCCGATCAGCCAGATCCGGCATTTCTCCCCGTTAAAGAAGAAACTCCAGCGCTTCGGATCCTGGGTGGTCCGCAGGGCTTCCAGGTCCACGATTCCGGATGCTCCGAGCGGCTTCCGCGCTTTCAGCCGGGAAGCCGCCCTGCGCCTGAACGTGACCAACGAATACACTTATACGCTGGAAACCATAGTCCAGGCAGGCCGGGAAAGAATCCCGATGGAAGCGGTGGATATCCGTACCAACGGCGAACTCCGCCCTTCCCGCCTCTTTCACTCGATGTCCGGCTATATCAAAAAATCGGTCCTGACCATTTTCCGGACCTATGTTCTCTACAAACCGCTTGCCTTTTTCACGGTCCTGGGCTGCATTCCGTTCACCATCGGCCTGATCCTGGGCATCCGTTTTCTGGTCTTCCTCTTCCAGGGGAACTCGCAGGGCCACATTCAGTCCCTGATCCTGGCCAGCACCCTCCTGATGATGGGCTTCATGACCTGGGTCGTCGGTATCCTTTCCGATACGATTTCGGCTGAGCGCAAAATCCTCGAGGACGTTCAGTACCATGCCCGCCGCGCGGACTACCAGACAGATGCCTCCGGAAAGGAAGGCGGCGAGGCGGACATTTCCGGAGCGGGGAGGCCGAGGGATGAAACCTGACTTCCGGAAAAATCTGTGCATCGCGGCGCTTCATACGGCAAAATGGCTGCCGCCTTTTGCCCTGTTTGCCAGTGCCGCAGGTATTTTGTTCTCTCATACGGATCTGGTAAACCATACCTGGATATGGGCAGCTGTGCTGCAGATCACAGCTGCGATTTTACTTTTACCGCCGCAGTTGAAATGTTTTTGCTGGAAAAAACGGACGGCATTTGCAGCGGGGATGCTGACCGTCTTTCTGCTGCTGATGCTGTCTGTCAGGGAACTGACCGGGCATCCGCTGGCCGACGGTGTGCTGCCGGTCGTGCAGCAGCTGCTGCTTGCGCCGGCCTGTTTTGTGGTCCTTTACCGGGCGCTTTCCCGGTTCTGCGGCCCTGTGCCGCCGGAGCGGAGGGCGGGGTCTCTGCTCTGGCTGAAGGTCCTGCTGGCGGCGGAAGGCATGTGTTTCCTGTTCGCGAATTATCCCTTCCGGCCGTCGGTTGATTCATTAAATGTGTATAATGCGGTCATTAACCGGATTTTCAGCGACTGGCATACGATCGGATACCAGCTGTATGTCTGGTTCTGTATGTTGTTCGGCCGCGTCTTTGGCTGGTATCATCCGTTCATGGCATGCCTGGTCCAGACGGTTTTCTGGTTTGTGCTCCTTTTCCGCCTGGGCCTTCTGCTCCGGCGTCTTTACGGGCAGCGTGCTGAAAAAGCCTGGTATGTCCTTAACGCTGTAATGTATATTCCCCTGCTTTATCTTGGAGTCATGTACAAGGACGTCGTTTTTTCCATGTCTGTGCTTGGGCTGTGCGGGGAACTGCTGTATCTTCTGTCTGCGGGGGAACACAGGAAAAGCGATACGGTTTTCCTGATCCTGTGCTCGACAGGCGCGGCGGTTTTCCGCCACGGCATGGTGATCATTACAGTCATCTCTCTGGTCACTGCCCTCATCTGCGTCCGCCGCCGGAGAAAAAAGGAAAAAACAGCGGGTTCGCTGCTCAGGCCGCTTCGGACGGCTCTGGCCTTTTCTCTGGGCTGTTTTATCCTGCTGCAGGCGGGGGGCAATTATGTCCTGCACATGAGGAAGAATCCGTCATATATGAAATTCACGGTTCCGCTTTATGTCTGCGGAAATATTGCTTCCACGCATCCGGAACTGCTGGACAGGGAGGATGTGGAACTGCTGGAATACCTGATGCCGCTGGAAACCTGGCAGCGGGCCTATCATTCCAACACCTACTGGGGAGATACGGTTTCCCGGGACTGGGGGTATGCGGGCTCGGATATCGGACTGGTGGATAACGCCTATGGCATGAAGATTGTCGGACTGAACGCGAAGATCTTCTTTAAAAACCCGGGCGCTTTCCTGGACGCCGCTACCCGGGTCACTTCCATCGTCTGGCAGGTTGCCCGTCCGCAGGACGGCTATGAATGGTCCAGCGCTGGATATTACTGGCTTCGGGATGATCCGGACGCTGATCCCGCGCTGTGCAGCGCGGATACCGGGCTCAAGGAAGTGCTTGAAAAACTGGAAACGGACATGCAGCAGATTCCGGTGGTTTCTTCCCTCTATTATCGCGGCGGTATCTGGTCATTCCTGCTGCTGCTGATCTGGGCGGTGCTGATCCTTAAACGGAAAGCCCGCCTGCTCCCGGCTTTCCTGCCGCCGCTGCTGTTCTTTGCCGGGCTGATGCTTTTCTGCCCTGCCCAGGATCCGCGCTTTATCCTGCCCTTAATGGAAACCGGTATGCTGGGACTGGTCGCGGCGCGGTATGTTCCTGCCGGGGAAACACCTGAAATTGACACGGCGCAAGCGGAAAAAGTATAATTAAATGTTGAAAACCGAGCTGTCAGAAATGAACAGGAGGAAACAGGATGAAGGTCGTACTGCTGGCCGGCGGGTTCGGCGTCAGGATCAGTGAGGAATCCCAGTACAAACCCAAACCGATGGTTGATATCGGCGGTATGCCGATCCTCTGGCATATCATGAAGGAGTACGCCTTTTACGGGCATACGGACTTCATTATCTGCGCCGGGTACAAGCAGCATGTGATCAAGGAGTGGTTTGCCGACTACTTCCTGAACAGCAGCGACGTCACCTTTGACTACCGCGGCGGAAAAAACGAAATGACGGTTCACACGTCGCGGACGGAACCCTGGCGGGTGACTGTCGTCGATACCGGACTGCATACGATGACCGGCGGGCGGATCAAACGGATCCGGCCTTATGTGGGCGACGAACCCTTCCTGATGACTTACGGAGACGGCGTGTGCGACGTGGATATCAACAAGCTGGTTGATTTCCACCGGCAGCACGGAAAGACTGCGACGCTGACGGCTGTGCTGCAGGATCAGTCCAAGGGTGTGCTGGATATCGGCGGTGACAACGCGGTCAAGTCCTTCCGTGAGAAGAAGCAGGCGGACTCCTCCCCGATCAATGCCGGCTATATGGTTCTCCAGCCTGAAATATTCAATTATATTGAAGGAGACACTACGGTATTTGAAAGGGAGCCGCTGGAAAAACTGGCTGCGGACGGACAGCTCATGTCCTATATGCACCGCGGCTTCTGGCAATGCATGGACAACTTGCGCGAAAAGGAAACGCTGGACAAGCTTCTGGCCGCGGGCATGGCGCCGTGGAAGAAGTGGGAGGACTGAGCATGCTGCCTGATATGGAGTTTTACCGGGGCAGGAAGGTCCTTGTGACCGGGCATACCGGGTTCAAAGGCGCCTGGTTGTGCCGGATGCTGGTGAACGCCGGGGCGGCGGTTGCCGGCTATGCCCTGGACCCGCCGACAGATCCCGCGCTGTATGACCTGGCGGGCCTGGACGGCAGGATGGAGAGCGTAATCGGGGACATCCGGGACCTGAAGCGCCTGAAGGAGACATTTGAACAGACGCAGCCGGAGATCGTGTTCCACCTGGCGGCGCAGCCCATCGTGCGGGAATCCTACCGGGATCCCCGGCTGACGTATGAGACCAACGTCATGGGAACGGTGAACCTGCTGGAATGCGTCCGGAGCACCCCTTCGGTGAAAAGCGTTCTCAACGTGACCACGGACAAGGTGTACCTGAACGATGAAAAAGGCCGCGCCTTCCGGGAAGAAGATCCGCTGGACGGGTTCGATCCCTATTCGAACAGCAAAAGCTGCTCGGAACTGGTGACGCACAGCTATATCCGCAGTTTCTTTGCCGCGGAGGATTCCCCGGCGGTTTCCACGGTCCGGGCGGGCAACGTCATCGGCGGCGGCGATTTCGCTGCGGACCGGCTTATTCCGGACTGTGTGCGCGCGGTCAGGGACAGAAAGGTGATCGGCGTGCGGAACCCAGATTCCATCCGGCCTTTCCAGCATGTGCTGGAGCCGCTGGCAGTGTATCTGCTCATCGCGCAGAAGCAGCACGGGAACAAACGGTATGCCGGGTTTTACAATGCGGGCCCTGACGACCGCGACTGCCTGCCGGCGGGGGAACTGGCGGAGCTGTTCTGCAGATGCTGGGGCGATGGCGCTGCCTGGGAGGCCCGGGCGGAGGAAAACGCGCCGCATGAGGCGGGAACGCTCAGGCTGGACTGCGGGAAGCTGAAGCGGGTGTTCGGCTGGGAGCCCCGGTGGCATATGGAGGAATGCATAGAGAAGGTCTGCCGGTTCAGCAGGGTCTGGCTGGACGGCGGGGATATTCCGGCGGAGATGGACCGGGAGATCGGGGAGTTTCTGGCGTGAGATTTCCGCACTCCGGCCGGAAGGACACGATGTTGTGTGAATGGGGATAAAAGATGAGCAGCTGGAAAAATGAGGCGGAAGCCAGGGAGCGGATTAAGGAGCTGGTGGCGGAATACTGCCGCGACTTCAGGAAAACGGAGCCGTGGCGGGAAGGCGACCGCATCACCTACGCCGCGCGCGTCTATGACGAAAAGGAGATGTGCGCCCTGACGGACGCGGCGCTGGATTTCTGGCTGACCGCCGGACGCTTCGCTGACCGGTTTGAAAGGGAGTTTGCGGACCGGATCGGCGTGAAATACGTCCACCTGGTGAATTCCGGCTCGTCTGCGAACCTGATCGCCTTCATGGCGCTGACCGCGCCGGAACTGGGCGAACGGCAGATCCTGCCCGGGGACGAGGTGATCACCGTGGCCTGCGGCTTTCCCACCACTGTGACTCCGATCCTGAACTACGGGGCGGTTCCGGTCTTCGCGGATGTGACGGTGCCCCAGTACAATATCGACGTGGCAGGGCTGGAAGCGGCGCTGTCCCCGAAGACGAAGGCCGTCATGATTGCCCATACCCTGGGCAACCCCTTTGACCTGAAGGCGGTAAAGGCTTTCTGCGAAAAGCACAGCCTGTGGCTGGTGGAGGACAACTGCGACGCCCTCGGTTCACAATACACCATGGACGGAGAAACCCGGTTCACCGGGACCTGGGGAGACATCGGCACCTCTTCCTTCTATCCGCCCCATCATATGACCATGGGCGAGGGCGGCGCGGTCTATACAGATAATCCGCTGCTTCACCGGCTGATCCTTTCCTTCCGGGACTGGGGAAGGGACTGCGTCTGTCCCGGCGGACGGGACAACACCTGCGGGCGCCGGTTTGACGGGCAGTTCGGTGAACTGCCGGAGGGATATGACCACAAGTATGTATATTCCCATTTCGGTTACAACCTGAAGGTTACGGATATGCAGGCGGCCATCGGCTGCGAGCAGCTGAAAAAGCTTCCGTCGTTCATAGAGCGGCGGAAGCATAACTGGGCAAGGCTCCGGAAAGCCCTGGAACCTGCCGCGGACAGGCTGATCCTGCCGGAACCGGCGGAAAACAGCGATCCCAGCTGGTTCGGCTTCCTGGTCAGCGTCCGTCCGGAAAGCGGCCTGAAGCGGAACGACGTCACGAAGTATATTGAGGATCACGGGATCCAGACGCGGCTGCTTTTCTCCGGCAACCTGACCAGGCATCCCTGCTTTGACCGGATCCGGGGAACGGACGCCTACCGCGTCGCGGGCAGCCTGGACGTCACGGACTTTGTGATGAACAACGCCTTCTGGGTCGGCGTTTATCCCGGCATGACGGATGAGATGACTGATTATACGGCAAAAACGATCCTTGAAGCAGTCGGCGCGCAGGACTGAGAAGAAAGCCCGAAAGGAACAGCAGATGAAACAGCGTTTGGCGGATTATGTGGCGGACTTCCTGGCCGGTCACGGGGTGACGGATGTGTTTTCCGTCGTCGGCGGCGGGGCGATGCACCTGAACGACGCCTTCGGCCACCATGAGAAGCTCCGCGTGACATATAACCATCATGAGCAGGCCTGCGCCATGGCGGCGGAAGCCTATGCCCGGCTGGACAACCGGATCGCCGCAGTCTGCGTGACGACGGGTCCCGGCGGAACAAACGCGCTGACCGGCGTTCTGGGCGGCTGGCTGGATTCCATTCCGATGTTCATTGTGTCCGGGCAGGTCCGTTATGACACGACCGCCCGCTTTGCCATGAAGGAGACCGGCGCCGCTGTGCGCGCAATGGGAGACCAGGAATATGACATTGTAAAATCCGCGGCGCCCATGACCAAGTATGCGGTCATGATCGAGGATCCGCGGACGGTCCGGTATCACCTGGAACGCGCATGGCACCTGGCGGTGACCGGACGGCCCGGCCCGGTGTGGATCGATATCCCGGTGAATTTCCAGGGCAGGTATATTGAAACGGACACACTGCAAGGCTATGACCCCGCCGAGGACGACGCGGCGCTTCCGCCGCCTGTTGCGGAGGAAACTGTCCGTACCGTGCTGGAAAAGATCCGGCAGGCGAAGCGTCCTGTGTTCCATGCCGGATACGGCATCCGGCTGAGCGGAGGATATGAAGCTTTCCGCCGGGCAATGGAGAAACTGAACATCCCGGTGGTGACTTACTGGAATGCGGTGGACCTGATCGAGGACGGGCACCCGCTTTACTGCGGCCGGGCGGGAAACATGGGTGACCGCCCCGGCAACTGGGCGATCCAGAACGCGGACCTGATCCTTGCCGTGGGAACGCGGATCTCCATCCGCCAGGTTGGCTACAACTGGAAGACCTGGGCACGTGCCGCGGAAGTCATCATGGTCGACGCTGATCCGAACGAGATGAAGAAGCCTACCCTGCATGTGGAAATGCCGGTTCACGCGGACGCGAAGGACTTTCTGGAAAAGATCGCGGATGCCGCGGAGGAGCGGGTTTTCCGCGGGGAGGCATGGCTGGAGAAATGCCGCGGCTGGAAACGGGACTATCCCGCCGTGCTTCCGCGCCAGTGGGAGGAGAACGGTGAAACGGCGAACGTATACGCTTTTGTCCGGTATCTTTCCTCCCGCCTGCCTGAAAACAGCCTGACCGCCGTATCCAACGGCGCCTGCTGTGTGGTGGGAAACCAGGCGTATGTGATCCGGAAAGGCAGCCGTATGGTGATCAACAGCGCTGTGGCGAGCATGGGTTACGGCCTGCCCGCGGCAATCGGCACCTGTATCGGCGGCGGCCGGCGGGAGACGATCTGCCTGGAAGGCGACGGCAGCATCATGATGAACCTGCAGGAGCTGCAGACGATCCTGACGAACCGGCTTCCTGTCAAGATTTTCCTGATCAACAACAGCGGCTACCATTCCATCCGCATTACCCAGGCAAATCTTTTCGCGGGCCGAACGAAGGTCGGTATCGGCCCGGAGTCCGGGGACCTTTCCTTCCCGGAATTCCGGAAGATTGCCGAAGCGTTCGGTTATCCCTATTACAGTGCCCGCAGCAATGCGGAGATGAAAGCGGTCGTGGACGAGGTGCTGCGGCTGGAGGGCCCGGTTTTCACAGAGATTTTTACGGATACCAGGCAGGTCTGGGAACCCAAGAGCAGCACAAAGCGCCTTGAAGACGGCACGCTTGTTTCCCCGCCGCTTGAAGACCTGGCGCCGTTTCTTCCGCGGAAGGAACTGGAAGGGATCATGGAGGTCCCGCTTCTTCCCGAAAACTGATTCCGGAGGATACAACATGACCATCAACAGCGCCGTTGTGAACGGCTCGCTCGGCACCATCGGCATCGCGCTGGTTAAGCAGCTGCTGACCCGGGGCGTCCGCGTGTACGCCGTGGCCTGGCCGCCGGAGGATGCCCGCCTGAACCGGATTCCGGAGGGCGCGCAGGTGATTCTCTGTGATATGCGGGAATCCGTCCGCCTGAAAGAGCTGATTCCCGAACCGGTTGACGCGTTTTTCCATCTTGCGTGGATGGGCCCTATCGGCGAAGGGCGTGAAGATATGCTCCTGCAGACGGAGAACATCCGCTGCGCGGTCGAGGCAAATGAAACGGCAAAAGCCCTGGGCGCGCAGGTGTTTGTCGGCGTGGGCAGCCAGGCGGAATACGGCCGGATTGAAGGAGACGTGACAGCGGACGCGCCCTGTTTCCCGGTTTCCGGTTACGGCATGGCCAAGCTCTGTGCCGGACAGATGACGCGCTCGGTCTCCCGGAGACTCGGCATGCGCCATGTATGGGCACGGATCCTGAGTGTTTTCGGTGCGTACGACGGGCCGCTGACCGTGATTTCATGCATCCTGGACAAGCTCCTGAAAGGAGAGAAACCGGCGCTCACCGCAGGCGGACAGCTGTGGGATTATATTTACGCTGACGACGCCGCGGACGCGCTGATCTGCATGGCGGAAAACGGCAGGGACGGCGCGGTCTATCCTGTCGGCAGCGGGCAGTGCCGGCCGCTGCGTGAATATTTTGAGATTCTGCGGGACGCGGTGGATCCCGCCCTGCCGCTGGGACTCGGAGAGCTTCCCTATCCTCCCGGACAGGTTATGCGCCTGCGGGCGGATATCGGACCGCTTGCCGCGGACACGGGATTTGAGCCGAAAGTTTCCTTTGAAGAGGCGGCGGATATTGTCGTCAAAGCCTACCGGGAACGGACAGAACACTGACGGGAGGAGAAAGGTATGACAAGGAAAAAAGTCAGCATCATGATCCCCTGCTATAACGAGGAGGAAAACATCGCCGCGATCACGGAAGCGGTCGTGCAGCAGATGGAACTCCTGCCGCAGTACGATTACGAGATCCTCTGTATCGACAACTGCTCCACGGACAATACCCGCCCCCTGCTGCGGGAGATCTGCGCGAAGAACAAAAAGATCAAGGCGATCTTCAACGTCAAGAACTTCGGCCAGTTCAACAGCCCCTATTACGGCCTCTGCCAGACGAGCGGAGACTGCGCGATTTCCATCTGCGCGGATTTCCAGGACCCGGTGGAAATGATCCCTGAGTTCCTGAAATACTGGGAGGAAGGCTACCAGATTGTCTGCGGGGTAAAAAAGAGCAGCAGGGAACGGAAATGCATGTTCCGGCTGCGCACCCTGTATTACAGACTGATCAAAAAGTTTTCCGCCGTGGACCAGATCGAGCACTTCACCGGGTTCGGCCTGTACGATAAAAGCTTTGTGGAGGTGCTCCGCCGGCTGGAGGATCCGACTCCCTTCATCCGCGGCATCGTGGCGGAACTGGGCGGAAAGCGGAAGGAAATTCCCTATGAGCAGCCGCTGCGCCGCGCCGGCAAAACCCACAACAACTGGTACACCCTTTACGACGCGGCCATGCTCAGCGTGACCAGCTATACGAAGGCCGGCATGCGTATTGCGGTCTTTGCCGGCATGGCCATGGCGATCCTCAGCTTCCTGGTCGGGCTCGTTTACCTGGTGATGAAGCTGGTCTACTGGGACCGCTTCGACGCCGGCCAGGCGCCGACCATCATTATCGTGTCCCTGATGACTTCCATCCTGCTCGCCTTTATGGGCTTCCTGGGGGAATACATCTCCGCGATCAATATGCGGATGATGCACCGCCCCCTGGTTGTGGAGGAAGAGCGGCTGAACTTTGACGGGGATGAGAAAACGGAAAAAGAACCGGAATGACATCGCGGGAAGCGGTTCCGGATTGTGATGACCGGGGAAAGGAAACAAACGGCATGACTTTCATTGTGACCGGCGGCGCCGGGTTTATCGGAAGCAATTTCATCTTTTTTATGCTGGAGAAGTATCCGGAGGACCGGATCGTCTGCCTGGACAAGCTGACCTACGCGGGCAGCCTGTCCACGCTGAAGGGCGTCATGGACAACCCGCGTTTCCGCTTTGTGAAGGGGGATATCTGCGACCGGGAAGCGGTTTATCAGCTCTTTGAGGAAGAGAAGCCGGACGTCGTGGTGAATTTTGCCGCGGAGAGCCATGTGGACCGCAGCATTGAGGATCCGGGCGTCTTCCTGCAGACGAACGTTATCGGCACGGGGGTGCTCATGGACGCCTGCCGGAAACACGGGATCACCCGGTACCACCAGGTCTCCACGGACGAGGTTTACGGCGACCTGCCCCTGGACCGGCCGGACCTGCTCTTTACGGAGGAAACGCCGATCCATACCTCTTCCCCCTATTCCTCTTCCAAGGCCGGCGCGGATCTGCTGGTCATGGCGTATCACCGGACCTACGGCCTGCCCTGCACGGTGAGCCGCTGCAGCAACAACTACGGCCCGTACCAGTTTCCGGAGAAGCTGATTCCCCTGATGATCGCCAATGCCCTGAACGACAAACCCCTGCCGGTTTACGGCGAGGGGAAGAACGTCCGGGACTGGCTGTATGTGGAGGATCACTGCAGGGCCATCGACCTGATTATCCGCAGGGGCCGGGTTGGCGAAGTGTATAACATCGGCGGGCATAACGAGATGGCGAATATCGACATTGTGAAGCTCATCTGTAAAGAGCTTGGCAAGCCTGAAAGCCTGATCACCTACGTCACGGACCGCAAGGGCCACGATCTGCGCTATGCCATCGACCCGGCGAAGATCCACGGCGAGCTCGGCTGGCTGCCGGAGACGAAGTTCGCCGACGGGATCAGGAAGACGATCCGGTGGTACCTGGAGAACCGCCCCTGGTGGGAGGAGATCATATCCGGGGAGTACCGGAATTACTATGAAAAGATGTACGGGAACAGATAATGAACAGACAGAAGTGGAGAATGACCTGGACGCTGGCCAGAAATGATTTCAGGAGCCGGTACGCCGTTTCCCAGCTGGGGATCTTCTGGGCGTTTTTCCGTCCGGTGATGATGGCGTGCGTCTATATCCTGGTTTTTTCCGTAATCGCCCGGCCCGCGCCTGTGGGGGACGGCGTTCCCTACGCGCTGTGGATGCTGCCCGGGCTGATCGTCTGGTTCGCGTTTTCGGACAGCGTATCCTCCGGAACGACCGTGCTGAAGGATTATTCCTACCTGGTCAAAAACATCCGTTTTGATCTTTCCCTGCTGCCCGGGGTGAAGGTGACGGCCGCGTTCATTGTCCATACCTTCTTTATCCTGTTGGTGTTCATCCTGTACCTGATTTTCGGCCTGCCGGTGAAACTGAGCCTCCTGCAGCTGCCGTACTATTACCTGGCCACCTATATTTTCACCCTGTGCGCGGTCCGGATCGTCAGCACGGTCTGGCCGTTCTTCAAGGATCTTTCGGCCCTGGTGGAGATTGTCCTGATGATCGGGATCTGGGCCTGCCCGATTATGTGGGACCTGACCATGATCCCGGAGAAGTATCACCTGATCTTCCGGCTGAACCCCATGTACCACCTGGTCCTGGGCTACCGCGAGAGCTTTATGGGCGGCGGCTGGATCTGGGACCATCCGCTGGAGGCGGTTGTGTTCTGGGCGGCGGTGCTGCTGCTTGCCTGGTTCGCCAGGGGCCTGTACCGCTGGCTCGGCGACCGCTTTGCGGACGTACTCTGACAATGGGAGGTGCGCTGCATGGATAAGAACGTCGCGATCGAGATCAGCCATATCAGAAAAGTCTATCCCACCTATAACCGGGAGTTTGACCGTTTCCGGGAGGCGCTTTCCCCGCTGAGAAAGAGCTATCATGAGGATTTTACCGCGCTGCAGGACGTGAACCTGACGGTTTACAAGGGCGAATGCGTCGGCGTGATCGGTATGAACGGCTCCGGCAAGAGCACGCTGCTGAAGATCGTTACGGGCGTGCTCCATCCGACCGGAGGCGAAGTGAAGCTCGAAGGCCGCGTGAGTTCGCTCCTGGAGCTCGGCGCCGGCTTCAATCCGAACTATACCGGCATTGAGAACATCTATCTCAACGGCCGGATCATGGGCTTTACCGACGAGGAGATCAGGAAGCGCCTGCCGGACATCGAAAAGTTCGCCGCCATCGGGGACTTCATCCGCCAGCCCGTCCGGAAGTATTCCAGCGGTATGTTCGCCCGGCTCGCCTTTTCGGTCGCGATCCACGTGGATCCGGATATCCTGATCGTGGACGAGGCCCTGAGCGTCGGCGACGTCTTTTTCCAGAACAAGTGCTACCACAAGTTTGACGAATTCCGCCGGGCGGGCAAGACCATCCTTTTCGTTTCCCACGACCTGGGCAGCGTCCTGAAATACTGCGACCGCTGCCTGCTGCTGAACAGGGGCGAACAGGTCGCGGCAGGCCCTTGCAAGGAGGTCGTGGACACCTACCGCAGGATCATGGTGGAACACTACCAGCAGAGCCGGCAGCTGGCCGGACAGGCGGCTGCGGCGCCCCGCGTTTCCGCCGGGGAGAAGAAGGAAAAACAGGATCCGAAGGACCTGACCTGGCCGGCGGAAACGGCCTGGAAGGACAGCGTCGTCCGGAATCCGGAAGCCCAGGAATACGGCGACATGCTGGCGGAGATCATCGACTACGGCGTGATGAACGAACGGGGCGAGATCACCGGCATGATCATGAAGGGTGAAACCTATACCGTGCTGATCCGTTTCCGGTTCAACGCGGAGATCGACCACCCGATTTTTGCCGTCACGCTCCGGGACCGGAAAGGCACGGAAATCTGCGGAACGAATACGCTGTATGAGGACGCCGGGATCGAAACGGCGGAGAAGGGCCTGACGGGCGTGGTCCGCTTTACCCAGCGGATGACGCTGCAGGGCGGGGAATACCTGCTCTCCCTGGGGCTTACGGGATACCTGGACGGGGAACTGCACGCCTACCACCGGCTTTACGACGTCTGCACGCTGCAGGTGCTGGCAGATGTGGTCAAAGTGGGATATTTTGATATGGAATCCAAGGTGGCATACGACGACGTCCGGGTGGAGGACTGACGGAACGATGAGTGAAAAGATCGGAAAAGTCACGCTGGATACCCGTTTCTATACGGATCAGGACCTGTACAGCGACGGGGATGAAACAGAAAATCTCCTGCTGGATATTGTGAGCCGGTATCAGGAGAAGGAGTTTCCCGGTATCATCCTGCAGAAGGCGTCCTGGCCTGTGACGTACCATCTCTCGCCCGTGCGGGAATCCCTGCTGGGCTGGATTCCCTTCCGCCCGGGCGAAAAGATCCTGGAGCTGGGTTCCGGCTGCGGCGCGGTAACCGGCGCGTTCCTGCGCAAAGGCCTGCAGGTGACGGCTGTGGATCTTTCCCTCCGGCGGAGCCGGATCAACGCCACGCGCCATGCGGACTGCGACGGGCTGACGGTCATTGCCGGCGCCGTCGGGGCGGTGCTTCCGCACCTCGGGGAACAGTACGACCACGCGACGCTGATCGGCGTGCTGGAGTACGCCGCGGTTTTTTCAGAAGAAGAAAGACCCTTCCATCATATCCTGAATACTGCCTCGTCCGTCCTGAAGGACGGCGGATCGCTGTGGGTGGCGATCGAGAACAGGCTGGGACTCAAGTATTTTGCCGGCTGCAGGGAGGATCATACCGGCCTGTATTTTGAAGGCATCGAAGGTTATCCGCACGGGACCGGGCCCCGCACCTTCAGTAAAAAGGAACTGACTGAGCTTGCCGCGGAGTGCGGCCTTGACTGTACTTTCTATTATCCCTATCCGGATTACAAATTCCCTGTGAAGATCTTTTCCGATGAGCGCCTGCCGAAGAAAGGCGAACTGAACCGGAACTGGCAGAACTTTGACGCGGACCGCCTGCAGCTTTTTGACGAGGCGAAGGCTTTTGACGCGATCCTGGAGGCCGGGCTTTTCCCGGAGTTCTCCAACTCCTTCCTCGTGCAGATGCGAAAGAAGGTGTCCGGTTGAGCGAACAGGTGATCTATGTCAAGTCGTGCATGGAAAGAAAACCGGAATACCGCCAGCAGACCCTGATCATCCGGAAGGACGGGACCCTGCTGGTCCGTAAGATACCGGCCGCGCCGGAAGCGGCGGCGCATATCCGGCGCTTCGCGGAGAACCTGGAAACACTGGCGGCCGCGCTGCGCCCGGGTGCCCGCGTATCAGCCGTACCATGCACCCTGAACGACGACGGAACGGCGGACTTTCCGTACCTGACGGATCCGACGCTGCAGGATCTGCTTGCCGGGAAGCCGGCGGAGGAATATGCCGCGCAGCTGATCCGGTTCCGGGACGCGCTGGTTGAAGCGTTCGGCGAGGAACCATTTGCCGTAACGGACGCGTTCACGGATTTCTTCGGCTATATCCCGGTGCCGGACGGAATGACCGCACTGGGCGTTACCAACGCGGACATGACCTTTGATAACGTCTTCTGCGGAGAGGACGGACACTTCACTTTCATAGATTACGAGTGGATTCTCCCCTTCCCGGTGCCGCTGCAGTACCTGCTGTACCGCGCGCTGCCCCAGGATCCGACGTGGACCGCTTATTCCGACGCGGAACAGGCAACGGTCATCGCGGCCCTCGGGATCAGCGGGGAAACGGCGGCGGCTTTCGGAGAGATGGAGGAAGCTTTCCTGGAGCAGATTTCCCCGGATGAATACAAGCTGGATTCGTTCCTCCGTATTCCCGGCAAACAGCAGCATGCCGTCACCGGGCTGGAGGAGCTGCTTGCCGCGCGGGAAGCGGCGGCTGAAAACGCCCGCTGCGCCCGGCGCACCTGGTACCGGCTCGGCCGGAAGGCGGAGAACGGCGCCCGGCGGATACGCGGCAGCCTGCGGTCGTTTGCCCGCAGGGACAATTTCGGGGGGCACTGCTGTTCCGCGGCGGCGGTCTGTTTCCGGGAAGGCCCGGCGTCTGCATGGGAAAAGGTGATCATGCCTCAAAAGGGGAAACGCACGCTGAAACGGTACGGCCGGCAGCTGGGCAGTTCCGCGGCGCGGCCCGGGCCGCAGGAACCCGCGGAGCAGGGCGTCCGCTTCAGTGTGCTGACGCCCCTGTATAACACGCCCGCCGCGTTTCTGGAGGAAATGATCCGTTCCGTTCAGGCACAGACCTATCCGGACTGGGAACTGTGCCTGGCTGACGGAAGCGACGCGCAGCACCCGGAGGCCGGGGAGATCTGCGCGCGGTTTTCCGCGGAGGACCCGCGGATCCGTTACCGGAAGCTGGAAAAAAATCTCGGGATCTCCGGAAACACCAACGCCTGCATTGACATGGCGGGCGGAGATTACCTTGCGCTTCTGGATCATGACGACCTGCTGCATCCGGACGCCCTCGCGGAGGCGGCCCGGGTGATCCTGGAGGAGGGCGCGGACTTCATCTATACGGACGAGGCGGTTTTCCGTTCGCCGGACAGAACGAAGCTGATCGCCGCGTATTTCAAACCGGACTGGTCTCCGGAAAAACTGCTGACCAACAATTATATCTGCCATCTGACCGTGTTCAGGGCTTCGCTGCTTGAGAAGGCGGGGCGCTTCCGCCCCTGCTGCGACGGCAGCCAGGACTACGACATGGTTCTCCGGCTGACGGACAGCGCGGAGAAGATTGCGCATATCCCGAAAGCGCTCTATTTCTGGCGCTCTCACGCCGCTTCGACGGCGTCGGACATCAGCGCCAAATCCTTTGCCGTGGAAGCGGGAAAAACCGCCCTGAAGGATTTCCTCCGTATGCGCAGGGGAATGGAAGTATCCGTGGAAAGCGCGCCGGAGTATCCGACGCTGTATCATGTGAAGTATCCTTTCCGCAAGGCGTACAGCGCCGAGCTGATTATTGACCTGACCGGAAAAACAGGGAAAGAAACCGGGGACATACTGGAAAGAATCCGGCGGAACACGGCCTGGAAACAGATGTCCGTGACGATTATCTCGGACAACGTCCTGCCGGAACTGCCGGTGCCGTGGCCGGTGCGGTGGATTCCGTCCATCGGCAGCATACCGGAACGGCTGAACGCCGCCGCGAAAGAGGCGAAGGGAGATTTTTTGGTCTTCCTGGACGCCGGCCTGGTCCCGGAAAACCGGGGCTGGCTGCATGAGATGATCATGCTTGCGCAGCAGGAGGCTGCCGGCGCGGTCGGCGGCAAGAGCTTTTTTGCCGACGGCCGGATACGGCACGGCGGACTGGTCCTCGGACTGGGCCGGAAAAAGCTGATCGGCAGGGTCTTTTTCCGCCTGGACGGAAAGCTGGACGGTTATTTCGGCCAGCTGGCCGTAGCGGGGAATGTTTCGGCGGTCTCCGCGGAGTGCATGGCCGTCAGCCGGGAAAAGTTTGAGGCCTGCGGCGGTTTTGACGCCGCTTATGCCGGCGCGCTGTACGACGCGGACCTGTGCCTTGCGCTGAAGGACCGGGGATACAGGAACCTGTTCACGCCCTTTGCCCGGTTCCGGGGCGGAAACGCGGCGCGCTTCTTCCCGGATTACGGGAAGGAGAGCAGAACCTACGGGGCGGACGCGGAAGTGTTCCGGGCAAAACGAAGGGCCGACCTGGAGAAACCGGATCCGTACTACAACCCGAACCTGACTGCGGACCGGACCGACTGTTCCGTCGGGAAACAGGCGCTGCGGAAGCCTGAAGAGGAAAAACACGGGAAAACACAGAAGTGATTACTGCGGAAACAAAGAAAACGGGGGATTTGCAAATGAAGGGCATTATCCTGGCCGGCGGAGCCGGAACGAGGCTGTACCCGCTGACAATGGTGACTTCCAAACAGCTGCTGCCGGTGTACGACAAGCCGATGGTCTATTATCCCCTGAGTACGCTGATGCTCGCCGGCATCCGGGACATCCTGATTATCTCCACGCCGGAGGACACCCCGCGCTTTGAACATCTGCTGGGGGACGGAAGTACCTTCGGCCTCAGCCTGCAGTACTGTGTGCAGCCATCTCCGGACGGCCTTGCCCAGGCGTTTCTGCTGGGGGAGGAATTCATCGGGGACGACGCCTGCGCGATGGTCCTGGGAGACAACATCTTTTACGGCAACGGTTTCCGGAAAGTACTGAGAGAAGCCGCGGAGAACGCGGAATCCGGGCGGGCGACGATCTTCGGTTATTACGTGAACGATCCGGAGCGCTTCGGCGTCGTTGAGTTTGATGAAAACGGAAAGGTTCTTTCCGTGGAGGAAAAGCCGGAAAACCCGAAAAGCCATTACTGCGTCACCGGCCTGTATTTTTACCCGCGGGGCGTATCCTCCCTGGCGCACGGGGTGAAGCCCAGCGCCCGGGGAGAGCTGGAGATCACCGCGCTGAACGATATGTACCTGAAACAGGGACTGCTGGACGCGCAGCGGCTCGGACGCGGATTTGCCTGGCTGGATACGGGTACGATGGACAGCCTGGTCGAGGCGGCGGATTTCGTCCGGATGATCCAGAAGCGGCAGAGCATCGTGGTCTCCGCTCCGGAGGAAATCGCTTATATCAACGGCTGGATCACGAAGGAAAAACTGCTGGAATCCGCGGAACGCTATGGAAAGAGCCAGTACGGAGCACACCTGAAAGCGGTGGCGGAAGGGAAAGTGATGTATTGATCTGCCGCTGAACGGGAAACGGGGCAACAACGGAAAAAGGAGGGGAATCCTGTGAAGAAACTGATTGCGACGGTACTGCTGTTTTCGTTGCTGTTTGCTGCGATCCCGGCAGCCCGTGCGGACCTGATGAGCGAAGCCCGCGGCATGCTGCAGATGATCAATGATTTCCGGACCGGACAGGACGCCTGGTACTGGAACCGGGATAACAGGACGGTTACGAAGAAGACCGGACTGCGCCGCCTGCAGTACGACAAGGAACTGGAAGCGACGGCGCTGGTGCGCGCGAAGGAACTCGCGAAGCGTTTCGATCATACCCGGCCGGACGGAACAGACTGCTTTACGGCTTTCCCTGCCGGCAGGGCATATAAGGCGGAGAATATCGCCTACGGTTATCCGACGGCAAAAGCAGCTTTCAACGGATTCCTGGAAGAAGATGAAGACTATGCGGGGCAGGGCCACCGCCGTGTAATGCTTCTGGACACAGTGACCCGGGTCGGGATTGCAGGGGTGGAGATCGGCGGCGTCCGTTACTGGGTACAGGAGTTTTCCTCCACGCCTTCGGCTTCCGCGTCTTCCGGGAAAAAAGGATGGGTGAAGCGAGAGGGGAAATGGTACTATTCCAAGGGCGACGGCAGCTACATTACGGGCTGGCTGAAGAAGAGCGGAAAATGGTACCTGATGAACGATGAAGGCGTGATGCTGACCGGCTGGCAGAAAAAGGACGGGAAATGGTATTACCTGAACAGTTCCGGCGAAATGGCAACCGGCTGGAAGAAGATTAACGGAAAATGGTATTACCTGAACAAAAAAAGCGGCGAGCGGACAACCGGCTGGCTGAAGGACGGAAAAAAGTGGTATTACCTGGATAAAAACGGCGTGATGCAGACCGGCTGGCTGAAGCTCGATAAAACGGTATATTACCTGGAGTCCTCCGGCGCGAGGGTAACCGGCTGGAAAACCATTAAAGGGGCCAAATATTATTTCAGCGCTTCCGGCAAAATGCAGACCGGCTGGCTGAAGATCAATAAAACCTGGTATTATTTCCATCCCTCCGGGAAAATGGCAACCGGAACCGTGAAGATCGACGGCGCAAAGGAAGTGTTCAGTTCCAGCGGGGCCTGGCGCTATACCCAGCTGAAGGATTATGATACGCCGCTTGGCACGGAAAACGTTATCGTCCGGATCATCAGGGCGGTTCTGCAGGCGCTGCGGGACCTGCTGCGTCCGGAATGAATATGCTTTTCCCCGGCCCGGAGGAACAGACCGTTCCCCCGGGCCGTTTATTGTGCCGGCGGGCAAAACCGGTACTGCTTGCTGAAAGAAGACAATTGACGTATAATGCATTCGGTGGAGTTTCCCGATTTGCGAAGAAGGTGGGGCAGGATATGAGAACAGAGACGCGAAAACGCCTGATCGCGCTGTGCCTGGCAGCGGCGATTGTTTTCTGCCTGCCTGCAGGGGCGGAAGAGACTGTGCCGGGTGCGGAGGCGCCGACCGCGACGCCGACTGCTGCGCCGACAGCGACGCCCACTGAGGCACCAACCGCGACGCCGACTGCTGCGCCAACCGCGACACCCACCGCTGCGCCAACCGCGACGCCCACTGAGGCGCCAACCGCGACGCCGACTGCTGCGCCAACCGCAACGCCGACTGCAACACCCACTGAAGAGCCCACCGCGACGCCTACTGAGGCGCCTACTGAGGCGCCGACTGCAACACCCACGGAGGCGCCGACCGCAACGCCGACCGAGGCACCAACGGAAGCACCTACCGAAGCCATAACTGCGACGCCGACCGCGGAGGCGACCGGCACACCCACGGAAAGCCCGGCTGAAACCCCGACACCGACGCCGACAGATGAGACAACCGAAGGGACTGCGGTTCCCGACCGGGTTGAAACCGTGATTGACGGAATCCGGATCACGCTGACCGCGTCGGGAGAAGAGGATGGAACCCTGCCTTCTGTCCGGAAAGCCGGAGACGACGGGATGACCGCCCGCGTGGAAGAAAATTTCGCGCCAAAGGCGGAAGCGGAGCAGAAGGTACTTTCGCGCCATCTGCTGCTGAAGATCAGCGGCGGAACGATCAGCGGCAAGGTTCGGATCAGAATGGAAAACGCCGGGCTGAAAAAGTGGAAGCATGCGGCCGGAGAAGGCGCGGCGCTGAACGCCGCGGTTGTCCGGGTGGATTCCGGAAAACGGGACAGGCTTTCCGCGGGCTTCCGCTGGGACGCCGATGAGATTACCTTTGAAGTAAACAACGACGCGGTGGTGGATCTGTACCTGACCGCAGTCGTGACAGAAGCCGCTGAAGGAGAACCCGCCGGCGAAGAACTGTCGGCGGAGGAACCCGCCGCGGAGGGACTTGTCGGTGAAGAACCGCTTGCGGAGGATCCTGCTGAAGAGGAATCCGCTGCGGAAGAGCCCGCCGATGAAGAACCTGCTGTGGAGGGATCCGCCGCAGAGGGACCCGCTGCAGAAGAACCTGTCAGCGAAGAACCTGTCAGCGAAGAACCGTCAGCGAAGGAACCTGAAGCGGAAGAACCTGCCGGCGAAGAACCGTCTGCGGAGGAACCTGCCGCAGAGGAACCTGCTGAAGAAGAACCCATCAGCGAAGAATCTGCCGCGGAGGAGCCTGCTGAAGAAGAACCCGCCGGCGAAGAACCGGCTGAAGATGAATCGGACGAAGAAGAGCCGGCAGAAGAGGAACCCGTAGCGTTTAACCAGTCTGTGGTGGTAGACGGTGTGAAAATCACCGTTTCCGCGGCACCCGGCGTGTTCCCGGCCGGAGCGAGGCTGTCTGTAAAACGGCTTACTGCCGCGCAGCAGGCGCAGGTGGACAGGGCAGTTGACCGAGCGCAGGACGACGGAACCCGGATCATTGCCAGTTATTCCTTTGATATTCAGATTCTTGATGAAAACGGAAACGAACTCCAGCCGGCAGAGGGACAGACAGTAAACGTGTCCTTCTCCATGGCGGAGGTAGCTGACGCCAATCTCCAGACTACTGTATACCACATGGAAGAGCAGGGCGACGGCAGCCTGAACGCTGAGAAGCTGAACACCCAGGAAGCGGGACAGACCGTAACGGCGCAGAGCGACGGCTTCTCTGTCTATACCGTAACCTTCTCTTCGGAAATACGCCAGTTTTCTGTGCTTGCCGATACGACGATCACCGTCAGCGAGATGGTCGGTGCTGTCGGCCTCGTAGGAACGCCCACAGCGGTGACGCTGTCTGCCCCGAAGGAAGAGGGAAAGGGAGTTGTCCTGTCCGGAGAAAAACCGGACTGGACAATCACAGCCGCGTCACAGCCGGCATCCGAAGAACAGGAGCTTACCGTAACGCTGAACGGGTCCGGCATTCCGATTATACTGTCGGTTTTTGCGAAGGAGCAGGAAACTGAAGCAATCAGTTACCTGGATAATGCAGGGAAACAGCAGACCAGGACCGGCGGCTACTCGATCGTGGACGCAAACACACGTACCTGGCAGAAGCAGGCAGCAGACGAAAATGACGGCTGGTGGGTTGTTGACGGGAGCGTGACTATCGAACAACGGATCGTGGTCTACGGGGACGTGAAGCTGATCCTGAAGGACGGCAGTTCCCTGAAAGCCAACGGCGGCATCCAGGTATCACCCGGCAGCAGCCTGACGGTCTACTGCCAGCGCAGGAAGACAGGCTCCCTGACTGCGGTTTCCCGTAAGTCCAATGGGAATCAGACCGCGACTGGCGCGGCAATCGGCGGTGCTTACTCGGCATCCGGAAAAGGCAATGCAGGTACGATCCGGCTTTACGGCGGAACGATCACGGCGACCTCCAAAGCGTCCGGATGCGCGGGCATCGGCGGCGGCACGAACGGCACCGCAACGATTGAGATCGGGAGAAACGCCACGGTGAGAGCCAGCGGCCGCGGAAATGTCGCGGATATCGGCGGCAGCAAAGGGACCAAAGTGAAAGTTTCTCCTCTGGCCAGCGTGAAAGTGCCCAGGGGCGGCACCGTTACCGGCAATTCCATAGATCCGAGCGGTTACGTATACCAGGAAGATGAGAATAACGATGCAGACGATGAAAACAATATGCCTGATACGGGAGACGACGGTCCGGACACTCCATCCGATGATTACTTTGACGCGGACAAGGACGAGCCGGGCGGTGAAGACACATCTGACCGGGACCCGAACCTGAGATACGCCCCGGACGGATCCGTTTATACTCCCGATGAGGTAGATCCGGACCGGAGGTCTTCCGACGAGGATCCGTTTGCCGGCCTGCACAGGGAATACTATGATGCCGATCTTGCCAAAATATATAAGCCAAGAAGAGCTGCGTCCCCTACAGTCACGCTGGCGCCGGAGCAGGAGACACCCGTTGAAAACGTGAAGACAGACCGGGAGAACGTCGTTCTGATCTGTATCAGCGGACCGCACGGGGGAAGCAGCGTCCTGCCGGTTCTGGAAGGATGGGGAACCGTATATCTGAACCATCA
Source organism: Clostridia bacterium (assembly GCA_017512985.1). Taxonomy (GTDB): domain Bacteria; phylum Bacillota; class Clostridia; order Christensenellales; family Aristaeellaceae; genus Aristaeella. Next base: position 93,613 of record JAFWEJ010000002.1, read on the forward strand.
GGCGGAAACGGGCGAAGAGGCCGGTACGGAAGAGGTGCTTCGGAGCGGAATGCGCGGAGACGGAACCGTGAGGGAACTGCTCGCTTCCTGCGGGTTCAGTCCGGCACCGGAAGATCTTGCGGGCGAGGCGGTTTCCGGACCGGCGGTTCCGGATAACGAGAAACGCATGTCCGAAGCGGTCAACTGGATCCTGACGGAAGGACTGGCGCTGAATAAGGAGGACAAGCCGTTCTTTATCGGCTTGCAGCTGACCGGCGGGGAGTATTCCGGAGAAGCAGACGATTCCCTGGAAGGGCCCGGCGATGAAGGCCCTGCGGCAGATACAGACCCGGAAGAACCCGGGGCGGGGCCGGAGGGAGAAAAACCGGCTGCGGAGCCTGAAGCAATACCGGGAAGCACGGAAGATATTGACAGGTGCCTGAAGATCACAGCCAACGCGCTGAGCATGAACGGCCTGCTGGAGCGGACGACAATCATTATCCTGGACAGGGCAGACAGCCGTGCGGTTATCATCAACCCCGAAAGGGACGGCGGAAGCGCGGTGTCGAAGGAAACAGCAGACAGGGACGTCCTGCGGACGATCCTTGAGCTGGGCGTGCGAAATAACGGCGGGGCCCTTTCCCTGCCGGGCGGTTTAAAAGGGAAGGATCTGCTGGGAACGGAATTCCCGGCTGAACCGCGGCAGAATGAAGGAGGCTCCGGCGTTGAACATTAAGGAAACGCAGGACCGGAATTATGAGTTGCTCTGCCTGATTGACGATATCTGCCGGAAGGAAGGCGTCCGGTATTTTCTGGACGGAGGGACAGAGATCGGAGCGGTCCGGGAAAAGGATCTGATCCCCTGGGACGACGATATTGACATCAAGATTCTCCGGACTGAGTATCCGAAATTCAAAGCCGCCATGGAAAAGAACCTGCCGCCGGAGATCAGGCTGGTGGAACCGGCGGAATTCGCGCCGCTCTTCTACGACCTGGTGACCCGGGTGGTGGACACCCGTTACCTGCTGCGGAAGGAAACGGAAGCGGACAGGGCATACGGGAACTATCAGAATTATGTGTGTGTGGACGTCTTTGAACACTTTCATATGCCCGGGAACCGCCTGGCCAGGATGGCGGCGCGGACAAAGCTGAAACTGGTCTACGGACTGGGAATGGGGCACCGGCACCGCCAGGAATACCGGAAATACAGCCCGGCGCAGAAGATTGCGGTCGCGGTCATGAGCCTGGCAGGAAAACTGGTCTCCTCAAAGGCGGTCTGTGATTGGTTTGAGCGGGAAATGGACCGCCTGGACCGGAAGTACGCGGACTCGCCCTGGCTGTTCAGCAGCTGGGTGCCGGGGCCGGTTTTCCAGCGGGCGGAATGGTACCGGAGCGCCGCGGAGGGAGAGATCAGGGGCCGGAAATTCCCGATCCCGATCGGTTACGACGAGGATTTACGGACGCTGTACGGAGACTATATGAAACCGCCGGCGGACCGGGACGCGTTTATCCAGCATCTGGATCCGGAAGACCGGTACAGGGAGTAATAAAGCAACAGGAGGCATTCCATGCTGTCGGTTTCACGCAACGGAAAGATCAACGCATTGCTGAAGCGGGGAGACAAATGGCTGCCGGCTGTTTTTTTCTGCTGTGTGCTGGGACTGTATCTCACTATGATGATCAGTTCGTATTTTGTGGACGAGCTGGACGTTTTCTACGGCGGATACAATATTGTCAACAGCGGGGATATCTATAAGGTCTATCCTTCCCAGCATATGCCGTTCTCCTATTATATGGCCGCTCCCGGCGCGCTGCTCGGAGCCCGGACGCTGAGCCAGTTCCGGCTGTATTTCTATGTGCTGCTGAGCGGGCTGTGGACCGGCATCTATGTGCGGAACCGGAAGCACTTCTCCCGGCTCGCGCTGCTTCTTCTGCCGCTTTTGTATATCGTGCAGCTGAAAATGTATGACGGGCACGACCTGGGGACAATGATGATCTCGGATCACTGGCAGGGGATCGGCATCCTGATCATTCTGCTGGAACTGATCCGCTTCGCGGATGAAAAAAAGGTTTCGGCGGGCATGGCCTGCATGGTTTCGCTGGGCATTGCGCTGAGCTTCGGAACGACGTTCCTGTCCGCGTATCCGCTGCTGGTGGTTTTCCTCGGCGTGCTGGCGATGCAGGCTGTACAGGTCAGGAAGAAGGAGCGGGAGCTTTCCGCGGTCCTTCGGGAAGACGCGCGGCTGACGCTGATCTGCCTGTGCCCCTTCCTGCTGCTGGCGCTGTGGTACCTGATCAGCGGGAACTTCGGCAACGCGGCTGGCGGCGCGTATGAACTGAACATCAATACTTATTCCAGGTATTCCGATTATCTAGGCGGCGTGGATGCCAATCCGGGCGGTGCTTTTCTCGCGGTTTTCCCGAACTGGATCCGGTATCAGGCAAAGGGCCTGGAATTCCTGCGCGCCGGAGAATGGCACAAGGCGCTTCAGGTCTGGCTGGAGACCGCCGCGCTGCTGGCGTTTACCGTCAGCCTGTGGAAAGAGAAAAAGCGGATTGCCGGAATCACCTTTTTTCTGGCGGTGATCCTGGCGGGCGTGCGCGCGTATGACTATTTTCACGGAATGCCGTACATGGCGGCGTCCAGTATTCCGATCGCCTTCTGCCTGGACGGGGCGCTGGGCTGGTATCAGGAGAAAAAAACCCCGCGGAGAGCCGTGCCCGCGGTACTGGCGCTGGCATGCGCGCTGGCACTGGTGGTTCCAGAGGCGGGAATGGTCAAGAAAGCAGTTCATGTACCGCGGCTTCTGAACGAACGGCAGTACCGGGACAGCAACAGGGACCTTCTGGATGTCCTGGCCGAGCCGGGAGAACGGATTCATACGGACGACCTGTATTACAGCTCGCTCACGGTGATGCGGCTCGGGCTGAAGATTTCGGAAGCCTGCCTGGGCGCGGGAAATCCCTGGTTTTATGAGTTCTACGGCGAGCGGGAGCTGAACAACCTGAAGGAAAACCGGACCCGGCTGGTTGTAATGGATCCGGATTCGGAGATCCTGGGATACAGGCTGCGCGACTATGCGCAGGATCTGGTCAGCTATGTGGAAGAAAACTATACGACGGTCGGAGCATATGTCTATGTGCGGAACGACGCGTATCCAGCGGCGGCGGAGAAACTGCGGGAAGCGGGATACGGCACATGGCACGCGGGGCCGGCATACGGAACACCCAGCACGACCGGGCCGCGGATGACGGACGAAACGGTCTGCGACCAGCGGATAACGGCTGCAGGCAGGCATATGACAGGTATCCTGACACGGTTTGCGAATTATCGGGACCAGAATAAAGCCGGGGTGACCGTGCGGCTGATCGACAGCGCCGGAGCGGTAATCGGCGAAAGTACACTTCCCCGGGAAGAGATCAAGGATAATATCTATACCCGTTTCGCGCTGGAGGCGGAGGTGGAACCGGGAGTACAGTATACCCTGCGGATCACGACGGACGGGACGACGCCGGAAGGCGGGGAGCCGCTGCTCTGCCTGTACTGCTATACCGACGTAGCAGAGAATGAGGCGGGGGCCTTACTGAACGGCGACAGGCAGGCTTTTGACTGGGCGGCAGTGGTTGAATACGGAGAGGAATAACGAAGGAGCAGACGCGGTGAAGGGAACGGACAAGGGACAGCTGGCCAGAAGGCTCCTGTCGGATTCGGCCTGGAGTATTGCCGGCCTGGCCCTGATGAACATGACGGCGCAGTTTGCCGTTTATCCGGTCTGGAACCGGGTGCTGGGTAACGAGGCTTACGGGCGGATCCTTTACCTGATTGCCGGAATGAACATCCTGGCGATCTCGATGGGCGTCGCCTGCAACTATGCCCGGATGAAGGCCAGCGCGGAGGGAAAGACGGAGAACCGCCCCTACAGCAGTGTCCTGCTGGCAGCTTCCTGCTCGATGATCCCCTGGTGCCTGCTGGTGGCGCTTTTTGCCGGACAGGGCGGACCGGACCCGGCGGAGACTGCTTTGCTCATTCCGCTTGGCGCCGCGGTGATGTGGCGGTTTTACGCGGATGTGGAATATCGCCTTTCCCTGAACTACAAAGGTTTTTTTGCCTATTACCTGGCGGTCAGCGCCGGATACGGAGCCGGCGTCGGCCTGTTCCTGTGGCTGAAGCTCTGGCCGCTGGCGCTCCTGCCGGGCGAGCTGCTGGGAATCGCCCTGGTATATTGGCGCGGCACGGTGCTGAAGCGTATTCCCGCGGAAAACCCGCCGGCGGACAAAGCCGCCGTCAGGATGATCATGACGCTCTTCACGACCGAGGTGATCGGCAACCTGATCCTGAACGGCGACCGGCTGCTGCTGAACTGGCTGGTGAACGTGACCGCGGTAACGGTATATTACCAGGCATCCCTGGCGGGCAAGATCACGGCGCTGGTCACGACGCCGCTCAACAGCGTGCTCATCGGATACCTGTCGCGGGTAAAAGGCGGACTGACAAAACAGATGATGAACCGGGTAACGGCTGCCGCCGTCATTGTTCTGCCGGTCGCGTCCGCTCTGTGCATGGCGGCCTCCCATCTGCTGATCCGGATCTTTTATCCCCTGAATTATGACCTGGTCAGTCCGTATTTTCTGATGGCCAGCGTGGCCCATGTTGCCTGCTTTGTCTCGTCAGTTGCAGCTACGGTGCTGCTGCGTTTCTGCAAAACGGGATACCAGCTGTATATCAACCTGGTATACGCCGGACTGTTTATCGTGCTGTGCATTCCCGGAACCCTGCTCTGGCGGGTGGAAGGATTATGCGCCGGAATGATGACGGCAGGCCTGCTGAAGCTCGTTTTCGTTCTGTGGCTTGGTTACAAAAACATTAAATAATTATTACGGCATCTCCAAAACCACAGGATGTTGAGGTTGAAAAGAACCCGGACACAAAAACAAAGGAAACAGATTGGTTCAAAAGGTTGAAAACAAAGCGGAATCCGGATATAATCATAATCAGTAATACTGTTTTTTCTGTGGATTTAATACAGAAAAAAGAAGGAGGTACTTGGATAATGAAAATGACGAAGAGACTGTGCTGTCTTGTACTGGCACTGATTCTGGTTGCCCTCAGCGGACTGACCATTACCGCGTACGCCGCGGATTTTGAACTCAGCTCTGACGGCAAGATCCTGGTCAAGTACAACGGCACTGCCACGAACCCGACCATCCCCTCGACTGTCAAGACGATCGGTGCGGCTGCGTTCCAGGGCAATGAAAGCATCACGGAGATCACGATTCCGAATACGGTTACGACCATCCGGGACCGCGCCTTCGAGAATTGCCCGAACCTGGAAAAAGTGACCTTCCCGAACACGATCGACAACATTCCGGCTTCCGCGTTTGAAGCCTGTGCCAAACTGAAGCAGGTCAACATTCCCCGCTCTGTGACAAAGATCGGCGCGAAAGCGTTTGCCTACTGCACCAACCTGCAGGACCTGCTCGGCCCCGATAAGCAGAACAAAGGCTCCATTACGTACTATCCGGTTCCCTCCTATGTGACGAGCATCGGAGAGGGCGCTTTCGACGGCTGCTCCAACCTGACGATTCACTGCTTCAAGGGTTCCGCAATGGAAACCTACGCGAAGGAAAAGAATCTGCAGTATGTTTCCGTTGAAGCCATGATTTATGGACTGAAGGCCACCAAGGCTCAGTTTGTTACGGTTTCAAAGGGCAATACCGTTCAGCTCGGCGTGACCATTGATCCCAGCTTTGTGAGCGCTTCCCGGCTGGGCTGGTCCTCCAACGACAAGAGCATCCTTGTGGTGAACGAGAGCGGCCTGGTGACTTCAGTGGCGCCCGGCCTGGGCATTGTAACCTGCTACAGCCCGGACAACCTCGACGTTTACATCGAGATCCCGGTTGTGGTACTGGATCCCAATAAGACCTGGCAGCAGTGGGGCGGCAAATGGTACTACCGCACCGGCACCACCTGCGCCACCGGCTGGAAGCAGATCAGCGGCAAATGGTATTATTTCAACAATCTCGGCGTCATGCAGACCGGCTGGATAGAGCTCAGCAAAAAGATCTATTTCCTGCATCCGGACGGACATATGCAGGGCGGCTGGTACAATCCCTCCGGCAGCAAGTGGTACTATTTCGGCGAAGGCGGCGCAATGGTGACCGGCTGGCAGAAGATCAAGAGCAAGTGGTATTATTTCGATCCGAACGGCACAATGGGCTCAACGAAGGGCCTGATGTACTACGGCGGCCTCAAGACCATCAACGGCAAGAAGTACATGTTTGAATCCAGCGGCGCCCTGGTCAGCGGCGGCTGGAAGAAGATCAGCGGCAAGTATTATTACTTCAACACGGACGGCACCCCGAAGACCGGCTGGCTGAAGGAAAAGGGCTTCTGGTATTATCTGACGCCCGGTACCGGCGTAATGGTGACCGGACAGCAGAAGATCAACGGCGTCTGGTATTACTTCAACAGTAAGGGCCAGATGCAGACCGGCTGGAAGAAGATCGGCAGCTCCTACTACTACTACCAGAAGAGCGGCGCCCGGAAGACCGGCTGGCTGCTGGACAAGAAAAAGTATTACTATCTGGAGCCTTCCACCGGCGTAATGGTTGCTAATGCGTGGAAGACCATTGACGGCGCAACTTATCGCTTCAACTCCAAGGGCGAGATGCTGACCGGCTGGCAGAAGATCAGCGGCAAGTACTACTACTTCAACAAGAGCGGCTCCATGAAGAAGGGCTGGCTGAAGGATAAGGGCAAGTGGTACTATCTGAAGTCTGACGGTTCCATGGCGGTCAGCTGCACCATGACCATTAACAGCAAGAGCTACACATTTGATTCCAAGGGTGTATGCAAGAATCCCTGATGTAAATCCCGGCTGAAAAAACAGCTAGTCCTCCCGGATTATCCGGGAGGACTTTTTCTGTTTTCTGATTTGCAAAACAGATGAAATGTTGACAAATCAAATCCCGGAGATTATTATGTTCACGAACGCAAAAAATTATGTGTTCAGGAACAAACGGAACATGCGTTTTCGTGATCGTCCGGAAAGAGGGGCCTGACTGTGGCTGGGAAAACAAAGATGACGCCGGTTGAGTATGATGTACTGAAATATCTGCTGAACCATGCGTATTCCGATCAGCGGAAGCTGAGCAGGGCAATGGGCATCTCCCTGGGCGGGGTGAACAAAGCGCTTGCGGCGCTGCAGAATGCGGGGCTGCTGTCCCCGAAGATGGTTCCGACGAAGAAGGCGCATGAAGAGAGTGAAAAGACGCAGCCGCGGAATGCGGTGATCCTTGCGGCCGGCCACGGAATGCGGATGATTCCGATCGGGCATGAAATCTCCAAGGGCCTGATTGAGATTCAGGGAACGCCGATCATCGAGCGGCTGATCACCCAGCTGCACGAGGCCGGGATTCAGGATATTTCCATCGTGGTCGGGTTCATGAAGGAAGCATATGATTACCTGATCGACAAATACGGTGTAAAGCTGATCCGGAATCATGAGCATGATCACAGGAACAGTTATTATTCCCTGTACCTGGCCCGGAAGGAACTGGAAAACACCTATATTGTTCCCTGTGATATCTGGTGCGATGAAACGCCTTTCGGACGCGTTGAGTTTTATCCCTGGTATATGGTCAGTGAACAGGCGGCGGACAGCAGCAACGTCCGCGTCAACCGGAAACAGGAGCTGGTGCTCTGCGAACCCGGCGGCAACCGGATGCTGGGGCTGGCCTATGTCTGCGGGGATGTTTCCCGGAAACTGCGGGAGAACCTGGAAGCGGCGGAAAAGGATCCGCGGCGGAAAAACGATTATTGGGAGATTGAAGCCACGGAGGGCGGCCGGATGATTATGCCGGCAAAACCGGTTTCAAGCGAGGTCTTCCATGAGATCAATACCTACGAGGAACTGCGGGAATGGAGCAGCAACTGTGAACGGCTGGATTCCCTGGCAATCGACCAGGCCGCGAAGGTCCTGAAGGTCCGGCGGGAGGACATCACCGGGATCCGTCCGATGAAGATGGGCATGACAAACCGTTCCTTCTTCTTTACCTGCAGAGGCGAAGACTATATCATGCGGATTCCCGGGGAAGGAACGGACCGCATGATTAACCGGAAAGGCGAAAAGCAGGCCTATGACGCGATCAAAGGCCTGGGCATCAGCGATGAAGTGCTGTTCATTGACGCCGAAACCGGCTTTAAACTGACCCGGTTTATTCCGGACGCCGTGATGTGCGACTTCAACAACGATGAAGATGTGGTGAAGATGTTCAAATTTCTTCACAGGCTGCACCGGATGAAACTGAAGACCGATACATATTTTGACATTTTCCGGGAAATGGAAAAGTATGAGAGCCTGTGGGAAGGGAAACCGAGCGCCTTCCGGGACTATGAGGAGACCCGCAGGAAGATCATGACCCTCAGGCCGTACCTGGAGGCCCACAAACAGCCCAGTATCCTGACGCACATGGATCCGGCCGCGGAAAACTTCCTCAAGATCAGAAACCCGGACGGTACGGAAGGGCTCCGGCTGCTGGACTGGGAGTATTCCAGCATGTTTGATCCGCTTTTCGACCTGGTTGAGTTCTGCCTTTATACCGGCAACGACAGGGCATGGGTCGACCGGATGATCAGCCTGTATTATGAAACCGCAGGGGAAACCTGCAGCGAAGAAACCAAAACGCTGATCTACTGCTATATGTCCGCTGTCGGCCTGATGTGGACGGCCTGGTGTGAAGCCAAGCGCTATATGGGCGTGGACTTCATGGATTACGCGATGAACCAGTACCGCTACGCGAAGGACTTTTACCGGTTCGCGCTGGAACGGATGGGAGGCGAAGTCCGTGCATAAGGCGGAACGGGCGATTATCATGGCGGCGGGAATGGGCATGCGGCTCCGCCCGGCGACAAACGATATTCCCAAACCCATGGTGAAAGTGAACGGCGTCCGGATGATCGAGTCGATTATCCGGGGCCTTTATGCCAACGGGATCCATGAGATCTATGTGGTTACCGGCTACAAGGCCGAAGCATATGACCTGATCAAACCCCTCTATCCGGACGTACGGTTTGTGCATAACCCGTATTATGAAACCCGGAACAATATTTCGACCATGTACATAGTGCGGGAGCATCTCCATAACTGCATCTGCATCGACGGGGACAATCTGATTAACAATCCGGAAATCCTGAAGCCGGAGTTTGAGTATTCCGGATATGCCGGGATCGAGATCAGCCATGAGACCGCGGAGTGGCTTATGGTCACGGACAAAAACCGGTTTGTGCAGTATACCACCAAGGGCGGGAATACCGGCTGGCAGCTGTTCGGCGTATGCCATGTATCGGAAGAGGACGGAAAACGGATCAGCAGGTACCTGGAAGAGGAATACATCCGCAACAGGAATTACGGGATCTGGTGGGATGAGATTGCGCTGTTCCTTTACAGGGATCAGTTCAGGTTTCAGGTGCATCCGATTCACTGGGGCGACATTCAGGAAATCGACTGCTTCAGTGAACTGTGTGAACTGGACCCGGGATATTTAAAGGAGATGGCAGAATGAGTATGAAGCCGGACAAAAAAACGCAGGCGAACCAGCTGGACTGGTTTACCATCCTGGTTCCGCTGGGCATCATGCTGTCCATGGCGGTCTTTTTCATGATCAGGCCGGATGAGTCCGCCGGGGTTCTGACGGTTATCCGCGGTTTCCTGGGCGACGACTGCAGCATCCTTTATGCCGTGGTCGGGATCGGCTCCTTCCTGGCGACGATGTACCTGGCTTTTTCAAAATACGGCAAAATCAAGCTCGGAGGAAAGAATGAAAAGCCGCAGTATTCCGGCTTCAAGTGGGGTACCATGATCTTTACCTCCACCATGGGCGCGGATATCCTCTTTTATTCCCTCTGCGAATGGTCCATGTATGCCGGCGAGGATTACATTCAGGCAAAAGGCGTTCAGGAATGGGCGTCCACCTATCCTTTCTTCCACTGGGGCCCGATCGTCTGGAGCTTCTATATCGTCCTGTCAGTTGCCTTCGGATATATGCTCCACGTAAGGAAACGCGACAAACAGCGTTTTTCCGAAGCCTGCCGTCCGCTGCTCGGCAAACAGGTGGACCGCCTGCCCGGCCGCGCGATTGATTTCTTTGCGATTTTTGCCCTGCTGTGCGGATCGGCCACAACCTTTTCCCTGGCTACGCCCCTGATGTCGGACGCAATCTGCCATGTGCTGAATATCGGCCACAGTCCGGCCATCGCGGCAGTCTTCCTGCTGATTATCGCGCTGGTTTATACAATTGCGGTGCTCCTCGGGATGAAAGGGATTCAAAGCCTTGCTTCCCTGTGCACCTATTTCTTCCTGGCCCTGATCGGGTATTTCCTGCTGTTCGGCGGAGAAATCCGCTATATCCTGGAAACTTCCTTCCAGTCGATCGGCAACCTGGTCCAGAATTTTATCCCCATGTCCACCTATGTCGATCCGCTGCGGAAGACTTCCTTCCCGCAGAACTGGACAATCTATTACTGGGCCTACTGGCTGGTCTACTGCTCCGGTACTCCTTTCTTCCTCGGCCAGATCTCCAAAGGCCGCACAGTGAAACAGACAGTGCTGGGCAGCTATGCATGGGCGCTGGCGGGAACGGCTCTCTCCTTTATGATTCTCGGTAATTACGCCCTGGCGCAGCAGATGAAACACGGCCTGGACGTCACCGGGTTTGTCGCTGCCGGAGGCACTTACTCCCAGGCAATCATCAAAGTCTTTGAGACCCTGCCGCTTTATAAGGTCGGTCTTGTTCTCCTGGTCATCGCGATGATCTCCTTCTATTCCACAACCTTTGACGCGGTGACCCTGGTCATCGCCTCGTATTCCTACCGCCGCCTGGACAAGGACAGGACTCCGGACAAGAAGCTGATGGTTTTCTGGGCAATCACCCTGATTCTCCTTCCCATGGTCCTGATCTTCAGGGAGCAGTCCCTTTACTGCCTGCAATCGGTCACAATCATCGGCGCGGCGCCGGTCGCGGTCATTGTTACAATGATTATCATTTCTTTCTTCAGGGACGCCCACGGGTTCCTGAAGAAATCCGGTTACCGGGAGACCGTCATATCGGCGGACGATACCGAACCGGGCGAATAAACCCGGAACAGAAAAGAAGTTCAGAAATGAACTTCTTTTTATGTTATAATAGCCTATCTCATCCTCACTGTTGCCGTCATCCGGCAATGTCCAAGGAGGCGTCCGTGAACATCATTCACATCCTGAGGAAGCACGACCGTCTGTGGCAGTCCCTGCGCTTTGCAAAGCACCTGATCACAGACGGCAGGCAGGAAGCCGTCCGGATCCGGAAAGAGCATGAGGAAGAACTCCGGATCCGGGAGGCGCTTTACCGCAAAACCCTGCTGACAGAGGAAGAACGCAGGGAACAGCAGGAGACCGTTTTCCCGGAACCTGTCCGCTTCAGCATCCTGGTACCTCTTTACAATACGCCCGAAAAATACCTTTCCGAAATGCTTGCCTCCGTCAAAAGCCAGACTTATCCGGAATGGGAACTGTGCCTGGCAGACGGCAGCGACGATAAACACCGGTATGTTCAGGCGCTGTGTGAACGGGAAGCAAAAGCCGATCCCCGCGTCAGGTACCGGAAGCTGCCTGAAAACCGGGGCATCTCCGGCAATACCAACGAGTGTATCCGCATGGCCGCGGGCAGCTGGCTCGCGCTGCTTGACCATGACGATCTCCTGCATCCGTCCGCCCTTTATGAGATGATGAAGATGATCTCAGCCGGGCCGGCAGACCTGATCTACACGGACGAAAACACGTTCAGCGAAACCCCGAAGGACGCTTTTAATCCGCACTTCAAGCCGGATTACGCACCGGACAATCTCCGGGCAAACAATTATATCTGCCACTTTACTGCCTTCCGGAAAGACCTCCTGGAAAAAGCCGGCGGCGGCTTTGATCCGGCTTTCGACGGAAGCCAGGACCACGACCTGATTCTTCGCCTTACCGAGCTGGCGGAGCATATTGTCCATATCCCGAAGATCCTGTATTACTGGCGGGCCCACCAGGGTTCCACCGCGGAAGCCGTTCAGGCCAAGCCATATGTGACAGAGGCCGGGAAGAACGCAGTCCGGGCGCACCTCAGGCGGATCGGGCTGGAGGGGGAAGTCACGGACAGCCCGGTGCCGTCCGTCTACCGGATCAGGTACAGGCTGACGTCCGACCCGCTTGTCTCCATCCTCATCCCGAACAGGGACCATAAAGACGACCTGGAACGCTGCGTCGGCTCAATCCTGGACAAAACCACCTACGAAAAGTATGAGATCATCATTATTGAGAACAACAGCGAAAAACCAGAAACGTTTGATTATTACAAAAAACTGAAACGGGATCCGAAGATCAGGATCATTACATACGACCGCCCCTTCAATTATTCCGCCCTGAACAACGCCGGTTTCCGGGAAGCAAAGGGAGAACAGATCCTCCTGCTCAATAACGACACGGAAGTTCTGTCTCCGGACTGGCTGCAGGAAATGCTGATGTATGCCCAGCGGGAAGATGTCGGCGCGGTCGGCGCGAAACTGTATTATCCGGACGGAACGATCCAGCACGCCGGGATCGGGATCGGCATCAAAATGCTGGCCGGGCATTATCACAGGCACTTCCCCGGGAAATACCCCGGTTATTTCGGACGCCTGGTCTATGCCCAGGACGTCAGCGCGGTCACCGCGGCCTGCATGATGGTCCCCCGCCGCGTGTATGAGGAGATGAACGGACTGGACGAATCTTTCCCCGTTGTTTTCAACGACGTGGATTTTTGCCTGCGAATCCGTGAATCGAGCCGCCTGATTGTCTGGACGCCCTGGGCGGAACTGGTCCACCATGAAAGCAGAAGCCGCGGCCGGGACGAAGACACACCTGAGAAAAAGGCTTTTTTCCTCAAAGAGACCAATCGTTTCCAGCGGAAATGGAACAGGATCCTGACGGAAGGCGACCCCTATTACAATCCCAATCTCACCCGTGAAAAGGAAGACTTTTCACCGCGCTGAGAACAGGCCCGCCGCCCGGCGGGGAAAATGATCGGTAAGGTGGTTTTATGAAGAGATACCCGGCCGTCCCGGATGTGCGAAAGTTCATAGCCGTATTTCTGTGCGCGCTGTGCGTTTCGTGCCCGGCCGCAGCCTGCGCAGAAGGAAGGGAAACAGAGCCGGCTGCGGTTTCTGTTTCCGGTATTATCCGGGGCCGGACGAGAATTGAATATCTGAAAGAACCGCTTTGGTTTGATGACACGGAATTGTTTTCCGACTTTGAAACGGATCTGTACCTCTGGTCTGTCAGGGAAGACCGGTATCATATTCCGGCAGTCAGGACAAACGATTTTGTCAATCCGGAGATTGTGTTCCCGGACGGCTTCCCCGATTACGGGAACATGGCGGAGAACCGGGCAATCCGTTTCCTGGTCTATGATGCGGATCATTACTATGAGGGCAAAGCCGCGGTCACTTCGCTGCCGGTTGTGGCACTCTGGTGTGATGAACCGGGAAGCGCTTATGACTGGGTGGATATGAAGGTCTGGGACAATGAAAAAGGAACCATGACGGATTCCGCCGGAATGATCAAAATCCGGGGAGGAACCACCAGGGTATTTCCCAAGAAAAGCTACCGGATCTCACTGAAAGACGGGGACCTGGAAAAGAAAAGGCATCTGTCCTTTCTGGGCATGCGCAGGGATGACGACTGGATCCTTTATCCCGCCTACAACGACCAGGAAAAGATCCGGAACGTCTTCTGCAGCAATCTGTGGCTTGAAACCTGCGCGGGCAAAAACGGAAAAGGCGTAAGGAACGGGAATGAATACCGGTATGTGGAACTGTTCATCAACGATACATACCGGGGCCTGTACGCGCTGGGGAATCCCCTGGACGGCAAGGAGATGCTGTCTGACGGGGAAAACGCCGTGCTGTACAAAAAAATAATCTGGTCTGACGAAATGGAAGACCTGGATTCGGACAGCGCGGCGCTGCCGGGTTATGAGATTATAAAGACTTCGGGCAGCTATAAAGACAATGAAACGGCGTGCTGGCGGCTGCTGAGGGATTACTACACATTCCTTCGGGATAACAAAAATCGTTCAGACATGCTGATGAAAAGGATCGACCCGGAGAACTTCATATATTTTGCGCTGTTTATCAATCTGGTTCAGGGGTGGGATAACGGCGCGGGAGGAACGCAGATCAAGAATGTGTTCCTGTGCCTGACGGACTCAGGAAAAGGGATCACTTCCATCATAGCACCGTGGGATATGGACCTGACATTCGGCAACGGCTATATCGCCGATCCGGAGCGTAACAATACCCTGTGTTACACCATAACGCCGGATGTCAATCAGGAGTTCCTGCACGGCTATTTCGGGCAGATCCTGAACAACGGCGACACTGACCTGGCGGAAACCATTAAAAAGCGGTATTGGGCGTTAAGGCGGGATTTATGGTCCGATGAAAATATCAACAGGATGATAGACCGGTATGAAAAAGATATCTATGGGTCAGGCGCTTTCCTGAGGGACAGGGAACGCTGGCCGGACGGAACATACAACGACCCGGAGGAAAGGCTGGATGCTTTCCGGAGGTATGTGATGGACCGCCTCCGGGCGTGCGACCTCCTGTACGCTGTACCGGACGTCCCGTAACCTCGTGGGCAGATGCCATCAAACCCCTGTAAAATCAATGCGTTCCGGCATTTTTGCCGGAGCGCTTCTTCGTTGACATATTATAGAAGAAACAGTATAATTTACTCTGTATAGGTATGGGGTGAAGTCTGCCCGGTTTTCCGTACACAGGTCCGCTTGCGGTGGCTTGCCGGAGCATCAGGGACCTTTTTCTTCCCGAAGCAGGAGTTCCCGCTCCGGACGGCGGAGCCATGCCTGAATTTCCAAGACAGACGAAAGGCGCACCATGAAAAAGAAACTTCTCTGGCCGACCCTGGACGCTCTTTTTACCGTGGCCGGCCTGCTTGTTTCCGTGGCGTTCTATTTCTCCCTTCATGTATCCCAGGCCAGGCTGATCCAGATGACAAGAACGATTCCTGTCCTTCTTGCCGCCACGCTCCTGGGCCTGATGATCTCCGGCATTTACAGGTCTCTCCTGCGCTATGCCGGAGCGGACACCTTCCTGCAGGCGATCACCGGCACCCTGGCCGGAACCGGCGTTACCTATCTGGTCTCCCTGATTATCTCCCTGTTCATCCAGGGATATGAAGCCAGTCCCCAATGGATCCTGATGCCGCGCCCGATTTATTTCATGCAGTGGGTTATCACTCTTTTCCTGGTGGCCGGATCGCGCTTCCTGATCCGCTACCGCGAAGCGGGTTCCCATAAGCGGGCGGGAAAAGATACCAAACGGATCCTGATCATCGGCGCCGGTTATGCCGGCGCGGCCATGATCCGGGACATCCAGAACGGCCGGTACGGCAACGCCGCGGCAGTTGCCATCCTGGACGACGATCCCCAGAAACAGAACTCTTCGATTTCCAGGGTTCCTGTGGCAGGAACCACGGACCAGATTGAAAGCGCCGTGGAAAAATATGGTGCTGACGAGATTGTCATCGCCATCGCCACCCCGAAGGGTGATCTGACCGATCTCCTGAACCGGTGCCTTGCCACCGGTCTCCATGTGCTCCTCTACTCCGGCGCACGGGAAGGAACGGAGGCCCGGGAGATCAATATTGCCGACCTCCTCGGCCGTCCGGAACAGCATCTGGATATGACCGGGGTTCAGGAATACCTCGCCGGCAAAACCGTGATGATCACCGGCGGCGGCGGATCCATCGGATCCGAGCTCTGCCGGCAGATCCTGGCCTTTACCCCGAAAAAGCTTATTCTCTACGATATTTCCGAGAACTACATGTACGACCTCTTCTTTGAGCTGAAGGAGAAATACGGAGAACTGGTTACCAACACTGTGGTTCTTGAGGTGGGTTCCGTCCGGGATGAGGAATCGCTCTGGCGGGTCGTGGGCAGGTACAAGCCGGATATTGTAATTCACGCCGCAGCCCACAAGCATGTTCCCCTGATGGAGAACAGCGCCGAGCAGGCGGTCCTGAACAACGTCTTCGGCACCTATAAAACTGCAAAGGTGGCTGTCGAATGCGGTGTTAAACGCTTCGTCCTCATTTCCACGGACAAAGCCGTCAATCCCACCAACGTCATGGGCGCCTCCAAGCGCCTGGCGGAGATCATCATCTCCTCCATCCCGAACGGCAGCACCGAGTTCATGGCCGTCCGCTTCGGCAACGTCCTCGGTTCCCACGGTTCCGTGGTGCCGATCTTTGAGCGCCAGATCAAAGCCGGCGGTCCGGTAACCCTCACTGATCCGGAGATCATCCGGTATTTCATGACGATTCCCGAAGCCGCATCCCTGGTCCTCCAGGCGGTGTCCATCGCCAGGGGCGGGGAGCTGTTCATCCTGGACATGGGCGAGCCCGTAAAGATCAGGGACCTTGCCGAAAAGATGATCCGGCTTTACGGCACCGGCAGGGAACAGATCATCTGTACCGGCCTCCGTCCCGGGGAAAAACTCTACGAGGAACTCCTTCTGGACAGGGAAACAGACAAGGCCACCGAACGCGACCGTATCTATGTCACTCCCCAGGACCATTACGACTGGGAAACAGTCCGGTCCTGGCTTTCCGGGCTGGAAACCGCCATTGATCAGCACCGGGACATCAAACAAGCCCTGCGGGAGATTCTCCCCACCTACCACGAAGCCAGATAGGAGGTCAGATTCATGTACTTTTACAAACTGGACGGAAAGATCGCCATCACGGAAGACAGGATCCCCTTCGGTGAGGAAATCACCGCCAATACCACTGACGGCGCTTATGAAAAGCATGTCCCCGTGATCGAACAGCAGGGAGACCACGTGATGGTCAAAGTCGGCTCCGTTCCCCATCCCATGCTGGATGTCCACTGGATCGAATGGATCATCCTGGAAACCGCCTCCGGTTTCCAGCGCAAAGACCTGAGACCCGGCGAAGCCCCGGAAGCGGAATTCGCCGTTACCGAACCCGTTGTCGCCGCATACGAATACTGCAACCTCCACGGGCTGTGGAAGGCTGAAGCATAAAAAGAAAAGGAAGGACTGAAACCATGAAGATCGGCTGTGTGAAAGAGATCAAGAACAATGAATTCCGCGTGGGACTGACCCCCGACAACGTTAAAGCCTATGTGGCCGCAGGCCATCATGTCTATATGGAGAAAGGCGCCGGCGTGGGTTCCGGCTTTACCGACAACGAATATGTGGACGCAGGCGCTTCGCTGATCGACAACGCGGCGGATGTCTGGCACCTGGTCGATATGATGATCAAGGTCAAGGAGCCCCTGGAAGAAGAATATCCCCTCTTCCACGACGGGCTGATCCTCTATACCTATCTTCACCTTGCCGCGGACAGGGAACAGATGGACGCGCTTCTCAAAGGCAAGGTCAAAGCCGTCGCCTATGAGACCATCCAGGAAAAAGACGGATCCCTTCCCTGCCTTGCCCCCATGTCCCAGATCGCCGGCCGCCTTTCCATCCAGGAAGGCGCAAAATACCTTGAAAAGCGTTTCGGCGGGGAAGGCATCCTCCTTGCCGGCGTTCCCGGCACACCGAAAGCCAACGTGGTCATCCTCGGCGGCGGCACGGTCGGCATGAACGCCTGCAAGATCGCCGTCGGCATGGGCGCCAACGTCACGATCCTCGACGTGAACCTCAAACGCCTGGAGGAACTGGACAATCTCTTCGGAGCCCACATCCAGACCCTGGTTTCCACCGATTCCAACATCGAACGCGTGCTGAAGGACGCCGATCTGGTCATCGGCTCCGTCCTGATCCCCGGCGGCTCCACCCCGAAGCTCTTCAAAAAGAAGTATCTTCCCGAAATGAAAGACGGCGCCGTTTTTGTGGACGTCGCCATCGACCAGGGCGGCTGCGGGGAATCCTCCCATGTCACCACCCATGACGATCCCGTTTATACGCTGGACGGCGTCGTCCACTACTGCGTCGGCAACATGCCCGGCGCCGTTCCGCGGACTTCCACCATCGCCCTGACCAACGCGACCCTGAAATACGGCCTGCAGATTGCGAAGGACGGCCTGGAAGAGGCCTGCAGGCAGAGCAGCGTCATTACCAGCGGCGTCAACTGCTACCTTGGCAGACTGACAAACCGGAACGTGGCAAAAGCACACGGATATGAGTATGAAGACCTGGCGGAGCTGATCGGATAAAGATCTGACCCAACCGCGCAGGAAGAAACCGGAAGGAGGTGAAACCGGCACATGATCCGCAAGAATCAGGCATTCCTGAACCGCGTCAATATTATCCTGGACATGCTGCTGGTGATCATCTCCTATCTCTTTGCTTCCTGGCTGCGCCTGGACTTCTTTGACGGGCACGGAGACAACATGGCCGCCGTCAGCAGCAAAACAATCCTCCTGGCGGTCGCCTACTCCCTGGTTTTGTTCCTGCTGCTTTCCCTGCTGGGATTCTACAACACCACCAGGACGAGAAGGCTGATCTGGAAAGTCCGTACGATCTTCCTGGGCGTAACAGTTTCCATCCTGATCGCTTCCACTTTCCTGTTCGTTTTCCGGCTGGTGGATTTCTCCCGCGGCGTCCTGCTGGTCTTCTACCTGGCCACGCTGTTCCTCCTGACCGGCAAATACGCTTTTATGCGGCTGGTCCTTAGGCGTTTCCGCGGGAAAGGGTATAACCTGAAGCATGTCGTTGTGATCGGAACCGGCAGCCTGGCCCGGCAGTACAAAAACGATATAGAAGCGGAACCGGAGCTGGGGTTCCATATCAAAGGGTTTATCGGGAATCAGAACCTTCTCCGGGAAAACGAGACATGGCTCGGATCTTTTGCAGATCTGGATGAGCCGTTGTCCTCCCCGGATATCAGCGAAGTGGTTATTGCCCTGGATCCGGAAGAGTACAGCCGCCTGTGGCAGATCATTCCCGCCTGTGAGCGGAACGGCGTGAAGTATTCCGTGATCCCGTTCTACAACGACATCATTCCCTCAAACCCGACAATCGAAACGATCGGCCGGAGCAAGCTGATCAACATGCGGACTAACCGTCTGGAAAACGTGGGCTGGGCGATCCTGAAACGCGGCTTTGATATCACCGCCAGCGCCCTGGGGCTGGTCCTTCTCAGCCCCCTGCTCCTGGCCATTGCTGTTGGAGTGAAATGCTCCGGCCCCGGGCCGGTTCTTTTCCGGCAGAAGAGAGTGGGCTACCAGCGCAAAGAATTTGAAATGCTCAAGTTCAGGAGCATGCGGGTAAACGAGGAAGAAGACACTGCCTGGACGCAGAATGAGGACCCGAGAAGAACGAAAATCGGAGCGGTCCTGCGGAAAACCAGCCTGGACGAACTGCCGCAGCTGATCAACGTCCTGAAGGGCGACATGAGCCTGGTCGGGCCCCGGCCCGAGCTTCCGCATTTTGTGGAGCAGTTCAAAGAAACCATCCCCTATTACATGGTCAAACACCAGGTAAAACCGGGCATGACCGGCTGGGCGCAGATCAATGGCTACCGTGGAGATACCAGCATCGAAAAACGGGTCGAACTGGATCTGTGGTACATTGACAACTGGAGTGTCTGGCTCGATATGAGGATCCTGTTCAGGACGGTTTTCGGAGGCATGACGAATCGGGAGGTCTGAGGATAAGACGATGAAAAGAGTACTGCAGATCTCCAATTATGCATACCCCAACCGCGGCGGGATTGAACAGGTGGCCAGGGAAATTGCCGGGGCCCTGCGGGAACAGTATGAGCAGAAGATCATTTGTTTCAACGAAACGGCTTCGGACGGGGACTGTGTATGCAGGCGGAATGAAACGGTCACGGACCGGGTGGACGGGGTGCAAGTAATCCGCTGCGGCTGCGTCACCAAGAAAGCGTCGCAGTCCATATCCCTGACATTCAGCGCGCAGCTGAAAAATGTCATGGACGATTTCCGCCCGGACATCGTGATCTTCCATTACCCGAATCCGTTCCAGTCTTTTTTCCTGAAAAAATATCTGGACAGGGGCTTCCGGTTTATTCTGTACTGGCATCTGGATATCACCAGGCAGAAGGTTCTGGGCAGGCTCTTTCATCAGCAGACAATCCGGTTGCTGGAGCGGGCGGATACAATCGTTGCCACCAGCCCGGTATATATTGATGGAAGCCCATATCTGTCCCGGTACAGGCATAAATGTACGGTGATTCCCAACTGTATCAACGCGGACCGCCTGAGAATCACGGACGCTATCCGAAACAGGGCTGAGCAGCTCCGGGAAGAGTGTAAAGGAAAGACTCTTTGTTTTTCTGTCGGAAGGCATATTCCATATAAAGGGTTCACTTATCTGATTCAGGCGGCCGGATACCTGAACGATGATTTCCGTATTATCATTGCAGGAGAAGGTCCTCTGACAGCACAGTTGAAGGCGGAAGCTGCAGGGGATCCGAGGATTATTTTCCCCGGAAGGATATCTGATGAGGATTTGATTGCTTATTATCTGGCCATGGATGTTTTTTGTTTTACGTCCATTACCAAGAATGAGGCGTTTGGCATTGCACTGGCGGAGGCAATGTCCTTTGGCAAACCGGCAGTAACTTTTACGATACCCGGATCCGGGGTAAATTATGTAAATCAAAGAGATATAACAGGGCTTGAGGTTCCGAACAGAGATGCGAAAGCTTACGCTGAGGCACTTATAAAACTGAGCAATGACCCCGTTCTCAGGAAAAGGCTTGGAATAAAAGGAGCAGAACGAATTCGGGCCATGTTTATGGCAGAAGCGTTTCAGAACAGAATACTGGCCCTCCTGCAGAAAGCATAGCTTGATTCCGAAGGGAGAGAGACAGACCCGTTGAAGATCATACAGATCCTGACTAATCTCAACTGGGGAGACGCTATCGGCAATGAAGTCCTTGCTATGGACGAAGTGCTGAAACAACAAGGATATGATTCACGGATTATGGCAATCACCATCCATGAATCTCTCCGATATCGGGCATCTGAAGCAGATTTTTCCCGAATTGCTCCGGAGGATCTGGTTATCTTTCATAAAGCGACAGGAGATATGCTGACTAAACGAGTGATTCAGCTTCCCTGCAGGAAAGCTATGATCTATCATAATATCACTCCCGCGAAATACTTTTTTCCCTATGACCGAATTATGTCGTTCAATCTCTGGCTGGGGAGAAAACAACTTAGGCAGTATACTTCCTGCATGGATGTTTGCTGGGCGGATTCTTCCTACAATGCGGAAGAACTGTTGCGATGCGGGGTGTCAAAGGATAAGGTAAAAATTCTCCCTATCCTGTTTTCTGAAAAAGAATCGACGATAATCCCGGATCCTTTGACAGAAGAGAAGCTTATATCAGTCAAATCCACGAAACTGTTATGTATCGGCCGCATTGCACCGAACAAAAAACTGGAGGACGCAATCAAACTGTATGTTTATTACAAAGCATTCTGCGACAGCGATGCGGTTTTATATCTTGTAGGCGGTTGGGATGGCCTGGAAAAATACTATGCAAAGCTGAAAGGATTCTGTGCGGACCTAGGATTAAACGAAAACCAGGTTGTCTTTGCGGGTCGTATTAGTGAAGAGGAAAAAGAATCCTATCTCCGGAACGCAGATGTGCTTCTTTGTATGAGCGAACATGAAGGCTTCTGTGTTCCTCTTCTGGAGGCGATGAGCCGGGAACTTCCCATATTGGCATATGCGAAAGCAGCGGTACCGGAGACGCTTGGAGAGAGCAAACTGCTGTTTAACGAAAAAGATTATATTATAATGGCAAAAGCACTGGAACGTCTTCAAAAAGAAAGACAATTCCGTTCAGAAATCCTGGAAGCCCAGCGAAAAAGCTTACGGCGGTTTGACCGGGCTGCTGTGCTGAATCAGTTTATTAGCCTTGTGAACAGTCTGGCAGACAAGATGCAATGAACAGACAGGAACGAAAGAGTATTGTATGAAGAAGATCAAATATTTTAAGCCCCTTTGGATGATTCATAATTCCACTTATCGGAATATAGTTCGTGGAATGAGCAGAAAAAGATGGGAGCGGCACTTTCGAAAAATTCTGATAATTCTGAAATTGAAGAAGTAAATCGAGGGGAGAAAGGACAACATGAACCATTACGGTGTCATTATGGCCGGTGGTGGAGGCACGCGTTTCTGGCCTTTATCCCGTCAAAAAACCCCGAAACAATTGTTAAACCTGTCCGGCAAAAACCTTATGGTCAATGAAGCGATAGACCGTATGGCAACCGTGATCGGTAAAAGCAACATTTTCATTGTGACAGCGGATGTACAGGCCCCCTCCATGATTATGGCAACACAGGGGAAAGTTTTTCCCAGGAACATTCTTGCAGAGCCTGCAGCCCGGAATACGGCTGCCTGCATCGGTTATGCTGCCATGGAAATTTATCGGAAATATGGAGACGGAGTGATGATCATCACTCCGGCAGACCACTATATTGAAAATGAGGATGCGCTGACAGAGATTTTCAGGAAAGCGATCATTACGGCAGAGGAACAGGACAAACTGGTGACAATTGGCCTGAAACCGACTTTCCCATCCACGGGATTCGGATATATTAAATACGATCCGGCTTCGCCGGGCAGCGTGAAATCAGTTGTTGAATTCAAGGAAAAACCGGATGAAGAGACTGCAAAAGCATATATTGAGAATGGACACTATGTATGGAACAGCGGCATGTTTATCTGGAAAGCAAGCCTGATTCTTCAGAAACTGAAGGATTTTGTGCCGGATATATATATAGATCTGAAAACGATCGGCGATGCCATGAATACTCCCGGAGAGCAGGAAGTCCTTCATGAAGTATACCCGGGAATCAGAAAAATCTCCATCGATTATGCTGTCATGGAACACAGCGCAGCGGAGGGGGATGTGGTGGTTATTCCCGGTGACTGCGGTTGGAATGACGTTGGTTCCTGGGATATGATGGATATTCTTCACAAACCGGATGAGAACAACAACGTTCTCCTCGGAGATACGGTGGCGATCAATGTGAAAGACAGTGTTATCTATTCACAGGGTCGCATTGTAGCAGCGCTTGACATTGATAACATCGTGGTTGTTGAAACTCCGGATGCAGTTCTGGTATGCAGAAAGGATAAAGCCCAGAATGTCAAGCAGATCGTTGATTACCTGACAGATAACCAAAGGAATGAACTTCTTTGATTTTTTCAAGGAAGAGCAATTGGTGTATTGAGCATTCATTATTCTATCCGTATTAGTCATACAGAAAGGATTATCATCATGAAAAAAGCACTTATCACAGGCATTACCGGTCAGGATGGTTCCTACCTTGCCGAACTTCTTCTCGAAAAGAATTATGAGGTTCATGGCCTGATTCGACGGGCTTCTGTTCCGACCACCTGGCGTATTGATCATATCCTGAACAAACTGATCATTCATGAAGGGGACCTCGGCGATTCAAACAGCATCTTCAGGATTGTTCTTTCCGTGAAGCCGGATGAGATTTATAATCTGGCTGCTCAAAGCCACGTACAGGTTTCATTTGAAGCGGCCGAGTATACGGGGGATGTGGATGCGCTTGGTGTTTTGCGTATTCTGGAAGCAGTCCACAATGCCGGACTTGATAAAATTACCCGGGTCTATCAGGCTTCTACAAGCGAATTATATGGGAAAGTGGAAGAAGTGCCTCAGAATGAGAACACTCCTTTTCATCCCTACAGCCCTTATGCAATAGCTAAGCAATATGGATACTGGATGATTCGCCAGTATAGGGAAGCATATGGGATTTTTGCCTGTAACGGTATTCTTTTCAACCATGAATCTGAACGCAGGGGTGAGACGTTTGTAACGAGAAAGATCACCCGTGCAGCCGGTCGCATCGCGGTCGGTCTTCAGGACCATCTTGAACTTGGGAACCTGGACAGCCTTCGCGACTGGGGCTATGCCAAAGACTATGTGGAATGTATGTGGATGATTCTCCAGCAGGACAGACCGGACGATTATGTAATTGCAACCGGCGTTCAGCACACAGTCAGGGAATTTACTACGCTTGCCTTTGCCCATGACGGGTTTGAACTGGAATGGAAAGGCGAAGGCGTTAATGAAAAGGGATATGATAAGAAAACTGGCAGGATGCTGGTCTGTGTGAATGAAAAATGGTATCGTCCAACCGATGTGGTTAACCTCTGGGGTGATCCGACCAAGGCCCGGACCAAGCTTGGCTGGAATCCACAAAAGACCAGCTATGAGGAATTATGCCATATTATGGCTGAAGCAGATCTGCAGCTTGCAAAGAAAGAAGCGGAAAGCAAATGAAAAAAGCACTGATTACCGGCAGTGAAGGATTTGTCGGCAAATATCTCCGGTACGAGTTGGAACAAAACGGGTATGAAGTGACCGGAATTGATCTGGTTTCCGGGCTGAAGGTACTGACAATTGATTTACTTGATCCGGAGCAGGTGTGGCAGGTAATTAAGACTGAGCAGCCGGATTATATTTTTCATCTGGCCGGACAGGCCAATGTGGGTATAAGCTGGCAGATTCCGCAGAAGACTATGGAAATCAATGTTAATGCTGCTCTTAATCTGATGGAAGCAATTCGTCGGTGTTGTCCGGACACTAAGCTGCTTCTGGTCGGATCATCTGATCAATATGGGAACCTGAGGGGACTCGATTCCTGTATCAACGAGGATATTCCGATGAATCCGATGAATCCCTACGCCGTTTCCAAAATGACACAGGAACTGATGGGAAAAGCATATGCTAATGCATATAACCTGAAAATCTGTATGACCCGCTCCTTTAATCATGGCGGTGCAGGTCAAAAACCGGGTTTTATGATTCCGGATTTTGCCTCCGGAATAGTTAAGGTGGAACGGGGTGAGCAGGACTGTCTCCATGTCGGGAATCTGGCATCAAGGCGAGATTTTACCCATGTGAAGGATGTCGTCAGGGCGTATCGGCTGATTGCTGAAAAGGGAAAAACGGGAGAGGCATATAACGTCGGTTCAGGGACGGCTTACAGCGCACAGGAAGTACTTGACAAGCTGATTGCTCTTTCAACCTCATCGATCATTATCAAACAGGATCCTGACAGGATGCGCCCCAGTGATACACCGGTGATTTGTTGCAATCATCAAAAACTGACAGAAGATACCGGTTGGGAACCTGAAAGGAACCTGAATGAGATTCTTGCAGACACTTTAACATATTACAGAAATCAGAGGTAATAATGAACAGCCTGAAAGAAATCTATCAATACCGGGAAATGATCCGCATGATGGTCCGAAGAGATCTACGAGGACGATATAAAGCGAGTTTCCTTGGGTTTTTATGGACATTTATCAATCCGCTGCTGCAATTGGGAGTATATACAATCGTATTCTCTGTCATTATGCGGAGCAATATTGAAAAATATTATCTTTATCTGTTCATTGCGCTTATCCCCTGGATGTTTTTCTCCTCTTCTGTACAGGGAGGCGCAACCTGCGTCCTTATACAGAAGGATATGGTGACTAAAATTCGTTTTCCAAGACAGGTTCTGCCCATCGCACATGTCACATCCTGTTTTATAAATATGCTGCTGTGCTTTATTGTTGTATTGCTGGTGTGCCTGTTCAGTACGGGCTTGAATTTCGTGGTTTTGCCCATGCTGATTCCTGTAATGATTACGGAGTACCTGCTGTCATTGGGACTGTGTTTTCTGGTTGCTGGTGCCACGGTTTATTTCAGAGACCTGGAACATATCACCGGAATTCTGGTAATGCTCTGGCAGTTTCTTACTCCTGTTATGTATTCTGTGGAAATGGTGCCGGAAGAACTGCGGTATTTTTTTATGCTGAACCCTATGACACCGGTGATCATCTGCTATCGGGATATTCTCTACTATAAACAGGTTCCACAGTTGCAAACACTACTTGTTTCTTTTGGATTAGGACTTCTGTTTGTGGTAACAGGGTGGTTTTTGTTTGACCGCCTGCAGCGCCATTTCGCGGAGGAACTGTAATGGATACAGAAAAAACGGTGATCCGTGTAGAACATGTTTCAAAGGAATTCAGGCTTTTTTCAGACAAAGGGGTATATCTGAAGGAAAAGTTGTTGTTTCGAAACCGTAGAAGGTATGAAGTACGGAAAGTACTTAAGGACATCAGTTTTGAAGTAAAAAAGGGAGAGGCCATAGGTTTAATTGGCGAAAACGGCTGCGGAAAGAGTACCACACTGAAGCTGCTTTCCCAAATCATGTATCCTGACAGTGGCACTATCACCATGAAAGGCCGTGTTTCTGCTCTGATTGAGCTGGGTGCAGGCTTTCATCCGGACATGAGCGGAAGGGAAAACATATATACAAATGCAGCCATATTTGGACTTTCAAAAGATGAAATCGACAATCGGCTTCAGACCATTATCGATTTTTCAGAGTTAGGAGCTTATATTGATAACCCGGTTCGGACATATTCTTCCGGCATGTATATGAGACTCGCTTTTTCTGTAGCGATCAACGTGGATGCAGATATTTTGCTGATTGATGAAATCCTGGCAGTCGGAGATATTGCGTTTCAGGCAAAGTGTTTTAACAAACTACGCGAAATAAAACGAAACGGAACAACGATCATCATCGTATCTCATTCTTTAGGACAAATTGAGCAAATCTGTGATAAGAGCTATTGGATAGATAAAGGGTTGATACGGGAATCGGGTGATCCCAAAACGGTCCATGCCTACTACCTCGAGTATATGGGGCAAAAAGAAGGGAATGCTCTTTCAGATAACGAGGACAAGATCTCCGAAACATGTTCTGAAACAAACGAAAAAGAGAATGCTGGCGAAAAACTGGGAGAAAACGAAAGAATTACAGGTGACCCTGAAGAAACCGCACAAAAACGAAAGCGCTTTGGTTCAGGTGAGGTTGTTATTGATTCCGTAACGATACTTGGTGATGATGAAATTGCAAAAGAGACCTTTAAATCCGGAGAAAAAATGACAGTAATTGCCGCATATCACACGATTCATAAAATTTCAGATGCTATGATTGGATTTGGTATCTTTCGTGTTGACGGCGTGCATGTGGCAGGAACAAATACATATATAGACCATTTGGGTGATGTGGAATTAAAGGAAAAAGGGACGATCATTTGTGAGATACCGCATATCAATTTGGTTTCAGGAGAATACCTGTTTGATTTTGCAATCCATTCAACATCATCGAAGGTATATGATGACTGGAAGTCAGTTCAACGCATACGGATATACTCTGACACATATGATATAGGAATTGTACACATTAATCATAAGTGGGAAATAGATTGACGGCCTGCAAGCCATATTTAAAGCGACAGGGAGGGTATGTGATGAGTTTCAGCAGTATTGAGGAAGAAGTGATTTATAACAAGTTGGTTAAAAACGACAATAATCGGATTAATGAATCATCAGATACTGCTGCAGTTTCAGTGCAAATCAAAGACATATATTTGTCAGATGAAAAATCAAAAAGCAATGATTATCTGGCTGAGATTTCTCAACGGATTGAAACAATGGAAAATAATAAAAATTCATATCCCGAATACAGAATGCCAGAGCAGCCATTTTACAGACCGATCAAAAAAATCCGATATGTGGCGAAAAAGATCATACGCAAAAGCCTGAACTGGGCGCTGGAAAGCGCGTATGAACGACAGGTGCAGTTTAATAGCGCTGTTGTTCCTTCGATAGGAAGACTGACTGAATTACAAGCAAATGCGTTAAGTCAGTTGGGAACAAGCAGCGAACACATTAATCGGATTAATGAACAAATAGTATCAGTGAGGACACAATCAGCAGAACGAATTGCGAAATTTGAGACGCAGGTTGATGAAGTAAGAAAAGAGACAGAGCAGTTCACAGGACAAATAAACCAGGTTGAGGTACAAATTGAAGCAGCAAGGAAAGAGACAGAGCAGTTCACAGGACAAATAAACCAGGTTGAGGTACAAATTGAAGCAGCAAGGAAAGAAACAGAACAATTCAAAGAGCGGCTTGAAACACAGGAAAGAAAACTACAGATTCTTGAACAATGGTTTGCACAGAGCGCCAAAATGATACAAACTGTTAATGAGAGTGTTAAAACAATGGAAGAACAGGGCATTCTCAAACAGACAAGTAAGATCAAAACAGAGGACGAAGCATTCAATTTAGCCAAAAGGACACTGTCGCAATCTGGGGAAGATGTGATTCTTGCCTATATTTTAAATGCGAGAGGAATTGCCGCAAAAGACTGTACTTATCTTGACCTTGGAGCTAATCACGCAAAGCAGTACAGTAACACTTATTATTTTTATGACAAGGGAGCAAGGGGGGTGCTGGTTGAAGCAAACCCGTCTCTGATCCCTGAATTAAAGCTATATCGTAATGAAGATGTGATTCTGAATTGCTGTATCAGTGATACCAGTGGAAAGTCGGTTGAGTTTTATATACTTAACGGAGACGGCCTTTCTACACCGGATAAGAAGCGGGTTGAAGAAGCAATACTCATTAATCCGTCGCTGAAAATAGACCGTGTTGTATCGGTAAAAACGATGACTGTCAATGAAATTCTGGATACGTATTTTGATAAAGCTCCGGTGTTTATAAACATTGATCTTGAAGGGGATGACATAGCAATTCTCAGATCAATTGATTGGGAAATTCATCGTCCGCTGATGATCTCAATTGAGATGATACCGTATCGTCCTCGGCTTGTTGTCGGAGAAAAAGATGACAAGATCATGGAGTTTTTGAAAAGTGTGGATTATGTCGAGTATGCATTTACCGGCATTAATTCTATTTTCCTTGACAGGAGACAGATAAAGGACGTGCTTTCATGAATATTGCTGTTGATTCGGTAGCGGTTCTCGGGCCTATGTCAAAAAACCGCGGGATAGGTAATTATGCAGACAGTCAGTTTCAGACACTTATCAAACAGGATTCCCGGAATCATTACTTCTTTTTTAATATATTTGAAGATAAAGATATTTTTGTTTCCGGGAATAATATGGGTAATATTACTGAGGAAGATTTCCTGTGTGTAAAAGGAAATGAGTTCTTTAGTGTTCCGCAGTTTGATAAATGCTTTGAGGCATTGGTGAAAGAATATATTGCAAACAACAGGATTGATGTTTTTTATATTACCAGTCCGTTTGATAACCATATTCCCCCATACAAACGAGAATGGCTGGAAGGGACAACAGTTGTTGCGACGGTTTATGATATCATTCCTTATGTTATGAAGGATCATTATTTTCCTCATAAAGGAGATATTGACTGGTATCTGGAACGTATTGAGATGCTCAGGTGGGTGGATCGTATACTGGTTATATCACAAAGTGTAAAGGATGATCTTGTAAGCTATCTGCATTTTGATCCTGATAAGATCGATGTTATTTGGGGCGCACCTTCTGAAATGTTTAGAAAAACAGATATCAGGCCACAAGATGAAACGACATTAAGGAGGAAGTTCGGTATCTCTGATTCGTTTATAATGTGTACGGGCGGTGACGATGAGAGGAAAAACATAGCCGGACTGATAGAAGCTTATTCCCGGATTTCCCCGGAGCTTATCAACCAATACCAGTTGGTTATTGTATGCAAATTGCAACGTGCATCTATAGAAAGATATAGTGATCTGGCAAAAAAGAAGGGTGTGGAAAGCAGGGTCGTTTTAACAAACTTTGTGACGGATGAAGAGCTTATAAAACTGTATAACCTTGCGGATCTGGTGGCGTTTCCATCAGTATATGAAGGATTTGGACTGCCTGTGGTTGAAGCATGGGCTTGCGGAACAGGCGTTTTGACATCTGACAATTCAAGCCTTGGACAAATTGCGGGAGATGCGGCGATTACTGTGAACCCGTATTCTGTTGATGATATTGCGGCGGGTCTTGAAAAAGCGCTTTGTGGCGATTTGGAACTGTTGGCAAAAGCAGGGGAAAAGAGACTGCCTATGTTTGCCTGGCCTGTTGTTGCAGAAGAAACAAGAAAGTCAATTGAACGAGCCGCATTAATCAAAAAAAGTACCAGGAAAACAAAAACAGCGCAGCGAGAACGCATTGCATTTTTTTCACCTCTTCCGCCCATTGAAAGCGGCATATCAGATTATAGCGTGGACATAATCAATACATTAGTTGATCGTTTTGACATAGATGTTTTTATTGATGATGGCTATACTCCGGACAACCTCCTGGATGAAAGGGTCAGAATTTTCTCGCATAAGAGTTATAAGGAGAAGAAGAAACTGTATCGGGAAACAGTGTTTCAGGTAGGCAATTCCTTGTTTCACGACTATATGTGGTCCTATATAAAGAAATGGAGCGGGATAGTGGTTCTTCATGATTACAATATGCATGGAGTGCTCCAGGCAAAACTGCTCGGCAAACAAAACAGACCTGAGGAATACCGGCAGGCATTGATGGAAGATTTGCCACGGCAGGATTGTGAAAGATGTATGGAGGCAATTGGAAACTGGGAGAAACTGGATTATTACAGAACCAAAGTTGAACTGAATGGATTTTTGACCAATTATGTAAATAAAATAATAGTCCATAGCGATGAAGCAAAAAAGAAACTGTTGGAGAAAAATATAGGACGCTCTGTCAGATGTATACGTCACTACGCGAAGATTGAACCGCTGACTGATTCAAAAAGTGCCAAGAAAAAAGTTGGCATTGATCCTGATAAGATCGTTTTGGCAGCTTTTGGAGGTGTTCATCAGACAAAAAGAGTTATTCCCATTCTTCATGCATTTGCGAAAATATGTGAGGAGAACGATCATATTCAGCTGGTATTTGGAGGGAAACTCGACGGTTCCATTGAAACCGAATTCATGAATACTCTCAACGATCTGCACTTACAGGACAAGGTTCAGGTGACCGGCTACCAAGATTTGGCTGTTTTTCTTGAATATATGGACGCTGCTGATATCTGCCTTAATTTGCGCTGGCCGTACAACGGCGAGACCAGTGGCAGTTTGATGCGAATGCTGGCAAAAGGGAAGTGTATAATTGTCAATAATATTGGCAGTTTTGCTGAAATTCCGGATGATACGGTCATAAAACTGCCTTCTGCTGAAATAATGAATAATAAGGAGGAAGTGCATCAGATATATAAAGCGCTTCATACTCTCTGTGAAAATGCTGATCTCAGGGGGAAAATTTCCTGTAATGCGAGGAAATACGCAGAAGATAACCTTGATATCAAAACGATTGCAAGACAATATGAAGAATTTATATTGGCAGCTCCGAACAATCTGATCAACGAAGAATTGCTAGCGGCACTGCATAAAAAAGTATCAGAGTTGCACATGGACGAACAGGATGTCGTTCGGCTGGCACGCACATTGGCGTACATCATGTGATTATTACTGGGCAGACAAATTGTGGATACAGGGGATAAGAACAGGAGATTATTCATTTCTCAGGGTGAGAATAAGGCAATGAGAAGTAATTCATTCGGAATTGCTCTGTTTGTGTGCGTTCAATACAAATAAGGACACAGCAGAACTGTCTTAGCCGAAATGGATATAATTAAAGGTGATGCTGTCTTTCTGGAATGTTAATGTCATCATAAACAACCATATCCGCAAACAAGGAAGAAGTCTGTGCGAAAAACAGATGATGTTTTATGCCGGCAAACAATTCATAACAGAAGCTGTGTATTCAGATTAATGTTATAAGGATCAGCAGAATGAAACCATATGATTATCTGATCGTCGGGGCAGGGCTATATGGTGCGGTATGTGCCCGGGAACTGACGGACGCAGGGAAAACCTGCCTGGTGATCGACAAACGGGAACATATCGCGGGAAACGCGTATACGGAGCGGGTGGAAGGAATCCATGTGCACCGGTACGGCGCGCACATCTTCCATACCAATAACAGCGAAGTATGGGACTATGTACAGCGTTTTGCGGTTTTTAACCGGTTCATAAACACCCCGGTGGCAAACTGGAAGGGGGAGATCTATTCCCTGCCTTTCAATATGTATACTTTCCGCCAGATGTGGGGCGTGGAGACGCCGGAGGAGGCGTCCGCGAAGATTGAGGAACAGCGGAAGGCTGCCGGGATCACGGAGCCGAAGAACCTGGAGGAGCAGGCGCTCTCCCTGGTGGGTCGGGACATCTATGAAAAACTGATCAAAGGCTATACCGAAAAGCAGTGGGGACGGCCCTGCGATCAGCTGCCGGCGTTCATCATCAGAAGGCTGCCCGTGCGGTACACCTTTGACAACAACTATTTTGACGCGCTGTACCAGGGAATCCCTGTTGGCGGATATACCAAAATGGTTGCCGGCATGCTGGATGGTATCGAAGTGCGGCTGGGCGAGGATTATCTCGCCGGTAAGGCGAAATGGGATGGGATGGCGGAGCGGGTGATCTATACCGGGCCGATCGACGCGTATTTCGGTTACTGCCTGGGCAGCCTGGAATACCGCTCGGTTCGCTTTGAGACAGAGGCGCTGGATAGCCCGGATTTCCAGGGGAATGCCGTTGTGAACTATACCGATGCGGAGACGCCCTGGACGCGGATCATTGAGCACAAGTGGTTTGAGTTCGGGAAGGACGAGAACGGAAACGACCTGCCGAAGACGGTAATCTCCAGGGAATACAGTTCCGAATGGAAACCGGGGGACGAACCGTATTACCCGGTGAATGACGAAAAGAACGGAAGGCTGTATGCGGAATACCGGAAGCTTGCGGACAGGGAGCAGAAGGTGGTCTTCGGCGGTCGGCTGGGCGAGTACCGGTATTATGATATGGACCAGGTGATCGCGGCTGCGCTGAATATGATTAAGGGATTGTAATCAGCCGGACAGCTCGGAATACCTGAAGAAAGAATTAAACACGAATGTATCAGGAAGAGGATAAAATGAAGATCAGAAAACTGTTGCGCGTCCCGGTATTTGTCATTCTTCTTGTTCTATTCCTGATTCTTTCTGGACGGCTGCTTCGTCCGGTCTGGTATGACTGGAACAATTATCATACGACCCATGATTTTTATCTGGAACCGGACAACAGGATCGAAGCGGTTTTCCTGGGATCGAGTGTTGTGGTAAACGGAATTTCCCCTATGCAGCTGTATGAAGAATATGGACTCTGTGCTTATAATCTTGCCACAGAGCAGCAACCCGTGAGTGCATCGTGGGTCTGGCTGCAGGAAGTATACAGACTGCACCAGGATACGCTGAAAACTGTTGTGATTGACGCATCCATGCTTACACATGAACCGGAAAGCAGTGCCTTTTTTCTGAAAGCAATTGACCGGATGCGGAATTCCACGGCCAAGCAGGAAGCGCTTCATGAATATGCCAAAGATGAAAATGACTGGATCTCGCTTCTTTTTCCATTGTTTCATTATCATGACAGGTGGAAAGAGCTGGAGCCGACGGACTGGAAGCAGGATGAAAGCATTAACAGCACCCGCGGTTATAATCTGGTAACAGAAAGATGGATAGACTGTGAGACGGCGGAGGATCCGGCGCTGCCGCAATACGGTTATGATCCGGATTGCGACGCAACGGAGTTGGCCGTTTCTTCCCTGGAATACTTTGACAGAATTGTGTCGTTCTGCCATGAACATCAACTTCAGCTTGTTTTGTCTAAAGCACCTACAGCAAATTGGAGTTCGTCGGCGCATAAAGCAATTCAGGAATTGGCAGGTAAGCATCAGATTCAATTTTTTGATTTCAATTTCACACCATATATTGATCAGCTGGATTTCCGGTTTCTGCTGGATCTGACAGACGGGCACCATATGAACTGTTATGGCGCGAAAAAATATACGCACTGGTGGGGGGAATGGCTGTCCGGGAACTCGGAATGCGAAAACAAAAAGGGCAAAAGCGGATATGAATATCTGGAGACACAGCTCACGGCGTACCGGAAGCAGAGTATGGCGGCGGTTGAGCTGGCAGACTGCCGGGACGTGACGGAATATATCCGGTACGCGAAATCAATCGAGAACAGCGCGGTGCTGATGGCGGTCTGTGATGAAGGCACAGACGCCCTTACGGAAGAACAGAAAAAAAAGATGGAAGAAGACGGCCTGGGCAAGCTCGCCCGGCTGAACTACCGCGATTCATACGTCGCGTACATCCAGGACGGGGAAGTTGTTTTTGAAATGGATCAGCGGGACGCGGATAGCGCGGAGAACGCGGACGCCTCTTTAAGCGTCGACTTCCTGCTTCCGCGAAAGCAGCGGGTGAATATGCAAAGCTGTGGAACGGGGCATGGCGACGCTTTTTCATCGATAACCGTTGACGGGGTTGAGTACTGCCTGAACCAGCGGGGGATCAATATTGTTGTTTATGATTATCTGAACGGTGCCGTTGTCAATTCCACCTGTTTTGATACATGCGTATCTCCGTACAGGGAGGCAGACTATGAAACCCGGTATGCTCATGCCCTGAAGAACGGAACGCCAGCGGATGCCATGGATGAAAAGCTTCGGGAGCTGTATCTTTATAACCGGCGTTATGATAACTGGAAACAGGTTTATCAATGGAGAACTGAAAGCTCTTCCATGTCATTCTTTTCATGGCTGGAACCCTGGATAAGCAGTAAGGGATACACCGTATTCATTTCTGTTATGGATGAAGCGTCCGACAGCCTGACAGAGGACAACCGGGACGGAATGCTGGGGCTGGGTCTTGCAGCGCTTTCCGGGATTGAATACAGGGACTCCTACATAGGGATTATCAATGACGGATCCGTGTCATACGAAGAGCTGGATCACGGATATGAACCCATTGAGTGGTCGGGAGTTGACTGCCTGGTAAAAAGCGGCGGAATGGATTCGGGTAATGTAAGCTCGGTGATGATCTGTGGGAATGAATATTCAATATCAATGCGGGGCCTTAACTGTGTAGTTTATGACAAAGAACTGAAAGAAGTGGTTGACACAGTTGCCTTCGATACATTTGCAGCCCCGATTGATATGGAATACAAGATGAGGGACGATTTTATATGATTTTTACAGACTATCTTTTCTTTCCGTTTGTTTTGCTGGCGCTTCTGTTCTATTTTATCCTTCCCCTGCGAGCCAGATGGATCGGACTGCTGGTTTTCAGCTTGGTTTTCTTTTGTACATGGGGGTTGGATTATTGTCTGGTTGTCCTG
This sequence comes from Clostridia bacterium, assembly GCA_017512985.1. GTDB lineage: Bacteria > Bacillota > Clostridia > Christensenellales > Aristaeellaceae > Aristaeella. Next base: position 128,746 of record JAFWEJ010000002.1, read on the forward strand.
TTGATTACATTTATTGCCTGGCTTGCCGGGATTGTTATTGATTCCCGAAATCATACCCGGACAAAAAGGAAAAATGGGGAAGCATCAGAAACGAAAAGCAGTCTGGAGGCCGGAGAATCTGAAAGCCGGAGAAAAAAGCAGAATAGAATCATCCTGTTGGTTTCAGCGGTTGTAATCATACTGGTGTTGGTTTATGTCAGAACACAGCAGAATCTGATTGCCGCGGGATTTTTTGAACCGGTTGTAAGAACGGTGTCCGGCTGGAACGCTGCCATCCGCGGTTGGCTGGGCACCATTCCTTACCTGGGGGAGTTGGTGAGCGGCGGAAAGGGATGGAATACAGCACTGTTCCAGTGGATCTTCGGGTTTAAAAACGCGACGGATAAAACGGCTGTTGTCCAGTCGGTTGTATACACCTGGATTGTCCCCGTGGGGATTTCTTATTATGTTCTTTCCCTGATAGGATACCTGGCGGATATATACTGGAAAAAGCAATGCGCAGAACGGAACTATTTCAAACTGCTGCTTTTTGTCCTGTATTTTCCAAAGATTCTTGAAGGACCCATTTCAAAACATCGGATTGTCGGTCCGCGACTTGTGGAAGGACATAGATTTGATTACACCCGGGTTTGCTTCGGATTGCAGCGAGTGGTCTGGGGATTTTTCAAGAAACTGGTGATTGCGGATCATCTGTCGTTCCTGGTGAATGAGGTGTTTGGGAACTATCAGGCGCATGTTGGTTCTGAGTTTCTGCTGGCGGCTGTATTGGGAACGGTGCAGCTGTATTGTGATTTTTCCGGGTGCATGGACATTGCGCTGGGAGTATCCGAGTGCTTTGGCATTCAACTGGAGGAAAATTTCAGGCAACCGTTTGCCTCCTGTTCAGTAGCGGAATTCTGGAGGCGCTGGCATATTACCCTGGGGGTCTGGTTTAAGGATTATGTCTTTATGCCGCTTGTGATATCTCCAAGACTGATGAGGATTTCCGGCTTCCTGCGGGAAAGAATCGGGAAACGAGCCGGGAAGAACTTCATGACAGTCATTCCACTGGCTGTTGTCTGGCTGCTGACCGGATTGTGGCATGGAACCGGGAAGAATTATCTGCTTTGGGGCATATACTGGGGCGCGCTAATCAGTTTATCCACCGTATTTGATCCGGAGATCAGGAAACTGACCAAATGGCTGAAGATTGATACAGACTCAGAAGGTTTTCGCTTTTTCCGGAAGAGCAGGACATTCTGTTTGTTTGTGATTGGCAGGTTCATAACGATTCCGGGTTCTCTGGCGGTGTCTTGGTATACAGCGCAATCCGTTTTCACGGATTTTACTCCGTTGAGGCTGGTGGACGGGAGTATTTTCACACTGGGCATCGATTGGCCGCGGTTTATCGTGACGCTGCTTGCGGCTGCGCTGGTCGGTTTTGTTGGAAGCAAGCGAGAAAAAGGTGTACATATCCGAGAATGGATTGCAGCAAGGCCGTTACTGATCCGTTGGGCAATCTATTACGCCATTATTTTTGCTGTATTGATCTTTGGAGCATATGGACCGGGCTATGATGCCAGTTCATTTGTTTATATGCGGTATTGACAGGAAGAGGGGGACAATGTCATGAAAGAGAAAGTATTGGCGCTTCTGAAGGACGAATTTCCTGAGATCGATTTTGAATCGTCATGCGCGCTGGTGGACGACGGAATCCTAGATTCCCTGTCGATTACGGGGATCATCGCGGTCCTGTCGATGGAATTTGGGATCATTATTCCCTATGAAGAGATCGTTGAGGACAATTTCAACTCGGTGGACGCGCTGGCGGACATGGTGGAGAGGCTTCGGGGATGAACAGTACGAACAGATTTGACACACTGCTCCGCAGGGTTAGCGAACTGGCGGAGGCCTGTCCAGACAAGGCGGCGGTGATTTTTAAGGGAGAGACGCTGACTTATGCCGGGCTGTTCCGCTGTGTGCTGGATATGGCGGCTGTGCTGAAGAAACAGGGTGTGCTTCCCGGGGATCGTGTATGCTTCTCGGCGGTGTCCAGGCCGGAAACGGTGATCGCTTATCTGGCCGTGCATGCCTGCGGCGGGGTCACGGTATGCCTGGACAAGGGAGCGACGCCGGAATATATGGCGGAGATCTTTGCCCTGTCAGGTGCCCGGCTCCTCCTGACGGACAAGCCAATGAAGGAGGCCGGGGAACGCTGCCGCGTGCTTTCGCTCCGCGAGACCTGCGGGGGCCCGGCGGAGGCCGGCCGGCAGGCGGCGGGCGCACGGCCGGAGAGCCTGCTTCCGGCGGACGGGGAAATGCCGGCAGATATCCTCTTTACCACCGGAACGACCGGAAAACCAAAGGGCGTGATCCTGTCCCACAGGGCGGTTTATCATATCCTGGACAATACGATCCGGGGATGCGGTTATTCGGAGCGCACGGTCATGCTGTTGCCGCTGCCCCTGAACCATTCCTTTGCGCTGCGTGTCCTGCGCGCCGTGCTTTACTGCGGCGGAACAGTGGTGCTGCAGAACGGCTTCACCTTCGCGAAGGAAGCTGAAAAAAACATCCTAGAATACGGATGCAATGCGGCGGCCTGTGTGCCAGCTTCCTGCGAAGTGCTGAAAAGCCAGATGCAGGACGCGTTTCAGGGCGTGATGTCACACCTGGAAATCCTGGAGGTCAGCGCGGGCTCACTGTCCGCTGCCCGGCGGGAGGAACTGGTTCGGCTGCTGCCGGGCGTACGGATCATGAATGTCTGGGGCAGTTCCGAGAGCGGCGGAGCGATCTTCTGCAATGTGAACGAAGCGGTGAAGGACCGGCGGACGGCCGGATCGCTCGGGCGAGCGCTGGACGGCGTGGAAGTGATGTTCCTGTCCGCGACGGCTCCTTTTGACTGTCCGGAGCAGATGTGCGGCCGTCTCCGGGGCTGGCAGGCCGAAAGTGACGCGGCGCATCCGGGGAGAATGGCGATCCGCGGGAATATGGTCATGTCCGGCTACTGGGAAGCGCCGGAGAAAACGGCGGAGACGCTGATCGACGGCTGGCTGGTTACCGGGGATATGGCTTACGCGGACCAGGAGGGGAATCTCTTTATGCTTGGGCGCGCGGACGACCTGATCAACATGGGCGGGGAGAAGATCTCGCCCTTTGAGATCGAAAACGACGCGGGCCGGTATGAACATATCCGGGATTGTGCCTGTATCGGTGTGGAAGACACGCTCCTCGGCCAGGTGCCCGTGCTGTTTGTTGTGACCGGAATGGGTTACGATGAGAAAGCGTTTCGGCAGTGGCTGAGCGGGAAGATCGAAAAAAACAGGCTGCCGCGGACGATCATCACGGTGGAGGAGATCCCGCGGAACCGGATGATGAAGACCGACCGTGCCGCCCTGCGGAAAATGTGGGAGAACAAGGAAACGCTGGCGCTGATGAATCCGGTGATTGACGCGATCCTTTCCCGCCGCAGCGTCCGGAGGTTTACGGATCGGGAGATCCCGAAGGAGACGCTGGATATGCTGCTCAGGTGCGGATATCACGCGCCCAGCGGGCATAATATGCAGAGCTGGCGATTCACGGTGCTGACAAAGGAAGCGGATATCCGGCGCTTGAAGGAAGCGGCGGTTACGGCCGCGAAGGAGAACCGGATCCCGGTTTACGGTTTTGAGAACCCGAAGGCAATGATCCTGATCTCAAACGACAGCCGGAATCCGGACGGCTGCCAGGACGCCAGCTGCGCGGCGGAGAACATCATGCTGGCGGCACAGAGCCTCGGGCTGGGGAGCGTGTGGCTGAACGTGCTGATGAAACTGAGGCACGCGGAGCCGGTGAAAACGCTGCTGGACGGGTTCGGGATACCGGACACCCATACCGTATGGGCCTCAATCGCGCTGGGATGGCCGGTGGCGGAAGCGGCCGGGCTTCAGAAGAATCCGGATGTTGTCAGGTTTGTGGAGTAAGGGAAAGGAACAGCAGGCAGTTGGAGCGGTATGATTACCTGATCGTGGGCGCCGGACTCTACGGAGCGGTCTGCGCACGGGAACTGGCGGACGCGGAAAAGAAGGTCCTGGTTGTGGACCGGCGGCCGCACGTCGCCGGGAACGCGTATACGGAGGATGTGGACGGGATCCATGTCCACCGCTACGGCGCGCATATCTTCCATACGAATGACGAAACCGTATGGCGGTATGTGCAGCGCTTCGCTGCCTTCAACCGGTTCACGAACTCGCCCGTGGCGCGGTATGGCAATGAGGTCTACAGCCTTCCCTTCAATATGTACACGTTCAATCAGATGTGGGGCGTGACGACGCCGGAGGAGGCGGCCGCGAAGATCGCGGAGCAGCGGCGGGAGATCGCCGGGGAGCCCCGGAACCTGGAGGAGCAGGCCATCTCGCAGGTGGGCCGGGATATCTATGAAAAACTGATCAAAGGCTATACCGAGAAACAGTGGGGCCGGGACTGCCGGGACCTGCCGCCGTTCATCATCCGGCGGCTGCCGGTCAGGCTGACATATGACAACAACTATTTCAACGCCCTGTACCAGGGGATCCCGGTGGGCGGCTACACCCGGATGGCGGAAAGGATGCTGGAAGGCGTCGAAGTCCGGCTGGGTGTGGATTACCTGGAGCATCGGCAGGAGCTGGACGCGCTGGCCGAACGGGTGATCTATACCGGGCCGGTGGACGCGTATTTCGGATACTGCCTGGGGCCGCTGGAATACCGGTCCGTCCGGTTCGAGACGGAGACGCCGGACACGGACAACTTCCAGGGGAACGCGGTGGTGAACTATACCGACCGGGAGACGCCCTGGACGCGGATCATCGAGCACAAGTGGTTCCAGTTCGGAAAGGACGATGCCGGAAAAGACCTGCCCGGTACGGTGATCTCCAGGGAATACAGCGCCGAGTGGAAACCCGGGGATGAACCGTATTATCCCGTGAACGATGAAAAGAACGGTGCGCGGTACGCCGGGTACCGGGCACTGGCCGAAAAGGAGGCAGGGACCGTCTTTGGCGGCCGGCTGGGCGAATACAGGTATTACGATATGGATCAGGTTATTGCATCTGCGCTGGAAAAAGTAAAGGAACTGAAAGCATAAATGAATCCGGAAACGGAACAAGGGGAGGTGAAGGATCAGGATGGGACAGGCAGTGTTTTCTTTTCTGGGATACCTGGTCCTTCAGTTCTTTGTTCTGTTTGCTGGGATGAATATGGTGCGGGAGGAGCGGATTGGCTTTTCAGGGCTGCTGAAGTCCTGGGTCATGGGGCAGATGCTCCTGTTTGCCCTGCTCCAGGTCATGGCTGTTCCGATGATCCTGCTGAAATGGGAGTTCAGCGTGCTGTTCTGGAGCTATCTTGGGGCTTGCGCCGTTTTGTCCGGGTCCGGGCTCATGAGGCTGGCAAAGCGGAAAATGGTATCGCTGAAAATGGATCGGCAAGCGTTTTCCGTGCTGGCGGTGCTCCTTCTTGTGCTTGCGGCCGGGTTGATCCTGTGGCAGGCCGGGACCTATTTTTTCGGAATCCATCTGGATGAGGACGACGCCCGCTGGCTGGCGCAGGCGAACGACGCGCTGGAATACGGCCACATGATGACATGCGATCATGACACGGGAGAATATCTCGGGGTGTTTCCGGTGGTCAAGGATGTGACGTCTCCCTGGCCGATGATGTTCGCAGTCTGCAGCAGGATCCTCCGGATCAGGGCTTCTGTCTTCGCGCACACTATCTATCCTCCTGCCGCCCTGCTGACGATGTATGCCGTTTACTGGCTGATGGCTTCCGAGCTGTTTGAGAAAACCGAGGCGAGACTGGCATTCCTTTTCTTCGCTGCGCTGATCAACCTGTTCCTGGGCATTACGGTGTTCACACAGCAGACTTTTTCGCTGGTGCGGATCTGGCAGGGGAAAGCGACGGTCGCGGCGATCGTTATTCCATTGCTGCTCTGGCTTTTTATCCGGATCAACAAACAGGATGAAAACAGGGACTGGTTCAGCCTGCCGGTGGTCTGCTGCGCGGCATGCCTGATGTCCGGCATGGGGATCTCGATCACCGCGGTGATGACTGCGGTCTATGGAGGATATCACATCATCGCTTACCGCCACTGGAAAAGAATTCTCCATGCGGTACTGGCGGTGCTTCCGTCAGTGGTTTCTTTGGCGGTTTACCTGATCTTCAGGCCGCTGTTCTGAAAGCGGCTCAGAAAGGCGGAAGGGAGTGAATGCGGGTGAGAACGGTGATTGACGCGCTTCAGAGCGCGTACGGCGATTTTCGCTTTCTCCTGCTTTACGGATCCTGCCTTCTGGCCGGACTGATCCTGATGAAGGGAAAACGGAAACCATTTCTGGTTCCAGCGCTTGTGATCACGGCGGTGATCCTGAATCCGCTGTTTTACCAGACCTGGGAAAAGCTCAACGAATCCATGGTGTACTGGAGAACGCTGTGGATGCTTCCGGTACTGCCGGTCTGCGCGGCGGCCGCCGCTTCTGCGGTGCAGAAGGCGAAAAGGACCTGGATACGGTACGCGGCAGTAATTGCCGGGGTTGCTGCCGTGGTCCTCTGCGGCAGTTTTGTGTATACGCAGGTGTACCTGCCGTCTGCCTTCAGGAAAGCGCACAATGCGGACAAACTGCCGGATTATGTGGTTTCGGTGGCCGAGGACCTGCTGGAGCTGGATGACGAGCCGTATGTCGTTTCCGACGCCTCCCTGAGCCCGTATCTGCGGCAGTATTCCGGAAGGATCCATTCGCCGTACGGCAGGAACGCGGTATTCGGGGAACCCAATGAGACGGGTAAAGAGATATACGGTTATCTGACCGCAGGAGAATATGAGGGCCTGGCGCGGGCAATGGATGGTTACGGTTACAGATACCTGGTCACATCGATCGGGTCGGAGGAAAAGGAAGCAGCGCTGTACGGTTCAGGCTTTGTGCTGCTGGAATATACGGACGGCTACGGGATTTTCCGGGTCGAAAAAGCCGATACCGAATAAGCCGGAGCAGACGGAAAAAGGCGGGGGTTTTCGGGCCCCCGCCCTTTTCTTATGCCCGTTTTCCACGCTTGCCCCGGCTGGGGAAATATGAGATAATTATATATTGGGGAGGAAGGGAGATCTGTATATGGCCTTTGAATTTGAGCGTACCGGGCTTCCCGGCGTGGTGATTGTCCGTCCCGCTGTGTTCGGCGACAGCCGGGGATACTTTATGGAAACCTACAGGAAGGAACAGTTCGCGGAAGCCGGGATCACGGCTGAGTTCGTGCAGGACAATGAGAGCTCCAGCACGAAAGGCGTGCTGCGGGGACTGCATTTCCAGAAAGAGCATACGCAGGGAAAGCTGGTCCGGGTGACCCGGGGAACCGTGTTCGACGTCGCGGTGGACGTCCGTCCGGGATCCGCGTTTTTCGGGAAATGGACAGGCGTTGTGCTTTCCGAAGAGAACAAGCGGATGTTCTACGTGCCGGAAGGATTCGCCCACGGTTTCCTCGTGCTGAGCGACACGGCAACCTTTGCGTATAAGTGCACCGATGTGTATGACCCTTCCTCCGAAGGCGGGATTCCGTGGAACGACCCGGATATCGGGGTGGAATGGCCGGAGCTGGACTGTGAATACAGGACGAGTCCAAAGGACGCCGCGCATCCGTCGTTCAGGGAACAGGACTTCGGATGGGCGGCAAAATGGGAATGAAGGGATCTGCGTCCGGAACAGCGGCCTTATCATTCAGAATGAATCGGAGAGGAGGGAAAGCCGGTGTATGTGTACTGCCTGTTCTGCCTGACGCAGCGGTGCAGGGTGATCGCGCAGCTCATGGAGATCCGCGGGGCATACCGGGCTTTTTCTCCGCGGATCATCCGGAAACAGAGGAAGCAGGGCGAAAACATTCAGAAGCAGTTTGACCTGTTGCCGGGATATGTGTTCGTCTACAGCGAGGAGCGCATAACGGACTACCGGGAATTCTTCGGCATGGACGGGGTGATCCGGCGGGTCGGCCGGACGGAAACCGGGTATGAACTGGCCGGACCGGATTACGACTTTGCGATGAAGCTGCTGGAGAGGGACGGGGTCGTCGGCGGAATGAAGGCCTGCCGCCTGGGCGACGAAGTCACCCTGGAGGATCCGCTGTTCAGCGGCTGTGAGGGGAAGGTCGCCGCTATCGACTACCGGAAGGAACGGGCCAAAGTGGCCTTTGTGTTTGACAATACAAAACGGGAAATCTGGGTATCGCTGGACGGGGTGAAGCACCTGTCCGCGCCGGAAGGGGAGCTGGTATAAGCATGCCGTCGCTGAACAGTTATAAGAACGACCTGGATTACAGCTATGCCCCGGGAATATTTCCCAGCATGGAATGCCTGTCCTGCCGGCCGCAGGACGTCCGGCGGCTTCTGGTACATTCCTCCGCCGCGGGGCGGGAAGGCGTGGACAAGCTCTGCGCGCTGGCGGAAAAACACCATATCCGGATCGAGGAAGCGGACCGCGCCCTGGCCCGGATCAGCGGCAAGGAAAACTGCTATGCCGCGGCGGTGTTCGGGAAGTTTGAGGACGAACTGCAGGCGGAAAAGCCGCATGTCGTGCTTCATAACCCCGGGGACAGCGGGAACATCGGAACGATCCTGCGGACGGCGCTGGGCCTGGGCATTGAGGATGTGGCGCTGATCCGCCCGTGCGCGGACCTGTTTGACCCGAAGACAGTCCGGGCAAGCATGGGCGCGTTGTTCCGGCTGCGGGTGAGGGTATATGACCGGTTCGAAGATTACCGCACGGCATATCCGGACAGGAAGCTGTATCCGTTTATGCTGGACGCGAGCGTGCCGCTGCGGGAAGCGGTAAAAGAAAAGCCGGACACCTGGACGCTGGTGTTCGGCAATGAAGGCAGGGGGCTGCCAAAGGAATTCGCGCAGCTTGGACAGGCTGTGCGGATCGAGAGCAACGACAGGGTGGATTCGCTGAATCTCGGGATTGCTGCCGCAATAGCGATCTATGAGTTCATGATTTAAGCCTGCAGGCGCGGATTGTTTCCGCCAGCGCCGCGGGATTTCCCAAGGGGACAAAGACTGTCATACTGCCTTCTGTAAACAGCTCATGGTTCGCGGGGGTGTCCCCCAGGATCATGGGCTTTTCCATTGCCCGGAAGATGTACGCTTTACCGGGAATGGTGCGCTTTGCCTTGTCAATGTCCGCTGAAAAATGCCCCGCCAGGCACAGGTCCGCCCGGGCGATATGCGCTGCCAGTTCCTCCTGGCTCAGCCAGGGAATACACGTCAGGTTGTCCTGTGCCGGGATCTGTTTTTCCGGTACAGGCCCGATGACTTCAAAGGCAAAATCCGGATCATCCCTGAACAGCCGTACCGCGTCCAGTACCACGTCCACGCCCTGCAGGGGCAGGATGCTTCCAAAGTAAAGCACGCGGAACGGCGCGCCGCTTTCCCGGACTGCCTTCATCGGATGATAGATCTCCGAATCCGCCTCCAGATAGAGCACTTCCGTTTTTTCCGGACTGCATCCGAGTTCCCGGATAAAATAATCCGCGTGCGCGCGGGTATCCGTGATGACCCTGTCCCCGAGGGACAGGGTTTTTTCATCCAGCTTTTTCAGCAGTTTTGCCGGCAGGGAGCCGGGGCGGAACTTTTTCCGGTCCTGTACAAATGTGTCGTACAGGGAAATGAAGAAGTCCTCAATTACCGGTTTTTCCCGGAGCCGGCGGAAGAAAGGCAGTACCAGCTGCGGCGCGAAACCGATGAAAGACAGGTCATAATCCTTTCTTCCGGTCGTCAGCAGGGCGCCGCAGACTTTGGCCAGCCGCTTCGCGTAGCTCTTGTCCGGATACGCGATGACGGTGACTTCCCGCGCGTGCTCCCGCAGCAGGCGGATCTCCTGGACATTCCGCAGGTAATCCAGGTTCTTTGTGGAGACAAACAGCACCTTTTTCCCGGAGACCAGTTCCTTCACCGGCAGTCCGCATTCGGGCGCGTATTCCCGGAGCGCTTCACCGCGGACCGTACGGAAGGCCTGCCATGCCAGGAGCAGCGTATGAACAGCCAACACACTTATAAAGAAGAGCGCCAGGGCGGCAGTCCCGCCGGGGATGAGCACCCTGCCGCCGAAGAGGAACAGCGCCAGGGCGGAAAGGAGATATATACCGGTCAGCGTGCCCTGCCGCCGGAACGTGACCAGGATCATGCCGTACAGGTTGGCCAGGGCGATCAGGCCGCCGCAGATGATAAACAGCACCAGTTCCGTACGCAGCTCGGCCAGCGGTTTGGCGTAAATGAACTCCAGGACCGGGACGCCGAGCAGGAAACCCGCCGCCGCGGCCAGGACAGCCAGTCCCAGCGTCAGCGCCGTAAGCCGCAGGACTTTTTTCCTGAGCGCGTCAAACTGTTTTTCACGGCGCATTTCGCCCAGGGATTTCAGTTCCGGCTGATAGATGAATGATCCCAGCAGCGCCAGGACAAACACCGGCATAAAGACAATATTGAACCGGGTCTGCACGGCGTCCGTGACCCGGCCGTCAATGATGTATTTCGGCGCGTTGGCCACATACATGCTTAACAGCATGCTCAGGCAGAGCGGCGCGCAGGTTCGAAGGAGCTGCCCGGTTTTGAGGGCCGGCCTGTCCTCCCTGAAACTGCCCCATACGGAGCGGTTCAGCACGATCGCAAGAACGGCTGCCAGCGCGGTCGCGGCGGCGGCGGCCAGCAGGATATCCCGCGTCAGGACAAACAGAGCGGCAAAACAGGCAACAAAGGAAAAGATCCGGATGAACAGGATTCTTCCGGCCACGTCCAGCCGGCCCTGCTGCTGCATCCGGCCGTGGAAAACGTCTTCCGCAGCCTCAATGCCCTTGTACAGGCAGATCAGGAGCACGACGGCTGCTTTTGCTGCCGGGTATCCCCGGAAAAACAGGCCGGTCAGTACATAAACCACAACCGCGGCAGCCATTCCGGCGAGCGAAAAGCGCCTCGCTGCGGCATAGTCCCGGAACGCGTACTGTTCTGTGCTGTCTGTTACCTGGAACGAGCGGACGCCGTATTTTCCGATGTTAAAGAGCAGGTTGCCCGCCGCGTAGGCCATGACAAAGGCCGCAGAATCCGCGTCTGTTCCGAACCGTGTAATGAAGACCAGCAGGAGCATTGTCTGGAAAGAGTTCATTGCGGAGGAAAGCAGATTCCACACAAAGGAAGACCGCCGGATGTTTCCGGAGGCCGGCAGCGGGTTCCGTTTCCCTGTGCTCATGATGGCGGTTCCTTTTCTGCAACGCGCATGGCGGATGATCTGAAGGATCTGGTTAAATTATACTGTTGTTTATCAATTATTCAAGCAGTTGTTCAATTTGTGCGTACATATGTTGTAATCATCATATTTGTATGGTAATATAGGAACAACCTACACGAGAGGATGTGTTTGCTGTGGCTGAACAGCCCAAGTACCTGCAGGTTGCAGATGTCCTGCGCAAAGAAATCGCGGAGGGAAAATTCCGTGACGGCCAGACCCTGATGACGGAGGAGGAACTCCGCCTGCGCTTCAATGTCTCCCGGCAGACCGTGCGGCAGGCGATCGCGCTGCTGGAGGACGACGGCCTGGTGGACCGGCGCCGGGGCAGCGGCACCTATGTGCGCCACGGGCCGCGGAAACGGCTGCAGGGCACGCTCCATGTAGGCGTTGTGACGACATATATCACGGACTATATCTTCCCGAACATCGTGAGCGGGATCGAATCCGTGCTCAGCGAGAACGGCGTCGTGATGAACCTGAGCGCCACCTACAACAATGTGAAGACGGAGCGGAACATCCTGGAGCGGATGCTGGACGGGCAGGTGGACGGCCTGATCGTGGAAGGCGCGCGGACCGCGCAGGAGAACGAGAACGGGGACCTGTACCGACGCCTGGCGGAGCGGAACATTCCGGTGCTGTTCATGAACAGCTATTATCCCGGCATGCCGAATGTGCCCCACGTGGTCATGGACGACTACGGCGGCGGACGCATCGCGGCGCGGGAAGTGCTGAGCCGGGGATACAGGCATCCGGGCGGGATGTTCAAGGTGGACGACCTGCAGGGCAAGGAACGGCTGAAGGGCTACCTGGACGAGATGCGGAGCGAAGGCGTTTCGATCCCGGACGAGCGGCTGCTGCTGTTCAGCACGGATGAGCGCATGAACTGGCAGAACACCCGGGAAGGCCGGGCATTCGTGGAGCGGCTGAAAAAGCGCGAGGCGGACTGCGTGACCTGCTATAACGACGTGTTCGCCACTTCCCTGATGGACATCCTGAAGAAGGAAGGCATGAAGCTGCCGGACGAGATGGGCTTTATCGGCTTTGACAACGCGGTTTACGCGGAGTTGTCCAATCCGAAGCTGACGACGCTGGGCCATCCCAAGGAGCAGTTCGGCGCGCTGGTGGCGGAGAAGCTGCTGCGGATGATCAGCGGCGAGCGGGAGCGCAGCGTGAACATGGCCTGGACCCTGATCGAGCGGGACAGCCTGCCGCGGGTGGAACGGCTGTGAGCACCCTGATCCTCTGCGTGGGGAAGATGAAAGAGAAAGCCTACCGGCAGATGGCGGATGAATACCTGAAGCGGCTGAGCCGGTACGGGAAATATGAGGAAACGGAGATTCCGGACCTGCCGGAGCCTGCTTCCGGATCGTCGGAAGCGCTGGAAGAGCAGCTGAAGGCGAAAGAGGGAGAGGCAATCCTGGCGAAGATCAGGCCGGGGGACCGGGTGATCGCGATGACGATCGGCGGAAAACGGCGGTCGTCGGAGGAACTGGCGAAGCATCTGGAAGAGATGAAGGTCGCGGGCGTCAGCCGGTGCGTGTTTGTGATCGGCGGGAGCCTGGGACTGGGGAAGAATGTCCTCGAAAGAGCGGACGAGGAGCTTTCGATGAGTCCCATGACCTTTCCGCACCAGCTCGCCCGGGTAATGCTCCTGGAGCAGCTTTACAGGGCGGAAAAAATAAACGCCGGAGAAAGGTACCATAAATAAATCCATCATTATGAGCAGCTGAAGAGGGCTAAGCATGAGAAGAAACAGACTGGCTACGGTTTTCGTCTTATTATTGGCGGCAGTTATGCTGCTGACGGGCTGCGCCGCAAGCGCTTCCGGAAACAGGAACCAGAACGCCGCGAAGCCGGAAACAGCGGCAACGCCCGGGCCGATGGACGACGCGCAGCGGATTGCTGACTATATCTTCGAATACGGGAAGCTGCCGGACAATTTCATCCGGAAACAGGAAGCGGAGCGGCTCGGCTGGGACCCGCGGATGGGCATCAACCTCAGCGACGTGGCGCCGGGAAAGAGCATCGGCGGGGACCATTTCGGGAACTATGAGAAACGGCTGCCGGTGGTCCAGGGCAGGAAGTATTACGAGGCGGACTGCTGGTACCGGGGCGGAGACCGCGACAAGTACCGGATCATCTATTCCAACGACGGCCATGTATGGTATACGGGAGACCACTACAAGACATTTGTTGAGCTGTTTCCGTCCGGAGAGAAGAACGAATAGTATCATGGAATTCCCGACTCTGCCCGGGATGACACCCTGACCGGGCCCGACACCGTGGAGGTGGGAGAATGAAGAAAGCACTGAAAATCATTGCCCTGGCGGGAGCGCTGGTTCTGTGCCTGCTGCTGACAGGCTGCTACCAGCCGCCGGACGAAGTGAAAAACGGCGGTCCGACAGGCGGCGTGACCGCGGCGCTGTTTGATACGATGGCGCCGACGGCAACCGTAACGGTTTCGCCGGATACGGTTGTGATCGAAACGCAGAATGTTTTCGGACCGAATTACGGCCAGCAGACGCCGACCCCGACGCCGCCCCAGAGCGGAGGCAACGGCTGGGACAACTGGGGTTCGGCAAACACGCCGACGCCTTCTCCCGGACCGGGCGAGGTGATCGTTTTCAGTACGCCGGTTCCCGGCGACGGAACCACGACCGGCGCGCCCGGCACCATTGAGGTTGTGACGGAGCAGCCGGCAACCCCGACGCCCACCCAGGCGCCGGTGACGCCCACGCCCACGCCCAAGAGCCTGCAGCGCGGGTTTACCGGCAGCGAAGCCGTGCGCGCGGTGCAGAAGCGCCTGAAGGAACTGGGCTATTACAAAGGCTCGGCGGACGGCGATTTCGGCCCGGCGACGGAGCAGGCCGTGAAGGATTTCCAGAAAGCGAACGGCCTGACCGCGGACGGCAAGGTCGGGGAAAAGACCCTGGCGAAGATGAACGCGAAGAACGCGGTTTCCTATAAGGAGGCGCACGCCACCGCGACGCCGAAGACCACCGCGAAGACAACGGCCAAACCCACTTCGGGCAAGGTGACCGCGACTCCGAACCTGGAGAAGGAATACTACCTGAACATCGGTTCCAAGGGATCAAAGGTGGAGACGCTGCAGCGCCGCCTGATTGAGCTGGGCTGGCTGGACGGGAAAGTGACCGGCACCTATGACGAGCAGACCGCTGCGGCGGTCAGCGCTTTCCAGAAAAAGACCAAAGGGCTGTGGGAGGACGGCGTTGCCGGACCGGACACGCTGAAGGCGCTGTATTCCTCGAACGCGGCGCGGTCCTCCAAACCGGCGGCGTCCACATCCACCACCAAGCCGGAAACGCTGGAACTGGGCAGCGAAGGCGCGGAGGTGAAGAAGCTCCAGCAGAAGCTGAAGGATCTTGGATACCTGAGCGGCAGCGTGGACGGCAAGTTCGGCGCGGCGACGGAAGCCGCGGTGATCGCCTTCCAGAAGAACAACAACCTGACTGCGGACGGCAAGGCGGGCAGTGCGACCCAGAACAAGCTTTACAGCGGAACGGCGAAGAAATCCACCGGCACCCAGGTAAAGATCGACAGCAGTGACGACAACAACAGGTCCGGGCGGGACACGTCCGATATCTCCTCCACGGGTTATATCACCCTGGAGCGGGACAGCAAGGGCGACCAGGTGAGGGCCCTGCAGAAGCGCCTGAAGGAACTGGGTTTCTATAACGGCAGCGTGGACGGTTCCTACGGCGAAAGCACCGAGGTTGCCGTGATGGCTTTCCAGCTGCTGAACAACCTGACGGTGGACGGTAAGGCCGGCCCTGCCACGCAGCGCGCGCTCTACGGCAGCAAGTCGGAGATCACCTATTCCTCCCTTCGGCAGGGCGATGAGAGCAGCGCGGTCAAGAACCTGCAGTATACGCTGTATGAACTGGGATACTACGACGGCGCGATCGACGGAAAGTACGGCCAGACGACCGCGGACGCGGTGCGTGCCTTCCAGATCCAGAACAAAATCACGCCGGTGGACGGCGTGGCGGGCAGCAAGACGCTGTCGAAGATGTATTCCTCCGACGCGATGGCAGCGACCGCCGCGAAGGTGAACTATGAGACCGTGAGCAAAGGCATGACCGGTGAGATTGTGGTTGAGATCCAGGACTGCCTGGTGCAGTACGGATTCCTGAACGAAGTGACCGGCGTGTACGACGACGCGACGGTGGACGCGGTCAAGGCCTTCCAGAGCGCGAACGGACTGACTCCCGACGGCAAGTGCGGTGAACGCACACTATTAATTCTGTTTGGATATTGATGTGACGTGAAGAAGAAGTTATGGGCCCTGGTTCTCTGCGCGGTATTTGTCTGCGTGCTCGGCGTGCTGGGCGTGCTGCGGCACCGGACAGAGGCCGGGGTGACCCGGTGCCTGCTCATCGGGTGCGACCGTTTTGTGTCGATGCCCGGTACGGAGCCGGCAAGCGCCAACAACGTGGAAACAATGGAGGCGCTCCTGACGGATTTCCTGCCGGAGGAGACATCGGTCATCCGGCAGGTAAACGGGCCGGGAACCGTCGCAGGATTTGAACAGCTGGTCGCGGACGCTTTCCGCAGGGCGAAGGACGCAGACACCTCCCTGATCTACCTGAGCACCCACGGGCTCCTGCAGGACGGGCGGATGACGCTTCTCCTGTCTGACGGAACGGACGAGGAACGGCTGGCCCCGGAAGACCTGCGGCAGACACTGGACAGGGTTCCGGGCAGGAAAGTCCTGATCCTGGACGCGTGCCACTCCGGCGCGGTGATCGGCTGCGGCTGGGACGGCGAAAACTTCTTCAAAGACAGCAACTGCCGGGTGCTGGTTTCCAGCGGCGCGCTGGAGGACAGCTGGTTCTGGAATACGGAAATGGACGAATATACCGGCACGGGATACTTTACCGCCGCTATGGACCGGGCGCTGCGGGCAAGCGATCCGGAGCAGATTGATCCGGACGCGCACGGGGAGGTCAGCCTGAAGGAACTGACCGCACGGCTGCGCGCAATCCACGGGGCAAGCACGGTGTACTGCTGGCCGGAAGGAAGCGGGGAAAAACTGTTCGGGATCCCCAAAGACCGGAAGACAGGCAGCCGGCTGCAGGGTGTGGACTTTGGACAGCCGGCGATGGACGGAGACTCGGTGGTCCTGCCGATCCGCTTCCGCGCCGGGGAGAGTGTACGGGTCATGTACCAGCTCGTGCCCGGGCGAAACGGCAGGTGGGACTTTGAGCACGCGGTGCGGCTGCCGGACAGGGAAAAGACCGGATTGATCCGGGGACTTGTCAGCCCGGGGGAAAAGGAAAGGAAGATCAGGCTGACGGTTCCCAACCTCGGCGAAGACGGCAGGGCGCTGATGCAGATCATCACGTTCACCGGCGACAGCCTGACGCCGTCGGTGGAAGCGGGGACTGTGATAAAAGCGCCGGACTGAGAACAGTTATATATTGAAAATCAAGGGCTATTGATGCATAATAACAAGGTTAAGATTTTGAGAGACCGAGGTGACGGAAGTGTCTGAATGTACGCATGACTGCTCCAGCTGCGGCGCGGACTGCGCAAGCCGCAACAAACCGGAGAGCCTGCTGGAGGCGCAGAACGCGTTCAGCAATGTGAAGAAAGTAATCGCCGTGGTCAGCGGCAAGGGCGGCGTGGGCAAGAGCCTGGTGACGAGCCTGCTGGCGGTGCTGACAAAGCGCAACAGCCACAGCGCCGCGATCCTGGACGCGGACATTACCGGGCCGTCGATCCCGAAGATGTTCGGGATCCACGACAAGGCGATGGGTACGGAAGACGGGATCCTGCCGGTGGAAAGCCGCACGGGCGTGAAGATGATGAGCGTCAACCTGCTGCTGGAGAACGATACAGACCCGGTGATCTGGCGCGGCGCGCTGATCGCAGGCACGGTGAAGCAGTTCTGGACGGACGTGATGTGGGGCGACGTGGACTATATGTTCGTGGATATGCCTCC
The DNA here is from genome assembly GCA_017512985.1 of Clostridia bacterium. Classification (GTDB taxonomy): domain Bacteria; phylum Bacillota; class Clostridia; order Christensenellales; family Aristaeellaceae; genus Aristaeella. The sequence continues at coordinate 145,957 of JAFWEJ010000002.1, forward strand.
GGGAACCGGCGACGTGCCGCTGACGGTGTTCCAGAGCCTGCCGGTGGACGGGATCATCATTGTGACAAGCCCGCAGGAGCTGGTCGGCATGATTGTCGAGAAGGCCGCGAAGATGGCGAAGATGATGAACATCCCGGTGCTGGGCCTGGTGGAGAACATGAGCTGGATCGCCTGCCCGGACTGCGGGAAGAAGCTCTTTCCCTTCGGGGAAAGCCAGACCGCGAAGGTCGCCCTGGAAGAGGGAATCCCGCTGCTGGCGCAGCTGCCGATTGATCCGACAATCGCGAAGGAATGCGATACGGGCGTGATCGAGCTGTTTAACGAAGACTGGATGGATCCGGTCATTGACGCGGTGGAGAACTGTCCGAAGAAAATGCACAATGTATAATGCATAATGCACAATGAACAGTAACAGGTCAGGAAAAAACGTCCAGAAGATCAGATACAGAAAGTTTACAGGTGTTCGATTCGGTACTAAGTAAAAAATGTATGCATTGTGCATTGTGCATTGTGCATTCTCCGAAGGAGAAGTCATGGCAAGGGGAAACCAGGGCATTAACGACCAGTTGTTCCGGACGCGCGGACGAAACGCCGCGGAGACCCGGGAGACGCCGGAGGAGATCCGCCGGCGCCAGATCCGCAGCTGGATCATTCTGGTCTGCGTGGTGCTGGCGGTCGTGCTGGGAATCCATTTCCTGGGCCGGTACGGCAAAGGAAAAGAAATCGGTATATCCAGACTGCCGTGCTATTCAAACCAGAACGTGACGCCGTTCCGGGACGGCCTGCTCTATTACGACGGGGCGTCCATCCATCACCTGTCCTCCTCCGGTATGATCCGCTGGAGCTTTCCGGCGGGAACCGACGTGAAGTTCACTGTGGGACCGACGCATATGGCAATCTGGTCCGGTACCCAGCTCTTCCTGGTGGACCAGAACGGGAACGCTACCTATAACGAGAGCATGGAAGCCAATGTGCAGTTTGTCCGTGTGGGCGAGCGGTATGTGGCGGCGGTCGTGGGTGAAGATACGGATCCCAAGCTGATCGTGAAGGACCTGAAAGGCACGCAGGTGGATGCGGAGCTGGAAGCCTACAGCGGCCTGATGATCCTGGACGCCGGATTCTACGGGGAACAGGGCGAATACCTGTGGACGCTGTCGCTGGACGTGTTCGGCACCGCGCCGAATACCATCCTGAACACCTTCCAGGTGGGCAAGATGAACTATAACGAGGTATCCCTGGGCGAGGCGCTGACCTATAAGGTGATTTATGAGAACGCCAAGCTGAGGGTGTTCACGACCCGGCAGGTCTATACCTACGACTACCGGGCAGTGCAGGACACGAACAGCACGATGCTGGTATACGGCTGGAAGCTGATTGACGCGGACGTGCCGGAACGGGGTCGGGCAAAGATGCTCCTGGCCCCGACAAGCCAGACCTCCAGCGCGCAGCTGATTTCTGAGCTGAGGGTACTGGAAGGCATGAGCGACAAGCGGTATACGCTGCCGACCACCTGCGTGGGCGCCAGCATCTACCGGGGAAACATCTACGCGATCTCGGCGGACTACATTTACCGGGCGGATATGTCGAGCCAGAAGTTCTTCGGATACCAGATCCCGGTCCCGGAGGGCATGGAGGTCACGGCGTTCTACGGCATCACGGACGACGGCAGGATGCTGCTGGCGTCAGGCGAGACCATGTATTCGATGACATTACCGGAACGGTAATGAATTCATAATTCATAATTATGAGTGAGAAGATAAGAGGAGAAAAACCATGGCGAAGGAACAGAAACAGGAATTTGTAAACTTTATCACTCCCAGGAACGAAGACTTTTCCCAGTGGTATACGGACGTCATCAAGCAGACGGAGCTGTGCGATTACGCGCCGGTTCGCGGCTGCATGATTATCCGGCCCTACGGCTACGCCATCTGGGAGCGGATCCAGGCGGAAATGGACGCGCGGTTCAAGGAAACCGGCGCGGAGAACGTCTATTTCCCGATGCTGATCCCGGAAAGCCTGCTGCTGAAGGAAGCGGAGCATGTGGAAGGTTTCGCGCCGGAAGTCGCCTGGGTGACGAAGGGCGGTACGGAAGAGCTGCAGGAGCGGCTGGCCGTGCGGCCGACGAGCGAAACCATTTTCTGCTCTATGTACTCCAAGTGGGTGCAAACCTGGCGCGATCTCCCGATGATGTATAACCAGTGGTGTTCTGTCATGCGCTGGGAAAAGGCGACGCGCCCCTTCCTGCGCACGAGCGAGTTCCTGTGGCAGGAAGGCCACACGATCCACGCCACCGCGGAGGAAGCGGAGGAAGAGACCCTGAAGATGCTGGAGGTCTACCGCGAGGTCGCGGAAGACGTGCTGGCGCTGCCGGTGTATGTCGGCCGCAAGAGCGACAAGGAAAAGTTCGCCGGCGCCCGGGCCACCTATTCCATGGAAGCCATGATGCAGGACGGCAAGGCCCTGCAGGCGGGCACGAGCCACAACTTCGGCACGAACTTCGCCGAGGCCTTTGACATCCGCTACCAGAGCAAGGAAGGCAAGCTGGAGTATGTCAACGAGACCAGCTGGGGCGTGAGCACCCGGCTGATCGGCGCGATTATCATGACCCACGGCGACGAGCGCGGACTGCGCCTGCCCCCGAAGGTCGCTCCGATCCAGGCAGTTATCCTGCCCATCGCGGCGCACAAGGGCGGCGTGATGGAAGCCTGTGAAAAGCTGTTCGGCGAACTGAAGCAGGCCGGGTTCCGCGTGAAGCTGGACGACCGGGATACCGTGAGCCCCGGGTTCAAGTTCAACGACTGGGAACTGAAGGGTGTGCCGGTACGGCTGGAAGTCGGGCCGAGGGATCTCGAGAACGGCGTGGTCACAGTGTTCCGCCGCGATACGTTTGAAAAGTTCACCCTGCCGCTGGCGGAAGTCGCGGAGAAGCTCAGCGGGCTGCTGGAGGATATCCAGAAGACGCTGTACGAGCAGGCGAAGGCCTTCCGGGATGAGCGGACGGTTGAGGTCCATAACATGGAAGAGCTGGGCAAGGTGGTTGAGAACGGTTTTGCCCGGGCCATGTGGTGCGGTGACAGGGCGTGCGAGGACGAGATCAAGGACAAGTTCAACGCGTCTTCCCGGAATATGCCCTTTGACCAGGACAAGTTCCGCTTCGGCGACAAGTGCGTCTGCTGCGGCAAGCCTGCCGATAAAGTGATGTACTTTGCGAAAGCGTACTGATTAATTCACTATTCATAATTCATAATTCACAATTATGGGTTACGGAGGGACACCATGAAGATTTATGTCGACGCGATGGGCGGAGACCTGGCGCCGGAGGCGCCGGTAAAGGGCGCGCTGCGGGCGCTGAGGCAGTTTCCGCACCTGACGATCATCCTGGCGGGAAAGCTGGATGAAGTGAAGCCTTTCCTGGGGGACTATGAGGACGTGAAGGACCGGCTGATCCTGGAGGAGGAGCCGGAGGTCATCACGAACCATGAGAGTCCCGTGATGGGCGTGCGCAAAAAGATCAACAGCGCAACCGTACAGGGTATGCTGAAGGTGCGCAGCGGCGAGGCGGACGGCTTTGTTTCCGCCGGATCCACAGGCGCGACGCTGGCCGGCGGCATGTTCCGCCTTGGCCGGATCCCCGGTATCGAACGGCCTGCGCTGGCCCCGCTGATGCCCAACGGCAAGGGCCATTTCCTGCTGATTGACTGCGGCGCGAACGTGGACTGCAAACCGGAATACCTGGTACAGTTCGGCATCATGGGCGACGCTTATATGCGCGGCGTGATGGGTATGGAGAATCCCCGGATCGGCCTGGTGAACATCGGCGCGGAGGCCGAAAAGGGCAACACGCTGGTAAAGGAAACCTATCCGCTGATGGAAAAGGCGCCGTACAACTTCATTGGCAACGTGGAAGCGCGGGACGTGCCGCTGAACCAGGCGGACGTGTGTGTGACGGACGGTTTCGGCGGAAACCTGATCCTGAAATATACCGAGGGCCTGGCTACCGCGCTGCTGGGCCTGATCAAGCAGGAACTGATGGCGGACACCCGCGGGAAGATCGCCGGGCTGATCGCAAAGCCGGCGTTCAAACGGGTCAAGCTGGCGATGAGTTCCGACGAAATCGGCGGAGCGCCGCTGCTGGGCGTACAGGGCGCGGTTATCAAGGCCCACGGCTCCAGCAACGACTATGCGTTCTGCAGCGCGATCAAACAGTGCATCAAGATGATCGACGGAAACGTCGTGAAGACGATCGAAGAGAACGTGGCGAAGCTGCTGAAGGAACAGGAAGCCGGAGAGTGAGCCAGATTGGCCATTCATTTTCCCTGCAGCCTGTGATATCATAAACAAGTGGTCAGTTTATCGAAAAACGAGGAGGAAAATACAATGGATTTTGAAACCGTCAAGGAAATGATCGCGGAACAGCTGAAGGTGGACCCAGCGGAAATCAAGCCTGAAAGCCGGCTGATGGAAGACCTGAAGGCGGACAGCGCGAACATCATGGTCATGATCATGGACATGGAAGACCGCTTCGGCATCACGGTGGAAGACGACCAGATCATGAAGCTGAAGACCGTGGGCGACGTGGCTGCCTATATTGCCAGCGTAAAGGGATAAGCAACCGGCCGTTATGCTTGATCAGGTAATGAAAGCCCTGGGGTACACATTCCGCGACGAAGCACTGCTTCGCCGCGCTTTAACACACCCGTCTGTCGGGAAGGATGATAACCAGCGGCTGGAATTCCTTGGGGACGCGGTTCTCCAGTACCTGATGAGCGACGCCCTGTACCGGGCGCATCCCGCCGAAAGGGAAGGCGCGCTGACCCACCGGCGGCAGCTGATGGTCTGCGAGGCTGCGCTGAGCCCCATTGCCAAGAAACTGGGACTGGGTGAAGCGCTGGCCATGGACAGGGGCGAAGAGCTGACCGGCGGCCGGGACAAGCCGAGCGTACTGTGCGACACCATGGAGGCGGTGCTTGCCGCGGTGTACCTGGACGGCGGAATGGAAGCCGCCCGGGGCGTGGTGGAGCGGTGCTGGCCGGCGGAAGACGAGGTCGAGCGGCCTCTGCAGGACGCCAAAGGCGCGCTGCAGGAAGCGCTGCAGAAGGACGGGGGAGAGTCCCCGACGTATGAGATCACCGGGCAGAGCGGCCCCCCGCACGCGCCGGTGTTCACAGCCGCGGTGTTCTGGCAGGGTAAGATGCTTGCCGAAGGAGAAGGCAAAACAAAAAAGGCCGCGGAACAGGCTGCGGCGCTGAACGCAATTCAGAATTCAGGATTCAGGCTTCAGAATGAATAATGCTTTGCCCGGGATGACAGAGAGAGCGGAAAAACGCTTTCTCTGTCGCCATTTTTGGAGGGATACGGCGTTTCCTGACCGGGCAGCAAAACCTTAAGAAAATATTACAGAGAAATTAACGTCCCGTTGACATTTCGTAACGCATAGGATAGAATTATGCTGTATACGAATGTCAGCGGGATTGCTGTGCCTTTTTCCCGCTCATGGAGGTTGACTATGTCTCAGCTGAGGAACCACCTTCGTACGCTGACGGCGCTGGCCGCGGCGCTGGCGATTTTCGCCTGCGCTGTTCCTGCTGCGCCCGTTTTCGTTGCGTCCGCGGCAGCGGAAGAAACGGAAACCGTCAGCAGCTATCCCTATACCACGACGACGAAGGACAAGGTAAACCTGCGGGCCAGCCGCTCCACCCGGAGCACGCTGGTGAAGAAAATCCCGAAAGGAGCGTCAATCACTGTGAAAGCGGTGAAAGGCTCCTGGGCTGAGGTGACTTACGGCAAGTATTCCGGCTATGTGATAACCGATTATATCGTCCTGAAGGAAGTCAAGAAGGTCAAGGAAACGCCTACTCCGACGCCGGTTCCGACGCTGAGCCCCGAAGAGGACGCAGGCGGATACCAGGCCCTGCAGAAGGGCGACAAGGGTGAAAGTGTGACCGCTCTGCAGGAGGCCCTGATCGAGCTCGGTTTCCTGACCGGCAAGGCAGACGGCAAGTTCGGCGGCGGCACGGAAAAGGCAGTCATCGCTTTCCAGCAGAAGAACAACTACCCCGCCACAGGCATCATGGACGCAAATATCCAGGCTTTCCTGTATACCGGTGAAGTAAAGAATGCCAAGGGGGAGAAGACGACCGTAAAAACCCTGAGCCCGGTGGACGGCGTATCCATGAAGCGGGGCAACACGGGAGAACTTGTCACGAAACTGCAGAAGCGGCTGATCGCGCTGGGATATCTCAGCGGGTCCGCCACCGGTACCTATGACGCGAATACGGCCAGCGCGGTCAAAGCTTTCCAGAAAAAGAACGGACTGACCGGAACCGGTACAGCGGACAGCGCCACCCAGAAACTGCTTTATTCCGATTCGGCGCTGGACGCGAAGACCACGCCCACTCCCGTGCCGACCGCGACTCCGAAGCCGACCGCGACGCCCACGCCCACCGTGGCGATCCCCTCCCAGTCCATTTCAAAGGGCGCCAAGGGGGACGACGTCAAGACGATCCAGCGGCGGCTGAAAGAACTGAAATACTATACGGGCAACATCAACGGTAAGATGGACGACGACACCGTGAAAGCCCTGAAGAAATTCCAGGAGAACAACGGCCTGAAGGCTGACGGCGTGGCAGGCAAGGCAACCTACGCGATCCTGTTCAGTGACAGCGCGATGAAGAAGGGTACGACCCCGACGCCGGAAGCCTCCGAAACGCCCACGCCTGCGCCGACGGAGAAAGCCACCGCTTCCTCCACCTGGCCAACGCTGCGCAAAAACGACACCGGAGACAATGTGGCCCAGCTGCAGGAATCCCTGATCAAGCTGGGGTACCTGACCGGCAAGGCGGACGGGAATTACGGATCCGCCACAGTAGATGCAGTAAAGGCGTTCCAGAAGGCCAACGGCCTGACCGTGGACGGCACGGCCGGTACATCGACCCAGAAGCTCCTGTACGGCGGCAGCGCGAAGGCAAAGGCAACGCCCACGCCCACCCCGAAAGCCACAGCCGCGACCGCAGCCGAATCCGGCGGCGCACTGAAGGTCGGATCGAAAGGATCGGACGTAAAAAAGCTGCAGAGCAAACTGATCTCACTCGGGTATCTCTCCGGCAAGGCGGACGGTGTGTACGGTACAAAGACAGCCGCGGCGGTCAGGGCTTTCCAGAAGGCCAGCAAGCTGACAGCGGACGGCGTAGCGGGCGAGAAGACGCTCGGCAAACTGCAGAACACATCGTCGTCCGGCAGTTCCGCTACCGCAAAGACTACGACGAGCACGGCGAAGGTATCTACCTCAACCAGGCCGAGCGCTTCCAAAGTGCAGTATGCCTACTGGTATGCGACGGTCAAGTCTGTCGCGAAGAGTTATCCATACGCGACGGTATATGATTTCGCCACGGGCATCAGCTGGCAGGTTCATATCTTCTCCATCGGCGCGCACGCGGACTATGAGCCGGTGACGGCGAACGATACGGCGAAGATGGTGAAGGCATTCGGCGGGAATACCTGGAATCCCAAGGCGGTCTGGGTTGTTTTCTCGAACGGCAGCGTATATCTCGGATCGACGCACTCCATGCCGCACGACGTGCAGCATAACCGGGACAACAATTTTGCCGGACACTCCTGCCTGCACTTCCCGCGGACGCAGGAGCAGGTGGAATCGATCGGGCCGTACGCCACGAAGCACCAGGCGGTCATTGACGCCGGATGGGCCACAACGCAGAAACTGAAGTAAAAGGGACCGTCATGCCTTATATCAAACGAATCATAGCACTTCTTTTGATTGCCATTCTTCTTCCTCCGGCAGGCATTGCGGAGGAAGAAGATTTCATATGGGAAGATGAAGACCTGTCCGCGCCGGAAACGCTCCTGGCGACGGACCTGATTTATCATACGCCGAACGAAAACAGCCCCGTGAAGTGCAGCCACACCGACTGCTACTGGAATACGGATATGGGCCGGCTGGACGAGGAAACGGTCTGGAAGGTGCTGACCCGGCCTGTGACGGTGCTCGACGGCAACCAGCGCCATCAGCACAAGGTGCGTACGCGGCCGGAAGAGGACTGTACGGAATACGCGGGATGCGTGACCTATGCCAGCCAGGGAGTCCATGTACTGGAAAAAGGAGAGGAATGGACGCTGATTGAAGCGTATTCCTCCAGTGTGGAAGGGTCTTCCGTGAAGGTATACGCGGAACTGTTCCAGGGATATGTACCGACGGAGCTGCTGAAAGAGGTGCCGGTCGACCAGACCTACGGCATTGTGATCGACAAGCAGCAGCAGCGCCTCTACCTTTTCAGAGAAGGAAAACTTTACACGACCATGCTCTGCTCCACCGGCTTTTACAATCCGAAGAAAAAGAACCCGTGGAACGAGACGCCCGCAGGCGAGTTCCTGATGATCAGCTGGACGGGAGATTTCTACCTGAAGGGCGAAGACGGGGACAACACGATGCTCTGCAAGCGCGCCATCCGGATCAACGACGGGATTCTGATCCATGAGGTGCCGATGATTCCCCGGACGGACAGCAGCGGGAACAAGACATGGAGCTATACCCGGTGTGAGCGCTACCTGGGCGAAAAGGCCAGCCACGGATGTATCCGCGTGCAGCAGAAAAAGACGCCGGAAGGGATCAACGAGGAGTGGCTGTGGAAAAACCTGAGCGACGGCACTAAAAAGGGGAAGAATTATACAAAGGTCATCATCTGGGACGATGCCGGGCGGGAGATCGGTTATCCGGACGACAGGCTGGAGCTGTATTATAACCAGAAACGGGATTCAAAACATTACCATTCCAGCCGGAACTGCGTGATGATCAGGACATCTTCCAAAACCAAGCCATTCACCTACGGCGAGCTTGAGGACAAGGCATACAAAAAGCTGGAAGCGTGCCCGTACTGCGCGCCCCAGCTGAGACAAAGCGAAATTGATCTGTTAAACAAGAAGAATAACCGGTAAAAACCCCGTCACAGCAGCGGGATGTTCCCGTTCCGGCAGGCTTTGACGACTTCGTCCGGCCAGATACTGGCCTGGACTTCGCCGACGTGCGCCTTGCGGAGGAAATAGACGCACATGCGGCTCTGGCCGATGCCGCCGCCGATGGTCTGGGGCAGCTCACCCGCGAGCAGCGCCTTCTGGAAGGGCAGCTCAGCCCGCTCCTCGCAGCCGCGGATCTTCAGCTGTTTGCGGAGGGTTTCCGGATCCACGCGGATGCCCATGGAAGAGACCTCCAGGGAGATGTCCAGCAGAGGATCATACAGGAGAATATCGCCGTTCAGGCTCCAGTCGTCATAGTCCGGAGCGCGGCCGTCGTGGATCTTGCCGCTCTTCAGGACGCCGCCGACCTGCATGAGGAACACGGCGCCGTATTTTTTCGCGGCAAGGTATTCCCGCTCTTTGGAGGTTTTGTCCGGATATTCATCCTCCAGCTGCTGGGTGGTGACGAAGGTGATGCTGTCCGGCAGTTCCGGCTTGATGTGCGGATAATGGGCACAGACAAAGCCTTCGGTCTTGCGCAGGGTCATATAGATCCGGCCGACGATGTCCCGAAGGAACTGTTCGTTCCGCTCGGACGGCGCCATGATGCGTTCCCAGTCCCACTGGTCCACGAAGATGGAGTGGATGTTGTCGGTTTCCTCGTCCCGGCGGATGGCGTTCATATCGGTGTAAAGGCCTTCGCCCACGGAGAAACCGTAGGTCTTCAGGGCCTGGCGCTTCCATTTTGCCAGGGAGTGAACAATTTCCACGGTAGCGCCGGTTTCCAGCACGTCGAAGGAAACGGGGCGTTCCACGCCGTTCAGGTTATCGTTCAGGCCGCTTTCCGGATGCACCATGATCGGCGCGGAAACGCGGGTCAGGTTCAGGGCTTTGGCCAGCTCGGTCTCGAAGAAGTCCTTGACGAGCTTGATGGCGATCTCCGTGTCCCGCAGGTCCAGGACCGGGTTGTAGTCTTTCGGGATGATCAGGTTCATGAGGAACACTTCCTATGCTTAAAAGATAGGAGAAGAATACCACCATTTGAAAAGAAAATAAAGTATTGGAGTTGTTCTTGGGATTTCGTGCCTGCGGGAACGGCCGGGGCTTTCCGGGCACCCGGGGCTGCCGCCCGTTTTCCGCTGAGAATGAGCCGCCGTCTCTTTCTCCGGGAGCTCCACCCCCCCCGGATCATCGGTCAAATGGTTGCTGTATTCACTGTGTTCTTGACACAGGCCATGAAAAATGCAATGATATGAAGCAGCGAAGGGGGCAGGAAGGCCCCGCTTCGCCACACCATGTTTTTGGAGAAGCAGGAATGAATAAAAAAATACTGTTAATCGTCGGCCTGGGAAACCCGGGGGAAAAGTATGCCCATACCCGGCACAACGCGGGGTTTGAGGTCATGAGCCGGCTGGAGGAGCACTACGGGGTGAAAATGCGCCGGAGGTTCCTGCTGCAGGGACAGACGGCGGAATATACGGACGGGGAAACAAAGATCGTGCTGTGCGAGCCGCTGACTTTCATGAACCGGAGCGGAAACTGCGTCCGGCGGCTGCTGGCGCAGTACAGGGTGCCCCAGGAGCAGATGCTGGTGATCTTTGACGATATTGACCTGCCGCCGGGAAAGGTACGGGTGCGGAAAAACGGCGGCGCCGGCACGCACAACGGCATGCGGAGCATCGCCGGCGCACTCGGGAAGACGGACTTCCCGCGGATCCGTGTGGGCACGGGCGACCGGCCGGCGGGGGAAGACCTGGCAGCCTGGGTCCTGGGCAGGCCGGCGGCGGAGGAGAAGGAAAAGATGGACGCCGCGTTTGACAGGGCGGCGGAAGCGGCGCTGGTCTGGGCCAAAGACGGGATTGAGGCCGCAATGCAGCAAGGGAACAAAGGATAATTGAAGAGCGATGTTCCCGGAAGGAGATTTTTCTGCTTCGCTCAGAATGTCAAACAAACGTGACGGACTGCTCAATACTTGAAGGTTTCAGATATATGGATTCAAAGATTTTAGGTTCGATCAGGATTCCGGGGCTGGAGGCACTGTGGGAAACGGCGCCGGGGAAGGCGACGGCAGTGGCGGGGGTGAACCAGACCCTGGCCGCGGTTATCGCATGCCTTGCCGCGGAAAAAGGCATGAAGACCCTGCTGGTGATGGACAACGACCTGAAGGCGGCCCGGGCGGCGGACGACGTGCGCCAGCTGACCGGTGAAGGCTGCTGCCTGCCCGGGGGCGAGATTGACCTGACCCGCGCGGCGGGAAGCCTGGAAAGCAGCTGGCGGCGGCTGGAAGCGCTGGCCGCGGTGACGGAAGGAAACGTGCATGTGCTGTGCGCCGGGGCGGAAGCCATGGCTCAGCGAATGGGGCGGCCGGAACCGTTCCGGAAGCTCTGCATTACCCTGGAGCCGGGGGACGTGATCCAGCCGGCGGATCTGGCGCGCCGGCTGAGCCGGATGGGCTATGACCGGGTGGGCATGGTGGAAGGCAAGGGCCAGTTTGCCCAGCGCGGCGCGATCCTGGACGTGTATCCGCCGGCATTGAGCCAAGGGCTGCGGATTGAGTTTTTTGACGACGAGATCGACGGCATCCGGGAGTTTGACTGCATCAGCCAGCGGAGCCTCAGCGAGGTCGCGCGGGCGGTGCTGACCCCGGCGTGCGAAGCGCTGCTGGACGAGGACGAGTATCCGGAGGCAGCCCGCAGGATGCGGGAAGCCATCGGGGAGATGCCAGAGGAAGCGGCCGGGGACGGCAACCTGTTCGACGACCTGCCGCCGCTGCCAGACGACGATGACGATATCGTCTTTGACACGAAGATTGCCCCGAAGGTGCGGGAAAAACAGTACCAGGAACAGAAACAGCTCGAGGAAGACCGGCGGATGGAGCGCCTGAGGGCGGATGCTGAAACCCTGGAGCAGGGAATGCCCATCCGGCGGATGCGCGCCTGGCTGCCGGTGCTGACGGACCGGACCGCGGCGGTATGCGACTGGTTCCGGCCGGACCTGGTGCTGCTGTGCGAGCCGGACCGGCTGCGGAATCGGACGGAGGAACGGCTGCAGGGCTTCGCGGAGGACCTGCAGAGCGCGATGACCCGGCACGAGGCGGTGATCGGCCAGGAAAACCTGCTGAAGAGCTGGGACGAGGTCCGGAAAGAACTGAACGGATACCCGCAGGGCCTGTTCACGGAGATCCTGCTGGGCCTGGGCGGCATCCGCCCGGAGAAGACCGTGACCGTGGAAGCCACCGGCCTGCAGGGATACGGCGGGCAGATGAAGGCGCTGAAGAACGATATGGCGCTGTGGCGGGAGCACGGATACCGGATCTGGCTGCTCTCAGGCGGCAGCAGCCGCGGAAAACGCCTCGAGGAGAGCCTGCGGGAACTGGACGAACAGGCGGCCTTCAGCGAGAACGACAGGACTGCCAAACCCGGAGAAGCTGTTATATTGCCCATCACGCTGTCCGGCGGTTTTGTGATTGCCGGGAAGGACGGCGTACCGGGCACGGCGGTGGTCTCCGACGCTGACATCTGGGGAGAGGGTTACCGGCGGAGCAAGAGCCGGAAGCACTCCGGCGAGCGGATCTCTACCTTCACGGACCTGAAGGTCGGCGACTATGTGGTGCATGAGGACCACGGCGTCGGCATCTACCAGGGCATCACGCGGATCCAGAGCGAGGGCTGCTGGCACGACTACCTCCTGATCCACTACGGCGGGAACGACAAGCTCTATGTGCCGGTGGAACAGCTGGAGCGGGTGCAGCGCTATATCGGCAACCCGAACCAGGCGCCGAAGCTGAACCGCCTGGGCGGCGGCGAGTGGGCGCGGCAGAAGGGAAAAGTCAAGGAAAGCCTGAAAACCCTGGCCTTCGACCTGAAGGCGCTGTACGCGGAGCGGTCGCAGAACACGGGCTACGCGTTCAGCCCGGACACGGCGTGGCAGCGGGAGTTTGAGGACGAGTTCCCCTGGGAACTGACCCCGGACCAGGCGCAGAGCGTGCAGGAGATCCGGGAGGACATGGAAAGCGACCGGAACATGGACCGGCTGCTGTGCGGCGACGTGGGCTACGGGAAGACAGAGGTGAGCCTGCGGGCCGCTTTCAAGGCAATTACAGACAACAAGCAGGTGGCCCTGCTTGCCCCGACGACGATCCTGGTGCAGCAGCACTACAACACGATTGTAAAGCGCTTCCGGCATACCGGGGCGCGGGTGGACTTCCTGAGCCGGTTCCGCACGGCGGCGGAACAGCGGGAGGTCATCGCGAAGCTGGCGGCAGGGGACATCGACCTGATTGTCGGAACCCACCGGCTGCTGGGCAAGGACGTGAAGTTCAGGGACCTGGGGCTGCTCATTGTGGACGAGGAGCAGCGCTTCGGCGTGGCGCATAAAGAGATCATCAAGAACATGAAGCGGCAGGTGGACGTGCTGACGCTGAGCGCGACGCCGATCCCGCGGACGCTGCACATGAGCATGACGGGAATCCGGGACATGAGCGTACTGGAGACCCCGCCGGAGGAGCGGATTCCTGTGCAGACTGTGGTGACGGAGTATTCCGACGCCCTGATCCGGGACGCCGTCCTGCGGGAGATCAGCCGGGGCGGGCAGGTGTATTTCCTGTATAACCGGGTGCGGAGCATCGCCAGCTTCTATGAGCGGCTGCGGGCGCTTGTGCCGGAGGCGCGCATCGGCGTGGCCCACGGGCAGATGCGGGAGCATCAGCTCGAGGACGTGATGATGGACTTCTACAACGGGAATTACGACGTGCTGCTCTGCACAACGATTATTGAGAACGGACTGGACGTGCCGAGCGCGAACACCCTGATCGTCTACGACGCGGAACGCTTCGGCCTGAGCCAGCTGTACCAGCTGCGGGGCCGGGTCGGCCGGAGCAACCGGCAGGCCTACGCCTATTTCACGGTGCGGGCGGACCATATGCTGACGGAGACAGCGCAGCAGCGGCTGACCGCGATCCGGGAGTTCACGGAGTTCGGCGCGGGCTTCCGCATCGCAATGCGGGACCTGGAGATCCGCGGGGCGGGGAACATCCTCGGGCCGGAACAGCACGGGCACCTGGCCACGGTCGGGTACGATATGTACTGCAAGCTGATGGAAGAGACCCTGAACGAGGTGCAGGGCCGCCGGACAGACCGGGAGCTGGAAACCCGGGTGGACCTGCGGGTGGACGCGTTCCTGCCGGCGGACTACGTCGCGGAAGAGAAGCAGCGGATGGAGATGTACAAGCGCATCGCCTCGATCGTGACCGACGAGGACCGGGCGGACGTCACGGACGAGCTGATCGACCGGTACGGCGCGCTGCCGCAGGCCGCGGAAACGCTGCTGGACGTCAGCCAGCTGCGGGCGCTGTGCAACCGGCTGGGCGTGAGCTCGGTTTCCCGCGGGAAGGAAGGGCTGATCATGAAGCTCGACGAGCGGTTCGTGCCTGATCCCGCGTGCCTGCTGCAGGCAATATCGGAAACCGACGGACGGCTGGCGCTGAGCGCCCGGGCGCCGGCGAGGATGATCCTGAAGGTGCCGGAAATACAGGAAAACGATATGATGCAGGAGGCGCTGAAGGTCGCCCGCAAGGTCGTAAAAAGAGTGAATGAACTGGAAGAGGCAAAGCGTGAAAAAGAACAGGCTGAAGTTCTGGCTGACTGTAATCCTGGTGCTGATCATTGACCGGATCACGAAGGAACTGGCGGGAGGGATCCCGGCGGAAGGGATCGCGCTGGTTCCGGGAGTGATCGGGCTGCGGTATGCGGAGAACGCGGGCGCCGCGTTTTCGATGCTGAGCGGACACCCGCGGCTGCTGGGCGTGCTGAGCCTGGCGTTGATCACCGGCGGGTATGTGTGGCTGAGGAAGAAGGAGATCGCGGCGTTTCCGCTCTTCGGGCTGGCGCTCATGGCCGGCGGGGCGGCAGGCAATATGCTGGACCGGCTGATCCGGGGTTTTGTACCGGACATGATCGAAACGCTGTTTATGAATTTTCCGGTGTTCAATATCGCGGACAGCTGCCTGACGGTCGGCTGCGCGCTGGTGATGATCAGCATACTGTTCAGGGGCAAGGACTGGGAGAAAAAAGAAAATGGCTGAAGAAATGGTATACAAGGTTGTATCCGACGGGCGGCGGCTGGACGTGCTGCTGAGCGAAGCGACAGGCCTGAGCCGGAGCCGGGTGGCTGCGCTGATGGAGGAAGGCCTGTGTGTTTCGGGCGGGAAGGAGATCCGGAAGGCCGGGACGAAGCCGGCGGAAGGATCGGAGATCCTGCTGACCGTGCCCGCTCCCCGGGAAGCGGTCCCGCAGGCGGAGGATATCCCGCTGGAGATCCTGTATGAGGACGCGGACCTGGCCGTGGTGGTGAAACCCCGGGGCATGGTGGTGCATCCCGCGGCAGGGCATCCGGACGGAACGCTGGTGAACGCCCTGCTGGCGAGGCTGGACTCGCTGGGCGGCATCGGCGGGGAACTGCGGCCGGGGATCGTGCACCGGCTGGACAAGGAGACCAGCGGCCTGATGCTGGTGGCCAAGAATGATGAAACCCAGGAAGCCCTGAGCCGGATGCTGAAGGACCGGGAGATCGAGAAGCATTACCGGGCACTGGCGGAAGGAAAGTTCAAAGAGCCGGAGGGGGAGATCGACGCGGCGATCGACCGGAGCAAAAAGGACCGCAAGAAGATGGCGGTGGATCCGGAAGGCCGTCCGGCGGTGACCCGGTGGAAGGTGATCGCGGAAGGGAACGGGTGTACGCTGCTGGATGTGCATATCCTGACAGGCAGGACGCACCAGATCCGGGTGCACCTGAAGAGTATCGGGCATCCCGTGTGCGG
The DNA here is from genome assembly GCA_017512985.1 of Clostridia bacterium. Lineage (GTDB taxonomy): Bacteria > Bacillota > Clostridia > Christensenellales > Aristaeellaceae > Aristaeella. The sequence goes on from JAFWEJ010000002.1 coordinate 161,741, forward strand.
GGACGAACTGTACGGAAACGGGAAGGGCATAAAGGTGCCCTGCCTGATGCTGCACGCGTACAGCCTGGACTTTGAGCATCCGCGGACGCATGAAAAAATGGCCTTCCGGGCGCCTCTTCCCGAGGACTTCCTGAAAGGCCTTAAGGGCAACGGGATTGTGTTATGAAATCACTTCGTCCCTGATCTCTTCGAGATAGCGGTCGAGAGCGTCTTCGACGGGGGGCATGGGTTCAAAACCGGCTTCAGCGAGTTTGGAGCCGTCGAGGCGGGAATTGAGGGGACGCTTCGCGGGAGTCGGATATTCGGAAGAGGGGACCGGCAGGACCCGGCAGGGAAGGCCGGTCTTTTCCATGATCATTTTCGCGAAGTCGTACCAGGACATGAAGCCCTCGTTGCGGACATGGTAGATGCCGTATTTCTCGGTCATGAGCATATCGCAGATGACGCGGGCAAGGTCTTTGGTATAGGTGGGGGATCCGATCTGGTCGTTGACCACGCGGATCTCCCTTTTTTCTTTGCCCAGGCGGATCATTGTGCGGACGAAGTTGCTGCCGTTCTTTCCAAAGACCCAGCTGGTGCGCAGGATGAAGTAACGGGTTATGAGGGAGCGGACGGCGTCCTCGCCCTGGACCTTGCTCATGCCGTAGACGTTGCGGGGGCCGTAGGGGTCGTTAATCTTCCAGGGCTGGTCTCCGGTGCCCGGGAAAACGTAGTCCGTGGAGATGAAGACGACCTTGGCGCCGACAGCCAGGGCGGCGCGGACGATGTTCACCGTGCCCATGCCGTTGACGGCGGCGCAGATCTCCGGCTGGGATTCAGCTTTGTCGACACTGGTGTAGCCGGCGCAGTGGACGATCGCGGTGGGGTGGTAGGTCTGGACGTAGTCTTTGACGGCCTGGCCGTCGGTCAGGTCGAAGTCGGCCATGTCGACGCCGCGGCAGTCGATGCCGCGGGCTTCGAGCAGGCGAACTGTGTCATAACCTAATTGGCCTGCATAGCCGGTGACTAATACCTTCATACAAAAGCTCCTTTCGCTTTGGAACCTTTCCCCCTGCCGAAGCCGGAAGGGAAGAAGTTCCGATGAGTCAAAGGTAAGTGCTTCCGAAAAGAGAAAAAGGGCATGATTGCCCTTTTTGTCTGTGTTAACCTACGAACTCGTGGTAGATCGCGTGGATGGTGGATTCGAAGTCGGAGTCGTTGACGCCGACGATGATGCTCATTTCGCTGGAGCCCTGGTCGATCATGCGGACGTTGATGCGGGCCCGGCTCATGGCGCTGAACAGGCGGGCTGCGGTGCCGCAGTTGTGAACCATGCCGCGGCCGACGGTCGCGATGATGGACATGTTGTCGCTGACGGACACGGTGCCGTTGTCCTCCACCAGCGCCTCGATCTCGCGGAGGATCTCCGTACGGTGGGGTTCCAGGACGGTGCTTTCCACGACAACGCACAGGCTGTCGATGCCGGTGGGCATATGCTCGAAGGAGACGCCGTGGTCTTCCAGGACCTGCAGCACCTTGCGGCCGAAGCCGACTTCGCTGTTCATCATGTTCTTCTCAACGGAGATAACGCTGTATCCCTTGCGGCCGGCGATGCCGGTGATGGTGGGAACGGAGATCTCGTTGGGGGCGTTCCGGCTGATCATGGTGCCCGGATGATAGGGCTTGTTGGTGTTGCGGATGTTGGTGGGGATGCCCGCCTTGCGGACGGGGAACATCGCGTCCTCGTGCAGGACGGAGGCGCCCATGTGGCTCAGTTCCCGCAGTTCCTTGTAGGTGATGGAGGAGATTTCCGCCGGGCCGTCGATAATCCGGGGATCCGCCATGAGGAAACCGGATACGTCGGTCCAGTTTTCATATACGTCGGCGTTCACCGCGCGGGCCACGAGGGCGCCGGTGATGTCGCTGCCGCCACGGGAAAAGGTGCAGACTTCGCCGTTCTCGTACGCGCCGTAGAAACCGGGCACGACAGCGGACTGGCCGTCCTTCAGGATGGCGGAAAGCTTTTCCTGGGTCTTCTCATCGTTGAGGGTGCCGTCTTCATGGAAGACGATGCCGTCGGCGGCGTCCACAAACTTCCAGCCCAGGTAATCGGCCATGAGGATAGCGCAGAGGTACTCGCCCCGGCTGGCGCACCAGTCCCGGTTTTTCCCGTCGGCGATGCCCTTTTCCACTTCGTCCAGCTTCGTGGAGATATCCACTTTCAGGTGGAGGCCCTGGGCGATGGACAGATAGCGGTCCCGGATGCGGGCGAACTCCCCGGCGAAAGGTTTGCCTTCGGACGCGAGCGCATAGCAGGCGTAGAGCAGGTCGGTCACTTTTTCGTCTTCCCTGAAGCGCTTTCCGGGCGCACTGGGGACGAGGTAACGGCGGGTGGGTTCCAGTTCCAGGATGCTGCGCACCTTGCGGAACTGTTCATCATTGGCCAGCGAGCTGCCGCCAAACTTGGTCACGATACATTCGAGCACGGGGAGACCTCCGGTCTTCTGAATTATGGGTCTGATCGCAGCAGACCAACGTATAATATACTGCTGAAAGGGCTTGTATGTCAATCATTTTCGGGCGGTGACGGTGAGGGCGAGGATCTGTTCCGCGCCGCCCGCGCGGAGGGCGTCCGCCGCGCGGCAGAGGGTGGTGCCGGTGGTGCGCACATCGTCAATGATGAGCACCGGGAAATCAATCTTTCCCAAGGGCCTGAAGGCGCCGGAAAGGTTGGCGGCGCGCTGTTCCGCGCTGAGGGTGGCCTGACGCTTTTCCCGCCTGTCCCGGCGGGCAAGCAGCTGCCGGCAGGGCAGGCCCAGTTTTTCCGCGAAGGTTTCCGCCAGCAGGCGGCCGTGGTCGATGGCCCGCTCCCAGCGGCGGGACTCCGGCATGGTAACCCAGGTGACGACGGTGTCCGGCGGGAAGGAAACGTCAACGGGCAGGGGCAGGAGCAGCTCAGAGAGCAGTTTTGCCGCACGGGCCTCCGCCCCGTATTTGAGCCGGATGACCAGTTCCCGCGGGACGCCGTCATGCGGACGGAGCGACCAGGCCGGGAGGTCCGGCGCGGGATCCGACCGGCTCCAGGCAAAAAAAGCGCCGTCATGCAGGAGCGACTCGCGGCAGGCGGCACACAGGCCGCTTCCGTCCGTAACCCTGCCGCAGGCGCAGCAGAAAGCGCCCTCGGGCCAGAGGACGTCTTTTGTCCAGTTGGCAAGCGATTTTTCCAGCGGCCCCCACTTGCCGAAGAGCCAGGAACCGAACTTCAGGCTCATTGCACCAGCTCCCGGGATTCGATGAGGCGCATGGCCAGGGTGGTGTAGCGGCGGACGACGTGGTCATTCTCCACCATGCGGCGGATGACCTGTTCCGTGCCGACCAGGACCACCAGGCTGCGCGCCCGGGTGAGGGCGGTATAGAGCAGGTTGCGGGTGAGGAGCATCGGCGGGCCGGGGGTGACCGGCATGACAATGACCGGGAACTCGCTGCCCTGGGCTTTGTGTACGCTCAGGCAGTAAGCCTGCTCCAGGTCGTCCAGGTCGCCGGATTCATAGGTGACCTCGCGGTCTTCGTCAAAGCGGACGGTGAGCATATGGTCTTCCGGATCCACGTCGATGATGAATCCCACGTCCCCGTTGAAGACGCCGGCGCCTTCCTCGTACCCGGCGGCCGTTTCCCGGCGCCAGGGCAGGCGATAGTCGTTCCGGGTCTGGATGACCTTGTCCCCGAGCCGGAAAACCGTTTCGCCCCAGGAGAACTGGGGCTTGTCCGCGGCAGGGGGATTCAGGACTTCCTGCAGGCGGAGGTTGAGGTTGTTGACCCCGCATTCTCCCTTACGGGAGGGGGCCAGGACCTGGATGTTCCGGACGGATTGATACAGGCGTTCCTTTTCCGGATATTTCAGGTATCCCGGGAGGCGGGTGGTGACCAGCGCGGTAATGCTCTGCGCCGCCTCAGCCAGGGAGGTTCTGCGCTCGAAAAAGAAGTCTGTATCCTTCGCGTTGAGGACAGGCATCTTCCCGGAGTTGATCAGGTGGGCGTTCAGGACGATATGGCTCTCACCGCTCTGGCGGTAAATTTCCGTGAGGCGGGCACAGGGGACTTCCCCGCTGTCGAGGATATCGCCCAGGACGTTGCCGGCGCCGACGCTGGGCAGCTGGTCCGCGTCGCCGACGAGGATCAGGCGGGTGCCGGGACGGATGGCCTTGAGCAGGGCCCGCATAAGGAGAAGGTCGATCATGGAGGTTTCGTCCGCGATGACGCAGTCCGCGTCCAGCGGGTTATCCTCCATGCGCATGAAGTTTCCCTGCTCGCCGCTGTATTCCAGCAGGCGGTGGATGGTCTTCGCCTCGGCGCCGGTGGCTTCGCTCATGCGCTTGGCGGCGCGGCCGGTGGGGGCGCACAGGACGGTCTCGTGCTCCCGGGACAGGAGCTCCAGGATGCAGTTGATGATCGTCGTCTTGCCGGTGCCGGGTCCGCCGGTGATGACGAACACGCCGTTTTCCAGCGCGCCGGCGATGGCCTGGCGCTGGGTCGGTGAGAATTCGATGCCGCGGCTTTTTTCAAAGGCGGTGATCGCCCGGGAAACGCCGGCATACTTGCCCGGATCGATGGCCGTCATGAGGCGGCGGATCATGAGGGCAACCTCCTGCTCCGCGTAGCGGTAGTAGGGCAGGTAGACGCGGCGGGGTTCGTTTTCGGAGGACTCCGACTGCAGGGCGCCGGAGATCAGCATGCCGCGGAGCGCCTGGCGGCAGAGGTCCAGGGGGACGCTCAGCAGGGAGGCCGAAACGGAACAGAGTTCTTCCTCCGGCAGGTAAACGTGGCCGGAGGACGCGGCGGCGTCCCGCAGGATGTATTTCATGGCGGCACGGACGCGGTTCTCGCTGTCGGCCGGGATTCCCAGGGACAGGCCGATGCGGTCCGCAGTTTTGAATCCGACGCCTTCCAGGTCGTCGCAGAGGCGGTAGGGGTTCTCCCGGACGATTTCGGGTGTGCGTTCGCCGTAGTACCGGCTGATGCGGACCGCAAGGGCGGGGGAGATGCCATAGGACTGGAGGAAGATCATGGCGCGGCGGGCGCCCTGCTGCTCCCGGAAGCTGTCGCCGATCATGGCGGCGCGCTTTTTGCCGATGCCGCGGACTTCACACAGGCGCTCCGGGTGCTCGGAGAGGATCGACAGGGTGTCTTCGCCGAAGGCCGCCACGATGAGGGTGGCGGTGGAAGGGCCGACGCCGTGGATCAGGCCGCTGCCGAGAAAGCGCTCGATGCCCAGGAGGGTCGTCGGGGTTTTCAGTTCGCAGAAGGAGCAGTTGAACTGGCGGCCGTAGGTGCGGTGCTCGGTCCATGTGCCGGTAAAGACGGCCTGCTCACCGGGGCTGAGCTCGGGAAGCGTTCCGATGACAGTAACTTCGGAGCGGCCGGCGCGCACGGTCAGCACGGAATAGCCGTTTTCCTGGTTCCGGAAAACGGTACCCTCGATGGTTCCTTCCAGCTGCTCCATAACGCTGCTCCCATATCAGAGTGATTACATCAAGTTTATCATATAAAAGAAGTGTTGTCATCAACGTCGCGGTTTGATATAATGATTTGAAAGCTTACAAGCACAGAGGAGTGGCGTGTATGGATATAATGAAAACCCTGCTGATCTACATGACAGCGACATTGACGCTGGCGGTGCAGAATACAGCCGCTCCGAAGGTAACACCCACGCCCAGCCCCGTGCCCCAGGCGATTGTGGAGACCGTCGGGACGCCCGCACCCGGGGAAGAGGCGACCGCTGCCCCGACGGCAAAACCGACACAGGCGGGGAACAAGTATACGCCCGCGCCGGTGCCTGAGATTACGCCGAACCAGAAGGCATACCACAACATCACAATGGGCACCAAAGGCAAGGAAGTCAAGCGGATCCAGGAAAAGCTGATCGAACTGGGATACCTGCCGAAGGATTCTGCGGACGGCGCATACGGACGGCAGACCTACAACGCGATCAAAAAGTTCCAGTATTACAACGGCCTGACGGCGGACGGCATCGCCGGACGGAAGACGCAGACCTACCTGTTTGAAAACCCGGACATCTTCCCGAATCCGGAAGCAAATGAGGAACCTGAACCGACTCCGGCCCCGACGTCCGAGGTGCCGACGCCTGCCGTAACGGAAGCGCCGACTGCCGAACCGACAGCGGCCCCTACAGAAGCCCCTACGGAAGCGCCGACGGAAACTCCTACGGAAGCGCCGACAGAAGCGCCAACCGAGGAGCCTACGGAGGAACCGGCTGAGGAACCGACCGCGGAACCGGAAGCAACGGAAGCGCCTGAGGAAACGGAAACGCCGGAACCCACGGAGGAACCGGAAGAGATCATTGAGAACGTCGACCTGGACGCGGACGTCTATGAGCTGATTACTGCGGATATCGCCCTGAACGAAGGAGACGGCCCGCTGGAATTCATTCAGATGCAGGACGGCGTTCCGGTAAAGGCGCAGCCGCGGCTGAGCCAGAACGGCGCAAAGATCCGCGTGAGCCTGGATGATATGTGCAAGTGCGTCGAAACCTGGCAGCTGACTGACGACGGCGTCGGATCGGTGGTGCTGGAAGCGGCGGGATATACGCTGGTTCTGTATAACGAAGACGCCGGCTGCTCCGCGACGCTGGACGGCCTGGAAATCCCGATGAAGGAAGAAGACTTCGACTTTGAATCGGAAGGCCACTTCATCAACGCTGAATTCCTGGCTGCCGCCCTGAAGGGCGAGGCGATCTGGGACCAGGAAGAGGATACGCTCATCCTGCGGATCCGGGACAAGGAAGCCGCCGAAACGGACGACTGAGATGGAGAATCCGGTCCGGAAATCGCCGGACGGGCAATTGAAACCGGTTTCGAATCGTTGTATCATGTGGACCCACATCAGTAACTGAACCGGTGTGGAACGACGATCACAGAGGAGGTGCTTTGCCGTGAAGTCCGTTATGATCCGACTGAGTCTGGTTGAAAATGTGAATAACTTCGTCAACATCGTTACGCGCTATCCCTTTGAGATGGATCTGCGTGCAGGGCGCCATGTGGTGGACGCCAAGTCGATCCTGGGGATCTTTTCCCTGGATCTGTCGAAGCCGATTGCCCTGGAAATCTACAGCGATGACTGCGAGGAACTGCTGAAAGACATCAAGCCGTTCATGGCTGAAGAATAATTCACATTATACGGACGAACAAACTACCGGCCATTGCGGCCGGCAGTTTTCATTTTTCCGAACAATTCAAGAAAAAATCTTTTTTATTGTTCGGATATATGGTATAATCCATGGTTGGGAAAACAATTTCAGGAGATGTGAAGTATGGACAGAATCCGCCGGAATGAGCGCATGACAGCGATGATGAAACTGCTGTCGGGAAAGCCGAACAGGATTTTTACGCTGAGCAGCTTCTGCGAGCTGTTCGGCTCGGCCAAGTCCACGATGAGCGAGGACGTCGACCTGCTGCAGCAGGTGACGAAGACGTTTGACCTGGGCGAGATCGAGACGGTGACCGGTGCGGCCGGCGGCGTGAGATACCGCCCCGCGGTGAGCAGGAAAAAGGCCCGGGAAACCATTGAGGAGCTGTGCGGGAAGCTGAGCGGAACGGAGCGCGTGCTGCCGGGCGGATTCCTGTATTACAGCGATATCCTGTCCACGCCGGAAACCGTGAACAGGATGGGCGAGATCATTGCGACAGAATATTACGGCGAAGAACCGGACTTCGTGCTGACGATGGAAACGAAGGGCATCCCGGTCGCCTTTGCGACGGCGAACGCGCTGGGCGTGCCGCTGGTGATCGCCCGCCACTCCAGCCGGGTGTATGAAGGCTCCGCGGTGAACATCAACTACGTCTCCGGCAGCGGAAGCATTGAAACGATGAGCCTGAGCCGCCGGGCGGTGAAGGAAAACCAGAGGGCGCTGATTGTGGACGACTTCCTCAAAGGCGGCGGCACGGCCGGCGGCATGGTGGAGCTGATGCGCGAATTCAACGTGAAGGTGGTCGGCATGGCGTTCGTCATGAGCACAGCCGCTCCTGAAAAGAAACGCATCAGCGGCGAGAAGGCGCTGATGACCCTGGAGGTAACGGACGGGGAGCCGCCCGCGGCTGTGGTCCGGCCTGCTGCATGGCTGCTGTAATTTGCCAAAGGACAGAATGACATGATATAATTATCTGTTGTCGGAAAGGGGTGAGAGCAGGTGTACGATATGCAGCCTCCGCAGCCGGTGCAGATTCCGCAGCGGCCGGAGAACAAGCGCATGAGCGTACCGCAGATCATGCTGATCGTGCTGGTGCTGGCGTTTGCTGTGTGGTATCTGATCACCACGCTGACCCCTGAAACCTCTCCCTATGCCACGATTACGGCGGGCGTGATCGGTTCCCGCTACACCGGGGACTGCCTGATCGTGCGGGACGAAAGCCCGTTTGACGCGGAAGGCGTTTCGACCGTGGACTATATCGCGGAAGAGGGAAGCCTGGTCTCCCGCGGCACAGTGGTATGCAACGTATACACCTCCGGATTCAGCACGCGCGAAATGACCACGCTGCAGGATTACCGGGACCAGATCAAGGCATACCAGATGAAACTGCTCAAAGAGCAGGTGACGACCGACGCCCGAATGGAAAAGCTGGAAGCGGAGGTCATGACCCGTGCCAGGGAGGTCCGGGAGCTGATCGGCGGCGCCCGGGGAAACATGAACAACCAGGAAACGCTTCTTGCCACCGCGATTGAGGCCCGGCAGGAGCGGCTGAAGGAACTGTACAGCGAAGACCAGCGGATGACCCGCCTGTATGACGACGAGCAGAGCCAGCTGCAGCGTATCAGCAGCTGGACGAAACAGTACGGCGCCCAGGGCGAGGGAATCGTCAGCTTCTATTCCGACGGATACGAGTACGGGCTTAAGGTAACGAATTACGACCAGTTTACGCCTTCCCAGGTCCGCTCGATGGTCAACGGCCAGAAGCCCGCGACGGAGGATATCGCCGCCAAGGGCAAGACCACCATCTACCGCCTGGTACGGGACGGCCACTGGGTCGTGCTGATGCTGATCCGGGACACCAACTGGAACCCGGTGGAAGGCGCGGAATATGAGCTGAAGCTCGAGAACTTCAAGGATACGATGGTCAGGGCGCGGGTGCTCAGCTTCACCCGGACAGGCGGCGAACTGCTGGTGCGGCTGGACGTGGTCAGCAGCGTGATGCCGATTCTCTATATCCGGACGTGTACAGGCGTGCTGGGCGACAGCGTGAGCAGCCTGACGGTACCTGCCAAGGCCCTCTACACGCAGGACGGTATGCCCGGTGTGGTTGTGGTAAACGGGGATTATCAGTTCTTTATCCCCGTGAATGTAATCGACAAGCGGGACGGGATGGTGTATATCTCCCCGATCCAGCAGGGCGTACTCTATGAGGGACAGACCGTGAGGCTGTTCTGATAACAGGAGGAAATCCATGACCCCCGAAGAACTGGCGCGCAGGGTAGCGCGGATCCGGCAGGAGCTGGCGGAAGCGTCGGACGGACGGTATCCGGCGCCGCGGCTGATCGCTGTAACGAAAACCCACAGCGCGGAAGAAATCCTGCCGCTGGCGGAAGCGGGCGTGACAGAGATCGGCGAGAACCGGGTGCAGGAACTGCTGGGCAAGCTGCCCGGGCTGCAGGACCGGTTCAAAGTCCACCTGATCGGCCGGCTGCAGCGGAACAAAGTGAAGCAGATCATCGGGGACGTATGCATGATCCAGTCGGTGGATTCGGAGCCGCTGGCGGCGGAGATCCACAGCCGGGCGGTCGCCGCCGGGCGGCGGATGCCGGTGCTGGTGGAAGTGAGCCCCGCCGGGGAGGAACAGAAGGGCGGCGTTCCGTTTGAAGAGACGGGAGCGTTCCTGAAGCGGATTGCCCCGCTGGAGGGCATCGAAGTCCGGGGACTGATGGCGGTAATGCCGCTGACGGACGACGAGGAATACCTGGACGGATTGTTCGCGCGGATGCGCGGGCTGTTTGACCGGCTCAGGGAAAAGGACCTGGACGGCGCCGTGATGGAAGAGCTGAGCATGGGCATGTCCGGAGATTACCGGCTTGCCGCAAAGCACGGCGCAACAATGGTCCGGGTGGGAAGCGCGATTTTCGGGCCCCGCGGATAACGGGGCAGAGGAGAGGATATCAGGATGGCACTGAAGGTTAAGGATCTGATGAAGAGTATCGGCGGGGCGTTTTCCCGCGTGTCGGCGGACATCACACGCCGGCCGGACGGGGGCACCAGCCATTACCGGCCGCTGCGCAAGAAGACCGCGGAGCCCCAGGCCGGCGATATGACGATGAACCAGCCGCAGGACCAGGATCTCCGCTATGTGCATACCGGCTTCACGGGTATGAATCCGCCGACATTCTTCGGCGGATATGATCAGCAGCCCGCGTACGACCAGACCGCTTACGGCCAGACGAATTACAGCCAGACCGCTTACGGCCAGACGGCGTACGGCAATACGTCCTGGCAGCCGGCGTACGGCCAGCAGCAGAACCAGACGAACTATTTCCGGCCGCAGGAACAGGCGCCCCAGGGGAACTATGTCGGCAAGGGAAGTTTCGGCGGCCAGACCGGTTTCACCATGGCACGGCGGAACAGCAGCAATATCTCCTATATGCCCGGCGTGGAACCCGGCGCAGGCCGCGGACAGGTGCATGTGGAGCACATTATTACGCTGACGGGACTTAAGAGCTGCTATGAAGCGATTGAATGCATGAAGGACGGGGAGACCCTGATTGTGATGCTGGACGCGATCGCCAATGAGAGCGAGAGCATGCGCTGCCAGGATATGCTGGCCGGCGCGGCGTTCACGCTGGGCTGCTCGGTAAGGCTGCTGCAGGGCGCACGGATTGTCGTGATTGCGCCGGAAGGCGTGAAGATCCTGCCGGAACAGGCAGCGGCGGACATGCGGATGCCGGAAATGCCGCCGGTGCGTGCAGCCGCCCCGGTACAGGCAGCACCGCCCAGGCGGGAACGGCGCCAGGGCGCGAACGCGGCGGAATGGAACGCTGCGCGCAGCGGGCAGCTGGAAGGATATAACCCCTATACCGGAACGATGCCGGTTGCGGCAGGTTCCTACGCCAGCTTTGGCGGTTACGGAATGTGATGCGGAACTGTCCAAATCTTTGACCTGTGCCTTTATGGGTATTTGGGAAACAGTTCCCATGCTACAGCCGTCCCTGTCGTGCGCGGTGCGCGAGGCGGGAATTCCGCCCGCGGTGCGCGCGTGAATCCTTGCGTTGCAAGCGAAGCAAGAATGGGTAACGGCGATCGCAGGACATAAGGTATATTTCATTCTGAAATTCATAAAAATATATGACTGGAGGGCTGAAAGATGGAACGGATCACGGCGGACATGATCACGGAAAAGGAGTTTTCCATTGAGAGCAGGGGATACAACAAGGACGAGGTGGACACCTTCCTGGACCTGATCTGCGAAGAGATGGACCGGCTGAACAATGAGATCCAGGACCTTCGCCAGAAGACGACCATTGTACGGCCGTCCGCGCCTGCGCAGGATACGGCTGTGAGCCGGGAGGACGAGGGCAGGTTCCGTGAAATCCTGGAGATGGCGGCGACCGTGAAGGAAGAAACCATCCGCAAAGCCAAGGAGGACGCGGAAGCGATCCGGCTGAAGGCTGAAACCGAAGCCAATGAGCGCCTGAACGGGCTGGCGGAGGAACGGGAAGGCCTGGAGAAGGAAGTGGCCGCGCTGAAAGAGACAGCCCTGGAATACCGCAGGAAGTTTGAGGAATTGCTCAACGCGCAGCAGGAAGCCCTGGAAAAGGCGACGGGGCTGTTCTGAGGAGGGCCGGAGCATGTTTGGATTCAGACCTGACGGCAGGCGGTTGAAGGACGTGGATCCGCTGGTACAGATCACGCCCTACCTGATGCCCATGCGCTGCGACGCGCAGGTGTTCCTGCAGCACAAAATGGACTATGAAAAGGCCGCCCGCTACATCGCGGAAAAGAACCGGGAAGGCCAGAAGATCACCTTCATGCAGATCATCGCCGCGGCCTATATCCGCTCGGTGAGCCAGCTGCCGGAGCTGAACCGCTATATCTATAACAAACAATATTACGCGCGGGACAACTGCTCCATCTCCTACGTGGTCCTGAAGGATCCGCAGGACAATGCGAGCAACGAAGTCACCGCGCGGATCGAGTTTGACCTGACAGATACAATCTTCGACGTGCGCGACCGGATGATCGCGGCGCAGGAGAGAATCCGGACCGCTGAGGACGATGCGTTTGTGACGAAACTGGCGTCGATCCTGCTGAAGATCCCGGGCCTGGCCACGGTCTTCACGAAGATTGGCATTCTGCTGGACCGCTACGGGCTCGTTCCGGCGTCCCTGATCAAGGAACTGCCGTTCTTCAGCGGGCTGTTCATTACGAACAACGCGAGCATCGGGCTGAACCATGTATGGCACCACATCTACAATTTCGGGAATGTGGGCATGTTTATCGGCATGGGGAACGTCCTGAAGGAAGCCACCGTCGAAAGCGACGGGAAGGTCCGGATGAAGCGGTGGCTGCCGCTGGGCATGACCGCGGATGAGCGGATGTGTTCCGGCGCGCACTACGCGGCATTCTTTGCTTCCATGGTGAAGTACATGGACCATCCGGAACTGCTGGAGACGCCTCCGGAAAGCGTGAAGTTTGATTTCGGCGGAAAATACGAATACCATGTGCCGAAAGTCAAAAAAACTGAATAAAACAAAAAGAGGGCCGGAGCGATCCGGCCCTTTTCAGTTCATGGTCTGCGGTCAGACGAAGCTCTCGTCTTTGTTGAACACCGGAATAAATTCCCTGTCCGCCGAGTCCGGCTCCTGGAGGAAGCCGGGGAGACCGATGGCGAGCATATGATCGCGCACGCGGCTGTATTCGCGTTCTGTGATGCGTCGGTCGAGGCCGGGAATGGAAACGCCGTTGCAGGGAATGTACTGGCGCATGAGGCTGACGGGCGTTCCGGCGGGAAGTTCGTCACGGATCCAGGTGAGGAGACGGAGGCTTTCCGAGGTGAAGCCGGGGAGGATCAGGTGCCGGACAAGGGTACCGCGGAGCATGATGCCGTCCTCGTCATAGACGGGTGTGCCTGTCTGGCGGCACATCTCCCTGATTGCTTCGGAGGCGAAGGCGAAGTAATCCGGAGCGCCGGCACAGAGCCTGCCTGCGCGCCGGGAGAAATGCTTGAGATCCGGGAGCCAGACGTCAATGGCACCCCCGAGCATCCGGAGGGTTTCAACGGTTTCGTAGCCGGAGGTGTTCCAGACGACGGGCAGCGGCGGGCGCCACAGGTCCAGGGCGTCCAGGATGAGCGGCACGAAGGGCGTGCCGGTGATGAAGGACAGGGTATGGACGCCGAGATCGCACAGGCGCTTCAGCGTATCAGACAGTTCGCGCGGGGTGAAGGGGCGGCCTTCGTTCCGGTGGGAGATATCGCCGTTCTGGCAGTAGGCGCAGCGGAGTGTGCAGCCGGAAAAAAAGACCGCGCCGGTGCCGCGGGAGCCGGAAACCGGCGGTTCTTCCCACAGGTGCGGGGCGGCGCGGGCAATAAGCATCTTATCGCCGAGGCCGCAGAATCCGGTCCGGGCGGAACGGTTCGCGCCGCACCGGCGCGGACAGAGCGTACAGGAAGAAAAATCGTAATTCATGACGTTATTATAGGGAGTACGGCAGGAAAAGGCAACCGGCGCGGGACTTGAGAAGAAAAACGCTTTCGGGTATAATATATGATGTCGGAATCTTTGTATGCAAAGGAGAAGACGAAGGTTGGACGATTGGAATAAAGACAGTCAGGATGAATATACGGGCATAACCGCCCAGCGCAGAATTCGGCGGAGAGCGGACGCGTCCGGAAAGGCTGAAGATCCTGGTCGGCCTGATGTGTTCGGTGCGCCGGCTGAACTGGCTGAACCGGAGATTCCCGCCGGAAAGCCGGAGGAACTTCCTGAATCCGGAGAACCGGAAACTGCGGAAGAATCCGAAAAGCAGAATGAGCCCGAAACGCCGGAAAAGCCGGCGGAGAAAGAACCGGCTGAACCCGTTGTGCAGGCTGCGGACAGCCGGGTACCGCCGGAGGCGCGACGCATGGCGGCCGCGCCGTACGGTGTGCCGCGGGAAGGCGCGAAGCGGCCGGGAACACGGCCGCAGGTCGCACCGGGGCGCCCCCCGGTGCCGGAGGAGCGCAGGCCCGCACCCGGAAGACGGTATGAGGCGCCTTCAGCCGAACAGATGCGCAGCGGTTCCGCCCAGCGGGAACGTTCCGCCCAGGTGAACGTCGGATATGCCCCCGGAAGGATGAGCGACGGCGCGACCCGATCGATGCCTGCCGCGGACCCGAAGCGGGAAGCCATGTACGGCCAGCGCGAAGCAAACCTCTACGGCCGGGATCCGAAACAGGAGACCCTGTACGGACGCGACGCCCGGGCCTATCTGGAAAAACGGAAACAGCCCTTCCGCATGGAAGAGGAAAAAAACCCGGTGCAGGAAAAACCGGGCCATAAAACACTGCGGGCCGTGGTGGCACTGCTGGTGGTGGCCGGCCTGGCCCTGACCGGATGGATGCTGTGGAAGGAATTCCTCAGCAAGGACAGGAAGGCGAACCCGGACGTCCCGCAGATCCTCAGCTTTGAGGCGCCGGAAACGGCAGGCAAGATCGCCCCGGTGGAACTGAGTTTCTCCGTGGAGACGGGCAAGGACGTGGGCGGGGTTCGGCTGCGCGGGGAAGGCGATATCGACCTGGGCACGGAAACCAGCCTGGCCGACAACGCGGACAAAAAGATCTGGACGATCAAGATGTCCGTTGCGACCGGTTTTGCCGGAAAGGTAATCCTGCAGGTGCGCCGGACCGGCGAGGAAAACTGGATCGATACCGACAGGACGGCTGAGATCAACGTGAGCTCGCCTGTCGGCGTGGATCCGCAGCAGGTACCTGTTGTCACTGCGGATCCTGAGGACGACGACTATTACGATCCGGACGCGGAACCGACGGATACGCCCGAACCGGGACAGGCAACGCCCGCGCCGACGGAGCCTCAGCCGACGGAAGCACCGAAGGACGAGCAGGCCACGGACGCGCCGGCTGTGCTCCTGACGCCTGAACCGACGCCGACGCCGACGCCGGTACCTGAGGAAGTGACGCCGACGCCGCCCCTGACCGCGGAAGCGGCGCCGGAGGCGGACCCGGGCCTGATCACCCAGACGACGGTCTGGACCAGCAATACCAAGAAGGAAAAAGAATACAGCCGGCCGGCCAAGGAACTGATCCATATGCCGGCTGCCGATGAATACTATTCCGAGCCGAAGCTCGGCGTGCTGACTTTCCGCGGAGACAATTTCCGCCGGAACGCGGCTGCCGGCACGATGAGCGCGGCTCCGCTGAAGCTGTCCGTGCTCTGGCAGACAGAGGGCGGCAGCGCGCGCGGAGAGAAACAGACCTATTACGGATACCAGTGGACCGGACAGCCCGTGATTACCCGGTGGAGCATGGAAGTGCGCACGAAGAGCAACATCACGGAGGCAAAGATTGAGAAATACGCGCTGAAGGAAGTCATCATCGCAGGCATGGACGGCGCGATCCGCTTCCTGGACCTGGAGGACGGCAAGATCACCCGCAACAGCATCAAGCTGGGCTACGCGATGAGGGGTACGCCGAGCCTGCATCCCCGCGGACGGCCGTTCATGGCGGTCGGCCAGTACGCCCGGAAAATGAAAAACAAGCGGGGCCAGATCGGCCTGCGGCAGTATAACCTCTATTCCCAGAAGGAAGTGAAGTTCATTGACGGCCTGGACGGCAAATACCACCGGCCGCTGAACGACGTCGGCAGTTTTGAGACGAGCGCCCTGATCGACCGGGAGAGCGACACCCTGATCGCCATCGGGACGAACGGTATGCTGTACCTGGAATCGCTGGGGACGACGTTTGACTATAACCTGGGTGTGATGACGCTTTCCCCGTCCATTGTGACGATGAATTCCCTGGCAAAGGGGCAGTCCCGGGGAAAACAGAAGGCCAGCCCCCTGGTGGCGGTGGAATCCTCCCCCGCCGCGTACGACCGGTACGTCTGGTATGCGGATATGGGCGGCGTGCTGCGGTGCGTGGACACGAACAACCTGAAACCTGTGTGGGCAGTGGACACCGGAGACTCGGTCATGGCCGCGATTGCGATGGACCTGACGGAAAACCGGGAGCTGAACCTCTACACCGCCAACATGCTGAACAACCGGAAGAAAGGGAACAGCAATATCCAGATCCGCCGGTACGATGCGCTGAGCGGCAGCGAAGCCTGGTGCACGGAAGTCGGCGTATACAAAGGCAAGAAGGACAACACGAAGGACAATGTCGGCGCGAAGGCCTCTCCTGTGATCGGCCAGAACAAACTGAACGATTACGTATACTTTACGGTGACCGGCCTGAGCGAGGAAGGCGCCGGGCAGCTCGGGCTGAAGTCGGATACTCCCGCCGCGCTGATCGCCCTGGAAAAGAAGAACGGCCGGGTCGCGTGGACGTACGGGCTGGGCAGCCGGAGCGAGTCCTCCCCGATCGCCCTGTACGACAAGCAGGGAAACGGCTGGATCCTGCAGTGTGAGCAGAACGGAAAGATCCACCTGCTGGACGGCCTGACGGGCAGCGAGATCAGCAGCCTGCAGGTCGAAGGCGAGATTGAGGCGTCACCCGCGGCGTACAACAACGTGGTGGTCATCGGAACCACGGGCAAGGGAAAAGCTTTCATCTACGGCATCGAGGTCAAGCTGGACAAGCCGCAGGAAGAAGGAACGGGAACGCCCACCCCCGCGCCCGCGACAGAAGCACCCCCGGAGGAAGACGATGAGTCGGAGGGCGACGGCAGGGAAGACTACGCGGAATACGACGAATATGACGAATACGAAGACTACGACATAGACGGTGAAGAGGGGGACGCATGAAGAAGATCCTGGCGGCGCTTGACCAGGGGACGACCAGTTCCCGCGCGGTGATCTTTACCGAAGACGGAGAGATGATCGCGGCGTACAACAAGGAATTTCCGCAGCATTATCCGAAGCCCGGCTGGGTGGAGCATGACCCGAAGGACATCCTGGACAGCCAGGTAACCGCCCTGCGCGAGGCGGTGCGCCTGAGCGGCGTGAACGCGGCGGATATCGCGGCAATCGGCATCACAAACCAGCGGGAAACGACCTTCCTCTGGGACCGGAAGACGGGCGAGTGCGCGGGCAACGCCATCGTGTGGCAATGCCGGCGCACCAGCCAGATTGTGGACCGGCTGGTGGCGGACGGCTTTGCGGATATGATCCGGGAGAAGACCGGACTGGTTCCGGACGCGTATTTCTCCGGCACGAAGCTGAAATGGCTTCTGGATTACTATAACCTGACGGAGCGCGCGGAAAAGGGCGAGCTGTGCTTCGGCACGGTGGACAGCTACCTGTGCTGGAACCTGCTGGAGGGCCGGCCGCACGTGACAGACGCGACCAACGCCGGGCGGACAATGCTGTTTAACCTGCATACGCAGGACTGGGACGACGACCTGCTGAAGCTCCTCGGCATCCCGAAGGCGTGCCTGCCGAAGGTTGTTGATACGGCCGGACCGATCGGTATGCTGGATCCGGCGATCCTGGGCCGGGCCATCCCGGTGACCGCGATGGCGGGCGACCAGCACGCGAGCCTTTTCGGCCAGGCGTGCCTGAAAGCCGGGGATATCAAAAACACCTACGGCACCGGCTGCTTTATGCTGATGAACACCGGAGACAGGCCGGTGATGAGCCGGCACGGCCTGCTGACCACGATGGCGTGGCGGATCGGCGGGAAGCCGACCTATGCGCTGGAGGGCAGCGTGTTCATGGGCGGCGCGACAATCCAGTGGCTGCGGGACGAGCTGAAGATTATCGGCAGCGCGGCGGAGAGCGAGGGCATTGCCCAATCCGTGCAGAGCACAGGCGGTGTTTACCTGGTACCGGCGTTTACCGGCCTGGGGGCGCCGTGGTGGGATATGTACAGCCGGGGCACGCTTGTCGGCATGACCCGGGGCACCGGGCGGCCGCACATCGTGCGCGCGGCGCTGGAGGCGATTGCCTACCAGAGCGCGGACCTGATGGACGCGATGATCGCGGACTGCGGTAGCCGGCCGGAAAGCCTGCAGGTGGACGGCGGCGCCAGCGCGAACAGTTTCCTGATGCAGTTCCAGGCGGATATCACCGGGATCCCGGTCGTAAGGCCAAGGGTGCTGGAAACGACCGCGCTGGGGGCTGCCCTGCTGGCCGGGCTGGGAGCCGGGATCTACGGCAGCCCGGAGGAGGCCACCAAGGGCTGGCAGAAGGACCTGGAGTTCACGCCCCGTATGGACGAGGCCACCCGCCTGCTGAACCTCAAGGGCTGGCATAAGGCGGTTGAGCGGAGTAAGGATTGGGCGAGAGATTAATTAAGAATTAAGAATGCACAATGCATAATGCATAATGCACAATGATAACTGAAGAATTGATTTAAGCTTTCAGAGAGAAGGATATTGGTTTGAAAGAGAAGATCCGGAAACTGTTTTCCAATGTGTGGACCATTCCGAATGTGCTGACGATCATCCGGATGCTGCTGATTCCGGTGTTCGTGGTGCTGTTTTTTCATGAGGAGGAGATCCGGGTCGCGTCGCTTTGCGTGTTCTGCGCAGCGAGCCTGACGGATATGCTGGACGGGTACCTGGCGCGGAAGCTGAACCAGATTACGGACTTCGGTAAGCTGTTTGATCCGCTGGCAGACAAACTGATGGTCCTCACGGCGATGGTGCTGCAGACATTCTGGGGACCGCTGCCGCTGGTGGCGGTGATCATCGTCGCGGCCAAGGAACTGGTGATGGTCCTGGGCGGCGTGTTTATGCTGAGCAGGGACGTGGTGGTTTACAGCAACTATTTCGGCAAGGCAGCGCAGGTGGGATTCATCGCCTCGCTGGTGCTGTCCTTCTTCCACAAGGCGTTTGCGGAAGGGAACATCATGGTGTTCGGCCTGACGCCGGACATCCTGCTGCTGTGGATCACGGTGGCGCTGGCGATCATCGCGATGGCCGTTTATGCCGTGGAAGCGATTAAGATGATCAATAACAAGGGGAAGGAATAATCAATCAACTCATAATTCATAATTATTTCTGGAGGAAGACCTGTGAGAGCAGACGGAAGAAAACCGGACGAGAAACGTCCGGTGAGCATTGAAACGGATTTTGTGCGCACGGCGTACGGCAGCTGCCTGATCGCCACGGGGAACACCCGGGTGATCTGCACAGCGAGCGTGGAAGAGGTTGTTCCGCCCTTCCTGAAGGGCAAGGGACAGGGCTGGGTGACGGCGGAGTACGCGATGCTGCCCGCCAGCTGCCAGGAACGGAAAAAACGCGACGGCATCAAGAAGGACGGCCGGAGCGTGGAGATCCAGCGGCTGATCGGCCGGGCGCTGCGGCAGGCGGTGGACCTGAAGGCCCTGGGCGAGCGGACGATTACCCTGGACTGCGACGTGCTGGAGGCGGACGGAGGCACCCGCACGGCTTCCATCACCGGAGCGATGGTGGCGCTGACCTGCGCGGCGGAACGACTGGTGCGGGAGAAGAAGCTGCCCGTCAGCCCGATTGTGCACCAGGTGGCGGCGATCAGCGCGGGCGTGATTGACGACGAGCCTTGCCTGGATCTGTGCTACCGGGAGGACAGCCACGCCCAGGTGGACATGAACTTCGTGATGAATGAAAAGGGCGAGTTTATTGAACTGCAGGGTACCGGCGAAGGCAGGGCGTTCACGAAGCAGGAGCTCGACACGATCATGGAATACGGCGCGAAGGGCATCCGCGAGCTGATGGACGCCCAGCGGGAAGCGCTCGGCGAACGGGTGGCGCACATCGCGCCCAAGCCCCTGCTGCTGGTTGCGACGGGCAACGAGCATAAGCTGCGCGAGCTGCAGGAGATGTTCAAAGACTTCTATACGCTGGCCCCGATGACCGCGGCAGGCTTCTTCGGACCGATCGAGGAGGACGCGGACACCTTTGCCGGGAACGCGGCGATCAAAGCGGAAGCAGTAAGCGAAGCCACGGGATATCCCGCGATCGGGGATGACAGCGGGCTGGAGGTGGACGCGCTGGACGGAGAGCCCGGGGTGATGTCCGCCCGGTATGCCGGGGAGCACGGGAACGACGAGGCGAACAACGACCTGCTGCTGAGCCGGATGGAAGGGAAAGAGAACCGGGCCTGCGCGTTCAAGTGCGCGCTGGCGCTGAAGATCCCCGGAAAAGAAACCCTGATCGCGGAGGGAAGCTGCCCGGGAACCCTGCTGACGGAACGGCGGGGGACCGGCGGGTTCGGGTATGATCCGCTGTTCCTGTATGAGCCGATGAACAAGACCTACGCGGAGATGAACCAGGAGGAGAAGAACCAGGTGAGCCACCGGTTCCGCGCGGCCCAGGCTATGCGGAAAATCATGGAAGAAATTCAGAATTAAACGTACTTTACCAGCGGCCCGTCCGGGCCGCTTTTTTGTGTGTGAAAAAAACATTCCAAAACGGCTCAAAACCTTGACGATTCAAAGGAAATTAGTGTAAAATAATCGGAAAGATGAAGAATTGAAACGGAGGGATACAGATGCTCCATGACGGCAAGATCTGGATCGGGTCGTGCGCTGATGGAACCCCCGTATTTCTGCTTCCTTCCATGGCGAACCGCCACGGCCTGATTGCCGGCGCGACGGGCACCGGAAAGACGGTATCCCTGAAGGTGCTGGCGGAAGGCTTTTCCGACATGGGCGTGCCTGTTTTCCTGAGCGATATCAAGAGCGACCTGAGCGGTATGGTATCGCCCGGCGAAGCGTCGGAAGCGATTGACCGCCGGCTGGAAAAGTGCGGCGTGCCGAAGGAAGAGTTCGACTACCATTCTTATCCGACGGAATACTGGGACGTATACGGAGAGCAGGGCATTCCGATCCGGGCGACGGTGCAGGACATGGGCCCGCTGCTGATGAGCCGGATGCTGAGCCTGAACGAAACCCAGGCCGGCGTAATGAACATCGCTTTCCGGGTAGCCATTCGGGAGGAGCTCCCGCTGGAGCACCTGCAGGACCTGAAGCAGCTGCTGATCCACGTGGGCGAGAACGCGAAGGAATATACGCTGGAATACGGCAATGTGTCCGCGGCCAGCGTGGGTGCGATCCAGCGGGCCGTGGGCGTGCTGGAGGACCAGGGCGGGAACGTCTTCTTCCGCGAACCTGCAATCGATATCCAGGACTGGATCCAGACGGATCCGGCGGATGGCAGGGGCAAGATCAACATCCTGTGCGCGGACCGGCTGTTCAACAATCCCACGATGTATTCCACGTTCCTGCTGTGGATGCTGACGAAGCTTTACGACCTGCTGCCTGAGCAGGGCGACGCGGAGAAGCCGAAGATCGTCTTCTTCTTTGACGAAGCGCACCTGCTGTTCAATAACTGCAGCCGTCCCCTGATGGAAAAGATCGAACAGGTGGTCCGGCTGGTCCGCTCCAAGGGCGTGGGCGTCTATTTCATCACCCAGAGCCCGGCGGACATCCCGATGACGATCCTCGGCCAGCTGGGCAACCGGATCCAGCACGCCCTGCGGGCGTATACCCCGCTGGACCAGAAGGCCGTGAAGGTCGCCGCACAGACGTTCCGGACGAATCCGTCCTTTGATACAGAGGAAGCCATTACCACCCTGAAGACAGGCGAGGCGCTGGTTTCCTTCCTTGACGAGCACGGAGCCCCGGGCGTGGTGGAGCGGGCCACCATCCTTCCCCCGCAAAGTTATATGGGAGCAATCAGCCAGGAGATCCGCAGAATGGTCATCCAGGCGAGCCCGCTGAAGAGCAGGTACGCCGATCCGGAAGACACCGAGGAAGCTCCGGCTACTCAGGAGCAGCCGACGCCGCCTGTACCACAGCAACCTCCGGCACCGCAGGTGCAGGAAATGGATCCACAGCGGTTTAAGCTGATTAACGGCCAGTGGTACTATTTCTGAGGCGCGGCCGAGGCTGATTCCCACCGTCACTGTTTACCCAACGACCCCTGAACGGCGCAGGGAGAGCGCGCCGCAGAGAAAGATGGCAACATTCAAGGTTTTCGATCCCACCACCGGTCAGTATGTTGAAAAAGAAGTTGAAGGCATGGAAGCCGTGAAGGAAGCGGCAGCTCCCGTGGTTGAAGCCGTGCAGGAAGCCGCGGCTCCCGTGGTCGAAGCGGTCCAGCAGGCGGCCCAGCCCGTCGTGCAGGCCGTGCAGCAGGGCGCTCAGCCCGTTGTGGAAGCCGTGAAGGAAGCGGCTGCCCCCGTTGTGCAGCAGGTCCAGCAGGCGGCCCAGCCCGTCGTGCAGGCCGTGCAGCAGGCTGCTCAGCCCGTTGTGCAGGCTGTGCAGCAGGCGGTTCCCACCATCCAGGTGCAGCCCCAGGTTCAGAAGATGCCCGTGATGGTTCTGGACCAGACCACCGGCCAGTATGTGCAGCAGATGGTGGACATGGTGCTGGATCCCGCCACCGGGAACTATGTACCCGCCCCCGTCGCCACAGACCCCAAGGCCCTGGAAGCCCAGCAGAAAGCTGCTGCCGCCGCCGCGAAGGAAGCCGAGCGCAAGGCCCGCGAACAGGAAGCCGCGGAACGCCGTGCCCGCAACGACCAGCTGCGTGAAGAAGCTGCCGAGCGTGCCCGTCGCAACGACTCTGTTGCCGGCCGCGTGAAGAATACCGCGATCAGTTCCGCGACCCGTACGATCGTGAACGGCCTGATCAAGAACATCGGAAAAGCCTTGGGCGGACTGTTCGGCGGGAAGAAATAACATATTTTTGAGGAAGGGGATACCACTATGAAGAAGTTCTTTAAAGAGTTTAAAGAGTTTGCGATGCGCGGAAACGTCATCGACATGGCTGTCGGTATCATCATCGGCGCTGCCTTCAAGGCCATTGTTGATTCCCTGATTGCCAATTTCATTCAGCCCCTGCTGAATGCGATCCTGCCCGCACCCAAGGAACTGGAAGAAGGCGCTTGGGCTGCCGGCCCCGCAATTGCGGCATTTATCGGTACAATTATCAGCTTTATTATTACGGCATTTGTGCTGTTCCTGATCATCAAGGCAATGAACGCTGCGAAGAATGCCAAGAAGAAGGAAGAAGAAGCGCCTGCCGAGCCCACCACCAAAGTTTGCCCCTTCTGCCAGAGCGAGATCGACATCAAGGCGACCCGCTGCCCGCACTGCACGAGCGAACTGAAAGAATAAATCCGGTTGAAAGACTGAAAAAGATTGGAGAATGGAGATGATTTCTCCATTCTCCAGCTTTTCATCAAAAGCATTTTAGAAAGTGAGTATTGATGAAATGAACAAGATTCTGGTTGAAACTTCCGCCCGCCATGTGCATGTGACCAAAGAAGACCTGGAGACGCTGTTCGGCGCCGGGCATGAGTTGACCGTGAAGAGCTGGCTGAGCCAGCCCGGGCAGTTCGCCAGTGAGGAGCAGGTGGACATCGTCGGCCCCAAGAACACGCTCAAGCGCGTCCGCATCCTCGGGCCCGTCCGCCCCGCCACCCAGGTGGAGCTTTCCCTGACTGACGCCCGTTCCATCGGCGTGACCGCTCCCGTACGGGAATCCGGCGACATCGCCGGCTCCGGCGCCTGCAAGCTGGTCGGCCCCGCGGGTGAGGTGGAAGTTGCTGAAGGCGTGATCGCCGCGAAGCGCCACATCCACATGACCCCCGCTGACGCCGCCGAGTACGGCGTAAAGGACAAGGATGTCGTTTCCGTGAAGGTGGAGACTGACGGCCGCGCCCTGACCTTCGGGGATGTGGTGGTCCGCGTGAGCGAGAAATTCTCCCTGGCGATGCATATCGACACGGACGAGAGCAACGCCGCCTGCGCCGTGAACGGCACGATGGGCGAGCTCATTAAGTAATTAATTCATAATTCACAATTCATAATGCATAATTATGGTTTCTGTATAGTGGATTATGGTATTGACAAAGGGTCCCTGAACATGTAAGATACGTTTCGCAACTGAATACCTTATCACGAGTGACCGAGGGACGGGCCCGATGACGTCACGGCAACCGGCGGAAGCAAGGTGCCAAATCCCGCAGCGTGCACACCCCGTATGGGAGGCGCTGACAGATAAGGACGGTCCCAAAGATCGAATCCCGCCTGGTATGTGTGCGTACCGGGCGGTTTTTTCAGCTTTGTGAAAAAAGGAGGGAAACACAGTGAGCCATTATTTCTTCACATCTGAGTCTGTAACGGAAGGACATCCCGACAAGATCTGCGACCAGATCTCCGACGCGATCCTGGACGCGATCCTCAAAGAGGATCCCAATGGCCGCGTGGCGTGCGAAACCACTGCCTCCACGGGCCTGGTCCATATCATGGGCGAGATTTCCACCAGCTGCTATGTGGATATCGCAAAGATCGCGCGGGAAGTGATCCGGGAGATCGGGTACGACAGGGCCAAGTACGGTTTTGACTGCGATACCTGCGGCATCATCACAAACATTGACGAACAGTCCGCCGATATCGCGATGGGCGTGGACAAATCCCTGGAAGCGAAGGACGCGGGAAGCGATGAGGACGACAACGGCGCGGGTGACCAGGGCATGATGTTCGGCTATGCCTGCGACGAGACCCCCGAACTGATGCCCCTGGCGATCTCCCTGGCGCACAAGCTGGCCAAACAGCTGGCGAAAGTCCGGAAAGAGGAACAGGTGGACTACCTGCGCCCGGACGGCAAGACCCAGGTTACCATTGAATATGACGAGGAACGCAGGCCGGTCCGCGTGGATACGATCGTCGTTTCCACACAGCACGCGCCGGAGGCTTCGCTGGAACAGATCCGCAGGGATATGATCGAACTGGTGATCAAACCCATCGTTCCCGCCGAATTGCTGGACGACAGGACAAAGATCTACGTTAATCCCACCGGCCGGTTTGTGATTGGCGGACCGCAGGGCGATTCCGGACTGACGGGCCGGAAGATCATCGTGGATACCTACGGCGGCAGCGCACCGCACGGCGGCGGCGCTTTCTCCGGCAAGGACCCGACGAAGGTGGACCGTTCCGCTGCCTACGCTGCCCGCTGGGCTGCCAAGAACGTGGTGGCTGCCGGACTGGCGAAGCGCTGCCAGATTCAGCTGGCCTACGCCATCGGCGTGGCCGAACCGGTCAGCGTACTGGTTGAAACCTTCGGCACGGGGATTGTGGGCGACGACAAACTGAGTGAGGCGGTCAGCAAAGTGTTTGACTTCAGGCCTACCGCGATTATCCGCGATCTCGACCTGCGCAGGCCGATCTACCGGAAACTCGCCGCTTACGGCCACATGGGCCGTGAAGACCTGGGCGTCAGCTGGGAAAAGACAAACAAGGTGGATGAGCTGAAAGCGTTCCTGAAGTAAAGGACAGAGCGTTTCTGCCGGGCTGTTTAGTGGCAGAAAACCGGGATCACCACAGGATATTGTATATGGGGGAAAAGCGCCCGGAAGGCTCGCAAACCTTATCAAAAAAGCCTTGACAAGGGTTTGATTGTTCTGATATATTTATTAGGCTGTCCGCTAAACCGGGACAGCCTGAGAGAGGATCCCCGCAGGATCCACCTGAAGAGAATCAATCTGTGAGGAGTGTTGACCATGTTCCGTACATACCAGCCCAAGAAACGCCAGCGCAGCAAGGTGCATGGCTTCCGCGCCCGGATGGCGACCAAGAACGGCCGCCGGGTTCTGGCTGCGCGCCGCCGCCGCGGCCGCAAGGAGCTGACGGTGTAATATCCGCCGTAAAGCCGAAATCTGTACGACTGTGGATGAGGCCCGCCCGTTAAAGATGGGCGGGCTTTTCCCATAAAGGGATGATTCCGCGTGGAAGCGGAAGGAAAGTGAATGGAAAGACGCTATCGGCTGAAGAAAAACAGGGCGTTCCAGTATGTCTACCGCAAGGGGCATTCTGTCGCCTGCCGTAATCTGGTCATGCTCTTTGCCCCGAGCAGGGAGCTGAAGGTCGGGTTTTCCGTCAGCAAAAAAACAGGTAACGCCGTGACCCGGAACAGGATCAAGCGCCGCCTGCGGGAATGCTTCCGGCCCTGGTTAGGGGACGTGAAAACCGGCCTGTACGTCATCGTCGCCAGATCTTCAGCCGCGGAGGCCGCCTTCGACGACCTGAGGAAGGATATGCGCTACCTGCTGAAAAAACAGGACGCGCTGCTGAAGCACCCCTCAGAGGAAGGGAACCGCGCCGAATGAAACGCTTTCTCCTTTTCCTGATCCGTTTCTACAGACGGGAACTGAGCCGCCGCAAACGCAAACCCACCTGCCGCTATATTCCCACCTGCTCCGAATACGCCGTGACGGCCATTGAACGCTACGGTGCGTGGAAGGGCGGGCGGATGGCCGCGTGGCGGCTGCTTCGCTGCAACCCCTTCAGCAAGGGCGGCTACGATCCCGTACCGGATGATCCCTGCACAACTTTAAGGAGGGAATAACCCGGAATGAATGAGTTTCTCTACAACATCCTGGCCTGGATCCAAAGCTGGACCGGAAGCTGGGGGCTGGCGGTCATCGTATTCACGGTCATGATCCGCCTGGTGCTGACGCCCCTGGACATCAAGAGCCGCGTGAGCATGCGCAAGACCTCCAAGCTGCAGCCGCAGCTGCAGGCCCTGCAGAAGAAGTACGCCAACGACAAGGAAAAGCTGAACGCCAAGACGGCTGAACTCTACAAAAAAGAGCATATCAACCCCCTGTCCAGCTGCCTGCCGCTGCTGCTGACCTGGCCTATCCTGATCGCTGTTTTCGCCGCGATGCGGATGGTTGCCAACAAGGAACTGCTGATCCAGCTGGGCCAGATCCTGAACAACGAGACGCCTTCGCTGGAAAAGTTCCTGTGGATCAAGAACCTGTGGATGCCGGACAGCTTTTTTGCCGCGTCCATGCCCGTGAAGAGCACACTGCAGCAGATTCCGACGGAACAGTGGGTCGAATGGTTCAATACGCTTGACGCAAACAACCTGCCGGCGCTGATCAAGGACCTGGGCCTGACGGTTGAAAGCTTCGACAAGAGCACGCTGGCCGCGACAATCGAGCAGATTGTTACTGCGATGGGACAGAACACGGACTACATGAACGCGGTGGCGACCAAGGCCGGCTGGAGTTTTAACCTGCTGATCACCCAGTTCTCCGTGATCAACTCCTTCAACGGCTGGCTCCTCCTGCCCATCCTGAGCGCGGTGAGCCAGATCGCCATGACCAAGATCATGGGTACGAATCAGCAGCCTGCCGCCCAGAACCAGCAGGGCGCCGGTACCGGGAAGTTCATGCAGTACTTCTTCCCGATTTTCTCCCTGGTTATCTGCCTGAGCTACTCCGCGTCGTTCGCCCTGTACTGGGTGGCCGGCAACCTGGTGAGCATGGGACAGACCTTCGCGATCAACAAGTATCTTGATAAAAAAGAAGCATCGGCTGCCGCGGTGGCCGGGGAAGGATCCGTAAAATGAAACAGTATGAATTTACCGCCAGAACCGAAGACGAAGCCGTAGAGCTGGGCCTTCAGGAGCTGGGCGTTTCCATCGCAGACGTCGATGTACAGGTTGTGGAGGAAGGCAGCAAGGGCTTGTTCGGCCTGTTCGGTTCCCGTCCGGTGAAGATCCGGATGACGCTGAAGGATGTTGAGGAAGATCCGCTGGCCGACCTGCTGGAGGACAAAAAGCCGGCCCCCAAGGCGGAGAAGAAGGCTGAAAAGTCCGAAAAGAAAACCGAAAAGAAAGCCGAGAAGGCTGAGGAAAAGGCTGAGAAGAAAGCCGAGAAGAAGCCCGAAGCCAAGCCTGAAAAGAAAAAGGCCGAGAAGAAGCCTGAACCCAAAGAGGAAAAGAAGACAGAAGAACCTGCCGGGAAACCCGTGAAGGCGGAGATCCGCCCGATGGAGAAGCCGGAAGTAACGATGATCCCCGCCGAAGAGCTGGCGGAGGATTCCCCCGCCGGGATCGCGCACGCCTTCCTGATGGAGCTGACGAAGCTGATGGGCGTGGATGTGACCATTGACATGGGCACGGACGCTGAGGGCAATGTGTTCGGCTATATCAACGGCGATACGCTGGGCATCCTGATCGGCCGCCGGGGCGAAACCCTGGACGCTGTACAGTACCTGACCAGCCTGAAGGTGAACCGGGGCCGCGACGGCTATACCCGCGTCACCCTGGATACGGAGAATTACCGCGCGAAGCGGGAGGACACCCTGATCCGCCTGGCCAACCGGATGGCGAACCGCGCGCTGCGCACCGGCCGCAAGGTGAGCCTGGAGCCCATGAATCCCTATGAGCGCCGGATCATCCACTACGCGCTGCAGCAGACGGACGGCGTGGATACGCATTCCGAGGGCGAAGAACCGAACCGCCACGTTGTAATTACGCAAAAGAAGTAATATAGGGGCTTTCTGGGGATCAACGTTTCCCCGGCCTTCATCTGCCACTGGCAGCGGCCGTGAAAACGCCCCTCAACCCTTCGGACAAAATAGATTTAAGATTGTTGAATAATTAACCGGAGGATATAACTATGTTGGATATCAATCTGCTCCGGAATGATCCGGACAAGGTCCGGGAGAACATCCGGAAAAAGTTCCAGGATGAAAAACTGCCGCTGGTGGACGAAGTGATCCGCATGGACCGGGAATTCCGGGACGCGATCCAGCAGGCGGACAGCCTGCGCAACAAGCGCAAGACCATCTCCAAGGAGATCGGCGCCCTGATGGGCAAAGGCCTGAAGGACGAAGCGGAACAGAAGAAAGCGGAAGTTGCCGCCATGGCGGATGAGCTTGCCGCACTGGAAGCGAAGGAAGAAGAGCTGAAGGCCGAGATCCGCAAGCGGATGCTGGTAATCCCGAACATCATCGACGACAGCGTGCCGATCGGCAAGGACGACAGCGAGAACGTCGAGATCCAGCGCTACGGCGAGCCCGTGGTGCCGGAATGGGAGATCCCGTACCATGTGGACATCATGGAGCGGCTGAGCGGCATCGACCTGGACGCGGCGCGCCGGACCAGCGGCAACGGGTTCTATTACCTGATGGGCGACATTGCCCGGCTGCACAGCGCGATCCTGAGCTACGCCCGGGATTTCATGATCGACCGCGGTTTCACCTATGTGGTGCCTCCGTTCATGATCCACGGCAACGTGGTGACGGGCGTGATGAGCTTCGCTGAAATGGAAAACATGATGTACAAGATTGAGGGCGAGGACCTGTACCTGATCGGTACATCCGAGCATTCGATGATCGGCAAGTTCATTGACACGATCCTGGACGAGAGCGAACTGCCCCAGACGCTGACGAGCTACAGCCCCTGCTTCCGCAAGGAAGTGGGCGCCCACGGCATCGAGGAGCGGGGCGTGTACCGCATCCACCAGTTTGAAAAGCAGGAAATGATCGTGATCTGCAAGCCGGAGGAGAGTCCCATGTGGTTTGACAGGCTGTGGCAGAACACGGTGGACTTCTTCCGCACGCTGGATATCCCGGTGCGCACGCTGGAGTGCTGCAGCGGCGACCTGGCGGACCTGAAGGTGAAGAGCCTGGACGTGGAAGCCTGGTCTCCCCGGCAGAAGAAGTACTTTGAGGTCGGCAGCTGCTCGAACCTGGGCGACGCACAGGCCCGCCGGCTGCAGATCCGCGTAAAGGGCGCGGACGGCAGCAAGTACCTGGCCCATACGCTGAACAACACCTGCGTGGCTCCGCCCCGTATGCTGATCGCCTTCCTGGAGAACAACCTGAAGGCCGACGGAACCGTCACGATTCCCGAAGTGCTGCGTCCCTATATGGGATTCAAGGATCATATCGGGTGAACCTCTGACGACCGCCAGTGGCGGATATTTCGTCAGAGGTGAAGTCAATCGAAACAAGCGAGCTGCCCGGTGGGCAGTCGCGCCGATTGAGATTGCGGATACAGCGAGGGAACTGAGATGTCAGAAGAGAAAAAGAAGGGTTTGTTTGCCCGGCTCCGGGAAGGCCTGAGCAAGACCCGGGGCAACATGACTGAGAAAGTCGACGACATGGTCCGGGAAAACCGGAAGATTGACGACGACTTTTATGAAGAACTGGAAGACATCCTGCTCATGGCGGACTGCGGCCTGAAAGCGACCGAAACGATCGTGGACGAGCTCCGCGGCCGGGTGAAGGCCGGGAAGGTCAAGGACGCTGCCGAGGCGCGGGAGATGCTCAAGCAGATCATGATTGAGCAGATGGACGTCCCGCGGCCGCCGCTGAAGTGGCCCATGGTGATGCTGATCGTCGGTGTGAACGGCGTGGGCAAAACCACGACCATCGGGAAGCTGGCGCTGCGCTTCCAGGCCATCGGCCGGAAGGTCATGCTGTGCGCGGGAGACACCTTCCGCGCGGCCGCGGCGGAGCAGCTGACGGTCTGGGCGGAACGCGCCCGCGTGCCGATCGTGAAGCACGCGGAGGGTGCGGACCCGGCGGCGGTGGTGTTTGACGCTATCAAATCCGCCAAGGCCCAGGGCGCCGACCTGCTGATCATCGATACCGCCGGGCGGCTGCACAACAAGAAGAACCTGATGGACGAACTGAACAAGATCCGCCGGGTGATCGACCGGGAGTATCCGGAAGCGGATACCCGCTGCATCCTGGTGCTGGACGCCACGACGGGCCAGAACGGCCTGATGCAGGCCAGGGCCTTCAAGGAGGTCGCCGAGATCGGCGGCATCATCCTGTCGAAGCTGGACGGCACCGCCAAGGGCGGCATCGCGCTGGCGATCCGGCAGGAGCTGGAAGTGCCGGTGTGGTATATCGGCGTGGGCGAGGGTATTGACGACCTGCAACCCTTCAACGCGAAAGAATTTGTGGAAGCACTGTTTTGATTTAGTATGAGATCCCTCCGCTCCGCCTGCGGCTCCGGTCGGGATAACCTTCCTCTGTGTGTCACTTCGAGGTTCGGAACGCCCGGAGAAAGAGCCAGTGGCTCTTTCTCAGTGGAGAACGGGCGGAAGCCCCGAGCAAAGTGAAACGGAGTTGAAAATTCTCATGATAGGGAGGACAAACATATGGGCGAACTGACAATGGACAAGCTGGTGGCACTGTGCAAGAACCGCGGCTTTATTTTCGCGGGCTCCGAGATCTACGGCGGCCTGGCAAACACCTGGGACTACGGCCCGCTGGGTGTTGAATTCAAGAACAACGTCAAGAAGGCCTGGTGGCAGAAGTTTGTGCAGGAGAGCAAGTATAATACGGGCCTCGACTGCGCGATCCTGATGAACCGGGAAGTCTGGGTGGCCAGCGGCCATGTGGGCGGCTTCAACGATCCGCTGATGGACTGCAAAGCCTGCAAGGCCCGCTTCCGCGCGGACAAGCTGATTGAGGACTTCACCGAGGGCGCGGAGACCGGCGACGGCTGGAGCAACGCCGAACTGGAGAAGTTCATTTCCGAGCACGACATCGTCTGCCCGGTCTGCGGCAAGAAGGATTTCACCGGCATCCGCCAGTTTAACCTGATGTTCAAGACCTTCGCGGGCGTGAACGAGGACAGCGCGAACGAAATCTACCTGCGGCCTGAGACCGCCCAGGGCATCTTCGTAAACTTCCAGAACGCGATGCGGACCACCCGGAAAAAGCTGCCGGCGGGTATCGCCCAGATCGGCAAGAGCTTCCGGAATGAAATTACGCCCGGAAACTTCATCTTCCGCGTCCGCGAGTTTGAGCAGATGGAACTGGAGTTCTTCTGCAAGCCCGGCGAGGACCTGGAGTGGTTCAACTACTGGCGCGGATTCTGCCGTGACTGGCTGCTGAGCCTGGGTATCAGGGAAGAGAGCCTGCGGCTGCGCGACCATGAACCGGAGAAGCTGGCCTTCTATTCCAAGGCGACGACGGACTTCGAGTTCCTGTTCCCCTTCGGCTGGGGCGAACTGTGGGGCGTGGCGGACCGGACC
Source organism: Clostridia bacterium (assembly GCA_017512985.1). Taxonomy (GTDB): domain Bacteria; phylum Bacillota; class Clostridia; order Christensenellales; family Aristaeellaceae; genus Aristaeella. Next base: position 193,653 of record JAFWEJ010000002.1, read on the forward strand.
GACTACGACCTGACCCAGCACCAGGAGCACAGCGGCAAGAGCATGGAATATCTTGACCCGGTGACGAACGAGAAGTACATCCCGTACTGCATCGAGCCCTCCCTGGGCGTGGACCGCATGGTCCTGGCCTTCCTGTGCAACGCCTACGACGAGCAGGAGCTCGAAGGCGGCGACGTCCGCACGGTGCTGCACCTGCATCCCGCACTGGCGCCCTACAAGGCCGCGGTGCTGCCCCTGCAGAAGAACAAGCTGGGCGCCCTGGCCTCTGAGATCCACGCGGAACTTACCAAGTACTTCCCTGTGGAATACGATGAGACCGGCTCCATCGGCAAGCGCTACCGCCGCCAGGACGAAATCGGCACGCCCTTCAGCATCTGCGTGGACTTCGAGACCGAGGAGACCCAGACGGTCACCATCCGCGACCGCGATACCATGGAGCAGGTGCGGATCCCGATCAGCGAAGTACGCAAGTATATCGAAGACCGGATGCGGTTCTGATGAGACACAGCAGCCGGCTGCCGATAAAAGGCAGCCGGCTTTCGTCTGGCCCCTGTTCTGTTTTCCATTGACAAAAGGGCACAAAACAGCGAATATATTTGCTGTACGGATATAACGCGGAAACGCGCCATGCCGGCGGAACCAGGGCTTTCAGCAAAACGGGACGAAAGGGAAACAGTCATACTTTTATCACCCATCATGATCAATGAGGTATTATCAGCATTAAATTCCATATCAGTGGACTTCTTCATGGTATGTATCGTATACATATCCCTGCTGATATACATCATCCTGGAGCGTAAGGGAAAGAAGCCCGCATGGCAGCTTCCCGCCATGCTGCTCCTGTACGCCGTGGTCTACGGCTATGTCGTGTTTTACAGGGTCCGGTATAACCGTCCTTTTGCCATCCTTGTTCCGTTCTGGTCCTACTACCGGGTGATCCGGATGGGGCTGTGCTCTCCCGCCTGGTGGCTGGCCCGCGAGATCATCCAGAACATCCTTCTGTACATCCCCCTCGGCATGGTGCTGGCCTGCGCCTTCAGAAAGCGCCGCCTTCTTTATCCCCTGCTCACAAGCATCCTGCTGTCATTCCTGACGGAGATCATCCAGTATTATACCCGGACTGGCATAGCCGAATTCGACGACATCTTCAACAACATCCTGGGCTGCCTGGCCGGTTCCCTGATCATCCTGGCTACATGGAAGAGGATATACAGGAAAGAAAAGATCCCCGGCAATATCCCGGAAGAAGAAACCATCTGACAACAAAGCGGAGCTGCCGCTTCCGTTCTGTCTGACCCCAATGACACAAGGAGGAATAATGCCATGTCAATCTTTACCGGCTGCGGAACAGCCCTGATCACTCCCTTCAAAAACAACGAAGTAGACTATCCTGCCCTGGACAATCTGGTGGAAAGCCAGATTGCCGCAGGCGTGGATGCCCTGATTGCCGCCGGAACCACCGGCGAACCGGCCACCATGACCTGGGAGGAGCACCTGAACGTGATCCGCCGGGTGGTGGATGTAGCCCACGGCCGGGTACCGGTGATTGCAGGTACCGGCTCCAACTGCACCCGGGAAGCCGTGGACGCCGCCCGGATGTCCAAACAGTTCGGCGCAGACGCCCAGCTGGTGGTCACCCCCTATTATAACAAGACCAGCCAGGAGGGCCTGATCGCTCATTTCCATGCGATCGCGGACGCAGCCACCCTCCCGGTGATCGTCTACAACGTGCCTGCCCGTACCGGCATCAACATCGGGCCGGAAGCCCTGGCAGCCATCTGTGTCCATCCGAACATCACCGCCGTGAAGGAAGCAAGCAGTGACGTGGGCCAGGCACTGGAAAAGATGCGCCTGGTGGGGGACGAAGCTGATTTCTACTGCGGCAACGACGACATTGCCGTCCCGATGATTACCTGCGGCTACAAAGGCCTGATCTCCGTGGTTTCCAACGTGGCTCCGAAGGAAACCACCCAAATGGTGCACGCCGCCCTGGAAGGCAACAACAAGGAAGCGGCAGCCCTCCAGCTGAGACTTCTTCCCCTGATCAACGCCCTGTTCTGCGAAACCAGCCCCATCCCCTGCAAGGCAGCTATGGCCGCCCTGGGCATGTGCGAAGACGAAGTCCGCCTGCCTCTGGTTCCCATGCAGCAGCGCAACCGCCCGAAGCTCTACCAGGCCATGAAGGATCTGGGATTGCCGGTGACGGCTGAATGAGACATCCCCGGGGAGCAGCGGCGCTGCTCCCTTTTTTCTGCATTTCTGTAACCCCGGCAACACCCGGGCAAATCCGGCAAGGGGTAATAAAGTAAGCTTGCGTTCCCGGGCAGGGTTGGAGTAAGATGTGAGCCGGAAGGTGATGCAGATGCAGATCGACGAGCTGACGGTGGGCCTGGTGCAGACCTGCTGTTATATCCTGGGCAGGGAAGGCGGGCGGGAATGCATTGTGATTGATCCGGGCGCCGAGGCGGCGCGGATCCGGAAGGCGGTCGGAGGCAGAAAGATCGCGGCGATCCTGCTGACCCACGGGCATTTTGACCATATCGGGGCGGTGAGGGAGCTGATGGATCCGGATACGAAGCTGGTTATCCATGCACTGGACGCTCCGATGCTGAGTGATCCGGAACTGAACGCAGGAAAAGGGCTGCTCAGGCGGGATATTACCGCGCCGGACGCCACAGACCTGGTGAAGGAAGGCGACGAACTGGATCTGGCCGGGCTGAAGGTGAAGGTGCTGCATACACCCGGGCATACGCCGGGAAGCGTATGCTACCTGATCGAAGGCGAACTGTTCACCGGCGATACGATGTTTGAATACGGCTGGGGCAGGACGGACCTGCCCGGCGGAAACGACGAACAGATGATGAGATCGCTGCGGCGCCTGGCGCCGCTGGTGCGGGAAAAGGGACTGCACGCGGGACATTGACATAATTCGCAATTCATAATTATGAATGGATAATGAAGGAACAGGGAATGTCAGAGGTTGATGGATACCTGGAGACCATTGAGCCGGAGTTAAGGGTTTTAACCCGGCTTTTTGGCTATCCGGAAAGCGTATGGGATGAACCGAAAAAGTTCGTCCCCCTTGCGGAAGAGCAGGACGGTTTGTTCCGCATTGCTTTTGAGGCGGACGGACACCGCGCGGAGCGCACCGCTCCCGCGCCGGATGATCCGGACGGGCGCATCCGCACCCTCCACCGCCGCCGCGCCGCAAGGCGCCTGTGCAAGCAGACGCTCTATGACCTCCTGCGGGAGATGACCGGCATCCGGCCGCCCTGGGGCAGCCTGACCGGCGTCCGCCCGACCCACCTGATGCTGGAAGCCCTGAAGGAGGGCCTGAACCCGGAAGAAGCAATCCGCCGCCTGGTCACGGACTTTGACGTCGCTCCGGACCGCGCCGCGCTGCTGGCGGAAATCGCCGAAGCGCAGGGAAAGCTGCCCCTGCCCGGGGATGAATGGATGGACGTCTACATCGGCATCCCGTTCTGCACGACGCGCTGCGCCTACTGTTCCTTCTCCTCCGGGGAAATCGGGGACGGCAGCCTGGTGCAGCCGTATATGGACGCCCTGGCGCGGGAGATGCACGCCTGCGCGGAGATCCTGAAAGACAGCGGACGGAAACTGCGCGCCCTGTATGTGGGCGGCGGCACGCCGACCGCCCTTCCGCAGGACGCTTTTGAGCGCCTGATGGCGGAGACCGTCTCCTGCTTTCCCGGCGCCGTGGAATACACGGTGGAAGCCGGACGACCGGATACCCTGACGAGGGAGAAGCTCCGGGCGATCAAAAGCGCCGGCATCCGCAGGATCTCCATCAACCCCCAGACCATGAACGACCGGACGCTGCAGGTCATCGGCCGGGCGCATACCGCGCAGCAGGTGCGGGACGCCTACGCCCTGGCGCGGGAGGAGGAGATTCCGCACATCAACATGGATGTGATCGCGGGCCTGCCCGGGGAAAATGAAAAGGACTTCGCCTGTACCATGGACGAAGCCCTGGAACTAAAGCCGGAAAGCCTGACTGTGCATACCCTGGCAATCAAGCGGTCGTCCAGGATGAGCCTGGAGAACCATCCCCTGCCGGACGGGGACATGACTGCCCGTATGGTGGAAGCGGGCCGGGAAACCGCCCGCGCACTGGGCATGAAGCCGTATTACCTGTATAAGCAGAAATATATGGCCGGAAACCTGGAGAACACGGGTTACGCCCTGCCGGGACACGCCTGCCTGTATAATGTGGATATCATGGAGGAGACCAGCCATATCCTCGCCATGGGCGCCGGCGGGATCTCCAAGCGGATCTTTCCGGAGGAAGGGCATATTGAGCGGGCACCGAATGTGAGCAATATCCACGATTACCTTACCCGGACGGATGAGATGATAAAGCGGAAAAAAGAACTTTTCCTGGAACAGGACATGAAAAAAGCGTTCTGAGATCAGAACGCTTTTTCACTGTCCAGGAGGATGGTGACCGGACCGTCGTTGATGAGGGAAACCTTCATCTCCGTGCGGAAGCGGCCTGTTTCCACATGGATGCCGTTTTCCCGCCAGGCGGCGACCGCCTTCTCATAGAACTCATTGGCCATCTCAGGACCGGCTGCCGTAAAGTAGGAGGGCCGGCGTCCGCCGCGGGCGTCGCCGTAGAGGGTGAACTGGGAAACGGCCAGGATGCTGCCCCCCACATCCAGTACGGAACGGTTCATGACGCCGTTCTCATCGTCAAAGACGCGGAGGTTCTGCACTTTTTCAATGATATATTTCAGGTCCTTGTCGGCGTCTTCCTTCGACACGCCGATCAGAACCATCAGGCCGGGGCCGATGGCGCCGACAGTTTCATTTTCAACGGTAACGCCGGCCTGGGTGACTCGCTGGACTACTGCTCGCATGGTAGGACTCCTTTATTTCGTTGCGCGGTAAACATCCAGGATATCGGACTTGTTGCGGAGGGCCTGGATGACGCGGTCCATTTCCTCGCGGGAGTGGACGTCGAGGGTCAGGCGCAGGGTGGAGATGCGGGTCTTGTCGTCGCTCTGGATGGAGGCGGCGCGGATGGACACGCCGTTCTCCCCGATGATGAAGGCAATCTCGCCGAGCATGTTGACCCGGTCGTAAGCCAGGATCGTAATTGTGGCATAGAAGGTGTCCTGGCCGTCGCTGGCCCATTCCACGGGGATGCGGCGCTCTTCCTCGCCGGAAGCGGCGTTGACGCATTCCGCTTTGTGGATGGTGACGCCGCGGCCGCGGGTGATATAACCTACGATCTCATCGCCGGGCACGGGGCTGCAGCACTTGGCAAAGCGGACGGGGATATCCAGGTCCTCGCTGCCGGTGAGCACGATACCGTGATGGGCGCGATGCTGGGTGAGGCGCTTTTCCTCCGTGACCATGTCGTCTACGGACTGGACGGCCTGAACCGGGGATTCCCTGGACTTCTGTTCCTCCATGAGGCGGGTGACGACATAGACCGCGGCCATGCCGCCGTAACCGACGGCGCCGCAGATGTCATCGAAATCCAGGAAGCCGGTGCGCTTGAGGATCGGCTCGTAATATTCCGGCTTGACGATATCGGACATGCGCACGCCGCGGCGGGTGCATTCCTTTTCGATCATTGCCCGGCCAAGCTCCACGTTTTCTTCCTTGAGGGCTTTCTTGAGGAACTGGCGGATCTTCGCTTTGGCCTGGGGCGTTTTGCAGATACGGAGCCAGTCGCTGCTGGGACCCTTGGAGGAGGCGGAGGTGAGGATCTCCACCCGGTCGCCTGTTTCCAGCGGGGTGTCGAGGGGAATGATCTTGCCGTTGACTTTTGCGCCGACGCACTGGTTGCCGACGCCGGAATGGATGCGGTAGGCGAAGTCCAGGGGCGTGGCGCCCTTGGGCATGGAGATGACGTCTCCCTTGGGGGTGAAGAGGAACACTTCCTCGGAGAAGAGGTCGGTCTTCAGGGTATCGAGGAACTCCCGGGAGTCCCGGGTTTCCGTCTGCCAGTCCAGCATCTGGCGAACCCAGTAGAGCTTGTGGTCCAGGGAATCCTCCTGGGAGCCTTCCTTATACCGCCAGTGGGCGGCGATGCCGAACTCCGCGACGCGGTGCATATCCCAGGTGCGGATCTGCACCTCGAAGGGGAAGGGAATTTTGCGGCCGCCGACGACGGTGGTGTGGAGGGACTGGTACATATTGGCCTTGGGGACGGAAATGTAGTCCTTGAAGCGGCCGGGGACCTGGTTCCACAGCGTATGGACGATGCCCAGGACCGTGTAGCAGTCCGGGATGGTGTCCACGATGACCCGGATGGCAATGAGGTCGTAGATCTGGTCAAAGGCCTTCTGCTGGAGGATCATCTTGCGGTAGATGGAATAGAAGTGCTTGCTTCGGCCGTCGATGGTATAGCGGATGCCCTGCTGGTCCAGCCGCTCGGACAGCTCGTCGATGACCAGGCGGATGTTTTCCTCCCGCTCCTGGCGCTTCATGCCGACAAGGTGGACGATGCGGTTGTAGGCGTCCGGGTCGATGTACTTGAGGGAGAGGTCCTCCAGCTCCTGCTTGACGGCATAGACGCCGAGGCGGTGCGCCAGGGGGGCGTAGATATCCAGCGTCTCCCGGGCAATGGCGACGCGGCGCTCCTCCGGCTGGTAGCGGAGGGTACGCATATTGTGAAGGCGGTCCGCCAACTTAATGAGCACGACCCGAATGTCCCTGGACATGGCCAGGATCATCTTGCGGAGGGATTCGGCCTGGGCTTCCTCCCGGTTGGCGAAGTCCAGTTTGTTCAGTTTTGTGACGCCGTCCACGAGATCCGCGACTTCGTCGCCGAACTGCTGGCGGATGGTGTCGAGGGTGATGCCTTCGCAGTCCTCCACCGTGTCGTGGAGCAGGCCCGCGGCGATGGTCGGCGGGTCGATCATGAGCTCTGTGAGGATGGAGGCGACGAGGCTCGGGTGGGTGAAATAAGGCTCACCGGACTTGCGGAACTGGCCCGCGTGCGCGTTTTCAGCGAACTTCCAGGCTTTTTCAACAAGCTTGTAGCCTTCGCCCGGATGGTATTTCTGGATGCGGTTCAGCATCTGATCCAGGGGCATTGCTTCGTAGGATGTGAAGGCCATTGGTGAACCTCCTTTCAGTCGGTTTTAATGAATAATGAACAATGAATAATGAATAATTATATGATGTTTAAGGCTTCGACCTGGGCTTCGACGGCGGTGTGTCCGCGGAAGGAATTGAGGGTGGGGCGGTAAAGCAGGTCGAGGGTGCGGGGACTTTCGTCCGCGGCGTCGCCCGCGCCGAAGGCGATGGCTTCGACGATGGAAAGATCCTCGTCGAGGACGGTGAACTTCAGGTGGCTGCCGTCCTTGCCAACCCGGCGGATGGCCTGGACTTCCGCGCCCTGCAGCAGGAAGAGCGGCGGCGGGTTGCCGCAGCCGGTGGGCTCCAGCCGGGAAAGCCAGGCAATGGAGTCCGGGTTCCAGGTGCGGAAGGGAACAATGAGGTCGTAGTCCATGGCGGGAAGGAAGGTTTCCTCCGGCGCGGCGGAAGAGATCACGCTCTCCAGGCGCTCACGCAGCAGGGGAATGTTCTCCGTCTTCACGGTGAGGCCCGCCGCCTGTTCGTGGCCGCCATAGCGTTCCAGCAGGTCTTCACATGCCTGGAGCGCTTTGTAGATGCTGACCCCGGGAATCGACCGGCAGGAGCCGACGGCGGTGTCGCCGTGGGTGCTGAGGGCGATGGCGGGAAGATGGAAGCGTTCGCAGAGCCGGCCGGCGGTCAGGCCGATGAGACCCGGGTTCCAGTCTTCCCCGGAAACGAGGACGACGTGGGAGTCGGCGAGGGTCGGCAGATCCAGCTGGGTGACGGCCTGGGCGGTCATCTCGCGCTCGAAACGCTGGCGGGTGCGGTTGGCTTCTTCCAGCATCGCGGCGATGTTGGAGGCTTTGGCGGGATCGGACGTTAACAGGAGATGGACGCCGAGCCTGGCGTCGCCCAGGCGGCCGGCGGCGTTGAGGCGCGGGCCGAGGCGGAAAGCCAGGTCGTCGGCGGAAAGCGGCGGCTGGGTCGCCGATGCATCCAGCATGGCTTTCAGGCCGGGACGACTCGTCGTTTCAATACGGCGGAGGCCTTCGCGGACGATGACGCGGTTTTCATCCTGCAGGGGAACGACGTCCGCGACGGTGGCGATGGCGGCGAGATCCAGGCGCTTCTCCACGCCGGCCATGCCCTGGAGGGCCTGGCAGATCTTCAGCGCGACGCCGGCACCGCACAGGCCGCGGAAGGGATAATCCCCGAGCAGCGGATCCATGACCACATCGGCTTTCGGAAGGACTTCCGGGGGCTGATGGTGGTCGGTGACGATGACGGTGAGGCCGAGTTCCTTCGCCAGGGCGACCTCCTCCGCATTGGAGACGCCGCAGTCCACAGTGATGAGGACCTGCGCCTTCTGCGCAATCTCCCGGACAGCGTCGGTATTGAGGCCGTATCCTTCGGTATGGCGGGAGGGGATGCGGTAGGCAAGCTTCGCGCCTTCCTCATGGAGGGTTTCCAGGAGAATAGAGGCGGCGCAGACGCCGTCGGCATCATAGTCGCCGTAGACCAGGACAGTCTGCTCTTCCGCAACGGCTTTGCGGAGAAGGGCGACGGTTTCGGCCATGCCGGGGAGAAGGAAGGGGTCGTGGAGGTCCCTGAGGGAAGGGTTCAGGAAGCACTGCGCTTCCTCGTCTGACTGAATGCCCCGGGCATACAGGAGAGAAGAGAACCAGGCGGGCATTCCGTTGAAAGAAGGAGCATCTTCATGACAGCGCGGGATGAAGCGCGTATGGGTCATAAGAGGTCTCCTTTCAGAAAAGATGAAGGGAGGGACTGCGCGGTCGCAGTCCCTCCCTGTTGCTTTGAATCAGGCTTTGGCCTTGCGGCTGCGGCGCTTCTCCTCCAGGAACGCCCAGACATAACCGTTGATCATGTTGGCGCTGTAGACACCGGAGAGGATACCGACGATGATCGGCAGGGCAAACTCGCGGATGGAGGCGACGCCCAGGATGCACAGGGCCACGATGGTGATCAGGGTAGTGACGGTCGTGCAGATGGTGCGGCCCAGGCTCTCCTTGATGGAGATGTTGGTGACCTCTTCGCGGGCAACCTGCGGCATCTTCTTCGCGTTCTCACGGATACGGTCGAAGATAACGATCGTGTTGTTGATGGAGTAGCCGACGATGGTCAGCGCCGCGGCGATGAACGAGGAGTTCATCTGGATCACGGAACGGAAGATGACCATGAAGGAGAGCATGATCAGCACGTCATGCAGCAGGCCGAACACAGCGGCGATACCGGAGTTCAGGTCGAAGCGGATGGCGATGTAGATCAGCATCAGGGCGGCGGCAAGCAGCACGGAGATGACCGCGTTCTTGACCAGGGTGGCGCCGGCCACGGGGCCGACGTAGTTCACGTCGCCGATGGAAACAGCTTCCGGATAGGTCTTTTTGATATTCTCTTCGAACTCGGCCTGGACCTTCTGGATGTCGTCCTTGGAGACGTCCTTGATGCGGATGACGGCTTCGTTGTCGTCCCGTCCCTGGACGGTGACGGTGCTGGACTTGATGCCCATGGTATCGAGCACGGCGCTGACGTTGGCAGCGGTGACGGCAGACTTCATGTCATACTGCATGGAGAGGCCGCCCTCAAAGTCGATACCCAGGTTGATGCCGTGACCGAAGGCGGTCAGCAGCACGGCGATGAGGATGATTGCGCCGGAGATGATCAGGCAGATCCTGGAACGATTCTTGATTTCCATTACGCCTCAACCTCCTTTTCTTCAGCTTTTACCCTGGTATAGAGGGAGGTTTTGGTGGCGCCGGCGTTCACGAAACGGTTCATGAGGAAGCGGGTGACCATGATCGCGGTGAACATCGACACGACCACGCCCAGCAGCAGGGTTTTGGCGAAGCCCTGGATGGAACCGGTGCCGAAGAACAGCAGCACGATGGCCGCGATCAGGGTGGTGACGTTGGCGTCCAGAATGGCGGACATGGCGTTTTTGAAACCGGCGCGGACGGCGGCTTTCACGCTGCGGCCCTTGCGGATTTCTTCGTTGAAGCGTTCGAAGATGATGACGTTCGCGTCAACCGCCATACCAATGCCCAGGACCACGCCGGCCAGGCCGGGCAGGGTCAGCTGGATATGGAAGAGGGCGATGAGCAGGAACAGCAGGATCGTGTAGATTGTCAGCGCCCAGGAGGCGATAAAGCCGTTCAGGCGGTAACGGATGATCATGAGGACCATGATCAGCAGGATGCCGATGATCGCGGCCCGCACGGAAGAGGACACAGCATCCTGGCCCAGGGTGGCGGACACCTTGTCGACCTTCTGCTGGGTCAGTTCCAGCGGCAGGGCGCCGGACTGGATTTTGGCGGCGATGGTGGTGGCGCGTTCCGCGCTGCCCAGGCCGTTGATCACGCCGGAACCGTTGGTGATCGCGCTCTGCACGGTCGGGGCGATCAGCTGCTCGCCGTCCAGGTAGATGGCGATGGTCTTGCCGACGCTGGCAGCTGTCATATCGCCGAAGACTTTGGTGCCTTCGTCGGTCAGGGTAAAGGCGATCTGGTGGTCGCCCTCGGAATAGTAATAGGTGGCGGTCTTGACCATATCACCGGTCATGAAGACTTCGCCGTCCGGGCTGTAGAACTCCAGCTTGGCGGCCGCACCGATCAGGTCCAGCACGGTGTCGTCCTGGACGTCCGGGATCTCAACACGGATGCCGTCGGTGCCGAGCTTCTGGACATTGGCTTCGGTGAAGCCTTTGTCGGTCAGGCGCTCGCGGATGATGGACATGGTTCCTTCGACCAGTTCTTCAAAGTTCGCGCTGGAGCCTTCCGGCGCCTTGCCGGAATATTCCACATACATACCGCCCCGCAGGTCAAGACCCAGGGACAGGGACTGAGGCCAGTTTTCGGAATTGGTGGTGGGCAGCCAGGACAGAACCTTGTACAGGCCCTTGGGCGGCAGGCTCACACCCGTGACACCGATCACGCCGAGCACGACGGTGATCACGAGCAGCACACACAGCGCGATGATGGCACCGGTTTTGCCGCCAACGCGCTTTTTGCCGGATTTCATGACGATCGTTTCCTCCTTCGAAACACAGATGAAGATATTATAATCGCCTGACGGTGTTCCGTCAAGCGAAATTCAAGGAATATCAAGGGAAAGAACGGGAATCGGGTCAGTTCAGATACATGCCGGGGAAGAGCATATTGACCCCCAGTACGGCACCGTTGAAATCCGCCGCCAGGCGCTGCTGGGGGAGGGAGCGGGACATGATGCGCGTGGTGATGCGGGTAACGCCTTCGGCCGCCATGATGGCCATCAGCCGGTGAAGGAGCGCCTTGCCCATGCCCTGGTTGCGGCTGCCGGGCTCCACATAGATGGCGACGAGCTCGCAGTCGCTGCCCTGGCCGGCCATGATCGCCTCGCCGATGAGCACCGCGTTGCGGTACAGGCCGAGGACCATGAAGTGGGGCATACGGCGCAGGGAGTTGAGATAATTCATATCCACGAAGGTGATTTCGTTCATCTGGAGGCGGTAGATGAGGCTGCTCTGCTCGTCCCAGGTATTCAGGGGCGTGGGCGCGACGGTGCAGCTCATCGGGATGCGGCCGTCCCCGAAGGGGATTGCCAGCTGGAGGACCTCGTCGCACTCGCTGCAATCGAACCCGTTATGGATATAGAAGTCCTTCATCTGGATATCGTTCGGGTCGATGCCGGTATACAGGCGGCAGCGCATCTGGGGATTGACGTTCTGGAGGATGCGCGCGCGGGCGACCAGCGCGCCGAAGAGCAGATAACGGGACGCGGGATCCCCGGCAATGGAGAAATACAGGTTGACAGGGCAGTCCGGATAGAGCCCGGGCTGCATCTGGTAAAGGATAAAACCGTAGCCGGTCTGGGCGCCGAGGTCGTCGACGGCATAGAAAACATCTTCCGGATTCAGCCCGTTGACGGGCTGCTGGGGATGCACGATCTTCATAGCGGGTACTCCTTTCACGGAACCCCTACATTATAACGGGTGGGGGAAGGGATGTCAAAATAATGAACAATGAACAATGAATAATGCATAATGATAGTTACTGTTGATTCGGGGTCCGGGGCGGAAACTTGCCATCGGGAATGAAAACAAGTATAATATGGGTGTTTTCCGCAAAGAGGGAACGGACGAGGGGATCCCGGATCCCTGTAAGGAGGGTATTGAATATGGCACAGAATCCTGTGTTTACCATTACGATGAGCGACGGGCGCGTGATGAAAGGCGAACTGTATCCGGACGTCGCGCCGCAGTCCGTGGGCAACTTTACCGCTCTGGCGAACAGCGGCTTCTATGACGGGCTGACGTTCCACCGGGTAATCCCGGGCTTCATGATCCAGGGCGGCGACCCCAGGGGCATCGGCATCGGCGGCCCGGGGTACTGCATCAAGGGTGAGTTCGCCGCCAACGGCGTGAACAACCCCCTGAAGCACACCTACGGCGTGCTGAGCATGGCGCGCAGCATGATGCCCGATTCCGCGGGAAGCCAGTTCTTCATCATGACCAGCGACAGCCCCCACCTGGACGGCCAGTACGCCGCGTTCGGAAAGGTGCTGGAAGGCATGGACGTCGCGGAGGACGTTGTGAAGACGAAGCGGGACGCTTCCGACAAACCGCTTGAACCTCAGGTGATGGCTTCGGTCCGGGTGGACACATTCGGGCAGGTCTATCCCTTCGAGCAGATCTGAGAAGACGTTGAACAGCGCGGAAAGGGCGAGGCCCTTTCTGCGCTTTTTAACGCAAAGGAGTATTATGGAAAAGCAGAAGATTACCGTGACGGTGGCGGGAAAGAATTATACACTGGTCTCCGGCGATCCGCCGGCCTATGTGAAACGGGTGGCGGCGTTTGTGGACCGGAAGCTGAATGAGACGACAACAGTGACGAACCTGCCTTCCGGGCAGGCGGCGGTGCTGACGTGTTTTAACCTGGCGGAGGACCTGCTGAAGGCGCAGGATGAAAATATGATGCTGCGCAAACAGATCGAGCAGCTGGGCAGGACGAATAAGGCGATCAAGGAATAATCGGGTTGCTCGCTCCCTGCCTGGGGATCCCGATTTAGGGACCGCTCGCGCTTGGGTGTTCCGATCTGTTGCGCAATAAAGAAAAAATTGACAAAGAAGGAAGAGAAAATGGAAAACCTGGCTCCGGCGGGAAACCGGGAGGCACTGGCGCGGGCGGACGCAGCCGGCGCGGACGCGGTATACCTTGGGTATGCCGCTTTCAGTGCGCGCGCGGGGGCCGGGAACTTTAACCGGCAGGAACTGGAAGAGGCCATCCGGTATGCCCACCTGAGGCATATGCGGGTTCACGTGACGGTGAACACGCTGGTGAAGGACGGGGAGCTGGAGGCGGTAACGGAGGTGCTGCGGCTGCTGCAGGAACTGCACGCGGACGCGGTGCTGGTGCAGGACCTGGGCGTACTGCGGATTATTCAGGAGCAGTTTCCGGGGTTGGCGGTGCACGCGAGCACCCAGATGGCGATCCATAACAAAACCGGCGTGGAATGGTGCAAAAAGCAGGGGATCCGCCGGGTGGTGCTGGCGCGGGAATGCAGCCTGGACGAGATTCGGAAGTGCGCGGGGACCGGGATCGAGATCGAGGTGTTCGGCCACGGCGCGCAATGCGTGGCGGTGAGCGGGCTGTGCCTGTTCAGCAGCATGGTCGGGGAGCGGAGCGGAAACCGGGGACGGTGCGCCCAGCCCTGCCGGATGGAATATGACTACCGCGGGCGGCGCGGAGCATGGCTGAGTCCCCGGGATGTGTGCCTGCGGGACGAGCTGCCGAAGCTTGCGGAGGCGGGCGTCGCCTCGGTAAAGCTGGAAGGGCGGCTGAAACGGCCGGAATATGTGGCCGTGGTGACGGAAAGCTACCGGAAGGGACTGGGCAGCCTTGCCCGGGGAGATTTTAAGAAGGCGGACGAACAGGAAAAAGAGGGACTGCTCCAGATCTTCAACCGGGGCGGCTTCATGAAGGGATACGCGATGGGCTGCGAGGACGCGGGCGTGATCTTCCCCGGGATGGTGAACCACCAGGGGATCCGGATCGGAAGCGTGGCCGCGGCGGACGGAAAACTGGCGCGGGTCAGGCTGGAAAAAAACCTGCGGAACGGCGACGGACTGGCGATCCGGGGCGGCAGCGAAGAGACCGGACTGGTATATGCCGGACCGGATACGGCTGCCGGCGGAACGGCAACGCTGCGGATCCGGCCGGACGCGAAGGTGAAGGCCGGGTATGAGGTGTACCGGCTGACGGACGCGGCGCAGGTTGCGGCCGCGATGTCGATGAAGGGCCGGACGGTGCCTGTGGACCTGTATCTGCGGGCGATGCCGGGAGAGGCGCTGACGCTGACCGCAACGGACGGGGAAAGCTTTGTGACGGTGACCGGGGAGAGTGTGAGCGGGGCAAAGACCCGGGAAGCCACGGAAGAGGAGCTGGTCCGGAACCTGAAGAAGACAGGGGAAACGGTATTTGCGCCCCGGGAAGTGAAGGCAGAGACAGCCGGTGCGTTCGTGGCGGTGAGCCAGGTGAACGCGATCCGGAGGGAAGCGCTGGAAGAGCTTGCCCAGAAGCGGATAGAGGCTTTTGAGCAAGCCAATTCAGAATTCTGCGATCGCTGTTACCAGCGCAAAGGCGCTGACAGCTGCAGCATGGCAACTGTTACCCAAATCAAAGATTTGGACAGTTGCTCAACAATTCAGAATTCAGAATTAAAGAATGCTCTTTCTGCTTTACCGAATTCAGATGTTCCTCCCATGGCATATGTGAGGACGAAGGCGCAGGCGGAAGCGGCGCGGGCGAATGGGTTCAGGATAGTGTGGTGCCCGGAGGATTACCGGGAGGAAGCACTGGAAGCCTTGAAGGCGGAAATGCAGCCGGGGGACTGGCTGAAACTGCCGGACGTCTGCGAGGAGAATACCCTGCGGGAACTGCGGACCTGGACTGAAAAGAATAAGGAACTGCTGGGCGGTATTGTACTCGGATCGGCCGGGCAGCTGGGGCTGGACTGGCCGGTGGCGTACGGCGCGGGGCCCGGGATCCCGGTGATGAACCGGCAGGCGGCGGGCCTGCTGATAGATGAAGGCTGCGCATTTGTGACCGCGTCGCCGGAACTGACCGGTGCGGAACTGAAAACGCTGCTGGCGGGCGATCCGGCAATCGTGACGACAGTGTACGGGCGGACGCGGCTGATGCTGCTGCACCACTGTCCGGCACGGACAGCGCTGGGGCTCACGAAGGGACACCGGGACTGCCGGTTGTGCGATGAAGGCTCGGCTGACGCGCTGGCGGGAAATGTGCTGGAAGACCGGAAGGGATACCGGTTCCCGCTGCTCAGGCAGAGACTGCCGGAAGGGTGCATGGTGGAACTGATGAATGCGTTCCCGACAGATAACATTGTGAATTCACAATTCATAATTCATAATTCACAATTAAGGAACTGCGATCATAATGACCCCATGGATGCAATTGTGCTGACTACAGAGAATGCTGAAGAGACGAAAGAAGTATTGCAGGCGTTTAAAGAGGGCAGGAAAACGAGGGGAGAAACGACAACAGGGCATTGGAAGAGACCGGTAGAATAATCATGAATTATGAATTGTGAATTATGAATTGAAGGATACCATTATGATGAAAGAAAGAACATTACGGGTGCTGGAATTTACCAGGATCCGCGAGATGCTGGCGGAGGGCGCGCTGACGGAAGCCGGGGCGGAGAAGTGCCTGTCCCTGGTGCCGGCAGACGACCTGGCGAACGCACAGGCACTGCAGGAGGAGACGGAAGAAGCAGCGGTGATCCTGCAGTATTCCGGCGGGCACCCGATGTGCGCGTTTCCGGATATCCGGCCGGCCCTGGCAATCTGCGCAAAGGGCGGAAGCCTGAGCGCGGGGATGCTGCTGAGCGTGGCGGAGCTGCTGCGGGCGAGCCGCGCGGCGCGGGACGCGCTGGTGACGGACCGGGAGAATACCCCGATCCTGAAGGGAAAGGCCGGGGGCCTGTTCGTCGCCCGGAATATTGAGAAGGACATCACGGACGCGATTATCAGCGAGGACGAGATCGCCGACCGGGCAAGCAGCGAACTGATGAATATCCGGCGGCACCTGCGCGGGGCGCAGGACCGGATCCGGGACAAGCTGAACCAGATGATCCGCTCCGCGGCGCTGCAGAAGGCGCTTCAGGATCCGATCATCACGGTGCGGAACAACCGGTATGTGCTGCCGGTGAAGGCGGAATTCCGTTCCGTTGTGCCGGGCCTGGTGCACGACCAGAGTTCCTCCGGCGCGACGCTGTTCATTGAGCCCATGGCCGCGGTGGAGATGGGCAACGAGCTGAAGCAGTGGGAACTGAAGGAGCAGCAGGAGATCGAGCGGATCCTGGCGGCGCTGAGCGCCGAGGTGGCGCCGTATGCCGACAGCATGGCGGAAACCGAGGAACTGCTGGCGGAGCTGGATTTCATTTTCGCCAAAGGCCTGCTGAGCCGGCGGTTTGTATGCGTGAGCCCGAAGCTGAACAGCGAGGGGCGGCTGAAGATCATCCGCGGGCGGCATCCGCTGATTGATCCGGAGAAGGTGGTACCGTCAACGATCTGGCTCGGGGAAGAGTTCACGACGCTGGTGATCACCGGGCCGAACACGGGCGGCAAAACCGTCACCCTGAAGACGGTCGGCCTGTTTACCCTGATGGCCCAGGCGGGCCTGCAGGTGCCGGCGGACCTGGGGACGGAACTGGCGGTGTTCGAGCAGGTGTTCGCGGACATCGGCGACGAGCAGAGCATTGAGCAGAGCCTGAGCACGTTCAGCGGCCACATGACGAACATTGTGGAGATCATGCATGAGGTGACGCCCAGGGACCTGGTGCTGTTTGACGAGCTGGGCGCGGGCACGGACCCGACCGAAGGCGCGGCGCTGGCCCAGAGCATCCTGACGAGGCTCCGGCACATCGGTGTGCGGACGCTGGCGACGACCCACTACAGCGAGCTGAAGGCTTTTGCCCTGACGACAAAGGGGATCGAGAACGCCTCGGTGGAGTTTGACGTGGAGACGCTGCGGCCGACCTACCGGCTGAGCATCGGGGTGCCGGGTAAGAGCAACGCGTTTGAAATCAGCCGGCGGCTGGGACTGCCGGACAATCTGATCGACGCGGCGAAGAAGCTGCTGAGCGGGAACGCGATCCGGTTTGAGGACGTGATCGCCAACGCGGAATACCACCGGCAGGTCGCCGAGAAGGAACGCCAGCTGGCCGAGGAAGCCAGCCGGGAGACGGTCCGCCTGCGCAACGAGGCGGAGCAGCTGCGCCGCGAGATGGAACAGAAGCGGACGGAACAGCTGAAGAAAGCCCGGGAGGACGCAAAACGCATTGTGGACCAGGCGCGGCGGGAGAGCGAGAATGTGATCGCCGAGCTGAAGAAGATGAAGAAGAACGCCGCGGGCGGCGACGTGAATGAGCTGCGGCGCAGGCTGGACAAAGAGAGCGACGAACTGGCGGAAGGCCTGGGACAGGAAGCGCCGGACAGCGGAGAGGCGCCGAAGACCGTGAAGGCCGGGGACAAGGTGAAGATCCTGACCCTGGGCGCGGAAGGCACGGTGCTGGCACCGCCGGACGAGAAGGGCGAGGTGCAGCTGCAGGCCGGGATGATGAAGTTCAAGGCGCCGCTGAGCCAGCTGCGGATGATCCGGCAGGAGCCGCCGAAGGAAAAGACCACCGTGAAGGCGAAGACCGGGATGATGAGCCGGACGGTGAAGAGCGAGTGCGACGTCCGCGGGATGAACCTGGAGGAAGCGCTGGACGCGGTCAGCCTGTACCTGGATGAGGCGGTACTCGCCGGATTGAACGAGGTGTATATCATTCACGGTAAGGGAACCGGGATCCTGCGGGCCGGGATCCAGCAGGACCTGAGGAAAAACAGGCATGTGAAGGGGTTCCGCCGCGGGATGTACGGCGAGGGCGAGGACGGCGTGACGGTTGTGACGCTGAAGTGAAGGGAACCTCGCTCACTGTCAGGGGATCCCGATTTGGGGACCGCTCGCGCTTATGTCCTCACGTAATGGTGCTAAACTCAAACTTCGTTTACACTCGTTTATCGTTAAGCACCAACGTTGCGGATGTCACCCAAATCGGAAATCCCCGCCGCGTTCGCTCGGGTTTGGTGACGGTGTTCCGATTACAACATATGTGCTTATGGAGGATTTATCGTGAAAGAGAAGCCGAATATCCTGGTGGTGGATGACGATCCGAACATCAGCAGGCTGGAACAGCTGTATCTGGAGAAAGAAGGATACGAGGTTCGGGTGGCGGCGGACGGAAACGACGCGATCGAGGCGTTCCGGAAGCTGCCGCCGGACATGGTACTGCTGGACGTGATGCTGCCGGGAGCGGACGGGTATGAGGTGCTGAAAACGATCCGGAAGAGCAGCGGGATTCCGGTGATCATGGTGACGGCGAAGGGTGAGACCTTTGACAAGGTCCTGTGCCTGGAGCTGGGCGCGGACGACTATATTGTGAAGCCGTTTGACGGAAAAGAAATGGTTGCCCGGGTGAAGGCGGTGCTGAGACGGGCGCGCGGCAGCGAGGAGGAGCAGGTAGGAGACCTGTCGTTCCCCGGGCTGACGGTGAGCCTGAAGGAATACGACGCGCATTATGACGGGAAACGGCTGGAAATGCCGCCGAAGGAACTGGAGGTGCTGTATTTCCTGGCATCGCACCCGAACCAGGTGTTCACCAGGGAACAGCTGCTGAACCAGGTATGGGGGTTTGAGTTCTTCGGCGACAGCCGGACGGTGGACGTGCATATCAAGCGGCTGCGGGAGAAGCTTGCGGACAGCGAGAGATACGGGTGGACAATATATACCGTACGCGGAATAGGGTATAAATTCGCGACGGACAGATGATCATCGGATGAATAAGGGAAAAGGAAAGGAGTGAGGGTATGTTTGCGCGGATCATGGCGGTGGTGCTGGCGGTGATCCTGCTGACCACGGTCCTGGTGACCGGGGTGTGGTGGCTTACGCTGCGGAACCGGCAGATTGACGCGAGGCTGGACTACCTGATCTCCGAGGCGGAGGACATCGCCTACCTGGCAGGCAACCTGAGCGGCGACAGCCTGATGGACACCATCCGGGACCGGGACAGCGCGACGCGTACCTACCTGAACCGGATGGCGGACAAGGTGAACCGGGAATTCGGCGCGTATATCGCGGTGATGGACCGGGGCGGGAACGTGATGACCAACAGCCGGGTGATGGACAACGAGGACCCGGAATTCATGGAGAGCCTGAACACGGAGGAGATCAACGAAGCCTTCCAGCGGATCCTGGCCGGGGAAACGATCCGGCTGCGGAGCGAAGGCGGGGACGATCCCACTTTTACGGTCGGCGTACCCTTTATGATGGACGATACGGTGACCGGGGCAGTATTTATCCGGACAAAGGCGCAGCGGATTGAGGGCGGACTGGCGGAGATCCTGGGCCGGACAGCGCTGCTGGCCGCGTGCGTGGCACTGGTATCCGGCGTGGCGGTGTTCCTGTTCGTGCGGAGGCGGATGAAGCCGCTGAAGCAGCTGGAGACCGCCGCCGCGACGATCGCGGAAGGCGACTTTTCCGTGCAGGTGGACGAGAAGCAGGGCGACCCGGAACTGCGGGAGCTGAGCGGGGCGTTCAATACGATGACCCGGAAGCTGCAGGGCGTCGAAACAGGCCGCCGCGAGTTTGTGGCGAACGTGAGCCATGAGCTGCGCAGTCCGATCACGAGTATCCACGGGTTTGCCGAGGGCATGGCGGACGGCGTGATTCCCGAAGGAGAGCAGCCGAAATACCTGCGGCTGGTGGCGGACGAGAGCAGGCGGCTGAGCGGGCTGATTGACGACCTGCTGGCGCTGAGCCGGCTGGAGCGGGACGACGCAAAACCGGAGATGACGGTATTCGACGTGAACGAGATGCTCCGCCGGGCGGTGATCCGCCGGATGAACGACCTGGAAGCGAAAAAGATCGACGTCGGCTGCGAGTTCGAGGAAGACAGCTGCATGGTGAAGGCGGACAGCGACCGGATCGAGCAGGTGGTGATCAACCTGCTGGACAACGCGATCAAATTCACGCCGGAGGGCGGGAAGATCTCGCTGGAATCTGCGGTGAAGGACGGGATTGCGGAGATCACGGTGCGGGACAGCGGCTGCGGCATCGCGCCGGAAGACCGGGAAAAGGTTTTTGACCGGTTCTTTACGGCGGACCGGGCGCATACGGCAGGCAAGGGAACCGGCCTGGGCCTGAGTATCTGCAAGCGGATTATGGAGATGCACGGGCAGGGGATCCGGCTGCTGGACACAGACGAAGGCGCAGCCTTCCGATTTACGCTGGAGACGAGTAATTGTACAAATCCATGATTCGGGCAACAATTACCATGCCAGGATGGGCAACGGCGGCCGCAGGGCGGCGGGATGTTCCGGAAGCACTTGACGGAATATAAAAATCATGTATCATAATGACGCGGTTTGGAAACGATACCGGTGGAAAGGAGGGTCACGGCGTTGGAAAAACATCTGTTCCTGATCGGCATGCAGGGCTGCGGCAAGAGCAGCCTGGGCAAGCGCACGGCGAAGGAAACGGGCGTTCCTTTCGCGGATACCGACGCGATTGTGGCCCAGAGCGCCGGCGGAACCGTGAACGAATTCTTTGAGAAATACGGAGAGGAAACGTTCCGGCGGGCGGAGACGAACGCGCTGGCCGCACTGACTTATGCCCGGCCGATGATCATCTCCACGGGCGGCGGCACCATCATGAACCCGATCAACCGCCATATCATGCGGTCGTGGGGAACGATCGTGTTCATTGACAGGCCGCTGGAGGATATCCTTGGCGACATCAAGCTGGACCGGCGACCTACCCTGCGGGACGGGGGACTGGCGGAGGTGGAGAGAGTCTACCGCGAACGGATCCCCGTTTACCGGGAACTGGCAGACATCACCCTGAGGAACGATCAGGGATATCACATGGCGGTCTACATCCTGACCCGGCTGGTCCGGGAGAGGCTGTGAATACGCAGGCAGGAGCGGAACATGGATTATCAGTTTGACCTGGTTGGCAAGATCGGCAGCATGGCGCTGATCCGGCAGGAAGACAGGGATATTGACTACAACATCTTTTCCCGGATCGGGGCGGAGCTGAAGCCCGGCATGATCTGGGTGACCAGCGGCGCGACGGAGATCGGCCGGCTGGACTATATCAAACGGACCGGGTGCGAACTGAGCGGAGATCCGGATCAGGACAAGGCGGATTACGCCGCCCAGGGACAGACGATCCTGATGCAGAACTACCGGCAGTTTGTCTCGCCGGAATACGGCATCCGCCAGATCCTGGTGGAGCATACCCACTTCAACGACCCGGAGAAAAGCGAGCACATCCGGGCGCTGCTGGTGCGCGCCGCACGGCAGAAGACGATCCCGATTGTGAACTACAACGACCCGGTTTCCGACGAGGAAAACCGGAAGATGGAGCTGGCGGCCCGGCGCGAAAAGGGCGGCGAGGTCCATGAGTGCGTGGACAACGACGAGACCGCCGCGGTGATCGCGGGCCTGGTGAAGGCGAAAACGCTGGTGCTGATGACCTCCACGGAGGGAATCTACCGGGACTACCGGGATCCGGGCACGCTGGTGCGCGACGTGGCCGGCAGGACCTATGAAGAAGTGGAAAGCAAGGTGAGGGAGCTGCAGAACGCCTGCGTCGGCGCGAGCCGCGCGGGGGCGAACGGCGCCCGGGCGAAGCTGGAATACGCGCTGGGCTGCGTGAAGGGCGGTACGACGGTGATCATCGGCCATGCCCGGCACCGGCTGAGCGACCTGAAAGAGGGAAGGGTGCCCTGCACCCGGATCGGTGTGGACGCATGAGGAACAACCCCGAGCTGCTGAAGGCGGTGCAGTACTTCACCCGGGAAAAGGCGATCATGTCCGGGCTGCTGCTGGTGTGCGAAGCCGGCGGGCGGACGGAGACCGCCATGGACGGGGAAGTGAAGGAAAACACTGTATTTGACCTGGCGAGCCTGACGAAGCTGTTCACCGGGCTGTGCGCCCTGCGCCTGAAAGAAGACGGCCTGCTGGATATCAGCAGGCCTGTGTTTTATTACGACCCGCGGTTTACGGGGCTGAAGGATACGACCGTGGAGGAGCTGATGGGTTTCACAGCGGAACTGAAGACCCCGGGGCGGATCGACGCGTGCACGACGCGGGAGGAGGCGCTGGGCTGCCTGTTCGGGACAGTATCCATCGGGACACCGCAGGGGAGGCACTATTCGGACATTCCCTCAATGGTGCTGAAGTACGCGCTGGAGGCCGCGGCGGGGATGCCGTTCATGGACCTGGTGCGCAAAACCGTGCTGGAGAAGGCCGGAATGACCGAAACCTGGGCGAAGGTACCGGAGGAACGGATCGCGGACTGCCAGCAGTATGACCCGGAATACCGGATTATGGGCGGCCAAAGGATCCTGCGGACGGGCCTGAAGCCGGGAGTACCGCATGACCCGAAGGCGGCGGTGATCCAGGCGGGGACGGAAGACCTGTGCGGGCACGCAGGGCTGTTTTCCACTGCCGCTGACATGGCGCTTTTCTGCCGGGCGGTGCTGGATGAAAAGATTGTGAGCGCCGGGAGCCTGCGGGAAATGGCGCAGAACCGGACCGGGCGCCGGCGGGCGGACGGGAGCTACAGCCAGTATCTGGGATACCAGTGCTATGTGCGGCATCCGCAGCAGTATTATTCCGAGATTCCGCGGTATATGGGACGGCGGGCCTTCGGGAACGCCGGGTTTACGGGGAACCACCTGTCGGTGGATCCGGAGCACGGAAGCTTTGTGTTCTTCCTGGGGAACCGGGTTAAGGGCAGGCTGACGATGGTGCTGCCGGAAGCCGGGAAAGGGCTGACGGATTACGGGCTCGAGGCCGACGGGAGCGGAACGGTTGTATGGGATGACGGGAAAGTGATCCCGTCGTCGGTGAAATATGTACACCAGAAGGATGAACATCTGCATAAGGTGATCGCTGAAGTTCTTGATTTACCTGAGATTGAATTCAATTCATAATTCATAATTACGTTCTTGAACATCCTGCCTGATTATGATATACTCAATAGGTCAAAGAAAGTCAGACGTCTCCTTTGACGAAGGGAGGGTTCATGATGCGCCTGAGTGATTCGATTGAGCAGTTTATCAAGGAGCTGTTGAGCCAGGAATCCACGGAAGTGGAACTGAAGCGGAATGAACTGGCGGAGTATTTCGGCTGCGCGCCGAGCCAGATCAATTATGTGCTGGCGACCCGGTTTTCACCGGATCACGGCTATCTGACGGAAAGCCGGCGGGGCGGCGGAGGATATATCCGGATTGTCCGGGTGGTGAAGAGCGGCTCGCAGCGGCTGATGTACCTGGTGAACGACCGGATCGGCGACAGCCTCGGGGAAGAGGAATGCCTGCGGCTCATCAGCCAGCTGAAGGAGCAGATGATTGTCACCGCGGACGAAGCCGCGCTGATGGCCAGCGCGGTGAGCACCCGGGCACTGAGCGTGCCGGTGCCGGACGTGCTGAAGGACGCCATGCGGGCGAAGATGATGAAGTCAATGCTTATGACCATTGCGTCCCGCAACAGATCATAAACGGAACAATAAAGAATCCTTTTCCCTGCTAAGGAACGAAGGCACCCGCAGTTTGCGGAAGGAAAAGAGGCGAAGAGAATGCTGTGCGAAGAATGCCATGTGAATGAAGCGAATTTTACGGTTTCCGTGGTGGCCGGAGAGGAAACGTCGGTGAGGCACCTGTGCGCCGACTGCATGAGCCGGATGAACGCGGACCTGGTCAAGGGGAACGTGCGGAGCCTGCTGAACACGGTGCTCAACGCGATCCGGGCGACCAACGACGACGAGAACAGAAAGGAATTTTCCATGCCGATATTCGGACGTTTTACCCAGAAAGCGCAGCAGACGCTGACGCTGGCCCAGCGGATTGCCGCGGAACTGCAGCAGCCCTATGTGGGCACGGAGCATTTCCTGCTGGCGCTGCTGAAGACCGGCGCTTCCGTACCGGAGGCCGTTTCCTCCAGGATGAATTATGAGGACGTGGTGGCGGAGCTGCGGGAACACCTGAAGAACATCCAGACCCTGGATACGCCCAGGGGCCCCCGGATCGAGCTGAGCCCCCGGGCGAAGAAGACATTGGAGAACAGCGTGCTGGAAAGCCACAAGCTGGGACAGAACTATGTGACGGTGGAGCATATCTGGCTGGCGCTGCTGGGGAACGACGACGGCGTGGCCGGCGGCCTGTTCCGGAAGGCCGGGGTGGACCTGTCCGCCGCACGGGAGCAGCTGCTGCGGCAGATGCGGGAGAACGCGGAAAACGAGGAAGGCGTCCGGCGGATGCCCGGATTCCCGCCGTTCGCGCCGGCGAAGGGCCGGAACGGCGAAAACGACACAAAGAGCGAGCTGGAGAAATACAGCCGCGACCTGACTGCGGCCGCAGAGAAGAACGAACTGGACCCGGTGATCGGCCGGGAGACGGAGATCCAGCGGATCATCCAGATCCTGATCCGGCGGACAAAGAACAACCCGGTGCTGATCGGTGAGCCCGGCGTGGGCA
>JAFWEJ010000005.1 GCA_017512985.1 Clostridia bacterium
ATTCTTCCTGCAGCGGCAAGTCAGGAGATTATGCGTGGCAGATTGCCGATTATTAACACGAATAAAATATTCCTGAAAGGTGGAGAAACCTGTCACTACATAGATAAAGCGATCTATGAGAAGAAAACGGTCAAAAAGCGTTATGTCCGACATACTCACGGTACAAGCTATCGTGGAATCATCTTCAAAGACGTTCGACACAACTTTGGCGGTGGCACAACCGATGTAGTCGATAATGTGCAATACGAGACCTTTAGGGGAATTCTTTATATTACGAACCGTCGCATCATCTTTCAGGGTGAGCAGGGTGGTTTTGATATCAAGATAGATGATCTTGTTGCAATCCAACCATACGGAAACTGTGTGGAACTGCAGTGCAGCAAGCAGAACTATAAAATCTTTGTTCCAAACGGAGCATTAACACACGCGGTCTTACAACTTATCAGGTAACGAGGAGGAGCAGAAATGGACGGTCAATTGAAAAACGGCACTCTACTGGTTTCAGAAAGCTCAAACAGATATAAGGTTGTATCGCTGCTAGGCGCAGGTGGCCAAGGCGAAGTCTATGATGTTGAACTGAATGGAAAGCACTATGCTTTGAAGTGGTATTACAAGCATATGGCCACAAAGGAGCAGAAGAGTATTTTGGACAATCTTGTTTCCAAAGGCGCTCCTGATAACACTTTCCTCTGGCCTCAAGACCTGATCTTCAACGGCTGGGGACAATCATTTGGCTATATCATGCCTCTGAGGCCCAAGAATTACAAGAGCATCGTAGACATGATGAAACGCCGGGCTGAGCCATCTTTCTACACACTGTGCCGGGCGGCCTACAATTTAACAAACGGGTATCAGAAACTTCATTCAATGGGATACAGCTATCGCGATATTTCCTTTGGAAACCTGTTCTTTGATCCGAACAACGGCGACGTTCTGATCTGCGATAACGACAATGTGGCAGCAAACGGCATCGACAACAGCGCTGTTTATGGCACTCCTCGGTTTATGGCACCTGAAATTGTGCTTGGAAAAGCGAAACCCTCAAGGAACACGGATCTGTATTCGCTGGCTGTCCTGCTTTTCTACATGTTCATGATGGGTCATCCGCTGGAAGGCAAGCTGGAAGCTGATATTCGTTGCATGGACATTCATGCGATGAACAGGCTGTATGGTACAAACCCTGTTTTCGTCTTTGATCCAAACAACAAGACCAACCGCCCTGTTAAAGGGTATCAGGATAACGTGTTGATCTATTGGGATATCTACCCGCAGATCATCCGCGACTTGTTTATGAGGTCTTTTACTGAAGGCTTAACAGCTCCAAACAAAAGAGTTACAGAAAAACAGTGGCTGGACGCGTTTGCCAACCTGATGACGGGCATCATAGCCTGTCCGGGATGCGGTGCTGAAGTGTTCTTTGATGAAAGCAAAGTTGCCAGTGGTGTAGCTCATACTTGCTGGAACTGTGGTCGTGCTACTCAGTATCCGGTATCAATCATTGTTGGAAAGAGCCGAGTGCTTCTCAAAAAAGGCGCGAAGCTTTACGCTCATAACATTTATGGCAATTACGATATGGACACTGTTGTCGGGGAAGTTGTCCAGAATCCTAACAATCCAAACCTCTGGGGCATCAAGAACCAGAGCAAGGATAACTGGACTTACATCCGCGCCGACGGACAGCAGATCCCGGTAGCTCTTGGAAGAAGCGCAGCTATCGCTAAAGATGCAAAAATTGGCTTCGGTCAATTAATTGGTGAATTTAAATAATTGAAGGAGGACACAACTATGGCTAACCTGAAAAGACCCGGAGGCGAACTTGCTTCCAGACCGCTCCATTTCATCTGGGTGGTCGACTGCTCTGGCTCTATGTACGGAGAGAAAATTGGCACGGTTAATCATGCCATTCAGTCTACGATCCCTGAGATGGCTGACGCTGCCAAAGACAACCCCAATGCTCAGCTGCTTGTGAGAACACTGAAGTTCTCCACGGGTGCATCCTGGGTAACAACCGCCCCCGTCCCGATCGAGGACTTTGCATGGGACGACCTGGATGCCGGTGGTGTCACGGATTTGGGTAAAGCCTTCGAGATGCTTGCCGCTCAGCTGACTATTCCGCCTATGACTGACCGCGCTCTGCCGCCTGTACTGGTTCTGCTCTCTGACGGTCAACCCACTGATGACTACAAGAAGAGTCTGGATAAGCTGCTGCATCTTCCCTGGGGCAAGAAAGCTGTTCGTATCGCCATTTCTATTGGACAGGATGCGGACGATGATGTGCTTGAACAGTTTACAGGCAATCGCGAGCTGGTGCTGCAGGCAAACAATCCTCAGGCGCTTGTAAAAATGATCAAATGGGCTTCTACGGCTGCTTCTATGGTATCCGCTCCTGCCAGCAGACCGAAGGACGCTGAAGAGTTTGCCGTTCCCAAGGATCCAAGCGCTTCTAATGCTCCTCTGGTGCTTGATATGAACAATATCCCTGACCCGACCTCCATTGGTGCTGGAGATGTTTGGTAATCCTTAACAAGCACCGGAAAGGTGATTATATGAGACAGAATGTTTTTGGACGAAGCGTCCAAGGTGCATCTCATATCCGTTCCGGAACAGAGTGTCAGGATAGCTACAAGAAGAAGGTCTGCGATGACGGAACCATTATCCTGTCAGTTGCTGATGGACATGGCAGCAAATCATGCCCTTTCAGCAAGCAGGGTTCCAAGATAGCAGTCAACGTCTTCTGTAGCGTTATCGAGAATCTGTACGAGGGATATGCGGGGAACCTTGAACAGCTCTTAACATATCTTAACCGTGAAGGCGATACGCGCATTTCCAAGGCCATCGATGCCGAGTGGAAGAAACGTATCATGGAGTGTCACAAGAAGCATAAACGTGAAATCTCTTCTCTGGAAAATGGAGAAGAGGATCTGATGAGCGTTTATAAGCAATATGGAACCACTCTGCTTGGATTGCTGATCACAAAGACGTTCGTGTTTGCTTTCCAGCTCGGAGACGGCGATATTTGTTACGCCCACGAAGATGGCCTGGAGATGGTGATTGAGCCCGAAAAGATTCTGGGGATTGAAACTCATTCTCTGAGCAGAGAAAACGCCTGGGAAAAAGCAATCACTGGTGTACGCAGAATCAACGTAGAGGATTCTCTGCCTGCCATGTTCTCCTTGTCATCAGATGGCTTTGCCAACAGCTATAAAAGTGAAGATGAATTCCACACAACCATCATCGACTATCTGAAAATGATCAACGAGCATGGGGCAAAAGCTGTGGAGGACAATCTGCCATCCTGGCTTTCTGAAACAAGCTCTATGGGCTGTGGCGATGACATTACAATGTTGATTGCTTACTTTGCTTCTGATGCGATTCCAGAAACCAGTCCGGAGACTGCAGAGGAAAGCGAGGTGCCTGAGAATGGGTGATCCCAGGGATGCTGTGGTTCTTCTGTGCAAATGTGGAAAGACGCATAAAACATATGGCATCCGCACCGAAAAGCTTTCTGGTAAACGTTGGAACATGACATGGGCATTCCCAATCAGAGAAAGCGTCGCAAAACACGAAGGCTATGACAAGGTCTCCGTAAGCGGAGATGTTTCGATGACGGATGAGTACCCCGGCTGCCCCTATTGCGGCCAGCGGAATATTACAGTGTGCGAGTGTGGACACATCAGCTGTACTGTTGTCCGCGGAGGCGTTTTCACTTGTGAATGGTGCGGTGCTCAGGGGCAAATTACCGATTATTCCGGCGAAAAAATCGTGGCAGATGTTGATTTGTAATGAGGGCTGAAGATGTATTCTGAAATCAAGGAAATGAAGTTTGACGCATGGCGTCATGGCCTCTTGGACATCAGCAAGCGAAACAAGCTGATGAACTACCGGAAAAGCAAGAGAGCCACACTTCAGATCACAGCGCCAACGTTGTACGACCTGTACAGAAAGCTGGTCACCGATGGGGAAAGTCTGTCTTTCCGCAGACAGATTGATGTGGGCGACGATCTCCATCTGGCTCAGTTGTTCTATATCATGGACAAAATGGATGCTGCGGTCGAATTGGCTGAGGGTGAAGTCTGCTCAAATCTGAGTGCAGCAGAAATGAATCAAACCCTCAAGAATCTGCGCTCCAAGGCAAAATTGTCACAGGAAGAGCAGGGCATCAATATCCTTTACCTTTCCTTTGGTTTCCTTCAGTGGCGTCAAAAGCCCGGCGACCCATTTATCACTTCGCCGTTGGTACTGGTACCTGTATCGCTGGAAATCGAATCGATTCTTAGCCCTTTCTACATGCGGAGACTTGAAGAGGATATTGTCATCAACCCCACGCTTGATTATGCACTGTCCTCAGAATATGGCATTACGCTTCCGGATTTTGATCCGTTGACGGACGATATCGAGGTGTTCCTTGACAGTGTAAATGCATTGGTATCAAAAAATGGCTGGTCAGTCATAAAAGAGACAAATCTTGGGCTATTGTCATTCCTGAAGATTGTCATGTATAAGGATTTGGAAAAATACAAAGAACGCATCTTTTCCAATCCTGTCGTTCAGGCGTTTTGCGGCGATTCCAGCGCGCTGCCACCGATCGATGATGCCCTGCGCCAGTATTCCCATGATGATACTCCGGCGATCGACACCTGTCAGGTCGTTAATGCAGACGCGTCCCAGCAAGATGCGATTCTTCTGTCCAGAAACGGAGCAAGCTTTGTTTTGCAGGGACCTCCTGGAACTGGTAAGAGCCAAACTATCACCAACATCATCGCTCAGGCGCTTGCAGACAAAAAGAAAGTTCTGTTCGTTTCTGAAAAAATGGCAGCACTAAGCGTAGTGTACCGTCGACTTGAAGAAGTCGGATTGGCGGACTATTGCTTGTCACTGCACAATTACAAGGCTGAGCGGCGGGCAGTTATTCAGGATCTTGTCAATACGCTGGATGCTCCCACCAAAAGCGTAAAGGCAGGCGTTACAGATGCGCTTGCTGTCCTTGAGGAAGATCGTGCGCAGCTCAATAACTACATTGTTGAAATGAACAAGCTGCGTACGCCTTTGAACCGGACAATATTTGAAGTTGTGACAGAACTTGTTTCGGAAGAAGATCTTGGCTTTTTCCGGATTTCAGAGGACACTACTCAGATAACAGAAAAAGAATTTGCTTCCCGCATTTCGCTTTTACGCAATCTCAGCGATTTTCTGGAACACTATGACGGCAATATTTATGAGAGCCCGTGGCGTGGATCTTCCATCACCATGGTAACTTATAATGTCCGCAACACCGTCACTACTCAATTGAGCTCCCTAGTCGGATACTTGTTTGGTATTTCGAGCACATTGTCTTATCTCGACCAGAAATATAGCCAGAATCGGCAATGGAATCTGAAGGAATATGAGCTTCTGCTCCAGAAAACTGTTCACGCTTTATTGATTTCAAAAGTCGAAGAAAGCCTTGATACACAAGCAGGAGATACCATCTTCACTCCGGATTCGTTGGAGACGCTTGAAAACGCGTATCGTAAACTCATTGATGCTTATAATGCGGCCATTAACGATGGTGTTCCTGAGGAATCTCTGACAAATCCCGAAGTCATGGAGCAGGCACACGCCGTCCTTGCGGAGCACAAAGAACATCTGGATCAGGCCAGCTCCCTGATTAAGGCCGCGCAACAGGCCACTTCTGTCAGCCTTCCGGACAACTATGAGGGACTGATGCAAGCGAAAGCGCTGCTCCAAGCGCTGAGCATCCGTCATGCGGCTTTGCCGGTATGGTTTAAAGATGATCGATTCGAAAAAACAAAAAAAGAAGTCCGGGAATGGAAAGAGCTCTCTGAAAAGGTTAACGCCATCAAAAAACGGATCGATTCCAATTGGAATGCTGAGCTCTACAAGCTTGACTATCGTAGATTGATCAGTAAGTTTACCGGGGACTATAAATCTCTCTTTAAGCGCCTGGGTGGAGAGTACAAAAGCGATAAAAACGCCATCATGAACGCGAGGAAGGGGCACCCTTCGAAGCTTGATGACAAGGAGTGCATTGCTGGACTCCATTTACTCAGAGATTATACGGAAGCACTGGAAAAATATGATGCTGCCACAAAAAACGCTATTGACGTTCTTGGCCAGTATTATCAAGGCGTAGATACTGACTGGGAAGAATTGATTCGTATTCTCAATGAATGCGAAATTGCGCATGCATATTTCCGACAGTACGGAATATCAGACGTAGTGCTGATGCATCTGGAAAAGGCATACACCGAACGGACGAAGGCGATTCTCCCTTCGTTAAATTCCGTTACAATGGAAAGCGCAATCGGTGCGTTTGATTTTGAAATTGCTGCGGTTACTGATAAGGAGAAGGTGTTCGCTGCTCAATCCAATATCACCCAAAAGAAGATAACAAGTCTGGAAGCGGTTCTGTACACATTTTCAGTGAGTGGACGCGTAGCAGCTTCTTTCCTGACCACTGATATGCCTGCGCCTACTACAACAGAAGAACTGCTTCATGCTTTTGATTCATTGATTGGCATGATTCGCAAGGCCAGTGAAGTAAAGCAATCACTGGAGACCTTCTTTAAAGATGACGAATGGCAGATTTCTCGCGAATTCATACCAGAGTTAATAGAACTCTTTGAAGAGCAAATTGATACGGATGCCCTGGCCTCATATGCGGCTCAGTTGCGGGAACATTATGCATCATTACGCACAGCAGCGTTCTGCGATTGCATCGCTCATACTTATGATTGTGTCAAGGTTGCGGAACAAGAGGGCATTCTCAAAACATATTCCGAGTGGTTCCCCGCACTGGATTGCTATTCTATGCCAATTCAGTCGTTATCTGATCAAATCAGTCAGTGCCAGAATATTGAAAGTCTCCAAAGCTGGATGCGGTTTGCGAGTATAGATCAGCAATGCTCTGATCACGAGATGAAAGATTATCTGGCGTTTATTGAAAGTCAACATATCGCGCCGAATGAGATTGTTCCGATCTACAGGAAATCTTTCCTGACGAAATGGTTGATGGACACTCTGGTTCTTGAAAATGTGCCTTATCTGCAGAATTTCCAGTCGTATGCGCATGAAAAAGTTATTTCAGATTTCAAAGACAAAGACAACAATCAGCTTCAGATCGCTCAGGCACGGCTGATTGATAAACTTTCGCATGAGAAGCCCTCCGGTATTAATCGACTCGCAAGCGCGATGGACGAGGTGACAATTCTCAGACGTGAAGCGGAAAAGAAGAGGCGCATCACGCCGTTGCGCAGACTTTTCAAAACAATCCCGACCCTTCTGCAAAAGCTGAAGCCGTGCTTTATGATGTCACCACTGTCCGTATCCTATTTCCTTGATTCGGATATGTATAACTTCGATCTGGTCATTTTCGACGAAGCTTCCCAGATTCTTCCGGAGGATGCTATCGGAGCTATCTACAGAGGTAAGCAGGTTGTTATTGCTGGCGACACAAAGCAGATGCCTCCAACCAATTTCTTTGCAGCCGCATCCAAGAACACTGACGACTATGACATTGATGAAGATTCGGATGAATACTACCCGGATATTGTTAGTGAATCTGTGCTTGACGAGGCTACGACCTGTCTTCCGTCCTGCACACTGCTCTGGCACTACCGCAGCAAGGATGAATCGCTGATTTCCTTCTCGAACCAGCAACTGTACAACAATAACCTGATCACATTCCCCAATTGTTCAAGATTGGAAGACCGGGGCCTGGAATATGTGTATGTACCCAATGGCTATTATGAAGGCTCGGGAAGAAACTGCAACGTCATGGAAGCCAAGAAGTGCCTTGCTTTGGTCGTCGAACATATTCAGAAGCATCCAGATCGTTCACTGGGTATTATTGCGTTCTCTGAAAAGCAGCAGGCTGTGATCGAGGATGTTATCAGTGATTTCAGGCTGAAGAATCACCAATATGAGGACTTCTTTGATGAAACAAAGGACGAGCCGTTCTTTGTCAAAAATCTCGAAAATGTCCAGGGTGATGAGCGCGACACGATTATTTTCAGCATCTGCTATGCAAAAAATACACAGGGAAGAATGTATCAGCGCTTTGGGCCGCTTGGACATGATGGCGGTGAGCGCAGATTGAATGTTGCTATCACCCGTGCAAAGTATAATGTGAAACTGGTTGGCTCAATCATGCCTACTGATATCGTTGTCAAAGAAGGCACGAAGGACGGCGTCAGGATGCTTCGCGAATACATTTATTACGCGATGCAGAACGATTATGGTATTTCTTTGGGCAATGCATCTGTGGATGAGCCATTTACGGATCAAATTGTTGCCTTTATTGAAAGCAATGGCTATAAATGCAGACGCAATGTTGGCGCTTCAGCATACAAGGTTGACATTGCGGTCGAGAAGCCAGGTTATACAGATGTTTTGATGGCGGGCATTGAATGCGACGGGCACAATTATACAAACACCAGAACAGCCCGCGATCGGGATGTGTTGAGGCGTGGCATTATGTCATCCCTTGGCTGGCGACTTTATCACGTGTGGTCTATGGCATGGTACCTGAATCCGGAGGATGAGAAGAAGCGGCTGCTTGATTTCCTGAAACAATGCGACAAGGTGGATATGGAAAAGCAGGTTCTTAAACCGGCAGCACCTTTAAAGGAAACAAATAGCCAGCCAGAGCTGACCTTCGTAAACGTTGAGGACATGACAGACACGGAGGATCGCTCATCAGATACCCATCAAATTACATTCGAAACGTATGTATTCTCCAATCCATGGGAAGCACCTTATGAACATGGAGAGGATAATTACTCCAATCTTGCAAGGCGTATTATGTGGGTCATGGAACGCGAACAACCAATTCATAAGGAAGAGTTGTATCGACGGCTGGCTACTGTATTTGGCAATGAGAAAGCAACAGCGCCTGTGAGAAGGACAATCGATGATTGTATAAGACGTCGCATGTCCAGCAAGATCATTATTCGTGGGGAATTCGTTTATTTAAAAGGAGCGCAGATTGTCACACGTGCGCCTAAAAAATATGATGATCCCCGGACAATTGATCACATCGCTCCCGAGGAAATTCAAGATGCGATGACTAAGATTCTGCATTTCGCCTACGGTCTTACAGCAAAAGACCTGATCAGCGAAACGGCCAGACAGCTTGGATATGCACGCACAGGTCCACGAATCAACAGTGCGCTTGAAGAAAACATAGATGCAATGCTCTCTTCGGGAATGATCAGAGAATCTGATGGGAAACTGTACTGCACGGAGGGAAATGACTGATGAGCACTACGACAATTCCGGCGTTTTCCTTCCATCAGCAGGAGTTCACTGTGTTGGAAGATCTGGTAAACGCGATGGGAACGAACTGGATGGAAGGGCGGCAACTTCTGTTCAGCGGGAAGCTGCGGGAACACGTGAGGAAGACAGACTCTTCCTTTGCTAACTCCTGTGCTTCCGCTGAGAAGGAGGCCCAGGAAAAAGCAAACGAAAGCAACCGTATCTTTTTGCGTTGGCTGTGCAAGTATCCGGGCATCAGAGGGCTTTACTGGCAGGGCCATAATTATGGCGGTGTTAAACGCATCAGTTCCACGCTAGCTGCCCGGGATGAGACGCTGCAGAAACTTCTTCTGCATATGATGAAGGGACAGTTCTTAAGCACTTTCCTGCGCAACATCGGAGCGCCCGAAGGCCTGATAGACAACACGCGGTTTCTTGAAAAAGCGTGCAATAAAAGCGATACGAAGTTCTCGCGTCGTAATGTTCTGCCTATTCTGGAATGTCTGCTGAATGGTAATAAATCCTTTTCATTCTCTGGCCATCAATTCGAAACGCCCAAGGATCTCGCTTTGTATTTACAGACATTTGCCGACACTTCAAAAAGTGCGCTATCCAGATGCATTCAGCCGTTATTTCAGGACGACTACAATTTTGACCCTCGCTTTGAAGCATGGATCCTGATGCATGGGTATCAACACGAGCTGACACTGTGGAAGAGCAGATTCCAGGAAGGGGTCGGCAGCTCAGAAGACATTGAAGAATTCTTCTTTGATGAAGATCAGGAACAAATCATCGAAGCGCGGCAGCAGCTTGAAGCGGATTTCGTTAAAACGCTTGACGGATTTGAGGATAAGTTCATCGAGCTCCTAAAGAAATATCAGGATCGTATTGATGATCCAGGGGCGTTTAATGCGCTTATGAGCGATTATTTCCCGACCCAGAAACTGCAGAGCTATCTTTTGATGGCTCTGTATCGGATGGACATTGTGAAGGCAATCAGGGACGCAGTTGAATTGACGGAATTGATGACAGCACGATTTGAAAAGCGATTGATTAAAGACTTTGGTGTTAAGGAAGCC
This sequence comes from Clostridia bacterium, assembly GCA_017512985.1. Lineage (GTDB taxonomy): Bacteria > Bacillota > Clostridia > Christensenellales > Aristaeellaceae > Aristaeella. The sequence continues at coordinate 10,335 of JAFWEJ010000005.1, forward strand.
TTTGCTAAATGGGCGGTAAGTGAATGGTGCTATTGTTACGGCGAATTAATTCTGAATAAACAAAACGCAGTTCACTACGAGATTTCTTAAGCTGCCAGTTTGTTGGTCGTGATGTATCCAGTAACGTGAGGGTGGTGGTTTCGGTATGGATCAGGTGTTGAAGGAAGAGCGGGCCAAGCTCAGTGAAATCGAAGGCGTTATCAAAGCTGCCGCAGAAAAGTGCAAAAAGGCCCAAGATGACCTGTCCAAAGAAATCTCAGGCTATATTACTGTTGACTATGAAGACATCGGAAGAAAAAAAGGATTGATAGATCAGCGTAAAAAAGCCGCTGCCGACTATGCCGGATATGTTGAACTGATCCCTTCTCCTTACTTCGGAAGGCTGGATCTTGACAGAGAAGTCGGAGATAATTACGAGCTAAGCAGTTATTACATTGGGAAAAAGGGCCTCACCATTGGGGCAAAACAGTACATCGTTGACTGGCGTGCACCTGTCGGTGAATGCTACTATGCGCAGAATCAAACAACTTTCGATGTAAAAGGATTAACGTATTCATTGGCTCTCCGACGGGCACTGAACATTCAAAACGCAGAGCTGATCAATTACAAGACAGAATATGATGGAAACACCGTCTCTTTGGAGGGAGATGTCATTGATCCGTTCCTGTTAACCGTGCTCAAAGACAAACGGCGTCAAAACAGGCTGACGGACATCATTCGATCAATTCAGGCAAATCAGAACGATATCATCCGCCGTCCGCTTCAGGAGAGCTTTATTGTTCAGGGATGTGCTGGTTCAGGAAAGACTATGATTCTGCTGCATCGTCTTTCCTATTTGAAGTTCAATAATCGCAGCATGCCTCTCTCAAGGGTTAAGATTATCACTCCGAATCCAGATTTCAACGCACACATCAATGAGCTGAGTACAGAGCTTGATATTGACACCATTCAGAAGTTTACGGTCGAGGAATACTATGTTGATCTGATTAACCGCTATGCCAGAAATCCTAATATCGTATCCGCTGTTGAAAGCGAGAGCACGCTCAAGCCAGACCTTCTGGGTGAAATATACTCCGTGGAATTTATGCAGACGCTTCAGGAACAGTATCATTCATTCTGGGAAGCAGTGCTCTCCAGCATAGATGAAAAGCGCCTTATGAGTTATTTCAAGACGCATGGAATAAATTATCCAGCGACGAGTTCTCATGCAGCCCTTGCGGCCTCTGCTCTGAACGATGGTATTACCAGCATTGTCAGAGACATCAAAGAAAGAATAGAAAAGTACAATGAAGCGCAGCGGAGAAAAGCCGCTCTTGAGGACGAGTATAAAAAGGCTGAAGAACTGTGTTCTAAAGTTGAGGAAGAAGCAACGCATATCCGTGGGAAAATGGTCGAGACCGCACGAGCAGATCTGGCCGTGGTTTCAGATAAAATCGCACAGATCAATAATTATACCCAACCTTCACGAACACGCTTACAGGAATTGGCGGATCAGGATGGTGGTACATCTGATGAATTCCGTCGGTTAGAGAAAGAGCTGGCGCTGATTCGTCGCAACTATGACCCTTATACTGATTATGACAGCCTTGAAAGTGTTCAGGATGAAATCGGCAGCAGCTTAATCTCGGCATGTGCTGTCCAGATATCGAGGGTTCGCGATATTGACGAGCAGCTTCGAAAAACGCCTGCTTACAGTTTTGTAAAACGGAATTCCCTCCGCAGGCAGTTACAAGAGGCTAAAACCATTTTTTCGGAAGCTGCCAGAAAACACCTAGATTCTATGATCGCGGAAAAAGAAAAAGAACAATCAGCTTTGAACTCTTCCGCGCAAGCGCATCGTGATGAGATCATGGAATTGTCTCAAACGGTTGAAGCAGCAGATCGTGAAATTGCACAATTGAAAAGAAAGCAAAAAGCACTGGATGAATGTATTGCTGAGCTTGTTGCTTCCGGCGGCATGAATCAAAGGATTGTCTTATCTGTTGGGGCAAGGAACGAGATGGTGGACTTCCTGGCAGATTATGAAAAGATTACATCAAACCTTGAAAAACAATCAAAACATATGGCGGATATACAAAAGAGAATTACCTTACTCGAGGAGCAGGCCCTGCCTCCCTATGATGAGGATATGAACTATTTGGAAACATGTCAAACAGAAGTTACCAAGTTGAAGGCCAGCGAAGTTTACCGTCAGGTTATGAGAAAGGCTCTGTTAACAGCATACACGAAGCATGGAGAAGAATATACCCGGAAAAACTATCGGCACAAATTGTTTCTCATGCTTCTATTCTGTTCGCTGTATTACAATCGGCTGGTAAATTCCGATACGTATCTGAATATCGATGAAGCTCAAGATATATCCACTGCTGAATACATCCTGCTGCGAAAGATCCTTGGTGAAAACTGCATTTTTAATCTGTATGGTGATATTAACCAGGCACTGTTCCCGGAAAAGAGCATCATGGATTGGGAGGATCTCAAAAACACCATCGGCGAGAACGTCTACATTCTGAATGAAAACTACAGAAATACCCTTCAGATTACTGAATATTGCAATGACGAATTCTCCGCCGAGATTTATCCGATTGGGATTAAAGGTGCACCAGTTGCGGAAAAAGATACAGCATTAGCAGTAAAGTGGTTAATCGAGATCAAACGTTCGAATCCGGAATACAGAACCGCCATTGTTGTTCACGGAAAGGACGATGCAACAAAAGAGAGGCTGGCAGAATTACTTGGAAAGACCAATGTCTCCTGGTTTGCTGTAGACGATAAAAAAATCTCTGTCCTGACCGTTGAAAATGCAAAAGGATTAGAGTTTGAAGCGGTTGCTGTCTTAAGTGCAGACATGGAGATTAATGAACAGTACATTGCGTATACGCGAGCGCTCGATCATCTATGTGTCGCCAAGCAAGCAAGCTGACCTTATGAACGCTTTCCTGCTGATTCCATCCAGTTAATAGGCCGTGATTTTGCTAAAGAACACAGGGAGGGACATGCATGAGCAATATCGATGAAAAATGGCTCTGGGGTATCCACACTTATGATGACAATCTTTTTCTGAAAGAAGGAGTTATTGCTATTGGCTGGAAAGCAATCGGTGATTTAAGTCTACTTCCACCTGACCGAGAATCAATGAAAGAAATCTATGCAAAAGCGTATCCAGATGATCCCAAAGGCAGTATTCCTACCGGTGTTGGTATGCTGTATCGTTTTTACCATGAAGTAAAGGAAGGAGATTACGTTGTATATCCTTCCAAGATGGATCGAAAAATCAATATTGGGATTGTGGAAGGGCCTTATTACTTTGATCCAGACGAGGTAAAGTATCCGCAAAAGCGAAAGGTTAAGTGGATCAAAAGCTTGCCGAGGACTGCGTTTTCTCAAGGCGCTCTGCATGAAATTGGATCAGCACTATCATTTTTTACCGTTAAAAACTATGCATATGAGTTTATTGAAGCTCTGAATGATGATTTTGGAAAGCATCCTATTCTGGATGAAGCGGACACAACAGTCGGTGCAACAGCAGATGAAATAATCCAAAGCACAAAAGATTTCATCCTGAAAGAATTGTACCATCAGCTTAAAGGATACGATTTGGAGGATTTTATTGGTAACCTGCTAGAGGCAATGGGCTATCGTGTCAAGCTGTCACCCCATGGCGGGGATAGTGGTGTTGACATTGAAGCCTATAAAGATGAATTACCGCCACGGATTCTTGTTCAGGTAAAGAGTACAGATGGAGATATTAAAGAGCAAACCATTATGTCTTTGAAAGGCGCTATGCGCGAAGGCGATTATGGCTTGTTCATCACGCTGTCTCATTACACGAAGAATGCGCAGAAATATCTGGCTAATACTCCGATTATTCGCGGAATTGACGGAGATGAACTGGTCGGACTGGTTTTGAAGTATTATGAGGAATTGGACGAGAAATATCGGAGAATGATTCCGCTTAAGATGGTCTACATCCCTGTAGTCAATCCGGAGGAATGAACTATGGTTGGAAAGTATAAGGTCATCACTCTCTGCGGGAGTACTCGCTTCAAGGATGCTTTTCTGGAAATGCAAAAACGCCTGACGCTGGAAGGAAACATTGTTATCAGCGTTGGGCTCTTTGGCCACTCCGGAGATGACGAGGTCTGGACAGAGGGCACCAAGGAGATGCTGGACGACATGCATAAGGCAAAGATCAGCATGGCAGATGAGATATTCGTGATCAATGTTGGCGGATATATCGGTTCCAGCACACGGTCTGAGATTGAGTATGCGAAAGCAACCGGAAAACCGGTCAGGTATCTGGAAAGCTAATTCTGTGGCAGACTCCTGCGTCAGGGGCCTAAATCCGGCCCAGAGAGGGCTTACCGCCGCCCGGACAAGGAAACGGGCGCTTTTATTCGGAGGCCGGTTTCTGGGCCGCACAGGGCAAAAGAAAACCCTAGAGGAATTCCCCACGGATTGCTGTGCAGGATCTGCATACCGCAATTGGCTGAAAAACGAGCACAAAAAAACCTTGCAGGCTTTAATCTGCAAGGTTTTCTGGTGGAGCATAGGGGAGTCGAACCCCTGACCTCGACAATGCGAATGTCGCGCGCTACCAACTGTGCTAATGCCCCGTATGTGATCCCGGGCCGCTCCCGGGGTGGTTTCCCGCGTTTTTCGTCTGCGGGTCTGGAGACGTTGCTCATCTGAGCGTCCACATGGAGTTCCAAAAGCAACAGTGGTTCTACCAACTGTGCTAATGCCCCATGCGCAAGCGGCAGTATAACACAGCGAAGGGAAAAAAGCAAGGGAAACCGTAAAGAAACTGTTCAATTCGTTACAGGATCCCCGGAGGCTTTCATCTTTCTCCAGATCAGCAGGTACATGGTGATAAAGCAGGCGGACGCGCCGGTGACCTGACTGATGAGTTCCGCCCAGAAAACTCCGTGGACGCCCAGGCCGAGGCCGGGCAGCAGCAGCGTCAGCGGCGCCACCAGGATTACCTTGCGGAGCATGGAGAACACCAGCGCGTGCGCGGGCCGGTTCAGGGAAACAAAGGTCGACTGCCCCGCCTGCTGCAGCGCCATAAAGGGGAAAGCGCCGAAATAGATCCGGGCACATTCAACCGTCTTTTCGATCAGCTGGTTATCCGTTGTGAAAACGCTGATCAGCGGATGCGGAACAAACATAATCATCGCCCACACCGCGATATTGACCGCCAGGCCGCTCAGGAAGATGAAGCGGATGCTTTCGGAAACCCGCCGGTATTCCTTCGCGCCGTAGTTGTAGCTCATCACGCTCTGGCCGCCGGCCACAATCCCGCCGTTGGGCAGGCTCACAATCTCCCGGACAGAGTTGATCAGGCTCATCGCGCCGACGTACAGCGTGCTCAGCGCGCCGCCCCAGGCCTTGAGCATGATGTTCACAATCGCCTGTGTCAGGCTGTTTGTCACCCTGAAGGTGAAGCCAGTCAGGCCAAGCTTTACGATGCCTTTCAGCTGCTTCCGGTCAACAGCGATCCGCGTCAGCCGGAGCACCGCCCGCCTGCTCCGCAGGAACACCAGTACCCAGAGGGCGCTGGCTGTCTGGGAGATGACCGTCGCCAGCGCCGCGCCCCGGATCCCCATGCCGCAGTTGTAAATCAGCAGCGGGTCCAGCACGATATTCAGCGCCGCTCCGATAATCACCGTCATCATGCCGATCCGCGGGAAGCCCTGCGCGTTAATGAACGGATTCATTCCCAGGCTGATCAGCACAGGAACCGTGCCGAGCACATAGATCCGGAAATACCCCAGCGCCGCGGGCATCGTCACGTCGTCGCCGCCCAGGAGGCGGAGCACGGCGGGAGCGGACAGGTACATCACGGTCATCAGGAAGGCGCCGATGATCAGGAGCATGGTGAAAGAGGTGCCCATGATCCGTTCCGCCTGACTGTCGTCGTTTTCGCCGCGGGCAATCGTCGCCAGCGTCGCCCCGCCGGTGCTGAACAGGTTCGCGAACGCGCTGATCAGGGTGATCAGCGGAAAGCAGACCCCCAGGCCCGTAAGGGCGGCGGTGCCGCCTTCCGGCATATGGCCGATATACATTCTGTCCACAATGTTGTACAGCACGTGAACAAGCTCGGCCAGCATCATCGGCAGGCCGAGCCTGAGGATATTCCGTGAAACCTTCCCCTGTGAAAAATCGCCCTTGCGTACTGTCATCAGGAACACCTTTCCCGCACTTCAGCATCGTCCGGACCACGGCCGCGGTTCAGCCGCTCCGGTTCTTGTTTCTCATTGCCCCGCTTCTTCCAGTTCCAGCCGCATGAGCACATTCTCCTGCCACTGTCCGGACCGTGTACGGAATCCCTTGGGATTCCGGCCGTATTCGGTAAAGCCGGCGCTCCGGTACAGGGCGAGCGCCCTTTCATTCGTAGAGACGACTTCCAGCTCCAGCTGGAGCACACCCGCCTTCCGGGCACACTCAATGCAGGCCTCCGTCAGCGCGCGGCCGATTCCGAGCCCCCACCAGGCTTCATCGATGCTGATGCCGAAGTGCGCCCGGTGCTTCACCTTGTCTCCTGCCTTGAAGCAGTCTGTGCCGGCCGTCCCGGCGATCACGCCGCCGACCTCCGCCAGCAGCGATACGTCCCGCCCGCTCTCCGCCTTGCCTTTCAGGTAGGCCCTTTCCTGGTCCGGTGTAATGGGCGTCTCGTCCGGATAGGTCGTCAGGAATTCCGTCTGGCCGTGGGTCGCGATAAAAACGGCCAGAACGCCCTCCGCGTCCCTTTCTTCGCCGTTCCGGATGACGCAGGTCCTGCCGTCCTTCAGGGTGACGGTTTTGTTGTATATCATAATGGTCCTCTCCTTTGGACCGGCGCCGTCAGGGGCAGCTGCCGGTCCCGTCCATCTTAACACACCTCCAGGCCGGAAGGAAGGTTCCGGAGAAGGATTCCCGCAATTCCGTCCCGCCCCCCCCGGTCCGCCGGGCGCTGCAGTCCGGCATATTTTTTTCACCGTATACAGAATCTGTGCAGGACTTTGAATCCGGCAAACGTAATATATGTAGAAAAAAAGAAATTACAGAACGGTCCGGCAGCCGGCTATAATGCAATTGTCACAGAAAGCAGTCCCGATTCAGGCAACTGATTATAACGAGGAGGTACATATTATGAAACGGTCCGTATCCATCTTCCTGAGCGTCCTGCTCGCCGCCACCCTGATCCTTTCCGCGTGCGGAACGGCTTCCGCGGAAATGAGGGTAACCCTCGTAAGGACCGGAGACCGCGGCGCTTCTCTCCGGGATAAGCCCAACGGCGAAAAAATCGGCAGCGTCCACGGCAATACCGACCTGCCGGTATATGCCCATGCCAACGGCTGGTTCTATGTGCAGGATGGCATGCAGACCGGCTGGGTATCCAAGAACATGGTCATCATTGTCTCGGTTGAAAACACGGATGACGTCAGCACCACTCCGTCGGTCACCCGCGTCCCCGATTCCACTGTTCCGTATATCGCGAATATGGTATACGGGCTGAACGCAAAGAACGAAACCGTCCGCTGGGTTCAGAGCATGATGAAGGCCACCGGCATCTGGTATCAGGGGGATGAATGGAAAGTCACCGGAAACCTGGGCAAACACACCATGCAGGAAATCAGCAGCTTCATGGAGTCCAGAGGTTATTTCGGTCATTCCGGCGTCATTGACCAGAACGTGATCAACGAACTGTATTATTATCTGTACGGCGATTCCGGTGATTAAGTTTCCCGGCCGGCAGCAAAACAAATCCGACACCATAAAGGAGGTTCATTTTATGAAACGGTTTCTGTCCCTTCTCCTGAGCGTTCTGCTCATCTCTTCCCTGGCTTTCGGCGTTACCGGAACCGCCCTGGCAGACGGCAATGACCCCTATGATATGGGCATTCCGGACATCGGAAGGACCGTGTTCAGAAAAGACACAATGAATATGGTCGTTTTCTGGGTGCAGACCCAGCTGAAGGCAACGGGCGTCTGGTACCAGGGGTATCAGTGGGATGTGACCGGAAACCTGGGTAATCAGACGATGTCCGAAATCAGCGACTTCATGCAGGCGATGGGCTATCCCGGCCATACGGGTGTTGTGGACCAGAATGTGATCAACGCCCTTCAGCAGTACCTGGGAAATAATATCGTACCTGTTTACGTCGGCGGGTTCTACAGCGGCATGGACGGCATCATGCAAAATGACGCGTACGGAAGCATGCGGCAGATTGTCAGCAATCTCCGGGACATGGTTCCGAGGACGACCCTCGGCGCCCGCTGGGTTCAGGTCATTCTGAAGTACCTGGGATACTATACCGGCACAATTGACGGCAAATACGGGGAAGGCACCGAGGCGGCTGTCAAGAGGTTCCAGAAAGCTCTCGGTTTCCAGGAGCGCGATTACGTGTCCCTGGGCGTAGCCCGGTGCATGCTGGAGCAGTATTACTACTCCGGCGGCAGCGTCAGCATACTGCCCTGACCGGTATAAGCCGGTTTCCGAAACAGAAGGCCGTGACGGTTCACGGCCTTCTGTTTATGTTTCATTCTGTTTCTGGATCACAAAGCATTCCGGCGCGCCGGCCCCCGCGTTCAGGAACCGCTGGTGCAGCACATTGTACCGCCGGTTGGGCAGGCCGGACAGGAAGGCTTTCAGCTCCTGCCTTTCCCGCTCGCCCTCCGCGTGTCCGGGATAGGCGCAGATCACCAGCACGCCCGCCGGCGCGAGCAGGTCCAGGGCGCTCTCCACGGCCCGGCGCGTGGTCTCCCACCGCGTGGTCACCCCGTGGTCGCCGCCGGGAAGCCAGCCCAGGTTGAACACGACTGCCTTGACCGGGCCTTTCACATATTCCGCCATATGCTCGTGCCCCGCATGGATCAGTTCCGCCCGGCCGTCCATGCCCTGCTCCCGCAGGCGTTTTTTTGTTTCCTCCACGGCCTGCGCCTGCACGTCAAACGCCCAGACGTGCCCTGCGGGGCCCACCGCCTCGCAGAGCGTCAGGGTGTCGTGTCCGTTTCCCATCGTCGCGTCCACGGCGGTATCGCCGGGAAGCAGCGCCTGCAGGATCACTTCCCTCGCCAGGTACCGGGCGGACTTCAGTTCGTATCCCATGCTGTCAGTCCAGCGAGGCGTACATGGACGCCATCAGCTTCGGAATAAAGCGGTAGTGTTCGCCGGGCAGGTTCGTCGTCAGGTAGACGCAGGTCAGGTTCTCCTTCGGATCCACGCAGAACCAGTTGCCGAAGGCGCCGTCCCAGCCCCATTCGCCCACGGAGCCGTTGATCCCCGCCAGCTCCGGATTGGTCATCACGCGCACGCCCAGTCCGTAGCCGTAGCCGCGCTGGGTATCCCAGCTGTCGCCCTTGCGCTGTTCCGGGGTCAGGTGATCCGTGGAGATCAGATCCACTGTCTTCCGGCCGAGGATCCGCACGCCGTCCAGTGTGCCGCCGTGCAGCAGCATCTGGGCAAAGCGGGAATAGTCGTGCACCGAGGAATACAGGCCGCCCCCGCCGCTCTCAAACTCCGGCTTCTTCGTTTCATACCAGCGTTCTTCCGGCTTCAGCCCCTCGTTGACATGGTACAGCGTCGCCACCCGGTCCAGCTTCTCCGGCGGCACAAAGAACCCGGTGTCCTTCATGCCCAGCGGGTCCAGGATGTTTTCCTTCAGGTATTCGCCCAGGGTCTTCCCGCTCAGCACCTCCAGGACCGCGCCGAGCACGTCGATGGAAAAACCGTACATCCACCGTTCTCCCGGCTCAAAGGCCAGCGGCAGCTGACCCACAAGATTGGCGTATTCCACCGCGCCGGGGCAGGGCTTCCCGGATTCCTGCCATTCCTTTTCCTTCCCGGCGCGGATCCGGCCCGCCGCCGTGTCCGCCCAGCCGTAGGGAACGCCGCTGGTCATGGTGAACAGCTGCCTCATCGTGACCTCGCCCTTCGCGTCCACGATCTCATAGGAGCCGTCCGGTTTCTCCAGCGCGACCTTCGGGTTTTTGAAACCAGGCAGGTACTCGCTTACTTTATCCCACATCTTGAACCGGCCCTGCTCATACAGCTGCATGATCGCGGCCACCGTGACCACCTTGGACATGGAGGCGATCGGGAAAAGCGTGTTTTTGGAGGACATCTTCACTTTCTTTTCGATATCCGCGTATCCGAAACTGTCCTCATAGAAGACATCGTCGTTCCGCATGACCCGCACGGCGCAGCCGGCGATCTGTTTCTCCTCCACAAAGCGGCTGAGCGTATCCTGTATCAGCTTCATCTGTTTTCCTTCCTTTCCAAAAACCGGGCCCGTGTCTTCGCGCGAGTCCGGTGTGATTCCTGGAGATTATTTCTGCTTTTATGCCTTTTCGTTCAGGATGCGCAGTGCCGGCGCCTGTACGCCCTTTGCCGCGAAGGCTTCCACGATAATCTGGTTCAGCTCGAAATACAGGTCCCAGTAATCCGCCGTGTTACACCACACACGTACGGTAAATTCCATGGCTTCGTTGGTGCCGCCGCTGATGCGGGCGAAGGGCGCCGGATCCTGCAGCGCGAACTTGCTGCCGGCCACCGCGTCCAGGATGCACTGCTGGATTTCCGCGGGCTTCTCGCTCTTGGCGCAGGAGAACACCAGGTCCACCCGGCGCTTTTCTTCGGCGGTGAAGTTCGTCACATTGGCGTTCATCAGGTTGCCGTTGGGCACCGTGATGCGCTTGTTGTCAATCGTCAGGACCACGGTATAGAACAGGTTGATGGACTGCACAAAGCCGCTGGCGCCGCCCGCTTCCACATAGTCCCCGACCTTGAAGGGCCGCAGGATCATCAGCAGGATGCCGCCGGCCAGGTTGCTCAGCGCGCCCTGCAGGGCCAGGCCGATCGCCACACCGGCGGATGCCAGCACCGCGATCACTTCCGCCATGGGAACGCCCAGCATGCCGATCACGGCGATGATCAGCATCACATACAGCAGCCACTTGATAAAGTTCAGGATGAATCGGGTTGTGGTCTGGTCCAGCTTTTCAAAGCTCTTCAGCTTGCGCAGCCCCTTCATGACAAGCTTGATGACAATCACGCCGACGATCAGGAGTATGATTGCCCCGACGATATTGCCGGCGGTGCCGCCCAGCATTTCCTGCAGCTTTTCCATGATTTTCTCCATGATATATTCCCCTCCTGTATAATTGGACATGTTTTTCCGCATATCCATTATATTTCTCCCCTGCTTTTCCGTTTTCCTGCCTGCCCGCCGTTATTCCGCGGCCGGCGTTCCCAGCGGCCCGTACCAGGCCAGGTCCGTGCAGTCCTCCAGCCGGAAAACCAGCAGCGGCTGGCCCGCCCGGATGTTGTACCACCCGAAATGCTTGCCCCAGAAAACGTCCCGGCTGTGGGGCGCGTCCGCGTCCGTCTGCCGGATCACGGACACGGTCACGCCGCCGTCCGGCGGCATGGTGTTCCGGTATCCCTTCTCGGAGATATAGACCTTGTACCGGTCGTAATAGAACGGGTTCCCGCCGCAGTGGATCACCAGCGGCTCGTCCAGCAGGGAGGCCGCCTCCCCGGCGTTCGCTTCCGTCCAGCCGAACATCCGCATCGTTCCCAGGTACATCATCACATGGAAGGTTCCGTGCTTCACGCAGACCAGGTCACCCGGCTGCAGCAGCATATACCACCGCTCCGTGCCGTTACTGCCCAGCGCGCTGTGGCCGACGCCCCGCGCCAGCGTGTTTGAGATGGAGGGATGCCGTTCCAGCCCGCATTTCTCATATACCAGGCGGGTCATCCCCACGCAGTCCAGCCCGCACAGGTACATATGCGATTCCAGGTAATAATGCGTGGTGGTGGACGGAACAAACCGGTGCAGGAACTTTTCCTCGCTGCCTCCGGCGTAATAGTACGGAACGCCAAGCGGCAGCATGACCTCCATCAGGCTGTCCGCCGTATCGTCGTACTTCTCCACAAAGGCGCTTCCCTCTTCCAGCATGCACAGGCTGTTTTCATAGATGGAGCTGTACCGGATCCGGTCCATCGGGAAAAGGGGCAGCTTCGCGGATGTGGAGAAGGTGATCTGCAGGCTGATTGAGCCTTCGGCGACCTGCATTCCCCAGGGACCCTGGCTGTACATCGGGGCAATGCGCATCCGCTGCCCCGGATTGTCCATCCAGACACGCAGTGGTTCCGTCACGTCCCACAGGTTCCGCCCTGTCCGAACAGTCACCGGGCTGGATCCGGTGTTCCCGCAGACCAGCTCGTACCACAGGTCATATCCCTGCACGCTGTCCGCGGTGAAACGCAGCGCTGCGCCTTCCAGGCGGAAGTCCGGCAGCCCGCGCAGTTCCTCCAGCGTCCATTCCCGGTCTTCTCCGGCGGAGAATGCTTCGTCCGGCACGGGAATGACCGTGCTCTGCTCGCCGGATGCGCTCCGGCCGACAAAGCCCCCGCCGCCGCAATTCAGGACAAAGGTATGGTGTTCATCCGCCGCGGCAGCCCCCGCGGCCAGGAGGAGCATAAGGAAAAGAAAGAGAATCGCAGCCGTGCGGAGGCCGGCTTTCACCCGTTCCATGGCGCGTCTCCTCCCCTCTGTTTCCTGTTTGTCATATTTTTACCCATTGTACCACACCCGGGCCAAAACGCATAGACGCATCGGTGGACAGGAATCTTTTCCCGCGGTAAAATACCGGCGGCAGAAAACGCCAAAATTTTTTTGAAAATTTTTGTAACGAAATCCGGATTCGTCCGTCTAACCCATGACTGAACCGGGAGAGGAGGTGATGATGTGTGAACAGCGAAACCTGTGAACGCCTTTACAACACGTACTACATGCGGGTCTTCTCCTATGTCATGACGCTCTCCGGCGACCGGCAGGCGTCCGAGGAGATCACCCAGGAAGCGTTCTTCCGCGCCTTCTCGAAATCCGCCGAATTCCGGAACGAGTCGGACGAGGTCACCTGGCTGTGCGCGATCGCGAAAAACTGTTTCGTGGACGAGACGCGCCGCCGGAACAAAACCGGCCCGATCCCGGAAGAGCTCCCCGCCGCGGGCAGGAGCATTGAGCAGCAGGTCACGGACAGTGATTCCTCCTTCCGGATCCACGCGGTGCTCCATACCATGGAAGAGCCCTACCGGGAAGTTTTCGAACTGCGCATCTTCGGCGAATTGTCTTTCAGCCAGATCGGTACCATCTTCGGCAAGACAGAAAACTGGGCGCGCGTCACATATCACCGGGCCCGGTTAAAACTCAAGGAAAGGATGGATGAACAATGAACAATCATTGCGAAGTGATCCGCGATCTGCTTCCGCTCTACGCGGATGAAGTCTGCAGCGAAAGAAGCCGCGAACTGATCGAGGAACACCTTCGGGAGTGCCCGGAATGTTCCGCCATGCTGGAGCAGCTCCGGACGCATGAAATAGAGGAAGGCCTCCGGGAGGAAAAGGAACAGGTCATCGAGCATCAGGCAAAGAACTTCCGGCGCCGCAGCGCCACGATCGGTTCCGTGATCTCCGGGATCTTCATGATTCCCGTCGTCGTGTGCCTGATCGTGAACCTGGCGTCCGGCTCGCCGCTGGGATGGTTCTTTATCGTCCTTGCCGCGCTGGCCGTCGCCGCCTCGCTGATCATCGTGCCGCTGATGATGCCGCAGGACAAACTGTTCTGGACCTTCTGCACCTTCACGATGAGCCTGCTCCTGCTGCTGGCGGTCACCTGCTTCTACAGCCGCGGCAGCTGGTTCTTCCTCGCGGCGTCCACCGTACTCTTCGGCCTGTCGGTGGTCTTCGGGCCCTTCGTGGTCCGGGCCAAACCCGTCCGGGAGCTGATCGGCGGCTTCAGCCGCCCGCTGCTGGTCCTGGCCATGGACGTGATCCTGTTCGCCAATATGATGAACATGATCAGCCTGTACAGCAAAAGCGTCTTTACGACGATCCTGATCCTGCTGGGCTGCGCCGCCGGCGGCTGGTTGCTCTACAGCGTGATCGACGAGAAAAAGGAGAAGAATAATGAATAAATCCAAAATACTGACCGTCGCCCTGATTGCCGTTCTGGCCGTCCTGGCCGTTTCCGCCTGGTTTTCCTTCGGCACCACCGCGGCCGGCATCGAATACGCGAACGCGGATAAATATACCGTCGGTGAAGCGACCGTCAACGGCGCCGTGGATAACCTGTCTGTCGACTGGACGAGCGGCGAAGTGAACATTGAATACCATAAGGGTGATGGCGTCGTCATCTCCGAGACCTCCGCCAAAGCGCTCTCTGAAGACGACAGGCTCCGCTGGTGGCTGGACGGAACGACCCTGCGCGTCCGCTACGCGAAATCCGGTTTCCGCATCTCCTTTAACCTGGAGAAGAAGCTGACCGTTTCCCTGCCCGAAGGCACCGTGCTGAAGAGCGCCGATATCAGCGCCACCTCCGGCGACCTGAAAATCCCGCGTCTTGCCGCGGATGAAATCCGCCTGGGTTCCACCTCCGGCAATATCACGGCCGTCACCGAAGCCGGAAAGCTGGCCGCCGCCTCCACCTCCGGAGATGTGGATGTCCGCCAGGCCGGGGACATCGATGCCATTGACCTGCATTCCACCTCCGGCAGCATTGCCTGCGAACTGGTAAATGTGAAGAAACTGACCGCGGATTCCACCTCCGGCGGTGTCCGCGTGACCGTAACCGGCGCCGCCGGAACCCTCAAGATCGGTTCCACCTCCGGAAACATTTATCCGGAGATCGCTTCCGCGGATAAGGTGGAAGCCTCCTCCACCAGCGGTTCCGTCAGCGGCAGCGTAAACGCCGCCGAAATGAAGATTGGCTCCACCTCCGGCGACATTACCCTGAAGCTCCCGGCGGAGCCCGGCTTTACCCTGAAAGCCGGCACCGCGAGCGGCTCCTTCAGCAGCGACCTTCCGCTAAGCAAAAACAAGGATTCTTACACCTGCGGCGACGGAAGCGCTTCCTTCAGCGTCAGCACGACCTCAGGAAACATCAGGATCCTCGCCAGGTAAACCCATACGGATCACGGCGGCCGGGGCAGCTTCCCCCGGCCGCTTTTCATTTCCCGGCTTTTTCATGTCTTTACGAACAGGCGCGGAAATGATATGATAAACGCAACAAAGCGGCTCTTTCCCCGCCTTCTCCGGACGGGAAAACGGATCTGCCGCAGGGAAAAACATCATACAGAAAAGAGGAAGCAAAATGAAAAAAATGATGCATACGAAACTCTTCGTTGCGCTGCTGCTTCTGGTCACGGCGACGCTGCTGGTCTCCGCGGCGTTTGCGGGAACCTCAACAGAAACAGGCAACAGAAGTCAGAGCGGAAGTTCCGACCTGCTCAGCCAGCTGAACTCGCTGCCGCCTTTCAAGTTTGAAAAGCACAAGTACGGAATCGGCTACGGCCTCTGCCCCGTGTATACCGCTCCTTACACTGACGCGTACCGCTGCGCGAACGGCAAGGCCTCCTGCCAGACCAACGCCGCGATGGATGACGCCGGCTATGCCGACGTGCCCGGCTGGCTGCTCGTCCGCTATGAGGTCAACAGCGGCGGATACCGGGTCGGATATATCCCGCCGAAATACGTCAAGGGCTTCAAGTCCAAGATGGCTCCGCACTTCGGCTGGATCCCCGCCAAAGCGAACGATTACATTTATGTATCCGACAACCCCTACCGCCACGACGACTCCTTTGGCAGGCTGGACCCCGGAGAATCTTTCCATATCCTCAGCCGGTACAATTACTACGCGAAAGAGGGATACGACTGGTGGTATATTGAATGCTACGTGGACGGCCAGGTCGCGCGCGGCTTCATCGACTATTACGGCGCGTCCTTTACCCTGGGAAACTGAACCGTCCCGTAAACCCGAAATCTTTCCATTCACAGGAGGAAACGACCCATGAACGAAGTCTATGAATTCCTGAAAAAGTGCGGCACCTACTACCTCGCAACCGTGGAAAGCGACCAGCCCCGCGTCCGCCCCTTCGGCACCGTGGACGTCTTTGAGGGAAAGCTCTATATCCAGACCGGCAAGGTCAAGGCCGTGTCGAAGCAGCTGCAGGCAAACCCGAAGGCGGAGATCTGCGCCTTCGCGGACGGCACCTGGGTGCGCGTCTCCGGAAACCTGATCCGCGACGACCGCGTTGAAGCGAAAAAGCATATGCTGGATCAGTATCCGGCGCTGCAGGCCATGTACTCCGCGGAAGACGACAACACCGAGGTCCTGTATTTCGAAAACGCCACGGCGACCTTCGCTTCCTTCGGCGGCGCTCCCCGCACCGTGACCTTCTGATCACCGGATATATGCCCCGCAAACCCTTGTTATACAATATGTGGCGGTTGACAGGGCTGTAACGGAATTGTAAAATATAGGATGACCCTGTAAAGAATTTTAACAGTATTGGAGACGGTGAGCATGAAATCATTCTCTTTCCGGATCGTCCTGATCCTGTCCGTCCTGATGATTGCCGCGGCTGTGCTTCCTGCCGCCGCCCTGTCGGACGACTATACCCAGCCGGATCCGGCCAGCGTCGCGGGAGCCTGGTGGGAAAGCGCCTCCTGCCGTCCGCCGGTCAAGGTCTATACCCGGACAAAGGTAGTCTACCGCCAGTCTGAAACCCTGATCGAATCCATCCCGGCCGAAGGCTACTGCTACACCGCCATCAAGCGCGTGAACGTCCGTTCACAGCCCAGCATCTATTCCACAAAGGTCATGACCATCAAGGCTGCCGGAACAGAGTTCATCGTTACCGCCCGCGCCAAGAACAGCTCCGGCGAAATCTGGTACGCTGTCGAACTGGCCAACGGCACCCTGGGCTATATCCGGTCCGACCTGGTCAACACAGACCACGTTATCCTGATGGGCAATCCGTACGCCTACGAGTCCTATGTGGGCAGCCAGCCCGCGGCCGCGTCCGAATCCGCCTCCTCCATCATCCACATCGCGACGCCGGCGGAAGCGGAAGCTCCCGAACCGAAGGTCCTCTGGGTGACCGCGCCGCCCCAGGCGACGCCCACGCCGATCCTGGTCTATGTGACCCCCGAACCGGCCGGAGCGCCCGAGGTCACGCCCCAGATCATCTTCGTGACCCCCGAACCTTCCAAGGACGAATAATCCGAATGTACATCAAAACCGCGGAGCCGTCGGCTCCGCGGTTGTTTTTATGCCCGTTTACCGGAAGATCCGGGGCAGGAAGGAACGGATGCAGCGGCGCCACACGGTCCAGTCGTGCCCGCCCGGGAAGGTCTCGCGGATCATGTCCAGGTTCTTGTCCGCCAGGTACGCGTCATCCCTGTCAAAACTTTCCCAGTAGGTATCCTCCGTGCCCATGGCGCGGTAGAACACCCTGAAGGTCTCCCTGAACTTCTCCGGTTCGTGCAGCAGCTTCATATAGGGAAGCTCCTCGTCCGGGTTCCAAGGCGCCCGCAGGAACCCGCTGAACAGTCCCGCGTACCCGAACAGGTCCGGATTGGACAGCGTCGTGATGC
Source organism: Clostridia bacterium (assembly GCA_017512985.1). Classification (GTDB taxonomy): domain Bacteria; phylum Bacillota; class Clostridia; order Christensenellales; family Aristaeellaceae; genus Aristaeella. The sequence continues at coordinate 27,763 of JAFWEJ010000005.1, forward strand.
TGGTATGGAAGCTGCCCATGCTCAGCCCGGCCATCGCCCGGTTCCATTTGTCTGTCAGCACGTTGTAGTTCTTTTCGATATAGGGGATCAGGTCGTTCACCACAATCTTCGGGAACAGCGCGAAATCCCTCTCTCCCTCGTTCTTCGGCTTCGCCATGCCGTTCCCCATGACGATGATCATTTCCTTCATTTTGCCTTCGGCGAGCAGCCTGTCGGCGATACGGCCCGCGTGGCCCTGGTAGATCCAGCCGGTCTCGTTCTCACCGTAGCCGTGCTGCAGGTACAGCACCGGATACTTTTTCGCCGGGTCCCAGGCCGGCGGCGTCCATACCAGGCAGATCTCCTGCTTTCCGGTCATGGAGGAGAAGTAATACCTCCGGGTGACCGCGCCGTGTTCCACGCCGTCCAGGTCGTCCCAGCCTTCCATGTCGGCGACGGGCACGTCCACAAAGTTCATCGGCCGGCAGCAGCCGTAACCGATCGGCAGGTAGGGGCACAGCACGTCCGCGCCGTCCACCTTCAGGAAGAAATACAGGAATCCCGTCCCCATGTCAAAGGTTCCTTCCCACGCGCCGTCCTCTACAGGAGAGAGCGGGAAGACCGTTCCGAACCGGTCGATCACGACCTCTTTGGCGTCCTTCGCGATGATCCGGAAATGAACCTTCCCGTCCGGCAGGACCTCCGCGCCCTGTATGCCGTCCCGGTTCGGTTCACCGAAATACGGATCAAAGGAAACCGTTACATCCAGCGGCCATTTCTGCTGCATCCTGATTCCTCCTCTGTGCCCGTTTCTGTTGTTTTGCTGCCCGGATAAGTACGGACATCTGTCTGTTTTAACTGTATTCCATCTCCGCCGGATTGTCAATGGAAACCGCGTCCTTCCGTTTTTTTCGTATTCCGGGAATGAACCTCGCGGGCTTCGCGTTTTTTTGGTATAATCGGCAGTGAAGCCGGGCAGGTTCAGGCCCGGAAAAGTCCGTACAGAAGGAGGGTGCCTGATATGGCCAAAAAAGTCCTGACTCTTTCGCTCGCGCTGGCGATGCTGGTCCTGTGTGTTGCTCCCGTACTTGCTGAAACCGGCAATCCCTCATACACGATCATGTATGTCTATACGGATAACGGGAAAAACCTCAATGTGCGCAGCTCGCCCTATGTCGGCGAAAACATCATCGGCCAGGCCCGCTTCGGGGAATCGCTCAAGGTCAAGCGCTTCCTGGAAAACGGCTGGGCCTGCATCATCTGGAACCTGACCGGGGAAGCCTATGTCCAGAGCCGTTACCTCCAGTGGAACAGGCCCGGCTCCTATACGCCCGCCACAGCCACGCCGGCCCCCACCGCCGCGCCGACTGTCGCGCCCTACATCAACAACCCCGGCAGCAGCTACAGCAACTACGCCAACACCTATACCGATACCCTGGCGGTCCTGAACGCGGAATTCCGCACCGCCCGGACTGTCACCCCCTTCGTCATCGTCGTCCGTCCCTCCCGGGCCAGCGGCTGGGTCAATATGCGCTGGGCGCCGAGCAAGGATACGGAGGTCATCACAACCTACCGCTCCGGCGCAAGGCTGACCGTCATTGCCGAAACCCAGAGCTGGTACCAGGTCGTGGACCACGATACCGAAATAACCGGATTCATGATGAAAGCCTATACAACCCGTCAGAACTGACCTGAACGCAAAGGAGGTAAACCGTTATGAAGAAGATTACAGCCCTGCTGTGCGCCCTGCTGCTCCTGGCCGTTTCCTGCGCGTACGCGGAAACCGGCCCTGTTGTGGAGTTCCGTGACCGCATCCAGCTTGAGGGCAGCCTGCCGGACGGCTACAGTTATTCCCTGAGGGAGCAGACCGAACTCACCCTGAAAGGCGTGATCGAGTCCGGAGATTCCTCCGCGCCTGCCCTGGAGATCTTCATCGGGTTCAACGACAGCTTTGCCGAAGTGGAAAGCCTGGATAACCTGGACCGGGAATCCCTTGAAAGCGTCAAAAGGGGCTTCAGCGAAGAAGACGACGTCGCTTTCGACCTGTACACCACCGCGCCCGGAGACAAGCTGCTGGTCGTCCGCGAAAACAACGGCCGGTTCCTGGACCTCTATACCGTCTGCCTGGGCTATGAAATCGAACTGACCCTGTATCCCGCAGACGGCCAGTCCCTGACCGACGCGCAGATCAGCCGGTTCCTGGAACTCATCCGCACCATGGATATCGTTCCCGTCCGGGGATGAACCTCTGACGACCCGCAGTGCGGGATATTTCGTCAGAGGTGAATTCAACCGAAAGGAAGCAATCTCCACAGTGTGGAGTTGCGACCATTGAGGTTGCGGGAGAAGCTCTTTTGACCCGCCCTTTTCCCTCCCCCGGATCCGCACGGATCCGGGATTTTTCTTTTTTCCCTCTTGACAATATTTCGGTACCGAATTATAATACAATTGTTCGGTACCTAATTTTATTGACGATACCGCTGAAAGGAGCGATGATAAACATGAACAAACCCGATCTGGATGTAATCCTGGCCTCCCTGAAGCTGGCGCGCGCCATGCGGCGCTGCCCGCCGGAACGCGGGGAAGCTCCCTTCCCGCCGGCTGTCGGCCGCCTGCTGGCCTGCGCGGCGGAAAACCCGGGCGTTTCCTCCCGGGAACTGTGCGAACTGCTGGATATCCGTCCCTCCTCCCTGAGCGAGATGCTCTCCCGCGCCGAGGCGGACGGCCTGCTCACCCGCGCCGTGGACGAAGAGGACCGCCGGATCCAGCACATTACCCTGTCCGCCAAAGGCAGCAAGCTGATCTCCGATCTCGAAGCCGCCCGCGACCAGGACGCGCGGAAAAAAACGGCCTGCCTGACCGAAGAGGAAAAGCGGCAGTTCGTGACTCTCTGCAACAAACTCAGCGAGCACATCGAGCGCCTCGCCCTGGACCTGCCGGAGGATCGCCGCATGCCCCCGCCCCCTCCCGGCCCCCATCATCCCCCTTTTAACATGCCGGAAGATGACGGTCCCAGAGGTCCCCGCCCGCCTTTTCCAAAGCCTGAACGGTTCCGCTGCTGAGGGATAGCGGGCCCGCCCAAAACAAACTGAATCGCCGATGCATTTGCACCGGCGATCTTTCTTTCTTGTTATTCTTTCTCTTCTTCTTTGGTTTCTTCCGCTTCCTCAGGCTGCTCCTCCGGTTTCTCTTCCGGCAGCTCTTCCACCTGCATCCGCGTAACCCGGAACCCGTCCATCTCCGTCACGGTGAACCGGTGCCTTCCCAGCGTGAAGCTGTCCCCGACCTCCGGCACCTTCTCCAGCATCTCGCCGGCCCATCCGCCGACGGTATCCGTATCGTATTCGTTCTCCGCTTCCAGCTTGTCCAGCAGCTCCTGCAGCTGCATGTTGCCGTCCACGATCAGCGTGCCGTCTTCCTGCTCAACGACCTCTTCGCTCACTTCGTCGTGCTCGTCGTAGATCTCGCCGACCAGTTCCTCCAGCACGTCCTCCATCGTCACGATGCCCTCGGTGCCGCCGAACTCGTCCAGCAGGATCACCAGGTGCGTCTGGGAGGTCCGGAACTGCTTCAGCAGGTTGCCGATGGACAGGCTCGCCGGCGCGAACACCGGCTCCTTCATGATCTGAGTGATATCCGTGCAGCCCTCGTGGGTCATCTTGTAGAAGTCTTTTTCATGCAGGATGCCGACGATATGGTCCAGGTCCTCGTGATACACGGGAATGCGGGAGAACCAGGTGTCCCGGAACAGGTCCGCCGCGTCCTCGATGCTCGCGTTGTCCTCAATCGCCGTCACGTCCACCCGGGGCGTCATAATGTCCGCCGCGTCCTGGTCGTTGAACACGATCGCGGAGCGGATCAGTTCAACCTCTTCCTCTTCGATGTCGCCCTCGGTCTGCGCTTCGTCGATCATCGTCATCAGTTCGTCCTCGATCTGGCTCTCTTCCGGTTCCGGCCTGATCAGTTTGCTCAGCAGCTTCCGCCACAGGCTGAACAGCAGGTCCAGCGGGAGCAGAAGCATCATCAGGAAGCTGATCACCGGGCTGACCGACATGGCGTACCGCTCCGGCTGCTGCTTGGCCAGGGTCTTGGGACCGACTTCGCCGATAAACAGCACCAGCACCGTCATCATCACGGAGGCGAGCGTCGTCGCCAGATCTTCCTTGCCCGGCAGGATGCGCGTGGTGAACAGCAGGGTCGCGATGGCCGTGCCCACAATGTTCACCAGGTTATTGCCGATCAGGACGGTTGTAATGAGACTGTCGTATTTTTCAAGCAACGCAAGCGCGATCTGGGCCTTTTCCTTCCGGGGACCGTCCACGGTCTTCAGCTTCACCCGGTTACAGGCGGAATAGGCTGTCTCCGTCGCGGAGAAAAACGCGGAAAGCAGGATACACAGGATCAGGGCAAGCCATAAACCCATGAAAACATTCAATCCTTTCAAAAACACCCAACCATAATAAGGAACCGTTCCGCCGCCGCGGAACAAGGGGATTATACCATGTAAACCCTTGATTTGCAACAACGCCGGCGGTTGTATCTTTCCCCCGGATGTGGTATGATAATCTGCGACGGACATTGTTGAATACAACCTGAGAGGAAAACGTCCATGACATCTCCTGTCATTCCTGAAAAGCGGCATCCGTTCCGGAACTGCCTGCTGATGTGCGTGATCGGCATCGCGCTGAACCTGCTGCTGAGCGAGCTGGCCAGGCTGCTGCATATCCCGCTCTACCTGGACTCTGTCGGCACGGTTCTCACCGCCATAGTCGGCGGGTACCTGCCCGGCATGCTGACAGGTTTCCTGACCAACGTCCTGCTGTGGATTATCAACGGAGACCCCACAACAGTCTACTACGGCGTCATCAGCGTACTGATCGCCGCCCTGGCCGCCTTCCTGGCCCGCAGGGGCTGGTACCGTACCGTCGGCAGGTCCCTCCGCTCCGTTCCGCTGCTGGCGCTTGTCGGCGGCGGTCTCGGATCCCTGCTGACATTCGGCCTGTACAAGCTTGACTTCGGACAGGAGCTGAGCGCGGAACTGGCTCATTTCTTCTATGACAACGGCCTGCAGAGCGTCTTCTGTGCGCAGCTGCTGGGCGATATCCTGATCGACGTCGCGGACAAACTCCTCGTCGTACTCATCGTCTGCCTCCTCCTGCGCTGCGTTCCGGACTCCGGGCGGTATAAACTGTACCTGCGCTTCTGGCAGCAGAATCCGCTCTCCATGGAGGACCGGAAGGCCTCCCGTGATTTCAGGGTCCGCGGCATGTCCCTCCGTTCCAAGTTCCTGCTCCTGATCCTCGTCGGCATGACGATCGTCGCCATTCTCACCACTGCCCTCGGTTACGCCATGTATCAGAAGCAGATATTTGACGCCCAGGCGGATATGGGCGGAGGCGTCGCCCGCGTGGTCGCCTCTTCCTTTGACGCGGACCGCGTGGACGAATACATGGAGCTGGGGGAAAAGGCCGAAGGCTACAGGGACGCCGAGACCGTCATGGCCCGCGTTCGGGACAGCTCTGAGGATATCAAATACGTCTATGTCTACCAGATCCGGGAAGACGGCTGCCATGTGGTTTTTGACCCGGACACCGCAGAGGAAAAAGGATACGACCCGGGATCCATCCAGCCGTTTGACTTAGCTTTCGACAGCTATCGGGATGACCTGCTTGCCGGCCGGCCGATCAAACCGGTCATAAACAACTCGGAAGAATACGGCTGGCTCTATACGATCTACCAGCCGGTGCAGGACAGCGCCGGAAAGACTGTCTGCTACGCCGGCGTCGACATAGATATGAATTCAATCATGAGCGGTCTGTATTCCTACCTGGCCAGGGTCCTCAGCCTCTTTGTCGGCATCATCGCAATCCTGCTGGCCATATTCCTGCTCCTGGCGGATTCCGGCGTCATCATGCCGATCAACTCCATGGCGCTGGCCGCCTCCCGCTTTGCCTTCGACAGCGAGACGCACCGGAGCGACGGCATGGAGCAGGTGCGCGCCCTGGGCATCCACACAGGCGATGAAATCGAGAACCTCTACGACGCCATTACGCAGACCACCGAGGACTCCGTCCGCTACATCGCCGAATCCCAGGAAAAGAACCGGACCATCGCCCGCATGCAGGAGAACCTGATTCTCGTGCTCGCGGACATGGTGGAAAGCCGCGACCAGTTCACCGGCGATCATGTGAAGAACACCTCGGAATATACGCTCATCATCATGGACCAGCTGAAAAAGGAAGGCTTCTATACCGACCAGCTGACCGATGAGTTCGTCCGGAACGTCTATCATTCCGCCCCCCTGCACGATATCGGCAAGATCCGCGTTCCCGACAGTATCCTGAACAAGCCCGGCAAGCTGACGGACGAGGAATTCGAGAACATGAAGCTTCATACGGTCTACGGCCGGGACGTGATCGAGAAGGCAAAGAAGGCCTCCTCGGACGTGTCCTACCTCAACGAGGCGGAAAACCTCTCCCTCTATCACCATGAAAAGTGGAACGGCAAGGGCTATCCCCACGGCCTGTCCGGGGAGGACATCCCTCTCTCGGCCCGCATCATGGCCGTGGCGGACGTGTTCGACGCCCTGGTCTCCAAGCGCAGCTACAAGGAACCCTTCCCCTTTGAAAAGGCAATGGACATCATCCGGGAAGGCGCCGGAAACCACTTCGACCCGCACGTCGCCGAAGCGTTCATGCATGCGGAGGACAGGGTCCGCCGGGTGCTCGGCGAACGGCAGACGGAAGAGAAATAAGACCGGTTATTTCTCGCCTTTCGCAATTTATTCCGTTCTTTCCATGTCATATAATGGCATTGACTAAAATCAGGAAAGGAGGATTTCTGTATGGATCCGTTCGCACTGAATCTGATCATGATCATCGGATTTGTGATCGGCTCCGGCCTCATCATCGTCGAAGCGTTCATCCCCGGATTCGGTATCGCCGGGATCGGCGGCGTAGTGCTTGAGATTGTCGCGCTCCGCTGCTGCTGGCTGCTGCACGGCACCGTCCCGACGCTGCTTGCCCTTGCGGGTGTGCTTCTGCTGATCGGGCTGGCTGTCTTCCTCTCCTATCGCAGCGCCATGAACGGCAGGCTCAGCAAAAGCCATCTGGTACTGAAGGATACGGAGACAGCCGCTGAAGAGGCCAAACCGGATCACTGGATCGGCATGGACGGCGTCGCCGTGACCGCGCTGCGCCCCGCCGGCGAGATCGAGATCGAAGGCGCCCGCCTGAAAGCCGCCAGCACAGGAGACTTTGTTGAAAAAGGCGCTCCCGTCCTGGTCACAGGCATGGAAGGCGACCACTACGTCATCAGAAGGAAAGAGTAACCCGGTAAATGGTATCCTGTGAACCTGTATATGATTTAGTTTAAGGAGGAAAGAATATGGAAAGTGTTGTCCTGATCCCGATCATTGTGGTCATCGTCCTGATCGCGCTGGCGATCTTCCTGCACTTCGTGCCCATGGGCCTGTGGATTTCGGCCCTGGCCAGCGGCGTGCACATCCCGATCAGCGCGCTCATCGGTATGCGGATCCGCCGCATCCAGCCCCAGCGCCTGGTCTATCCCCTGATCAAGGCCAACAAGGCCGGCCTGAACCTGACCATCAGCCAGCTGGAAACCCACTACCTGGCCGGCGGTAACGTGGACCGCGTCATCAACGCCCTGATCGCCGCCCAGCGCGCGAACATCGACATGGCCTTTGAAAAGGCCTGCGCCATCGACCTGGCCGGCCGCGACGTGTTCCAGGCCGTCCAGATGAGCGTTACCCCGAAGGTCATTGAGACCCCCGTGGTCGCCGCCATTGCGAAGGACGGTATCGAACTTCGAGCCAAAGCCCGTGTGACCGTGCGCACCAACATTGAACGCCTGGTCGGCGGCGCCGGTGAGGAAACCGTTATCGCCCGTGTCGGCGAAGGCATCGTCACCACCGTCGGTTCCGCTGAAACCCATAAGCAGGTGCTTGAGAATCCTGACCTGATCAGCCGTACCGTGCTGGACAAGGGTCTGGATGCCGGCACCGCCTACGAAATCCTCTCCATCGATATCGCGGATGTGGACGTTGGCCGCAACGTCGGCGCCCAGCTGCAGATGGACCAGGCCGAGGCCGACCGCCGCATCGCCCAGGCGAAGGCGGAAGAGCGCCGCGCCATGGCTGTGGCCCACGAGCAGGAAATGAAGGCTTCCGTGCAGGAGATGCGCGCGAAGGTGGTCGAGGCCGAGGCCGAAGTGCCGCGCGCCATGGCAGCCGCGCTGCGTGACGGCAAGCTCGGTGTCCTGGATTACTACCAGATGAAGAACACCATTGCCGATACCGAAATGCGCGAGTCCATCGGCAAGGCCGCCGCCCCGCAGACCCCCGCGCCCGAAGCTCCCCGGAGCAAGAAGTAATATGAGCAGGAATTGAGAAAAGGAGGTGTCAGCATCCAATGGATTTCCCACCCATTCTCATTCTTGCGATCGTCTGGCTCCTCATCGGTCTGCCGCTGTCCAAACTGAACAAAGCAAAGCAGCAGCAACAGCAGCAGGCCGCAAAAACGGCAAAGCCCGGCCCGGCGGCGAAACCCGCCGAAAAGGCCCCGCAGCAGAGGCAGCCGAAGCAGCAGAAGCCTGAAAACAGCACCTATGTTGCGCACGAACCTGTCCGGCCGACCGTCCTGCAGCCCTCGATCACATTCACCGAACACGATGATTCCGTGTATCAGGGCAGCATGAACGTGCAGACCGGCGAGGGCTACGATCCCTGCCACGACGAGCAGCTTGCTCCCCTTTCAGCCGCTGAAGCCGCGGTTCCCGCGGCGGAAACGGCGGAGCCGGGACTGCAGCTGTCCTGGACCGGCAGCGAAGTCGTCCGCGGCTTTGTCATGAGTGAGATCCTGACCCGCAGGTAAACCCCATACCAAATTCGAGGGACCGGCATCCGCCGGTCCCTCTTTCATCGGAGGAGAGTTAAAAGGATAGTCCCTTTGTCGTTTTACCCATGATTCGTCTCATACGTTACATCCCATACGGGACGTTTTTTGCTCCCGGCAATCCTTTTCGCCAGTTCCCGGTCAAATACTTCCGGCGGAACCGGGATCTCCATCCGCTGCCCGGTCCATCCGGACAGATGGATCGCGTTGGACAGCTGCAGCTCCCGCAGGCCGTCCTCCGCCCCGGCAACCGGCTTCTCACCCCGCAGCAGATGCGCCGCGAACGCGTTGATCACGCCGGCGTGCTGCGGGTTTTTCCCGTCCGTTTCCGCAACGGATACTTCAGGCTCCCCGCGGTACCACGGGTCGTCGCTCTCAAAGCAGATCTCCCGCTCGCTCCTGTCCAGCTTCCAGATCTTTACCCGGCCGTCCTCACAGACCATCTTGCCCTTTTCGCAGCTAATCTCCAGCCGGTTCGTGCCGGGCAGGTCTCCCGTGGAAGCGACAAACGTACCCGTCGCGCCATTCGGGAACTCCAGCAGCGCGCTTACGTCGTCCTCCACCTCTATCCGGTGCCATTTCCCTTCCAGGCACCGCGCCGTCACCGCGCAGGGCATACCGCACAGCCAGATCAGCAGGTCCAGCTGATGCGGGCACTGGTTCAGCAGTACGCCGCCGCCTTCCCCGGCCCAGGTCGCCCGCCAGCTTCCTGAGTCGTAATACCGCTGCGTCCGGTACCAGTCGGTGATAATCCAGATCACGCGTTTGACAGCGCCCATTTCGCCGCTTTCCAGCATTTCCTTCATCCTGCGGTATACGCAGTTGGTCCGCTGGTTGAACATGAACGTCAGGGTTTTCCCGGCCTTTTCCGCGGCCCGGATCATCTTCTCCGCGCTGTCCGCCCTCACCGACGCCGGCTTTTCGCACAGCACATGCATCCCGGCCTCCAGCGCCGCGACAGCCAGCGGTTCATGCTGATAATGGGGCGCGGCAATCAGCACCGCGTCGCAGCAGCCGCTGGCGATCAGCTCCCGGCCGTCGCAAAACACCCGTGCGCCTGGCAATGCCTTTTCCGCCCATTCCCTGCGTTCCGGCCGCAGGTCCGCCGCCGCCGTAAGCTCAATCTCCGGGCATTTCCCGCCCAGGATCAGCCGGCAGTGCTCGCTGCCCATATTCCCGATGCCGATAATTCCCAGCCGGACCTGTTTTCTGGCTTCGCTCACGTTATCCGATCCTCACTGCCTGTTTCTGCGCCAGCAGGCACAGTTCCGCCGCCTTGAAGGCGTGCTCCTGCGTCATCGCGTTCTCTGTCCGGTTCAGGCAGTCCAGGATCAGCTGCCCGAAGAACGGATAGCCCGTCACACCGGCGGCATTCAGGTACTGCTCGCCTTTGTCGTTCACCAGGTACACATGGCAACCTCCGTCCTTATCAGAAGCGAGGTTCACATACTTGCGGATCTCAATAAAGCCCTTCGTTCCCAGGATGAACATCCGTCCGTCTCCCCAGGTCCGCAGGCCGTCCGGCGTGAACCAGTCCAGCCGGAAGTATCCGGCGGATCCGTTCTTGCCGGTCAGCTGCGCGTCGCCGAAATCCTCCAGCTCCGGATACTCCGGATGCGCGAAGTTCGCGATCCGGCTCGCGGTCACCTCGGCGTCCTCCTCGTCCGCGTAATACAGGAACTGCTCAAACTGGTGGCTCCCGATGTCGCAGAGGATCCCGCCGTATTTCTCCCGTTCAAAGAACCAGGCCGGCCTGCCCGGCGCGCCGAGGCGGTGCGGGCCGAATCCCGTCACGGAGATCACCCTGCCGATCTCCCCGCTCTTCGCGATGTATCCCGCCAGGATCGATCCCTCGTCGTGCAGCCGTTCCGCGTAGTAGACCATGTATTTCTTTCCGGTTTCCTTCACCTTTTCCCGCGCTGAAGCCAGCTGCTCCAGCGTCGTGAACGGCGCCTTGTCCGTAAAGTAGTCCTTCCCCGCGTCCATTGCCCGCAGGCCCAGGGCGCAGCGCTCGCTCGTCACGGCCGCGCCGGCGATCATATGGGTCTCCGCGTCCTCCAGCGCCTCTTCCTCGCTGTTGGCCGCCCGGGCCTGGGGAAAGGCCTTCAGGAACGCGGCAACCTTCCGCTTGTCCGGGTCGTATACATATTTCAGCGTGCCGCCGGCTTCCGTCAGCCCGTTGCACATGCCGTAGATATGGCCGTGGTCCAGCCGCACGGCGGAAAAGACAAACTCCCTGTCCTTCACCACCGGCTGCGGTTTGCCCTTCGGCGCGTAGTTCATGCCGTCCGATACGTTCATCGTCATTTTTCTCCCTTCCGGAAGTTCCCGAAACTGAGATCCCCGTCCTGGCTTTCCACGGACGCGGTCTTCTCATAGAAATGCGGAACCGCCTTCCGTATGCCCTCCACCGTATAGAAGGGATCGTCCGGGGCGATCGGCAGTTCCACGCCCTGCCGTGCGGATCCCGCCTTATAGATCGCGGTAATCAGTTCAATGGTCCGCCGGCCGTCCTCGCCGGTGATCGCGGGCTCCGCGCCCGTCTCAATCGCCGTCAGCACGTTCTCCAGCTGCCCGACATGCATCTCATAGGGCAGCGGCGGCAGCGAGGCAAGATACTCCTCCGCCTTCTCCGCGAAGGCCGCGTCCGGCTCTGCCAGCGGAAACCCGTTCGGCTGCGGCAGCGAGGCAAACACGCTGTACGGGAAAGCGATCTTCGCTTTCTCGCACTGGAAGATCAGCGCCTGGTCCTCCCCGTGGTCCACCACGGAAGCCGTAATCACAGCCAGCGCTCCCGGGTATTCCGCCACGGAAACGGAAAGGTCCTCGACCTCGGCGTTGTCGTGGCCGGTATTGGCCAGCACGCTCGTCATCCGCTGCGGCGTGCCCATCATCCATCCGAGCATGTCAATGTGATGCACCGCATGGTTCAGCGTGCATCCGCCGCCTTCCTTCTCCCAGGTTCCCCGCCACCACAGGTCGTAATAGCTGTGCCCGCGGAACCACAGGGAATTGACCGTCACGTGCCGCACCTTCCCGGCCATGCCGCTGTCCAGCAGCGCCTTCAGGTTCCTCACCGGCAGGCGGAAACGGTTCTGTGCGATGATGGAAAGCTTCTTTCCGCTCTCATCCCGCGCGCGGAGCATCGCGTCGCATTCCTCCAGGGACGCAGCCATGGGTTTTTCGCATACCGCGTTCTTCCCGCTCCTCAGCGCGTTGATCGTGATCTCCGCGTGCGCGAACGGCGGCGTGCAGACGTCCACCAGGTCGATTTCCCGGTCCAGGATCTCATGGTGATCAAGGTACACCTCGGCGTCCAGGCCGTACTGTTCCTTGACTTTCTGCGCTTTTCCGGGAATAATATCCACAAGCGCCACAATTTTGCACCTCTCCGGAAATTGCATATAGGCTTTGATATGGGCATGGGAGATCCCGCCGGTTCCGACGATCGCGATCCGAATCATCTTCTGCACCTTCTTTATGCTTATATTTCAAATATCGCAGCATTTTCCCACTTATATGGACAGTATAATGCCGGCGCCTTGACAAAGCTATATAAATCATGTTTCAATATATGCAAATCCTGCACAAACCAAAACAGGAGACGTATTATGCAAAACAGCACAACGCACGTACCGTTTCTTCCGATGGAATGGCGTGAGGAGCAGGGATACGAGGCCCATCACAACTTCAGTGAGACCTATGAGGTCACCCAGTTTCACTGCCACGACTACTATGAGTTTTATATCCATCTGCACGGCGGCGAGTTCATGGGCGTGGACAATCAGCTTTTCCAGCTGAAGCCGAACCAGATTTTCATCCTTCCGCCGTTCTCCATGCACGGCCTTTCCTGTACCAAAGAAATGCACGACTATGAGCGGGCATACCTGAACCTTTCCCCGGAAGTCCTGCACATCCTGAGCTGCGGCCAGATCGACCTTGACCAGTTCCTCCGTTCACACACTGTCGGAGGCGTATGCACCTATCAGCTGAGCAGCCAGGACGCCGAGCAGTTTCTTGCCTGGCTCCGTAAGATCCGGGCCAATCAGCGGAATGAAAATTTTGAGAACGACGCATTCCACCGGTTCCAGAATTATACGCTGATGATGAACATCCTCAGCCTTCTGTGCGAAACCATCAGCCATGCCAGTCCGGTGGAAGGGGAACCGTTCGGCAACGGGATTATCCAGAATATCCTGGATTACATCAACAATCATTACACCCAGCCGATCCGCATCGAAAACCTGGCGCGGAGCTTCGGTGTCAGTGTGTCCTGGCTCTCCCACGAGTTCGTCCGTTTTACAAACCGGAGCGTTTATGATTACGTATTGTACCGCCGCGTCATGCTGGCCCGCCAGCAGATGTTCGGAACGGCTTCCCTGAATGATATCGCCTATCAGTGCGGGTTCAATGATTATTCCAATTTCCTCCGGTCCTTCGGCAAGATCGTCGGCGTTTCCCCCAGCCGGTACCGGAAACAGCTGAAGCGTTACCAGATGAAAGAACTGGACGAGCATATGAAACTGTAACCGGTTTTTCGGCATAAGGAAAGAGAAGGAAGCGTCAAAGCGCTTCCTTCTCTGTTTACCGGTGAATTATTCGCCCTTTGTGCGGATATAGGCGTCGTTGTAAGTCTTGACCAGTTCTTCCGCTTCGTACTCTTCGCAGCTCTGTACGTAGGCGTCCCAGTCAGCTTCGATGTCTTTCTGGCCGGTGATGAACTGAATCGTCCAGGCGTTAATGTTGGCGATCAGGTCAGCCTGGATCAGGCCGGTGCTCTCGATTTCTTCGGGAGTCAGCACGGTGGCCGGGCTCAGCGGCATCTGATCACGGTACTCAGCATAACGGATGTCGTAATCCTGAACAACGGCGGGCAGGTTGTCGCCGCGCAGTGCGTTGGAATGCGCGTAGAAGTAGTTGCCGCAGGCGTAGCCCCACTTGAGGCGGATGTCAACATCCTCGTCGGAACCGGCGATGCCGAGGCCGCCGCACTTGAAGCCGGGCAGCAGCTTCTTGATCTTCACGCCGTTTTCTTCAGCATATTCCCAGGTCTCGCCTTCGGGGCCCCACTTGGTCAGGATGTATCCTTCATCGCTGTAGAACATCCAGTCAACGAACCGCATCATCTTGATGAAGCCTTCTTCGCCGAGGGCTTCCAGGGCGCCCTTGCTGATGCAGACGCCGTTTTCGAGGCGGGTGTTCTCAGCAACATAGTTGTTGGAGCCGGCGGGATACACGGTGATATAGACGGAGTAGTTGCCTTCGCCCAGGCCCTTGTTCAGGCCGTCCATCCAGGTAACAAGCTGGGAACGGTTGAATCCCTGGATAACGCTCTTTCCGGTGAAGAACTTGTCGTTGGCCACGGAGTCGTCCTGCACGAAGGTCTCGGGATCGAGGATGCCTTCAGCGACCAGGCGGTGCATGACCGTCACGAATTCCTTGAAGTTCTCGGAAGTGGAGGACAGATACCACTGATCCTTGTCAAAGTCGAACCGCAGGCCGTTGCCGACAGCCCAGCCGGAAGCAACGTCGTAGCTGTTGCCGACCAGCTTGCACAGGTAGCCGCCGGAACCCTGGCCGGACTGGCCGCACCACAGGTCGGACCAGATGTAATCGGACTCTTCGCACATGCCGTTCTCAACCATGTACTTCTTCACGCCGATCAGGATGTCGCACAGGTCGTTCCAGGTCCAGGTCTTTTCCAGTTCCTTCACATCGTAGCCGGCAGCGGCGAAGATGTCGTCGCGGACCATCAGGGTGTAATCCTGCAGAGCCGCCTGATGCATGCCGGGCAGGCGGTAGAACTTGTTGTCGGCACGCAGGATCGTGTCCACGTCGGCCTTGAGATTGTAGGTATTGTAGAACCAGGTGAAGTTGGGCATTTTGTCCACATAGTCGGATACGGGCAGGATCGCGCCGCCGTCAACCCAGCCGGATTCATCATAAACCTTGGGGATGATGTAGGCGCAGCGGTCGGTACCCAGGTCCAGGGCAACCAGGCTCATGTAGTCGTTGGAGTCATAGGAAGTGATATCCAGCGTAACATTGGTGGCCTTGCGGATCTGCTCGAAAACGCCTTCGGTCTTCCAGGTGTCCACCATGGGATACCAGCTGGCGTCAGAGAAGAAAATGGTGTAAGTCACAGGTTCATCAGACCAGAACTTTTCACCGTAGGTGTATCCGTCAGCTTCAAAAACGCCGACGGAGTCAGTGGATTCTGCCGTGGCCATGGGGATGATCGAAAGGATCATCATGGCCGCCAGCAACAGGGCAAGTACCTTCTTCATATTGGGGTTCCTCCTTTATTTCTTACGGGCCTGGGCCCGCAGATTACATATGGGTTATTCCTTTACTCCGCCCAGCATCATACCCTGCACATAGTACTTCTGGATAAACGGATACACGCAGATGATCGGCACCGCCATCAGCAGCATGCAGCAGGACTTCAGGTTCGCTGCGATGCTTCCGCCCGATTCGCTGGCCTGCGTGGCGTCGTTTGTTCCGGAGATGATCGTCTTCAGGTAGTAGGCAACCGGCCACTTCGCTTTCGTCTTGATATACAGGAACGCGTTGAACCAGTTGTTCCAGTAGCCGACCGCGTAAAACAGCAGCATGGTCGCCATGATCGGCATGGACAGCGGAAGAACGATCCGGAAGAATACGCCGAATTTGTTCAGTCCGTCCATTTCGCCCGCTTCTTCCAGCTCGGACGGCACTCCGGCGAAGAAGGATTTCATCAGCAGCACATAATAGGTACTGATCAGGGACGGGATCACGAAAGCCGCAAGATTGTCAATCAGGTTCAGGCGCGTCATCAGCACATAGTTCGGAATCATACCGCCGCCAAAGTACATCGTAAAGACAATGAACGGCGTCAGGAACCTGTTCAGCCTCAGGCTCTTTTTGGACAGCGGATACGCCAGCATCGCGGACAGAAGCAGGGAGAACGTCGTCCCGACCGCCGTATAGAGAAGCGTGTTCCCGTAGTATCCAATGAAGTCCCCTTTCTTCAGGACGGTCTCATACGTGTCGATATTGAATCCGACAGGCCAGATGGAAACAAGGCCGTCCCGGATGGCTTCCTGCGAGGAGAAGGACTGCGCGGCAAGATACAGGAACGGATAGAGCGTCACAGCCGAGATCAGGATCATAATGATCGTATTAAAAACCGTGAAAGTCCGGTAACCGCGCGATTCCCGGATACGGACGGGATTGTTGTGGATGGCTGTCGTTCCTTTCACTTCTGCACGATTCATCTTCCGCACCTCCTCACCACAGCGAACTGCCGGCCGTTTTCCTGGAGACAAGGTTCGCGATCGTCAGCAGGATCAGGTTGACAAGACCTTCAAACAGGCCGATTGCCGTAGCCATCGAATAGCTCGGGGTTTTGCTTCCGATGCCAAGGTCATATACATAGGTGGACAGGATGTCCGCAACATCTTTGATATTACCGTTCAGCAGCAGCTGCACTTTCTCAAATGCGCCTCCGGATCCGACCAGGCCGCCGATATCCAGAATCAGCAGCGTTGTGATCGTCGGCATAATGCAGGGGATCGTCACATGAAGAACGCGTTGGAAATGGCTGGCGCCGTCAATCTCCGCCGCTTCATACAGCGTCGGGTTAATGTTGGAGATTGCCGCCAGGTAGAGGATGGTGCCCCAGCCAAGGGCCTGCCAGATGCCTGACCCGACAAAAATCATATCAAACCATTCAGGCTTCATGACAAAGCTGATCTTTGCTCCGCCCCTGAGCGCGATGAGCGCATTGATCGGGCCGCTGGTGGAAAGCAGCTCCTTAATCATGCCGACCACAATAACGGTGGAAATGAAATGGGGCAGGTAGCTGACGGTTTGCACCAGTTTCTTCGCCCGCAGATGATGGATCTCGTTAAGCAGCAGCGCGAAAATCAGCGTCGCCGGGAAACGGACAAGCAGGTATTTGATGTTGATGCGCAGCGTGTTCAGCAGCGTCAGCCTGAAACGCCGCTTTCCGAAAAAATCAAAGAACCGGAGCGTCCAGTCTCCGCTTCCGAAAATTTCGCCGCCCGCGCTGTACTTCCGGAAAGCAATCACATTGCCCGCCATAGGTGTATAACGGAAAATCAGATAATAGACAACAGGAATCAGCAGCATCAGGTAAAGCTGCCAGTTCTTGATGATATGCCGGCCGAGCGTTTCCCGTTTCCCCATGTGATTGACCACTGGTTTCTTTGCCAATAAAACCGCCTGCTTTCCTCGTCATGCGCCACAGGTTACCGTTATCACTTTATCGGATGCAACAGGGACAATGTGCAAAACTCATTAATTTGATACCATAAAATGCATTTTCATTCTATAAGCAATATTTCATTAATTCCATGCATATTTTGCTTGAAAGTATGCAAATCTTGCTTAATATAAAATTGCTTTTCGGCTTTGCAAAAATTGCAAAAAAGTACTGCCGGGATGACAATCCCGGCAGTTTCTGAACGGTTCATTTATTTCTTCCCTGTAATCCTTTTGTACCCTTCCGGATCCGTATCTCCTTCCGTACTGATCACCAGGATCACGGAATCGCGGCCGATCCGGAACAGCTTCCGGAGCTCTTCGGATCGCAAAATGACCTGTACCAGCCCGTAAGTTACCGCGCCCGATTCTCCGGAAACCACAGCCGGATCCGTACCGGCCGGATTCGCGTAAGCTCGCATCCCGGTTTCGGTTACGTCGTCCCTGCAGGCGCAGAAATACGCGGAGCAGTCCCGGAGAACCGGCCAGACGGTACTGCATGGCGTCCCGCAGTTCAGCCCGGCCATAATCGTAACGGGATCCCCCGTCACTGAATGCGCCCTGCCGTCTCCTGCCAGGGCGGACCGGTATATGCATGCCGCGGCTTCCGGTTCAACGACAGTGACCAGCGGCGGCCTGTCCCCGCACCGGTTGATAAAATATCCCTCAATGCCTCCGGCCATGGACCCGACCCCGGCCTGCAGGAAAATATGCGTGGGAAACATTCCGTTCATCTGTCCGGCGATCTCTTCCGCCAGGGTGAGATAGCCCTCGATGATCCATGCGGGAACCTGTTCATAGCCGTCCCAGGCCGTATCCTGGATCAGGATCCATCCGTTCTTTTCCGCAAGCGACGCCGCGTACCGGACTGTCCGGTCATAGTTCCATTCCGTAATTTCCGCCGTCGCGGATCCGGCTTCCTCTATCGCCCGGCGCCTTGCCTCCACAGTGCCCTTCGGCATGAACACGCGCGCCTTGCAGCCGAACATCTTCGCCGCCCAGGAAACGCCTTTCCCGTGATTGCCGTCCGTCGCGGTCACAAATGTGATCCCGCCGCACGCTTTCCGGATATCCTCCCGGAGAAAGTCAGAATAATCCGCCGCGGCATAGTCCAGGCCGAACCGCTCGCAGAGGATCCGGAACATACAGTAGCTTCCGCCCAGTCCCTTGAAGGCTTTCAGCCCGAACCGCGGTGATTCGTCCTTGACAAGCACCGTCCCGACTCCCGTCTCTTCCGCGAGGCTTTTCATGGAATGCAGCGGGGTTTCCGAGTAACACGGAAGGCTTCTGTGGAACCGCAGCGGCTCCCCTGCCTTCTTCACGGTATAAGCGGACAGATCCGTCCCGGACGCAGGCTCCCGGCAGATCACGCTGATCCGGTCAAAATGATATTCTTTCAAAGCGGATTACACCCTTCTTCCGGTTTTGCTCACCATACAGGAAACAGCGCCGGAATGTCAAGACGCCACGCTCTTCTCAGCCTTGTAAAACGATCCGGTCAATGATACAATCAGAAAAAAAGATCCGGGTGAGAATATATGAGTCTTCTGGAAAAAATCCGCGGTTTTCTGCGGGAGGACGAGCCGGAGGAAAAGCCGGCGCCCGCGGAGCCGCAGAAACTGAAGAAAACCTGCAAAAAGTGCGGAAAGGCCTTCACCGTCGATCCCGCCTGGGGCTTTGTTCCCAACTTCTGCAAGGACTGCCGCCGGCAGATCGACAAAGAGAAGGAACTGAAGCAGCGCAGGGGCGAACTGAAGGACATCCGGCGGCAGTGCAAGGCCTGCGGAAAGTTCTTCACCTTCCCCAGCGACACCGCCCCCTATCCCACCTACTGCCCGGACTGCCGCAAGCGCCGCCAGGCCGCGCAGAAGGAAAAATACAGCCGGAATAAGGCTTAAGAGAGGAAAACGTTATGATCCGGAAATACACCTTCGGCACACCCATCCCCACCGGCGCGGTCGTACAGCCGCAGCCGGCGCAGTCCGGGCCCGTGCCGTTTTTTGACGTCGGAACCGGAGAGGACGGCAGCGTATCCTTCACCCTCTCCCTGCACCCGCAGGAAGTGATCTTCGGCCTGGGCCAGGCTGTGCGCGGCATGGACAAGCGCGGCCACCGCTATGAGAGCTGGAACAGCGACGTTTTCAACCACACTGAGGAGCGGCCCAGCCTCTACGGCAGCCACAACTTTATTATTTTCTTCAGCCCGGAGCGCCTGCTCGGCGTTTACCTGGACGACCCGGGAAAGATCGTCTGGGATCTCGGCTGGGAAAAGCATGACGAAGCCGTCGTCACTTCCCTTTCCGGCAGTCTCGACCTCTATGTGATTGAGGAAGATTCCCTCACCGCCGTCGCCCGCGCTTTCCGGAAACTGACCGGCCGAAGCTATATCCCGCCCCGCTGGGCCTTCGGTTATATCCAGAGCCGCTGGGGCTACGCCAGCGAGCAGGAGGTCCGCACCGTCGTTTCCGAACACCGGAAGCGCCATATTCCGCTCGACGCCGTCTGCCTGGACATCGACTACATGGTGGACTTCAAAAACTTCACCTGGAAGCCGGACGCCTTCCCGGACCTGAAAAAGTTCCAGGACGAAATGAAAGCGGACCATCTCCGCCTCGTCCCGATCATCGACGCGGGCATCAAGGTGGAGGAAGGCTACGCCCCGTACGATTCCGGAAAAGCCGGGGACTTCTTCTGCAAAAAGGAGGACAGCAGCGACTTTGTCGCCGCGGTCTGGCCGGGGCGCTGCTGCTTCCCGGACTTCCTGCGGGAGGACGTCCGCCGCTGGTTCGGCAGTCTCTACCGTCCCCTGCTGGAGGCCGGTATCGAAGGCTTCTGGAACGACATGAACGAGCCCGCCCTCTTCTATTCCGACGAAGGCGTCGCCGACGCCTTTGAAAAAGTGGAGGCCATCCGCGGCGGCGAGGTGGATTTTGAGACCACCTGGTGGCTGAAGGACGCCTTCAACGGCATCGCCAACAACCCGGAGGACTACCGGCGGTTTTATCACCTGGTGGACGGAAAGCCTGTCCGCCATGACCTGGTTCACAACCTCTACGGCGCCGGCATGACAAAAGCTACGGCGGACGGTTTCCGCCGCTTCAGCCCGGATAAGCGGCTCCTGCTCTTCTCCCGCAGTTCCTTCATCGGGGCCCACCGGGACGGCGGCATCTGGCAGGGCGACAACTTCTCCTGGTGGAGCCACCTGAAGATGGCCATCCAGATGCTTCCGGGCCTCAACCTCTGCGGTTTCCTCTTCACCGGCTGCGACCTGGGCGGCTTCGGCTGCAACGTGACGGAGGACCTGCTGGAACGTTTCCTCCAGCTGGGCGTCTTCACGCCCCTGATGCGCAACCATTCCGCCCTGCACACCCGGGAGCAGGAGATCTACCGCTTCTCCACCTGGGAGATCATGCGGGACACCGTCTCCGTCCGCTACGCGCTCCTGCCGTATCTCTACAGCGAGTTCATGAAGGCCGCCCTGCGGGATGAAATGGTTTTCCGTCCCCTCGCCTTTGATTATCCTTCCGATCCCCGCGCCGTCCATACCCAGGACCAGCTCCTGCTCGGCGAAGGCTGCATGATCGCCCCCGTGTACGAGCAGAACGCCGCCGGCCGCTATGTTTACCTGCCGGAGGATATGCTCATGGTCCGCTTCCGCTCCGGAACGGATTACGACCTGGTCCCGCTGGAAAAGGGCGACCGCTGGATCGGTCTGGCCCTGAATGAATTCCCGCTCTTCGTGAAAAAGAACCGCGCGGTGCTCCTCTGCCCCGGCGGCGAATCCTCAGAACTCCTGGACGATACCCGTTTCACCGTCCTCGGGCAGATTGAGCGGGAAAGCGCGTATGAGCTTTACCGGGACGACGGAAAAACCGCTGCCCCGTCCCCGGACAGCGGTATCACCGTTATAAATCTTTTACCTGACAGCAATCTCAAACGTTCAGTCCAATGCTGAAACGTCATTTCCTTTTCTTCGCCAGGAACCCGTGATGCACGGTGATCGCCTTCGCCGGGCACATCTCCTGGCAGCAGTAGCACCTGATGCACTTCTTATAATCATAAACGGCCTTTTTGCCGTTCCCTGAATGCACGGCCTTCTCCGCTACGGGGCAGGCCTTTTCGCACAGCCCGCAGGCAACGCACTTCTTCCGGTCGACCTTCGGACGGTCCTGCAGGAAGGGCAGCAGCGGCATCAGTTTCATAAAGAAGCTCCGGCTGAGCCTGTCCCGCCGCACGTCAAAGTCCGGCCGGCCGTATTTCGCGGCGGCCTCCCCGCAGGTGATCTCCCCTTCCGGCGTCAGGACCCGGATCCGCTCCGCCCGCATCGTCCCGACGCCGTACTTTTCCCCGCTCACGCAGGTCGGCACCGTCGCCGGATCCAGGCTGATCAGCGCGCAGAACACCGTGTCCATCGCCACCGGGTCCGCGGAAAACAGCATCACGTTCATCGGCCGGGGTACTCCGGAGGTCGGGCCGTTCCCCTCCATCGCGACGATGCCGTCCATGATATGCAGCCTCGGATGCACGCATTTGTTCAGGTCTGCCAGCATGTCCGCGAACACTTCGCTGGACGGATACTGCGCGTGGCCCACCGCCTTTTTCGCGCCGCAGATACAGCCGTAGAGGTTCTTCATCCCGCCTGTGATCCGTTCCAGCGCGTGGGTCTTCATTTTGCACAGGTTAATCACCGCGTCCGCTTCCTGCACGCCGTGGCACAGGTAGAAGCTGCGGGCGGTCTTTCCTTCCGGAAACCGGACCACGCTGCCGGTGTCAAAGTCGGCTTTCTCCACACCGAACCGCTGTGCCGCTTCGCTGATGCCCGCGGCGGCCGCGGCTTTCACCGGCGTCGTCGCCGGGTTGCCCGGGCTGTCGCCGTAGGACAGGTGTTCATATCCGGCGTCCCGCAGCAGCTTCGCCGCCGCAGAAAAGACCGCCGGGTGCGTCGTGATCGCCTTCTGCGGCAGCGCGCCGGACAGCAGGTTCGGCTTGAGCAGGATCTTCTCCTCCGGCTTCACAAACGCGCCGATCCCGCCGAGCAGTTCCATGCCCTTCCGGACCGCCGCGTCCACCGCTTCCTGTTCATAGGTGTCCACCGGTACCAGCGCCACGATGCTTTTGTCCATACCCTGTCCTCCGTTGAATTCTCTGCCGGTATTGTACTCCTTTGCGCATAAGCGGACAAGAGTTGCTGAGGGATCTCCTCCTCCCCCATGGTCACTCCTTTTTCAAATAATTCTTGACTTAGAGTAAACTCCAAAGACTACAATCAAGAAAAAACCGCGCAAGGAGAAAAAGCATATGAAAGCATTGTTTATCGGCGGCACGGGCACCATCAGCATGGCCATCGTCCGGCGCCTGGCGGAAAAGACGGACTGGGAAGTCTGGCTCCTGAACCGGGGCCGGCGCGCGTCGGACGTGCCGGAAGGCGTCCGCACAATCACCGCGGACATGAACGACGAAGCGGACGTCGCGGAAAAGCTGCAGGGCATGTTCTTTGATACCGTGTGCGAATTCATCGGCTTCACGCCGGACCAGGTGGAGCGCGACTGGCGCCTCTTCAAAGACAAAACCCGCCAGTATATCTACATCAGTTCCGCCTCCGCCTACCTCAAACCCGCGGCAGGCTACGTCATCACCGAGGGAACCACCCTCGCGAATCCTTACTGGGAATACTCCCGCAACAAAATCGCCTGCGAGGAGTTCCTCATGAAAAAGCACCGGGAGGAAGGTTTCCCGGTCACCATCGTCCGTCCCAGCCACACCTATGACGAGCGCAGCATCCCCATGGCCGCCCACGGCAAAAACGGCTCCTGGCAGGTCGTCCGCCGCATCATGGACGGCAAACCCGTAATCATCCCGGGCGACGGTTCCTCCCTGTGGACCCTGACCTTCAACACGGACTTCGCCCGCGGCTTTGTCGGCCTCATGGGCAACCGCCACGCCATCGGCGAAGCCTTCCAGATCACCGGGGACGAAACCCTGACCTGGGACCAGATCTACAATACCGTCGCCGACGCCCTGGGCAAAAAGCTGGTGCCCTATCACGTCTCCGCGGATTTC
This sequence comes from Clostridia bacterium, assembly GCA_017512985.1. GTDB lineage: Bacteria > Bacillota > Clostridia > Christensenellales > Aristaeellaceae > Aristaeella. Next base: position 50,979 of record JAFWEJ010000005.1, read on the forward strand.
CTCGCGGAAACCGGAAAGAAATACGGCTACGACTACGCCGGCGAACTCCTCGGCGACAAATCCGTCTCCGTCGTCTTCGACAACCGGAAACTGAAAAGGGCCGTCCCCGATATGAAGACGGCCGTGCCTTTCCATGTCGGCGTGCGCAAAGCGCTCGACTATATCCTGGACCATCCGGAATGCCAGAAGGAAGACCCCGGCTTCGACGCCTACTGCGACCGCGTCATCGCCGCCCTGGAAAAAGCCAAAGCGGAGGTTTAACGGATCATACCAGAGGCCCATGCCGAAGCACGGGCCTCTTTGATTGCTTTGATCCCGGATCCTGCGTAACAGGGATGTTCACTCCCGGTTGCTCGCCTTCCGGCGTTTCCTTCTGTATCGTTTTAACCCGTGCCTGTTATTCTGTCCGGACCGGCTTCATGAACAGCGACGTAAGCTGTCTCAGCCCTTTCCGCACGCTGCCGCGGGCAGCCTCAGCCGCCCGCGCCGGATAGCTGTAATTGCCTGCCATCCTGACCCGGTATCCGGTGTCCTTCTCCCATACCGCCGCCATCGCGTTAAACAGGACCTGCGCCCACAGCTGGTGGTAATTCGATGTGACGACCGTGAAGGTTTCGATCCCCTGCTCCCTCATAATCCGGAAAGCGTTCACCGCGTTTTCCGCTGTGGTCATCGCTTCCGTTTCCGTGAAGATCCGCCCGGCGTCAATTCCGTGCTTCTGTACCAGGTAGTCTTTCATCATCCCGGCTTCGGTATACTCGTACGGGTTGTTCGGTCCGGTCGCGCCGCCGGTGGTGATCAGGACCGCGTCCGGAAAAGACCGCGCCGCGGCCGCCGCCGCGTCGCACCGGCCGATCAGTTCCTCCTGCATCTCCCCGTCCGACAGCGCGTAGCCTAGCACCACGAACGCGTGCTTTCCGCTGAATTCCGGCCCGCTGTCTTCCAGCTCGCCGGCTGTCTCTCCTCCCCGGTACAGGTACATCCTGTATGCCGGATCCGTAACGGCGTTCCAGTGGTCGACGATCGCCCGGGCAATTTCCCCGTCGCCTTCGTTCTGCCGGCAGATCTCCTGCAGAATACCCTCAACGGCAGACCCGTCCGTTTCGTCGTCCTCCAGCAGGGAGAACAGCTGGGCAAACAGCGGCCCGTTTCCCTCCGCCGGCTGCCAGTCCGCGTGCGCAGTCGTAAACAGCAGGATCAGCGCGGCAATAAGCGCTGAAAGTTTCTTTATCGTTTTCATGAATGTGCCTCCGAAGGCATTATAACCGATCCTGTATCCAAAAGACAAGGGAGAGAAGCATTTGCTTCTCTCCCGGAAATATTTGGAAAATCAGATCTTCGGCAGCCTCGCGCGGAAGGCGGCGAGCTCGTCGTCCGTGGGAATGTAGTCGTCCATCTTGCCGTCGTGGAACTTCTCATACGCCACCAGGTCGAAATAGCCGGTGCCGGTCAGGCCAAACAGGATTGTCTTCTCCTCGCCGGTCTCCTTGCACTTCAGCGCCTCGTCGATGGCCGCGCGGATGGCGTGGCTGCTTTCCGGCGCGGGCAGGATGCCCTCGGTCCGGGCGAAGGTCTCGGCCGCTTCGAACACCGCCGTCTGGGGCACGGAGATCGCGCGCATCAGCTTGTCGTCATACAGCTGGGACAGGATCGGGCTCATGCCGTGGTAGCGCAGGCCGCCGGCATGGTTCGGCGCCGGGATGAAATCGGAGCCCAGCGTATACATCTTCGACAGGGGGCACACCATGCCCGTATCGCAGAAGTCGTAGGCGTATACGCCGCGGGTGAAGCTCGGGCAGGACGCCGGCTCCACGGCCACGATGTCATAGTCCGCCTCGCCGCGCAGCTTCTCGCCCATGAACGGGGCGATCAGGCCGCCCAGGTTGCTGCCGCCGCCGGCGCAGCCGATGATTACGTCCGGTTTGATGCCGTACTTGTCCATCGCGATCTTCGTTTCCATACCGATCACGCTCTGGTGCAGCAGCACCTGGTTCAGCACACTGCCCAGCACATAGCGGTAGCCGGGATTCGTCACGGCGACTTCCACCGCCTCGGAGATCGCGCATCCCAGGGAACCGGTGGTTCCGGGATGCTCCGCCAGGATCTTCTGCCCGACCTGCGTCGTCATGGACGGCGAGGGCGTTACGGACGCGCCGTACACGCGCATGACCTCGCGGCGGAAGGGCTTCTGCTCATAGGAGACCTTCACCATGTAGACCTTGCAGTCCAGCTCGAAGTACGCGCAGGCCATGGACAGGGCCGTGCCCCATTGGCCGGCGCCGGTTTCGGTGGTCACGCCCTTCAGGCCCTGCTTCTTCGCGTAGTAGGCCTGGGCGATGGCGGAATTCAGCTTGTGGCTGCCGCTGGTGTTGTTGCCCTCGAACTTGTAATAGATCTTCGCCGGCGTGCCCAGTTTCTTCTCCAGGCAGTAGGCGCGGACCAGCGGCGAGGGCCGGTACATCTTGTAGAAATCCAGGATCTCCGCGGGGATCGGGTATTCGCGGGTGTCGTTGTCCAGTTCCTGCTGCACCAGCTCTTCGCAGAACACGCCGTTCAGTTCCTCGGCGGTCATGGGCTGGAGCGTGCCGGGATTCAGCAGCGGAGCGGGTTTGTTCTTCATATCCGCCCGCAGGTTATACCAGAACTTCGGCATTTCGGATTCGGTGAGGTAGATTTTGTAGGGGATGTCGTTGCGTGCCATGGGTCATTCTCCTTTCTGCTTTTGAGGTTTCCCTCGGTCGAAAATGGTTCCCTGGGACTGCGATCGCCGTTACCAAAGTTCCTGTGGAACTTTGACGGCTGTAGCATGGGTTCTGTTACCCGGATCACAGATCCGGACAGAACCGCAACAAAAAACCTGTCCCAGTTTTTGTTCGCTGGGACAGGTCTGAATATCAGCCTGCGGTGCCACCCGGCTTGGCGCGTAACCGCGCCCCCTCATGCGTACCATCATACGCCGGCCTTTGTTTACGGAGAGCCATCTCCGTCTCACATACTCGGCAGTGCCTTTCTGTTCGCCCTCGGAAGTCCATTCCCCTCCGGTCTTCCTGCCGCACTCCCACCGCCGGCGGCTCTCTGTGAGGATAAACCTGGAAAGTACTCACTCTTCTTCAACGGTTTAGCAGATCATATCATTCTCTTTCCGCTTCCGCAACCCTCCGGATTGTACTTCCATTGTTTTTCGCGTGCTGTTTTCCCTGTTTTAAATACCTGTCCCTCAGCGCCGTCATCTGTTCTGCGGCGCCGGGATTCCAGGGGATCATCTCCGGAAGCTTTTCGCACGGAAAATCCGCGCACAGTCCGCAGAACTGCGCGTTGTGTTCCCGTGCGCAGGCGTGCACCCTGCATCTGCCTGATTCCGCCCATTCCGGAACGCGCCCGTCCGCTTCAATGCAGCCCGGGCATCTCCCGTCCAGTTTCTTCGGGCATTCCGCGCAGCATTCGCCGCAGGCGGTGATCCTTGAAAAATCGATATCGCTCATTTAATCCCTGTCCTTCTTGACACTTCCCGCATCAGATTTTCTTCCGGGCACATCACCTGTGCAGCGCCCGGATGATGCCGTAGATCGCGCCGTAGGCAACGCCGGCCACCGGCCAGATGATCCAGCTGCGGTTCCAGTCGTCGGTGGTGAAGCTCCAGGCCAGGAACGCGGCCGTGACCAGGCACCAGTAGATGCCGGCGATAAATCCGTATTTCTTCGTTTCTTCCTTTTCCTTCCGGGTATAGCTGCCTTCCTCCAGCAGCATCTGGTAGCTGCCCCAGACCACGGATACCCGGACGATCAGCATCACACCCACCGCGGCCAGCAGCAGGATCGCCGCGATCGCGGCAATATGCAGGTAGGAGCCCTCATCCCGGAACATCATCGCGAGGAACAGCGGGATCACCGCAGCGACGCACAGCACGACGCCGATGGTCATCAGCTTCGTATAGACCGGACGGAACTTCTCCTTCCGGTCTTTTACCATGCCCTCCACGCCGTACAGCGTGTCCACCGGTTCCTTCTCCAGGTATTCAAAGGAAGATATCCTCAGGTTGCAGGTCACGAAGATCGCGACAGCCGCGCCGATCATCAGGATCAGGATGAGCAGCCCGGCGCCGCCCGCCTGCATCTCGGTCCAGTTCAGCTTCCCCATGCTCTGAGCACCGCCCAGTAAGATCAGCGCGATGGGCGAAAGGATGCACAGCATCACGCCGATGGCCACGCGCCGGGCGTTCTGCTCCTTGATGTCCAGGAAACGGTTCGCTTCCTCCATGCCGACGGTGCGCGCGTTGCCTTCCGTATCCTCGGCCGCCGCCGGCTCCTCATTCTCCATATTGTCTTTCAGCAGATAATCGGTGGATACGCCGAACAGTTCGCTCAGCTGGATAATCCTTCCCATATCCGGCACAGACTGGGCGCCCTCCCACTTGGAGATCGCCTGCCGGCTGACGTTCAGCTTCTCCGCCAGCTCCTCCTGGGACCATCCGCTCTTTTTCCTCAGGTCAACAATTTTGTCTGCGAGTATCATTTCTGCTATCCTCCATGGTTTTGTCCCTTCCGGGCAAAGCCATCTTATCCCGCCGGCCCGTGGCACACCATAAAGTCCGCCTGAAACTTCCGCAACCGCCGGTTGCAACCGCCTGACCATCTTATCCCGCCGGCCCGTGGCACACCATAAAGTCCGCCTGAAACTTCCGCAACCGCCGGTTGCAACCGCCTGATTATCCTGTTGCAACAGGGATTTTAGCACAAAAACCGGCGCAGTAAAAGGAACGACCCATCGGGCCGTCCCTTTGTCCGTCAGAAATGTGTCAATCGGAACCGTCCCCAATGACACATCAGCCCAGCCGGATCACATTCCAGGAGAGCGCCGGCAGTTTCACGGTCATCTTTCCGCCGTCGATCCTGCCGTTCCGGCCCTTTACGGGCTTCACCTGGTCCGGATCCGCCTCGGTGTTCACAGCCTTCACGTCGTCGTGGTGCAGCACAATGTGCTCAATCGGCTTCAGCTCGCCGAAGGCGCGCAGGTCGCACTCCAGCGTGATGTCGCTTTCCATGCTCCGGTTCACCGCAAAGATCGTCAGGCTGCCGTCGTCGCCGAGGGTCGCCGCGGCGTCCACCAGCGGCACCTTCTCATAGTCCTTGCAGTCGTACACCGGCGAGGAGATGATGGGCCTCAGCGCGGTGCCCCGGCCGTATTTCGACGCGTGCATCATCGGCCAGAAGATCGTCTGGGCCCACACGCCGCCGCCGTTCCGGGTCATGATCGGCGCGATGACGTTCACCAGCTGCGCCAGGCACGCCACCTTCACGCGGTCCGCGTTCTTCAGGAAGGTGATCAGGATCGCGCCGGCCAGCAGCGCGTCCTCAAAGTTATACACGTCCTCCAGCAGCGGCAGGGCGCGGCCCCACTTGTCCGCCTTCCAGACTTCCTTGTCCTGCTCGTTGGAGTGGTACCAGACGTTCCACTCGTCAAAGGACAGGTTCAGCTTCCTCTTCGCGTGCTTCTTCGCGCCCACGGCGTCGCACAGCGCGACCACCTCGCGGATGAAGTCGTCCAGGTCCATCGTCCGGGCCAGGAAGCCGGGCGTGTCGCCCGTGGGATTGCCGTAATAGCGGTGCAGGGACACATAATCCACGTTGTCGTAGCACTCGCTCAGCACTTCATATTCCCAGGTGCCGTATGTCGGCATGTCGTGCCCGCAGCTGCCGCAGGCCACCAGCTCAATGGTGGGATCCACCCACTTCATCATCTTGGCGGCTTCGTTCGCGGTCCGGCCGTATTCATACGCGGTCTTCGCGCCCATCTGCCAGGGGCCGTCCATCTCGTTGCCCAGGCACCACAGTTTGATGCCCAGCGGGTTCTTCGCGCCGTTTTTGATGCGCAGGTCGGACCAGTAGCTGCCGCCCTTGTGGTTGGCGTATTCAACGACGTTCCGCGCCGCGTCAGCGCCCCGGGTGCCCAGGTTCACCGCGTACATGACCTCGGTGTTGGCCTGTTTCGCCCACTCGCAGAACTCGTGCAGGCCCACTTCATTGGTCTCCGTGGTGCTCCAGGCCAGGTCCAGCCGCTTCGGCCGCTGGTCCCGCGGGCCGATGGAATCCTCCCAGTTGAAACCGGAAACAAAGTTGCCGCCCGGATACCGCACCACGGGAACGCCCAGTTCCCGGACCTTCCGGATCACATCCTTCCGGAAACCGTACTTGTCCGCCGTAGGATGGCCGGGTTCATAGATGCCGCCGTACACCGCGCGGCCCAGGTGCTCGATGAAGGAACCGTAAATCCGCGGGTCGATCTTCCCGATGGCAAAATCTTTGTCCAGGATCATTGTCGCTTTTTTCATGGGTTTTCCGCCTTTCTGCACAGGCTGTTTTATTGGCTTGAATATATCATGTACCGCACCGCTTTGCAATAACACCATTAATTATGAATTTTACTTCCCCTCTTGCTTTTTCTCCGAAAGCACAATATAATTGTGCTTGCAAAGTAATAATTCTCTGTTTATCACATGTTTATTGTGTTTTCTGTCAGAAAGGAGCTTCCCATGGAACAGGCCGCAAGAGAATACGCCGACTGGGCGGAAGAGGAACAGTCCGCCGGAGAGGATCCGGTGGCGGAGCTGCTGCGCATGCGGGCGGACGAGGCCCGCAGCCCCGTGCAGACCTGGCTCATGCCCGTCGTGGACGATATGGACCGCTGCATCCGGGAGCGTTTCCTCCCCCGCATCCTGCAGGAAATGAACGCCCGCCTGGCCAATGGGGACCTGAGCCTCCTGCTCGGCCGCGCCGCGGTGTCGGAGCGGATCGCGCCCCGGGACCTGGAAATCGGCAGCGTCTCCTGCTGGCGGCTGAACCGCACGGATTTCCTGGCGGATATCGATTTGACCGTTGACCTCACCGTATCGGAAGAAGGCCGGGACGTGCCAGGCCGCTTCGGCTTCTGCCTGGGCCTCTGGTTCTGCACAGAGGAAGGCTTCAGCTTCGAGGTGCAGGAGCTGCATCTCGCCGCGGACAAGCCGGACCGCAGCTTCTGGAAGCTGGACCGCTTCCTCGTCCCGATCCTCCGGGAGGACGAGATTGAAGCCGGGGCGGAACACCTCTGGGAGAATTACCTGCCGGAGGCAAAAGCGCCGCAGGACCGCTCCGCCCGGGACCTGGCGGAAAAGCTGGGGCTGAACGTCGTGGAAATGCGGCTGCACTGCCGGAACCGCACCCGCAGCGTCCTCTTCTTCCGGGAAGGCACCGTCTTCACGCAGGAGGAGAAGCTCTCCGGGGAAACGGAATTCCCCCTCCCCGTCTCCCGCCGCGTTCCCGCAAACACCATCGTCCTGAACACCGCCGCCCGTTCCGAATGCCGGGATCTCGATATCCTTCACGAATGTATCCATTATGAGTGGCACCTGCTCTTCTACCGCCTCCAGAAGCTCATGAGCACCAACCCGCAGGAGATCCGCTACACGCCCATCCGCAATACCGTCGGCCGGCCGAACGCCGATCCCCTCCGCTTCATGGAGCACCAGGCCCGCAGCGGCAGCATTGCCCTGCTCCTGCCCCAGAACCTGATCCGCCCCCGCGCCTGGCGCCTCTTCCAGGAGGCCAGCACATGCCCCTCCGTCAACGGGTATCACAACCACCCCGGCTTCCGCTGGGACAGGGTCATCCGCCGCCTGGCAGACGAATACGCCGTACCCCGCACCACCCTGCGCCGCCGCCTGGTGCAGCTGGGCCACCCGGCAGCCAAAGGCGCCGTCAACTATGTCGACGGGCGCTATATCACGCCCTTTGCCTTCACGGAGGAGCATTCCTCCCGGGGCCAGGCGACCCTGGTTATCGGGCGGAAAGCCCTGGCGGACCTCTATCACCGCAGCGGGGAGTTCCGCCAGCTCATGAGCCGGGGAGACTTCGTATACGCGGACGGCCACGTCTGCCTGAACGATCCCCAGTTCCTCCGCGCCACGGATGAAGGCGCCCGCCTGACCCCCTGGGCAAACGCCCACGCGGATTCCTGCTGCCTCCGGTTCGAGAAGGTCTGGCTGCGGGAAAACGAAGAGTCCGTCTGGCTCTTCGGCACCCTGAACAGCAGCGAGGACTATATCCGGGAATATGACCGTTTCCTGGACCGCCGGCTGAGCCTCACCGCCCGGGAACGGCTTGCCCGCCGCAACCGGCTCATGGCCTCCATGCCCGCGGAATTCCCGGACGCCCTGGTCTACCTCATGGAAAACCGGGACGAAGGCCGGGTCAGGGTGGAGGAACTGGCCGCCCTCGCCCAGGTCTCAGCCAAAACCGTTCAGCGTTACCGGAACAACAGCAATATGGCCTATAACCCGGACGTGATCGTCGCCCTCTGCATCGCCCTGCATCTGCCGCCCTGGCTCTCCCGCCTCATGCTGGACAAGGCAGGCTTCTCCGTCCGCAGCTACGGCCCCCGCGGCCATTACGGGGAGATCCTGGACTGCTGCTTCATGGACACCATCCCCGAGGTCCAGGACTACCTCCGCTCCGCCGGCTATCCGGAACTCCGCCTGCAGGAAGCGTAAACCGCTGACAAAAGAAACAAATTGACAGAAAGCGAGGATAATTATATTATAATTATGGATATGCTCTGCTTCGAATGGGATCCACGAAAGGACCTGGCAAATCAGAAGAAACACGGCGTTTCTTTCTCAGAAGCCTCTACTGTTTTCGAGGATTCCAATGCACTTGTAATCAACGATCCTGAACACTCAGAAGACGAGGAGAGGTTCATCATCCTTGGTTTCAGCCTTCGGGCAAATCTGCTTGTGGTTTGTCACTGTTACAGAGCGTCCGAATCTGTAATCCGTATCATATCCGCCAGAAAGGCTACTGCGGGAGAATCAAAGCAATACCATGAAGGATAAGGTGAAAAGAAAAATGAAGAAAGAATACGATTTTTCCAACGCGCGGAAGAATCCCTATGCGGATAAGGCGAAACAGCAGATCACAATCAATCTGAGCCGGAGTACGGTTCAGTACTTCAAGGATCTTGCCGAAAAAACAGGCCTGCCTTATCAGACCCTCATTAATCTGTATCTGACCGATTGCGCGAAAAACAAGCGCGAACCGGAGGTAAACTGGATTTCCGCATAACAAATTTCTTCCTGAGAAGGCCCCGGTTGAACCAGGGGGCCTCTTTTTGTTGTTCCGCGGATACAGAGAAGATACTGCGGGAAAACGGGAAGGTATGATATAATTGAAAAAACAGATTCACCACATATTGCAGGGAGGTTCCGGAATGAAGAAACTGTGCCTTTTGCTGGCGGTATGCCTGCTTGCGTCCATGCTCTTCACTGTCCCGGCATTCGCCGAGACGGAAACGGAAGAGGACAATACCGGCGAAGTTTTCATCGTGGAAGATGACGGCGCGGAAACCGCCGATCTGCCGGAAATTGCGGAAACGGAGGCCTTTGTCCCTGAAGGGATTGAAAAAGCGGTCTTCGGCAAAGATGACCGTATTGTGGTTAATCCCACAAAGTATCCCTACAGCGCGATCGGTATGATCTATGCAAAAGGGAAATGCGGATGTTCCTGGCAAGGTTCTGGATTCATGGTCAGCAAAAACATTATGCTGACCGCGGCCCATTGCCTGGTCTGTACGGATCATTCCTCATGGGCAAAGGAGCTGACCGTGTATTTCGGGTACAAAAACAAACGGAATTACACCTATAAATACAACGGCAAATGGACCGCCTGGGCCGGAAATCTGTTTATGGATAAGAAATATACTACTCAGAATGACTGGGGAATTATTAAATTCGGAAAGAATGTCGGCGACAAAACAGGCTGGTTCGGCACAAAGGTCGGCCTGACAAAAGAACATTTTGAAGATGTGCATCTTTATTATGTCGCCGGCTATCGGGATGAAGTACTGCGCATGGCTGCGGGGTTAGATGTAAGAAAATCAGATGACGGATTCCTGGCATATCAGATCGACGCGGTAGCCGGAAACAGCGGCGGTCCTGTCTTTGATTATGATAATTACGCGGTGGGAATCCATATCGCTGAGAAAATGCTGTCGAACGTCGGGTATCCGCTGAATTCAACGATTAAAAAGAAATGGGACGAAATGAAGTAAGCAGGAGACGGAATATGATCAGAAAGGCAGTAGTCCTGCTTCTGTTCGTCCTTTTGCTGGGCGCTTTCGGCGCCCGCGCCGAAGGCGGCATGACGGTGCTCGTCTATATGTCCGGATCGGACCTGGAGAGCGAGGCCGGCGCGGCCACCCGGGACCTGGAGGAGATGGTTTCCGCCATGCCTGCGGACGGCAGCCTGCGCGTACTTGTGCTCACGGGCGGCGCGCTGGCCTGGCGGAACGGCATCCCCGCGGACCGGAACACCCTCTGGGAGGTAACCCGGGACGGACTGCGGAAGCTGGAGGAAACCGCGGCGGACAGCATGGGCGAAGCGGAAACGCTGAAAGCTTTTCTCTGCCGCGGCGCGGAGATTGCCTCCGCGGCGCGGACTTCCCTGATCCTCTGGGACCACGGCGCAGGCCCGCTTTCCGGCGTCTGCTTCGATGAGCGCGCCGGGCAGGACAGCCTGTCCCTGGACGAGCTGACCGCCGCGCTGGCCGGAAGCCCCTTCGCGGAAAAACCGCTGGAGCTGATCGGCTTCGACGCCTGCCTGATGGCCTCCGTCGAAGTGGCGGACGCCCTCGTGCCTTACGCGGAATACATGGCGGCCTCCCAGGAACCGGAGCCTTCCTCCGGCTGGGATTATTCCTTCCTCTCGTCCCTGGCGGAAACCGCGGACGGCGCGGAGGCCGGAAAACTGCTCACGGACTGCTATGCCGCGTCCCTGGAGGACAGCCTGTCCCCCTTCACCCTTTCCTGTATACGCCTTTCAGCGGTACCCGCGCTGGCGGATGAGATCGGGAACCTGTTCGGCGCCCTGGACGGGGAAAAGGTATCTGAATCCTACCGGATGCTGGCTTCCGGCCGCGTGGATACAAAGATCCTCGGCGCGGCCAGCCCGGTCTCCTGGGACCTGGTGGACCTGCAGGACTATACGGAACTTCTGGAGGAAAACGGCGTCTTTGACGCGGGCAGGCTCCGCCGGGCGCTCTCGGACGCGGTCGTTTCCTTCCGGACCAATGAGGATTTCGTCCACGGGCTGAGCATCTATGCCCCCTTCGACAATAAAAACAAATATACCGCGCCCTGGGGCGCCGCGTATGACAGCCTTCCTTTTTCCGAATCCTATCAGTCCTTTGTCCGCTCCTTCGCGCGGGAGTGGATGGGCGGCAGCGGCGTTTCCTGGCAGGATGAATCCGCCGTGCAGCTGGCCAGGCAGGAACAGTGGATGCGCCTTTCCACCCGGCTTTCCGGGGAGAAAGCCGCGGACCTTGCGGCCGCGCGGCTCCTGATCCTGGAAGCCATTGCGGATAACGAATACCGGCTGCTCTGGACGTCGGAAAACCTGCGGGAACAGGACGGAATGCTCAGCGCCGATTACCGCAGCGAGGCGCTGTACCTGACGGACGACAGCGGCAATATTATTGACGGGCCCCTGACCTGGCAGCCGATGACCGCCGCGGCCGTGCCGGACGCAGGCCTGCATGCCGGCCGCATTGCCACCATCGGGCTGCAGATGACGGACCTGCACGGGTTCCGGAACGTATACCTGACCTGGAAGCCCGGCAAAAGCGGAGAATACGACCTGGCTGAAATCTATGTGCTCAATCCGGAGGCGGAGCTCTTTTTCCCGGTCACCGATACGCTGAAGCCGGGAGACTGTTTCCAGCTCGGCGCCTGGACCAGGCGCTTCCCGGAAAGCGGGGCCGCCTTCCGGGACTGGGATTTCGGGGATAATATCGTCTACTGCCCGGTGACCTTTACCGGGGAGACAGGCTGGCACCTGAAGTTCCTGCCCCTGCAGTCGTCCGCGGACCGCTATGCCGTTTTTGAAATGACGGACCTGCATGCGAACGTACACCTTTCCGAACTGATTCCCATAGACAACAATACGCAGATCGACGTCACGGAAGGCCTTCCGCAGACGGCCTCGGCGGACGGGATTGAGGCGGCCCTCGACGCGGTGAAAATCTTCACCGGCGCGAACGCCTGCCTGGAACTGGACCTGACCGTGCATAACACCCTCGGCCGGACGGTTTCCCTGGTCTCCGAGGCGCTCCTCCTGGACGATACGGTGCCGGGCGGGTTTCCCCTCTACGGGGTCGGCCTGGATACGCCGGCGTTTGTCCCGGACGAAAGCCGGCAGGTCACGCTGCGGTTCTCCGCGGACGACCTGCGCCGGGCGCGGATTGAGAAAGCCGGGACCCTGCGGATTTATCTCTCCCGCGGCGGAAGAACGTCCCCTGTCCGGGAATATGTCTGCCTGGAGTATCATCTTCCGCTCTATCCGGGCGTGATCTCCCTGCCCTTCGGCGACGAGCCGGAGCCCGTCTTTTCGCATACGGACAACGGCGTCACATACACCGTGACGGATGCCCGCAGGGAGATTGTGGAGACGTATCCGTCCGTTGTCCTGGACATGGCCGTCCGGAACGATTCGGATGAGGACCGGTGGATCGGGAACGGGAACCTGGAGGTCAACGGGACCCGGACGTCGTACGCGTCCCTCCTCCCCGATACCAATAAGACGCTTCTCCTTCCGGCCCGCAGTGAAATCCGCTATTCCCTGGTCGCATATATGGCCTTTGACGGGGACGAAGACCCGGGCGAGCCCGCGGAAATCCGGCTGGATATGCCGGTATACGCCGCTCCGGAAGAAAAATAAAACCGGCCGCGTTTCACCGGTTTGAAGGCAACAGAATATGTGTTTTTTCCGGAACTTTTCCGCCCCGGTATTCGTCCTGTATAGTGAAACCGCTTTGAAAGGAGTTTTCATCATGCGTAAGTTTATTGCTTTGCTGCTTTCCCTGGCCCTGTGCCTTTCCCTCACCGCCGCCCTGGCGGACCAGACCGTCACCGTGTCCGGCGCCGGCGAGACCCTGGTCTCCGCCGATACCGCCATCGTCTCCGTCGGCGTCAGCGTCCGCAGGCCCACCGCGCCGCAGGCCCAGTCCGCCGCGAACGAGGTCATCGCCGCCATCCGCGGCGCGCTGGAAGCCGCCGGCCTCAGTGAGGAGGATATCAACACCGGCTTCATCAACCTTTACGGCGTCTATGACTACACAAAGGACGTCGAGCAGATCGTCGCCTACAACGCCAACTCCACCCTGGCCGTCAAGGTCACGGACATGGCCCGCGTGGGCGAGGTCATCGACCTGGCCTTCGGCGCCGGCGCCAACACGCTGGACTATGTCAGCTTCTCCGTCTCGGACGATACCGCCGCCCGGGCGGAGTCCCTGAAGGCCGCCGTCGCGGACGCGCAGGCAAAGGCCGCCGTCCTGGCAGAAGCCGCGGGCCTGGGCGAACTCGAGATCGTGTCCATCCAGGAGGGCAATGTCTACAGCTTTGACAGCGGCGTGAACAACTTCTCCCGCAAGGTCGCCGGCAACGAATCCGGAATGGATTCCCCCACCGTTGTCCGCGCCGCGAAGATCGGCGTCTCCGCCTCCGTCACGGTCACCTTCAGGGTGAAATAATATGAAAACAGCCAGGCTGCTGATCCGCCCGCTGGCGTTTGCCGTCTTCCCCGCCCATCAGCGGAAAGGCTTCATGCAGGAAGCCCTGCAGGCGTACATCCCAGCCCTGTTCCGGGAACAGGGCACGGAATACGTCCATTGCGGCCGTTTCCCGGAGAACCTCCCCTGCCGGAGCCTCCTGCGCAATCTTTCCTTCCGGGAATACGCACAGCACACAATAAACGGCCGAACTGTCATCGACGAAATCCTGTACCGGACATAACCGTCTTTCAAAGAATCCGCAGTTCATACCAACTGCGGATTCTTTATTTTGATTTGGCGGCATTATCCCGCTTCATTTCCTTTCATCTCTTCCCGAAAGCCTTTTTATTTCCCCCGAAATATGCTATGCTGAAAAAAAGAACGAACTTGCTGGAAACAACATATAACCCGGGGAATCAGAAAAGGAGGCCCTGCTATGGAAATACGCGCCAGCGTAAACATTCCCGCCCCTGCCGAACATGTCTGGGCTGTCTTTACCGACAATCTCCAGTGGCAGTACTGGTATGGCGTCGAAGTGTCATTCAACACATGGAACGGCGGAAGGAGCATCACCTTTGCGGAGCATGACGGCATTGCGGAAACGGAATGCCCCATCAGCGGATATGTGGAAGGGGAAACCCTGACGATCGACGGCAAATTCGGCAGCGATACCTATACCGTCCGTCCGGACGGCGAAGGCTGCGAGTTTTCCCGGACCGCGCGGTTCAGGCCCGGCATGAGCATGCCTCCGGCCGCGCAGGAAAAGCAGAGCGCCCAGTGGAAAGAGGAACTGGAGCGTCTGGGAAAGCTGGTCGTCAGCAACTACGCGCCGCGCCCGCTTCCGGAAGGCGCGACGGAGATTCCGGACCGTTTCTTCAGGCACTTCAAGGCGCTGGAGGAATATGATATTCCCGAAGGCGTCACCCGGATCGGGGAAGAGGCCTTCTACAACTGCAAGGTCCGCAGGCTGACGATCCCCGATTCCGTCACCGGGATCGGCCGCAGCGCGTTCGGCGGCTGCTTTGACCTGGAAAGCATCACGCTGCCCGCCGGCCTGGAGGTTCTTCCGGATTTTGCCTTCTCCTACTGCACGAAGCTGAAGGAACTGAAGCTGCCCGCCGGCCTGAAGCGGGCCGGAAGAGGCGCTTTCAAGGCATGCAGGGCGCTCCGGGAACTCGTCCTTCCGGAAGGGCTGGTTGCGATCGGCAACTCAGCGTTCTTTCAGTGCGATTCGCTGAAAGAGATTACCCTGCCCCGGAGCCTGAGCGAGCCCGGTGAATGCCTGTTCCACGACTGCATGAACCTGGAGCGCGTCATCCTGTCCGAAGGAATGGAGATCCTGCCCGGGGGCTCCTTCCATAAATGCCGCAATCTGAAGGAAGTCCGGATCCCGGAATCCGTGAAGGAGATCGGCCCCATCGTCTTCGGGGAATGCAGCAGCCTGAAGGAGCTCCGCATCCCGTCCGGCGTCACGGAGATCAAACAGCTGTTGTGCTACAAGTGCGCCTCCCTGACATCCATCGTGATTCCGCCCGGCGTGAAAAAGATCGGGGAAAACGCTTTCCGGGATTGCACGGGACTGACGGACCTGACGCTTCCGGATGGCGTGGAAATGGCGGACAATGCGTTCGCGGGCTGTACCAATCTCAGCAATGTCAAATGTCCTGAAGCCCTGGTTGACAAATTCCCGGGAACGCCCGTATATTACCGCAAGCACGGCCTGTGTCAGCACTGCGGCGGCGAGCTGAAAGGCCTCTTCGGCAAAAAGTGCCAGAAATGCGGCAAGCCGAAGGATTACTGAGTGGCATTCAGATAATGCCCGGGTGTCATCAACAATCAGACAGCCCGCCTGAATCAGGCGGGCTGTCTGCTGTGCCGGAGGATATCAGAAGTGGACCGCGCGGAACTGGAACAGCTCCTGGCCGTCCACTGTAATGAACTGGGCGCAGAACACGATCCCGTTGTCGTAGGCTTTGATAAACTTCCCGCTCTCTTCCGTCATATAGGCAATGTCGTAGGCATTGAAATCGTCCATGAATCCCTTGCCCGGCAGTTCGGGATAAAGATTGTCATAGGTGTAGATCAGGTCGTTGTAGCAGAACAGCGGCCAGGGAAAGCTCGCGTCGTCCATGTAGATCTGGTCCCTCCCGCAGAGGAACTCCATCCCGCCGACGTTCCCGTCCGCGCCCTCGGTGAACCGGACGGTCACCCCGTACTTCTCATCCGTGGCCGTCAGTTCCTTTTTTTCTTCGTCGTACGTCCACTCCCAGTCGTTGACCGCGTCTTCGCCGCCGCTTTCCTCCTGGCATTCCAGGAACTGGGCCCTGGCTTCCTCCGGGGTCGCTGCCAGCGCGGAGGCCGCGGCCAGGCACAGGATCAGGGCAATAAGGACTGCAAAAATCTTTTTCATCTGGATTTCCCCCTGTATGCATATTGTTCCGTATCTTTTTTCGTTTTCTTCCGTCTGTGTAATCATTGTACCACAATCGCCGGACCCGTCGCAATCCGTTCCGCGGGTTTTCCGCGCCCGGTTTTTTCTTTTCCTGCCGGACGCGTGCTGTCCGGCCGTCCGGATGCCCGTCCCGCAGGCCCTCCGGGCTTTCCCCGGGCCGCGTGCGGCTTTGTTCCGCGGGCCTTTCTTCCTGAAAAAGGACATCCCGCGTCCGGGTCTTTCCCCTTCATCCGCGGTAGGCTTTCCTCAGCAAAGGAGGAAAGACCATGGATCAGAAAAACAGCTGCCGGAACCGCTCCGGCCTCTACGACAGCGGCGTCATCGCCCTGATCGAAGCCATCGTCCGCCAGGCGGCGAAGGACCACCTTGCGGCGCTCCGCCGCCATGACCGCCGTGGCGCAGCCCGCCTGCGGGAAACCCGCGCCTTCTTCCGTTCGGCCTTTTTCAGCCGCCTGACCGGCATCTCCGGGGAACATCTCCTGCAAAGGATCGAAAAGGAGGCGGAAAAGCATGACCGCGCGTGAATACCTGGAACGCCCTGAAACCATCCGCCGGGAGATCGGGCGCAAGCGCATGCGGATCGGCACCCTGCGCCGACTCGCCACCCGCTTCTCCGCGGAGCCCTCCGCCGTCCGCGTCCGCACCTCCCCGGACCCGGCCCGCATGCAGGACTTCCTGGCCGAGGCCGCGGACGAGGAGCGGGAGATCCTCCTCCTGGAGGAACAGCGCCGCCGGGCCTTCGCCGACGCCGCCCTGCTCATCTCCCGCCTGCCGGAGGAAAAGATGGTCCGCATCCTGGAAATGCGCTACCTGGACCTGCTCCCCTGGGAGGAGATCACAGACCGGATGGACATCAGCCCCAGCCGCGTCTTCCGCCTGCACCAGCTGGCCCTGGACATCCTCACCCCGGCCCCGGATCCCGGGGACTGAAAAAAGTTGGAATCTTCCGCAAAAACGCGTATAATAATGATGTATGACCGTCAACCGAACAGAAAGGAAGAAACCGCCATGCCTGACGCTTTCCGGCCCAATCCCTTCCGCCTCGCCTTCGGGCTGATGCGCCTGCCGAAGAACCCGGACGGCAGCATCGACATTCCCCAGGTCGCTGAGATGGCGGACCGCTTCATCGCCGCCGGCGGCACCTATTTCGACACCGCCTTTGTCTATGACGGCGGGGACAGCGAAAAGGCCTTCAAAGCCGCCGTGGCGGACCGCCACCCGCGGGAGGCGTATACCCTCGCCACCAAGCTGAACGCCGCCATGGGCGCCACGGACGCGAAAAGCGCCCGTCAGGAGTTCGACATCAGCCTGGAACGCACCGGCGCGGGATATTTCGACTATTACCTGCTGCACGCCCTGCAGCGTACCACCTATCAGAAATACGACGAATACGGCATCTGGGACTATGTGAAAGAACTGAAAGCCAAAGGCCTTATCCGCCACTGGGGCTTCTCCTTCCACGCGGACCCGGACCTGCTGGAGGAACTGCTGGACAAACACCCGGACGCGGAGTTCGTCCAGCTCCAGATCAACTACGCCGACTGGGAAAACCCCGGCGTCGCCTCCCGGCGCAACTGGGAGATCTGCCGCCGCCGCGGCAAGCCCGTCATGATCATGGAGCCGGTCAAGGGCGGCATCCTCGCCGACCCGATCCCCACGGTCCGGGAAGTCTTTGACGCGTCCGGCGAAGACGTTTCCTACGCCAGCTGGGCCCTGCGCTTCGCCGCCGGGCTGGAGGGCGTGCATGCCGTGCTCAGCGGCATGAGCAATCTCGCCCAGATGGACGACAACCTGAAGACCATGAAGGACTTCCGCCCGCTGGACGAAAGGGAGATGGAGCTCATCCACCGCGCCCAGAAGGCCCTGGACGAGGACAAGTCCATTCCCTGCACCGCCTGCCATTACTGCACCAAGGGCTGCCCCATGGAAATCCCGATCCCCGAGATCTTCAACGTCATCAACCGCCGCAAGGGCAGCCCGGAGTTCCGCACCGTCCGGGAATACGGCATCGTGACCGCCGGCCGGGGCAAGGCGAGCGACTGCGTCTCCTGCGGGCAGTGCGAACGCGCCTGCCCCCAGGGGCTGAAGATCATCTCCTTCCTGCGGCAGTGCAAAACCGAACTGGAGAAATAAACGATGTACAGCAGTAAGAAGCCCCTGCGCGTCTCCTTCAACGCGCCGGTCACCCTCGCCTTCGCCGCCCTGTGCGTGCTCGCCCGCGGAATCGATATGCTCACCGGAGGCGCCGCCAACCGGCTTGTCTTCAGCGTCTACGGCTCGCCCCTCTCGGACCCCCTCACCTTCGTCCGCTGCGTGTGCCACGTGCTGGGCCACGCCGGCTGGGATCACCTGATCTCAAACATGATGTACATTCTCCTCCTCGGCCCCATGATCGAGGAGAAATACGGCCCGAAGAACACCGCCCTCATCATCCTCGCCACCGCGGTCGTCACCGGCGCGCTCAACATGCTCCTCTTCCCGCGGACCATGCTCCTGGGCGCCAGCGGCGTCGTCTTCGCCTTCATCCTCATCTCCTCCGTCACCGTGCGGGAGGACCGCACCATCCCGGTCACCTTCATCCTGGTCGCCCTCCTCTACCTGGGCCGGGAGGTCTATGACGGCATCACCCAAAGGGATAACATTTCCCAGATGACCCACATCGCCGGCGGCGCCGTCGGCTCTGTCCTCGGTTTCCTGCTGAGCAAAAAGAAAAAGAAGGATCCCCTTTTCTGATCCTTCTCCCCCGGAGGTTCCGCATGGCGGAAAGAACTGTCCCCCTCATCCGGAAGATCCTCGCTGCAGCGCTGCTCCTGGCGGCGCTGCTTCCGCTGTTTCCCGCCCAGACCAAAGCGGAAACAGAAGAAACCCCCGGTTTCATAGAGGCCGCCTTCGAGCTGCTGGAGGAGGGCAACCCCTTCACCGCCCGGTATGAAAAGCTGACCGGAAAGAAGATCACCCCGCTCTTCCGCCTCGGCGTCCCCTATTACTTCGGCGGCCAGAGCGGAGCCCGGGGAAACGGGTACTTCTACCTGGCCTGGCCGGAATACTGCGTCAAAATGTGCGAGCACGGCTCCTCCTGGTTCAGGGTCGGAAACTATTACTGCTACGGCCTGGACTGCGTCGGCTTCACCCGCCACGTCTACAAGGCCTGCGGCAAGGAGCCGCACCCCGCCCTCTCCGACCTGATGAAGAACTGGTGGGAGCACCGCGCCAGCCTGGTTTACACCCACCGGAAAGGCAAAGAGCCCCCGCCCTTCGATCAGCTGAAGGACGTCCTGCAGGTCGGGGACCTGTATATCATCAAACACGAAACCACCGATACCCGCCATGTCATGATGTATATCGGCACCCTCCGGGACTTCGGCTACACCGCCGAAGAGGAGCCCGCCCTGGCCCCCTGGCTGGACTGGCCCCTGGTAATCCACTGCGGCCTGAGCCCCTTCTACGGCGAACGCTTCCAGAAGATGATCGACGAAAACCCGGAGCGCTACGGCAAATGCTCCACCACCGACGGCGGCGTCGCAATCTCCCTCCTCGGCCTTTCCCCGGAGGACGCCCCGGAGCACGGCCACGTCCAGAACACGGACTACAGCTGGTTCACCATGAACGACGGCGGCTACATGCTCACCGTCATCAACCTCACCGACGTGAAATACTACTGCTGGTACCGGCAGTAACTGAAAAATCCGGGGAAATCACTTTCCCCGGATTTATTTTCACATGCCCCTTTCGGCAACGTCATCATGGATCCGGAATAACAGGAAACGGTTGCGGCGATTGAAACTGATCCTTTTCAGGCACCGCTTTCATTGCTTTCTGTCCATGCTACATCTGTTCCTGCTGTTCCATCAGCAGGTCATAGAACTCCTCCACACTGACCAGCGCCAGTTCTCCCGGATCCTCCTCCGTGATCTCCTCCTCCGGAAAATCCAAATCCCGCTCGCTCATTCCGCTCCCCCGCCGGTCCGTGCTGCGCGTCTGTAACTGTAAAACGTTTCATCTGTCAAAGCCATCATATCACAGAATACAAAAACTGGAAAGAGCGCCTCAGCTGCCGCCGTTCCCCGCCTCCCGCCCCGGCGCCGTGTACAGCTCCTCCCTGTCCGCCCAGCGGTTCACGGAGAACTTCACCGCCTTCCCGTCGCTCACGCACTTCACCGTTCCCTGCAGGTCCGTCCGGAACACAAACGCCCCGTTTTTCTGCAGCAGGTTCAGCACGCTGCCGTGGGGATGGAAATACCGGTTCCCTTCCCCGCAGGAGATCACAGCATAGGACGGCGATACCGCTTTCAGGAACTCCTCCGTCGTGGAATACCTGCTCCCGTGATGCGCCACCCGCAGCACGTCCGCCTTCAGCGGCAGGCCGGAATCAATCATCATATACTCGGAAGCGGCTTCCGCGTCTCCGGCAATGACAAAGGACGTTTCGCCGTAATCAATCCGGACGACAATGGACATGTCGTTCACCGGATCCACGTTCCCGCCGGTCCACTCGGCGGCTTCCGGCCAGCAGTGCAGCACCGTCACCACGGCCCCGCCCAGTCTCATCTGGTCCCCGTCCGCGGGCACGCTCACCGGCGTGCCGGACCGGTCCGCGTATCTCATCAGGTCGCTGAAGTGCTCCGAGGTTTCCCATTCCGCGACCGGAGAAAGGATCAGGTCCGCCGGCGCCGCGTTCAGCACCGCCGTCAGGCCGCCCACATGGTCCTCATGGGGATGCGTCGCGATCACATAATCAATATATTCCAGGCCCGGCTGCTCCCGCAGGAAGGAATACACAAACTGCGACGACCCGACCGGCCCGCCGTCAATCACCATGCACTCCCCGTCGCACACAATCACGGTGCAGTCCCCCTGGCCCACATCCAGGAACCAGGCGGACAGTTCCGCCCCGGCCCACACCGGCGCCAGCAGCAGAAGAACAAGCGCCAGGCATACAATCCTCTTCATCTTTCTCTCCGCGGATCCCTCCGCGCCTCCTATCAGTCCCCCTCACACAGTTTCCCGGGGATCTTCCCCGGCGCCTTTATCATACAAAACCCGGACAAAGCAATACAGGACAGGATATGAAAAATACTGCCTGCTATTTTTCAGCAGGCAGTATTCACAGCAACAAATCAGATCAAATAATCACAAAACGCCGCTTGTCCCGATCACGGTATAAACCATCCCGTTTTTCCCGCGGTCGGACCGGTACAGGCTCACCTCGTCCACAATCATCGAAACGGCGGGAACCGGGATCTCCGAAAGAACGACATCCCCCGGCACGGACGGTTTCCTGGCCAGCGTGATATGCGGGTTGAACCGCTTCCGGTCAAACGGGATCCCCGCGTCCGCAAGCCGGCGCCGCACCCGCTCCGCCAGATGATCCAGCTCCCCGCAGGGCCGGACCCCCGCCCACAGCACGTCCGCCTCCGGAAAATACCCCAGGTGCGAGAGCGTAATGGAAAACGGTTTCTCCACCGCGGGAAGCGCATCCGTCACCTCTTCCGGCCATTCCCCGATGAACGCCAGGGTCATATGCAGCCCGGAAGGTTCCCGGAACTTCCCCGTCACCCCGGCGGCACGAAGCCGCTCCTGCACGTCCTCAAGCGCGGCAAGGAACCCCGGGGAGGGCTGCAGGGCGATAAACTGGCGCATACCATCAGTCCCCCAGGTAATACTTTCCGTCCGGAGTCCGGCAGAGCGCTTCATACAGCACCAGTTTCTCCGTATATTCCTCAAACAGGTCCGGATTCTCCACCCCGGCCTCCGCCAGGGTCTTGGCCGTTTCCGGCGTCTTTGCCCCGCACCTTTCCAGCGCGTCAACGATCAGCTTTCTCCGCAGCGCAAACACGGATGACGTAAATACTGCCATACCGCTTTCCCTTACCTGAATTTCACAGCCGTGCCGTAAACCATGATCTCAGCGGCGCCCTGCATGATGGACGAAGTCCCGTACCGGGTGCATACAATCGCGTCCGCGCCCAGCTGTTCCGCTTCTGCGACCATCCGGTCCGTCGCGATCTTCCTCGCCTTGGCGATCATCTCGTTATACTTGACCAGTTCGCCGCCGACCAGCGTCTTGAACGCGGCGCCGATATCCTTGAAAGCGTTCACTGTCTGGATCGTGGAGCCCTTCACCAGGCCCAGCATTTCCGTTTCCTTGCCGAAAACATATTCTGTCGTTACGATAATCATGTCTATTCACCTTTCCGCCCCTTCGGGCATTGATTTATATGAATTATACCATACGGAGCACCGCCGCGCAAACCGCAGCCCCTCAGACCAGCACGCCGCTGCAGTGATCGATCTCGTGCTGCACAATCTGCGCCTGGAACCCGTCCAGCGTCCCGGTATGCACCTTCATCTGCATATCCTGCCACTGCAGCCGGATGGACCGGTACCGCTTCGTTTTCCGGACGCCTTCCAAAGACAGGCAGCCTTCCTCCGCCTCATATTCCCCGGAGGCGGAAAGGATCTTCGGGTTGATCATCGCCACCACCAGGGGACCCCTTGCCATCACGATGATCCGTTTCTTTTTCCCGATCATATTGGCCGCCATGCCGACGCACCGGTCCAGGTTCGCCTTCAGGGTATCGATCAGGTCCACGGCAACGGGCAGGTCCGCCTCCGTCGCCTCGGAGGACGGCTGCGCCAGGAAAACCGGGTCATGGATAATTTCTCGGATCATTTTGCTGCTCCTTGTATTGTGTCATTGTGTACTGATATCTGAATCAGCAATCATAGGTCTTGCCAACGTTCATTTCTGTTAGTTGATTCCGGTTTTCCCTACGGTCCTGCCTGTCGTTTCTTGTCTGTTCATCTATAGAACCGAGGAAGTGCACAACAAACAGCAGCAATTCCTTCGCTTCATACTTCGGATGGCTGAGAAAAAAAGCTTTGCACGCCCAGAAGAAACCTTCGTCAAAATCGCCCTGCTTCAATACTCCGTACCGGGGATAATCTTTCATAATCCTGTACAGCCAGCTCAGTTCTTTGTAACAGGGCGTCATGATGACATAGTCCGACTTATGATAAGCATCGGACACGGGTTTCTGTACTTCCTTCTCACCCGGTTTTCTGTCGCTTTCTCGGATAATGAACCCGGCACTCCCCCATCCATGCTCACTTTCATGTTCGCGGACCTTCTCCAGATCAGCAATTTCAATCAGGCGTTTCACCTCATAAATACTATCCCAGATAATCTTCATAACCAATACCTCCTGTTATTTTTTCTGCACCCATCGTACAACCGGAAAGTCTTCTTCCGGTCGTCCGGCGGATGACACTTTATCCATCGTCCGGCAGCCGGCTCCTTCTGTCACGTCATCGCTTCTGTTATCAGCATACAATATCGTCCGTCAAAAATACCGACAGATTCAAGCGGAGCTTGAAAAGCATAGATCAAGTTGAACTTGATACTGCATCTGGAAGATGCACGAAAAAACCGTCCCATCGTTCCGACAGGACGGCTTATCCCCATTTCCTTCATCCTATCGGTCAGGCTTTGGCACCTTGCCGTTCCCGGCAGGTTGTCGTGCGGTCTCAGGGCCTGTCCCTCGCGCACTCTTCATAGGCATTATTCAGTTCGCCGGTCATCCGGCAGATTCATTATACCACATGCCCGCGATAAACCGCGAATCAAGAAAGGTTGTCAACAAGGCCTTTACCCCCACTGACAGCCTTTCAACTGACAATTCAGCCGTGAGGAAGAATATCCTCCAGGGTAAAAACCGGTACGGGAGAATTCTGAGCTTCCAGTGCTGCACTTTCCTCCGCAGTCAGCATATCCAAATAACTGGTCATGACATAGCCCGTCTTGCCGTCGACCATCACATAAGTCCAGGTTTCGCCGAGATCATTTATCATCGTATAAATCATATAAACAGAACAATTCTTTTTCAGTATACCTTGATTCTTGGAACTGGTACTGGCATCTGTACGCAGGAAAACCTTACTGTTGGTTTTCCCATAACGGTTAATTAATTCAGTTGTCAGATTTTCCGGAATCGGTTCCAGTGTTGGAGTTGCGGTTGGTTCCTTTTGCGGGATCTCTGTCGGTATTTCAGTAGGTATATCAGTGGGTATTTCAGCAGGTTCCGAAGTTACTTCATAATAACGTTCCGGACCGTCATCATTCTTTCCTGGAATCACATTCTCTGTATTAATTTCAGAATTGTTTTTTAAACCTTCAGTATACTTCGATGAATTGACAAACTCATCTGCTTCGCTGACTGTCAACAATCTGAAATATCGGCTGGATATATATCCGTCAGTCTCGTTATATGACACTTTATACCAAGTATCACCATCGGAAACAACAGTACCATAAACATAACAGTAAGCGTATTTTTTCAACAGTTTAATCCTTCGGGATGAAGGATATGGCTCTTCACGGAAATTAACACCATCGGCTGTTATATAGCCGTAATTACTGAATAATTCATGGTTATTACTGTCTGATCCTTCATTTACAGGTATAACCGGTTCAGGGGATGGCGTAGGGATCGGAGTGGGAGCTGGCGTCGGTGTAATCTGAACCGTGTACGGAGTCGGAAAAGAAACAATATCATTATCCTCAATCAGATCCGCATCATTTCCTTTGATTCCCTGAATTGCACGGTTCACCCTGACCAGCTGATCATCATCAAGAGTCATATCCACAATGCTTATCTTTAGTTCAAGATTAATTAAAGATATTTCCAGCTGATCCAGCAGATACTCTTTCTTCTCCTCGCTGCTATAATATTCATAATAAGACGGCTTCTTCTCATCCTGTGTCAGGGAATCCACGCTTCTTCCCATAGTATATGTGCCATTCTCCCAGTCAAACCTTACAAATCCGTCTGACACGCTGCCGCCGCGTGTTTTCGCCCTGTAATGGAGCAATACCACCGGCTGGTTCCATTCATATACATATTCTGTATCTGAACTCTTGCTTTCATTCCGGGAAAAGCTGCCGCGGAACACCAAAGCCTCGCACAGTTCCATGGATTCGGGGAAAATCAATGTGTCCTTAACCATCAGCGCACATTTCAAAACCCTGGATTCATAAAACAACTTCCGGCGAAGTTTTTTTATTTCATCCGTCTGTTCCAATGAAACAAAATATTTTTCTGCTTCGGCATATTTCCCTTGCGATAAAAGATTATGCGCTTTCATTTCATTGATTCTTCCAAGCGTTTCCGCCGGGACAGAATCATTGTCCAATTGTGAGAGTTTTTTCTCTGCCAGATCGGTATTCCCTGCGTCCAGAGCTTCTTCGACTTCATGAAGGATTATTCTCGCAATCAGTCCTCTTTTTCTTTCTCCTGATTTTGCCGTCGCAAGAATCACATCCGCTTCGTCGTATTTTCCGCGATCAATTAAGGCTTCAGCCTGGGCCAATATTTCTTCTTCCTTTATTGCTGCAGCCAGACTGGTTTTTTGCATACTGTCCGGCAATGAATCGAGAAGCGCTGCCGCTTCAGATATCTGATTATTCTCGATATACCATTCTGCCTGTTTCAGTTTTTCAAGTTCAGATACTTTCTGTGACAGCTGCGTTTTCCTTTCACTGTCAGGAAGGTAATTCAAGATATGACCCGCTTCCTCGGCATCCCCTTCCAGAAGCAATTCCGCAGCCTGATTCAGTTTATTGTTTTCATCTATTTTTTTCAGCAATTCGCTTTTTCTTGCTCCGTCCCTGGCAGATAACAACACATTCTCCGCCTCAGTATATTTCCCATCGGAAATATACTTTTCCGCCTGATCCAGAACCTGATTGGGCTGAATCACAAAGAAAAACACGAGTGCTGCCGCGGCAAGCACGCACACCGCGGCAATGGCAAGCGCTTTTTTCCCCGCCGTACTTTTTCTGATCCTGTAACCACAATGAGGACACTTTTTCACGCTGTCACTAATTTCCTTTTTGCATTCCGGGCATTGAATAAGAGCCATTTTTCTTCCTCCCATACAACCTGTTTTATTTTATTGTTTGACAAAACAAGAATGCTTACTGAAATCAATCAGACTCACATGATTCCTGCGCACACTGAAATAATAGAACAGAACAATTTGTTGTTAATACTATACCACAGGAAAGCAAGACGGTACAATCATTTTATCCCAAAGGGCATTCCCTGTTCAGAACAACCGCATCCGATATCCATATTCCGCAATGAAGAAGCATGAAAAAAGCCGTCCCATCGTTCCGACAGGACGGCTTATCCTCTGTTCCTTCATCCTATCGGTCAGGCTTTAGCACCTTGCCGTTTCCGGCAGGTTGTCGTACGGTCACAGGGCCTGTCCCTCGCGCACTCTTCATAGACGTTATTCCGCATAATTATCATCTTCTTTTCATACTCACTGCATTAGCGACATAAAAAGCCTTCCCGTTATAGTCAGACAGGTCAAATGAAAAGCAAATACAAAAAAGGATTTCAGCAATCCCATCTCTCAATACACAGCCGACTCTCAGCGTTTTCTGATCACATCACAGATCGGTAAATAAATCCGCTTGCTGCTTACAGATCCACCAGGTATATCCCGATGGAAACCTTCGTCCAGGCGCCCTGGTCCTCAATCTTCCGGACCTTCGCCTTCAGGATCTTCCCGGCGTCCATCAGGCGGGAAAACACAATATTGTCCTTTTCCGGCACATATCCCAGTTTCTGTTTATCGCTGTTCAGCACCAGGATGGCCCTGCTACTTGTTGTCTTCCCGGCGGAGAACCAGGTCGTCGTCCGCCTTCAGGGCCTTCAGGACGGTCTTGTCCTCCAGGTGCGTCGTGCCCGCGATCCATGTATCAAACAGGTGAATCTCCCGGATCAGCGGCTGGATGATTTCCCCCAGCCCATGGTTCGTGACGACAGAAACAGCGCTCTGCCCGCCGGTAATGATCTCATTGCCCATCTGCCAGTCCCTCCGCATTCAGTCTTTCCAGCGCCTTTCTGCAGGTTTCGTCTCCTTTTTCAGCGCCTTCCCTGTAAAAAGCAATTGCTTTTTCCATATCCTGCTCAGTACCGTAACCATTTTCATAATCGAGGGCAAGGTTAAAGCATGCTTCCGGGACATCGTCTTCATAAGCCATCAATGCATACTGATGGCCTTTTTCCATATCCATAGGAACGCAGCGTCCCATACTGTACATCCTGCCCAGGTTCAGTGCGCTGGGACCGCATCCATGGCTGACGCCTTCGCTGTAATACTTCACTGCTTTCTCATAATCCTGATCTTCAAACAAGCCGCATTCGGCATAATAACCCATATAAAAACAGGCTTCCCATACGCCGCGCTGATAGGCTTCCCTGAAAAACCTGTAAGCTTTTGCCTTGTCCTGATCCACGTACTGGCCGTTATAATACAGGTTTCCCATATTATACAGGCAATTCTTATCGCCGCCCAGCGCTGCCTCAAGAAACCAGTAGTATGCCTGTTCATAATCTTCTTTTACCAGGTAAGCAGCCCCCAGTTCATTCAATACATCGACATAACCCAGCTTCATTGCTTTTTCATACCAAAGGATCGCCGCATCCGGATCAGGCGTACCGGTCTCAGTGCCCTCCAGGAACGCCAGCGCTTTGAGTCCCAGTTTTTCCCCCAGTTCCCGCTTTTCCTCCTGCGTCATCCCGCTCACCTCCCCAGCAGCAGCTTCCGTCACTCCGCGTCCCAGACAACGATCATCCCTTCCGGCAGCACGGAGGCCAGGATCTCGTCCAGCTTCGCGGCGTAGGAAGTGTATTCCCCGATCTGCCCCTGCAGCGTCCTTTTCTTTTCCTCCACGGCTTCCGGATCGTCAAACAGGAACTTGTACTGATAGGGATCCGTGCCGGTAATCTTATCGATCTCCCCCTCCAGGGAAGAGATCCGCGCGTCCAGGTCCGGGACCTCAACCTTCCACTCTTCCCCGGAACGGTCCGCCAGCGCCGCGGCCACCAGCACCTCCAGCTCTTCCAGTTCCTTCAGGTCGTTGCAGGCATAGGCGACGGATACCCGGTTCCACAGGTCCTTCAGGTCCTCGGATTCCGCCACCTCCGGGTGAATGTCCGGGTGCAGCAGTTTCACGGTCCGGCGGTAGATCTTCCGGATCTTCGCCAGGTCCGCTTCCGTAATCTTCACAGCGCTCTTCGCGACTTCATACTCCTCGGACATCTTCCGGAAATGCTCCTGCAGCTCCCGGGTCTCCTTCAGGATGAATTCCTGCAGTTTCCGTTCATCCGGTTCCTCGCCCCGGTTCACGGCTGCCTGGCAGAACTCGATCGTCTTTTTCTTTTTCGCGCACTCAATCTGCAGCCGGTACAGTTTCAGGATCGCCTCCCCGAACAGGCGGGTATACTCCTGCTCCAGCTGGAAGCATTCCTTCTTCAGCGCGGACTTCCTGAGCAGCAGTTCCTCATACCGGTCATATGCGGATTTATTCATGTTCACAATCTCACTCATTCAGGTTCCTCCTCTCACTGCATGGATGCCGGCCGGTCTCCGGATACTTCCGGGCATATTCATTTTACCGATCCAGATGCCGCAAAAAAAGATCATCCCGCCTCTCTTTTCCGCGGTTTTCACTTCTCCTCTCCCAGCCGTTCCAGCGCCTCGATGGCATGTTCCTCACCCGTCTCCGCAGCCGCCCTGTAGTACTCAACAGCCTTCTTCCGGTTCTTCCTTACGCCCTGGCCCACCTCATAGCAGTACCCGATGTTCGCAGCCGCCAGCGCGTCTCCCCGCTCCCAGCCGAGCATGTACAGTTCAAAGCCTTTCTGCAGGTCCTCCGGAACACCGGTTCCTGTGCAGTACATCCTGCCCAGGTTCACCGGGCAGTATTCGTCGCCTTCCTCGATCCCCTGCTCATAATACCTGACCGCGGCTTCATAATCCGGTTCCTCCAGGAAACCGTTCTCCGCGTACAGGCCCATGTACAGGCTTACGCCGGGATGGCCCGCCTCATACAGCTTCCGGAAATACTCATACGCCTTCCCGTAGTCCTGGTCCACATGCTCGCCCCAATAATACATATTCGCGACATTGAACATGCCCTTTTCGTCCCCGGCATATGCCGCCTCCAGGTACCACCGGTAGGCGTTCTCCCAGTCTTCCTTCTCCTCACAGATATTTCCGAGATTCACCATGGCCGTCGCGTTCCCGAGTTCCGCGGCCTTCTCATACCAGGAAACCGCTCCTTCCATATCCGGATCATCCCCGGTCTGCAGTTCCCAGCCCCTGTTATTGTACTCGTTCCCCAGCGCAATTTTTTCCTCCGGCGTCAGGGATTCCTCTTTCTCTTCTTTCCCCGCTTCGCTGATCAGCTTCTCCAGCAGTTCCTTCTGATTTTTCTTCAATCCGGAATAATTCTGCCGGATCTTCTCCTTCAGTTCTTCCGGGTCATACGGTTTGGGCGCCCCGCCCCCTGTCCAGGAGTATTTGAAGTTGTTGCCCCTGAGATGGCGGAAGGGATATCCTTCCAGATCAAGCCCGCCCCAGAGGATATTCATGAGATCAGCTTCCTCCACGGACGCAACCGGGATCCAGTCCTGGTAGTAGCCGTCGCCGTCATCATCAAAGCAGGAATGATATTCCGAGCGCTGCATGATCACCAGGCCGCCGCATTCATCACAGCGTGTAAGGAATCTCGCTCCGTCATCCCACATGTAGTTGTAATGGAGCACTGTTCCGTCTTCCAGGGCGGTATACTCGCCGTAATCCCTGACCAGCGTCCCTCTGAATGCCTTCTCTGCTTCCTCTGCGTCCCCGGTTTCCCAGAAATGACAAGGAAACCTGGTTCCTTCTGTGTTCATCTTCTTCGCTCCGCTCATGCTTATCCCCTCCCGTCCTTTCTTCATCCGTCCTTCCCTGTCACAGCCATACTGTACTGCTGAAACCACATCTTCGGGTCGCCCGCCCGGCGACATTTACCCGGTGTCCCGCCGCCATATTCAGCATACACTACCGCCTGCCGGAAAAACCAGAAAATTCAGATTGAACTTGAAATCCGCAACTCAAGCGCAGCTTGTTTTCCCTCCGGCCTTCCGCCGCTTTCCGATCCATATCCATGCCTCTCCTTTCATATCCCACCCTGAAGAGGCACGAAAAAACCGTCCCATCGTTCCGACAGGACGGTATATCATCAGCCATTTGTTTGATTATCCATCAACTCTGTCAGCGATATCTGACCAGTTCCCTCAATCACACCCTGTGCTTTTGCAAACTGAATGGCTGCGGCAATTGCCGCTTCCACATTCTTTCCCAGGCGTTTATAGCCCAGATTCCGGGAAACAAGGAAGATCAGGCCGTCCCGGTCCATTGTTCCGTTATGCTGCTTCAGGGTATAGCAGATGGCATTCTTCAGTTCATGCGGGCTGATCTCTTCACAGTTCCTGTTCGGCTCTGCCCGGAACACCTTATAGGCATTGGGATCCGTTTCCTTCTCCCAGCAGAACGTAACACCCTTTGTCTTGACGTTTCGGATATTCGCGGCACGGAGCGCTTTTTCTGTTGCCTCCGTGACAGCGTTCGTCTGACGCTTCACGCCAAACGTCGTCCAGGTCCTCCACATAAGTGTGGAATAGTGGATGGGTGCTTCAGCCTTCAGGATGATCTCAGCCCGGCGGGTGATTTCCTTCCGGTTCGCCGGCGCCACATAATCCTCTGTGTCGATCGGCGTTGTCGGAATTTGCGCATACACATATTCAACCGGGCGGTAATCTCCGGAGAATCGCGGATCGCCGTCTATAGTATCCTGTACAATTTCTTCTGGCTGTTGTACCGGTTCCTCAGACTCTTCAACGGGTTCGGACTGCGGTTCTTTTTCCACCCGGGGTTCTTCCGGAACATCCTCATCCTCTTCCGGTTCTTCCTCGGGAAGTACCGGCTGCACAGGTTCTTCCGGAACCGCGGGTGTTTCCTGTGCTTCCGGCTTCTTCTCCGCCCAGATCTCGATGTTCAGACCCGGAATATCCAGTTTGAACATATCCTGAGTTTCCGTTTCTTCTTCCGTAATGACCTCTTCCACCTCTGCCGCCAGTTCCTTCTCCACTGCCTCCGTCATGGCTTCCGGAGCCAAGTGTTTGTCCCTTTCCTTTTCGGCGTTCCTGAGCTCTGCCTTTTTCCGCATCTCTTCCAGCTTCTCCAGAATGATCCGGATCTGTTTATCCGCGTTATCCCACCAGTCAATCGTCCACACCCGCAGGAGCGTCCATCCCAGCCGACGCAGCACACTGACCTGGGCAATCTCGCGGTCACGCGTATTGCCGGTCATACGGTAATTCTCTCCGTCCAGCAGGATGCCCATTAGATATTGGGTCGGATCATAGGGATCCACCACGGCAATATCCACATGGAAGCTGGAATGCCCGATATTCGTCTGGCACTCATAGCCCTTTTCACGGATTGCGCTGCAGATCCGGGACATAATTCCGTCTCCGGTCTCCCCATCGTCCCGCATAGGCTTCCGCGCCGCACTCAGATCATTTCCTTCCGCGTAATGCAGGAATTCCTTAAATGCTTTCAGGCCCTCAGACGATGTATCGTTCGCCCTGATTTGTGTCGAATCCATGCTGGTAAAGATCAGCATCTCCACCCTGGCGCGGGAGAAAGCCACATTCAGCCGCTTTCCTCCTCCGGACTGGTTGATCGGGCCGAAGTGCATGCTGATGTTTCCCTTTTCATCCGGGCCATATCCGACGGAGAACATGATCACATCCCGCTCATCGCCCTGAACGTTTTCCAGGTTCTTAACAAACAGCTTATCCTCTCCGGTGTTTGCCCACTCGTCAAAACCCTTGTCCTTCTTATATGCCTTTTCCAGCTTATTCAGGATCAATTCCTGCTGTTTGAGGTTAAATGTCACAACACCAATGGATAGTTTCCTCTTTTCCGGGTCCATATAGCGATGAATAATCTCTTCCACTATTGCTTTCGCTTCAACCTCATTTGTATTGTTCTTGTATACACCGTTCACCCGGATCGCCCTGACGCGCCGTTCCCTGTCATTGGCTGACGGGAATGTGAACATCTTGTTCCCGTAGAATTCATAGTTGCTGAAGGCGATCAGGCTCTCATGCGTGCTGCGGTAATGCCACTGCAGATACTGTGACGGAACCCCCAGCGCCAGCGCGTCATCCAGGATGCTGTCCAGGTCTTCCAGACTCACGTCTTCCGCAATCTGCCTGTCGGCAGCAAAGAAGGATGTGGGCGGCATCTGTTTCGGATCGCCGACGATGACGGCCGCTTTAGCCCGTGCCAGTGCGCCGACTGCTTTACAGGTCGGCAGCTGGGAGGCTTCGTCAAAAATCACCACATCGAACACGTCGTTCTTCCGCTCCAGATACTGCGCCACAGAGTCCGGACTCATCAGCATAACGGGACAAAGCTTCTGGATGATATGGGACAATTTCTCGAACAGCGTACGGATCGACATACCCCTGGCATTGCTGCCGATGGCCTTCCGCAGCATGTTCAGTTCCATACCCGCTTCAGCGGAGCTCAGGTTGGTCGGGATCTGCCCAACCAGCTTATTGTATATTTCAGTTTTTGTATGCTCAATCAGCGCATCGTCCAGCTGTTTGAGCTGCCGGACGGATTCATTGAAGGAGGATCCGGAGAAAGTGCTCAGCACTTCGTCTGTGCTCATCACTCCATTGATCAGCGCGTAATACAGGCCCTTCCTGCAGGCAGGATAGACCGCATCGGAAGGCATCCCGCCTTCATACGCCTTGATAACCGGTTCCAGGCCGGCAGCCAGGCATTCATTCCGGCAGCCGACATAAATGGACCAGTCCTTCAGCGCTGAAGGCGTCTCCTGCAGGTACTGTGCCATAGCGATTTCTTCTTCAACCAGGCTCGATTCCTGATGCCGCTCCAGGACTGTATTCAGCTCGTTCCTCCGCCCGAAGAACGCTTCAAAGGCTTTCCGGTATTCCGCAAGCGCTGTATCGGATACGCTGATGCCTTTCAGCACAGACAAATCCGCCTTGCAGGCAGTCAGCTCCTGGCGCAGTTCATCTGCCTGGGCCCTGGCTTCCTCCAGTCCGCTGACAGTCTCGACCAGTGCAATAATCTTCTTCTCTTCTTCAGACAGCTGGTCATTCAGCTCCTGGCAGGCTTTCGAGCGTTCCTGCCATTCTTTCACTTTCCCTGCGATGATCGGGATCATCTCGGGAACAACGGCCTTGTTCGCCACTTCCTGCAGTTCGGCGGCGATGGCTTTCATGGCAGCGCCTTTGCCGATCAGCTTCTTTTCCGCAGCCTCGCAGCGCCGGATGAGCGCTGCCATATCCGCGTTCAGGAATTCTTCCTTCCAGCTCTTCAGGAAGTCCTGTTTATCCTTTTCGACGGTTTCATGAGCTTCCAGGTATTTCCGAATCTTTTTGGAGTCTCCGCCTGTCAGCCACAGCGCGGCTTCACCAGAACCCTGAACCTTTACCGCACAATCGGCATAACGGAGCAGTTCCCCGTATCCGCCAGTTGTTTCCGGTACAGGCCTGCCGCAATTCTCCGCAAGCCGGGCTGCGGCTGCCTTCATCGTCTCAGCAGCTTTCAGGTAGGCATTGACAGCCTCTTCCGCCTTTGCCCGGATCGCGAAGGAATAATTGTCCAGCTCAATTGTCCGGAGCGGATGATGCAGCGGATCCCGGACATCGTCGCCGGCTGCCGTCAGTTTCCCGATGAGGGATCTGTGGCTCCGGATCTGTTCATTCGTCATCTCCCGGACTTCATCCCGGGAGAAAGGAATCATCTGATCCTGTTCGGAAGTGGTTTCGTACAGGTCAATCAGCTCATACAGGCTGTACCCGCAGGTCCGTGTCTGATGCAGATGCTGCATATACCGGTCCAGTTCATCCCTGCTGAGATTAAACTTTTTCAGGTATGCTTCATATTCATCTTTCTTCTTGCGTCCCTGGTTAGCCAGCGCCTTGTCCAGCTGAGTCAGTACATGCTTCTTATTCGCCTTATCGGAATAAAGCTCCAGGCAGAAATCCCCGATTCCCAGTGAGGACAGCCGTTTCTCCACAACGGACAGCGCGGCCATTTTTTCCGCGACAAACAGGACGCGTTTCCCGTGCGCCATGAGGTTTGCGATCATACCGGTAATCGTCTGGGACTTGCCCGTCCCCGGCGGTCCGTGCAGCACGAAGGTCTTCCCCTGAGCAGCCATCTCAATTGCTTTCAGCTGGGTGCCGTCCACCGTGATCGGCAGATAGATCTCCTCTGCGCCGGCGTTATCACTCTGTTCAACATCCCAGTCCACATGGCCCTTCATCAGGCTGCGGACAATCCCGCTGTTATCCAGCATGTCACCTGCCCGATGGATATCATTCCACATAGCAAACTGGGCAAAGCTGAAGTTGCCGATTACACAGGTCTCAAACACATCCCAGCCCCGTACCGTCTGTAAATGGCTGCGAACAATAGCAAACGTCCTCTTGATATCAACGCCATGATCGTCCCTGGGGAGAGGATCCAGGCCGCCGATATCGATATTGTGGTTTTGCTTCATCATCTCCAGAAGCGTCAGGTTAAAATGCGGTTCTTCATCCCGCAT
The DNA here is from genome assembly GCA_017512985.1 of Clostridia bacterium. Classification (GTDB taxonomy): domain Bacteria; phylum Bacillota; class Clostridia; order Christensenellales; family Aristaeellaceae; genus Aristaeella. The sequence continues at coordinate 85,502 of JAFWEJ010000005.1, forward strand.
ATGGAAGGCGTATCCCTGATTGGCAGACTTCCGAACCATCTCTATTGGAACCAGGACAAGTGGTGCATGGTACAGTTTCCCTTCGTCATCAAACCAGCGTAGCAAGCCGATGGCAAGGTATAGACTGCTGACACCGTTCTCTTGTTGCGAAGCAGAAGCAACCCGATACATCGCTGTCAGGTTTTTATCCAATTCTTCTGGTCTACGATAAGTATACAAGCGGTGGTTCCTGGCTTCCTGGCGCCACAAGTCTGCATAATCCTTTTTCCCGAAACGCCAGTCTGTCAGTTCATATGCTCCATGATTCTTCTCTAGTAATACAGCAAGTGCTGGAATGAATGTTGTTTCCCCTTTCTCATCCTTTTTTTCAATCCCGTATTTAAGTACATCCAGGTGAATCGGGCATAAAGTAAAATCTTCTCCATCTGCTAAGGCGTTTTCCAATTCATCCACATACGAAGATGCGATAGGCTCAACAATTTTTATCGGGAGATTCAGCAGCATATTACGTGTGGTGAGATCAAGTAGCTTTGTTTCCCATAATTCTTTTTTATTTGTGATTTTCCTTTTTCCGGTATTCAGATCTTTTTGAATAACTATCTTTCGAGCTTCGGGTGCTGCTGTAATTTCATCATCTTTTCTTTCAACAACATCAATTTCATAATGGCCATCTTTCAATGTGCGGGAAAAGAGAGGACGTATCCCTTTTTCTCTGGAAGCACATACATCCAATGCAAAGTTGAACTTTTCCGGTGACAGATTACCTTTCTTCTCCGGAATCGACATTGCTTGTTCAAAAGAGATACTATTACCTGCACACATAGCCGTGCATTCGACAAAAAGTATCTCACCAGACCCCTTCTGATATCTCTTTACAATTTCTTCATTTGTATCTCTTCCATTAATCAGGAAAATCTCAGAGAGTTGTGTTTCATGAAGCCAGAATCCAGTGAAGATATGGCCTATCTTTGCATATAGAACAGGACGTAATCCCATCGCCTCCAAGCATGCTGCGTAAAGGAGCGTCATATCCATACATGTGCCAAGACGCTGTTCCAGCATTACTTCAGGAGTACGTATGCGTTGGCCTACCCCGTACAGTTCAGCGGTAGCCGGTGGTTCAGCGTAAACAATATTTTTCTTTTGTATAGCAGCGTAAGCAGCAGCGGCGAGCTCTATTACTCGATTAGGATCTTCTCTTTGATATCCTTCCAATGAAGGATCCTTTCCCCATTTTTTCAGAATCATTGCCGCATCATGAATCAAACCAACAACTACAGGATGGTTTGGCATAACAAACGATGACAATAAATCTCTGTAATTTGATCCCATACTCTGATCATAGGTCAGAATCATGATTTCGCCTTGGATTCCCGTAATGAATTCATCGCCCTGGAGCAAAGCCATTTTTACATTAATACTGATTGGCTCTGTTAATTCCGCCAACAGTTCCCCGTTGATATGGATCTCCGGATCATCTACTTGCATCGGTTTTCCAGGCAGGACAGGATCAAGCGGGATACAGGTATCGCACATCATTTCAGTCTCAGGCATAATCACAAGCGACAGGTCTTCAATCGGATCCTGTGTATTGTTAACAATACGTATACCGCGTATGGGACTGATACCATACTGATACATGACACAATTGAATATGTCCATTCGTTCCACATAAATTCCAACATCGTCTGGCTGAATACATCTGACTTCATTGTCTGCCATACTGCTTTCCTCCGTATGCTTTAATGATCAATTATTCATTGCTATTATCTTTTCAACAACCTCAAGAAATCTATAAAACAGTTTGTTTATTATATTATACAGTCAGAAAGCACAAATGAAAAGCAATTGCGAAAAAGAGAGAGCGCCGACCCGCTCTGAACACAACCAGCATTTCACTTATTAAACATTAACCATTTCTACTGTTCATCATTTAACTCATTCACTTCATCAAACCTACAGGCCGATTCCCACCAGAACAAGTATTATTCCGCATAATAATCGTTTTCTTTTACGATCACTGTATTAACGCCGTAACAACCTTCCCGTTATGCTGTTTCCAATATTATTGAAAAATGAGAAGGCATCGTATAAAATACACCTAGAAACAATAATTTGCCTTGTCTACAGGGAGATGATATCAATGCTAGAACTGCAGTTTCCGTGCGACAATCTTACTGCCAGAACAGATGTAGACGGTTTTGTCTCCATTGATCAAATGCGGGAAATAGCGAAAAAACTCGAAGATCTGTTTTGTAGTCTGAAACTGCCGGTGAAAGTGGCAGATTACAAATTCAACAATGTCGCTATTGTCCTTACGCTTGTATATAATGACACAAGAAACCCTTCAAAACGATTCGAAGCAAAAGTCAATGAACTTAAGAAAATACAGAAGGATATTGAACTGTGTCTGTGCTGCCCTGTAGAAATATCCGGGCAGAACAATACCATTATTATCGCTGTACAGAGCTTTGCCCGTAGGTCCGTAACTCTGAAAGACCTGCTTTCATCCGGAGAATTTCTTTCCAGCAATTCTCCGCTTACAGTAGCAGGAGGAACAGATATTTCCGGCGGCCGTTTTGTCTTTGATCTGGAAAGCCTGGGAAACTTGTTGATTGTAGGGGTCACCGGTGCAGGCAAAAGTACATTCCTGAATGATATTATTATCAGCATACTGGCAAAAGCAACACCGGATCAGGTTCAGTTCGTTCTGATGGATTTCAAAGGAGTAGAGCTTCTGCATTATCAGAGGCTTCCGCATCTGTATGATAAGAATATCGAAAAAGAACCAGAGGCCGCACTTGATACACTGAAGCAATTGCAATTACTTTCTCAGGAACGTGAAAAAGCTCTTGCGCAAAAAGGCTTCTATAGATTTGATTATTATCAGAGAGCTGTTGAAGATGATCCAACAAGAGGGGAACCTCTTCCGCGAATTATAATTATCATCGATGAATTTATTGAGCTATATCAGAAACTGCTGGACAGATATCCTCTCCAAAGGGCCAATCAACTATGGAAGGAAGTTCTTTCCTGTCTGGAAGCAATATCCGAAAAAACTGTACAGACCGGAATTCATTTCGTATTGGTAGCTCAGACCCCAATAGCTTATGAGCCTGATGAAAAGAACAACCGTAATATTGAATGGGATATCATTGATGCCCTGCGTTTCATCCGAAATCGTGCATGCCTGGTTACAACCAGCCAGGACGAGCTGAAAAGAATCGTGAATAACACTTTCACAGACAAGCTTTTAGGTGAAGGTGATATGTATTTTTATCAGGGATTTGAAGATCGCGGCAGGCATATTCAGACTGCAAAAGTCGAACCAGAGGATGTCGATAAAGTGGTCGGGTATTTACAAAAAAAGTATTCAGCGGAATGATATTTCGATGCAAATCCGATGCCTCTGCATTCTGCTTTAGCGTAGGATTATCCATCCCACCATTATTCCTCAGATTCTGAAAAAAGCTCATCAAACATGGCCACAGCCAAATCCAGAATCCTGTCAAACGGGATCTCTCTCCGAACTGCTCCGCACTTGGAAGCATAAGATTTGACCTTTTCCGCTTCCGCAGCCGCCTTCCTCACAACCTCGGGATCTTCTCCCAATGCAGCGGCAATCCACATCAGAGAATACGGATTCAGCAAACGGTTATAAGTTGTCTTCGCGCTGTAATTATGCTCTGTTCTGGAATAGTTCCCCCTTCCATGATGCATCTGTGCAGAGAACCAGGTAACCATATGCAGATGGTCATAATCATAATTCACATTGATCTCTTTCAGATATGCAGCGACATCCGGCTGCGGCGGCAGATTGGCAAAGATCATGGCCATTGTAAAGTTGTCAATATCATCTGCCGGCATTTCCGGTATTTCTTCAGGGCCACCCTCATTAATTGAGATCTGCCTGAATACTTCCACTCGTCCCATCAGGAACTTGCATATCATAAAATGGACCGAGTCTTCAATCTCTTCTTCCGGATACTGGTACTTCGCCAACAAACCCTTGTATTCATCCACCGCAGAATTAAAAATTGTCAGATAATCCGTATCATACCGGACTCTTTTTGCTGCGTCTGCCGCATAGCCCATATCCACCAATTCCAGAATCGTAAACAACCGAAGCAGGCATTCCAGAACGGTCTTTATCTTCCCTTCTGAAACGTCTTCCACATTGAATCTGTAAAAATAACTTGCCAGAAATAATTTGGAGTTTGCATTAAATCTGAACAGCACCTGAACAAGAGGATAGCTCAGCACTTTCTTCCAAGTCTTTGTAAGATTGCTCAGCTGTTCACATAACAGAATAGGCTGCCTGATGATTTCCTTATTGCTCTCAATATAATACCGTCTCAAGCCTGGCGTTGTTACATTGATCGCACCGGATTCCGAAACAATCTCTTTCATCTCGATAAAGAATTGGTTCAACTTTCCAATTTCCATTACGTATTTCCTCAAAAAACTGTTCTTCATTTATGTCTTTCTGCTTCTGCGCATTCAATAACATTTGATTTAGACTGCTGTCAGTTATACTATCTCCTGCGCAATATGGAATATACCTTTTGTTTGTTTCAATAAATGCCTTTTTCTTATCCTCATCAATACTTATACTATGATTTATAATCGCTATTATCACAATTGGGAAAATGTTTACTATTGCGGTGTGCAAATAGTAAAAAAACGAGTCGTAAAATTCAGAATCAGTTCTTTTCCATTTTCTTTCAGGATTATTCGCCTCAATACATAATTCTGTAAGTTTAGATAACTGATAAAAAAATTGCTCAACAAGCTTTTGTGTTAACGAAGTAGCATAAGGCGTATTATCCGATGATAGCGACCTAAAAAAGTTCTTTGTTTCCCCAAATTCCTTTGAATCAGAATAAATCTGGCTCCATTCTTTATCTATCTTGTCATAAAATTTTTTATACTCACGACAAATTACTTCCAGATTGTTTTTTCTGTTAAACAAATTAGATTTATGAAGAAGATCTTTCTCTCTTTTTGATAAATATTCTGCTTCACCCATTAATCGAATCATCGAATCAATATAGATCTCGAGTAACCTCGTATCGTTTCGCATGCTTTCATCCTCCAAATCACAACCTACTCCATCTGATCCGCAGTTCATTATTCCTTTATTCTTCTAGTACCTCATTCATCGCCATTCCCAGGTATCCCACGTACACTTCCCTGACATATTCCGGCCCCAGAATTCGCATCTTACCCACGAACTGGAATACCCAGGCGTAGAACGTCGTGCTCAGGCTCACCGGCACCGTCACCTCAAACGTTTCACTGCACCGATTTTTCAGCTCTATTCCTTCTCCGAACCGGTCAATCACCTGATCCAGTATTTCCGTTTTGCACTTCAGCGTGACCTTTTCCTCCGGGCCTCCGTACATCCGGAAGACCTTATCCGTGTAATCCCGGATATCAAAATCATCCGGTGCCGGTATCCGCTTGTTCGGCAGCTGCTTCGGGACCTTCATCCGGTCTATGCGGTATACGGCAATCTTATTCCGTTTATCAGACCAGCCGACCAGGTAATACCGGTCGTTGTTCCAGACCGTGGCATACGGAGACACGACATACTCTTCCTCCGGCGTGCCTTCATGCTTCGGAACCTGTTCCTTATTCATGTTGTACTGAAGATATCTGAAAGCGATTTTCCTGTCCCGCTCAATCGCCCGGCGGATTGCCTGAACGGAATAGATCATATCCTTGTTCTTTGCCTTGACCCGCTCGGAGATCAGGAACTGCGGAACAAGCTCTTCCTGATGCGACGGTCCGGCCATTCCGGACAGCTTCCTGATCAGTTCCTCGCTTCTCGCCTGCGGAATAAACTGCGCAGCGGATACCGCGTCTACCAGGATCTGCAGTTCCGGCTGGGACCATTCCCGGTCCATCCAGGCATACCGGGTATAACCACCCTCCGTCTTTTCCCGGATCTCAATCTCATACCCGCAGTCCTGCAGGCTCTTCACATCCCGCCGGAGCGTACGGATGGAGCAGTCATGCCCCTCCGCTTCCAGGGCAGCAAGAATATCCGCCGTTGAAAGGGCGGTTTCATCGTCGGAGTTTTTCTGCAGGGTCTGCAGCAAGACCAGCAGCCGGTCCTTGGTCGGCATATATGTATCCCTCTATTAACTGTTTGATGGACTTACAGAAGATTATACTATGCCCGCAGGGTTTTTGTCCACCTTGCGACCTGCCAAAAATTGAAGGTGGAATTATCTGGAAGAAACGCTCTCTTTCCACAAGCTGCACCGGAGCAGACACAAACGAAAAGGGAAGCCGGAGGATCTTATATATCCGGGCTTTCCAGATATCCTCAAAAAGAAAACAATATAGTCATTCTGCCTGTAAATGACTATATTGACTCTTCTTTTGACTATGTTGTTTTTGCTTTTACTTATAGCACTTCCCGCAGGGCTCATAGCCCTGCTCTATTGCATCCATCAGGTCCATTTGGACGGGGGAACGCATTTTGGAGCAGTTGGGGTTGTTGTGGTATTTCTTGCCGCCTCCGGAGACCCAGACGATGGTGCCTTCTTTTGCGTCTTTCTGCTGGGAGGCGGTGGGGTAGGAATAGCCCTTCATGTTCCCCATTTTTGCGACGGTTTTCTTGTCCCATTTGTTGTAGAGCCTGATGGCTTCTTCCACTTTGACCGCCATGTTGACGTTCTGGGCGGAGGCGTAGGTGGCGGTGGTGATGCCGATGATCTCCCCTTCGTCGTTGAAGAGGGCGCCGCCGCTGGAGCCGGAGGAGATGGGGGCGGTGAACTGGATCCAGTCCTTGCCGCTGTTTTTGTAGAACCCGCTGATGTTCCCGATGGAGATCGTGTTCCGCAGGCCCGCCGGGCTGCCGATGGCCACCACGGTCTGGGAGCGCTTCAGGTTGCCGTCCGTGTCCAGGGGCAGCGGGGCGACGTTTGTGGTTTTGTCGAAGCACAGGAGGGCGATGTCCCTGTTTTTGTCGTAGCCGCAGACGCCGGAGACCAGGTATTCGTCCAGGTCGTCGCTGATCGCGATGACGTAGGAGCCGCCCTCGATCACATGGTAGTTGGTGATAAGGAGGGAGGAGTCAAAGGCGACGAAGCCGCTGCCGGTGGCGAGCATCCGGTTGTTGTAGGAATAGACCTCCAGCATGAACACGGAATCCGCAGCCTTCTCGATCGCGTCCGCGTCGGCGGAGAAGGAGTAGTCGCCGAGGGCCGGTTTGGAGCACAGCAGCAGGGCTGCCGCCAGGAGCAGCGTGAACAGGCGTTTCTTCATGGGTTTCTCCCCTTTCTCTTACCGGTTCAGGCGGATCCTTCTGCGTTCCTCCGCCGCGGCGTATTCCTGCTTTTCCTCGTTCGTTTCCGGGACGAAGGCGGGAATCTGCACCGGCTGGTCGTCGTCCCCGATGGCGACGAAGACCACATAGGCCCGGTTGATCAGCTCCCGGCTGCCGTCCAGGCGCTCCACCATGCTGTCCACCCGCACCTCCAGGGAGGTGCGGCCGGTCCAGGTGACGGCCGCCTCCTGCACGACGGTGTCGTTCAGGTAGGCGGGCTTGAGGAAGGTCAGGTTGTCGATGCAGACGGTGGTGACCGCCTGCCCGGTATAGCGGCGGGCGGCCACCGCGCCCACCACGTCGATCCAGGCCATGATCTGGCCGCCGAAGAGGCGGGGCTTGCTGTAGCCGTTGCAGTGCTGGGGCATCACAATCTGGACGGCTGTGGTTTTCTCAGGCATGGGAGGTTCCTCCAAAATATTTTTGTTCGCCTTCCTTTGCGGGGAAGGTTTTCGTATAATTGAGGGAGAGGGAAGTTTTGACCGGGAGGTTATGTTGCGTCCGTGATCAGGATGATATTGTCTGAAAAGGATATCCACGAGGACCGGTATGAGGGGATGACCCGGCGGGAGCAGACCTGCTGCCTGACGGGGCACCGGATCATTCCGCCCGGGGAAGAGGAAAAGGTCCGGACCCGGATGCGGTATATCCTGCTCAAGCTCATCCGGGAGAAGAATGTCAGGTACTTCGGGGTGGGCGGCGCCGTGGGGTTTGACATGATGGCCGCGGAGTACCTCATCAACCTGCGGCTGCATAAGGAGCCGCAGCTGAAAATCATCTCGGTGATCCCGTATCCCGCCTGGCGGGAAACGGAGGACTGGAACGGGGTCCTCAGGCACAGGGAGGACAATATCCTCCGCGCCAGCGACAAGGTGGTGTATGTGCGGCAGGAGTATGAGAAGAACGTGTTCCTGCTGCGGGACCGGAAGCTGGTGGAGGGCTCCGCGTACTGCGTGAGCTACTGCAACCGCCCGCGCACCGGCACGGCCTATACCGTACGGTACGCGATGCAGCAGGGGGTAAAGGTATTCAACGCCAGCAGCTTCGACGTGAAGACCCTGCTGTGACTTACGGGCGGAAATCGTCCTTTGTGATTTCGCCGCCGTCGTCGTCCTTTTCCCGGCCGATGCGCAGCAGGCCGATGATGGCCAGTACGCAGGCCGCGGAGATGCCCAGGCGGATCAGCCCCTTCCAGATGAAGGGGAACATGAACAGGGTGCCGAAGCAGTAGACGCCGCCCGCCGAGAGGCCGATGATCAGGATGAATTTGATGATCATCCCGAAGGCGCCGCCGATGAATGAAAGGATGTCCTTAATCATTTATTCTTCCTCCGCCATGGCGAGAAGCGCCTCGCCGTGCTCCTTCAGCCACTTCTGGCGCTCCCGGTATTCCGGGAGCGCTTTTATGACCTCCGCGTAGAAGCGCTTAGAGTGGTTCATGTGTTTCAGGTGGCACAATTCGTGCACCACGATGCTGTCGAGCACGCCCGGGGGCGTGAGCATGAGAAGGCAGTTGAAGTTGAGGTTGCCCTTCGCCGAGCAGCTGCCCCAGCGCGTCCGCTGGCAGCGGATCGCGATCCGGTTGTATTTTACGCCGATGACGGGCGCCCAGTAGGCCGCCCGTTCCGGGATCGCCTTCTTCGCCTGCTTTTTCAGGTCGTTGAGCTCCTCTTTCGTCAGCTTCCGGATGCCGGCCTTCGCCTGCTCCGCGGCCCGGGCCTTCAGGATATGCTTTTCCAGCCAGTCCCGGTGCTCCTCCAGGAAGCGCCGGATCTCCCCGTCCGATGTGCGCAGCGGCGCGCGGACGGTGATCCTGTTTCCTTTGACCTGGACGGAAAGGGTTTTCCGGCGGCTCCGGATGATCTCGTATTCCATATCAGTAAAACCTCAGCGCCGGGAAGGAAAGGGCCATCATCATATAGGCGGGGTTCACGTCCTCGTAGAAGGTGGTCATGAAGTACGGCTCCACGGCGGCGTTCTTCGGCGGGATCCAGTCCGCCTCGGTGACGCGCTCCGCCATCGCGGTGACGGGCATGAGGGGCCGGCCGAACAGGTAGATCCCGTCCCGGATCTCCGCGTAGTCGGAGGCCTCCCGGGTCCGCACCTCGTACTTGCCCGGCTGCCAGAATACGATCCGGTAAACCTCCGCGCCGGTCTGGTTGTCCTTCACCTGGCGGCTGGTGCCGGGAACGATCATATTGTCGATGCCGAACTGGCTGTACCAGCAGATCTCGCCGCCCTGGATCAGCACGGGGGACGAAGTGGATATGGCGCCGCTGACGGAACCGATCCGGTTCCGCCCGGCGTCATAGAACTCATAGCCCCACCGGCCTGTCTCGGACAGGCGGTACGTGATGATCCGCGTCATGCCTTTCCTCCGGTTTTCCCTAAAACCATCTTATCACATCCGCGCGCCGGCGTCTGCCAGGCGCAGGAGGGTTTTTGCCACCGCGTCCCCGTCGTTGTTCCCGATGACGGCCGTGGCGGCCGCCTTCAGCTCCGCCGTGGCGTTCTCCACCGCGTAAGCCTCGTCCGCGATCCGGAACATGGACAGGTCGTTGGTCGAGTCCCCGAACACCACCAGCTTTCTGAAGCCGTAGCGCTCCTTCATCTGCAGGACCGCCTTCGCCTTGGTGCAGTTCTGGGGACAGACCTCCACCCAGTACTCGTCCCAGTAGGTATCCTTCTGGAAGAGGCACTCCCAGCAGGAGTACTGCCGGAGGCGCTCGTAGAAGGGTTCCATCTTGTCCCTGTCGTCGATCAGGGTAACGTAGCCGGGCTGCCCGCAAAAGAGGCCGTCAAAGGAGTCCGCCGCCGCCATGCGGGGATCCTCCCGGTAGTAGTCCAGGTATTTCTGCAAACCCGGGGTGTGCTTTCCCGGGAGGTAGGTTTTGATCATCTCCTCCCCGATGAAGCAGGAGACGAAGCCGGTTTCCGGCAGCTCCGGCAGGAGCTTTTTGAGGAGGTCCACCTCCTCCTGCGTGAAGAGCGCCTTTTCCAGGTGCTTTCCGGTTTTGTTGTCCGCCAGCACGCAGCCGTTGCGGGTGATGACCGGCAGCTCCAGGCGCAAATCCCCGGTGATCGTCCGGGCGCTTTCCACGGAGCGGGCCGTCGCGTAGGTGAAGGCAACGCCCCGGGCGGCCAGCGCGTTGACCGTCTCCGCCGTATACGGGGAGATCTTCCCGTCGCTGCGCATCAATGTGCCGTCCAGGTCCGATACATACAGGCAGTCTGTGTTCATGGCGCCTCGCTGTCCTCCGGCACGGGCCGGGTTTCTTTCCGGGGATATTATCCCATATCCGGAGATTGTCTGACAAGGTTTTGCATGAAAAAAAGCCCGCCTTGCGGCGGGCGGGCTTGGGTCAGCCGAGGCCGCCCAGGCCGTTGTTGTATTCGAAGTCCTCGATCTCGCCGGTCTCAACGTTCACAAAGACGTTGTAGTAGCCGTCGCCTTCCCTGTATTCCCGTTCCTCGCCGTTCTCCATCTGTTCGGCGGTCAGGGGCTGGTAGAGCAGGTATTCCACCTTGAAGCAGGGTTTGCCGTTCACCATCTCATACCATTCGTTTTCGTTGTTCGCCTCTTCCGGATCAATGCCGATCAGGTACAGGTACTTCGGGGTGGAATTGGTGTAGAGCTCCAGGCGGCTGGTCTGTTCTTCGTTCAGGTTCCAGTTGCTGATGATGAACTCCCGCCCGGCGGCGATCATCTCGTCCTCGGTGAGTTTGCGGGACTGCATGGCCGCGGTCTTGTCCTCCTCGCGCTTTTCGTAGTACGCTTCGACCTCCGCGTCCGTGGGCTCCGTGTATTCCACGGGGGCGATGTGCGCTTCCGTGATCTCCGCGGCGCGGTCGAGGAACGCCAGTTTGCGCTGCTCGTCCTGCCCGTCCTGCACCATGGCCTTCAGCTGGTCCAGGCCCCAGATCTCGGAATCGTAGCCGCCGGAAGTGTCCTCGCCGTCGTGGCTCCAGGTGATCTCCGCCTTTCCGTCCCTGACGACGGCGGTGTAGGTGCCCAGCGGGTATTCCATGCCGCCGGCGCCGGCGTAGGTCACCGTCACGGTGCCGTCCTGCGCCTCCTCCTGGCTGCGGGCAAAGAACGTCTGCATTTCCGCGGTGATCCCGTACTTTTCCTCCAGCGCCCGGTCCGCGGTCCTTACGGCGTCCGCGCGGGGCGAGAGCAGCAGGGTGGTTGCCAGGGCCGCCGCGGCCAGCAGCACCAGCACAATCGCAAATACCAATCCGAGAGAGATCTTCCTTTTCATCACAGGTTCCTCCTCCTGAGCGATACGGCACAGTACGGCCGCCCGGCAGGACGGCAGTTCATCCAGGAAGGAGAGGCGGGCGTCCATGGCGGACCGGATGGTCTTTTCATTCTTCTTCAAAATACCATTCCTCCAGTTCCTTCTTCAGTATCGCTTTCGCTTTCTTTAACCGGTAGTTGATCGTTGACCGGGGGAGCCTGAGCACCCTGCGGATCTCGTCGAGCGACATGCCCTGGTACCAGTGCAGCAGTACCGCTTCCTTCATCTCCTTCGGCAGGGAGAGCACCGCACGCGTAACGGTGTCGTCCCGCCCGTCAAAGGGAGCGGAGCCTTCCGGCAGGGCGTCCGGGGTCACAGAGCGGTCGGTGTGACAGGCCCAGGCGCTCTTCATCTGGTCCTTGCAGGTGTTGATGGCAATGCGCGTCAGCCAGGTCTTCTCCTCTGCGGCGCCGCGGAATTTCCCGTAGTTCTTCCAGGCCTTGAAAAATGTTTCCTGTACTGCGTCCTCCGCCAGCGCCGTGTCGCAGAGCCAGGCGTAACACAGCCGGAGCAGGGGCTTTTCCCATCGGGTAATGGCTTCGTCCAGCCATGCCCTGCGCGGATCCTGTTCCAACGCGCTCCCTCCTTTCAACACTGATTAGACGACCCGGAATAAAAAAGAGGCTAACCTGGTTTAAAAACTTTTTATATTTTCTCCGCAACGGAAACAATGCCCTGCTTCCGCCTGACTTCCTGCCGTTCAGCTGCTTTGGGTGAAATGAAGGCAACGGTTCAATTTCGGCAATTTTTGCCGAAAAATATCAGCTGACCGGTTCTGCTGATATCATTTTCCCTCTCCGCTTGACGGCACGGCGGGTTTGTCGGATAATTACAGGGAAAGCATCTCTCAACCGACTCCGACGGAGAAACGCATATGAAGAAAAGAATTGTCGCCCTTATCCTGGTCCTCGCCCTGGCGCTGCCTGCCGGCTCCGCGCTGGCGGTGAAGTATTACCGCGTGAACACCACCTGGCTCAAAGCCCATGAAAAGCCGGCCTACGGCGCCACCGTCGTGGCCAGCTACCAGCGGGATTACGCCGCGACAATCTGCCGCGTGGGGAAGGACGGCTGGGTCAAGGTCCGCTTCCGGCCCGGCGGGAACATGGTCTTTGTCCAGAAGAAGTACCTGCAGCTGTGTTCCTCCTATACCGCGTATATTTCCAAAGACAACACCGTCCTGCTTACCGGGCCCGGTACGAACTTCAAGTCCCTGGGCAAGCTGAAAAAAGGCGCGAAGGTCACCGTGCTGACCCACGGCTACGCCTTTGACTTTGTCTCCACCTCCAGGGGCAAGGGATATGTGCGGAACACGCACCTGACCACGGATAAGGCCAGGGCAAAGCCGTCGACCACCTACACGGCCACGGTGAAAAACAGCACGGGAAAGAACGTCGTCCTGCGCGGGGGCCCCGGAAAGAAATACAAGGCGCTCTCGTCCTGGCGGGCCGGCACCCGGGTGACGGTCCTGAAGCACGGCGTCTCCTGGTGCAAGGTCACCCACAACGGCGTCACGGGCTACATCATGACGCGCTACCTGAAGAAGGAATAAAATTGTCAGGGGGACAGTCCCCCTGACAATCTTTCTGACGCAGTCCCCCGGGCGATCCGGGGGCTGTTTTCAGTTCCGTTCCGCTTACCGGTCGTCGGACCAGATCTCCACCGCGCCGGTCTCGTCCCCGCGGACCCACCAGATCAGGTTCTGGTCCACGCGGATATACGCGGACTCCGTTCCTTCCGGAAGCATGGCCTCGACCTGCTCGGGCGTGATGTTCCCGCCCAGCGGCGACTGGATATAGATCTCAAGTTTCGGCGCCTTTTTCATGGCTTTTCCCTCTCTTTTCCGGTATTCGGTTGTCTTCCCGTCTGTCTGTAAAATTATACCACAAAGAGTGGAAAAGAAAAAGCCTGTATATCGTTACTGCATATGGTACAATGAATTATCTGTCCGGATCATGGAGGAACCCCGTATGACAAAAACCCGCTTCGCTGCGCTGCTGGCCGCGCTTCTCCTGCTGCTGTCCCCTTCCTTTGCCCGGGCGGCCAACCGCCACCGCTACCGCGTGCTGGACGCCGCCATGACGATGCTGGAGGAGGGCAATCCCTTCCTGCTGGGCTACAACAGCGAGAACGAGACGGATTATAAGGCGCGGTTTCCGCTGGGCTGCCCGTATTTCTGGGGCGGCCGCCACGCGGACAAAATCCTGCAGCCGGCCTCCCCCGGGCAGGAATCGGATTACTATGTCTGGGCCAAGACCTACCTGTACGGCCTGGACTGCGTGGGCTTCACCCGCTGGGTGCTGGAAAGGGCAGGCTTCACGGCGCATGATTCCATCTCCAACCTGCTGAACCGGTCGAAGTATAAGGAAGACGTCCTCTACCGCGCCGCGAAAACCACCGGGAAGGAGCGGGTGAGCGAGCTGCGGGTCGGCGACCTGGTGGCGATCAGGCACCCCTCCGGCGGAAACCACTGCGCGATGTTCATCGGCACGCTGCTGGATTTCGGCTATTCCAAAAAGAACCTGCCGGAGGAGCTGATCCCCTACCTGCATTACCCGCTGGTCATCCACTGCACCGAAAGCAGCGACTATTACGAGCGCTACCGCCTCTGGCTGGAGGAAACGGGGCAGGCCGGCATCGAGCCGCCCTGCGGCGGGGTCATCGTGAGCCTGCTGGACGCACCGGCCGAGGCGGCGCCGTCCTTCACGCCGGACGCCATCGGCCTGAAAAAGCCCTGCTTCGACCTGGACGGCTACCACCTGGAGATCCTGGACCTTTCCGCCGAAAAGGACCAGCGCTGGATCCGCTGGAACCATACCCCGTAAATATGAAAAAAGGCGGCTTCCGGAACATTCCGGAAGCCGTCCTTTTTCTTTTGTCAGAGGTTCTGCAGCGCCCGGATGCCCAGGCAGATGAGGAACGTGCCCGCCACCATCACGGCGAACATCGCCGGCCACCGGCCGTTCCGGTTGAAGCCGTAGAAATCGTCCCAGCGTTTCCCTTCCGGGGCGTACAGGATCTTATACAGGTACAGCGGCCCGTAGAGCGCCACCGGCAGCATCCCCCACAGGCACTGCGCAAAGGACATTCCCCGCTTCTCAAACACGCAGAAGGAAACGAGGGCGGCGAGCGGCGTCAGCAGGTGCATGAACTTGTCCGAGGGCTTCTTCAGCAGCACATCGTACCAGCCCTTCCCCACGCTGGGCGCCAGGATGAAAAACACCGTCAGCATGGTCACCGTGACCGCCGCCGTGCCCATGTACTTCAGGGTCCAGACCCACTGCGGGACGTTTCCGGCCAGGAGGAAAATGCCCGTCAGGAAACAGGCGTCCGCGCACAGGATATTGCTCAGGCAGGTGAAGAAGCGCAGGGCGTACCGCAGGCGGTCCGGCGCCCAGTCCCCGTCCTTGCGGGAAAAGGAGACCACAAACGCCAGCGTAACCGCCCAGACGGCGAAGTTCAGGATCACGTCCGCGGTGTTCATGCCCACTCCACCTTTCCCTCAATCACCCGGACCAGCGCTTCCAGGCCGGCTTTGTCCTCCGCGCTGAAGCGGTCCTTCTGCACGCTGTCGATGTCCAGGACCGCCCGGATTTCTTCTCCGTCGTGGATCGGGATCACGATCTCCGACTCGGACGCGCTGTCGCAGGCGATGTGCCCCGGGAACAGGTGCACGTCCGGCACCACCACGGTTTCATTCCGGCTGACTGCCGTGCCGCAAACGCCCTTTCCCGCCGCGATACGGATGCAGGCCGGTTTTCCCTGGAAGGGCCCGACGGTCAGGCCGCCGTCCCTCACGAAATAGAATCCCGCCCAGTTGAGCGCGGGCAGCGTATCCTTTACCAGCGCGGAAATATTGCTCAGCGCCGCCACATACCACGGCTCCGCCTCCAGGATTCCCTCCGCCTGCGCGATCATTGTTTTGTAGTCCGTCATTTCTTTCCTTCCCTCCCTGCCGGTCTCCGTTTAAATGTCCATGCTGTCCGGATCCGGCAGTAAAACAGGCACTGATTTTGATCAGATAATCAACGCCCTGTGAAACATTTTTGCGGATTCCATCAGTGTTGCCAGGGAAACGGTTCTGTTGACAGCTTTTCTGATGTCAGTCCGTCCCGGTCCTTTCCGATCCGGATCACGAAACCGAACCGGTCCCGGTCGATGCACATCCGGAAGTCCTTTTCCGGAAACACGTCCTGAAGCGCCGGATCAAAGAAGCGCTTCCCGCCGCCCGTCCGGAGCGCCTGCAGCCGGTCACCGATATCCGGCATTTCCTTTCCTTCCAGCAGGCTCTTCAGGTACAGCGCGCAGAGCTCGTCCTCCTCCGCGGGCGCCAGGCCTTCATTGCCCATGCAGACCAGGGAAACCTTCTCCGGGTTTCGCCTCCGGATATACTCCGCCGACGCCCGGGCGTTCAGGAAGCACCCGGCCAGGATCTCCTCCGCGTGAACCGCGTTCACCGCGCCCTGGGTCCCGGCGCTCGTGGTGTGGATGATCCGCTTTCCCCGGACCGCCTCCGGATCCACTGTGGAAGGGGAATTCCCGAAGTCGAACCCGTCCAGCTTCCGCCCGTGCCGCTCGCCGATCAGGACGCAGCCGGGGTCCTTTTCCCGCCAGGCCAGCGCCTCACCGACCGCGCCGACAGGGCGGATCTCCGCCGCGCCCATGGCGTAAAGCCAGCATTCCAGCGAAAAAGCGCGGAACACGTCGATCACGACCGTCAGCCCTTCCGCCCGTCTCGCGCCTTCAATCAGGCGATCAATCCCGATATCCATGATTTCGTTTCCCCGTACTGTCACTCCGCGTAGAATTCCTGCAGATCGTCCAGCCGCAGCAGCATCGGGCTGCCGCCGCCGGCCGCGCCGGTATCGATATCCAGCCAGGTGTCCGTGCTGAACATCCGGCCCTTTTCGCCGAAATACTGCGTCGGCGTATGCCCCAGGATCACCAGCCGGTCCTCCCAGTACCGCTCCTCCGGCCCGGGCCGGGTCCAGACGATTTCCTCCTCGCTGTACTCGTCCAGGCCCTTCTCCGGCTCAAACCCTTCCAGCCCGCCGTGCAGCAGCACAAAGCGCCTGCCGCCCGCAGCCAGCTCCATATACAGCGGCGCGGAGCGGACATAGTCCAGCAGTTTCTTCAGCTCCTCCGGGTCTTCCTCCCGGAGCTTCAGCAGGCTCTCCAGCGTGACCAGGCAGCCGTTCCGGTGCCACCGCAGCAGGCTGTATTCCTGCTCCAGCGTCACCTTCCGCAGGTTCGCCAGGTCCATGTCCGGCGCCATGGCAAACTCGCATTCCAGCATCATGGACTCATGGTTGCCCCGGATCAGATCCACGTTCTCCTGCCGCATCATCCAGCGCAGCATGGCCACGCCGCCATCGCCGTTCCGGTCGATCACATCCCCGATCACATACAGCCGGTCGGACGACGAAAAGCCTGCCTTTTCCAGCAGGCGCAGGAACGAATCCAGGGGATAGCCGTGGATGTCCGAAGTCGCGTAAATCATGCCTGTCCGTTCTTTCTCCCCTTATTCCGCCGGTTCGTAAATGCAGAACTGCCTCTCCGGATCGGCTTTCGCCCTGTACAGCGCAGCGTCCGCCTTCCTGAAGATTTCGGAATAGTTTTTTTCTTCGCCGCCGCACACGGCAATCCCGACGCTGACGCTGACCTTCTGCTGGCCGTCCGGCAGCGAAACCTGCCCGGACACACCCCGGACGATCTCCTCCGCCGTCCCGGCGGCGGCCTGCGGATCTTCCATGCCCCGGATAAAGACGACAAACTCGTCCCCGCCGAAGCGCCCGGCGATCTCCCCGCCGGTGAACCGGCTGCCGAGGAAACCGCCCAGCTGCCGGATGACCTGGTCCCCGGTGTCGTGGCCGTAGGTGTCGTTGATCGACTTGAACCGGTCGACGTCCAGCAGGAACATGGTGCCCCCGCCCGCCTGCCCGTCCGCCAGGAATCTGTTGATCGCCCGGGTCAGCGCGCTCTTGTTCATCAGGCCCGTCATTTCGTCCGTATCCTTCTGGATGTTGATCGTCCGCGTCAGGACGAACTCTTTGATGCGGATCGAGTTCGCGATGATATGCAGGACAATGCCGATGCCCAGGAAAATGGCCACATTGACCACGTCAATCCGCCAGACCTCCGCCGGCTTGACGCCGTGCATCCAGGTCAGGAACACGGCGGACGCGATTGTCAGCTCAATCGCCATGAAATACGGCTTGTCGATCATGAACATGGGCGTGATCAGCAGCAGGGCAATGAAGGCCGTGGCCGGAAGATCCGGCTTGTTCGCCGTGATGAAGCCGCTGAACAGGAACAGAAGCGATATCGACAGGTAGATGATCAGCTGCGCGGCCAGCGAGTCCTTTTTCAGGAAGCAGAAAGCGGCGACCGCCGCCAGGGAATAGACGAAGGCGCACAAGTAGAACACCCGGTTCGAACCCATCAGGTGGCTGAACCCGGAAGCGATGAACAGCACCCCGAACACAACGGCCATCAGGACGTGAAGGCCCTGCCACACCCTGAAATTCGACACGTAGGCGTCCTTTTTCAGCGCTTTGTATTCTTCCTTTTCAATTCCGCAGTAGCAGATATAGTTCCGGATGGTCCTGAATACGCCCATACTCCTTCCCTCCCGTCCGGCAGCCGGACGCGCGTTATTCGAACGTGTTCTCAAAGTGCCTGTCGCAGGCCTCCTCCAGCGCTTTGACGACAATCTTCAGGGCCTTGATGCGCGCGTAGCGCTTGTCGTTGGACTCAATGATGAACCAGGGCGCGTTCTTCGTACTGGTCTTCTGCAGCATCTCGTCCACAGCCGCCTCATACTGCGGCCACTTCTCCCGGTTCCGCCAGTCCTCCTCGGTGATCTTCCACTGCTTCTCCGGCGTGTTCTGCCGGTCGGTGAAACGGGCCAGCTGGGTGTCCTGGTCAATATGGATCCAGAACTTCAGCAGCACGGCGCCCCAGTCCGTCAGCTGGCGCTCAAACTCGTTGATCTCGTTGTAGGCGCGCATCCAGTCCTTCTCCCCGCAGAAGCCCTCCAGGCGCTCCACCATGACCCGCCCGTACCAGGTGCGGTCGAAGATGCAGATGTGCCCGGTCCGGGGCAGGCGGGTCCAGAACCGCCACAGGTACTGCCGGTTCAGCTCGTGCGGAAGCGGGCTGGCGATCGGATGGACGTCAAAGCCCCGGGGATCCAGCGGATAGGCCAGGCGGCGGATGTTGCCGCCCTTGCCGGCCGCGTCCCAGCCCTCGTAGCAGATGACCACCGGGATCTTTTTCCGGTAGATCACGTTATGGAGCTCGCTCAGCCGCTTCTGCAGCTTCTTGAGCTCCTTCCGGTAATCCTCCTCGGAGATCGCCGGGGACAGGTCCACCTCGGCCAGCTTCGGCATCTTCAGCAGCGGGAACTTTTCCTCAAAAGGCTCGCCCACATAGCGCTTCTTTGCCAGCGACTTCTCAATCCGGCCCACCAGGAGCTTCATCGCGTCGCGGACGGCCGTACGCTTGCGCTGCCCGTCCAGGATATGCCACCGGATCGTTTCGTCCGTCTCTTCCATGAACTCGTCGTACGCCTTCAGGAAGCTTTTGTATTCCCGGTGCTGCCACAGGTCGTCCGGCGTCACCCGCCATTCGGTGTCCGGATCCTCGCTGAGGTCCTCCAGGCGCTCGAACTGCTCCTCCTCGTCGATATGCAGGAAAATCTTCAGCACCAGGTAACCGGCGTCCCGCAGCTGGCGCTCAAACTCGTTGACGGCGCGAACGCGGCGTTTGTATTCCTCGTCGGAGATCTCCAGCCGCAGCCGCTTGCGCACGACGGATTCCATCCAGCCGGAATCCAGGAACATGAGCTTCCCGTTCTCCGGAATGGCCGTGGCATAGGGATACAGGAAGGGATAGCGCATTTCGCTCTCCGGCACCACGGCGGGGGACACCACGTTATAGAAACGCGGGTCAAGCTCGCTGATGATCTCCTTGATCAGGCTGCCCTTTCCGGCCGCCGCCCAGCCCTCGATCAGGACGAGGATCGGCAGTTTCTTTTCCCGGATCAGCTGCTGCTGCCCGGCCAGGGTCGCGCGGAGCTCTTTGATCTCCTCGCTGACCGCGCTTTTTTCCTCAGGTTTGCTTTTTTCGTAGTCCTTCAGCATGGACGTCCCCTCCCGACAATGAATACAGGTGCGCAAAAACCCTTATTCGTTTTTATGTACCCTTCCGTATTATCATACCATATCCCCGGAAAAGAAAAAAGACCAAAGAACCGGTTCTGTTGACAACTCCGCCGCCCGCGGATATCCTTAAGGCACATCTTTTCCGGTTCCCGGAATAAAACGGCGCCTGCCGCCATTATATTAACGTACGAACGAAAAGGAGGACTGCGAACATGAAGAAAAATATCCGGATACTGATCCTGGCCCTGCTGGTCCTGGCCCTCGGCAGCGCGGCGGCTGTCCACGCGGAGATCATCCCTCCCTACGGCGAAGGGCAGATCGGCCTTACTTCCGTGGTGCTGTGCGAACAGCTCACCCTGCGCAGGGAACCCTCCACTTCCGCGAAGACGGTGGAAACGCTGATGTACGGAAGCCTGATCAACGTGATGAAGCAGGAAAACGGATGGGCTTACTGCGTCTTCGGGGATTCCGAAGAGTCCCCCGCGGGCTGGGTAAAGACAGACTATATCGCCGTCGATCCCGCCTGGTACATGGCAGTCTCCGCCACCCCGGTCTATGCCTGGAACGACGCGGCGGCCCCCAAGGTCGCCCTGCTGGACACGGGCACCCGGCTGCCGATCCTGAAGGACGACGGGGACTGGCTGGTCGTCAGCCTCCGCGGCGCCTCCGGCTGGATCCGCAAATAAACTTTCCCGCAAACGCATCAGGGCCTCCGGCTAACCGGAGGCCCTGTTTATATCTGTCATATTTCAGGCTGAATTGATCCTGTTCTGTCCTGATCCGCTTTCCTGATCATTTCCTCTTTTTCCGCATGGCTCATCCGCTTGATATGCCATTCCCGGCTCAGCGCCTCACGGCGGTCCTCATACGCTTCCGAATACGCCAGCGCCGCCGGCAGCCGCGACCGGGTATATTTCGCGCCCCGGCCGCTGTTATGGGCCGCCAGCCGAGTCTTAAGATCCGTTGTCCAGCCGCAGTACAGGCTGCCGTCCGCGCACCGGAGCAGGTATACGTAATTCATTTCAGATTTCATCAGTCTCCGGTTCTCTCAAATCTCCGGACCGTTTTCCCGTCCTGCAATTCTTCATCAGAATCCTGATCTGCCCTGCAAAAAATCCGCCAGGCGGATGTGTTCAACTGCACTGGTTGAATAATCCACATCATCATTGGTGATAATGACCTTACGGTCATAAACCGGAATTCCGGAAAACGCTTCAAATTCACGTTTCCACGTCTTCTCTTCTACAACTGAGTAAGCAACCTGGACATAGGTCTTTTTCCGGTCTTTCTCCGCCAGAAAATCGATTTCTTTTCCGTTGTTGTCATAGACAGTAACAGAAAACCCCCGATAGATCAGTTCATTATACACAATGTTTTCCATATTATGTGTCATATCGAACCGGTTATCCCTGCAGCGAATGGAATTCAGGGAAACATCGCTGTTATATATCTTTCTGCTTTGTTCCAGCTCTTTCTTTGCTTTTCTGGAATACCGGGATACTTCGTCAATGATATATGCGCTTTCCAGATATGCAATCCACTTCTGTACTGTATTGGGTGTTACGTTGATCCCGTTGCCGATCATGTGGTCTGAGATGGATTTTGCCGAATAAATCCTGCTGTTTGAAATCAAAATGAAATTGACGACTTTTCGGAATTCATTCTGTTTCCGAATCCCATATCGATTGATCAGATCATTTGCCACAATGGTTTCATTCAGATCCGACAAATACCTTTTCTGTTCAGCGGGCGTAGAAAATTCCAGGCGTTTCGGAAAACCTCCCCAAATCAGATAATCCGCCACGGAGCACTCTCTGTTCAACTGCCGGGCATACTCCTGCAGTTCCTGATAAACGAAGGGACGTATCCGGAAAGAGACATACCGCCCGGATAACTCTTTCGTAAACTCCTTTGAGAGAAGTTTTGAATTGGAACCCGTGATAAAAACAGAGCAGTTTTCACGCCGTAACGCCCTGCACGCGCTGGCCCAGCCATCAATTTCCTGGACTTCGTCCAGGAAAACATAGCATAGTTTTTCTTTTCGATTGCTTTGCACATAATGCACGATATCCTGCCATTCCTGGATATCCGCGGTTGCAATGCGATCATCAAAATCGAGGAAGACTATGTTTTCCGTTTCTTCTGACAACTCTTCCCTGATCTGCTGCAGAACAAAAGACTTCCCGCAGCGGCGTACGCCGGTAATTATCTTTATCAGATCACTATGATAGAATCCACGGATTTCAGACAGGTATTTCTCCCGATAGATCATAAAACATCCACGCCTTCCTGTTTCTATTGCGAATTCTATCACATGTTTCCGAAATTCGCAATACTATTTAGAATTCAGGAAGCTTCCGGAATTATTCGCAATACCCGCCGCCGCAGAATCATTTCCTGCCCGCAATGATCATCCATAAACAGCGGACCCATCCCCGCCATTCCCATCAGTCTCCGGTTCTCTCAAATCTCCGGACCGTTTTCCCGTCCTGTTCAACTTCCTCGTTCCACATGGACGCGGGGCGCACCCAGAGCCCGCGGTCCCCGTACAGCGCGCGGTAAACCACCAGGGCCTCTTCGGTCTCCGAATGCCGGGCGATCCCGATCACTTCGTATTCCTTTCCCTTATAATGGCGGTACTTCCCGGGCGGTATGCTTTCCATGGCCTCTTCATACGTCGGAAGGATCTCAATTCCGGCGATATCGGACTCGAAAAGGATATACTCCCCGACCTGGAGGCCTTCCTCCTCCCGGTTGTACTCATGCAGGCCGTATCCGGACGGAAAGCTCACCGCGATCCCGGTAATCTTCCGGCCTTCGCTGTCCGTCACCCGGACCGTTTTGTCCTCATAACTGAATAAGTCCATCCGTATTCTCTCCCTGCCGGTTTCCGGCCTCACCGGTGCCTGCCTGTTCTTCAGGCAGGTTCCTTTTTTTCTTTGCCAGCCAGACGTTGTACGCCAGGATGGAACAGACGACGATCACGCAGCCGATGACGGAAAGCGTTGTGATCCGCTCCCCGTAGAACGCCGCGACGAGCAGCGGGTTCAGGATCGGTTCCATTCCGGTGATCAGGCTGGCCGTCACGGCCGGCGTGTCCCGGATCCCGATCGAGAACAGGATATACGCGCCGCCGACCTGGACCACGCCCAGCGCGATAACGGAGGCCATAACCGGCGCGGAGAAATCCATTTCCCGCAGGCACAGCGGCGCCATTGCCAGACCGGCCGCCAGCTGGCCCAGGAAGCAGGAGGAGATCGCGTCCGCGTTCTCCCCCGTGTTCATCATGAACACGCCGGCGTAACAGATTCCCGAGAGAACCGCCAGGACATTCCCAAGCAGGTTTCCTGCCCGGATCCCGTCCACAAAAAACAGCACGACGCCCAGCAGCACCAGGAAGCAGACCGCCAGGTCCACCCGGCCGGGTTCCTGGCGGTAAAACACCGCCATAAACAGGATGACAAACACAGGCGCGGTGAACTGCAGCACAATTGTGTTCGCCGCGGTCGTCAGTTTGTTTGCCAGCGCGAACAGCGTCGTCACGCCGATCATCGACAGGGCGCCGACCAGCACCCGGCGGCTGAAAACGATCCGGCGCCGGGCCGCCAGCAGGAAGGTCCCGATCACCGCCGCGCCGATCAGGTTCCGCGCGCCGTTGATCGCCAGCGCGTTCCAGGGAACCAGCTTAATAAACAGGCCTCCGGTACTGAAGCACACAGAGGCCAGGAAAACAAACAATACCGATCTGTTTTTATTCATTGACCGTCAGTCCCAGATCCACACATACCCGGTTTCTCCGTTCCCGCGCACCCACCAGATCTTGTTCTGGTCCACCCGCACAAAGCAGGCCTCCGTTCCCTCCGGCATCTTCGCGGCCACTTCCTCCGGCGTGATGTTCCCGCCCAGCGGGGACTGGATATACATTTCCAGCTTCGGCGTGGACACCTTCTTCACCAGCTTCTTTTCCCCGGCGTCCCTGACCTCCACGCCGAACACTTCCCAGATCTTGTCCGCGATCCGGTCGCTGATCTTCATCCGGCCGTTTTCCAGGTGCCCGACACAGCTCTGGTTCACGCCGATCAGCTTCGCGAACTGGGCCTGGGTCAGTTTCTTGGATGTGCGCAATTCCTTAATCGTCATGTTATGCTCTCCTGCGGATCGTCTTTCTGAACTGTCTTATCTGCCGAATAATTTCGCAAAGAATCCTTTTTTAGGCGCGGGCTGTTCCGGCGCGGTTTCCGCCTTCGGTTCGGGCTCGGGTTTGGATTCCGGTTCGGGCTCGGATTCAGGTTTCGGTTCCGGTTCCGGCTTGGGCTCGGGCTTCGGTTCCGGCTCCGCCTCCGCCGCGGCCTCTTTCTTCTCTTCCTCCACGGCTTTCTCCTCTGCGGTTTCCCCGACAGCCGTCCCCGCGTATTTGTCCGTCACGTCACTGTCCAGCGTCAGTCTTCCCGGCACCAGGGTGCAGGAAAAAATGTGCCTGCATTTGTCGCACATAAGCACATTGTCCTTGATTCCGTTCTGCTTTGCCAGATTTCCCGCGGATTCAAACGTCAGCGTGTTCCCGCAGTTCAGGCAGTCCGCTTTTGCGCCAAGCAGCATTTCCATGAATGAGTTCCCGTCCATAACCCTCATCGGTCCTGTCTCCTTTCCGTGATATGCGGTTTTCTCTCTTTCGCCTCCCGCGGTCTGATATCATTATACGATATTCTCCGGAAAAACAAAAGAGTGTTTTGCCGCCGGCCGCGTCTCCCCAAAAGAAAAAAGCCTTCCGGAGCGCTGCTCTCCGGAAGGCTGTGTCAAAGACGTTATTCAGTTGTTCAGCTCATCATCCCAGGGTTCCTCATACCCCATCGCCCGGTCGCTGTCCTCCAGGCCGGCCGTGGTCGGGTCCACAATTACACCGATCAGGCCCAGGAAGGTCAGCGCCTGGTTCATCAGCCGCAGGACCAGGTTTTCTGTCACCTCCGGGAACACGCCGAACAGTGCCAGCATGCTGTACACAAACCCGATAATCAGGCTCAGGAAGCTTCCGAGCCAGGCCTTGTTTTTAAAGCGCACTCTCCAGTTTATTTTCATTCCGATTCACTCCTTTTACATAAAAACCGGATCATGATCTTCTCAAATCGTCCAGTTCATTTTTCAGGTTCTTGACCTGCTCCTCCAGCCGGTACATGCGTTCCACCACATTGTTGTGCTTGTCCACCTTCTCCTCCATCTTCTCCAGCCGGTAGGCCACCAGCGCCGCCTGTTTCCGGTTGCTGATATACACCCCCAGGAACGCGAAACCGGCGGTGATCGCCGCGACAAGAATGGTTTCAGGATTCATGCTTCATCAACTCCTTCCATGTGGCCGGTCCCGCGATCCCGTCCGCGGCCAGGCCGTAATCCTTCTGGAACTGCCGCACCGCGGCGTCCGTACACCTGCCGAAATCCCCGTCCGTGCCGCAGGGCCCGAGGTCGTAGCCGAGCCCGGCCAGGATTGCCTGCAGCTTTTTCACTTCCGCGCCTTTGCTGCCTTTTCGCAGCGTCGGGAACAAGGGGACTTCGTCCGGAACCGGGGGACTGTCCCCGGCAGTACCGGATCCGGAATAATCCACGCCCTGCAGTTCTCCCCAGTGCGTCCATTTTCCGGCGGTCACTTTTGTGGTCGTGACGCCGTTCATCGTGCCCATCGCCTCAATGACGGTGCCGCTGCCGACGAAGAGGCCCACATGGCTGTACTTCTTCCCGTTCCAGACGAAGACCGCCGTTCCGGGTTTCAGCGTCCCCCAGTCCGTCCGCTTTCCTTTTTTCAGTTCGCCCTTGCAGACGCAGTACTTCCGGTACATGGTGTCGCTGCCATGGTACATATACCCGCCCAGCTGCCTGAACGCCCACGAAAAAAGGCCGCTGCAGTCAGCGACCCTGTGCCCGGTCCATTTGCTCCCGTACCGTCTTCCCTGTGCCCTGTCGGCGTCTTTTGTCTTCTCCAGTTCCTTCTGTTTCGCCGCCGTCCAGGTTTCTCCGGCCGTGCCCCAGATGTAGCCCCAGTGTTCTGATAATGCCTGTTGGAACTTGTCAATCAATGCCTGTGTATGGATCATGCCGGTACCCCTTTTTGACATAGTCTCTTTGTTTTTTGTGATTTATCCGGAAACCGCGTACAGGGAAAAATGACATACGGCGGATAAGAAACGGGAATCGCTTGTTTATTCGGTTACTGTTTGCACTCCGGCCGGGACCGGAAGGAGATCCGGATTTGTTCCCGCCGGGCTGACGCTCACCGTGCCGTCCCCGTTGTCGGACAGGGTGACGCCCTCCGGCAGCGCTTCCGGAACGCCTTCGTTCGTTCCGTCCCAGGTCCAGAGCTTCAGCTTTGCCAGCAGGTACCGCCGGAAAGCTTCGTCCGCCATGCCGGGTTCCCGCTTCAGGCCGGCCGCTTCCGCGATGGCGTCCAGCTGAATACCCTCCGCCTGGGAAAAGGAATACGCGGACTGCATGGACCGGACCAGGGGGATCAGGTCCGCAGCCTGGCGGAGCACCGCTTCCGCCAGCGCCATGAAGCGGGGCTTCTCCCGGGAAGCGC
The DNA here is from genome assembly GCA_017512985.1 of Clostridia bacterium. Lineage (GTDB taxonomy): Bacteria > Bacillota > Clostridia > Christensenellales > Aristaeellaceae > Aristaeella. Next base: position 111,869 of record JAFWEJ010000005.1, read on the forward strand.
CCGGGAAAAGGGAAAGATAACCGGATAATTCCATCGTATTCTCCTTTGACAGCCTGCCTTCCCTGCTGTACAATCCCGGATTGATGACCCTGTTGGGAGGAATGTGCTTTGGAGATTGCCGCGCAGGTTTTCGGGATTCTTGCCTTTATCGTTTCCGTCATCTCATTCCAGCTGAAGACATACCGCCGGATCCTGTGGGCGCAGACGCTATGCGCGCTGCTCTTTGTCACGCATTTCTACCTGCTGTACCTGAGCGGCCGGGCGGACGCGGTCACCGGCGCCGCGCTCAACGGCGTATGCGCTGTCCGGGACGTCGTGCTGCTCCTGACCGAGAAAAAGCGCACCCGGAAACTGACGGTCTGCCTGACGGTGGCCTTCTCCGCCGCGGTGGTGGCCGTGGGGCTCCTCTCCTGGACCAGCCGGGTCTCCCTGCTGTTCCTCATCGCCATGATCCTGAACACCGTCGCCCTGTCCATTCCCGATCCGAACCGGGTGCGGATCTTTATCATGATTTCCTCCCCCTTTGCCTGCGCGTACGATATCCTGACGCACTCCATCGGGGGAACGGTCAACGAAGTGGTCTCCTTCCTGTCCGCCCTGACCGCCTTCCTGCGTTACCGGCGGCAGGAAAGGAAGCTCAGCTGAAGCGGATGCTCACCCCTCCGTTCCGGACCGCGGTGATCTTTTCGTCCCAGGCGCAGGGAACGACCGTCCGGACCACGCCGGAGGTTCCCGGCACCGAGACCTGCATATCCGTCACGACAAAGGTGTTTGCGATCCCGGGATCCGCGGCGTAAGCCACGCCGTAGAGCTGGGGGACGTTCAGGGATATGCCCAGGCCCAGCCGGTCCACATAATCCGTGATCGCCGGCGCCACCGCGTCCGTGATTGCCTGCTGATCCCCTCCGGCCAGCAGCGTGATATACGGATAGATCTGGATCATTTTGTCCGTGTAGGGCGTAAAGCTGACCGTGTGCTCATTCCCCGCCGCGTCGGTAATGCTCTTTGATGTGCTCCCCCAGGTTCCGATGCCCGGGGCTTTTTTGTTCCAGATCGCCTCCGCGACGGCCGCGCCGTTTCCGCCGCGGGTCACCACGGCGACGCTGTGCGCCGGAATGCCGTCCGCGTCCGCGCTGTCCGTATCGTTGACATACACCCGCGCGTCCTTCACGCCGCGGGCGTTTTTCACGGCGGCGAGCAGGGCGTCCGTCCCGGACGTTCCCCGTCCCGCCAGCGAGGTCCGGATCCGGGCGCGGACCTCCGCGTCCGTTTCCCCCGCCGCCCGGGTGATCCCGTACTGCGGCAGGAGCAGGTCCAGCGCGGCGCCCGCGGCGTACTGCGGGTTCCGGCTGTTGTACGCCTGCAGGCAGAGGGCGGAGACGTCGTCCAGCGCTTTGGCGAATACTGACAGGAGCTGGTAATCCGGGACGGAAGCAGACAGTTCCGACTCCACGCCGAAAATGCTGCGATATGACTCCACCAGGTCCTCCAGCCGGTCTTCATAGGTCGGCATATGTAACCCGGAATCGTCGATATAGGGAGCGAAATAGGACATAAAGCCTCCTACAATGAAAAATCAATTTCCGCGTAACCGTCATTGGTCACAACAGTGCACTGATAAGCAAACTGCCGGCCATTCTCCACGGAAAAAGTTACGTCATCCACGTCCAGCACGCCGGGCGTTTCCCGGATATATGTGGCGATGTATGACGCCAGGGCCTGCCGGTCCGCTTCCGTAAAGCGGGATTCCCGCAGCATGTCCACGGCGGCGTTCCCCCATTCCGGATTCTCCCACCACTCCCCGGCAAGCAGTTCAAGCCGGTATTTCACCAGCCGGGCGACGGCCGGGGCGCCCCGAAGGAGCGCGCCGGAGGACAGCGCCGGCAGGATATCGCCGGACGCGTCCGCAGGGCGTAATAACATGCATTCACCTCGTCTGAAATCCCACAAACGCAAAAGCGTCGGAGAGGCTGTGCGTCCTTCCGGACGCGGGTTCCGCCGCTTCCCCGGTATCCAGCCAGGCGTCCGTGTCGCAGTCGGCAAAGATCACCAGGCAGGGATCGCCGGGAAAGACGTCAAAGCGCCAGGGCATGAAGACCGGCACGTCCCGCAGCGGCGGCATGCCCTTCACCGCCGGACGGACCACCGCGGTCCGGGATTCCCCGTCAAAGGATTCCACCGTGCCGGGCAGGGCGCAGTGCAGCGAAGACAATATCTCCTTCTTTAAGGCGGCAACCGCCGCAGGTGTAATTCTTTCCAACAAGGTTCCCCGATTTCATTATGAATTATGAATTGCGAGCACAAGCTCCGCCTGCCAGTTCCCTTCCAGGTTGTCCGCGTCCACGCTGCGCTCCGTCACCAGGCCTTCGTACCGTTCCCCCTTCCGGGTAACGGAGATCCGTTTGCCCAGCGGCCAGCCGGCGGGCTTCGTCCGCAGGACCAGCAGGCCGTTCCCGGCGGCCGCCGGGCTGTCCGTCAGGTCCGCCTCCGAAAGGGTCATGGAAACCGGCAGGCCGGAGGACGGGACGACGCACAGGCCCGCGTCCGTGAGATAACCCTTCGCACCGGCGGCGGACAGCGCCTCCGCGATACACTCCGCCGCCCTGCCGAAAAAAGCCTGGCCGCGGGCGCGGACCGGATCCTCCCCGGGAAAGGACAGGAGGCGGATGCCGGTGCCGGAGGCGGACAGGATCCGCCGCACGGTTTCCGAAACGGAAACGCCGGCCTCCACGGAAAGGGAGACCGGCGCTTCCCAGAGGCGAAGGCCCGCGGAAAAGACGATTTCCGTCACCGTTCCTTCCGGAACGGTCCGCAGGAAAACGTCCGAGATGCTGCCCGACGCCAGGACGGAAGCCTCATGGCGCACGGACAGCCGCTTTGCCGCGGACAGCAGCAGATAATCCGAATCCGCCAGGTTCCACAGCCGCAGGGTAAAGGGCATCGGATACAGGCCGACGCTGTCCGCGCCGGTCAGCCGGGCATGATGAAAACCGGTCACCGCAAAGCCGTCCGCAAAAACGGCCAGTGACCGGAAAGGCGCTTTGTGCATTTTTCCTCCGGGAAACCGGATCCCGCCGGGTCAGCGTTTTGTATACTTCAGGTTGTTTTCCAGGCAAAGCTGCTCCGCCGGCGATCCGGGCGTTACTTTCAGTTTCAGTTTTGCCAATCGGTCCGCGTCAGTTCCCGAACGTGTCGCTCCAGACCACCCGGTAATCCGTCAGGTTCTTCTCCGCCGGATCCGCCCGGGCGGTTTCCTCCGTTCCCCGCAGGCAGAAAAGCGAGCCGAGCCCCTTCCCGCCCCGCAGGTACCGGAAGGGCAGGAGCAGGTCGTTGACTTCCCCGCAGGAGGTGACCAGCGGAATCATGTTCACCAGCAGTTCGCCGCCGGAATGGTCCCAGACGGAAACAAACCACTGCCTCGGCGCCGGCAGGTAGCGCAGTTTCACCTGCGCGTGAAACGCCTCCCCGTCGATCTCCGGATCCAGGGTCATCACCTGCCAGGGATCACCGGTCAGCGGCAGGATGTATCCGGTCATGCATCACACCCCCGCCCGCCGCAGCATCTGAAGGAACGGCGATCCGGAAACCTTTTCCGCGCTGCCCGCGCTGCCGGTGTTCTTCCGGACGGAGGAACTGGTGTTGGCCTTGCCGGTTTTCGCCTGTTCCTCCGCGGCCGGGATATACTCCGTGAACGTCAGCGTGCCGCTCCAGCCGTACTGGTTCTCCCCGTCCTGGACGGCGATAATCTCCGTCAGCAGCATCCGGTCATAGGACGCCATGGAGGTGACAACCCGGCAGAGATACCGGCTTTTTTTGATTGCCGCCATCGCCTCCAGCATCCGCGCCGCCCAGCCGGCGGGGTGCTCCGTATCCGTTTCCACAACGGACAGCGTGACCCGTCCGGCCAGGTTCCGGGCGCCGTAGACAATGTCCGTGCCCTGGGAAGCTCTGCTGTCCAGGTTCAGCGCCAGGCTGTGCTCAATCGCCGTGACGCCGGTAAAGTGATACGTGTATGTTTTGCCGCCGATACTGCAGGCGACATACGCCGCGGAAGATGCGCCCATAAAAAGGCTCCTTTCTGTTGTGCTGGACACGCGGGAACGCGGAGTGATATGATGGAAAGAGAATCATCCGTAAGGAGACCGGAAAGCATGAACATCTACCTCTCCCTGCTGCTCTTTTCCTTTGTCATCCTGCTGTACTGGGTCATCACGGAGCTGTTTACCTTCTTTTTCCGCCTGACAGGGCTGCCGGCGGAAAAGGCGCGCTTCCAGGTCATCTCCCTGCTGACCGGCACGGGCTTTACCACCAGGGAGAGCGAGATGATCCTCTCCTCCCGGCGGCGCCGCCGCCTCGCGCGCGTCACCATGCTCTTCGGGTATGTGTTCAACATCACCATCGTATCCGCGTTCATCAACATCTTCATTTCCATGAAGGTCGTGCCGTTCGGCTACGAGTTCATCGGCTTCCTGATTCCCCTGGGCACCGTCGCGCTGATTTTCGTCATCATGCGCGTGCCGAAGGTTCACGCCTGGTTCGACAGCCTCATGCGGCGCCTCGCGGACCGGATCTTTGACCGGAAGGAAACCTTCAACGCGGTCATGCTGATCGACAACATCGGCTCCGAATCCATCGCCCAGGTAACCATCCGCCACATCCCGGAGGAATACGCGGGCCTCAGCCTGGCCGATACAAAGCTGCGCGCGGAAACCGGCATCCTGGTCATGCTCGTGGAGCGCCAGGGCGGCAAGCCGGTGCCGGCCCAGGCGGATACCGTGTTTGAGCCCGGCGACAAACTGACCGTCTTCGGGGATTACAAAACAATCTGCAACGCCTTCCACGCGAAAGAGCATTTCGCGGACGACTGAAAAAAACACGGAAGTTTTTCCCGCCCGCGGCGTCTGACAGGGTGCGGCGGAAAAACGCCGCCGGAAAGGAAGGAACAGAAAATGAAAAAACTGATCGCGCTCGCTCTTATCATGCTGCTTCTCGCCTCCGCCGCCTGCGCGGAAGGCCCCGTGATGGGCGGCTGGACCCCCTCGGAGGACCCGGTCGTGACGGAAGAACTCAAAAACCTTTTCGCGCAGGGAACCGCCGCGCTGACCGGCGCAGGCTATATCCCCGTCGCGTATCTCGGATCCCAGGTCGTCGCGGGAACCAATTACGCGTTCCTCTGCCGGGTTGTCACCGCCTATCCCGGATCGCTGGATACGCCTCCGGCCTACGCGATGGTCTACCTGTACCGGGCCCTGGACGGCAGCGTGTCGATCCTGAGCATCGCGGACTTCGATATCGGCTCCCTCTGCACATACTGATCCCACCGCCGCGCCGGGCGCGGCGGTTTTTTCATGCCCTCACGCTTTTCAGCGTCCGGAGCAGGTACCGCTCCGCGGTGTCGTATACCGACCGACCGATCCGCTCCGCATCCGCGCCGGAGGCGTGCACCTGGATCGTGACCGGGGCGGAAACATTGGAATTGTTCCAGGTGACCTGAGCGGCCGCGGCTGTACCGGCGGCGATATCAGGCAGGGAAAAATCCCCTGCGCCGCCCAGGCTCTCACGGGCGGTCGGGGACAGTTCCGAGAGCAGCTGCCGCAGCAGCGGGACGGCGCGGTCTTCCTTTTTCACAGGAATAATGTATTCCGCGTCGCCGTCCTCCGCGACCTGGACGTCCGTGGGTTTCGTGAACCGGCCGCCTGTGGACATCTTCACGGCTCCGCCGGAATCCCCGCCGACGTCCCCGCCCTGACTGATCACCCTCGCGGTGATCGTAACCGGAACGGAAAAGATGCTCTTTACGCTGATGTAAGCCGACCGGGCGGCGGAGACGACGCCGGACGCGTTTACGGAAAGCGGAACCGGCTTTTTCGCCAAGGCGATGAAGCTTTGCAGGTCCTGCTCCGCAGCGGAAGTATCCAGGCCCAGCGTCAAGCCACTAAAACCGGACATGCCCTCCGAAGTGATCCCGCCGGAAGAGAGCCCTGGTAGTATCCCCAGTTCCTCCGCAAAAGTATGGATCGCGGCCGTGGCGGAAGAAAACGCCGCGGACAGCCGCTCCGCCAGTTCCCGGTTCTCCTCCAGGACCTGCTGCAGACGGGAGACACCGCTCTCATCGATCTCCACCGCGAAGGACGCGAGAAATTCCTGGGATGCCATGGCTGTTCACCTGCCTTTCTGTGCTGGACATGCCGGAGTGAAGGATGATATGATGAAATACAGTTCTTAGAGCGGTTAACTTTGAATTTTCCGGCCTAACTCACCTGCTGATTCAGCTTGAATCAACAGGTTTTTTCATACGCAGATTCTGCATACAGGAATTCCCTGTTGTGTAACGAAATTAGTAAACAGAACTTTGAAGTTTCTGAAGCAGAAATTCTGATCATCGTTAAGGAGATTACATGGAAGACTGCCGTATTATTGAGCTGATAAAGAAGACATACATGGATGCCCACAAGCCCAAAACCCTGAAACATGTGGAAGCTGTAGCAGATACTGCAGTGTGGCTTGCGGGAGTACATCACCTGGATCATGCAAAGACAGAAACAGCTGCGTTGTTACATGATATCAGCGTTATCTTGACTCCGCAGCAGATGTATGAACTGGCAATAGAACGTAATATGACAATGGATCCAGCGGAAGAGAAATACCACTTCCTTCTGCATCAGAGGATCTCAAAGCTTATCGCCCTTGAGCGATTCGGCATCACAGATCCCGATATACTGAATGCTGTTGAGTGCCATACAACATTAAAGAAAAATGCTGGCCCCTATGATCAGGTTGTATTCATTGCTGATAAGATTTCCTGGGATCAGGAAGGACAGCCGCCATATTATGAGACACTGAAACAGTTGGCAGCGGAATCCCTGGATCAATCCTGCTATTTTTATATCCGTTATCAGTTTGATCATAATCTGCTGTTGATGCCCCATCAATGGATCATGGAGGCGTATCAGGAATTGAAAACAAGATTAGGGATGTAACGATAACCCGGAAGATAGAGCATCACGCCCGGACTGCGTCAGCAGCCCGGGCTTCGTTCTCCCTGCGGACGCGGATCAGTTCCGTGATGTCCAGCAGGTCATCCAGGGTGTAGGTTCCATCCCAAAGCTCATGCTGCCGCCACATTCCGACGGCTACCGGCAGGAACAGGAACTCGTCAATGTTCGGGCAGGTCAGGGGGCAGTATCCGCAGGGGCGGCTTCCGGCTTCGACCGCCCGCCGCCGAAAAAACCGGACAGGCTCCAGGCGATCCCTTCCAGCAGGAGCTTCATGCAGGAAGGCGTATCGTGTTCCAGCTCCGGATAGCCCCACTCGTTCCCGGTCATGACCGGATGGGGACCCGCCGGCAGGAGGACCTCAGTGTGGTTGAGGACGGAGGTCATGACGGAGCGCAGTTCGTCCTCCGAGAGCGAGGCGATCAGGTCCAGCATGGTCGGATTCGGATGATGCTCCTCCAGCCTCATCAGGAGGCGGAGGAGCGTGACGCCGGAAAAGGCGTCCAGCTTCGTCAGGCGGAAGCCGGTCGGGTTTCCGTCAATCGTAATCTGAATATCTTTGGTAATCTGGCGCATGGAACCTCCGTTATGGTATATTACTGAGTGCATCACTATACGAGTTCATATGGAAGGAGAACCGAAATGAAAGATTATAAGCTGGTTTACCTGAATAAAGGTTTCAGCGCTTCCCGGGAAAAGGACCTGGACAAAGCTGAAGAAAAGATCAGGGAAATGACGGATCAGGGCTGGGAACTGCAGCAGATCGCCTGCCCGGATGACGGCGTCGGCGCCATGGTCGGCGTGTTTTTCAAAGAGCGGAAGCTGTAAGAAGCCAGACAGGGAGCGGAGAAATTCGCTCCTTGTTTTGTGATCGTCGCAGCCACTCTGACTGCGTCTGTGACTCGTCAATCGTGGGCTCCTGTAACATGGGAGGCATTCGCCGCACTGAAGTGCGGATGCCTCCGCATCACTGCTCCGTGATCGTCGTTGCCAGCAGCGTATAAGTCACATTCGTCGCGGTGCGGTCATAGGTCCGGTCCGGAGCCTTCTGCAGGGAAACGCCGGTGCAGATCGTCTTGAACCCGGAGACATTGTCCGTGATCGTCAGCGTTCCCAGGGCGATGCGGTTCGGGCTGTTCGTACTCCTCGCCCACTTCGCCCAGCGGCGGAGGAAATCATCCCCGATACTGTTCTGCGGCACCTCGATCTGGATGGTGCCGTTTGTCGTCTTCAGGCGGTTGACCACGACATAGCCATCCGCCGTGGAGGTATGGGAAGTCAGGTCCCCCGCAGCGGAGATGGTGATCTTCCCGATCCCGCACAGGTGCAGGTTCGCCGTGCCGACGTCCGGGTGATAGAGGACGGATTTGACGTCCGGAAGAGAATATACGTTATAAGCCATACTTGAAAACCCTCCGCATTGCGATTAAAATATGGATATAAAAAGAGGAGTAATACTGCCATGAAAAAACTGACTGTTGTTTTCCTTATTACCATCCTTGCCGCCATATTCCTGACTGCCTGTATGGCCGAGGAAGATTATTCCGGAATCTGGTATATGCGCGAGATCAGTTTAGGCGGCGTAACGCTGAGCCTGGAAGGGCTGGATCTGGAAGCGCTGCACAAACGGCAATATATTGATCTGCGCGCGGACGGCAACGCCGAACTGCTGAACAATATGACAGACAGCGGCATATATCAGTCCCTGGACGGCAGCTGGTCCATCAACGGCAAAGGAGAAATAGAGATACAGTTCCCCGGCGGGGTAATGACTCTCATCCCGCAGGATGGTAATCTCTGCCTGCAGGACGGCGACACGGTCCAGGTCTACGGAAGAAATGATCCATCAACCTACCATACTGAACTCCACACAGAAGAGAATCAGATTGTTCCGATTGCGGGAAACACGGCTGAAAAGGAAGAGGATTTTTTCGGCATCTGGACATCAAGCGGTGAGATCCTGATCAACGGAGCCCGGCAGGAAATATTTTCCAGCCAACAGATAATACTGACAATCCTTCCGGGCAGGCTCAGCTATTCCGTCGGAGACAGAACAGAAGACCGCATAACTCTTTTCCAGGACAACATTCTTTCAGCTTGGGTTGAAATTGCCCCGGAAGAATACCTTCTTGATTTTACCCTGGCATTGTTTGAAGACGGCTCGCTGGGCTGGTCGACAAATCAGGAAGGAATGCCAATCAACCTTTACCGGAAAAACGCACAATAAGCAGCCGCGTCGAAACCGCCCGGAATGCCCGGGCGGTTTTGTCAAACCTGCACATTCACGGTAATGACAATACTTTCAATGCTGCCAGCCAGGGTCAGGGCGCACTGCACCGGAACAGCTTTGTGCGCCGCGCGGTCCGCGTCGCTCTGGTCGTCATAGCTGTCAGCCCAAAGCATAAAGCCATTCTCAATGATGTCCCCGTTATGGACCGGACCGCTATAGGCCATACAGTTTACCTTCTTTTCCTTCTTTTATACGGGCCGTTTTTGTGATACAGTAATATGGAATTGTATTGATAACAGAAAAAAAGTGAAACCAGTTCCGACTGAAGAATACCGGAGGTACAGAAATGAAAAAACTTGCTGCCCTTGTACTGGCCCTGCTTGTGCTTGTATCCGGCACGGTTTACGCGGAGGACACGCCTGCGCCCGCAATCCGCGATACCCTCAGCGCGGACGGTTTCCGCCATGTTGACATGCCGGTCGATGTCTCCGGCGACTGCAGTGCAAACATTCTGCTGGATGCTTCCCACCTGTCCGTGGAGGACCTGCTGTACGCGAAGCTGCTGGCGGATTTGGTTCCCTATATCCATACCGCTTCGCATACCCGGGAGGAACTGGATGCCCTCAGCGGGGAATACCTGCTGAATCCGGTTGTCCGGCTCAGCTTCCTGAAAGAGGGAACGGACGGAATCCATATTTATCTGCGGATGCACTGGTACTCACAGGAGAAGAACCTGTCCCGGGGTTATGACCTGATGTACGAAATGTTCTTCGAGGCAGACCTGGATGATGCGGAAAGCATACTTGCCGCGGCCGGCGCTGTAAAAGAGAACCTTCATGACACCATATCTTCCTCCCCCTACCAAGTCCAGATCTACCGGGCAGCCGCCGTCAGCAACCTGCTGAACCGGGCGTATAACTACGTCACCTACCTGGATTAGTACGCCTTTCTGGAGCAGGCAGAAACACAGCTTGCGGACAACCCCGAAGCTTTCCTGGCACAGATGAAGCGGGTTCGCGGCCTGTTGGCGGATTCCCGGGGCGCCGTTGCCGCTTTTGCGGGAAATGAAGACAGCATCGCCCTGAACGGGCGCCTGGCCGACGCGTTCCTGTCCCGGCTGGGCACGGAATCCCACGAACCCGCTGACTACAGCAGCCTGCCCGTGCCCGCCGCCCGGGAAGGGCTGGTCATTGACAGCAATGTCCTGTACAACCTGATTTTCGTCGGGTTCGGGACACTGGATATACAATATTCCGCTGACCTGGACGCCCTGGCTGAACTGGTCACGGACAAATACCTCCGCCCCGGCATGGAAACCGCTTACAACGTCATGCACGGTTTTTCCGATTCGTTGGGTATGTATATCGTTTCCTACCGCGATTCTGAAATCCGGAGCAGCTTCGAAGCCATGGAACAGGCCGGAAGCTTTGTCGCGGGGCTGGACATGGGTCAGGAGGAACTGGACGGCTATATTTCTTCCGCCGCCGGCTACTATTCACCTGTTTCAGCTGAAAATTCCCTGGATGCGGTTTTCAATGCTGTATCCGATATCATTGACTATCTGGAAGGAGATGACCCGCTGTGGCGGCAGCAGGGCATGAAGTCCCTGGAAGCCATGACGCCCGAATCTGTCCGGGCTTACGCTCCGCTGTACACTGTCCTGGCCGAAAAAGGAGTCCGTTCCACCGCCGGCGGTGCTGAAATCCTGGAACAGAACGCAGACCTGTATGACGTGATCCTGAATCCGTTCCATATCTTTCCCGGGGTGTTTCAGGATGTGCCCGAAGACCATCCACGCTATAATGCTGTCCGTTTCGTAACGGATAAGCAAATCATGCCGGCTCCGGACGGCGTGTTCGGCGTGGATCTTCCTGCCACCGAGGGTGACCTGGCCGTTGCCCTGACAGCCCTCGTCTTTGGTGAGGCATATTCCCTGGAGACTTCGCTCCAATTCCTTGCCGGGTACGACATCATGAAAGCCGATACAGATCCCGGCGCGGCCCTTACCGCCGGAACTGCTGCAGATCGCCTGAATGCGCTTGCTTCCCTCGCGAGGCTTAAACCCCAGTATGCGGTTGCGGACGCGGACGCCGTTCTGACCCGCGGTGAATTCGCGGAAATCCCGATGAACTGGAACGACTGGATAGCAAATTAATCAGTCCGCTTCCCTGAACAGCAACCGAGGCATGCTTCCGTACCTCTTCCGGTGCGCCGCGCAGGTATTCTTCACAGGATTCAGAAAACTATACCTGCACATTCACAGTAATGACAATCGATTCAATGCTTCCCGCCAGGGTCAGGGCAGCCTGGACCGGGACGGCTTTGTGCGCCGCGCGGTCCGCGTCGGGCTGCTCATCATAGCTGTCAGCCCAAAGCATAAAGCCATTCTCAATGATGTCCCCGTTATGAACCGGGCCGACATTACTGCCGCGCCAGGCAGCGGAGGCGAGAACACCCATATCGGTATAATTCATGAGGATCGCCGAGAACCGGTTGATGAACTGCGCCGTGGAATCGTCCGTCTGGGGCATCTTGTCCGGGTTTTCCGCCAGCATGGAAACGGCCGCGTTCTGCAGATCCTCTGCGATCTTGTCCACATACAGGACCTCGTCATACCGCTGGCCGTTGCTGACGGATCCGTTCTCCAGCAGCAGATGCAAATAACCTCGGGCAACGTATACGTTGCATCCAAGCGCCTTCAGGCTGTCAACGTCAGATTGTGTCAGGGAAGAGGGCTGAATACCCTGGATCGTCTTATAGCACAGCGCAAAGGCGGAGCCTTTATGCGAGAGCTCCAATCCCATCGCCGTACCCATCACCGCGGCGCAGTCGGATATGCTGCTGCAATAAAACGGCAGCGCACGTTTGACCTGTGCGCCGTGCAGTTTATCCAATACACTGTCGGCAGCGATCGCCGATGCGACTGTGCCGGTGACCGGCACGAAGAGCATCAGCGGGATGGGCAGGGATTCCACATACTGCGCGAAAGTCAGCCAGTCGGCGGCGGTACAGGAACTGTCGGTAACCATGACGCCGTAGAATGAAGCAGTCTGGTCCAAGACCGCGTTCAGCGCCCGGGACAGGGTCTCGGACGCCGGATAGCAGGAGACCAGCAGCCGGGCGGGCGCCGGGGAGGCGGCAAAATACTTCAGCGCGGCTTTATACGGTTCCGTATCCGTACCGAATCCCAGCCCGGCCATTCCTTCCGCCGCCTCTGTGCCGGAACTGTACGTCATCAGCCGCCTGGACGCGGTATAACCCGAATCCTTCACCAGCAGCAGGCCGGTGTTGAAGGACGCCGGGGACGCGCCGGCGCGGACCGTGTTGACGACGACGCGGGCAACGGTATTGATGGAAAGCATAAAATTCCTCCGAAAATTTTTTTATTTTTCCGAAAATTTGTTCATTTTTACTGGACATTTATTGGACAACAGGGTGTATAAAGGAAATGAACAGGGTTTCTTCTTCATATTTTTCTCCTATATTTCCTTCTCATGGCTCCCTTCGCAACAAAGGGAGCCTTATTTTGCCTGCCGGAAAATAACGACCGCCGGGGCCGGCCGGATGGAATTGCGCGCCGGGGCGGCCTGTTCGCAGCGAACCCTCAGGGATATGGTGAGATCCGCGCGCCTGCGCCAGAGGGAGCCCTCCTCCTCATGGAGAAGAGACGGCTGCGGCGGGTCCGGAACCGGAAAGATCCCGGCGAAGCGGAGAATCTGACGGGGAAATCCGGCGCCGTCCAAATAAAGCATAGACCGGATGCGGTGGGCATATTCCTCCGCGGCCGGTCCGTAGCAAACAATAATCAGCTGATATTTCAGCGTTGTGCAGACAATCGGGAAATGCGTGCCGGCTGTACTGTTCCCCGCGTTGTACTCCGTGGAGACCGGATCCGCGGACAGATCCTGGAGGACCGTCCAGTAAATGACGTTCCGGTTCCTGGGCGGGCGCGGTACGTTCTCCGGTTCCGCATATGCTTCATGGATCAAGGCGATTGCGTCCGCGGAGGATTTGTCCAAGTTCAGGCAAGCGCAGAGAGCATCGAAGATCACCGTATGAAAAGAAGAGGATTCAGAGATCATCTTCACCCTCCCAAATAGCACGTTTTTTTACATAGAAAAACACTCCCCTGCTGCCTGGCTCTACGATACCCTCGCAGGCCGCATCGCAAATGGAGCGCGCGCATACAATATCATGCAGACCATGTCCTTTCAACAGCCTATCAGGATTCACGCATCAGGACAGCATATGCCTGGTAATATCCAAAGGCTCCCCAGTCCCGGACACGGACTACGCGCCAGGTCTGGTTGTTCCAGCGGATGCGGTCCGCACCTGTAAAAGAAGCACCGGAACTTCTGGGCGAACCTTCTGCGACCGCCAGTGGCGGAAGTATCGCAGAAGGTGAGGTCATCTGAAACGAGCCGTCTCCACTGTGTGGAGCGGCGACGATTGAAGATGCGGGTCCCTCTGGGACTCCGGTGCTTAATGCATAGTCCGTATAGATCGCTATGAACTGTTCTTCCCTTTCTTCCTCCGGCAGCAGCCGGATCATCTCCGGGGTTCCCGGATGGACGCAGCCTTGAGCCTGAACAGTCACTGTCCGGGATGCCGTTCCCGCCCGGGTGCGGGTATAGGTGATACGCTCCACAGTAAAAGCGGTGCAACCCAACTCAGGATCTAAAACAGCGGAAGTAATATCCATTCATTTTCCTCAACAAACAGCCTGAAAGCCTTATTTTTCACTTGCTTTTGCACTCCGGCGTATGGTAATATATGGTAAAGAGGACGAGCTGCACTGACCGGACAAAACAGCATAGAAAGCGAGTGATACCCATGGGATTTGGTGCCAAATTCCGTGAGTTGCGCGAAAGCCGCGGCTTATCCCAGGCCGCGACAGATGAAATTTTCGGCCTCACGCGTGGAACCTGGAGCAACTGGGAAAACGGATACAGCGAACCTGAAAAAGAACTTCTGGAGGATATTGCCGGTTTTTTCCACATTCCGGTCCATACGCTGACAGAGGAGGCCTGATCGTATGAAATGTGTAAACATCAGGCTGAGTGTGAACCGGGACCTGAATCAATTTGTCAGCATTGTGAATCGTTTCCCGTATGAAATGAACCTATGGTGCGGCCGTCATGTCAGAGACGCAAAATCAGTCCTGGGAATCCTTTCACTGGATCTGGACCGTCCCCTCACACTGATGATTCATCATGACAATTGTGAACAATTGCTTGAAGAGCTCAGTCCTTTTATCGAATAGGACACAGCATGATACCGTTTATCTCCCCGTAATCTCCCAGTCAAAATCGTTATACAGCGCTTCAGTATCTTTCATGGGTGTGCTGCCGGACTTGCCTCCGACATGCACGCCTTTTTTCGCGACCCGGTTATAGATCCAGCCGCCACCCAACGTTACCGGGCTGTTGGGCGGAGGAATGCCCCCGTCGATGTATTCCCGGATGCCGTCCGCTCCCCGCTGGCCGCAGTTCTCCATGCCGGCGACCGTGCCGGACATATCCCCGTCAAAGGCCGCTTCGCAGGAATCCAGGAGGAACTCCGACATCTCCTGCTGCAGCCCTTCCTGGTGCAGCGCCGGATCAACCACCGGCCGCGGAGGAATATGCATGATCGGGGATCCCCGGGTATGGATGCCCAGCAGGACACGGGAGCGGGCGGAGGCGGCGGACGTCAGGCCGACGTCCACCCTGTTTTTCCGGAGGTATTCCAGGCATTTCCCCCGGTTTTCCGCAAGAGCGGTGTCTTCGGTGAAATCAAGCCGGATCATCGGTTATTGTATTCCTCCCTGAAGCATGATAATATCTGAAACGGCGGAACAGCTTCCCCGCTGTTTGCTTCAATCCAATCATGGAGGACCGTATCATCATGTTCCGGCAGATCATCCGCTTTTTCGGGCGAATTTTCAAAAGCAAAGGATTCCGCACCGCAGCCAGGATCATTTTCTGGATGGTTGCGGGCTTCTTCCTGTTCAATTTTTTCCACACAGCATTCATTCTGAAGAGGGAGATCGGGATGTCGTTTCACCAGGCTACTGTCTTCATTCTCGACACGCTCTTATCGCCATTCTCCCGGGCTTTCGTGAGCGTCATCCTGGGTGTGGTCATCGGCATTATGGGATATTACCGCGGCAGGAAAAAGAAAGCGGCGCAGGAAGCGGAAGAAAAGGCGGCCGAAACCGCCGAAACCGCTGAACCCGCGCCCGCGCAGGAAGAAGAAATCATAGAGACAAAGCATTATATGTTCCATTGAGGGGGAACGGCGGGGCCGGTCCCCCTGTTCCTTTCCCTGCTCCGGAAAGGATTCGGGCGGCCGGGCGGAGAAATAATCAGATACAGAAAAGATGAGCGTTATACACCGGGACCGGAAAGGAGTATGGGCATGGGTTTATTCGGCAAAAAAACAAGAGTGTCTGATTTCTATTCCGCGCAGGAGATCCAGGCGCTCCAGGCCGTCGTGGCGCCGCAGATCATCACCCGCCTGATGGATTTCAACGCCAGAACGCTTTACGAATCGTTCATCCGCGCGGCCGGCGACAGCGGCAGGAAGCTGGACAGGGAAGGCGTGTCCCGGCTCCTCGCGGCGGCGGAAGGGTTCGCGAAAGCGGATCCCGCCTCAGGAGCGGCGCTGCAGAATGGCATTCAGAAAATGAAAGCCTGGCTGGAGGATCCGTCCAACCACTGACCTGAAAATCATCTCTACGGTACATACATACTGCGGCCGTACAGCCTGATCAGGCTGAGCAGCTGCAGGCCGAAGGCTGTTTCGGCCAGGTCCGCCAGGCCGGAGGAAACAGAAAATGAAGAGGAGGCGCCGGACGAATACGTCACGGCGACCTCCCCTGCTTTTTTGCTCGCGACGCGCCGCGTTCCGCCGACCTCGGCGAGCTGCGCTTTCGTGAACGCCGCCCCCTCCGGCGGCGAAGCCCCCGCGTACAGCGTCAGCTTATGCGCCGTATACAGCCTGCGGGCTTCCTCCGCGTCCGCTCCCGGAAAGCGGGAGAACCGGGCGTTCGCCTGGCGGATATATTCGCTGAGCACCGCCGCCGGCGTGAAGCCGGCGAACTGCGGGTAAAACGCGGTGAATTCCTCCTGCGTCAAATGCATGCCTCCGATGTGAAACAAAGCATATTGTTTTTTCGTTGTTTTTACCGCTGAAGAATGATATCATCAGTTTATCAGTTCCGGAAAAGGAGAATTCATTATGAAACAGACAATCCTGCGCAGTTACGCGCGCCTGATCGCGCGGGTCGGCGCCAACATCCAGAAGGGACAGGACGTCATCATCAGATGCGGCCTGGACCAGCCCCGGTTTGTGGAACTGCTCGTGGACGAGTGCTACAAGGCCGGCGCACGGAAGGTCAGGGTGGAATTCGACCACCAGCCGCTTGAGAAGCTGCACGTCCGCCACCAGACCGTGACCACCATGGCGAAGGTGGAGGAGTGGGAGAAAGCCCGCCTCCGGCACTGGCAGGATACCCTTCCCTGCCGCATCTACCTGGCCTCTGAAGATCCCGACGGCCTGAAGGGCATCAACCAGAAGAAGATGGCGAAAGCCGACCGGAAGCGCTGGCCCATTGTCAAACCCTACTGGGACGATATGGAAAACAAGTACCAGTGGTGCATCGCGGCGGTTCCCGGCGCGGCCTGGGCCAAAAAGGTCTTCCCCGGCCTGCCCAAAGGCAGGGCGATCGAAAAGCTGTGGGAGATGATCCTCTTCACATCCCGCGTCACCGACGATCCCGTGGCAGCCTGGAACGAGCATAACCGGGACCTGCACGACCGCTGTGCCTACCTCAACAGCCTCGGCATCGCCGAGCTGCATTACAGGGGCGACAACGGCACCGACCTCACCGTGGGCATGATCCCCGAGGCGGAGTTCAAGGGCGGCGGCGACACCACCCGGAAGGGCATTTTCTTCAACCCCAACATTCCCACCGAGGAGTGCTTCATCTCCCCGATGCGCGGCAAGGCCGAAGGCATCGTCTACGCCACCAAACCCCTGTCCTACCAGGGCGAGCTGATTGAGAACTTCTCCGTCCGCTTTGAAAACGGCAAGGCCGTGGAAGTCCACGCCGACCGCAACGAAGCGCTGCTTCAGCAGATGATCGAAATGGACGAAGGCGCCCCCTACCTGGGCGAGTGCGCCCTGGTTCCCGTGGACTCCCCCATTTCCGAAGCCAACATGCTGTTCTACGAAACCCTCTTCGATGAGAACGCCGCCTGCCACCTGGCGCTGGGCACGGGTTTCGCCGACACGATCAAAGGCTTCCAGGACAAGACCCTCGAGGAGTGCCGCGAGCTGGGCGTCAACGAATCCATGATCCATGTCGATTTCATGATCGGCTATGAGGGACTGGATATCGACGCGGTCACCCGCGACGGCAAAACCGTGCCGGTCATCCGCAGGGGCAAATGGGCGTTCTGATTCCGCCTGATACGGCAAACCCCCGGGCTGAAAAGCCCGGGGGTTTAACTGTATCTGCCTGTCAGCGGATGATCGCGAAGGCGATCACGCCCGCGTAGGCCAGGACCATCAGGATACCCTCCGCGCGGTTGATCCGCTTGCCCGCCAGGGCAAAGATCCAGGTGACGGCCGTGATGGACAGCAGGATCAGCAGGTCCCAGACGGAGGCGACGTTCACCGTCACCGGGTGGATGGCGGCGGAGACGCCGAGGATCATCATCATGTTGAAGATGTTCGAGCCGATCACGTTGCCGACGGCCAGCTCCGTTTCCTGCTTCCTTGCCGCCACCAGCGAGGTGACCAGCTCCGGCAGCGAGGTGCCGACGGAAACAACCGTCAGGGCGATCAGCGTTTCGGTCATGCCCAGCGCGCGGGCGATCTCCTTGGCGGCATAGACGACCGCCTGGCCGCCCGCGACGATCAGGACGACGCCGATCAGGATCAGCAGGGCGCACTTCCCCTTGGTCTTTTTGAACCCGAATTCGTTTTCCTCTTCCCGGCGGTTCTTCTTCGCGGAACGCGTCAGCAGCCAGAGATACCCGGCGAACACGACCAGCAGCGCGATGGCGACGGGCCGCGTTACAGTGCCCGCGACGGATTCCATGTCCATTCCGGACAGCCCGCCGGTAAAGATCCGGATCCCGCCCATGAGCAGGAACACCGCGAGCGTCGGCACCGTGACAACCGTGAAGTCCTTCTTCAGGACCTTGCCGTCCACCGGCACGGGCCGCACGACAGCGCAGACGCCCAGCACCACCAGGATATTGAAGATGTTGGATCCGACCACGTTGCTGAAGGCGATCTCGTTGGATCCCTCAATTGCCGCGACCGTACTGACCGCCAGTTCCGGCGCGCTGGTGCCCATCGCCACGATCGTCAGGCCGACGATCATCGCGGGGACCCGGAAGATCCGTGCCAGGGAGGCGCTGCCGTCCACAAACAGGTCCGCGCCCTTGATCAGCGCGGCGAAGCCGGCGGCAAGGATCAGAATATTCAGTATAACCATGTTCCCTCCTGCAAACCTCCGTGCAGAAAAAAAGACTTTTTCTGCACTCTTTACTGTGCAGCAAAAGTCTCGCTTCTCAGAACATATTCCGGGGATCAACTCCCGTCATGACGGAAACATGTTATGCGCCGAAGCGCACAAGCTACTCCCTCTCACAGGAAAATCTTACCAGACAGCAGCCGGAATGTCAAGGACGGTTTATTCCTCGATCATGTCGCTCAGGTCCGGGAGGAGCGCCAGCTGCGCCTCGTCGAACGTTTCGGGCCCGATCGCCTCCAGGTCTTCCGGCAGCTCGATCTTCTCCAGGCTCACACACTTTGAAAAGGCGTAGTTGCCGATGATCTCCACCGGATCGGGGATCACAATCTCCTTCAGGGAGATGCAGAGCATGAACGCGCCTTCGCCGATCTCTTCCAGGTCTTCCGGCAGTTCGATCTCCTCCAGCATGCTGCAGCCGGAGAAGGTGTTCATGTTGATAACATACAGGCTGGCGGGCAGCGCCATGCTTTTCAGGGATTTGCACCTGCAGAAGGCAGACGCGCCGATATAGCTGCAGCGGTCCGGGATCCGGATCTCCTGCAGCGCGGAGCAATCGCTGAACGCGTCGCTGCCGATATAGTCCACGGTGTCCGGCAGCGTCAGCTTTTCCAGGCCCGCGCAGCCCATGAACGCTCCGCCGCCGATATAGCGCAGGCCGTCCGGCAGGACAATCTCCTTCAGGTTTTTGCAGCCGGAGAAGGTGTTCCTGCTGATGGAGGTCACGCCGTCCGGCACCCTGACGGAAACCAGGCCGGCGCAGTTGCGGAACGCCATCTCCCCGATGGAGGTGACCGATTCCGGCAGGTTCACTTCCTTCAGGCTGTCGCAGCCGGAGAAGGCGCGTTCGGCGATCGATGTGACCCCCTCCGGGAAAGTCAGGCGCTCCAGCCCGGAGCATTCGAAGAACGCGTCCGAACCGATGGTGGAGATCTCCGTGTCTTCCAGGTTGATTTCCTTCAGGTTCCCGCAGCCGTAGAAGGCGCGGCGGCCGATCGCGGCCAGCGCGGAACCGTCCTCCTGGTCCGGTTTCCTGATCCGGATCTCCCGGATGTTGTCGCATTCATAGAACGCTTCCGCGCCGATGATGCGCGTTCCGGCGGCAAGCTTCAGCGTGCCCGCGCCGGCCTGCCCGGAATAATAAACCAGGCGGTGATCGTCGCAGCTGAAGAGAACGCCTTTATCCTCGTCGTATATCAGGTTTTTGTTCCAGCTGCCGTTGCCGTCCGCGTCGTCGTCGTCCAGGATGATCTCAAACAGCGCTTCGCATCCGGCAAAAGGATTCACGCCGATCTCCGTCAGGCTGTCCGGAATGGTGACCGTGTCCAGGCTGGTGCAGCGTTTGAAAACAGAATCGCCAAGGGAGGTGACCCCTTCCGGGATGATCACCTCCGTGATGGCGTTATTCGAATGGCAGGCGGAAGGCCCGATCGCCGTGACGGGGACGCCGTCCAGCTCGCCGGGGAAGGCCAGGGTGACGTCCTGGCCGGTATACCGGGTGATCATGGCCGTTCCGTCTTCCTGCACGATATATGCAAAGTCTCCGGATATGATCTCCTGGCCGGGCAGAACCTCAGCGCCGGCTGAAAAAAGGGCGCAGCAAAGAAGAAAGCAAATCAGCAGACACGGAAAACGCTTCCTCATCGTTGTCCCCCTCAAGCCGTGTTAAATTTCACCTGTCTTCAGTCTATAATAGCCTGTTTTTTTCAGTTCGTCAATGTTTTGCCGCTTCAGGCAGGCGTCTCTCCCGCGGATTTCCTCACGGCGCCGCGTTTGCGGCCCGCGGCGTCGGTTCCTTCCAGCGGGTCTGCCTCCAGCTGTTTCTTCTCCGCCGGAGGAACCGCCGCTTCCAGCGAGCCGTCGTTCACCAGCATCCGGAAAAGCGGATCCTCCCGGATGGACTCAGGCGCTTCGTGAAAAGTGAGCCTGTTCAGCGGCGTGATCCGGTGGACCAGCTCTCCCTTTTTGTTGTGAAAATCCGCGCAGACGCGGGAAAGGATCAGCATAGGAAAACTCCTTTCAGTCGTTTTAATTCATAATTCTGTCCCCGGCGTTCCTTCCGGTCAGATTGCATCGAGGTAGCGCACGGTAGACGGATACAGGAACCTGACTTCACTGAACTGCGCGATATAGGGGATCTTGATGCGCATTTCGGAATATTCCGTGTCCATGCGGCGCAGCGGCTGGGTCAGGTTGAAGCAGACGCGGTCAACGCGGTTCATGTAGACCACCATGCGGTCGCTGCCGCTGCTCCCGGCTCCCGCGCACCACTTGCAGGGAGAAATTGTCAGGCTGCCGCCCTGCTGGGCGGTAAGGTTGTTCTCCAGCACATAGGTCAGGATGGAGCGTTCCGAATCGTCGGAAACCTTGCGGGTCACCAGCATGCCGAACTGCTGCACCGGGATCAGGATATGGTTCGGCAGCGCGTCGCCCGAGCAGTCGTTGTCCCGCCAGAGGGAAGAGATTGCGCTGTTGATATCGTCCAGGATCTCGTCCGCGGTCTTGTGCTGCCATTGCGTGTCCGGGCCGCCGGACGTATGGGCCGCCGCGGCGGAGCGGGCCACATTCGGGTTGTTGATGAGGCCGGTGGAGGAGACCTTGGCAAAGCCGACATAGACGTTCCGGTCGATCAGCTTGTCGCAGTGGAGCCGGATGCCCTTGTTCAGGAAAGTCTCCGGATCGCGGCCGACGCTCATCATCTTTTCCCGCTCCAGGGTGGAAAAGGACATGTATTCGGCAAAGTTGAAGGTGCGCGCCACCTGCTTCGCCATGTCCGCCTGGATCACGGGAATGTCGTTGGCCGCCTCAAAGAAGAGGTTGTCGTCTTCCCCGCCGGTGGAGGCGTAGGTCACGTCGACGGAGGCGATGGACTCGACCAGGCCGCCGCCGGTAATGACCGGCATATCCCGCGGCCAGTCCGTGCCGGACAGCGGCTCGAGAATGGTATCGTCCACCTTCTCCAGTTCCTTCATCAGGAAGGTATAGGAATCGTTCACCGCCAGGCGGCGGGTCCGGATGGGAGGGGTTTTATACATTGAATATCTCCTTTCAGTCGGTTGGTTACAGGACGTTCCGTTTGTTGACAACCGCTTCACAGCAGGAGACGGAACCCGTCCGCGGCCTGCGGACGCGCACGTTCTCCAGCAGCAGGGTCGTTCCGGAGGCGCCCATGTTTGTGACAAGCGTGCCGTCCGTCTTGCGGATATAGAGCATGCTGCCCTGCACGCCGTTTACGCCCGTTTCCAGGGCAATGCTGCCGCGGACGAGCACCTCCATCACATCGCCGGGATGCCAGGCGCTCCGGGGCGGGTCGTTGAACTGTCCCTGCGGGTAAACGTCCGGCGTTTTGTCCCTCACGCTGACGGCAAACCCGAGGAAATCCGCGAATTCCTGCGGCGACGCGATACTGAAAGGCTCGGCGCCGTTTTCGTTGATGAACACCGGCGCGCCGAACGGAACATCCCTGTCCGAGGCGTTCCGGACGGAGATGATGATATTGTCCGCGGAACGCGTGACCGTTCCGGGACTGCCGTATCCGAATATGTTCTGCACTTTACCCATAATACTGTACCCTCCGCTGGTTTTACTGTTTCACGTAAGAGATATTGCGCTTTTCCATGATCCGGCGGCCCAGCTCCGCGGACGCCGGCGCCGTCCGTTTCCTTGCGGACGCCAGCGCGGCATAGGCGTCCGTGCCGGTCGTTCCGCGCTTTTCGGTGCGGCGGATACGGGCGGCGATATCGCCGGCCACCTGCCGCCGGACCTTCGGGGGCATCTTCACGAGCGCGGGCCGGACCGCCGCCAGCGCGGCGCGAAGCGCGTCGCCGGCCTCCAGGGTTTCAGACGGTTCTTCCTCTTCCTCCTCTTCCAGGACGACCGACGCCACCGGGTCCAGGACCTCCTCCATCATGGCCGCAATTTCTCCGGCAGCAGGATCGGCAGCTTCGG
The DNA here is from genome assembly GCA_017512985.1 of Clostridia bacterium. Classification (GTDB taxonomy): domain Bacteria; phylum Bacillota; class Clostridia; order Christensenellales; family Aristaeellaceae; genus Aristaeella. The sequence continues at coordinate 134,568 of JAFWEJ010000005.1, forward strand.
CGGCTTCAATAACTTCTTCCACAGCCTCCGCGGTTTCTTCAGCAGGATCCTCATCCGCGGCAGGCGCGCTCTCCAGCAGGGAGATGATGCGGTCCAGGCGGGAGATCAGTTCACCCAAAGCCGATTCATCCACTGTAACAGTGGTTTCCGGCGTTTCGATAACAGCTGCCGGTTCTTCAATCACCGGAGCTGTTTCCGCGGCAGCCTCTTCCGGTTCCGCTATTTCTGAATTGTTTTCGTTTTCCGGCTCGAGCATTTCCTCAATGATCCCGGCGACGGTCTCGATGTCGCCGTCCTTGGCCATACGGGCCAGCACTTTGGACAGGGATTTCTTCATGTTGTTCTTTCTCCTTTCAGGTTGGTTTATTGCGATCATCGCAGCCGCTCTCCTCTGTATGTGATTCGTTCCAGCGCTGAAGCGCTGACTCATCATCATGTCTTCGCCTTCGGCTTGCCAATCGCGGGCTCCTGCAGCACGGCACCTGTATTCCGCAGACTCAATCGGCGCGACTCCCCGCAGGGGAGCTCGCTTGTTTCGTCTGACCTCACCTCCTGCGAAGCATCCGCCACTGGCGGTCGCAGGAGGTTCGCCCAAATCAGAGATTTGGACAGGATGCTCGTCCTTTATCGAAACGCGGGAACCTGCGCGGCCGGCGTCGACAACCGCCACGTGGTTCCCGCGGATCTGCCGCTGGACATACTGCCCGTTTTCCTCACAGAGCTCGTAGGTATAGCCGCAGGAAATCTCCCGCTTGCCGTCCTCCAGGATGGCGGTGATCAGCGCCGGGTCGGTGATGATCAGGTCCGCCAGCAGCAGGTCCGATTCCTCCCCGCTTCCGCGGCGCACATTGTGGGCGTGGCCCTTCTGCAGGGCGCGGATATTGGTGACATCCACGCCCTCCGGCGGATGGTCGTTCGTGACGGGCATTCCCTCGAAGGACGCGACCGTTGCCGGGGAGAAGACTTCCTCCTCCGGACGGTATACAGGAACAGTTCCGGCACCGCCCAGCCCCAGCTCACCGGGCAGGTATTCCTGCGCGCCCGTCCGGGCCACCGGCACGTTCAGGCACAGGAGATACCCTTCGGGCTCCCTCTTTGAGATGTTTTCAGACAAACGGGTTCCGTAGTAATGCACAGGCATTCCTCCTGTTCGTTTTTTCCTTTGACTCACTGCGGCTCTTCTGGTAAGATGGATACAGAAAATAAAAAAGCACAGGGAGGACTCATCAATGTTCAGAAATATCCGGAAACCTCTGGCCCTTCTGCTGGCGATTGCAACCGCCCTCATGATCATGCCGGCCTTCGCCGAAACCGTTACTGTCGACGAACTCCTCGGCACGCTGGAAGGCGAAACATACACAAACACCTTCCTCGGACTGGGCTGCGACCTGTCGGGTATGCATTTTAATACCAAAGAAGAAATAGAGACCATCAACAACCTGACAAAGACTCTCCTGACCGAGGACGTCGCTGCCATGGCCGACGCAAACATCACCGTCATGATGGCTGAAGCGCAGGGATCCCAGCAGAGTCTCATGATCCAGGTCCAGAACATGAAAGAATATGCCGCCACCTACCGGACTATCGGACTGAAGGCCATCGCGGAGACCTCGCTCAGTCAGTACGTTTCCATGTTTGAAGCCCAGGGAATGACCGATGTCCAGCTCACCGTAGCCGACCAGGACATCGGCGGCCAGACCTTCACATCCTATAACATGGATTACAATTATCTGGGGCTGCATATGTATACCAGGCAGGTATGGATGCTGAAAGACGACTACATTGTTTACATCACAGCCACTTCTGCCAGCGAGAATACGAAGGACGAGCTGTTCACACGCTTCTTCCTGCTGCAGTAAACCGCATACCGGAAGAACAGGCTCCCGTAAACCCGGGAAAGCAGGGATCAATCCCCTGCTTTCTTTTTTATGCCTGCCTCTTCCTCCAGCTTTGTATAGACTCCCAGTTCCCCGCCGCGGCTTTTGAGCTCCGCAAGAGCCTGGTCCCGGGTGAGCAGGCCGCACCTGAACGCTTCTATGACATCCGCGGAAAGCGTCCGCACCAGCTCCGCGCGCTCCGCGGGGCCGGCCGTCATGGCCGGTTCAAAAACAAACTCCAGGCCGCCGGGCGCTTCACCCCAGCAGGAGACGGCCATCACCGGCAGGAGCTTCTCCAGCGCCGGCCGCAGCATTCGCTCCTGCAGGGACGCGATCATGTCGTAATAGTTCCGCAGGTCCGACTCTCCGGTGGCGTTCATTCCCTGGGGAGAGCGGCCGAAGAGCTTTGTCGCGGGAATCTCCGCCGCGCCGGCCATATCCATCATGAACTGTTCATAGATCCCGCTCAGCCCGGCAAAGGAATAGGCGTGGGTTTCAAAGGAATCGTCCCGGGAAAGCAGCTGGATGCCGAAGGACGTGCGGAAGCGGTTTTCCAGCCCCATGGCGTATTCCACGCTCTGCCTCTGTTCCTCGGTGCCGGCGCTGAGCACATCCCCGCAGTCCGACATCTTCAGGGTTGTGATGTTTGCCTGGAAGATCAGCTGGGCGATGTTCGCGGACGCGGCGCTGCGCTTGAGCAGCTCGTCCATGATATGCTCCATCTCGCTGGCGCCCCAGAAGTTTTCGCGGACCATCTCCATGCGCGGCAGCTCCCGGCCGATGAAGCGAAGCACCCGGGAATGGTGCAGCGTCACGCTGCGGCAGTTATCCGTATCCAGGTTCACAGTATAGCTTTCCGGCAGGCCGAAGTCCGGATCGTCCAGGTCGGAAACCAGTTCCAGGGACGGTTCGATTCCCTGCGCCCGGTCCAGCACCAGCAGGCCCTGGAAACAGTCCGGCAGGAGCCTGTCCGTATCCAGCGGCTGATCCAGCCGGTCCTCCTCGCCCCGGATCACCATGAGCGCCAGGGAACCGCCGTAGAGCCGCGCCCACCGCACCGCGTTGGTGATCTCCTGCTTCACGCTGTGGCGGGCCTCCAGGCGGCGCAGCGCGTGAAGCTGTTCTTCCGTCACGGAGGCGGACAGCCTGTACCAGGCGCGGGTCATGTCTTCGGAGGGCATGTCGATGATGCGCATCGTCAGCCAGGACTCGCGGTACATGGAGGTAAGGAGTTCCGGATCGGAGGTCAGGCCGGATCGGAGAAAGGTGCCGGAGGACAGCAAAGGGGAATCCTCGCCCAGAAAAGCGGCGGCGTTGGAATAACCGTCGGAAGAAAAACGGGAGCGGGATGGCGCCTGCCGGGGGAGATCCTTCGGCTCTGCCTGGCAGCTTTGCCCGGGATGACGCCCGAAAGAACGGGTGTCTCTTTTTGTCTGGTTTTTCTTCATTTATCTCCTGAACCGCGTAGCGCGGGTGTGGCAAAGGTAACGCAGCGCGTCCATGGCGTGGTCGTGGTCCTTAAGGGGGCGTTCCTCGCCGCGCTGGCGGGCTTTGTCGTCCCAGACGTAGCTGTGGATTTCCCGCAGAAGTGCGGGGCAGCGCTTCCGGTCCGCGCGGACCAGGCGGCTGCCGATCAGCACCGCCGTGGTCGCGATGCCCTCCCGGACGTCGTTCTTCGCGTCCAGCACGCGGAACCCGCGGTTGCGCAGCTCCGCCTTGAAACTGGCGGCGCTGGGATCCACGATGACCTGGATGTTCCGGTCCCCGTCCAGGAAGGCGGCCAGGTCGTCCGCGTATTCCGCGTCGGTCTTCTGGCGCCGCCGGGCAGCGGAATCCCAGTAATACTCGTTCATAATCCAGAAAGTTCTTCCGTCGTCCCGTACATCCAGGAAGACGCAGGGGTTCACCGTGCCGTAATCCACGGCGCAGAAACGGCGCATGCCGCGAAACGGCAGATCCTCCTCCGCCCGCTCCTCCCGCAGGAAGGTATTGGCGCTGTCGTCCCACATGGGATAGACGGCGCCTTCCGCGCTGACCCATTCGCCGAGGATGTACTGGCGGTAAAAAACGCCCGAAAAGCTTCGGGCGTAGCTCTCCCGGATCCGCGGGGAGAGGGTCAGGTTGTCGTCCATGGTGAAGTGGAGCCGGTACAGGCCGATCTCGTCCGCCCGGTCGATGAAATCCGTCTTGAGGTAATGGTACGCGCCGTTCGGGTTGCAGTTCAGGAAAATGCGGCTGCCCTCCACGGAACAGCGTCCGATCATCTGGTCGATAAAGGACCGGGGAAACAGCGCCGCCTCGTCGGCGTAGGCGCCTGCGGCGGTCATGCCCTGGAGTTTGTCCTGGGCGTTGTCCTTGTCCGCGCCGAACAGGTAATAGCTGTTCCCGCCGATAATCAGGCGGCCCTCTCCCCGCTTCCATTCCGCGGGAATGCCCAGGGTTTCCAGCATGGCCGTCATCGGGCCGAGCACATTGCGCGCCAGCGCGCCGGAGGTGACCCCTGCCAGGATGAAATCCTGACCGCGGAAACTGTCCAGGCTCCAGAGCAGGAAGGAAAGGATCATCGCCACGGTCTTTCCGCTGCGGATGGCGCCGTCCGCCAGGACGATCCGCCGGTCCGCGTATCCGGATCCCGGCCGCCACCAGTTCAGCAGCTGGCGCTGTTTGCTCGAAAATGGCCGGAAGGTGAAACTCATGCCCCGCCGCCTTCCTGTTCCGTTTCCGGAAACAGCTCCCGCATTTCCTCCCGCGTGGGCGCCATGGCGGCGTTCAGCGTCCGGATGGCGGCTTCCGCGTTCTCCCGGGGATCCTTTCCCGCGTCCGGCAGGAAGCGGTTATACTGCTGGGAGATGACCGTGGCGCTTTTCTTCAGCTGGTCAAAGCTCGCCCACCGGATGGCGATGAGGCCGTCCTGGCGGATCATCCGGAGCATTTCCTCCAGCGGGCGGCGGTAGGTCTTCCGGCACCAGGCCGCCAGTTTCTTCTCCGTGGTGCCGATATAACCGAGGATCTCCTCCGGGGCGCACTGCAGCGCTCCCAGTTCCTCAAACAGCTCCTTTGTCAGTTCGCGGCGCAGGCCGCGCAGGGCAGCGGGTTCTCCGGGCATGTTTTCCTCCTCACGAAAACAGCCCCGGCATTCCTGCCGGAGCTTGCGTTCCTGTTTTGCTATCGTGATCATACCGCCCGGAGCGGCTCCCTGTCAAGCCGCGCGGGACTCCCGCAGGACTCCCGCGCGCCTCCCGTGTCAATCGTCTTCGTCCCCTTCGTCTTCTCCGCCGTCCTGTTCCTCCGCGCTCAGCCAGGCGGAGCCGTCCAGGTTGCGCAGGTTCTCCTCAAAGAGCATCTCAACGTCCTCGCAGTGCTCCGCGGCGGGGGTTCCCCTGTCCACATAGACCACCATTTCATCCGGGCAGTTCCTGAAGATCGCGTTGCCCTGGCTTATGACCTGGGTCTCCGGATCAGAGAAGACGACGGTCATGAGGTTCTCGCAGAAATTGAACGCGCCCTTCCGGATCTGCTTCACCTTGTTCAGCGTGATCTCCTTCAGGCCGGTGCAGTAGGCAAAGGCTTCCACGCCGATTGTCCGGGTCGGCGGGAGCTTGATCTCCTCCAGCGCGTAACAGGACATGAATGCGTAATCGCCGATCGTCTTGAGCTTCGCGGGCATTGTGACTTCCGTCAGCTTTTCGCATTTGGAGAACATACCCTGCGGGATATTGAGCAGCCCGGACGGCAGGACCGCGGACCTCAGGGCGGAACAGTTGTTGAACGCGTTGATCCCGATGGCCGTCACCGACTCGGGGATCACGATCTCCTGCAGGCTGAGGCAGCTGTCAAACGCGGTCGCGCCGATGGACTCCAGTCCTTCGGGCAGGGTGATCTCCTTCAGGCTTTTGCCGATCGCGAAAGCGCTTTCCCCGATCACCTTCAGTCCTTCCGGCAGGATCACTTCCTCCATCTGCTCGTTGTGGGCCAGGGACAGCGTCGGCAGGGTATCCACGCCGGCAGGCACCCGGAAGCTTTTGAGCGACGTGCAGTATTCAAACGCCATGACCCCGATCTCGGTGACGGAATCCGGCAGGTTGATCTCCTCCAGCCTTTCGCAGTAGGAGAAACCGCAGGCGCCGACCTTCGTGAGCGAATCCGGCGCGTTGATCTTTTTCAGCTGGCTGCCTTCAAACGCGCTGACCCCTACGGACAGCGTCCCTTCCGGAATATCGTATACGCCGCCGTTCTCCGCCATGGTCTTGACCATGGGACAGCACAGCAGCTCCCTGTTTTTCTTGTTGAACAGCACGCCATCCCGCATCTCCAGCCAGGGATGGTCTCCCGAGATGGAAATGCTGATCAGGGATTTGCAGCCGGTAAAGGGATTGCCGCCCATGTTTTCCAGCGCGTCCGGGATCCGGACCACCGTCAGGAGGTCGCAGTCCTGGAACGCCCGGTTTTCCAGCAGCCGGAGGGAATCGGGCAGCGTCACTTCCTCCAGCGCGTTGCAGGTATTGAAGGCGCTCTGCTCGATCACTTCCAGGCCCTCCGGCAGATCGATGCCGGTCAGTTCCATGCAGTAATAGAACGCGTCGTATCCGATGATTTTAATATCGTTCGGCACGGCATAGCTGCCGTCCGCCCTGAGCCGGTGAAGCCAGCTGACCAGGCAGTGGTCTTCTTTGCGGATCAGCGCGCCGTCCCGGGACTCAAAGTACGGGTTCGGTCCGGCAAAGGTGATCTCCGTCAGGTTGTCGCATCCGGCAAAGGGATTGTCTCCCATGTACTCCAGGCCCTCCGGAAGCACGATCGACCGAAGCTGCTTGCAGTTGGAGAACGCTTTGTTCCCGATGCTCTTCAGTGATTTGGGCAGGATAATCTGCTCCATGCTGTCGCAGGTGGAAAACGCCTTGCTTCCGATGGAGACCACGCCCTCCGGAATGGTCACGGAAACGATCTTCCGCTTCATGCTGAACGCCTGGTCCCCGATCTCCGTGACCGGATACCCGTCCAGCTCGCCCGGGACCTCAACATACTCCGTGGTGCCCTGAAACTTGTTGATCCGGACGGTATCGTTCTCCAGCACCGTCTTGTCATAATTGATCGCGGCGTATGAAACACCGGCAGGCAGGCAAAGGAACAGCACGGCGGCCGCCAGCAGCAGGCAGAGGCGTCTTGTCGCTTTTTTGCTTTGATTCATCTTTCGGGCTCCATCCTTCTGAAACAGATTTTCGGGTCCGTTATGTCAGTAGACCAGGCTCAGGTCCCCCGGATCAAAGAACAGGAAGGTCCTGAACTGGGCTTCGTTCCCGCTTTTGTTCCGGAACACAATGCCCATCAGCGGATTGTTTTCCGTATCGGGACTTGTATACTTCGGCGGGTTGCTGAAGCACATCAGCACGTAGGTGCCTTCCGGCAGCATGCCGCGGTGGCCCTTCCGGTCCATGGGCTTATGCCCGTCGGCGGACCGGTATATGGCGATGCAGTACCCGTACTTTACGGCTTCGGAAAGGTCCAGCGTCCAGTAGGGGACCGTGACAAAATTGATCACATTGATCCGGCACGATTTCATCGTGTCCAGCCGGATCACGTCGAGCATGCCTGTATACTTTCCCCCTTTGCCCGCCCGGAGATACTGGTCCACCACCAGCACGGGGGTCTTGTGGCGGATCATGTCGTTGGGAAGCTCCGCTTCGTCCTCCCGGTACACGGGCAGGATCCAGGGCGTGGAGGCAAAGGAGTTGAACCGGCTGACCTTCCAGTCGGTCTGCAGGGCGGCATAGCCGGCGATCCCGACATAGTCCGGCATCACGCCGTCCTCGTCCGGACTGCCCCGGCCTTTGAGTTCCGGCGCGAGGCGCGGCCTGATCAGCTGCCCCTGCGCGTCCGTCAGCCTGTAATTGTCCGCCGCGTTCTGCGCGAGCATCAGGGTCAGTTCGGACAGGTCGTTCGGCGCCGCCTGCGCGGACACGGAAACAGACAGGAACATCAGCAGCGCCAGCAGCAGCGCGCACGCTCCGGAAAAGCCTGCCCGTTTCCCCGCTCTCACGGTGTTTCCTCCCTGCCTGCGACGGAAAAGCTGCCGCATGGCGGTCCGTCCCTGTGTATGAACATGCATAATCCCTGTATTTGTCAATCAAGTATAGCACTTTTCGCCGCCTTTGTCACCCATCCGGGAAAAACCCGGAAGGAAAACATTTGACAAAGGCGGAAGCAAGCGATATAACGAACTTGCCGTTCTTTTTGCGGCAAGGGAACATATGGAAAGAGAGATGCTGAAAATGGTTAAGGTAAATGTGATCTCCGGCTTCCTGGGCGCGGGAAAAACCACGCTCATCCGGAAACTGCTGGGCGGCCGGCTCCGGAACGAAAAGGTCGTGCTGCTGGAGAATGAATACGGCGAGATCGGGATCGACGGCGGCTTCATGAAAGACGCCGGCATTACCGTGACGGAACTGAACGCGGGCTGCATCTGCTGCACCCTGGCCGGAGACTTCCAGGCCGCGGTGGACCAGCTGATCGATACCTACCATCCGGACCGGATCCTGGTGGAGCCCACCGGCGTGGGCAAGCTGAGCGAGATCCTTGCCGCGGTGGAAAAGGCGAAGGAGCGCCATCCGGAAATCGAAACCGGCGGCAGCGCCACCGTCGTGGACGCCGGAAAGTGCCGGATGTATATGAAGAACTTCGGGGAATTCTTCCTCGACCAGGTGAAGAGCGCCTCCACCGTCATCTTCAGCCGTACCCAGCTGCTGGACGCGGACCGCGTGGAAAAGAGCCGCCAGCTGATCGCCGAAGCGCATCCGGACGCCCGGATCATCACCACGCCCTGGGACGATATGGAGCCGGACTTCATGCTGGACGTGATTGAGAACGGCAAGCCGATCTGGTTCGCGCCGCTGGAGCACGACGATGATGACGATGAGCATGAGCACCACCATCACCATGATCATGACGATGATGATGAAGAAGATGAGCATGAACACCATCATCACCACCATGGCGACGACGATGACGACGATGAGGATGAACATGAGCACCATCATGAGCACCATCACGATCATCACGGGCATGAACATCACCATCACCACCATCACCACGGCGAGGGCGGGCACGACGCGGACGAGGTGTTCGGCACCATCGGCCTGGAAACCGCGCAGCGGTATGAGCAGGACGAGATCCGCGCGATCCTCGCGAAGCTTTCCGACGAGGAGGAGTACGGCAGGGTGCTGCGCTCCAAGGGCATCCTGCAGAACGCCGCGGGCGAATGGTTCCAGTTTGACTATGTACCCGGCGAGATCGATCTGCGCGAAGGCAGCGCCGACTATACCGGCCGCCTGTGTGTGATCGGCGCCGACCTGAACGAAAAAGCGCTGACGGAGTTGTTTCATCTATGATCCGAAGATTTGTTCCGGTCTACCTGATCACCGGCTTCATTGAATCCGGCAAAACCACCCTCGGCCTCACAGTGCTCGCCAACGAGCGGTTCACCAACGGCGGAAAGGTACTGGTCCTCTGCTGCGAGGAAGGCGAGGTTGAATGGGACGAAAAGAGCCTGGAGAAGCATAAGGGCGTGCTGGAGGTCCTGGAGAACGCGGACGACCTGACCACTGCCCGCCTGGCCCAGCTGGACAGCAGGTATGAACCGACCTGCGTCATCATGGAATACAACACCATGTGGGGCATGGAGAAGCTGGACGAGATCTCCCTTCCCCGGCTGTGGGACTGGGCGCAGGTGGTCACCACCGCCGACGCCACCACCTTCGACAACTACATGACCAACATGCGGAAGCTCCTGACCGACCCGATGAAAACGGCGGACATGATCTATGTTAACCGCTGCGGAGAGAACTTCAGCAAGAGCTCCTGGCGCAAGCAGCTGCGCGCCATGAACAGCGCCGCCACGATTCTCTTTGAAAACCTGGACGGCAGCGTGGACGACGGCATCCGGGACGAGGACCTGCCCTATGATATGAAGGCGGACGTCATTAAAATTTCGGATGAACAGTTCGGCCTGTTCTATGTGGACAGCATGGACCATCCGGAGCGCTACGACGGAAAAGTCGTTTCCCTCACCGGCCAGGCCTGGAGGCGCAGGGAGTTCCCGAAGGGGTTCTACTATTTTGCCCGGGAGGCCATGACATGCTGCGCGAACGACATCGCGCCCTGCGGCTGGGTCTGCAAAGGAGAACGCACTCCGGACAACAAGACGTATTTCACCCTGACCGCCCGCTGCAAGCTGGTGCAGGGGCCGGACGGCCAGACCGCCCTGATGCTCAACGAGCTGAAATGCGAACGCGCCAAAGCGCCGCGGGAAACTCTGGTCAATTTCGTAAACCTGTAAAAACCGACGCTCGGGGCGGTCCGGAAAGGACTGCCCCGTTATGTTTGCCCCGGTTTTTGGGTTGCGAAAGCGTATGCGGGAAGTGTATAATGGTTTTCACTCCGGCTGCTGCCATTCGGGCCGGGTAAAGGAGATGACCCCATGAACTGGCACCTGGTTTCTGATTCAGCCTGCGACCTGTACAGGCTCGAAGGCGGAGCCGAAAAAATGGATTTCAGCACGATCCCGTTCACAATCCGGATCGGCGGCAAAGAATATATTGACGACGCGCAGATGCCCATCACGGAAATGCTCGAGGCGAACGAGACCCACGCGGAGATGGCGCAGACTGCCTGCCCCTCGCCGGAAGCCTGGCGGGAGCAGTTTTCCGCGCCCGGCCCGGTGATCGCCTTCACGATCTCATCCGCCCTGTCCGGAAGCTATAACAGCGCCTGCACCGGACGGGACATGCTCCTGGAGGAGGAACCGGACAAGGAGATCGCCATCATCGACACCAAGTCGACCGGTCCCGAAGAGGCGATGCTGATCTGGCACGCACGGGACCTGATCCTGGAAGGCAAATGCCTGAAAGAGATCGAAAAGGCCCTGAACGAAACCGCCGGGAAGATTCACACCATCTTCGCGCTGTCGTCCTACCATAACCTCATCAAATCCGGACGGGTCAGCCGCTTGATCGGCTTCATCGCCGGGCACCTGGGTTTCTGGGGCGTCGGCGTCGGGGATGAGAAGGGCGAGATCGCCATCCGCGGCAAAGCCCGCGGCAGCAAAAGCATGATCCGTTTCCTCGTGGAGGAAATCCGGAAAGTCGGCCCCGCCGGAAAGCAGATCGTGATCAGCCACTGCCAGAACGAAAAGGACGCCCTGTCCCTCAAGGCCGCGCTGGAAACCGCTTTTGCCGGGATTGAGGTGCTGGTCCAGCCCACCCGCGGCCTCGACAGCTTCTACGCCGAGCGCAGCGGCCTGATCGTGGGTTACTGAACCCGAAAGAATAATAAAACTGCGTTCCGGACGGAACGCAGTTTTTATGTCCCGGGCTGATTCCTCAGGCAGCGTCATCTTCCGCGCCCGTGAGCTTCTGGTATTCCACCAGGAAATTCTGCAGGATCGCTGTAATGTCTTCCTGGGTCATGCCTTCGGGCAGTTCAACATCCTCGCCGTTGATCATTTTGAGGGCCACGTCGAAGGACAGCCTGCCCTCTTCACGGACCAGCGGGACGGGGAGTTCGTCGCTGACCAGGGTCGTGCCGTCATAGATGAATTCAGCCGGATCGCCGTCGATGGTGATGGTGACGGTGTTTCCTTCCTGCGTCCAGGTGCCGGTAACTTCACCCTGTCCGGGAGCCTCGCCTGTCACGGTGCCGTCTTCCTTCAGGTCGAAATAGCCGAGGTTCACGTCGGCCAGGACCATTGCCCAGAATCCGGTCACGTCTTCATCGCACAGTGCGGGTACGGCCGCCAGCAGCATGCACAGCGCCAGCAGCATTGCAGTCAGTTTCTTCATGTTTTTTTCTCCTTTCGGTTCTTTGAATAAAATGACCGGAACGGATTATATCACAATTTTCCGGATTCTGCGTGTTTTTTTTGAGGATCAGTGCCTGTTCTCCGCCCTGGCGAAGGTTTCCGCTGCCGCGGGCTCAATCCCGCTGGCATCACAGTATTTCCTTGTATGGTTGTCCGCTTCGGCAACCGGAATAAAGCAGCTCTATTCCATCGTGGCGACCGGCTCCGTATTCCCCTGCCCGGCAGGTTCGGATCCTGTTCCGCCGTCTCCGCCCGTTTCATGACCGTCCTGTCCCATGTGCTTCATATATTCCTTGGCGAAGTTCATGACGATCTTCGTCATTTCCCACTCTGTCATGCCTTCCGGCAGCTCATATTCTTCGCCGGACATTATTCTGGTGACCACTTCCAGGGGCAGTTTCCCCTCCTCCCGGGTCAGGGGGCTCGATTCGTCATTCGTCAGGGACGTGCCGTCAAAAACAAAATCCATCGGCTTGTCCTTAGCCGTAATGGTCACGATGTCTCCGTCGGCGGTCCAGGTTCCGGTGATGGTTTCCTTGGCAGTAAAGGAACGCATCTCCGCGGTACCGTCCCCGTTCAGCCGAATATAGGCCACGGTGACATCCGCCATCGTCACATACCACGTTCCGGAATAGTCCTCACCCAGTGCGGGAACAGCCGCCGACAGCACACACAGTACCAGGAGCATTGCAGTAAGTCTCTTCATCTTCTTTTCTCCCTTCGGTTTGCTGAATTGGCCGGTAATAAAACTATACCACAGAAACGGGGAAAAATCACTTTGTCAGTATGATTTTGGCTTGCGCCCCTTTCCCTGCTTTGATATAATATCGGAAGTGTTCCCAATTACTGTTATGAACGGAGAGATTCCCAATGCGTAAAAAAGCTTTACTTGCCGTAATGATGGCCATGGTCCTGCTGCTGAGCGGCTGCGCCCTGGTCGTAAAGGACGAAGCAGTGGATAATGCCCGGGAGATCATCCGCATGGGTGACCAGGTAATCACCAAGGACAAGGTGAAGGAAGAAATCCAAAACCAGCTGGACAGCATGGCCTATATGTATTCCATGTATGGTTATTCATATGACGTGACCGATCCGGAACACATCGCCTGGGCGCAGGAATCCGCGATTGAGGCCCTGAAGGAAGACCTGGCGCTGACCGCCAAGGCCAAAGAACTGGGCCTGGACCAGCTGACGGACGAGGAGACGGCAACGGTCAAAGAAACTGCGCAGAAGAGCTATGACAACGCGCTCGACTATGCCAGAGACAGTATGCTCACCGGCACCGAGGGCATGGACGACGACGCCATCGCCAAAGCCGCCGCGGACAAGCTGACCGAAATAAATGTGACCCTGGACACCTATATTGAATCCCAGACCAAGACCGTCATCGACGATAAGCTGCGCGAATACGCCATCAGGGACGTAGCCGTGACGGATGAAGAGATCCGGGAGGATTACGACAAAAAGGTCGAGGCCGACAAGGAATCCTACGCCGAAAAGGCCGGTTCCTGGGCTTCCGCCGCGAACAACGGCACCGCCCTGTATTACACCCCCGCCGGCGTCCGCCGCGTAAAGCAGATCCTGACCAAGTTCAAGGACGAAGACCAGACCGCCATCGACGACGCGAAAAAGCAGGTGACCAACGCCCAGAGCGCCGTCACCGCCGCTCAGGCAAAGATCGACGCCGCAAACGAGACGCTCGCCCTGGAAGGCGACACGGATGAGATCAAGGCTGCCAAAGAGGCTGCACAGGCTGACCTGGCCGCCGCAACACAGGAAAAGGAAGAAGCCGACAAGGCGCTGGACGCTGCCAACGAAGCAGTGACCGCCGCCCAGGACAAAGCTTTCGCCAACCTGGACGAAGAAGTGGACGCCATTCTGGCCTCCCTGGATGAGGAAGGCGCGGACTGGCAGGCCATCATGGAAGAAAAGAACCAGGACCCCGGCATGAAGAACAACGAAAAGGGCTACGCCGTGGCCGCCGATATGACCGGTTTTGACTCCGCCTTTGTGGAAGCCGCCATGGCGCTCGCGAAACCCGGCGATCATTCCGGCAAGGTGAAGGGCACCAGCTACGGTTACTACATCATTCGCTATGACAGCGATGAAGCCGAAGGCCCCGTCGCCCTGGATTCCGTGAAGGAAGCCATTTCCTCCGCCCTCCTTTCCACCAAGCAGACCGAGGCCTACAACGCCGCCAAGGCGCAGTGGGTTGAGGAAGCCGGCATCAAAGTCGACCTGAACGCCCTGAAAGACTGACCGAAGCATGACGGGGATGCCGCAAGGCATCCCCTTTTGCTTTTCTGAAGGAGATTCACCCGCATGAACAATGCTTCCGCAAAGAACTCGCCGGCCTTTTACCGGTTCATTGCCCGGCGGGCGCTGAAGGGACACTGGCTGACCGCCCTTCAGATCGCGCTGATCGTATCCCTGCTGCCCATGCTGGTCCGGGGAATTTTCAGCTACACCTCCGGCGGCCTGAATACAGACCTGAACAGCATTTATAACGCGATGCTGAGCGGGACTGTAGACTATCAGCCGGTCGAACAGTTTTTTCAGAAGTACAGCTCCCGTCTGTATCTCTTTGCCGGCCTGGAGGTTGCCGCCTTCCTGATCATTCCCTGCCTGTCGCTGGGAATGAACAAATGGTCCATGGACCGCTTAAGGGGACTGGAAGGTCCGGTGACGACGGTATTCTGCAGGGTCAGGCTGTTTTTCAGGGCCTGCGGGCTGGAAATACTTGTCGCCCTGAAAATCCTGCTGTGGACGCTCCCCGGTATTGCCCTGAACGTATTGGTTTACTTTGTTTTCGTACGGCTGGGCAGCAGCTTCCCCGAGATGCTGTCTGTCAGCACATATCTGATGGTATATGTTTACCTCCTTCTCCCTTCGGTCGTTGTTCCCGCGTTCCTGGCATATCTGCGTTACGCCCTGGCGGAATTTGTCCTGGCGGACAAACCAGAAACAAAGATCACGGACTGCATCCGCCGCAGCAAGAGCCTGCTGCAGGGCAACAAACGGCTCCTGGTCCTGAACGTCCTGTTCTTTCTCCTGCTGGAGTTTGTCAGTTCACTGTTCAGCGGTCTTCCCGGCGTCCTCTATTATATGGTCGTGCTGCTGTATTCCCTGGTGATCAGCGTCTACTGGTGCGGTACGCTCTCCGCCATTTACCTGAGCCTGGAACATGAATCCATCAAAGAGCAGGAACCGGAACCCGCGCCGGACGAGCTGAGCTGATTCATAATTCATAATTATGAACAGTCAGATGCACTCTTTTCGTACTTTGCTTGAGTTGTATACACTTTCCCGATATAATACACTCGTTATTCACCACCAGCCATCCCGGAGGAAGACGCCATGCTGAGTTTTGACTCGACCACCAACCTGCTGATGCAGTCCAAATACCGCTACAACCTGCAGGACGTGGCGGAACCCAACCTGTACCGCGAGATCTATGACTATGAGCATGTCCCGAAGGTTGCCTTCAACCTCCGCCATGTTCCCATGCAGATGCCCGACGAGATCTGGATGACCGATACCACCTTCCGGGACGGCCAGCAGTCCGTCAGCCCCTTCACGCCCGAGCAGATCCTGCACCTGTTCAAACTCATGAGCCGTCTGGGCGGACCGAAGGGCATGGTGCGCCAGAGCGAATTCTTCCTCTATACGGAAAACGACCAGAAGGCGCTGCACCTGTGCCAGGACGCGGGGCTGAAGTTCCCGGAGATCACCACCTGGATCCGGGCCAATGAAAAGGATTTTGAACTGGTCAAGCAGGCCGGCGTCGCCGAAACGGGCGTGCTGGTCTCCTGCAGCGACTATCACATTTTCAACAAAATGCACCTGACCCGCAGGCAGGCCATGGACAAGTACCTGGGCATTGTCAAATCCGCCCTGGAGTACGGCATCCGTCCCCGCTGCCACTTTGAGGACATCACCCGGGCAGACTTCTACGGCTTCGTGGTGCCCTTCGCCGGTGCCCTGATGGAGCTGAGCCGCGAGAGCGGGATCCCGATCAAGATCCGCGCCTGCGACACCATGGGCTACGGCGTCAGCTATCCCGGTACGGCGCTTCCCCGCAGCGTGCAGGGTATCATCTACGGCCTGCGGCATTACGCCGAGGTGCCGTCCGAGCTGCTGGAGTGGCACGGCCACAACGACTTCTACAAGGTCGTTTCCAACGCCGCCACCGCCTGGCTCCACGGCTGCTCCAGCATCAACTGCAGCCTGCTGGGCATCGGCGAGCGGACGGGCAACTGCCCGCTGGAGGCCATGGCGATCGAATACCAGAGCCTGCGCGGCGACGACGGCGGCATGGACCTGACCGCAATCACCGAAATCGCGGATTATATGGAGCGTGAGATCGGCCTGGAGATCAGCCCGCGGCAGCCCTTTGTCGGCCGCCACTTCAACGTGACCCGCGCCGGCATCCACGCCGACGGCATGCTGAAGGACGAGGAGATCTACAACATCTTCGATACCGCGAAGATCCTGAACCGGCCCGCTTCCGTGGCCGTGGACAGCCGCGGCGGCACCGCGTCCATCGCGCACTGGCTGAACAACTATTTCCGCCTGACCGGCGATAACGCGATCGACAAGAGCGATCCGCTGATCCTGGAAATGCGCAGGCGCGTGGACGACCTGTACGCCAGGGGCCGCAACACGGTCATGGGCGACGAGGAGCTTGAGATCATGGTCCGCCGCTGCGACCAGGACCGCTACGAGCGCCTGCTGTTCCATAAGAGCAAATAAACCAAACCGGAATCCGTTTCTGCGGATTCCGATTTATTTAATTCATAATTCATAATTCACAATTCATAATTATGATATACTTGTTCCGGTGCAGATAACACCGGGTATTCGTGAAAGGAAACACATTGATGAAGAAGATCGTTCTGACCGGCGGCGGAACGCTGGGCCACGTCACACCCCACCTGGCGCTGATCCCCCGCCTGAAGGAAGCCGGATACGAAATCCACTACATCGGCACGGAAAACGGCATGGAAGCGCCGAAAATGCGCGCCGTGGAAGGCGTAACCTATCACGCGGTCAAGAGCGGCAAGCTCCGCCGGTATCATTCCTGGCAGAACTTTACCGATCCCTTCCGGGTCATCGCCGGTGCGTTCCAGTCCGCCCGGCTGATGGGAAAGATCAAACCGGACGTGGTGTTCTCCAAGGGCGGATTCGTCGCGGTGCCGGTCGTCTTCGGCGCCTGGCTGCACCGGATTCCGGTGCTCTGCCACGAGAGCGACCTGACCCCCGGCCTGGCCAACAAACTGTGCAAGCCCTTTGCCAGCCGCTTCGCCACCACCTTCCCGGAATGCGCCGAGGCGCTCGGAAAGAAGGCGGAGATGACCGGTACGCCCCTGCGGCCGGAACTGTTCACCGGCAGCCGGAAAAAAGGCCTGGAGCTGCTGGGCTTTGACGGAAGCAAGCCTGTCCTGCTGATGATGGGCGGCTCCTCCGGCGCCCGGAGCGTGAACGCCTGCCTGCGGGAATCCCTTCCGAAGCTTTCCGCCTTTGACGTCGCGCACATCTGCGGCAAGGGCAACCTGGACCCGGCGCTGGACAATACCCCCGGTTATAAGCAGATTGAGTTCCTCGACGCGGACCTGCCGGACGTGCTCGCCTGCACGGACCTGGTCCTCTCCCGCGCCGGCGCCAACGCCCTGTGCGAATTCCAGGCCCTCGGCCGGCCGATGCTGCTGATTCCCTATCCAAAGGGTGCCAGCCGCGGCGACCAGATCCTGAACGCGAAGAGCCTGGAAAAGCGCGGCCTGTGCCATGTGCTCATGCAGGAAAACATGACGGCCGAAACCCTCCCGGAAGCGATCGAAGCCGCCTGGGCGGACAAAGAAAAACTGGAGGAAGCGTTACGGAATGCTCCCCCCGCAAATGGTACAGATCGCGTTCTGGAAATGATCGAAGAGATTCAGGGATAATACAAAAAAGTTGTCAGGAGCCTGACAACTTTTTTCTTTTACGGTTTTTCGGAGGTCAGATAGTCGTTGCACATGTAGCCCTGGTATCCCTTGACCTCCACCAGCGACCAGTGCCTTCCTTTTTTGATGATGGTCACCTCGGTGCCGCCACGGAAGGATTCGATGATATCGCCGCCGTTAATGCTCGTGCGCAGATTCAGCCAGATGCCGCTGACGATATAGGCTGTCTCTCCGGTGGCGACGGCCTTCGCCGTCTGCTTGCCGGCGGAAGAAGCCGTTTTTTCACTGGCCGCCTGCTTTCTCCCGTAAGCCAGCAGAACGGTCTGCATATAGCCGGTCTTTCCGCGCACCTGGACCTTTGTCCACTCCGTTCCCTTCTTCAGGATCGTGACCGTGGTTCCCCGCGGATAGGCGTCCAGCACTTTGGCACTTGTGGAAGGCTTTTCCCGCAGCCGCAGCAGATAGGCCGCGACCTTGGTGGTCTCCCCCAGCGCGGCCGCACTGGGCAGCAGCACCGCAAGGCAGAGGACCAGGCACAGCAGTCTGATTCCGATCTTTGGCCTCATATTTCATCCAACTCCTTCAACGCACGGCGGATTATCCCGCCGGAAAGCGGCTGTGTCACAACATCGTATTGATTGTTACGCAAACCGGAAGTTTCCTGTTCTGTCTGTAATATATCGGCCGGGCCCTTATCTGTCAACGGAAAGTGTGAAACGCATGTTTCGCGTTTCTTAATTTTTTGTTACGCCTGATCATTCCATGCTTTTTTCCATTTTATGTATCAAAGTTTGCGCATTCTTTCCATGATTTTTCCGGAAATGAAGGCCTTGAGGGGCGTCAGCGGATCCGCGGAAGGCGCGGCGCCGTCCTTCAGGAACATCATTGTGCAGGGCTTTTCATCCGACCAGGTTTCCCACCGGGGCAGCTCCAGTCCGCACAGGTCCTTTCCGTTCGGATCGCCTGTCTTGATGAAGTTGCAGAAGTAGTCGCACATCTGCCGCGCCAGGTCGTAGTGGCGGCCGGTGAAGGGCCGCCAGCACTTGGCCAGCGTCTCAAACCAGAACCACAGGTCCGAGGAATGGAAGGTACCCGGGTTGTCCCAGCCCGGCATGTCCGGATTGAAGACATAGGCATAGCCCTTCTTTCCCTGCTTCGCCTTTTCCGCGAGCAGGCCCTTGACCGTGCACTCAATGCCGCTGACCGGCGCGTATCCCTGGCCGGGCAGCGTCTCCTTCGTTTCCGGGAAGGAAAGGAAGGTTTCCGCGCCGTCGCCGAAGAGGCGCTCCGCTTCCTTTTTCAGTTCGTCACCGTTCTTCGCTTCAATGGTGTTCAGGAACTCGCTGCCCGTGTTGCCGGCCATCATCACGACGTCCACGCATTCTCCCTTCCGGTACAGGCCGATCGGGTCCCCCGCGCAGAACAGGTCGTCCTGCACGGTAAAGAAGGGCACATGCGTTTCCATGTATTTCTCATAGCTGCGCTGCAGCGTCACCGCGTCCATCCGGCGGGCTTCCTCCAGCGTCTTCACGCCGAGAAAGGCGAAGAAGTCCTCGCCCTTCTTTTCCGCGTCCTTCAGCAGTTCCGGGCGGCCGATCTCCCGGCGCAGGTAGGGATCGAAGATCATGGCGCTCATGACCACCGCGTTTCTGAACAGCCCGCTGTTCGCCCTGCAGGCCACCTGGGACATCACGCTGCCGCCGCCCGCGGACTGGCCGGCGATCGTGACCTGATCCGGATCCCCGCCGAAGGCGGCGATGTTCCGCCGCACCCACTTCAGGCCCGCCTGCTGGTCCAGGTTGCCGAAGTTGGCCGGCGCGTCCGGCTGCTCCCGGCTGATCTGCGGATGGGTCAGGAATCCCAGCGCGCCGACGCGGTAGTTGACCGTGACCACGACAATTCCCCGGCGGGCGATGCGCTCGCCGTCAAACTCCATCTCCGCGGGATAGCCGCACTGCAGCCCGCCGCCGAAGAACCACACGAGCACAGGCAGTTTTTCATCCGCCTTTTTCGCGTTCGTCCAGACGTTCAGGTACAGGCAGTCCTCACCCATGGCGATCTCCGGGTCCACATGCCACTCCCGGCAGTAGATATCGTCTCCCAGCCCCGGGATCCACTGCATGGAGATCGGCGCGAAGCGGAAGCATTCCCGCACGCCCGCCCAGTTTTCGCAGGGCTGCGGCGCGCGCCAGCGGTTCTTTCCCGTCGGCTGCGCGGCAAAAGGAATGCCCTTGAACGCCGTGATCCGCGGGTCCGCCGCTTCAATGCCCCGTACCCAGCCGTTTTCTGTTTTAACCTGTCTCAGCATGATTGTTTCCTCCTGGATGATTTAATTCATTATTCTTTCACCGGTCCCGGGAAAACGGTGCCTTCCTGCTCCCAGGGCAGGTCCTCCGCCGCCCTGACTTTTCTGACCTTGCCGGGATCCAGGATCATCTTCAGCCTTTCCAGCTCACCCCGGAAGGCGAAGGGCCTGTCCTCCGCGGGCGCGAAGGAGAACTCCCCGGTCTCCTCGTCCACGCTGATGTCGAACCAGGCGTTCTGTCCCTCTTTGTCAAAGCCGCAGAATTCCTGCCAGGCCGGCAGGTTCAGGCAGACCTCCGGCTCCGGATACATCACCCGGAGGTATCCGCCGTGCATGCGCACATACAGGTTGCCCTCCGCCGTGTTGTCCCGGGTCGGGAAAACGATGGCCGCCTCCCCGCAGTCGTAGAAGATGTTGTTGATAATCCGCGCGTCCCGCGAGGTGCCGCCCCGCTCCATGCCGTGCATCCGGAAAGGCACGGGCTTCAGGTAGTATCCGCTGTGGCGGCAGCAGCCGATCAGGTTGTGGACGATCCGCAGGCGGTCCGTCCCCTCCCCGTAAATCCCGTAGCCATTCACGACGTCGTGCTCCCGGAGCTTGTACCAGCCGGAGGAGCCGGGCTCCGCCGGCACCTTCGCCGGGTCGAACCGCCCCTCAACGTTCCAGATGACGTTGTTGTCAATCAGGTTGATCCCGTCCCGGGTGCACTCAATAAAGATCGCTTCCCGCTGTTCAATGCCGTTGATGAACAGGTTTCCCGTAATCCGGTTGTTCACGTTGCCGCAGTCCAGCCACAGATGGTCCGCGCGCAGGGTGTCCCGGAAAACGTTGTTCCGGATCAGGGCATCCACACTGTTGTGCAGCTTGATCGCCCCGGCCTCCCAGCTCAGCTCCATCTTCTGCCAGCCGGTGCCCTCGATGACGTTGTCCTCGATCAGCATCTTTTCCGCGTAGAGCCCCGCGATACCGCAGACGCCCGCGTCCTGGACGGTGCAGCCGCGGATGACGCTGTGCCCGATGATCTCGCCTTCCCGGTGCGTATGGTGCCAGCACTCGTTGCCCACGTCGATCGCCACGGCGTTCGTCCAGTAAACGGTGCAGTCTTCAATGATCCAGTGATGGCCCCGGAAGGCGGAGATCGCCCCGCGCTGGGGCACCGGCGCGCCGGTGGCGGCGTGCTCGCAGACCAGGCCTTTCACCCGGATATAGTTCAGGAACGGGATGTCCGGCGCAAAGCACTGCTCCCGCACGGTCACCTCGATCCGGTGATCCTTCGGATCCTCATCGTCCGCCAGGCGGAAATGCACCTTCTGGCCATTCGCCTCCACCCAGTAGGTGTTGTCCTCCCGGCCCAGCCCGTTGTACAGCGGCACCTGCTTCAGCGGTTTTCCGTCACAGAAGACGCATCCCCGCCGGTTCAGGTAGGTGGTCATGTCCGTTTTGTCATACTCGATGAACAGCCGGTCGTGCAGGATGTTCACCGCGCAGAAGGGATTGTATCCGCGGAACAGGTCCGGGTCCAGGCTGTATTCCCAGATCCGGGGATCCCCCTCCGGCTCCGCGCCGAAGCCCCGGAAGATCATCCAGCCTTCGCTGGGCCTGAAATCCTTTACCTCTTCCGAGGCGCTGATCACCGCGTCCCCGTCGCCGAAGGCCTCATAGGAAATCATATGCTCCGGATCGGTACCGCCGCGGGCAGGCCTCACGCATTCCCGGTACAGGCCCGCGTGGATCAGCACCCGGGTGCCGGGTTCCGCTTCCTTAGCCGCCCGCCCGATGGTCCTGAAGGGACGCGCCGCGCTGCCGTCGTTATCGTCCGACGCGGCGGGATCGGAGGCGCTGACGTGCAGCTCCCGCGTCCATACCGTTTCTTTCTCCCAGAAGCCGAAAAGCCGCC
This sequence comes from Clostridia bacterium, assembly GCA_017512985.1. Lineage (GTDB taxonomy): Bacteria > Bacillota > Clostridia > Christensenellales > Aristaeellaceae > Aristaeella. The sequence goes on from JAFWEJ010000005.1 coordinate 156,442, forward strand.
CGTCCGGCAGCAAAGCCGACAGATCCTGTTTCATGGAAACACTCCTCCGCTGCAACCGTTGTATTTTCCCTTTTATGTCAGTTCAATCTTATCATCCGGGCTGCCGGCGCCTCAATACATTTTCCGCATGAACAGGGGACAAAAATATCTGTTCCCTGCGCGCTGACAGTTCCTTTTTGGCCGCGGATCAGGTATAATGTGCCTGTAAACATTCCCACAGCCGCATACCTGAAGGAGGATCCCCGTGAATACGATTTATGAACGGCGCCCGGAAGGCCTGTTCATCGGCAGGACGACGCACTATCCCTGCCCGATGCACGTCCACGCAATGGCGGAACTGACCGTCCTGACGCGCGGCGCCGCCACGATCACCGTGGACGATATGGCCTATCATCTCAAACCCGGGGACGCCGTCGCGATCTTTCCCCTGGTTCCCCACAGCTATGACGAGCTGAGCCCGGATTCCCGGGGCGTTACGGCGATCTTTCCGCCGGATATCATCCCGGAATACGCCGGCACCTTCCACGGTATGCAGCCGGAGAACCCGATGCTCCCGGCGGAAAAAACCTGCGGCGAGCTGCGGGACGCCGTGGCGCGGCTGGTCGACATGAAAATGGATCAAAACCTGCCGATGTGCGTCGCCTACCTGCATGTGATGATGGCCGGCATCCTCCACAGCCTCACCTACCGCCCGGTCTACGATTACAGCGAGCGCGGGCTCGGCAACCGGATCATCAGCTATATTTCCGATCACGCCTTTGAGGAAATCACCCTGGAAAACGCCTCCCGCGCGCTGGGCATCAGCGCGTCCCACCTGTCCCATTTCTTCTCGGAACGCCTGCACACCAATTTCCGCCGGTTCATCAACGCGATCCGGATCGAGAAAGCCCGCCTGCTGATGCGGGATCCGAACCTGACCCTGACGGAAATCTGCGACGCCTGCGGCTATACCAACATGCGCACCTTCCGCCGCGCCTTCCAGCAGGAACTCGGCTGCCTGCCCTCGGACCACCTCGCCAGCCTGCGGAACCGCGTCACCGGGGAATAAAGAAAATTATAATTCATAATTATTTCAGATAACCATAAGCATTGAAAACTGCTGCACATTCACAATGTCAGCGTGTGGAAGGATCAATCTGTACACAATAAAAGCAACGGAACATTTTAAAACCTGTTATGATTAACAGGACATGATTGTTTCGCACTTTTATTATGAATTGTGAATTATAAATTGAAGGAGGTCCTTTCCCATGGCCCGCATTGAGACCCGCTGCGTACAGGGCGGCTACACCCCGAAGAACGGGGAGCCGCGCCAGATCCCGATCATCCAGTCCACCACCTTCAAATACGATACCAGCGAGGACATGGGCAAGCTGTTTGACCTGGAAGCCTCCGGCTATTTCTATACCCGGCTGCAGAACCCGACCAACGACTATGTCGCCGCGAAGATCTGCGAGCTGGAGGGCGGCACCGCCGCGATGCTGACCTCCTCCGGCCAGGCCGCCAACTTCTATTCCGTCTTCAACATCGCCAACGCCGGGGACCACGTGGTCGCCTGCTCCGCCATCTACGGCGGCACCTATAACCTCTTTGCCGTGACGATGAAGAAAATGGGCATCGATTTCACCTTTGTCAGCCCGGACTGCACCCCGGCGGAGCTGGACGCGGCCTTCCTGCCGAACACAAAGGCCCTCTTCGGCGAAACGATCGCCAATCCCGCCCTGTGCGTGCTGGATATCGAGATGTTTGCCCGGGCCGCACACCGGCACGGCGTTCCGCTGATCGTTGACAACACCTTCGCCACGCCGGTCAACTGCCGGCCCATCGAATGGGGCGCGGACATCGTGACCCACTCCACCACCAAGTACATGGACGGCCACGGCGGCGCCGTGGGCGGCGTGATCGTGGACAGCGGCCGTTTTGACTGGACAAAGTATCCGGGCAAATTCCCCGGCCTCACCACGCCGGACGAAAGCTACCACGGGATCACCTACACGGAACGCTTCGGCCTGGAAGGCGCCTTCATCACCAAGGCGACCGCCCAGCTGATGCGCGACTTCGGTTCCATCCAGAGCCCCCAGAACGCGTTCCTGCTGAACCTGGGCCTGGAAAGCCTCCACGTCCGCATGCAGCGCCACTGCGAGAACGGCCAGGCCGTGGCGGAATTCCTCGCCGCGCATGAAAACGTCGCGTGGGTGAATTACTGCGGCCTGCCGGGCGACAGGTACTACGAGCGCGGGCAGAAGTACCTGCCCAAGGGCTCCTGCGGCGTGGTTTCCTTCGGCGTGAAGGGCGGACGCAAAGCCGCCGAAGCCTTCATGAAGCAGCTGAAGGTTTTCGCGATCGAAACCCATGTGGCCGACGCGCGCAGCTGCTGCCTGCATCCCGCCAGCGCCACCCACCGCCAGATGAGCGACGAGGAACTCCTCGCCGCGGGCGTTTCCCCGGACCTGGTCCGGCTGAGCGTCGGCCTGGAGAACAAGGACGACCTGATCGAAGACCTCGACCAGGCGCTGAGAAGCATCTGAATATAAACCGAAGGGATGGGAATATACTCCATCCCTTTCTTGTTGAGCTTCCTTTCCTTTTGGGTTATGATGTCCCTGACAGAAAAAACCGTAAAGCGAGGCCGTGAATATGGATCAGGAAGCCATTTTTGCGCGGTGCCTGGAAGAGCTGAACTACGCGCTCACCGAACCGGAGTTTAACGCCGAAAAAACCTATGCGATCCTCAAGGAGCTCTGCGTCGCGTTCCGCGTATGCAAGGGCATGGCGGAGTATTACCGCGGGGAAAAGGAAGAGCGTAACGGCGAAGGCGTGATCCGCGTCTGCTATGACAACGGCAGGGAGCCCGAAGAGGTCCTGGACTGCCGCGTTGTGCTCAACAACCTGATGATCGTCAACTGCAAGGCCTTCCGCGCCAAAGGCTCGGAGCCCTGGAGCGTAACGGAACGCGCCCGCATCTCGATGGTTGAGCGGCTCATGGTCAACGTCGTGGGCCGGATCCGTATGGCCGGCCTGATCGAGCAGGCCACGCTGTATGACGACGCGGGATACTCCAATTTCCGCTTCTTCACGCTTCTGACGGAACGGCTCGGCGCGGCGGGCAGGCTGCCCGGATATGCCTTCGTCCGTTTCAACCTCAAGCATTTTTCCCTGGTCAACCGCCAGCTGGGGCGCGAGGTCACCAACCGCGTCCTGAAGCAGTATATCGGCGCCGTGGAAAGCTCCGTCAGCCCGGAAGGCACCGTCAGCCGCCTGGGCGGCGACAATTTCATTGCCCTCCTGCGAAAGGAAAAGCTGGACCGCCTGCTGCGGGTCCTGGCGGGCATCCCGGTGGAATACGACGGGCCGGACGGCGGCCGCATCATGATCTCCGCACGCGCGGGCATTTTTATCGTGCCGGACGATTATTTCTTCCATGAATACGGCGAAATCATGGACCGCCTTACCAGCGCCTACAACGGTGCCCTGCGCGGCGGCGGGGATTTCTTCTATTCCAACGAGCAGCTGATCGAGGAAAAGGAGCACGCCATGCGCATCCGCCAGGCGTTTCCCCACGCGCTGGCCAGCAGGGAATTCCTGGTCTTTTACCAGCCGAAGGTACGCGTGGAAGACGGCAGCCTGGCCGGCGCCGAAGCGCTGAGCCGGTGGTTCCGGGACGGCCGGCTGATCATGCCCGGGGAGTTCATTCCCGCGCTGGAGCAGACGATGGACATCTGCCGGCTGGACTTCTATGTGCTGGAGCAGGTCTGCCGGGACCTGCGGCGCTGGCTGGACGGAGGGCGGCAGGCGGTGCCCGTATCCGTGAACATGTCCCGCCGCCACCTGATGGACATGGACCTGCTGAGCCATATCCTCTTCGTGGTCGACAAATACCAGGTGCCGCACGAATACATTGAGATCGAACTGACAGAGACCACTTCGGACGTGGAGTTCCGGGACCTGAAGCGCATCGTGGCCGGCCTGCAGCAGGCGGGCGTCTGCACCTCGGTGGACGACTTCGGCATCGGCTACAGCTCCCTGAACCTGATTAAGGAGGTCCCCTGGGACATCATCAAGGTGGACCGGAAGTTCCTGCCGGCGGGCGCCGACTCCGAACACGGCCGCCAGGCCATCATGTTCCGCCATGTGGTCAGCATGGCGAAGGAACTCGGCCTCACCTGCGTGGCCGAGGGCGTGGAAACGCCGGACCAGCTCAGCATCCTGCGCGAGAACGGGTGCGAGATCGCCCAGGGCTTCTATTTTGACAAACCCCTGCCGGTAAAGGAATTTGAGCAGCGGATGGACCGGCACCGGTATCCGAAGGAGTGAACTGAAAAAGGAGGCGTCCGCCTCCTTTTTTGTTTTTGGGAATATGAATGATCCCGCTATTTCTTTACCTTTGTCCGGAATCCTTTGCTTTCCGCCCACCCGAGGGCGTAGCTTCCCTTCCGGGCTGTAACCGTCAGCCTCGGGCAGTCCGCAAAAGCGTCGTCCGCGATCTCCTGCACGCTGTCCGGAATCGTGACCGCCGACAGGCCGGTACAGCCGCTGAAAGCTGCCGGGCCGATCCGTACGACTGACGAAGGGATCTCCACATTGTTCAGTTTTATGCAGCCGGAAAAAGCGCCCTCGCAGATCTCCAGCGCGCTGCCGGGCATTTTGATCTTCTGCAGCTTCCTGCAGTTCTGGAAGGCATACTTCCCGATCTTCACAACGCTGTCCGGAATCCGGATATCCGTCAGCTTGTCGCAGCCCATACACATCCGGGCGGGAATCACCTCCAGCCCTTCCGGCAGGACGATCTTGCTATACTGGCTGACGCTGAACGCGCTGATCGGCAGCGTCCTGACAGATTTCGGCACTTCCAGGGTCGGCATATTGATTTCCAGGGCGTTCACACCCAGGGCAGTGACCGAAGACGGGATCACAACCTTTTTTGTCAGCAGCGATTTGATCGCGTGGGAGCCGAGCGTCTCCAGCCCTTCCGGCAGCGTAATCTGTGTGTCCCATTTGGTGTGAATCGCGTAATTGCCGAGCTCCTTCAGGGTGGACGGCAGGACGATCTGCCTTGCGCCGTATGTATAGATCACCCGGTCGCTGTATGTCAGCGACCGCAGCGCCGTAACCTTCATCCCGTCAATCTGCTCCGGAATCTCCAGCACCTGTGAGGTATGGTCCAGGACAGAGCAGATGCCGATTTCCTCCTCCGAAATCCGGTAATAGGTGAAAACTCCGTCCCCGCCTGTATACAGTTTGTAATAATCATTTCCGTCCAGGCAGTTATGCACGCGCCCGCCGTTGAGTTCAGCAGGATACTCGCAGAAATCCAGCTTCATCCGGGCTGCGCTGCCGAAGGCGTCGTACCGGAGCGCGTCCGATATCGCGTACTCGCCGGGCTGTACGGAAGCAAACGGGTACAGCAGATACTTCTCCGCCTCGACCATCCCGTAGTCTTTGTACAGGAACACGTCCACCGCGTGGCTCAGCCTGCCGGGATCAAGCAGCTCAGCGCCCGCGGGCAGAAACACCTTGGTGACGCTTTCCGGAATGAATGCCGCGCACAGCGCAGCCACTTTCCGGCCCCCGACCGCGGCGGGAACAAGCATGCTTCCCTTCCGGTCCGCCGCCGGCGCCCCTGTCACAATCACCTGCTCCCCGTCCTCCGACAGGGCAAAGGTGCATCCTTCATCGGCGATGAGCGGTTTCTTTTGTGATGAGCCGGACAGCCTGTCCGTCCGGAAGTCCGTACCCTTCAGGAAACTGTCGCGCGTCCGGTCCGGATCATATTCCAGGACGCGGTCCGCCTGCTTCATCGCGCCGTCCGTCCCGCGTTCCCCGGTCACATGCATCGTGACGGGATGGCCGTCCTGCCCGTTCAGTCCGAATGTCTCCCAGTCAAAATCCGCCGTATAGGTGCCTTTGGAATACTCCTCATATTCCGTCCCCGACCAGGCATACAGTGAAAAAGTCCGGTCGGTATAAAAGCACAGCGCCGTATTCTCCATCGTTCCCGGTCCGTTCCCGCCGGATTCAATCATGCTGTCCGGGCACAGGAAAACAGCCTGCGCCTCATGCCGCACATATTGCAGGATCAGCGGCGCGGCGACAACCAGCAGCAGGATCAGGACAAAAATGAAAAATCGTTTCATGGTTTTCCTCTCCGGCGGTTAATCGATCACGATATCCGTTCCGTACTTCTTTACCAGCCGTTCAACGTCCTCGCCGGCAATCATGAGGGTCAGTTCCGTACCGGTGTCGGTATGGTTTTCCGTGATGACCCTTCCCAGCGGGCGGATCTCCGACAGAATGCCGTAGCGGCTGAAGGGGATCATGAATGTGACCGGCCGGTGTGATTCCTGCAGGACCTCGGCGATCTTCGCCTTCAGCTCCTCCAGTCCCTCCCCGGTCTTTGCGCTGATCATGACCGCGCCGGGGAAAACCGGATCCGGGTCCCCCTCGTCGCATTTGTTGATCACTTCAATGCGCTTCTGCTCCGTCGCGCCGAGCTCCGCGAGGACTTCCTCCACGGTATCGTGCTGGCGGAACATCTCCCTGCTGGAACCGTCGGAAACGATCACCAGCACGTCCGCCAGGGCCGCTTCCTCCAGCGTGGAGCGGAAAGCGCTCACCAGCGTATGGGGCAGCTTGCGGATAAAGCCGACCGTATCGGTCAGCAGGTATTCGGTATTCTCCGGCGTCACCATGCGGCGGGAGACCGCGTCCAGCGTCGCGAAAAGCTGGTCCTGCACATAGACGTCGGACCCGGTGAGGGCGTTGAGCAGCGTGGATTTCCCGGCATTGGTGTAGCCCACCAGCGCCACCACGGGGATTTCGTTGCGTTCCCGGCTTTTGCGGCGCAGGCTTCGCTGCTTCTCCAGCTCGTCCAGCCGCCGCCTCAGCTCCGTCATCCGCTCCCGGATGCGGCGCCGGTTCATTTCCAGCTTGCTTTCTCCGGGGCCCCGCGTGCCGATGCCGCCGGCCAGCCGGCTGAGCACCAGGCCCTGGCCGATCAGCCGCGCGCTGCGGTACTGCAGCTGCGCCAGTTCCACCTGCAGCTTGCCCTCCGCGCTGGAAGCGCGCCGGGCAAAGATATCCAGGATCAGGGCGGTCCGGTCGATCACCTTCACCCGGAGCGTTTCCTCCAGGTTCCGGACCTGGATGCCCGTCAGTTCCTCGTCAAAGATGCACAGGTCCGCCTCGAGGGCCTGGCATTCCCTCGCCAGTTCCTCCGCGCGGCCCTTGCCGATATACATGGCGGTATCCGGCTTGTCCCGGCGCTGCAGGAAACTGCCCACAACCTCCGCCCCGGCGGTCTCCGCCAGGCGGGCAAGCTCCTCCAGGCTTTCCTCGCTCTCAATGCCCATGAGCACGGCCTTTTCCCGGCCGTCCTCCATCTCCGCGGTCGCTTCCCTTCCGACCAGGCGGTCGCTCTCCTCAATCTGGGCAAGCCACTCCGCTTCCGGCAGTCTGTACCAGCGAACCGCCGGCGCGATCAGCGTTTCCGCGTTCTCCCCGAGGAAGGCGGTCTGGACCGAGACGGGTTCCCCGCCCTTCACGCCCACCGCCGTCATGGCGTCGTAGCGGAAAATCTTCAGCGCGCTCAGGTCCACGTCGCTCAGGCGGCCGTCGCCGTCCGGATGCGTATGCACGCACCGGACGCAGCTGAGGCGGCTGGCGTTCCGCCGCAGGCGGAAATCCGTCAGTTCCACGTCGCAGTCCGTGCCGACGGCGACGTTCACGATCTCGCCGTCGCGGGTGATATAGACCGCGATCTCCCGGTTCAGGGTGCACGAAATCTCCGCGAGCGTCTTCATCAGCCCGCGGGGCAGGAATTCCCCTTCTTCCAGCTCATAGCTGTAGAGGCTGTCCAGCTGCGCGAGCGTCGCGTCGCGCACACCGGAAATATTACCTTGAACGTTATGGTTAATCATAGCAATCCTGTCTTCAGCCGGGCATTGCCAGCGCCGCGGCGCCGTGGCCGACGATGGCCAGGGCCGGGCTGTTATGCGGCAGCAGGCAGGTCTCCCCCGCCTTCATCCGCACAGAGCCGCCGGCAAAGCGCAGTTCCATTTCTCCTTCTGTTACGGTGACGCACCCGAACTCGTTCACGGGCGGCAGCATCTCCATGGTATCCGTGCGGATCAGGTCCAGGGTGAAATACTGTTCCGAAAGCACCCTCTTCACGCCGAAGGATTTCTCCACCCGCAGCGGCGCCGGGGTGCAGTGCAGGTCCGCCACGTCCAGCGCCTTGTCCAGGTGCAGCTCGCGGCGATTGCCGTTCTCGTCCGTGCGGTCCCAGTCGTAAAAGCGGTAGGTCAGGTCGGAGGACTGCTGGATCTCATAAATCAGCATACCCTCCCCGATTGAGTGTACGCAGCCGGCGGGAATATAGCACACGTCCCCCGCCGTGACCTTCACCCGGTTCAGCAGCTTTTCCACCTCGCTGCCCGCCTTGCAGGCTTCCTTCATGACCTGCAGCGACACGCCCGGGCGCACGCCGTAGACCAGCTCCCCGCCTTCCGGAGGCGTGTCCAGCACCAGCCAGGCCTCGGTCTTGCCGAGTTTGCCGTTTTCCCGGGCCGCGGCGTAGGTATCGTTCGGGTGCACCTGCACGCTGAGCTTCTCCCGCACGTCCAGGAGCTTGAGCAGCAGCGGGAAGGGCTGATCCGCGTAACTTCCGACCAGCTTCTCGCCGTATTCCGCGATCAGCTGCGGCAGCGTCCGGCCCATCCCGTCCCGGCTTTCAAGTCCGGGAATGCAGCTGATCTCCAGGCTTTCGCCGGTGATTTCGTTCTTCGTTTCCTTGCCGTAACGGTCCCGCAGGCGGGTGCCGCCCCAGGGGGTCAGTTCGCCGTCCCGGAACGACGGGAACATGCGGATCGGCCACATGGGCGTCTCGCGCTTCAGGGGTTTGTCCAGGGTAATGTTCTTCCCGGGAGCGTCCGGCCAGCAGATCGTGCCGCAGCGACGGAAGCCAAGCTTCTCATACAGGCGGATCGCGTGCCGGTTCACCTCGGCCGTATCGCAGCGCGCGCAGTCGCAGCCGCTGCGGCGCAGCAGCTGAAGCACGTCGTCCAGCACCAGGCCGCCCAGTCCCGCGCCCTGCATGGAGGGATGCACCGCAAGGCGGCGGAAACTGCCCGGGCGCGCGCCGCAGGACCAGGGCAGGCTGTCGTACTCCTCCTCCTGGCCGACCATGATGACCACGGCCGCGGAGATGGTTTTGCCCTCCAGCATATAGTACATTTCGCCCTTCGCGACGTCTTCCCGGATGAACTCCTCGTTCGGGTACCGGCCCCAGTGCCAGTGGTCGATGCCCTGCTCCTCCATGTTGTCCGCGACATGACGATAAAACGCGAGCAGGTCGTCAACATCCTGCTCCGCCGCGCGGATCAGCTCCATGGAGCCGCCGAGGATGATCCCGTTGTTATTTGCCCGTCGATCCAAAGCCACCTGATCTCACCTCAAATGCGTTTTCGTCTTCCTCCGCCGTGCCGTAGGGCAGGAATACGCCCTGGCAGAACCGCTCGCCCCGGCCGATGGCCACCGGTGCGGAAAGCGGGTTGCGGAGCTTGACCATAATGTGCCCTTCGTTCTTCGCGAAAGCGTAGTCGCTGTCAATCACCCCGACGGTGTTGCTCAGCCGCAGCGCGTGGCGGAAACCCAGCGAGCTGCGGGGAAAGAGCAGCAGCACCCAGCCGGGTTCCATCTCCGCGCGGATTCCGGTCGGAATCAGCGCCGTGCCGCCCGCCGGCACCGTAACGTCCAGGGGGGAAATAAAATCGTATCCGGCGCTCCCGGCCGTCGCGCGCTTCGGCAGCGGGATTTCTTCCAGCGAAAGGCATTCCTTCCCCTGCATCGCTTCGGCGTACTGGGCTTCGGATACACGGGTGAATCTTGCTATGCTCATGCTTTATATCCTTTCAGTGACCGCGTCCGCCAGGCGGGCGATCTCCTCCAGCGTCAGCCGCTCGCCGCGGATTTTCTCATCCAGCCCGGCGGCCTCCATCCATTCCTGCGCCTGCGGCCGTTCCACGCGGAACGTCGCGCAGAGGTTGTTCAGCATCGTCTTGCGCCGCATGGCAAAGGCCGCGTTCGCGACCCGGAAGAACATCTCCCGGTCCTTCACCTCCACCGCTGGCTTTTCCCGCAGGGGCAGCACCACAAAGGCGCTGTCCACCTTCGGCGGCGGCGTGAACATTTCCGCCGGCACCCGGACGGCAAGCCGCGGCTCGCACAGGAACCGGCAGAGGATCGACAGCGGTCCCCAGCCTTCCTCCCCGGGAAAAGCGAGGATCTTGTCCGCCACCTCCTGCTGGACCATGAGCGCCAGCCGGCTGACCGGCAGGCCGCCCGTGAGCAGGAGCTTAATGAGCGGCGTCGTGATGTAGTACGGGATATTCGCCACCACGGCGAAGGGTTTGTCCAGGTCTTTCGTGACCTCCCGCAGGTTCAGGGACATCGCGTCGCCCTGGATCACAGTGAGGTTCTTCTCCCCGTCCAGGAACGCGCGCAGCAGCGGAATCAGCCGCTCATCCAGCTCCACCGCGAGCACGCGCTTCGCCGCGCCGCACAGGTGTTTCGTCAGGCTGCCGCAGCCCGGGCCGATCTCCAGCACGTCCTCGTCTTTTGTGACGCCGGATTCCGCGGTCAGTTCCGCGAGCAGGTTCTCGTCGTAAAGGAAATTCTGCCCCAGGGACTGTTTGTACCGGAGATTGCTCTCCCGGATCCGGTCCTTCGTCTTGCTCACCGGGCGCACCTCCTGTATCCAGTATTCTCGCGATAATATATTATTGTAGCATTTTGTGATCCTCAGGACAAGTTTTCATTTTGTTGCCGGTGCGTCTGCCCGCCGCACGAAAAAAGGACTGCCGGGAGGCAGTCCCTGTCTGCGGTTGTCAGGAAATCAATAGATAAGCGTACTGAACCGGACCCACCCACGGCGGGCAAAGATTCCGGCCGTCGCGCCGTCATACCGGTTGGAGGATTCCACCAGGGCCCAGTCGCCGTCCATCAGAATCACCCAGGCGTTGTCATCCGGGGACAGGGCGCCGCCGGTAAAGGCGTAGCTGTCTCCCGGGCCAAAGCGGTATGCCTGGTATTCATAGCAGGAGCACTGCCACTCGCTGAGCAGTTCGTCCGGGCCGGTTTCCAGCGGAACGGCCGCTTCATTGAACCGGATCTTCTGCGAATCGTTCCGGGCGATCAGGTAACACCGGACGTCACTGCTGTAAAAGCTGGGAATCTCCGCCAGCACCCAGAGGATCCCGCCCGAATACACCTGGCTCAGGATTCTGATCTCCTCTCCCCTGTCCGCCACAAGAATGCGCGGATCCACCGCGTCATAGATCAGGCCCGGGCCTGTCCGCGGATTCAGAGCGGAAGCGTCCTCCAGCAGGGTTCCGGTGGTCTGGCCGTTCAGTCTGAACTGTCCGCCTTCTTCCACTCCTTCCCATTCCCATTCCGCCAGGCCGGCGCCGCAGGGAATCAGCAGGGCAAGCGCCAGGATCAGGATCAGCACGTGCTTCATACCGTATGTCCTCCTTGTTCGGTTTTCCGTCTGTCCCCATCATATCATGAAGCCGGGCACAGTTCAACACGGGGAAAACAGAAAAGGGCTGCCTTGCGGCAGCCCTTTGGGATTGGGTTTGATTACGCCTGTCCGGCCATCTTCTTGTAGGATTCGCGGCGCACCTTGGCGTCCTCCTCCTGCTGGACAAAGAGCTTCGCGGCGGCATCCGGGAATTGCTGGGCCAGGGAGGTGTAGCGAACCTCGCCCTTCAGGAATTCCTGGTAATCGCCGGTCGGATCCTTGCTGTCGACGGTCATCGGATTATCCAGCTCCGGATTGTACCGGTACAGCTGCCAGTATCCGCAGTCAACGGCCTTCTTGATCTCAGCCTGGGCCTTGCCCATGCCGCCCTTGGCCCGCAGGCCGTGGTTGATGCAGGGCGCGTAGGCGATGATCAGGGACGGTCCGTGATAGGCTTCCGCTTCGAGCATGGCCTTGACGACCTGCTGCGGGTTGCTCATGGCGACCTGCGCCACGTAGACGTAGCCGTAGCTCATGGCCATCATGCCCAGGTCCTTCTTCTTGGTGCGCTTGCCGGAGGCGGCGAACTTCGCCACGGAGCCGGTGGGCGTCGCCTTGGAGGCCTGGCCGCCGGTGTTGGAATACACTTCGGTATCCAGCACGAGGATGTTGACATCCTGGTTCTGGGCCAGCACGTGGTCCACGCCGCCGTAACCGATGTCATAGGCCCAGCCGTCGCCGCCGAAGATCCAGATGGACTTCTTGGTCAGCAGGTCCTTGTTGGCCAGGATGAAGGCCTTCTTGTCGGCGCCGCCGTCCTTGGCTTCCAGCGCGGCAACCAGCTTTTCGCCGGCCTTGCGGGAGCCTTCGGCGTCGTCCATGTTCTCAAGCCATTCCTTCGCGGCCGCGACGATGGTCTCGTCCTTGCCGACTTCGACCACTTCCGCGATCACTTCAGCCAGCTTGGCGCGGCGCTGGGTCGTCGCCAGGTTCATGCCGAAGCCGAACTCGGCGTTGTCTTCGAACAGGCTGTTGGACCAGGCGGGTCCGAAGCCCTTCTCATTGGTGGTATAGGGGCAGGTCGGGGCGCTGCCGCCGTAGATGGAGGAGCAGCCCGTCGCGTTGGCGATCATCATGCGGTCGCCGAACAGCTGGGTAACCAGCTTGACATAGGGCGTCTCGCCGCAGCCGGCGCAGGCGCCGGAGAACTCGAACAGGGGCTTGAGGGCCTGGCTGTTCTTGATGGAGCCCTTGTTCTCGATGCGGTCCGCGATTTCCGGAACGGTCATCGCGTACTCCCAGTTCGCTTCTTCCTTGCGCTGAGTGTCCAGGGGCTTCATGACCAGGGCCTTCTGGGTCGGATCGTCCTTCTTCTTGCCGAGGCAGACGTCCACGCAGTTGCCGCAGCCGGTGCAGTCCAGCGGGCTGACCTGCACGCGCAGCTGCAGTCCGGCGAACTCCTTGCCGACGGCCTTCTTGGTGACGTAGCCTTCCGGCACCTTCGCGTCTTCCGCGGTGTAGATGGTGCGGATCGCGGCGTGCGGGCAGACGATGGAGCACATTGCGCAGCCGATACAGATGTCGGGCTCCCACTCGGGAACCATGACGGCGATGCCGCGCTTCTCAAACTTGGTGGTGCCGGTGGGCACGATACCGCGGGGATCCAGCTTGCTGACGGGCAGCTTGTTGCCTTCCTGGGCCAGGACCGGCGCGATGAACTCGTCGTAGTACTCGTTGGTGCCGGGCACCTTCGCGGGAACGGCGCCTTCGGTGGTGGTCGCCCAGTCGGCGGGGATGTCAACCTTGACCAGGCCGGTCAGGGCGGCGTCGATGGCGGCGAAGTTCATGTTGACCACGTCTTCGCCCTTCTTGCCGTAGGAAGCGACAACCTTTTCCTTCATGTACTTGTCGGCATCCTCATAGGGGATGATGTCGGCCAGCTTGAAGAAGGCAGCCTGCATGGTGGTGTTGGTGCGTCCGCCCATGCCGACCTTGCGGGCCAGGTCGATGGCGTTGATGATGTAGAAGTTCGCCTTCTTGGCGGCCAGCTTGTTCTTCATGCCGGCGGGCAGGCGCTCGTTCAGTTCCTCAACGCTCCACTGGCAGTTCAGCAGGAACGTGCCGCCCTGGCGCAGGGGGCTGACCATGTCGTACATGGTGACGTAGGCGGGGTTGGAGCAGCTGATGAAGTCGGCCACGTCGATCAGGTAGGGGCTCTGAATCGGGGTGTCGCCGAAGCGCAGGTGGCTGACGGTCAGGCCGCCGGACTTCTTGGAATCATAGAAGAAGTAAGCCTGCGCGTACTTTTCGGTATGGTCGCCGATGATCTTGATGCTGTTCTTGTTGGCGCCGACGGTACCGTCGGAACCGAGGCCGTAGAACATGCAGGCGGCAGTGCCGGCGGGAGCCGCGGCGAAGGTTTCGCCCAGCTTCAGGCTGGTATTGCTCACGTCATCGTCGATACCCACGGTGAAGTGGTTCTTCATCTCACCGGCCAGGTTGGCGAACACGGCCTTGACCATGGTGGGGGTATATTCCTTGCTGCCCAGGCCGTAACGGCCGCCGATGACCTGAATATCGCTGCGTCCGGCTTCCGCCAGGGCGGCGACCACGTCCAGGTACAGGGGCTCGCCCAGGGAACCGGATTCCTTCACGCGGTCCATCACGGCGATCTTCTTCACGGTCTTCGGGAGCACCTTCATCAGGTATTCCACGGAGAAGGGGCGGTACAGGTGGCACTTCACAACGCCGACCTTTTCGCCGCTCTCAAGCATCTTGTTGACGGTCTCATGCTCGACGTCGCAGCTGGAGCCCATGGAGAGGATAACCATCTCGGCGTCCGGGGCGCCTTCGTACTGGAAGGGCTTGTAGGCCCGCCCGGTCAGCTTGGCGACTTCGTCCATGCACTCTTCCACGATGGCGGGAACGGCCTTGTAGAAGTTGTTGGCGGCTTCACGGCCCTGGAAGTAGATATCGCTGTTCTGGGCGGTACCGGCCTGGTGCGGATGTTCCGGATTCAGGGCGCGGGCGCGGAACTCTTCGATCTTGTCCCAGGGAACGAGGGCCTTGATCTCTTCGTAGTTGTTCTTGGTGTCGATCGCGTCGATCTTCTGGATTTCGTGGCTGGTGCGGAAACCGTCGAAGAAGTGGAGGAACGGCACGGAGCTCTTCAGGGTCGCGAGATGGGCGACCAGGGCCAGGTCGTGCGCTTCCTGGACGGAGTTGCTGGCCAGCATGGCGAAACCGGTCTGGCGGCAAGCCATGACGTCGCTGTGATCACCGAAGATGTTCAGCGCGTGGTACGCGAGGGCGCGGGCGCTGACATGGAAGACCGCGGGCGTCAGTTCGCCGGAGATCTTGTACATGTTGGGGATCATCAGCAGCAGGCCCTGAGACGCGGTGAAGGTGGTGGTCAGCGCGCCGGCGGACAGGGAGCCGTGCACAGCGCCCGCGGCGCCGGCTTCGGACTGCATCTCCGCGATGCGTACGGTCTGGCCGAACAGGTTCTTCCGGTCATGGGCGGCCCACTCGTCCGCAACTTCCGCCATGGGGGAAGAGGGGGTGATGGGGTAGATAGCTGCCACATCGCTGAACGCATACGCAACGTGGCTGACGGCGGTATTGCCGTCAATGGTCAGTTTGATGGACATGAACTTACCTCCTGACTTGATATGGCAGGGCGGTTACCCGCCCGTATGAAGACCGTTTTTCCCGGTCGTTTTTCTGCCGAAAAGCGCACGAAAAAAGCGGTTCGCCTCTGAAAGTTCATTATATGCATTATATTGGAAGATGTCAATCTCGCCTGTTGCCTTTTTTGGCCCGTGATGATATGATTTCCCTTGTTATTTCACTGGATTTGAGGGATGCATTTATGGACATGATGACGAAGATCGCGGAACTGATTGCTGAAGATATCAAGGCTGTATGGCCGGAGGCCGAAGGCCTGCCGGAAGCCGGTGAGATCCGCAGCCTGCTGGCCGTGCCGCCGGATCCGGCGCTGGGCGACTACGCCTTCCCCTGCTTCCGCCTGGCGAAGCCCCTGCGCTCCGCCCCTCCGAAGATCGCCGAGGCGCTGTGCGCCGCCTGGAAGGGGGACGATACCGCCTCCGTGCAGCCGGTGAACGGCTATATGAACTTTTTCCTGAACCGGGCGAACTTCGCCGCCGGCATTATGGCGGAACTGCAGGAGAAGCGGGACCGCTTCGGCTCCGGCGAGGAAGGCAAGGGCAAGACCGTCTGCCTGGACTATTCGTCCATCAACATCGCCAAGCGCTTCCACATCGGCCACCTGTCCACCACCATGATCGGCCACAGCCTGAAGCGGATCTTCGACTTCCTGGGCTATGAGACCGTGGGCATCAACCACCTGGGAGACTGGGGCACCCAGTTCGGCAAGATGGTCTGCGCCTACAAGAAGTGGGGCAGAAAGGAAGACGTGGAGGCCCGGGGCATCGACGCGATGACCGAGCTGTATGTCCGGTTCCACAAGGAAGCTGAAGGGAACCCCGCGCTGGAAGACGAAGGCCGCGCCTGGTTCAAGAAGATCGAGGACAACGATCCCGAGGCCATGGAGATCTTCCGCTGGTTCAAGGAAGTGACCCTGAAGGACGCCGCGCGGGTGTACGACAAGCTGGGCGTCAGCTTCGACAGCTACGCCGGAGAAAGCTTTTACAACGACAAAATGGAGCCCGTGGTGCAGGAACTGCGGGACAAAGGCCTGCTGGTGGAGAGCCAGGGCGCGCAGGTCGTGGACCTGGAGGAGGACAACATGCCCCCCTGCCTGATCCTCAAGAGCGACGGCGCCACCATCTACGCCACCCGGGACCTGGCCGCCGCCATCTACCGCCGGAACACCTACCATTTCGACAAGTGCCTGTACGTCGTCGCCTACCAGCAGGACCTGCATTTCCGCCAGGTTTTCCGTGTGCTGGAAAAGATGGGCTATCCCTGGGCAAAGGACTGTGTGCACGTTTCCTTCGGCATGGTCAGCTTCGAGGGCGAAGCCCTTTCCACCCGGAAGGGCAACATGGTCCTGCTGGAGGACCTGCTGGACCAGGCCGTAGCCAAAGCCCGGGAGATTATCGAGGAGAAGTCCCCGAACCTGGAGAACAAGGACGAGGTGGCCCGCCAGGTGGGTATCGGCGCAGTGGTCTACACCGACCTGAGCAACAACCGCATCAAGGATATCGACTTCCGCTGGGACCGCGCCCTCAACTTTGACGGCGAATCCGGCCCCTATGTCCAGTACACCCACGCCCGCTGCTGCAGCGTAGCGCGCAAGGCCCCGGACTTCACCGGCGTAACCCCGGACTGGTCCGCCCTGACCGACGACGAAGCCCAGGCGCTGCTGCGGCTGATCTCCCGCTTCCCGGACGTCATCCGCGAAGCCGCCGCAAAGTATGAGCCGAGCATGATCACCCGCGCCGTGACCGACATTGCCCAGGCCTACAACAAGTACTACTACGAGCACCGGATCCTCGACGGCGAACCCGCCCAGGCCGCCGCCCGCGTCGCCCTGACGGACGCCGCGAAGACGGTCATTAAAACAGGCCTGTACCTGATCGGCATCGAAGCGCCGGAAAGGATGTAACGCGCACTTGCGTTTTTGATCCGATTCCTTTATAATGTGAAGGAATTATGACTTTGTGTAACGAATTGTTTAAGGAATCGATTTTATCCTTTCCCCATTGTTGAAAAAGGATGGTGTGGAAATTGAGCAGAACAAAGAAAAGCAAGGCTGTCCCGATCGTAGCGGTCCTGACCTTCCTGATCGCCGCGCTGGCTGTCGTCTGCTTTCTGATCAACCCCCTGGTGATCCAGCCCCAGAAGGACGCGATCGCCAAGGCCAACGCGGACGCCAGGGCTGCCGTGGAAGAGCGGAACAGGCAGGCGGAGGCGGAGTACCAGGCCCGCATCGCCGAGATGGAGAGCGAGGCCAAAAAGCCGACCAACCCGAGCTGGCCCGCCCAGAATCCCGATGCGGAATGGGAGCTGCTGGACCTGACCACCATCCCGCTGGAAAACCAGACCGCCGAAGCCCGCACCCGCGCCGATCTGATGACGGGCGGCATGCTGCTGGTCAATGCGTTCCATTCCCGCCCCGCGGACTTTGACGAGTCCGGCGTGGTGAGCGTCGCCAAGGCTTTCAAGGGAGACGACAAGATCCAGGCAAAGGACAACAACGTCACCCTGTTCCCCAACGCCGTGAACGCGCTGCACGACGCGATCGTCGCCGCAAAGGCCGAAGGCATGCAGCACTACCTTGTGGAGGAAGGCTACCGCACCTACGAGACGCAGGAAACCTATTTCAACAACAAGGTGACCAAGCTCTCTTCCAAGTATACCGGACAGGCGCTGCTGGACGCGGCGATGAAGGAAGTCAACTACCCCGGCACGAGCGAATACAACTCCGGCCTGGCCTTCGAGCTGCGGCTCCACGACAAATCCAATCCGGAGGTTTCCGCCCCGAAGTATTCCACCACGCCCGAAGCGAAGTGGATGAACGAGAACTGCTGGAAGTACGGCATCGTGTTCCGCTTCCCGCTCAGCGGCTGGCCGCTGGAAAGCTCCACAGACAAGAGCTTCAAGACCGCCGTCTCCAAGAAGCTGAACCTGTACCGCTACGTCGGCAAGGGCAACGCCGCGATCATGCACTATATGGACTTCACGATGGAGGAATACATCGAGTACCTCGAGGAGCATCCCCACGTCGCGCTGTTCGTGGACGGCGTGCTGAAGTATGAAGTATACCGCCAGCCCGTCGGCGACGCGGAGTCCATCAACGTCCAGCTGACCCGCAACTCGACGAGCCACGAGTCCTCCCTGGACAACATGGGCGCGGTCATCACCGTCTTCAATTACTGATGAGCGCCATCCTGATCACAGGCGCCTCCCATGGCGTGGGCAGGGCATTCGCCGTTGCCTGCGCGCAGTCCGGGCGCTTCAGCAAAATCATCCTGAACAGCGGCAGCGACAAAGCCGCCCTGGAGGATACCGCCCGCCGCGTTTCCGCAGCGGGCGATCTTGTCTGCGCCTTTGACGCGGGCGACGTCAGCGACCTCGCCTATGTGCGGGGCCTGCGGGAACGCTTCGGCCCGGTGGACACGCTGGTCAACAACGCCGCCGTGTCTTACGTCGGCCTGCTGACGGACATGGCGCCGGAGGACTGGGACCGCGTCATGCGCGTGAACGTGACCGCCCTGTACAACACCTGCCATACCTATGTGCCGGACATGATCCGCGCCGGCGGCGGGCGGATCCTGAACGTTTCCTCCGTCTGGGGCCTGGCCGGCGCCAGCTGCGAAGTGGCCTACAGCGCCTCCAAGGGCGCGGTGAACGCCTTCACCAAAGCCCTGGCAAAGGAGCTCGCCCCGTCGCACATCCGCGTGAACGCCATCGCCCCGGGCATCCTGGACACCCGCATGAACGCGCACCTTTCGGAAAATGAAACCGCGGAGATCCGTGACCAGATCCCCGCGGGCTATATCGCCTCCCCGGAGGAAGCGGCGCAGGCGATGCTCCGCCTCCTCGAGATGCCTGAATACTTTAACGGTGAGATCGTCCGTTTCGACGGATGCTGGATATGACCGGCGAAAGCTGGGCCAGGATCACCGCGGAAAACATAAGGATACATCCGGCGGCCTCGCGGGCCTTCATTTTTTCGCCCAGGAGCAGCGCGCCGGTCAGCGTCGCGAAAACCGCCTCCAGGCACATCAGGATCGACGCCACTGTCGGATCGGTGTCCCGCTGGCCGAGCACCTGCAGGGTATAACCTACCGCGCCGGACATCACGCCGGCGTAGAGGATCGGGATGAGCGCGTCCCGGACGCCTTCCCAGGTGATCGTCTCCGTCGCCAGGGCAATGAGCATCGACAGCCCGCCCGTGACAAAAAACTCGTCCCGGGCCAGCCGCACGCCGCTCACCCGCGGGGCGTAATGGTCCACGCACAGGATCTGGAAAGTGAAGCACACCGCGCAG
Organism: Clostridia bacterium; assembly: GCA_017512985.1. Classification (GTDB taxonomy): domain Bacteria; phylum Bacillota; class Clostridia; order Christensenellales; family Aristaeellaceae; genus Aristaeella. Next base: position 175,938 of record JAFWEJ010000005.1, read on the forward strand.
CCGAGCACCAGCAGGTCCCCGCCCTGCAGCGTGAACCCGCCGCCGGCGGGCATGCACAGCAGCCACAGCGAGAACACCGCGATGGCGACGCCCAGCCAGATGACCTTTCCCGGATTCTTCCGGAACAGAAGCCACGCGGCCACCGGCACCAGCACCACATACAGCGCCGTGATGAAGCCGGCCTTGCCGGCGGTGGTCGTCACCAGCCCCATCTGCTGCAGCGAGGTGGCAATGAAAAGCAGCGCGCCGCACAGTACGCCGGCCAGCCGCTGCTCCCTGTGATCCGGCTCCGTATAATCCGGGGCTTTTTTGTTTTTCGCTTCAAAGATCCGGGTGACGGGAACCATCACCAGCCACGCCAGCAGCATCCGGATGCCGTTGAAGGTATAGGGGCCCATGTGGTCCATGCCGACGCGCTGCGCGACGAACGCGGCGCCCCAGATGACCGAGCCCAGCAGAAGCAGCAGGCTGCCCCTCAATGATTTGCGGTCCATGGTTTACTTCCGATCGCTGATTATTCTTCCCGGTAGGTCACGACGCTTCCCGCTTCCACCGAGCGGGTCAGCCAGGTGTTGCCGCCGATGACGCAGTTGTCCCCGATGACGGTGTCCCCGCCGAGGATCGTCGCGTTGGCGTAGATCACCACGTGGTTCCCGATGTCCGGGTGCCGCTTGATGTTCTTGACCGGATTGCCGTTCTCATCCAGCTCGAAGCTGCGCGCGCCGAGCGTCACGCCCTGGTACAGTTTCACATGGTTGCCGATCGTCGTCGTCTCGCCGATGACGATACCGGTGCCGTGGTCAATGAAGAAGTACTCCCCGACCGTCGCGCCGGGATGGATATCGATCCCGGTCTTCTCATGCGCGTATTCCGTCATGATGCGGGGAATCAGCGGGGCCTTCAGCACATACAGCTCATGCGCCAGGCGGAAAATGGAGACGGCCCGGAACCCGGGATAGGTGATCATGACCTCTTCCCGGCAGCTTGCGGCGGGGTCGCCCTCGTACAGGGCTTCCACGTCCAGCAGCAGCAGGCGTTTGATCTCCGGCAGGCGCTTCGCGAAGCCCGCGCCGATCCGGTCGGCGGCTTCCCGCGCCGCGCCGTCCTCCAGGCCCTGGAAGCGCATCGCCGCCGCCAGCTGGTCCTGCAGCCGGTACAGCGCGCGGCTGAGCAGCGTCTCGTCCGCCATGTCCGGATATTCCCGCCGGAACGCCATGGGGAACAGCAGGGCCTGCAGCTCGTGGATCACTTTCACGATCTCCTGCCGGTCCGGCGGCGGACAGCTGTGCGCGCCGCAATGGATCTGCTCCGTCGTCACCCTGCCCAGCGCCTCCGCCGTTTCCCTGATCTCTTCCTTCATGCTGTTTCCTCCCCGCGGACATTCGTCAATAATGAAGTATTATACCTTTTCCGCCAATGCCTCCGCAAGCATCCGGCCCAAAAAAGAACAGGGGAACGGCAGAACCGTTCCCCTGCGGCCTGATACGGGGTTAGTAGGCCTTGTCCTCTTCGGTCGTCCAGATTCTGCCGTCTGACAGCTGCTGGACCACCGTCATGTGGATGGTGCCGTGTTCGGGCGCCCAGGCCGGCCGTTTCAGGAATATCCGTGCGTGGTAGAACCACCTGGTTTCCGTGCCGGGCTCGTTGAACTCCGCGAACGGGTCTTCCTCCCTGGTCACCTGGATTTCGCATTCCTCCGGCAGGATCTTCCTTCCGTCAATGGAGAGAGATACGCTCAGCACCGTATTTTCCGGCGATGTGACAACCCGTTCCGGCTCGTCCATCACCAGGGAAACCGGAGTCGTGCTCTCATAGGTAGTGAAACGGAAGTAGCCGGGCCGGTTCCATTCGTTCGCCGGTTCGTCGTCCGGCCAGTACATGACGCCCCATCCCTGTTCCTGGACGTCCTTCACGCTGTATTCCAGCGTCTTTTCGCCTTCCGCGCTGTCATAGCGCACCGTCACATGCAGCTCCAGGTCCTCCGGGAAGGCGTCCTTCGCGTCATACTCGGCCATATGCGCCATGTAGATGTCTCCGGCTTCCACGGTCGGAACCGTAAACTCGCCCGCGGCAATCTGCTCCGCCGTCAGTTCGTATTCCGCGACAGTCAGGGAGAGGATCGGCTCCCGGATCTCCGCCTTCACGCCGGTCACATTCCGCGTGTTCTTCAGGGTGATCTTTCCGTTCTTCCGGGAGGAGAAACCGATAAAGGTCACGTCCGCCGACGGTTCCTCATAGGCGGGGGTGGGCTCCGGCGTAGGCGTAGGCGTGGGCGTGGGCGTGGGCGTCGGGGTCGGCGTAGGCGTAGGCGTAGGCGTAGGTGTGGGCGTGGGCGTCGGCGTCGGGGTAGGCGTGGGCGTGGGCGTAGGCGTGGGCGTCGGTGTGGGCGTCGGCGTCGGGGTCGGCGTAGGCGTGGGCGTCGGCGTCGGGGTCGGCGTAGGCGTGGGCGTCGGCGTCGGGGTCGGCGTCGGAGTCGGCGTCGGAGTGGCGGTCACAACAACCGTGGGCGTCGGCGTCGGCACGACGATCGGCGACAGCTCCACCGGGCCCGCCGCCAGGATGGCCCCCGCCGTAATGACGATCGCCGCGGTCAGCCGCAGGACCGCCTGGGCCCTCTGGCGCCGCTTTTTCCGCGTTTTCCGGACGTCCGGCATCTTCTCCCCGGCCGCGGGCATGGCTTCGCCCGGCGTCCGGCGCCTGCCGGATGCCTTCGCGCTGCCGCGGAACTCGTCCGGCAGCGGAGCAAATTCCTGCCCCCGGGAATTGAATTCGTCAGGCTTCATGGCTTATTTCTGATGCAGGTCGATCTGCCGGTAAGGAACCTCAACGCCGGCTTCGCGGAATTTGACAAGGAGTTCGCGGTTGAGGACGCGCTGCACCTTGTAGATGTTACTCTCCTCCACTTCGACAAAGAAGCGCAGCGTGACGCCGGATTCGCCCAGCTCCTGCACGCCCAGGTAAACGGGCGCGGCGAGCATGACGTCCCTGTGCTCCTCATAGATCCTGTCCAGGATGCCGGGAATCTGCTCCTCAAAGGCGGGCAGGTCCGTCTCATACGGGATCTGGATATCCGACAGCGAGCGGGACGCGTGGTCCGAGCGGTTCAGGATATCCTTCATATTGGAATTGTTGATGATTTTGATGTTGCCGCCGGGATCGGTGATGCTGGTGGTGCGGATGCCGATGTCCGTGACCGTTCCGCGGAAACCGCCGACCTCCACGATGTCGCCGACGTTGTACTGGTTTTCAAACAGCATGAAGAAACCGGTGATCACATCCTCAATCAGGCTCTCCGCGCCGAAGCCGACAATCAGGGCGACGACGCCGACCGAGGCCAGGATCGTCGACACGTTCACGCCGATGATGCTCAGCCCCCAGCAGAGGATGACGATCGCCGCGGCATAGCGCAGCAGGCTCTGGGTGATGGTGATCACTGTGGCCGAACGGTGGGATTTGCGCTTGAACAGCCCCAGCAGCAGCACCAGCAGCTTCTCCGCGGCCAGCACCAGGAAGATCATCATCACCAGGGTGATCACGGTGTTGAAGTTGATGAACTTGATCCGGCCCAGTGCGTTTCCGGCCTCGCTGAATATCCCGCGGCTGATCCCCAGGCCCAGCGCGGCGCCGCCGATCGCCAGGCAGATCAGCAGCCCGATCAGCTGCTTGCCCTTCTTTTCCTTCATGTCGGTTCCTCCTTTGTCTGTGTCACTTCAGGAATCATATCTCAGGATTCCCCTGCGGGGGATCCCGTTATGCAGTTTTCCTGTCCGGTTTTCCTGCTTCTATCATACCTTCTGTTCGCCCGCGGATCAAGGGGCAATTGAAAACGCCGCCCGAAGGCGGCGTCTGCTGTATTACACGTTGGCGGCTTTCAGCATCTTTTCCCACTCGCTGATGATCCCGCGGTCCTCGAAATAGTCGATCCGCATGGCCTTGCGGACGCGGGCCAGGGTGGCGCCGGTGGTCTCCACCGCTTTGGCGGTGCCGGCCCGCAGGATGTCGTACACTGCGCCGATATCGTTCTCCCACTTCGCGCGCTCCGCGCGGATGGGAACCAGGTTCTCCTCCAGGATGCTGATCAGGAACTTCTTGCAGGTGCCGTCTCCCAGGCCCCCGCGGCGGTAATGCTCCTTCATCTCGTCCAGGCAGGCGTAGTCCGGCAGGTATTCCGCGAAATGGCGGTCCTCACACAGGGCGTCCAGGTAGGTGAAGACGACGTTGCCCTCGGTATGGCCGGGATCGGAGATCTGCAGGTGCTGCGGGTCCGTGAACATCTTGCCGTTGACCTGCTTTTTCACGGTCTTCGGGTCGTCCGACAGGTAGATGCAGTTGCCCAGGGACTTGCTCATCTTCGCCTTGCCGTCCACGCCGGGCAGCCGGCGCTGGGTCTCGTTCTCCGGGATCATGGCCTGGGGCAGCACCAGGGTCTCCCCGTAGATCTTGTTGAACTTCTCCACGATCTCGCGGGTCTGCTCGATCATCGGGAGCTGGTCCTCGCCCACGGGCACCACGTTCGCGTCAAAGGCGGTGATGTCCGCCGCCTGGGACACGGGATAGCAGAAGAAACCGGCCGGCAGGCCCTCGTCCGCGAAGCCGCGCATCTGGATCTCCGCCTTGACGGTGGGGTTCCGGGACAGGCGCGCGGTGGTGACCAGGTTCAGGTAATAGAAGGTCAGCGCGTGCAGCGCCGGAAGGGCGGACTGGACGCAGATGGTGGTCTTTTCCGGATCGATGCCGACGGAAAGGTAGTCCAGCACGACGTTGATGATGTTGTCCCGGATCTTTCCGGGATTGTCCGCGTTGTCCGTCAGCGCCTGGTCGTCCGCGATCAGGATGTTGATCTCGTCAAACTTTCCGGAATTCTGCAGCTCCACACGGCGCTTCAGGCTTCCGACATAATGGCCCAGATGCAGCCGTCCCGTGGGGCGGTCACCGGTAAGGATTATATTCTTCATACCCATTCCTCCAGGATTGCAGTTGCTTATCCCTGCCACTATACCACGAAACAGCGCTGAAAGAAAGAGAAACCGGATCCCCCGTTTCATTTTTCAGGGATAAATGGTATCATAAAAACCCGTTATCCCGCCGGATAACGGCAACCGCGACGGAAAAGGCTGTGAAGAGAATGAATATCTACGTGGATTTCGACGACTGCCTGTGCGAGACCGGAAGGGCCTTCGCCTCCCTTGCCGCGGATCTTTTCGGCATCCGCGTGCCCTATGAGGAAATGCGGCATTTCAACCTGCAGAAAGCCTTCTGCCTGACGGATGAGCAGTACGGCCGGCTGCTCGCCGAAGGCCACGAGCCGGAGGTGCTCCTGTCCTTTGAGGAAACGCCCGGCGCGCCGGAAACCATCCGTGAATGGATCGCCGGGGGCCACAGCGTGTCGGTCATCACCGGCCGCCCGTTCAGCTCATACGAACCGTCCCGCGCGTGGCTGGACCGCCGCGGCCTCCGGAATGTCCCGCTGTACTGCCTGGACAAATACGGCCGGGAAAACTTCATCAAGGACAGTGAATTCAGCCTGAAGCTGGAAGATTATTACAAAATGAAATTCGATTACGCGGTGGAGGATTCCCCCCTGGCTTTCCGGTTCTTCGACCACCTGCCGGACCTGCGGGTGCTTGTCTTTGACCGGCCCTGGAACAGGGAGGCGGTATTTCCGAACGATCGCTACCGCAGATGTTTCGACTGGGAAAGCATCCGGAAGATCACCGCCGGATAATAAAGCCGGAAGCTTTTGCTTCCGGCTTTTTCATGCCCTGTTTCATTCCTCCGGGATCTTCCGGACCCGGAAGAACACCGCGGCCAGCGGCGGGAGGACAATGCCGCAGGAGAAGGGATGCTCCTCCTGGGGAACCGCTTCCGTGCGGAGCACCGTGCCGTTGTACAGGTTGCTGCCGCCGAATTCCGCCCGGTCGGAATTGAGAACCTCCTCCAGCTCGCAGTCAAAGGGCAGGCCGAGGCGGTAATCCAGGTAGGGCTGGGGCGTGAAGTTCACCGCGCAGGCGATCGCGCCGTCTTCGCCGTCCAGGCGCATCACGGCCGCGACGCTCCGGTCCCTGTCGTTCACGTTCAGCCACTTGAAGCCGTCCCAGCTGTCGTCGATCCTGTGCAGGGCGGGCTCGCCGCTGTACAGGCGGTTCAGCGCCTTCACATATTTCTGCAGTTCCGGGTGCCGCTCATACCCGAGCAGGAACCAGTCCAGCTGTTCCCAGTCCCGCCATTCCACAAACTGGCCGAACTCCCCGCCCATGAACAGCAGCTTCTTGCCGGGATGCGCCATGTAATACCCGTACAGCGCGCGCAGGCCCGCGAACTTCTGCCACAGGTCGCCGGGCTGCTTGTCGATCATGGAATGCTTGCAGTGGACCACCTCGTCGTGGGAGAAGGGCAGCACATAATTCTCGCTGAAGGCGTACATCATCGAGAAGGTGATCTTTTCGTGGTGGTACTTCCGGTAGATCGGGTCCATGTCGATATAAGACAGGATATCGTTCATCCAGCCCATGTTCCATTTGAAGGTGAAGCCCAGGCCGCCGTCCTCCACGGGATGGGTGACCTTGGGATAGGCGGTGGATTCCTCCGCCACGGTGATCGCGCCGGGGCAGAGCCTGTTCACGGTCTCATTCATTTTCTGCAGGAAGCGCACCGCGTCCAGGTTCTCATGCCCGCCGTGCTCGTTGGGCACCCACTGGCCCGGTTCCTTGCCGAAGTCCAGGTACAGCATGCAGCTGACCGCGTCGCAGCGCAGGCCGTCGGCGTGGTACTCCCTGAGCCAGAAAAGCGCGTTGGACAGCAGGTAGCTGACCGCCTCGCCCCGGGCGTAGTCGAACAGCAGCGTTCCCCACTGCGGCATTTCCGCGCGGCGGGAATCCGCGTGCTCATAGCAGGGCGTGCCGTCAAACAGGCGCAGTCCCGCCTCGTCCTTCGGGAAATGGGCGGGAACCCAGTCCAGGATCACCGCGACGCCCGCCTGGTGCAACCGGTCCACCAGGTACCGGAACTGGTCCGGCGTGCCGTAGCGGGAGGTCGGCGCGTAATAGCCGATCACCTGGTAGCCCCAGGAACCGTCAAAGGGATGCTCCATCACCGGCATGAACTCCACGTGCGTATAGCCCATGTCCTGCAGGTAGGGCACCAGCCGGTCGGCAATCTCGGCGTAGTTCAGGATGCGCCCGTTCTCTCCCCTCTGCCAGGTGCCCAGGTGCATCTCGTAGATGTTCATGGGCCGGCGGAGGGGTGTTTTTTCCTTCCGCGCCTCCATCCATTCGCCATCGTTCCACTGATACTCCGCCAGGCTCCGCAGCCTGCTGCCGTTGCTGGGCCGCAGTTCCATCTCAAAGCCGTAGGGATCGGCCCGCATGTGCCATTCCCCGTTTGCGCAGAGGATATCGTATTTGTAGGTGCGCAGCTGCTCCGCGGCCTCCGCGTCGCCCGGCTGCTCCGGGCGGAACAGCCTGTCCGGCAGCCGCAGCTCCCAGATGCCGTCGTACTGCTTGGCCATGGGATACGCTTCCCTGTCCCAGCCGCAGAACCCGCCCACCAGGGAGACGCGCTGCGCGTTGGGCGCCCAGACGGAGAAATGCCATTTCAGTTCCCCGTTCTCCTCCACAGGATGCGCGCCCAGGAAATCATACGCGTCCGCGCAGTTCCCCATATGAAAGCTTTCGCGCCGCTGCCCGTCCGGCGGATTGTACCACATAGAACCGAGCCCCCCCTTTTTTGTTTTTCCGTTAAGATGATTATACATCATATTTCAGAAAAGGACAGGTTTTTTCTGCCAAAGATCCGAAAGATATGGTATGATCGGAGCAAAGGGGGGTGGCGCCATGATTCCTTCACGGCAGGAAGCGGAAAGACTGCTGACGGAAGCGGAAAGCTGCAACCCCGGGCCCTGGGGAAACCACAGCCGCGTCGCGGCCCACTGCGCCGAAAAGATCGCGGAAGCCTGCGAAGGGATGGACCCCGAAAAGGCGTATGTCCTCGGACTGCTGCACGATATCGGCCGGAAGTTCGGCGTCCGTCACCTCGGGCATGTATCGGACGGGTATTCCTGGATGATGTTCCTGGGATACGACGAGGCCGCCCGGATCTGCCTGACCCATTCCTTCAACAATTATGAAGTGGACGAATATATCGGGAAGTTCGATACGACCAATGAAGAGCTGGAGCTCATCCGGTCCGGGCTCAGGAAAGTAGTTCCGGACGACTACGACAGGCTGATCCAGCTGTGCGACGCACTGGCGGGAAGCGAAGGCGTCATGAACATCGAGGACCGGATGAACGACGTCAGAAGAAGATACGGGCGTTTCCCGCAGCCCAAATGGGATTCAAACCTGGCCCTGAAGGCCTATTTTGAAGAAAAAGCGCGGAAAAGCGTCTATGACCTGACGGAGAAAGCCACTTTCAGGCTGCCGGGGAACGAAAGGATCATGAGCCTGCCGCTTCTGTACCGGGCCGCGCGGCAGGGCAGATTCGGCACACGGACTGAATTCAGCCGGGGCAGCGTCACGGACGCGCTGTTTGTTTACCTGGACGGCGAACCGGAACCCGCTTCCGCCGCCGAGGTGGGCGCGCGTTACAGGGTCCGGCCGCTGGTCTGCCTGACAGAAGCCTGGAAGGCGCATATTGAGGCGCGGTACCCCGGTGTGAAGGTATACCGCCGTACGCAGATGAAACCGGCGTCCCGCTTCATCCTGCCGGAAAACCTGACGGTCCCGGAAGGCTTCCGGCTGGCCGGGATAGATGAGGCGGCCTTCGGGAAACATCCGTTTTCCCACGGGGCCAACTATCCTTCCTGGGGCGCTTTCCGGGCGGAAGGTTCCGGTGCCGTCGTGTACCGCGGCGGAGAGATCGTTGCCTCCTCCTCCTCCTTCCTGAGCCTGGACGGCGAACTGGAACTGGACGTATCCACGGCGGAAGGCTTCCGGGGAATGCGCCTGGCTTCCGCCTGCGTTTCCTTCATGCTGCGGGACTGCATGGAACGTGGTTTCACCGTCCACTGGGACGCGCAGAATGAGATTTCCCTGCACCTGGCGCGGAAATTCGGCTTTGAGGCCGAAACAGAATACCCGGTGTACTGGCTGTCGGAAAAAGACTGACCTGAAAGGAAGCATGGAGATGAAAAAGATTTTCAGCGCGGAAGACCGGCAGGCTGTCTTTGAGTATGTCCTGTCCTCCGCACAGGCGTGCGGAAAAATCGTTTCGCTGGTGATGGTGGGATCCGGCGCCGCAGGATACCGCGACGAACGGTCCGACCTGGATTTCGTGGCCGCCCTGGATTCCGGCGATTCCATGGCGGAGGTCATGGATTATATGGACCGGCAGATTTCCGGAAAGTATGGGCTGCTGTTCCGGACCCGGGACGAATCCCGGCATCTGCAGAACTTCATCCTTTCAAACCTCCTGGAAATCGACATCGGATACGGTTCATACGAACACGCGGCCGCCTGGAAACCGGCGTTCAGGGTCCTGTACGACCGGTCCGGCACCGTGGAGGAAAAGATTGTCCGTTCACGGGAATGGATGGACGATAAAATATACGGCGGCAAACTGCAAAAGGACATTGACGCCGTCCGCAACTCCTTCTGGCTCCGCCTGATGCATGCGGCCGTCGCTATCCGCCGCGGCAATACGCTCCGCGCAATCGGCGAACTGGAGTCTGTGCGAAAGCAGTATATCGACCTGCTCGGGGACCGTTACCGGCTGGAAAGCGGCCTGAACCGCGAGATCGACAGGCTGCCGGACGGGGAAAAGGCAGCGGTCAGGAGCACATTTGTCACCGGGGAAAGCCCGGAAGCGTTATGGACGGCCCTGCTGAACCTGACCCGGCTGGTATACCGGGAACTGGAAGGACATGACGTGCCGGTCCCGCAGGAAATGCTGCTGGAGTATTACAGGGATCTCAGGAGACCGGCGGAGACTGCGCGGCCGCGGAAGACCTGGAGAGCCTGAAAGTGAAGGGCGGAAAGCTTTACGGCTGCTCCACCCTCGCGGCGGACCCGGATTACCTCCCGGACGGCACCTATGACCCGATGGTGGTTCCGAACTACACCCGGGAGGAACTGGCGGCGCTCAGGACCGTTCCGCCGGCTGAGGAATATACCGTGAAGGCGTGGCCGGTCACCGCTGAAACCTATGCCGACCTGCTGAACCATAATGAAGGCCGGTTCGGCCAGGTATACATGATCAAAGGCGCCGTCCGCCAGATCCTTTCCGCGGACCCGCTGACGGCGGTCGTCTGTGCCGGGGAGGACGGACAGTCCATGCCGGTTGTGGTTGAATACCCTGACCTGCTCCGCTTCAGCCCGGAGGCAGTCGATTCCTGCCGGATCTACGCGGATATTTCTTCTTTCCTTTACATCCTGCCGGTCCTGACTGCCCGCTATGTCTATACGGAACAGCCGTAAGCCGCGCGCGGACTCTACTTTCCGTAGGTAGCCATCCCGCGCCGGCTGATGTAGAATCTTCCGCGAAGGAAGTGAGAAGCATGAACCGGTACATCACCGGCGCGGCCATCCGCGAACTGCGCCTGCAGAAGAATATGACCCAGCTGCAGCTGGCGGAACTGCTCAGCGTCAGCGACAAAACCGTCTCCAAATGGGAGACCGGCAAGGGATACCCGGACATCACCCTGCTTGAGCCCATCGCGAAAGCCTTCGGCGTTTCGGTCACGGAGCTGATCTCCGGAACCCGGATCAGCAACCGGAACGTATCCGCCAACATGATGCGCTCCCTGTTCTGCGTCTGCCCGGTCTGTGGAAACGTCATCCACACCATGGGCGAAGCCGTCGTCCAGTGCCACGGAATCCAGCTGCGCCCGGCGGAACCGGAACCTGCAGATGAGCGCCATATGATGTCCGTCGAACAGATCGAGGACGAGTATTATGTCCGCGTCAGCCACGACATGACCAAGTCGCATTATATTTCCTTTATCGCCGCGCTCTCCCCGGACCGCATGCAGCTGGTCCGGCTCTATCCGGAGGGAAACGCCGAAGCGCGGTTCGGCATGCGCGGCGTTCAAAAATTCCTGTTCTGGTGCAACCGGGACGGCCTGTTCCAAAGGGAGGCACACTGTGATGAAAAAGACGGTTTACCGTAAGCTGGTACGGGACAGGATCCCGGAAATCATTGAACAGTCCGGAAAAGCATGTTCCTGTTCCGTTCTGTCAGACGGTGATTACCTGAAAATGCTGGATGAGAAGCTGAACGAGGAACTGGCGGAATACCAGGAAAGCAAATCCATGGAGGAGCTTGCCGATCTTCTGGAGGTCGTGAGGGCCGTTGCCGCCGCGCGGGGAAGCTCCATGGAACAGGTGGAGGAAATCCGCCGGCAGAAGGCGGAACGGCGCGGCGGGTTTGAAAAGAAGATCCTGCTGGAAGAAGTCACGGAACTGTAAAGAAACAAAACAGGGGAAGCCTCATCAGGCTTCCCTTTTCTCTTCCGCTGAAGCGGGTTCCGTGGTATCATAAAAGCCTGAAAGCAGCCTGGCGTCTGAGAGGGAAAAAACATGAAACTGTTGTTTGAGATGGATAAGAAGGATTACGGCGGGTGCACCCGTACGTTTACCCGCGATTCCGCCCGGAGCATCATCATCCGGGACGGAAAGATCGCCATGATCCACAGCCTGAAATATGATTACTACAAGTTCCCGGGCGGCGGGATCGAGAACGGCGAAAACCCGGTCGGGGCGATGATCCGCGAGACGCGGGAGGAAGCCGGCCTGGCCGTGATCCCGGAATCTGTGCGGGAATACGGATATGTGCACCGGATCCAGAAAAGCGACCGGGACGACGCGGTGTGCTTCATCCAGGACAATTACTATTACCTGTGCAAAGCGGAAAAGGATCCGATCCCGCAGGAGCTGGACGCCTATGAGGCCAAAGAGTCATACCGGCTTGAATTCATCTTTCCCGGAACGGCGATCGCGAAAAACCGCAGCGTCCGGAACAGCCCGTACAACCGGATGATGTTTGAGCGGGAAGCGCTTGTCCTGGAACTGCTGCAGGCGGAGGGGCTGTTATGAGGAACGGAGATATCACCATCCGGGAGGAACGCGTGACGGCGGAGGAATACATTGATTTCCTCAAAAGGACCGACCTCGGCTCCCAGTATCCGAAGGAGCGCTTTGCCGAACGGATCCCGAAGCTTGTCCGGAACGTATCGGTCAGCCTGACCGCCCGAAACGCGGACGGGCTGCTCGTGGGCGCGCTTTTCGGGCTGACGGATTTCTGCTACTGGCTGTATGTCACGGACCTTGGCGTCGACAGGGACTATGAGCGGCAGGGCATCGCCACAAGGCTGATGAAGCAGGCCCATGAACTGGCCGGCGGCGAAAAGGATATCGCGGTATACCTGGTCGCGAATGAAAACGCGGTGCCGTTCTATGAGAAGCTCGGCATGAAGCGCGCCGACGACGTGATGCAGTACAACCATATTGACTGGACCGAATGGACAGTCGGAGAGGAAGAATAATGGAGAAATATATCGAGGGAAACAAGGCCGCGTGGGAAGAGGCCTTTGACAACCGGGACGCCTCCTGGGGCGCGGATATCACGGAGCGCATACAGAACGAGGATTATCCGTTCTTCAATGAGGAAACGAAGGCCGTCCTGAAGCAGATCCGCACGGAGGGCGCCGTGATCGGCCAGTTCTGCTGCAACAACGGGCGCGAGCTGCTCTCCCTGGTAAAGAGCGGAAAAGCAAAGCAGGGAATCGGTTTTGACATTGCGGAAAACCAGGTGGCCTTCGCCAATGAAAAGGCGAAGGAGCTGGGCCTGCCCTGCGAATTCGAGGCGGTGAACGTCTACGATATCGACGGCCGGCACAGGGAACAGTTTGACCTGGTGCTCATCACCATCGGCGCGCTGTGCTGGTTTGACGACCTGGACCGCTTCTTCGCCGTGATCGCCAAATGCATGAAACCGGGCGCGGAGATCCTGATCAACGAGCAGCATCCCTGCACGAACATGCTGGCCCAGGAAGGGGACGAACCGTTTGACCCGGCCCACCGGACGGAATGCGTGTATTCCTACTTCGAGCATGAATGGACCGGGAACGGGGGTATGTACTACATGACGAAGAAATCATACCGGTCCAAGACCTTTACCGACTATACCCACCCGATGTCGGAGATCATCTCCGGCATGTGCTCAAACGGCATCGTCGTGACCGGGCTGCAGGAGTTCAACCGGGATATCTGCGGCGCCTTCGGCGGGATCGACCGCCAGGGCTTCCCCCTTTCCATGATCATCCGGGGAAAAAAGGAATAAGGACCCCGACAAAGAGTGCAGAAAAAGTCGGGACGCCGCCCGGCAGCCCCGGTATACTGATCACGCAGCGAAGGGAGGCACGGAGATGAAGGACTGGATCGAAGGGTTCCAGGAATCCATTGATCTCATGGAACAGAACCTGACGGAAGAGCCGGACATCGAAGAGATCGCCGGAAAGGCGGCGCTTTCGCCGTTCTACTTCCAGCGGATCTTCGGCGCCCTGTGCGGAATGACCGTCGGCGAATACATCCGCGCGCGCAGGATGACGCTGGCGGCCCAGGAACTGGCCGGGACGGACGCGAAGGTCATCGACACCGCCCTGAAATACGGCTATGATTCCCCGGACAGCTTCGCGAAGGCTTTCCAGCGGTTCCACGGGATCACGCCTTCCCAGGCGCGGGAGGCGGGAGCGCCGCTCAGGTCGCTTGCTCCGCTGCATATCAAAATATCACTGGAGGGTGGAAACATGCTGGATTACCGTATTGTGGAAAAGGCCCCGTTCACGATCGTCGGGGTGAAAAGGCCGTTCAACTCGGACACAAGCTACCAGGAGATCCCGAAGTTCTGGGACGAATGGACAGCGCAGGGCGAAAACCGGCCGATCATGGGCACCTTCGGCGTCTGCATCGACACGAAGGAAAAGGATTTTGACTACTGGATCGCGGATCTCTACTTCCCCTGGGAGGACGTCCCGGAAGGCTGCGAGACCCGGGTGATCCCCGGAAGCCTCTGGGCGCAGTTCCCCTGCACGATCGCGACGCTTCAGGACACCAACACGAAGATCTGGTCGGAATGGCTGCCGGCCCTGAAGGGCTATACCCTGGCCGGCAAGTATGACATTGAGGTCTACCTGCCGCCGGAAGAAGGATCGCAGGACATGAAGGTGTATATCTGGATCCCGCTGAAGAAGGCCTGACCGGACGCAATCCCCGGCAGCGGAGAAATTCCGCTGCCGGGCGTTTTTTGTTTTCCCGGGCAAGGTTCTTCCGGGCCCGCTGTCGAAATGTTAAGGGAATGGAAGGAGGACGCGACGATGATCAGCCAGCTGAAGGACAGAAAAGTCATCTTTTTCGACGTGGGATATACGCTTGACAGGCCCGCGTCCGGGGACTGGATGTTCACAAACCGCTTCCTGGCAGAGGCCGGGGACGCGCTGAAGGCGCGCGGAAACGAAGAGATCCGCCGCGCGGGAGAAGTCGCCCTGCGTTTCCTGACGGAAAACCACCTGGTGACGACGGTGGAGGCTGAGATCGAACAATTTTACCGGTTCTATTCCATCTTCTCCGATGAGCTGGGCCTCGGCCTGTCCGAAGGGCAGCGCATGCAGATCGCCCGGGACCGGGCCTGCAATATGGAAAACTATATCCCCTACCCCGGCATCCGGGAGGTCCTGGAAACCCTGGGCAGGACCCACCGGCTCGGAATCATCTCAGACACCTGGCCCAGCATTGAACAGCAGCTGGAGCATATCGGCGTTGCGCGGTACTTCTCCTTCAAAACCTTCAGCTGTTTCCTGGGCGTGTTCAAGCCGGATCCCCGGATGTATCTGGACGCCCTGGCAAAAGCCGGCGTTCCCGGGGAGGAAGCGGTGTTCATCGACGACTGCGTGCAGAACCTGGAGGGCGCGGCCGCCCTGGGGATCTTCCCCATCCTGATCGCCGCCAATCCCGCGTCCGATGTGGAAACGTCCTTCCTGAAGATCCGGGACCTGCGGGAACTGATCCGGTAGCCGCCCGATATCTGTGCAAAGGAGCAACCAGAGAATATGAAAATCAAGACGAAACAGTTTGACAGGAATACCGACCTGAACCTGGTCTGGGATTTCCTGGTGGAGGTCTATGAACGCGGAAATGGCGGCGTGGCCGCGCCGTTCTTTGAATATGCCCTGTATTCTTCCTGGATGGACAAGTCCTGCCTGTCCCTGAACCGCCTCTGGTTTGACGGCCGGAAGGTTGTGGGGTTCGTGTTCCACGAAGCCCCGGTCACGGACGTCTACTTCAAGATCCGCCCGGGCTATGAGTTCCTGGCGGAAGAGATGGTCGATTACGCCATGGACTGCATGCCGGATGACAACAACGGGCAGCAGTTCATGCTGTTCAACGGCCAGGAAGATATCATGGAGATCGCGGAGCGGAAGGGATTCTCGCTTCAGTACGATTATGAGGACCGGATCTTTGATTTTTCAAAGGAGCTGAACCGCGAACTTCCCGCCGGGTTCCGCTTTGTCAGCCGGGAGGAACTGGATCCCGTGAAACTGGCGAAATGCTGCTGGTACGGATTCGACCATCACCTGGACAAGGGCGCGTTTGTGAACTGGGACGCGGAGGAGGATTCCGGGGACTGGACGCCGGCGGCGTCCTACAGGGGCATCCTGGCTTCCATTCAGAATCCGCCGCCGCATTCGACCTATGAATACCAGATCGTGATCGCGGATGAAAACGATGAATACGCCTGTTTTTCGGGCATGTGGTGGGTGAAGGAAAACGGCCTGGCCTATATGGAACCGCTCTGCACGGTTCCGCAGTACCGCAGGATGGGACTGGCCGCGGCCGCGCTGACGGAGCATTACCGCCGCCTGAAGCCACTCGGGGCCACGCATATGACCGGAGGCTCGGATCCTTTTTACGAGCGGATCGGATACGGGAAAGGAAACCACTGGTACTGCTACGCCCGCCATCATCGCCAGTGACGGAACACCGGAACCGGGAAGGAGAATGATTATGGGCCTGCAGTTTATGAAAGCCGGCACCTCAGACGCCCTGACCCTGAACTGCATCTCAAAGCAGTCTTTTGACAGCGACGTTGAGATCGGAGCGCCCGCGGCAGGAGGACCTCCCGGATATATGTCCCTGAAGTTCCACATGAAAATGGCGAGGTCCGGCCATCTGTACAAGCTGACAGACAGCGGCCTGATCGTCGGCGGAGCCATTCTGTTCCCGGACGGGGACACGCTGAACATCAGCAGGATTTTCGTCGCCCCGGAACATTTCCGTAAAGGATACGGGATCTTTATGATGCGGAAAATAGAAGCCATGTTTCCGGAGGCGAAGTCGTTCACGCTGGATACGCCCGCCTGGAACGCCCGGACAAACGCCTTCTATACAAAGCTGGGCTATACGGAAATGAAACGCACCGGGGATCTGGTATACTATTCCAAAATGCGCTGAACGGAAAATGAACAGCAGGATTATGACAGAAACTGAAAGCAGGATCATCGGCCCGGACGTTCAGCGGATTGCTGAACGGTTCCCGGGAATCGGCTGCGCATGGGCGGACGCCGCGGGAAAGGAAACGGCGGAATACTTCGGGTTTGCCGACCTGGAAACCCGTGTTCCGGTGGATGAAGGCACCGTATTCCCGGCCTGCTCCATCTCCAAGTTCATCACCGCGATCTGCGTCCTGAAACTGCAGGAGCGTAAGCTCGTCGATATCAGCCAGCCTGTCAACCGGTACCTGCGGCAGTGGAAACTGCTCACCCCGGACGGAGCCGAAAGCGGCGCGTCCGTACGGTCGGTCCTGTGCCATACCGCCGGGATCCTGGACGGGGAAGACGGTTTTTACGGGCTCCGCCGCGGGGATCCGGAAATCAGCCTGACGGATATCCTGGAAGGAAAAACTGCTTACAACAGCCGGCCCGCGCGGGCGGAAAAGCCAGAGGGCGCCGCTTTTGAGTATTCGGACGCCGGATACTGCGTCCTGCAGCTGCTTGTGCAGGACGTGACAAATCAGGCTTTTGATGAAGCCGCCCGGGAACTCCTGTTTGATCCGCTTGGCCTGGGCAGCACTTTCTTCGCCTCGCCCGGCAATGTCACCCGCTTTGAAAGCCGGATGGCGACAGGATACGGCGACGACGGGCAGCCCATTCCGGGCAGGTTCCCCCCGGTGCCCGACCTGGCGGCGTCCGGGCTGTGGAGCACACCGAAGGAACTGCTCGCGGTCGCGAAGGAGTTTATCCGGGCGCTTCACGGGGAAAGTTCCCTCCTGCAGGCGGCGTCCGCGCGGGAAATGGCGGCGCCGGTGAAGGATTTCCCCTGGACGGGCCTGGGCGTGTTCACGGGCGGGGAAGGCGTCCTGTCCTCACAGGGCTGGGGCGAGAACGGGCAGTGCATGATGAGGATGAACTGCCGCACGGGAGAGATCTCCGCCGTCATGGCCAACCGGAACCCGGGAGTCGACCAGGCGGAATCGGGAATCGAACAGCTGGCCTCATTCAGATAACACATTCCATGAAATACTTCGGAAAAACAGGGACGCACGGATCATGTACAAAATTTTTGACGCACACTGCCACATATACCCGGACCAGATCGCGCAGAAGGCTGTGGAAGGCATAGACCGGTTCTACGAACATCTCCCCTTCCATCCCTATGACGGCACCACGGGAACGCTTCTCCGGATCGGCCGGGAAGCGGGGATCTCCCGTTTCCTGGTCCACTCGGTCGCCACCGCGCCCCGCCAGGTCTCCGGCATCAACCGCTTCATCGCCTCCGAGGTCGCCGGATCGGGCAGGGCCTTCACCGGGCTGGGTACGCTGCACCCGGATTCGGAAAACCTGGAGCAGGACTTCGGCGAACTGGCGGCCCTGGGGCTGAAGGGAGTTAAACTGCATCCGGATTTCCAGCGATTCGAAGCTGACTCGCCCAAAGCCATGAGCATTTACGGGCTCTGCGCGGAGGCCGGCCTGCCGGTGCTGGTGCATACCGGGGATCACCGCTTTGACTTTTCCAATCCGGGACGGATCGCGAACGTCCTGCGGGCGTTCCCGAAACTGAGGTTCGCCGGCGCCCACTTCGGCGGCTGGAGCGTGTGGGATGAAGCCGCGGACACGCTTTCGGGCTTTGACAACATCATCGTGGACACCTCCTCCACTTTCTATGCCCTGGGCAGGAACAGAAGCCTGGCCCTGATCCGGAAATGGGGCGCGGACAGGGTGATGTTCGGCACCGATTACCCCATGTGGCATCCGCAGCCGGAGATCAGCTTCCTGCTGGACATGGGGCTTTCGGAGGACGAGTACCGCCGCATTCTGTGGGACAACGCCGCAGATGTCTTCGGGGTGTGATATAATACACCGCAGAATGAACAACAGACCGGAAAGGTGAAAAGCAGTGATTACGGATACTTTTGACAATCTCTCCCCCGCCATCATCAACCCGTCCGTCCGGGAGAATGCCCCGGAGGCGGACGTGTGCATCGTCACGTTCTCCCATGAGATCGAAAAGCATGTTGCGGAAAACTACGCCGGCGGGGAGATCGCTTCCCTCTGGTGCGCCTCCGGCCGGACGCCGGTGTACCTGATTGAGCGCAGCGGAAAAAGATTCGCCTTTTACAGGACCTATGTCGGCGCCCCGATCACGACCGGGCTGATGGAAGACGCTGCGGGAGAGCTGAAATGCCGCAGGTTCATCCTTTTCGGCGGAGCCGGATGCCTGAACAGGGAGATCGCCCATGGAAAAGTGATGGTCCCGGCGGAAGCGTACCGGGATGAGGGCACCTCCTACCATTACGCTCCGGCCTCGGACTATATTCCCGTTCCCAACGCCGCCACGGTTGAAGCGTTCATGAAGAAATACGGGATCCCGTATGTGACGGGAAAAACCTGGACCACCGATTCGTTCTACCGCGAAACAAGGAACAATTTTGAAAAGCGGAAGGCGGACGGATGCATCTCCGTGGAGATGGAAAGCGCGGGGGTGCAGGCAATGTGCACGTTCAGGGGACTGGACCTGTATGTGTTCTTCACCGGCGGGGACCTGCTGGACGCCCCGGAATGGGACGAACGCGGCCAGGATTACCGAGACGGCGGCCAGCACGACGTGGGGCATTTCGACATCGCCCTGGCCCTGGCGGATTATATTTCAGGCAAAGACTGATCCCTGAAGACGACGGAGGCGGGTCCATGCAGGTGCCGGAATTTGACAGCCTGATAAAAGAATATGTGGATCAATCGGCAACCATCCTGCGGGGCAACCTGGCTGGAATCTATCTGCACGGTTCCGCCGTGATGGGGTGCTTCAATCCCCTGAAGAGCGATATCGACCTGATTGTTGTGGTCGACCGGCCCCTGTCTGATCCTGTCAAAAGAGCATATATGGACATGGTGGTCAGGCTCAATGCCAGGACCCCCGCAAAGGGAATCGAGATGAGCGTCGTGCTCCGGGAGGTCTGCAGGCCCTTTGTTTATCCGACGCCGTTCGAACTGCATTTTTCCGCGGGACATCTGAAATGGTACCGGGACGATCCCGAAGATTATATCCGCAAAATGAAGGGTGAGGACAAAGACCTGGCGGCCCATTTCACAATCATCACCAAAAGGGGAAAATGCCTGTATGGGGCTCCCGTCAGGGAGGTTTTCGCGGAAGTTCCGTGCGGCGACTACATGGATTCCATTTGGAACGATATCGCGGAAGCGCCGGATACCATCGCTGACGACACCATGTACCTGACCCTGAACCTGGCAAGGGTGCTGGCCTTTAAGGAAGAAGGGCTGGTCCTTTCCAAAAGGGAGGGCGGCGAATGGGCGCTCGGAAAACTGCCTGCGGAATACCGTCCGCTGATCGCGGACGCCCTGCGCGAGTATTCCGGAAACGCCCGGCCCGCGTATGACGAAGCGCTTGCCCGGCGTTATGCCGCTTATACCGTCGGGCGGATCCGGCAGTAAACGGACAAATGCCTTCAGGAACAGCCTGAAGCAGAAATAAGGAGGAGGGACAACCATGTTCAGATTCTGGGGAGACGGTTCACAGGAAGCAAAGGATCTGGTAAACGCCATCCGCGTCAGGAGCACCGAAAACTTCAACTGGACGTTCATTTTCATCCTGGCTGTGGTCTTCTATGTATACTGGACTGAGATCCATAAGAAAAACACGGAGGTCGTCTGCGCCGGCCTCGCGCTGTACGGGGTGCACTGGCTGTACGAGATCTGCAACGCGGTCATCGGAAAAATTTTCGGTTATCCCCTGTGGTCTGTCAGCAATGCGTCGACAACCTTCATCCTGCTGATCGGCGTGTGCTGGGAGCTTTCCATGATGTTTTCCATCGCCGGGATGATCTCCTTCAAAATGCTTCCGCAGGACCGGACCAGACGGTATTTTGCGAAGGACGGAAAGGGCGGCGTCAGCTGCAAGCTTATCGGCGCCCTGGAGATGGCGCTCCTCTTCGCGCTTTTCGAGTCTTTCCTCGCGGGAACAAGCAACCATTCGTTTATCTGGGTTTACCCCTGGTGGGGCGTGATCCCCGTGTTCATCACCACATATGTTCCGTTCTTCCTGGCCAGCAATTACGTCCCGGATATGGAGCCGAAAAAGAGAAGGAACTTCCTGGCAGGCCTGTGGGGCACGGTCGCGGTACTGCTGGCCGTCCTGATCCCCCTCGGCGTCATCTGATATCGTGAGGAGTATATAAAACCGCATGATCGAATTCAGGAAAATTACCGATTTTCCGCGGGGAACGCTTTACAGCATCCTGGCGGACGCGTATTCCTTCGATGAACGAAACCGGCGGATCTGGGACGCGGACTGGAAGGAAACGGATGATTTCTTCTATGACAATCCGGAAATTGCCGGCAAATACGGCCTGGTGACCTGCCTGGACGGGGAACCCATCGGCTTTGTAACATGGGATCCGCGGCACAGGCCGGAATATGTCGAGATCGGCCATAACGGGATCCGGGAAAAGTACAAAGGCCGGGGATACGGACGCCTGCAGCTGCAGGAAGCCCTGCGGAGAATAAAGGAATATGACGGCCTGAAACGGATCATCGTCGGGACGAACAGCAACCTGGTCGCTCCGAGGAATTACAAATCAGCCGGTTTCGTGCTGTATGACCGGAAGCCCAACCGCACCGAAACCGCCTATACCGGAGATTACCTGTATTATGAAATCATCCTGGACGGGAGGGAAAAAAGAATGATCCGTGAGGCAGCGGCCGATGACGCGGCCAGGATTGCTGAGATCGACGTCGCCAGCAGCCGGTACGCCTATAAAAACATCCTTCCGGACGAAATCCTGTATCACGACCTGTCCGTTGAGAACCGCGTCCCGGTTTACCAAAGATGGATCGCCGAAAAGCGGTTTGACCTGTACGTATATGAAGATCCTGCTGCAGAAACCGTTAAGGGAATGATGGGGATCGGCTTGTGTGAGGACGAGGATAAGAAAGACGCCTTTGAACTTCATTTCCTTTATCTTGATCCGGATTATGTGAGAATGGGCATCGGTTCTGAAATGCTGCGGTTCTTTGAACAGAAAGGCCGGGAGAAAGGCTGCCCGGAATTTGTTGTCTGGGTACTGGACGAAAACGGAATGGGAAGAAGCTTCTATGAAAAGAACGGCTACCTTCCCGATGGAAAAGAAAAAATCTTCAGGCGCTGGAACAAGCGGGAGATCAGATATATAAAAGGCTGATCCTGCCGGTTAAGGAAAATGAATACTGTGAGGCTCTTATGGGTATTCTGATATGCGGACTCAACGGAACAGGGAAAAGCACCCTGGGCAGCATGCTGGCCGACCGGATCGGTTATGAATTCATTGACAACGAAGACCTGTATTTTCCGAAAACAGACGCGGGATATGCCTTCTCCCTTATGAGAAGCAGGGAAGAAGCCGTCCGGCTTCTGGAAGAGAAAATCGACGGAAACAACAAATTTGTTTTTGCCGCGGTGAAAGGCGATTACGGCGATAAGCTGATCGCGTCACTGGATCACATTATCCTGATCAATGCTCCGAAACAGGTCAGAAGCCGGCGCGTCCGGGATCGTTCATTCAGCCGGTTCGGAGAAAGAATCCTGCCCGGCGGGGATCTGCACGGCAGCGAGACCGCCTGGTTTTCACTGGTGGACAGCCGGCCCGAGGATTATACGGAAAAGTGGCTTGAGACAGTAAACTGTCCGGTGATCCGCGTTGACGGAACGCTCCCGGTCCGGCAGAATGTCGACTGGCTTGTGTCAGCTCTGGCACAGCAGCAATCACTGCCATGGAGAACCGAAGAGAACTGACAGGAGCATCCAACCATGAAAGTCATCATTCTGAACGGGCCGATGGGCGTGGGAAAGACTGCCGCCGGAAAATGCATTGCTGCCCGGAATCCGGGAACGGCGTTTATTGACGGAGACTGGTGCATGGATATACATCCTTTTGTCGGCAGCCGGGAAACCAAAGCCATGGCCGTCGACAATATCCTGCATATGATCCGGAACTATCAGAACTGTTCCGTATGCAGCATGGTCGTGCTGGTATGGTTAATGGATGAGCCGTGGGTGATTCAAAGGATCACGGAAGGCCTCTCCGCCCTGCAGGCGGAAGTAAAAAGCGTAACCCTGGTCTGCGGCAGGGAGGACCTGATCAAACGTTGGAACCACGACCGGGATTGCGAATGGCGGACGGACGCCTGGCTGAATGTGAGCCTGAAGTCTCTGCCCGGATTTGAATCCATGGAAAACGCCCTTGACACAAGCGGCCTGACGGTTGAACAGGTTGCGGATCTGGTTATGAAATAATAAGGCAGTCCGTAACAGGCCGGATGAAAGGAGGCCGGGATTGTGACGCGTCCTTTGGCTTCGCGGAAGTCCCGGAAGCTTATGAAGAGGGCGAAGAAATGCCCGCCGTCCTGAAGCTGTAAAGCGAGCGGAACAGCGGAAGGAATCCCCGGTTGACGTTTCAGGGAACATTCCGGTACAAACTTTTCAGATAACAAAACAGAATACGCGGAAGGAGACAAAGCCATGTACAGGGAACTTCTGGAAACAAATCTGGAAACCGCGCGGAAAGCGGAAAAACGTTCGTCCTTTCTGTATGCCCTGCTCTGCCTGCTGTTGGGAACCTTCATCGTAACCGCCTGGTACCTGTTCAAATCCGGCACGCTGGAACCTCCGTCCTGGTTCCCGTATGATATCAATTCCATGGGAACCTACTGCATCGTGTTCGGCATCCTGATGCTGGCCTTAACCATCTTTTTCCTCGTGCTGGCGTTCAAAAACCTCACCCCCGCCGCCAGCGACAGGCGGATGGAAACCATCCTGAAAAACGCGCGGGCAATCGGGCCGGAGGATGAAGTTTTCAGCGAACTGGAACAGGTCGAGCCCAAAGCGGTCGGAGACTGGGAACTGCGCTTCAACGAGAAGTTCCTCGCCGGCATCTCATCCAAAGACCCGGACGCCATCTTCCTTTATCCGATGAGCGAGGTCATCTGCGCGGGGATCTACGCCGGCGGCAAAAAGAGAAAGCCCAAATACAACCTGTACATCCACGCGAAGCAGGACGGGAAAACGAAAAAAGCCGCACAGGAAGGCACCTATCAGAGCATCCGGGAAGTTCTGGACGCGCTGGAAAAGGTTAACCCCAAACTGACCATTTCCAAAAACGCCGGATAACAATCACCGCTGCTCCGGTGTTCCGGGCAATCCGGATGCTCTGTAAAATCATAAACATAAAGGCACTGCTGTTGAAGCAGCGCCTTTTTCCGGCTGTTTTTCATTCGGGCACAGGGGGATATCAGCCCCGGAATTAGATATACAGCACAAATCCGGCCTTGTTGATTGCCAGGCTCCAGAAGCAGAAACCAACGAGGGCCGCAACGGCCAGGATAATAACAGCATTCCGGATTTTCCGGGTATCAAGTCCCGTAGCGGTATGGGTATTGTGGCCGCACACAGAGCAGTGCATGGTAAAGCGCCTGAAAGTCATGGTGTCCAGGTTCTCGTTTCCGCAGTTCGCGCAGCGTATATTTCTCCCCCTGTCTGAAAAGGTCCTTTCTTCAGACTGTATTATATCCCTGTTCCGCCAAAGCATACAGGATCGGAATGGCAAAATACACCCGGGTATTTTTCTTCCCGGCCGGTGTTATTCTTTTTTCTGTTTGCGCTGCTGTATGATATCCTCCAGGATCTCTGCCGCGCTTTCGACCATCTTCGGGCAGAACCCGGTGAACAGATGATGATCCCGGGCATACTGCACGCCTTCCGGCGTCCGGATATCGCAGCCCAGCAGGTCGTTGCAGAGGCAGGACCCGTTGGCTTCGCTGAACCGGTTCATCATCAGGTCGTTCAGTTCGTTTGTCCTCCGGCGCCCTTCCCTGTCGCCGGCATGGGTTTCACCGTACATCAGGCCGAGTACCATGAGCGCGCCGGTGCACGCTCCGCATACATTTCCCTTGCGCATGCCGCTGCCGAAACAGGAGCCGAGCCTGAACGCCTGTTCCTCCGTGATGCCGCATTCTTCGGAAAAAGCGGCCAGGATTGACTGGGAGCAATGCAGGTCTTCAGCGAAACACTGCAGCGCCCTTTCTTTGCGTTCCGTTTTGCTGTTCATGAGCAGTCCCCGCTTCTGTCCTTACCGGCAGTCTGAATCGAAGGTAGCCGGTCATTGTTCAGGAAATTCGTTTATCTGTTGTTCAGAGCAGCAAAGCACTCATCGCAGTAAACAGGAAGATCCTCCCGAGGTTCAAATGAAACCTGAATGGATTTTCCGCACTTTGCACAGACGGCTTCGTATACCAGAGCAGGCGTGCCCAAAGTGCGGTTGGATTGGCGTGCCCGACGGCAGGACTTGCAGCGGGTAGGTTCGCCCTGAAATCCTTTTTCGTCATAGAACTCCTGTTCACCGGCAGTGAAAATGAATTCATTGCCGCAGTCTTTGCATACCAGTATTTTGTCTTTGTATATATATTGGCCTTTCCGCGCTCCTTCCAGTGC
Source organism: Clostridia bacterium (assembly GCA_017512985.1). Lineage (GTDB taxonomy): Bacteria > Bacillota > Clostridia > Christensenellales > Aristaeellaceae > Aristaeella. The sequence goes on from JAFWEJ010000005.1 coordinate 200,903, forward strand.
AGTCACTGCCCAGGTACGGATCTGCTCTTCTGTTGCATGATTGGCGATTCGTTCCGCTTTAATCCAGACTGTATCACCGGTCAGCTTCGCCAGGTTATCGGCGCTTGAACCTGCCCCGCTGGATATGGAGGTACAGAAAGGCACAACCGTCTTTCCGGACAGATCGATCTCTTCAAGTAGCGTATAGAGAACCTTTGGTGCCTGGCCATGCCAGACAGGATAGCCGATGAATACCACATCATATTGATCGAGTGAATCAGGCCAGGAGACGATGCCGGGCCTTGCTGCTGCGTCTGCCTGCTCTCTGTCGCAGCGCCCGTCGGTGTAATAAGCCAGATCCGCAGCCGTATAGGGCTGTTCGGGCACGACCTCAAACGCATCCGCCTCCAGGGCGTCTGCCACAACCAGGGCTACAGCTTTCACTGTGTCGTCTGCAGAGAAATAGATTACAAGTGTTTTTGCGTTTTCATGTTCCTGCAGTTCAGGATAGGCAGTCACATTCACAGTCGCGGAAGAAACAGCGTCTTCGGCAGCGGCTGATGCCATACAAACACACAGGGCAAGTGATAGAAGCATCAAAATCAGTTTTTTCATGCCCATTGCCTCCTTTTCTGCCATTCGGCAGTCTTTTCTTTGCCGAATGAACCGATTCCGTTTCCGTTGTTCCCGTGCTCATACAGCATTGTAATACGGAGCGGAAGAAAAGATCAACAGGTTCAGATGATTTGAAACAGATATCGAATCAATAAAGCCTTCTGAATAAAGTTTTATGAAAAAAACGACAATTGCAAAAAACTGCAGGAGGACTTGCGTCCTTCCTGCAGCCCGTTTCAGGTATTGCGGGTGATTAGCCGGCCGTTGATGAATCACTCTTTATCAGAATCATCAGGTTTTACCTGGATAACGGGATTGTCTTCCTCCGCGCCGTTCCGGCCGGCAGGCTCCTCTTCATTCTCTTCCCCGAAAGGGCATTCCTCCGGATCATCCGCCGACAGTTCATCCCAGGCTTTCCCGATTTCTTCCCCGACCGTCTTCGCGGCTGTGGCCGCTTTGTCCGCGACCGTTTCCGCGACTTCCTTCACGGTCTTTCCGATGTCCACCTTTTTCCCGTCCTCGTTTTCCAGATGGATATCACAGCCCAGGAGCGAAGCCGCAACCGTTCCGATAATACTCATCTTCGGCGCCATAAGCACGCCGGGGAGGGCGAGGATTCCGGGGACATTCACGATTTCCTTTCCGTCCCGCGCCACCTTCAGGCGATACGCAGTCAGTTCGTCAATCATGTTCTTCATCTTGTTTTCCTCCTTAGTTTTCTTCTGTTTCAGCTTCGTCAGCATTCCGCTCATTCCTGCTGCGGAAATAGTAGAAAGCAACCAAACCGATCACAATGCCGATTACCAGGCCTTTGCCGGAAAAGGCGGCAGATGTCAGAGAAGACAGCCCGGAAAAGATCCCGCCGATAATGGAGCCGATCGATCCAAGGACTCCCCCGACAACAACGATTGCAATCCAGCCGCCGAACATCAGCGCAGGCAGGGTCAAAAGTCCGTCCAGGAAACTGCCGTGGCGACGGCGGCCGCCAAAGATGATGTTTCCAAGCGTAATAAGTCCAAGCAGGCGCAGCATTTTGATTTCCTCCGTTTAAGTCGTTCAGTCTGTACCGGTCATCGCCCCGCGGGAGAACCGTTATCCGCTTCTCTCCCCCGGTACGCATACAGGATAACGGCAGCCGGGCCGGAAAAACAGGATCAGAAGCGAAAGATACAGTGCGTTATTTCTCCCCAAAGCGAAAAAAGCGGTCCGGCGCGCTGCTCCGCAAGGCCCTGCTGTTCGCCGGCCGCGCCGCGGAACTGTTCACACAATGAAGAAAAAGATCGAAAAATCCGGCTGTTGGGGATTCCGTTTATTTCTGCCGTTCATAGATGACCACGATACCATGGCTGACCGCAATATTGGGCGATACAGCAATCACCCGCCAGCCTTCCGCGGCCCGCCGGTTCATTTCTCCCTCAGCCTGGCGGACGCCGTAGATTTCAACGCGATACTCGTACACAGATTATCCCTCCTGATTCTTTTTCTTCTGCCGCAGCCGGATTACATTGAGCAGATTCCCGGCAGCAATAAACAGCAGGCCGATCATCAGGGCCAATGTTGACGCGCCCGAATCAAATATGGAAACCAGAACAAAGGCCAGGCCGATGACGCCAAGCGCCAGGCCGGTGACCGTCATCCAGGTGTTGTACAGCTTCATATCCATAAAAGCATCTCCTTCATACTCTATCATTTCTTTATCCTTCAGTGTCATTTACGGGCGCAGCGCGGATCCAGCAGCGGTTTGCCGTCCTGATCCAGCAGAACGGTCAGTCCTGCCACGTTCATCCACCAGGCGAGCAGATACTGAACGCCTGTTTCTGTATCTACAATAATCCTGGTACCTTCTGAGAAACCTTCCCTGTTTACAACTGCAAACCTGTTTTTCACACTCATTCCTCCCCCCGGTACGGTTCTGATCCGGATGTACCGGTTATCCGGCGCATATATAAAATATCACCTGGCGGAGCAGGGAAACAGAATGAAAGCTGAGGAATAAAATATGCTATTTTTCGGGGAAAAGCGCCCGAAGGCGTTCACGGTGAGCGGGTTTTATATGTACGGCAGCGATTATTGCCTGCAAAAAACCGGAAGATATGCTAAAATTGAGGTCCGGATGAGCCGGACCCTGTGTGCCGGATCAGGCAGAAGCAGAGGTATACTGCAAAAAGAAGGACATGCAGATTGACGGAGGAAACACGCTGAGGCTATGAAGAAGTATGCGATGCCGGCCATTATGCTGGTCATATTTGAAGCGGTCGCAATTACATTGTGGCTGACAAAGGACAATCTGTTCTATCTGTTTAATTTCAGCTATATCGGTATATCCGTTTCACTGGGCGTGTTCCTGTTTATCAGGAAATACAAACACGCCAGGCGCATTGTCCAGCTGCTTGTCGGTCTGTACATGCTTGTCTATCTCGGACTGATCTGCAATGAAAACATGCAGATCGAGGGATTCTGGTACTACCTCTTCACAGGGGTGTTTGAGGCGGCAACCATCCATTATGCGGTGGCAAAGATATTCGGGCCGCTGATCTTCGGACGCGGATGGTGCGGATACGCCTGCTGGACGGCAATGGTGCTGGATTTCCTGCCTTACAAAGTCCCAAATCAGCCGCGCAGGCGGCTGGGATGGATCAGGTATATCACCTTCGCGGCCTCGCTCGTCTTCGTTGCGGCATTGTTCCTTGCGCATGCCGGGAACATTGAAAAAATTATGTTTTGGGCGTTTATCATCGGCAACATTCTGTATTACGCGGCAGGGATCATCCTTGCATTTGCGTTCCGGGACAACAGGGCATTCTGCAAATATATCTGTCCGATTACGGTTTTCCTGAAGCCGATGAGCTATTTTTCCCTGATTCGTATAAAATGCGACAGGGAGAAATGCATATCGTGCGGAAAATGCAGACGCGTATGCCCGATGGATGTGGACGTGACCGATAATTCAAGGAACCGTGAAAACGGAACGGAATGTATCCTGTGCATGGAGTGTGTGAAGAACTGTCCTCGGGGCGCTTTATAAGCGCGCCCGCGGCAGGGCATATTCTTCCGCCGGGATAAACAGGGCAGGCCGGTCCGGAAGGATACCTGCGTGTACGCGATTCTGAGCACGGAATATATGCAGCAGTCTGAAAACGGGCCGACACCCTGACAGGCTCTTCCCGGGAAAAACACTGACAGGGACAGCGGAACAATGACAAAACTGAAATACGGCAATACGAATACGTTTTTTATCTGCGGCAGCAGCGGCGGCCTGCTGTTCGACACGGACTATGCGGGAACACTGCCTGCCTTCTGTAAGGCTGTAAAACAGAACAGCATTGCCGTAAAAGATATCGGGTATGTCCTGGCATCGCATTATCACCCGGATCACATGGGGCTGATCAGCGAGCTGATGAAGCTGGGCGTGAAACTGCTGGCGGTTGACGCGCAGAAAGATTTCATCCATTATTCGGACAACCTTTTCGCAAGGGACGGTATCGCTTATTCTCCCATCGATGAAACGCAGGCGGCTGTTATCTCCTGCGAAGAAAGCAGGGATTTCCTGTCCCGCATGGGCGTCCGGGGCGAAATCATCCGCACGCCAAGCCATTCAGAAGACAGTATTTCCCTTGTCCTGGATGACGGCGACTGCTTTGTCGGGGATCTTGAACCGTATGAGTATCTTGACGCCTATAAGGAAAACGCGGCATTGAAAAGCGACTGGGAGCACATCCTGTCCTTCTGCCCCAGACAGATATTCTATGCGCATATGCCTGAAAAGAGCCTGGATTGATAAATCCAGGCTCTTTAAAATGTTACAGGCCGGGCGTTACGTGGAAAAAAAGATGGATGACTGTTTTCCGCGCTGTTTCGCGCGGTACATTGCCTCGTCCGCTTCTTCAAACCAGGCTGCCGCGTCCGGGCATTCCGAACCGTGCACAATCCCGGCGCTGATGGTGACCGCCGGCAGCCCGTCTTTCGATTCGAACAGTTCGCGGCTGATTTCTTCAATCTTGGCGGCGACCAGGTCATGCTGCTCTTTTGTGGTGTTTACCATAAAGACGACAAATTCATCCCCGCCGATACGGCAGATATAATCCCCGGATCTGAAGTGCTTTTTCAGAACCCGGGCCAGCCTGACCAGCACCCTGTCCCCGGTTTCATGGCCGCAGGTATCATTGATGGTTTTGAAGTTGTCCACATCAAGCATGATCATATAGGTGCTCTCACTGTCGATCCCGGAGAGAAGCAGCTCATATCCGGCACGGTTGAATACGCCCGTCAGTTCATCATGCGAAGCTTTGTAATCCAGGTGCGCAAGGCTGCTCCTGAGGATACCGATCTCATCTTTTCCGCCGTATTCCGCCCCCAGCTCCCGGTTTTCGCGGTTTGCCTGCCTGGCAGCGTCCGAAAGATCCCGGAGGGGTTTTGTGAGGCGGGAGGTAAAGCGGGAAATGATCAGGCTGGCCAGCGCCAGGATAACAAGAGCCGCAAAGAACATCATCCAGGCCGTTTTCTGCCAGCTTTTGTTGATTTCAGTCATTGGCACAGCCACATACAGTTTCATCCCGTTGCTGAGCGGGAGCCAGGCCGCCTTTTTGTCAATGCCCTGAAAGCGGTACTGAACGGGAGTGTTTTCACTGATCAGTCCCTCCGGAACAGAAAACACCTTCTGCCCGGACCGGATCGCCGGATGATAAATCATATGTGAATCAGCGTCCATCAGGAACGCGTATCCGGAATCAAACAGCCGGATGTTTTCCACTACACGGTCCAGGGTTTCACAGTCTATCTCAATGCCGATCACGCCGACAAACCGGTCATTCCAGTAAACCGGCAGGTTATATGAAATGACAAGGACATCCAGGTTCTCTGTGCTGTAAGGCGGAAGCCAGACCCCTTTCCCGGTTGCCTTCGGGACTGTGAACCAGACAAGCCTGGAGGTGTCGCTTGTGTCATACTGGGTGATATCCGTTACTTCATGTTCCCTGAAGCCGTTCCCGTCCTGGTTGACATACCAGAATCCTTTCACTTCGCCGGAAAGGGCCGGGTCGATTCTGAAATAATAAGTGAGCACGCCGTTCGTATGATACGCAACCTCGCCGAAGAGGCTGCGCGCTTTTTCGACCTGATTGCCGAGCTGATCGAGAGGCATATCCTCCAGGCTGTTCTGAACGAGTGACGCGACGGTCTGCGCGGAACGCTCCACGCTTGTGAAATAGGACTCAAGATTCATTGCCCCGGTTGAGCACATCAGTGAAAGCATCTGCTCAGCGTCATCATTCCCGAGCCTTTTGATGGATTCCACCCCGATCATTGTCGCAATGCTCAGCGCAACAATAATCGCGCATATGGTTAACAGTGTATATTTGATACGGATTGAACGCATATAATACACCCTCATATCTGAGTTTCTGCAGACTTCCGCGGAAAAAGGCGCCGCATCGGGCACAGTATGAGTTTAACTGCTTTCTCCTGTTGTTTTCAAGAGAGCGTTCCAAAATGTCACAAAAATTATGAAAGAAAACAAACTGAAAAATATGCTATTATGTGATGGAAAGAGAATTATGATACGGACAGGCATATTGTAATTCAACGGAGGATGCCTGTATGGCATATTGCGGAAGTAAGCGCTGTGAAAAAGCAGGCCGATAGGTGCCGGAATGAAAAAATGAGCGAACAGAAATACGCGGACTGGAATCCCTGGCACGGTTGTACAAAGTATTCCGAAGGATGCCGTTACTGCTATGTTTACCGGCAGGATAATGCGTACGGCAGTCCGGTTTCATCAGAACAATGCCGCAAAACACAGAACTTCAGCCTGCCGGTAAAAACAAAGCGCGACGGAACGCTGAAGATTGCGTCCGGCTCTCTCGTCATGACCTGCTTTACCTCGGATTTTTTGCTGAAGGACGCGGATGAATGGCGTGATGAATGCTGGAAAATGATAAAATACCGCAGTGATTGTATGTTTTACTTTTTCACGAAACGCATCGAACGCTTTCCGGAATGTATGCCGGCTGACTGGGGAGACGGCTATGATAATGTTATCGTGGGCTGCACCTGTGAAAACCAGGATCGCGCGGATTTCCGGCTGCCGATCTTCGCGGAGCTTCCGATCAGGCACAAAACGATTATTCTCGGTCCTATGCTTGGCCCGGTCAATCTAGAAAAGTATCTTGACGGCGGCATCTGCGAGGTGGCCTGCTCAGGTGAATCCGGCATAAACGTGCGGCCGCTTGATTACGAATGGGTGCTGGACGTTCGCCGCCAGTGTATTAACAAGGGCGTCCCTTTTCAGTTTCACCAGACGGGAGCGTATTTTATTAAAGTCGGCAGAATGTACCGGATACCCCGCCGCTTCCAGATATCACAGGCCCGCAAAGCGGGGATCGACTACAAAATCGTGGATGGGTTTATACCGGATATGTTCAATTGAGGCCGGAAGCCGGCAAAGGCTCCCCCGACTGGTATATTGACGGCTTGTTTATCAGCGAGGATACGGGCGTCACAAAGCCCGCCGCGGAATTCTTCGATCTCTGCCCGGAACGGATCGGGGAACCGAAGCCGTCCCGCATCATGATCGGCTATTCGCTTTCCTCGGATATGCCCGGCGCAAAGAACGCTTCCATCGCTTCCGTATGGTTCATGCCGTCCGGAGATATCGGAAAAGCAATGAAGGAATACAGTATTGACTGGTGCGCCGCTTCCTTCGGCGAACTGTTCAGCGTTCCGGAAAAGCTGGCGGCAGGAGCAGCGCGCAACGGCTGAACACGGGCATTGTGATATCTCCCCGATGGCGGACATAAAAAACCGGGAAAGGCATATGCCTCTCCCGGGTGCCCGGCCTTTGCGCGCCTTATTCAATAACCGGCAGGATCCGCAGCAGCGTCCAGCCTGCCATTTCAATATTTCCTTCGAATTCATTGTACTTCGGATTTGCTATGACCAGGATATATCCCACCTTGGCCTTGCTGTCTTCCTTCATGAATTCAATAAACGAGCTTTCCTCATTGATTCCGGAGAACAGGTTTGCTGTCCCGGTCTCATCAGCCGCAAGAACAACAGTGGGATTAAGTTCCTGCATAATCTTCACAACGAGCATGCAGTCCCCGCATTCTCCTTTGGCGTCCAGCCACTCCCGGATGGTAACGAACCTGGGGCTTTCTTCTGCCTGTGCAATGCATGAAAGTGAAGCGAGGACGAGGACAATGGACAGCGCCAGTACGATGGCTTTCTTCATTGCGGTCAACTCCTTTTTCTTTTTTTTGCGTGTGCATGATCTGAGGCTGCGGCCTCATCATAACCGATATTTTCCCATAATGCAAATACGGGCAGCAAAAGTTAAATTAATATTTTTCATGTGAAATAATTATCCGGTTGCTTCCGTCTGTTTCACCGGGTATACTCGAAACGGAGTTTCCTCGTTTCAATAATTTCATAAGGGGGAAAGACAAAATGAAGAAATGGATTTCTCTTCTGGTCAGCCTGGTAATGCTTGCGGGTCTCCTTGGCTCAGCGTCGGCGGGAGAACCGCTGAGCGCGTCCGTGTCCGGGTTCGGCGGAGATGTCACCGTGACCGTGGAACTGGACGATGAAGGAAAAATTGTTACCATTACCGCAGACGGTTCCACCCAGACGCCCGAACTGGGCGGCAACGCCGCGGCCGCGCTGAATGAAGGCGCCCTGGCCGCGCTGGCCGGCACAAAACTGGCTGACGTGGACACTTCGGCAATTGATATCGTCTCCGGTGCGACCGTGACCTCGGAAGCGATCAAAACCGCGATTGAGATGCTGAAGGCTCAGGCCGGCGGAGTCGTCGCGGCCGCCGTGCGGGACGGTACCTATACCGTAACCGTGCCCGCCTATTCCGTTACTGAGCAGATGACCCTGAACATCACCTTTGCCGGCGGAAAGCTGGCCGGGATCGAAACGGTGGTCGCCGGCAACACCCCTGTCATTTTCGCGACAGTGGAGAAGAACCTGTATCCGCGCCTGATCGAAAACCAGAGCCTGGAAACGGACGCCGTTTCCGGCGCGACTGTGGCGTCCAACGCCGTCAAACAGGCGATTGAAAAGGCTGTTGAGACGGCAGGCGGAAGCGTGGCTGACTGGCATAAGCCCGTGGCCAAATCCAGCGCCATTGTGGAACTGAAAGGCTATGACGTCATCGTGGTCGGCCTCGGCGGCTCCGGCGTGACAGCCTATCTGTCCGCGGCGGAACAGGGCGCCGCCGTATTCGGAATCGAAAAAGCTGCCAAACTGGGCGGCAACTCCACCAACACGTCCGGCCCCATGGCCATCAATCCGCCCTCCCGCGTGGAAGCCAACGGCGGAGAGATCGTTCCCGGGGACCAGCTGCTGGCGGACTGGGCGGAATACACCACCATTGACGGCCGGCAGGACGCGAAGCTGGACGTGGTTCAGATGTTCATCGAAAACTCCGGCGAGACCCTGGACTGGATGGAAAAGTATTCCTTTGAGTTCGGGGAAACCATGAAGGCCTTCTTCCATCCCGCCGGATGGCAGGTCTGGACTTCCTATGCCGGTAAGAACGGCGCAACCAAGGATGACGCCTATACGGAAGCCATGGAAACCGCGAAGGCGATGAATGAGAAGAACGACTATATGCTGGAGCTGGAAGCCACCGACCTGCTGGTGGAGGACGGCAGGGTGACCGGCGTTCACGCGGTCGCCTGGGACGGCACAACCTACCTGATTGAAGGTAAAACCGTGATTCTTGCCACGGGCGGCTATATCGGCAATTCCGAGCTGTGCGGCGAATACATCAACGGAACCTGGAATACGGAAGCCATGACCCAGTGCGACGGTTTCGGCATCCTGTCGGCCCAGAGATGGGTGAATGCCAACCTGTACAACATGGACGTGGTGCCCGTGTCCCATATTGCCCAGGTTTACAACATTATCCGCAACGACGACCTGACCGCCGGCCAGAAGGCGGTCCTGACCTCCCTAGCGCTGGATAAAGCCTATCCCGTGGTGGGAGAAGACGGCGTGAAGGTCAATGATCAGATCGGGATGTTCTTCGCGTTTGATGTATGGGCGGCCGGCCCCACCTATTATGTGATTTATTCCGAAAAGGAAATGAACAGCTTTAAGGAAACCGGCCTGACCGCGGCGAACACCCCCATGTTCCTGGGCCAGGGCGGCACGGTGCAGGCAGGTGTGCCGGTGGCGGACCTGGATGAGATCCTGCGCGTGGGCGAAGCCTACGGTGACGTGTTCAAAGCGGATTCCCTGGCGGAACTGGCGGAGGCGCTGGAGCTGGAGAACCTGACGGCAAACGTGGAGGACCAGGGCGGCGCGTATTACGCCGTCAAGGGCGCTTCCTACGTCTACTCCACCTGCGGCGGCCTGGAAGTGGATGTGAACCTGAACGTGGTGGATGCGGACGGCAACGCCATTCCCAACCTCTTCGCGGTCGGCAACGATTCCCTGGGCGTGCTGCTCGCCTCCGGAAAGGCCTATGTGACCTACGGAGGAGCTGCTGCAGGCTGGGCCCTGACCAGCGGACGCCTGGCGGGCGCTCATGCCGCAGCTTACGCGAAGGGAGAATAAAAAAACCGAAAACGCGGCGCTGAAAAAAGATCCCCGGGCCATCAGGCCCGGGGATTTTCTGCAGGGACAGCCGGGCCTGGAACAGCGTTCCGCGGAATTCACGGTTATATTGCGTTTTATGTTGACAATATCCACAGTAATGTATAATAGACTGTAGCTGCAGTATTTTTGAAATTCCCTGACACAGGAGATGACAGATTGAAATGGGCAGTTTTGTAAGAAAAGCGAATACAAAGGATTTATCACGTATAGCAGAGATACAGGTCTTTAACTACCGCCTGTTCTTTTACCCGATTTTTAAATCGGACGATTATTATTTCAACGAGCTCAGTGTTCCGTCGCTCATGCGGGAGTATGAATCCGGTCTTGACAGCCTGTATGTATATGACGACGGCGCGGTCAAAGGATTTATAAAGATTGAAGGAACATATATCGCGAGGCTGTTCGTTGAGCCTGTTCTCCAGAACGCGTCCATCGGTTCCCGATTGCTGGAATACGCAATCAGGGAACATAACGCCGATCATCTCTGGGCCCTGGAAAAAAAACGCAAAAGCCATACGCTTTTACGAAAGGCACGGGTTTGCTTTAACCGGGGAGAAAAAACCGGAAGACGGAACATCCGAGTATCTTGTTCTTTTAAAGAAGAAGGCATAACCCGGAATATGTCTTTGAAACTGTATATTTTGAAAGACAGCAGTAACAAAGGAGACAGTGCGGCCATGTCAAAACGTGAGAAGCTGTATGGAATTCATCTGACTGACGACCAAAGGCGGAGTATGATGAAAGAAATAGAATCATTCTGGCTTGATGAATTTGACGAAAAGACAGGGCTGATAAAACAGCAGGCCGTCTTTGATTTCTTCATGGAACGGTTTGCTCCATCCATCTACAACCGGGCACTGGACGACGCCAAAGCCTGGTGTAAGCGAAACATGGAGAATTTGGAGGACGATTACTTTACTCTGTACAAATAAGAATGCGGAGCGTAATTGTATGGAAAAAGCAAAGAAGTACATGTCGGATATCCACCTGGAGGATTATACGGAACAGTACGAATCAAAACAGGCAACCGCGGATACCCTTTTATTCACAGCCGGAAGAAAAAGCGAGAGCCTGAACGGAAAATGGCATTACGCGGTTGATCAGTACGATACATGCATAAGGCAGTTATGGTTCAAAGAGAAATACGCAGATGAAAACGGGTTTACCCTCCCGGTGGATTACTCATTTGATGAGTGGCCGCTGATGGAGCTTCCTTCATGTTGGAACGTTTTGTCTCCGGAGTATAAACTGTATGAAGGCAGTATGATCTTTACAAGGACATTTCCGTTTGTCCGCAACAAGGACGAAAAAGTAATCCTCAGGATCGGCGCCGCCAATTACCTGATTCGTGTATTCCTGAACGGTGAATATATCGGAATGCACCGCGGAGGATCCACGCCGGCATGTTTTGATATTACGGATCAGCTCAGGAATGACAACCGCATTCTTCTCCAGGCGGACAGCACGAGAAGAGCCGGGCAGGTTCCCGCGGAAAACACGGACTGGTTCAATTACGGCGGAATATACCGGGACATTGAACTGTTCAGGCTGCCCGGGACATATATCGACAACTTCAGAATCAGCCTTGTTCCTGACGGAGGGTATAACCGGATATCCGCCGAGGTCTCTCTTCGCGGCGAAACAAGTGAAGCGGCAGCACTCTGCATTCCGGAGCTTAATATCCGTCAGATAATTGAAGTGAAAAACGGAAAGGGAAAGATCACGTTCGCCGCGGAACCGCTGCTGTGGACGCCTGAAAGCCCGAAACTGTATGACGTTACCGTGTCGTGTATGAACGATACGGTAACGGACAGAGTCGGTTTCCGGGAGATCGCTGTAAAGGGACGGGATATCCTGCTGAACGGAACCCCGGTGTTTCTTCGCGGGATCAGCTGCCATGAGGACAGCGTCAAAAACGGAAAGGCGCTTACACAGGAGGAACGGAAAGAGAACATCCGCATCGCGAAAGAGCTCGGATGCAATTTCATGCGCGTGGCGCACTATCCGCATCATGAGGAAACGGCAAAGCTGGCAGACGAGATGGGGATCATGCTCTGGGAAGAAATCCCGGTTTACTGGGCGATAAGGTTCGGACGGGAAAAAACATACAGGGATGCTGAAAACCAGCTCAAGGAACTGATCAGGCGCGATTATAACAGGGCCAGCGTCATCGTATGGTCTGTCGGAAATGAGAATGCGGATACGGATGAAAGGCTGGCGTTCATGAAAGGCCTTGCCGATCAGGCGCATCTGATTGATCAGACAAGGCTGGTTTCAGCGGCGTGCCTTGTTGACGCGGCTGAAAACAGGATAGCTGACAGGCTCGCGGACAGTCTTGATGTAATAGGGATAAATGAATACTGCGGATGGTATACGCCTGATTTTTCAAAGCTTCCCGAGCTGATGAGCAACAGTGATCCGGACAAACCCGTCATTATCACTGAATTCGGCGCGGACGCGCTTTCCGGGCAGCATGGTGAAGTCACCGATAAAGGCTGTGAGGAATGCCAGGCGGATATATATGAAAAACAGATCAGTGTATTGCGGAAAACAGATTATATCAAAGGGATGACGCCATGGATCCTGTATGACTTCAGGTGTCCGAGACGAACAAGCTTCCTTCAGAAGTACTACAACCGGAAAGGCCTGCTGAATGAAGACAAAACCTGCCGGAAACCGGCATTCCATGTTTTGCGGAAATTCTATGACGAGATAAGGTAATCCAAATATCTTTTGAGATAATCGACTGCCGATAAACCGGAATTTATCATGTGGGAGAGGATGCCTGATGAAAACAATCGTTATTCGGCCATTGACATCTGAATTGAATGCTGATTATCTTGACTTTTTCGATCGCCGTGCGTTTACAGATGAAAATCCAAACGGGCCATGTTATTGCACTTCTCCCAATCAGGAAGAAGACCAGATTAAAAAGATGGTCAGTGAGTTCAAATCATATGGGGTGAAAGAGACATTGCGCAAGTATGCGGCAGAAATGCTCAGCCAGAATATGATTCATGGATACCTGGCTTATGACGGAGATCAATCGATCGGATGGTGCAATGCAGCGGATATGGAGAGCTATGCCGGGTTTGTTCCGGCGTTTGCGAGGAATATCGCTTGCGGGAAAACGATGTCGATTGTTTGTTTTGAGATCGCACCGGGATATCGGGGAATGGGTATTGCATCAGCATTCATTGACAGAGTCTGTGCAGACGCCAAATCAAAGGGATATGCTGCTGTTGAGGGATATGCCATACTCTCCGGGCAAAGAAATGAGTTTGATTTCCAGGGGCCTTACCGCCTTTATCAGAAAGCGGGATTTATAGAAGCGGCAAGGGAAAAAGGGCAAGCTGTCATGCGAAAAGTATTGTAACAGCAGAGCAACAACTTCCGGTTTGTCAGAATGCCCTGATCAGCTGATGTTAAACCGGATATTGATAAGGGCAGGAATAATATGATTATTCTGATTACAGGGGCGTCTCATACCGGGAAGACATTTCTGGCACAACGGCTGCTCGAAAAGTACAGATATCCGTATCTCTCCATTGATCATCTGAAGATGGGGCTGATCCGCAGCGGATATACAGCACTGACGCCGGAAGATGATGATGCCCTGACGGAATACCTGTGGCCTGTTGTCCGCGAGATGATCAAAACAGCCGTCGAGAACAAACAGAACCTCGTTGTGGAGGGTTGCTATATTCCCTTTGACTGGAGAAAAGATTTCGACGAACGGTATCTGCCGTTCATCAGGTTCATCTGTCTTGCGATGACCGAGGAATATATAGAACGGCATTATGACGAAATCATCGCACATGAATCTGACATAGAAACAAGGCTGATCGCAGGCAGCTGTACGATCGATGGCCTGAAAAAAAGCAACAGGCGGTTTATTGATACATTTGGCAAAGCCGGAGAAAGGATCGTTCCGGTGGAAGGCGATTACGACGGAATAACAGCAAATCTCATGGATTGACCGTTCCCGGTTTGCCGGTAAACACGTTAAGCAAACAAAAGGAGAGCAACTGACTGATTATGATTATTCCCGTTGATCCGTCGAATCTGCCGGAAGCCGCTTCAATCCACTCTGTTTCCTGGCAGGAATCACATCGTTCATTCTGCTCTCCTGAATTTATTGCTCTGCATAATCCGCGGCACCAGAAAGCATATTTGCAGGAAAAGATTGATAACGGCAGTAAGCTCTTCCTGATGATTGCGGATAAGCCCATTGGAGTCGTGTCTGTGACAGGAAACCTTATTGAGGATCTTTACATTCTTCCTGATTATCAGCATCAGGGCTATGGTACCCGTTTGCTCCATTTTGCCATGGAACAATGCGACGGTGTTCCAACCCTCTGGATTCTTGAAAACAACAAAGGGGCTGAAAGATTATACCGGCGGGAAGGCTTCAGGGAAACAGGCCGGAAAAACGCCATTACGGACAGGCTGGATGAAATAGAGTTTTCTTTGTAACTTATTCTCCGGCAGCCGGGCCGGGCGCAATCGCCAACTGAGCCCGGCAGACTGTCCGCCTGGTGGTGACAATTGGACTCGAACCAACGGCCTCCCTTCGGCCGGTCAAGTTCACAATAGCCGCTGTTCCGCCTTGGCGCGGCGGAATCTCTCCCTCGCTCACTGCGCTTCCGCCTTCGCTTCATCCGCCGCCGGCGGCGTTCGGCTCCGCACCCCATGATGTGAACGATGTGCTCTCACTCATTGGGATGTTTGCAGCAAAAGCACAAGATCTTGTGGTTCTGGACCGTTATAATCTTTCAAATTCCACAAGAGTCGGTTGGCTTTACCGGTGGGACGAACTGTTATCAACTACGTATTTTCAGTGTTTTACCATCGTCTTTTTAGTTCTTTCTGATCAGCATCCACGCCATGTTTTCGTTTTCCAAAAAATTCATCTTC
>JAFWEJ010000006.1 GCA_017512985.1 Clostridia bacterium
CCAGGCATTTTGTTTAGTAATAGAAAAAGGTGCAGTTGATTATTGCGTATTGTCAATCTCTCTCAAACCGGGTAGTAAAAATACGGCAAGCGCAACGATGATAATGCCAATTCCGCAAATGACAAACCATTTCTCAACTCCCAGCCGCTCCGCCAGAGGCCCGGAAATGACAAGGCCAAACGGCATGGCGAGGGAAGCGGCGCTTGTCAGTAGAGAAAAAACTCTCCCCAGATATTCTGGTTTGACCGTTTCTTGAAAAATCGCATTTTGCACACCGTAAAATGGAGCGGAAATTCCCATAACAGTACAGCACACAACAAAGACAAGAAATGCGTCTGGCGGCAAAAGCCCGGAGAGCATATTGCTAACGCCCATCAGGAGAACGGAAAGACCGATGGTGTACCGCCGTTTCTTAAAACCGCCCCAAATGCTCAGAATGACTCCGCCAAGCAGCATACCAACCGCAAAAGCAATTTCAGCGGCAGAGGCATGGGCCGGTGTTCCTTTGAAGTATGACATACAGATGAGAGGAAAAAGCGTACTGATTGGCATATAAAAGAACATATAAATTACACCAATCCAGAGCAGAGCAAAGAGGCCCCTGTTTTGCTTTAATACCACATACCCCTCTTTCATATCCTGTAAAAACTGTTGTCTTTTCGTTTCTGGACATAGTTCAGGCGTTGGTATGGACGAAATCGCAACAGTCACACAGGCAAGGATTGCACCCACAATATCTAACAATATAATTGCATTAAGAGGCCAAACAGCATATAAAAACGCTGCGGCAGCTGGACTGATAATCGCACTTACTGCTTGCATGGTCTGCGTGTAACCAGCGCATTTTGTAAGTTCCTCTTTTGGCACAATCATAGGTGTTGCTGCGCTGAATGCTGGAGAATGAAAAGCAGTTCCCGCACTTCGGATTAACAGGACAACCATAATAGACCATACGGGCAATTCCATGTAAAACGCCACCAGCGCCAGAATACCGCCAGCGGCGGCAATTATCAAATCCGCACCAATCATTACGCTTTTACGGCTGTGCCGGTCAACAAAAGCACCTGCAAACGGGCCTAAACAGGCTTGCGGCAAAAATCCAATCAGTGTTGCCGCCGTCAATATGATTGCAGAATTAGTTTTCGCAACCAAATAAAAGATAATGGCCATTTGCAAAATACCGCTGCTAATAAAGGATATTGCTTGTCCGGCAAGAAGTGTAAAATAAGTTTTTCTCCATGAATTGTTGTTTTGGGTCATAATGCGAACCTCCTTTTTTATTGCATTGTTCCTTTGTTTCTGCAATAAAAAGCAGGCGTTGTCCCACAGAGAGGGCAGACGCCTGCATAACAACAAAGCACGAAAAAACACCACGATACAGTTCAAAGACTGCTCGTGTCAAACCTACGTGTTCCTTTGCATACGCACGCAAAAAAAGCCCACCATCATGTGGAAAGGTACTTCTACTTTTTATTGCTTATTAGCGTACACAAATTAACACACGTAAGCCTCCTTCCAATCTCAAACTGTCGCACAGTATAACACACATCCGATAGACTTGTCAACCATTTTTAACCTTGTTTTCCATCTTGTTTTTCCATCTCTTACGGGCAGTAGCAAAGCCAGGCGAGCCAGTCAACGGTCAAGATGAACGGCGCTTTCAGCGCCGCCGTTGACAGTCTCGCCCGTCTTTGCTAATGGGTAATCAAGGCGGGAAAGCCATTTTAGGGCTTTCCCGCCCATTTCAATTTTGGGAGAAGAAAGGCCCCAAAATGAACGAGTGCGGCCAAACACTTTTAGGGATTGGCCACCTTGTCCACCCATCCAGCGGGGCGGCGGGGAACGGTCAAGGCCGGGCGTCAGCCCATTCATTTCAGCCTTGACGGTTTCCTGCCGTCCTGCTACTTTTCCCGGAGTGTGGCCACACATCTGGTCACGGTGTCCAGAGCTTTGGGACTTTTTGTCCCATAGGCCGGGGGCGGAGGACGAGGGACGGGGGCTTTCATAATACGCCCTGTCTGCTGCTGAAATCAGCCCTTTGTTTCCGGCTTACCAGCCCCAAACAAAGCCCTGCTTTCCTGCCGCGTCAAATGCCCTTGCCCTCCCCGGCGGCAACGGTATTTTCAGGGCAACGCCGACAGAGCGTATAACACACTACACTTTGCTCCGCAAAGTCGTGTGCCAAATGGGGCGCTGCCCCCTTTGGAAACCCCCGCAACAAACAGGTGCTATGCACCCAGCCGGGAGCATAGCGCCGTTTGTTGTCAGCAGCCCGTTTCACGGTCTGCGTGTAGTTCCTTGTAAACTGACCTAATATGAGGAATAAACATCCCCCACGCTCCCTTCTCTCTATTATCCTTTATGTGATTGGCCTTGGTTTGGCAGCGTGCGGCGCGATTATCGCGTGTCAGGTGCCTGAAGAGATTCAGTACATCGTATCCGCTCCTGAAAACAGGGGGGAGATAGAAGCTGTTGTCCAGAAAGCGCAAAAAACGCTTCTGGATGTATCAGACAGAGTGGAATCCGCCTGCATTTCCGGAAAAGCTCAAAACATGATTGCTTCGACGAATGTTTCTGCGACTGCTGTTACAGTGTATGCAGTCGATACCGGATATACTGATCTGTTCTACAGAAAAATGATATCCGGGAGGCTGATCAGCAAGAGAGACGTTGAAGAATCAAAGAATGTGATCATGATTGATCAAAAAACAGCGTATATGCTGTTCCCGGCAGGCGAAGCTCTGGATCAAACGATGTGGATTGGAGACGCTTCCTGGACTGTCATTGGGATTATGAACAATCATTCTCAATTAGGCGAGGCAGATGATTCAATAGTATATATACCACTGTCCGCGGCCACAAAGCGGGAAATACCAATACGGACGCTGGAAATAAGGCTTCAATACAGAAGTAGGGATTCATCCGCTACGCAGATCAGAGAAATGCTGACAGGTTGGAGGAAAGGAGGCTCATTCTATAATCTGCCCAAGGAGAAGATTTCCGCAGCCATGCCATTGCTTTGGATCGCTGTGATTGTTGGTTTCTGTTTGATTCGTTGGCTGTTTAGCAACATTTTGAAATACACTAAGCGCCAATATGAGATATTTCAAAGGAAACTACGCCAGCATTACGCATACCAGATGGCTGGATGGATTTGCTGGAAACTGCAGGTTGTTATGCTGATGGGAATAGCGTTATGCGCTACGGCATATGGTGTCATTTCATTGCTCAGGCAAACAGCGTTAATGTTCCCGGAGTGGATTCCGGAGAAGCCTGTCAGTATTGCGTCGTACACCAGCCGATTCTGGGAGCTGCATCATGTCGCTTCCGCGTCTGTCCAGTACACAAGCCAATGGGAAAGCGCTGTGGCGCTGGCGGCATGGCTCATTCAATGGGGATGCTTTTTTCTGCTGGCAGCAGGGGCTGCGAATCTGTTATGTGAAAGAATCATGAAAAACACATTTTATTCAGGAGGTAAGAGACCGTGAGGAAAGCTCTGTTATCACTTGTAATCGTTTTGACCCTGATCTTTTCCACCTGCGCTATAGCAGAAACCATTACGGTTTATGGAACAGTTGTCTCAGTGGAAAGCATAACAATTGTCAGCAATGTAAAGGGAATTGTAGACAAAATCAATGCTCGAGTAGGTGATCGGATAGAAAAGGATGCCGTTCTGGCGGAGATCAAAACCACAGAAATCATTGCACCTATCGGCGGGCAAATACAAGTATGGGCAAACGCAAGTAACAGCATTAGCGAGCTGAATGAGAAATATGGAGCAATTGCATATATTATTCCGACAGAAACATATTCTTTGAAAGCAACGCCGGAAGATGCAAACGGGAAAAGAATCAAAGTGCATTCAGGGCAAAAGGTCTATTTGCGCTGCAACAAAGATGGCAGGCATTCTGGCCAGGGAATTGTCACAAAAGTCGATGAGAAAGAGTTTACAGTGCAAGTGGATCAGGGGAACTTTGTTGCCAAAGAATTGGTTGATATTTTCACGCGGGAAGACTATTCGCTTGCATCACGAATCGGACAGGCAAAAATCACAACTTCTGATGATGTGACTGTAACCGGAATAGGATATATTGTCAGATGCCACGTCGCCTCCGGCGATATCATCAATAAAGGAGATCTTCTTTTTGAAACGATTGAAGGAAATGTTCCTTCTGGAACTATCAATGCAGATCGTATTTTGAGTCCATGCACAGGTACTCTTGCTTCGCTGTCTGTTACCCCGGGAGAAGGTGTGGAAAGCGGAAAAGTTTTTGCAGAGATTTATCCGGATGATATGCTTCGTATCAAAGCTTTGGTTCCGGAAGGCGCTCTGTCGGAAATCCACTTACAGGATACTGTCTATATTACCGGTCAGTATCAGGAAACATTTAGCGAACCAATTTCGGGAATTGTGGAAAAGATTTCATCAATTCCTGAAAAAACTGAAATGACCGAAGCATCATATGAATCATATTATGCTGCATATATAATTGTTCCGAACGCTAGCGTATTACGATATGGTATGAATGTAACAATTACAAATCAGTTGAATGATGCTGGAACTGAGTGATTTTACAAATGCTAAAATTGTTTTACAAATTATAAGTATACCATAAGATGAGTAATCATCTTTCCGATTGATTTTGTGTTTTTTTTCTGCTCAGTACTTTCTGCTGATCGCGGGCTCTTTCTTCTGCTCTTTCGACGGTATAGGCCTGATATCTGATTTTCATGAGCCTGTCGACCTTTTTCCGGATCGGTTTGCACTGTTCTTCCAATCCGGTCTTTTTTGCCCGAAGCTGCTGCTTTTCTTTTTTCCAGGAGGAAAGAGTGATTTTCGGCACTTTGTATTTTTCTTTCAGTGTGCGTTTTGCAGAGTAGTACTGATTGATTTCTTCCCTGTGCGTCTGAGCAAATTTCTCCCGCCTGGTTTTAAAATGTATCTCGTTCATCTGGTCGATGACTGGCTTGTTTTCTACGACGGTTTCGCCCAATTGGATTTTGGTATTCAGATCCCTGATCTGACTGTCAATCTCCCGGCATTCAGTCAGGATGCCGCTGACCTGACTGTCCAGTTCCCCGACAAACCTGTCCAGATCATCCATGGTCTGAATTCCATTTTCCTCCATCAGCCGGATACTACTTGCCATTTCCTTCAGAAGTTTATCAGTTTCCGGACTGTTCCCGGATTTGCGGGTTTCCTGCTTGTAATACTGCCTGATTCGATCAATGGGCGTAATCGGCGCTGGTTCCTTCGATTGCAGTAGTTTTGTCTTCTGCTCTTTGATCCATTCCAGAATGCTCTGGATTTTGGATTTCAGTTTTTCAATCAGGTTATTCGTCGCCTTGATCCACCGGTTCTTGTCGCCCTTTTCAGTCGGGATGCCGCGGGCTTCCATCTGCCGAACCTGCGGCCCCTCATGAATGGTTGGAATCTGGTCAATGCCCCGTTCCTCATAACTGCGGGGATCGAGCCGGATATCGAGACCCTTGCGTTCAAAGAGTTCATTGTTCAGTTTGCACCAGCATTCCCGCCACCAGATCAGCGTTTCCGGCGTATGCCAGTCCGTGGTGTGAACGGCATTGAAGATGTAATTCCCGTTTTCATCCTTCTTCCGGTTTCCGTTTTCGTCCAGCACATACTCCCGGCGCTGTTTGCTGCCCCAGGAACCGTCCGGATTCAGCGGACGCATGGTTGTCATCACATGGAAGTGCGGATTCGGGATGCCATCATCCCCCTTGTCCGGTTCATGGATCGCCAGATCCGCGATCATCCCTTTATCAACCAGGCATTCCTGTACGAATGTCCTGGCAAGCTCAAGGTTTTCTTCCGGCGTAAACTCATTCTGAAGCGCGATATCAAAGCTGTACGCCAGCTGCGCTTTCTTGTGCTTCTCCACTTCTTCCACCGCGTTCCAGAGCGTCTGTCGGTCTTTGTATTCCGGCGGCGCGTTTGGCGGCAGCATGATCTCCGTATAGGTCACGCCGCCTTTACGAGTGAAATCGTTGGTTTCCCCGTAGTATCCGCTGTAGAGCTCTTCTCCCGCACGGTAGGCGGCGGACGCGATGGCGCTCTGGCCGCCGGCGCGTCCGATATGGCCTACATGGAAATGACACAGTGCCATATCAGCCTGCCTCCTTTTCCGGAGGAGGATCTACATGCAGGGCAGCCCTTTCCTGAAACAGTGCCTTCACGGCGGGAATGTCATGCAACATTTCCGCCAGATCGTAAAACTCCCTTTCCGTAAGGCACTTGATTTCAGGAAAGAAGTGCTCGATTTCGGCTCCGCGGGTAATCAGGCGATGCGCACGCTCTTTTTCCTTTTTCGAGCGCTGATACGCCTTCTTGTTTTCTTCCCGCTGGAGACGATGCTGCGCCTGACTGAGCTGACGCTCGGCGTCAGCCAGAGTGATGGGAGGCTGCTCCTTCTTTTTCATATGCAGCAGCCTCCTTCGTGATGGATTGCACGCTGGCAGCGTGAACAGTGATGGGAAGGATGAATGTCGCGGGCAGCGACGTTCATCCGTACTTCGGGATAGCCGCAACGCGGCGCAAGGGCGATTGAGCCCTTGGACAGAGCCGGGGAAGCAGCATTGCTTTTCCCGGCTCCACCTGGCCGCCTGCATCGGGATGCAGCGGGCAGGTCCCCCGGAGGGCGCACGAATACAGGTGGGACACCTGTATAGAAGTGCGCACTTCTCAGTGACGTATGCCGCAGGCTCCGATTGAAAACCCGCCGTCCCCGGGGCTGTTGATTTTTCCTGGTTTCCATGGGTTCTTCTCCTTTCCGTACTGGTTGGTTTTCCTGCCATTTCAGATGGCTTCGATTCCGGTTCATATTGGCTGTCCTCCTTCTATCGGAATCTCCCAAACTGGCTGCAAATCTGCTTGTTTTTGCAGCCAGTCGGGAAAAGTGGTTTCAAAATCGGGGGAAATTGGCTGCTGCTCAGCCAAAGACGCTCAGCGCCTGATCCGCCAGCTCTCGGTTGCGCTGCGCCTGGTCGTCGGGGATCACGGTCGGTTCGTTCCTGCTTTCGGGGGCAGGAACAGTCTGGACGGTGAGATTGGCAAGGATCGGTTTCAGATCGCGGACGACGGAATCGGACAGTTTCCGGCAGAAGGCATCTTCGCGTTCCCTGGTTTCCAGCAAAGGATCTTCCGCCAGCATCTGCTGCCGGCGGAAGAAATCATTCAGCGCTATAACGACTGTTTTGCTGTAAGAAGGGAACAGGGTTTTATCCCTGCTTTGCAGATGCTCCCAGGCCAGACGGTCCTCCTCCCGGTTCAGGTTAAGGCGGAGATTGGTGTTGACGATAGCGCTTTTCCCGCTCACAGCATTCCCTGCCTCTCCAGTTTTCCCTGAGCGAGGTACTCATAGCCCTTGGCCGCGGCCATGATGTCGTCGTTGATCGTGACCCGGCTTTCGTCATACGTTCCGAAGTTTTTGATGATGCACCCGCCGCCTCCGACGATGTGCAGGTTCATCAGGTCCGGAGTGTATCCGAGTTCCCGGAGCAGTCCCATGACTTCATCCGCGTACTTCGTCGCTTCTTCCCGGATGATGGCCAGCGCTTTTTCTCCCATCCTGGCGGTGCCGGTGATCAGGACTTCCTCAACGAGTTTCTCTTCCGCGGAAGTCCCGTATTCCTGCTGCATCCTTTCCTGAATCCGGATCATGCACTGGTTGACGCCGAGCCTCCGCGTATAACACGCTGCCTGGCTCGGAATCCCATTGGTCAGCTTCATCACGTTGATCGTGCCGTTGCCGATATCACAGATCATGGTGATTCCTTCCAGCTTGGCGATATAGGGAGCCACATGGGCGAATCCCTGGGGAAAGATCTCCACGCCGTCGATGTCAACGGTGTACTGCTCGCCGTTCAGCCAGAACACCACATGCCTGTTCGCCTGCAGGTATTTCCGGAAGCGGTCACGCTGTTCGGAAATCCAGTTCAGGGGAACGCCGACTGCCAGGAAGACAAGGGCGTAATTCATTCCTGCCAGCTTCATTTCTTTGGCGATAGCCGCAAGGGTGAGGACGTAGTAATCCTCATCTTCATCCTTATCCTTGATGAAGGCCTTGTGCTGTTCGCCGATGACATAGTACTTCCCGCCATAGAAGACCATGTCTCCCTTGAAATAGGGATCCTTGTCATAGACGGTGACGCCTGCTTTGAAGCAGGCGTTCGCCGTCTTGATGTTGCCATACCCCTGATCAACACCGATGATCACGTGGTAGGACTTCAGTTCACGAGAATCAGTAATCATAACTTACCTTCCTTTCATAGTTTTGCCGATTTGCCGCATCGGCAATGCGGTTTTGCTTTCATCAGGCACTGCACGGGGCGGGAGTAATCCGGTCGTTCTGATCGAACTCAAGTCCGTAGAACTTCTTCCGGAAGTAAGCGATGGGGCACTTACCGGAGATGGTAATGAACCCCTGCGCCTTCAGCTCACGATTCATGCCCTGAACGATCTGGTAAGCCTTGCTGCGGCTTACACCCAGGACATCCTGAACTTCCTCCGCGGTGATAAACTGCGCTTTCATGGACAACCCTCCTTTCCAATCTCGATTCATGCATCTTTCATGCGGCTATCTTGGAATCTGTTTTCCAAAAAACGCACTTATAATGCATATTTCAAATTATAGCATCCAAAATGCATTTGTCAACATCAAAAAGAAATAAAAAATGCACTTGCAATTCGTATACGTTTGTGATATCTTATGTACGAGGTGATACTTCGTGGAGACTTTCGACTATTCCGCTGTCGGGGCAAGAATCAAGGCGCTCCGTAAGAAAAAGCATCTGAACCAGATCGAGCTGGCGAACCTGATCGGGAAATCTCTGCGCACTGTTCAGAAATATGAAACGGGCGAGATTGAGGTTTCTGTCGGGGTGGTCAATGATCTGGCGAAGGTACTGGACAGCACGCCGACCTATATCCTTGGCTATGATACGGAGGTTACACCGATCACGAGTATGGCGGACGTGCTGAACTTCCTCTTCCACATTGAGCAGGTGGACGGACTGAATTTCTCAATTAATGTAAACCGTCCTCCGCACAGCCGGGAATGGCAATGCGCACTGACTTTCAGGGGGAAAGATAAACAATCTCCCCTGAACGCGGACATGTGCCTGTTCCTGGAAGACTGGGAGGGACAGCGGGTAGAACTTCGCAGGTACGCTCTGACGCAGGCAGCCTATCAGAAGTGGCAGGAACAGACGCTGGCGTATTACGCGGCGATGCCTGTAGAGCTTGCCGAACCGAAGGAACTGTCGAAAGAAGAGCGGATTAAGCGGAGAAACGAGTATCTGGAAAGTCTGCAACAGGAGGAATCACCGAATGAGTAATAACGGAATGGCGGATATAAGTCTGAGGGAAAGGAGGTACTATGTCGGTAACCAGGGATGGCGATACGGGGCGTTGGATGAGTCAGCTCCGGATCACGGACTGGACGGGTAAAACCGTTCATAAGAAGAAGCGCGGCTTCGCGACAAAGCGTGAAGCCGTACAGTGGGAACAGGAATTCATCAGTCAATCCACTGGCAATGTCGGGATGAAATTCGGGAGCTTCGTGGAGATCTATAACGAGGACATGAAGCAGCGCCTGAAGGAAACCACCCTGAGCAGTAAAAAGTGGCTGATTGATACCAAGATCCTTCCGTACTTCAGGAAAATCCCGCTGAACGAGATTAAGCCCACGGATATCCGTAAGTGGCAGAACTCGCTGACCAAGTATCGGGATGAGGATGGAAAGCCTTATTCGCAGACTTACCTGCGGACGATACAGAACCAGCTGGTTGCGATCTTCAATTACGCGGTGAAGTACTACGGACTGAAGGAGAACCCCTGCCACAAGGCGGGCGGCATGGGGAAGAAGCAGGCGGACGAAATGCAGTTCTGGACGCAGGACGAATTCCAGAAATTCATTGAATCCGTTGAAGATGAGCCGGTCTGGTACGCAATCTACATGACGCTGTACTATACCGGAATCCGGGAAGGGGAACTGCTGGCGCTGACACCGGCGGACATCGATCTGGAAAAGAAGATGCTGACGGTGAACAAGAACTATCAGTACCTGAACGGAAAGGAGATCATCACGACGCCCAAAACGCAGAAAAGCATCCGCACGATATCCATGCCGGATAAGCTGTGCGAATGCCTGGAAGAATACATGGGACTGTGTTACGGGCTGAAAAAGGATGACCGGATCTTCCCCTACAAGAAAGAATTCCTGTACAAGATTATGGAAGAAGGGTGCAGGCGCTCCGGAGTGAAAAAAATCCGGGTCCATGATACGAGACACAGCCATGCGTCGCTGCTGGTGGAGAAGGGGTTCTCCCCGCTGCTGATCGCGGAACGGCTGGGCCACGAAAAGGTTCAGACCACCATGGACATCTACAGTCACCTGTATCCCAACAAGCAGCAGGAAGTGGCCAGAATACTGAACGAGACGATCGACCCGAAAAGCTCGGACAGTGCTGGCTACAAAAAAAGCGAAAAAATGTAGCCAATTTGTAGCCAGGGAAAAGAAAGCATCCCCGGAAGCGATTGAAAATCAACCGATCCGAGGATGAGGAAGTTAAGAAATCATCATTCCCACTCAATACTCGCCGGGGGTTTAGTTGTCACGTCCAGGACGACGCGGCTGGCATGGGGGACCTCATTGACGATGCGGGCGGAAACCCGGGCGATGAGGTCGTAGGGGAGGCGTGCCCAGTCGGCGGTCATGAAGTCGTCGGTGGTGACGGCGCGCAGGGCGATGGTGTAGTCATAGGTGCGTTCGTCGCCCATGACGCCGACGCTCTGAATGCCGGTGAGCACGGTAAAATACTGGTTCACATGGCGGTCCAGGCAAGCGGCGGTAATCTCCTCACGGAAGATGGCGTCGCTCTCCCGGACGATCTCCGCCTTTTCCGGGGTCACTTCCCCGATAATCCGGATCGCGAGGCCGGGACCGGGGAAGGGCTGGCGCCAGACCAGTTCCCGCGGGAGGCCCAGGGTTTCGCCCAGGGCGCGGACTTCATCCTTGAAGAGCATGCGCAGGGGTTCGATAAGCTCCGTGAAGCCGAGCTCCTTCGGCAGGCCGCCCACGTTGTGATGGCTCTTGATGACGGCGGCGTTGGTGCCCTGGCCGCTTTCGATCACGTCCGGATAGATGGTGCCCTGGGCAAAGTAGTCCATTTTGCCCAGCGCTGTTGCTTCCTTCTTGAAAATCTCAATGAAATCCCGGCCGATGATATGCCGCTTTTCCTCCGGCTCGGTGACGCCCTTCAGGTCCGCGAAGAAGCGGTCCGCGGCGTCCGCCCGGATAAAGCGCACCGGGAAGAGATGGCTGAACACATGGCAGACCTGGTCGCTTTCACCCTTGCGCAGGAGGCCGTGATCCACGAAGACGCAGGTAAGCCGTTTGCCGATGGCCCGGTAGATCAGCGCGGCCACAACGGAGGAGTCCACGCCGCCGGACAGGGCAAGCAGGACGGTGCCGGTCTCGCCGACCGTTTCCCGGATCTGCCTGATCGCTGTTTCCGCGAAGGCGCTCATGGTCCAGTCGCCGGAGCAGCCGCAGAAGCGGAACAGGAAGTTCCGGATCAGCATCGTGCCGTCTTCGGTATGGGTGACTTCTGGATGGAACTGGACGCAGCAGATCTTCTTTTCCTCGTTGATCATGGCGGCAACGGGACAGTTGTCCGTTTCCGCGATGACGCGGAAGCCTTCCGGGCAGGCGCTGACCTGCCAGGTGTGGCTCATCCAGCAGCTGGAGGCGGGCTTCATGCCGCCCAGCAGGCCGGCCTGTTCCCTCATCCGGACCGTAACCCGGCCGTATTCCCGTTCTTTCGCCCGCTCCACGCTGCCGCCGAGCAGCAGGGCGGTGAGCTGCATGCCGTAGCAGATGCCCAGCACCGGAACGTCCGCTTCATACAAGGCGGGATCGATGCGGGGCGCGCCATCGTCATGGACGCTGGAGGGACCGCCGGAAAGGATGACGCCCTTCGGATTGCGGGCGAGGATGTCCGTCAGCGGCGTATTCCAGGGGATCACTTCTGAATAGACGTGGCATTCGCGGACGCGGCGGGCAATAAGCTGGGTATACTGGCCGCCGAAGTCCAGGATGAGGATTAACTCTTTTTGCTGCATAAGTGCCTCCGGGGGAATACTTAATTCAGAATTCATAATTCAGAATTATAGAATGTCGCCCAGCAAAGCATTCCAAAGGGGGCATCAAACTCCACTGTTTCCGTAGTTGGAAAGCACCCTCGCTGAAGGATCGTCGACGTTGCAGCCTGGCCAGTCCTTGTTCGGCATCCAGAAGCCGGGGATCATGTGGGCCTGGCCGGGATAATACTGCTCGAACAGCTCCCGGTAGAGGAGACTCTCCTTCGTAAAGGGACGGCAGTAATCGTATTTCGCCGCCTTCTCCTCAAATTCCTTGTCCGTATATGTTCTTTCCGCGAGCGCTTTCAGGTCGTTGACCATGCTGTGGCCGACGGCATCGGAGAAAGCGGCCTTCTGGCGCCAGAGGATCTCATCCGGCAGGATGTGGTCGTCCGCGAAGGCTTTGCGGATCAGGTATTTGCCCATGTTGTGCCGGTTCATCTTCAGCTCCGGATCGACGCTCATTGCGTAGCGGACGAACTTCAGGTCGCCGAAGGGTACCCGGGCCTCCAGGGAGTTGACGGAGATGCAGCGGTCCGCCCGGAGCACATCATAGGCGTGCAGCTCGCGGATGCGCTTTTCTGCTTCCTCCTGGAAGGCGGCGGCGGAAGGCGCGAAGTCTGTATATTTGTAGCCGAAAAGCTCGTCGGAGATCTCGCCGGTCAGCAGGACGCGGACGTCGGTGTTCTCATGGATCCACTTGCAGACCAGGTACATGCCGATGGACGCGCGGATGGTGGTGATGTCCCAGGTGCCCAGGAGCTCAACCACCGTGGGCAGGGCGTCCAGCACGTCCTTCTCGCTGATGATGACCTCCGTATGCTCGCTGCCGATATAGTCCGCGACCATGCGGGCGTATTTCAGGTCGATGGCGTCGATATCCATACCGATGGCGAAGGTGCGGATCGGCTTGTCCAGCATTTTCTGCGCGATGGCGCAGACCAGGGAGGAGTCCAGGCCGCCGGAGAGCAGGAAACCGACCGGCGCATCCGCGTCCAGGCGCTTTTCCACGCCTTCCATCAGCAGGCGGCGCAGTTTGGGGCAGACTTCCTCTTCCGTTTTCATGGTGAAGTAACCGACATATGCGGGATCCGCGTACTGGACGAACTCACCGTCAATCCAGTAGTATCCGGGCGGGAAAGGAAGGATCGTGTCGCACATGCCGATCAGGTTTTTCGGTTCGCTGGCGAAGGCGATGCCGCCGTCCCGCACTTTGCCGTAATAGAGCGGGCGGATGCCGATGGGATCACGGGCGGCGATCAGCTTTTTCTGCCGGTCGTCCCAGAGGATCAGGGCAAACTCCGCGTCCAGGGTTTTGAACATTTCCACGCCGTATTCGCGGTAGAGCGGAAGCAGGATCTCGCAGTCGCATTCGCTTTTGAGATCGTAGGTTTCCATCAGGCGGGCCCGCAGGGGGCGGAAGCCGTAAAGTTCGCCGTTGCAGACCACATAGTCGCCGTCCAGCCGGAAAGGCTGCATGCCTTCTTCGTGCAGGCCCATGATTGCCAGGCGGTGGAAACCGAGGACGCCGCCGGGGATGTCCACCATGCGGGTCATATCCGGGCCGCGGGAAACGGTCCGGTCAAAACAGGTTTTCATCAGGTCCCGGGGAAAGCGGGAGCCGATTGTACCGAAAATGCTGCACATATCATTTTCACTCCAATTCAAAATAGAAGAGGATTTCGCACCTGCGGGTGCGACCAAGGGGCTTTCCGATTGCCCCTTGGAACCCTTCGGTCAGTATGCAATAAGGGGAAAGTATTTCATTTATTTCTTTAACAGTTTTAACAGCCTTTTCGCGGCTTCGCGGGTGTCGGCGGGATCGCCGAAGGTGGAGAAGCGGAAAAATCCTTCGCCGCAGGCGCCGAATCCTTCGCCGGGGGTGCCGACGACCTGGATCTCGTTGAGCAGTTTATCGAAGAACTGCCAGCTGCCCATGCCGTCCGGGCACTGCATCCAGATGTAGGGCGCGTTCCTGCCGCCCCAGTAGCGGATCCCGGCTTCGTCCAGGGCTGCCATGAGCACCCGGGCGTTTTCCTTGTAGATCCGGATGTTGTCGTGGATCTGCTTCTGGCCTTCGTCCGTGAAGACGGCCGCGCCGCCTCGCTGCAGGATATAGGAAACGCCGTTGGTCTTAGTGGTGCGGTTCCGTACCCACATGGCGTTCAGGTTCAGGCCGCAGCGTTCCAGCGCCTTCGGGATCACGGTATAGCCGAGCCGGGTGCCGGTGAAGCCCGCTGTCTTGGACAGGGAGCAGATCTCGATCGCGCAGGTTTCAGCGCCGGGGATCTCAAAAATGCTGTGGGGCAGGTCTTCCTCAATAAAGGCTTCGTATGCCGCGTCAAAGAGGATCACCGCGCCGCGGGCGTTTGCCCATTCAACCCACTGGGTCAGCTGTTCCCGGTTGTAGGCCGCGCCGGTCGGATTGTTCGGGGAGCACAGGTAGATCAGGTCCGCGTCCAGGCCGGGCTTCGGCAGGGGAAGAAAGTGATCGTCCGGGCCGGAGGGGAGGTGCGTGATCTCCCGCCCGGCCATGATATTGGCGTCCACATAGGCGGGATAGGCCGGTTCCATGATCAGGGCACGGTTCGACTTATCGAACAGGTCGAGGATATCGCCCAGTTCATCGCTGGCGCCGCTGGAAACGAAGACCTCTTCCGGGGAAAGGAACACGTCGCGCTTCTGATAATGTTTCGCGATGGTTTCCCGGAGGGAGGGATCGCCGCATTCCGGCATATAACCATGGAAGCTGGCCTTTACCCCCTGGTCGTCCACCGCCGCGTGCAGCGCCTCAATGACCGCGGGAACCAGGGGCAGGGAAACGTCCCCGATGCCCATGCGGTACAGGTGCTTGTCCGGGTGCTCCGCCAGGTAGGCTTTGGTCTTCTGGGCAATATGATAGAAGAGATAGGACTCTTTCAGATTCGCGTAGCTGAGGTTTGGTGTCAGCATGGGATCACCTCCGAATCAATGAATAATGTACAATGAATAATGAATAATGATCCGCATCGATCTGCGCGGACGGGGAATTATTCCACTCCGCTTCGTTCCGGTCGAAATGACACAGAAATGGAATGAAAAACAAGGCAAACGGTCCTGTCGCAGGACGCCTTTGCCTTGTTGGGAGGTATGGTAACATTCAACTAACTGCTTGTCAAGGCGATACAGGGGAAGGGAAAACGCGAATACAAAGGGAAAACAATCGGGGGGATTGACAGCCATCTGGCCCGGTGATAGGATACGCGCATCAGGGCAAGGGTGTCGTGCTTTCGACGCACCTTGCCCTCTTGTTTTATTGAATGACGAGGAGGTCACCAATTATGAGCAAGTACACGAAGGAAGACATCATCCGTATGGTACGGGAAGACGACGTGGAATTTATCCGCATGCAGTTTACCGATATCTTCGGCCAGCTGAAGAACGTGGCGATTACCGCCAGCCAGATCGAAAAGGCCGTCAATAATGAGATCATGATCGACGGCAGCAGCATTGAGGGTTTTGTCCGCATTAATGAGAGCGACCAGTACCTGCGGCCCGACCTGGACACCTTCGCGATCCTGCCCTGGCGGCCCCAGCACGGAAAAGTCGCCAGGCTGATCTGCGACGTATACAACCCCGACGGAACGCCCTTCGCGGGAGATCCCCGCGGCGTGCTGAAGAAGGTCCTGAAGCGGGCGGCCGACATGGGCTACTCCTTCAACGTCGGACCGGAGTGCGAGTTCTTCCTCTTCCAGACGGACGAGGACGGCAACCCCACCACCACGACCTCGGACGAAGCAGGATACTTCGACCTCGGACCGCTGGATCACGGCGAGAGCACCCGCCGCGAGATCTGCATGGCGCTGGAGCAGATGGGCTTTGAAATTGAAGCCAGCCATCATGAAGTGGCTGCCGGCCAGCATGAGATCGACTTCCGCTACGCCGACGCGCTGACGGCCGCCGACAACATCATGACTTTCAAACTGGCGGTCAAGACGCTGGCCCAGAAGAACGGCCTGCATGCGACCTTCATGCCCAAGCCCGTGTTCGGCATCAACGGCAGCGGCATGCATACCAATATGAGCCTGTTCAAGGACGGCAAGAACGTCTTTGCAGATCCCGCCGACAAGCGCGGCCTGAGCAAGGAAGCCTATTCTTTCATCGCCGGCATCCTGGCCCACATCCGGGGCATGGCCGCGATTACCAACCCGCTGGTCAACAGCTACAAGCGTCTGGTGCCCGGCTATGAAGCGCCCTGCTACCTGGCCTGGAGCGCCAGCAACCGCAGCGCCCTGATCCGGATTCCCGCCGCCCGCGGCATGGGAACCCGTGTTGAACTGCGCTGCCCCGATCCGAGCGCGAACCCCTATCTGAACATGGCTGTCTGCCTGGCCGCCGGCCTGGACGGCATTGAGAAGGACATGACCCCGCCGGATGAAATCACCGAGAACATCTTCGCCATGGATGCCGCAACCCGCGAAGCCAAGGGCATCAAGTCCCTGCCCGGCACGCTGAAGGAAGCCGTTGACTGCCTGAAGCAGGACGAAGTGATCTGCGCCTCCCTTGGCGAGCATGTGCTGAGCCAGTATGTGGAAGGCAAGGAAAAGGAGTGGGACGCTTACAGGACCCACGTCAGCAAGTGGGAGACTGACCGCTACCTCGTCATGTATTAATGAATAATGAACAATGAATAATGAACAATTGAATCATGGCACGGTATACCTGCAAAACGGTATATAGCATTATTCATTCTTAATTATCAATTATTCATTAATTTATTGGAGGTGAAATCTGTGGCCAGGATTGTGATTGTCAGCCAGTCTGAAGACAGCCGAAACAAGCTATTCCGGCTTCTTACCTCCTCCGGATTTCAGGTATTCCGCAGCTGCTCATCGGGAAGTGAGCTGCGGCGGGCGCTGAGCGAAAGCGAAGACTGCGTTGTAGTGATGATCGGTTTCACACCGGACTGCAAACCGGATGAACTGATGTGGGACTATAAGGACAGCATCCAGATCCTGCTGATCGCAAAGCAGCCGGTGCTGGAGAACATCGAATCGCCGGAGGTTTTCCGGCTCACGATGCCGGCCTCCGGGCAGGCCGTGATCGGCGCCGTGGAAATGCTGTCGCAGCTGCACCGGATGAAGCTGCCCCGGCGGACCGGAGAAAGCAAGGACATCGTGGACCGCGCGAAAGCCGTGCTGATGAAGCAGAAGGGGCTTTCCGAACCGGAAGCGCACCGCTCCATGCAGCAGTACGCGATGAACCACGGGATGAAGATGGCTGAATTCGCACAGCGGATTCTTGAGCAATCGGGGGAATTATAATGAGGGACCGACAGTATCCTCTTTATCATGAAGAACTGGAACATGACAGCTGCGGCGTGGGCGCCGTGGTGGATCTGAACGCGAAAGCGACCCACCGGACCGTGGACCAGGCGCTGTGCATTGTGGAACGCCTGGCTCACCGGGCGGGCAGCGACGCGCAGGGAACTACCGGCGACGGCGTCGGCATTATGACGCAGCTGCCCCACACACTGTTTGCCGCCTGGGCCAGGGAAGAGGGAATTGCCCTGGGCAACCCGGGAGACTACGGCGTGGGTATGTTCTTCCTGCCGGAGGATGAGGTCGGCGCCCGGAATACGGCCGGAATTTTTGAACAGCTGGCGGAATCCGAAGGGATCCCGGTGCTGGGGTGGCGGGAGGTACCCTGCCACCCGGCCCAGCTGGGCGCCGGAGCGCGGCGGACGATGCCGTGCATCCGGCAGTGTTTTCTGAAAAGGCCGAAGGAGACCGCCGCCGGGCAGGACTTTGACCGGCGGCTTTATGTTTTACGCCGCGTTTTTGAACACCAGGACACGGACGCCTACGTCTGCTCCTTGTCCAGCCGCACGATTGTCTACAAGGGCATGATGCTGGTGAACCAGCTGCGTTCCTTCTACGACGACCTGCAGGATGTACGCTACGCCAGCAGCATGGCGATGGTGCATTCCCGTTTTTCCACCAATACATTCCCTTCCTGGAGCAAGGCGCATCCCCAGCGGATGCTCCTGCACAACGGAGAAATCAATACGATCCGGGGCAACCACGACCGCATGAAGGCCCGCGAGGAGACCATGCGCTCCGACGTGATGGGCGACGAGATGCGGCGGGTGCTGCCCGTGGTCGACAACGACGGCAGCGACAGCCAGATGCTCGACAATACGCTTGAGTTCCTGACGATGAACGGTTTCCCGCTGCCGCTGGCCGGTATGATCCTGCTGCCGGAACCCTGGCAGGGGCAGAAGAAGGAAACGCCCTGGAAGGATCTGTACCGTTATTATGCCACGATGATGGAGCCCTGGGACGGCCCAGCGGCGATCCTTTATTCCGACGGCGACACAGTCTGCGCGTCCCTGGACCGGAACGGCCTGCGGCCGCTGCGCTGCGCGCTGACTGACGACCGGCGCCTGATCCTCACATCCGAGGCGGGGGTGCTGTTTGAGGAGAACGCCCATATCCTGCGCCGGTGGAAACTGAAGGCCGGCGACGTGCTGGAAGCAGACCTGAAGACCGGCCGGCTCACAGAGAGCGGCGAACTGAAATCCCGCTTCGCGCAGGAGCATCCCTATACCGAATGGATGAAGAAACTGGTGCGCCTGGCGGACCTGCCGGAGACGGAAGTGCCAGCGGAAGACCTTTCCGACGAACAGCGGGAGAAGCTCTGCAGGGCATTTCACTATACCTGGGAAGACATGCAGGACGTGGTGCTGCCGATGGCGGCGAAGGGTACGGAACCCATTGTTTCCATGGGCGCGGACGTGCCGGTGGCGGCGCTGTCGAAGACTCACCCGTCCGTTTACGATTATTTCCGCCAGCGTTTCGCGCAGGTGACGAACCCGCCGATTGACGCGCTGCGGGAAGAAGTGAAGACCGACTGCTCCATCTATGTCGGCGACGACGGCAACCTGCTTTCCCGGGAAGCCGCGAACAGCGCCGTGCTGGAGCTGCCCTCCCCGGTGCTGACCGAAGAGGAGCTGCAGCGGATCCGCGAGATGAAGCATGAGGACTTTTCCGTCCGTACTGTCTCCCTGCTCTATGACAAAAAAGGCAGCCTGCGGAACGCGCTGGAGCAGTTCTTTGCCGTGTGCGACCAGGCCTGCCGCGACCATATCAATATCCTGATCCTGTCCGACCGGGGCGTGAGCGCAGAGAAGATGGCGATCCCGTCGCTGCTGGCGGTTTCCGCGCTGGAGCAGCACCTGATCCGGATCAAGAAGCGCACCGCGGTTTCCGTGATCCTGGAGAGCGGCGAGCCCCGGGATGTCCATCAGCTGGCCATGCTGATTGCCTTCGGCGCCCGGGCGGTGAACCCGTACCTGGCCCATGCCTGCGTCCGCGCGATGTGCGCTGACGGACAGGTTGAGAAGGCACCGGAGGACGCGATCCGGGATTACGACAGGGCACTGACGGCCGGCGTGCTGAAGATCGCCTCGAAGATGGGCGTTTCCGTACTGCAGGCTTACCAGAGTGCCCAGCTGTTTGAGGCGGTCGGCCTGGACAGCGGGTTTGTCGACACCTATTTCACGAACACCCCGTGCTCGCTCGGCGGGACAGACCTGAACCGGGTGGAAGCGGACAGCCGCTACCATCACGACGCGGCGTTCGCACCGGCGGCGCTGCCGGGCCTGCCCAGCGTGGGCACGCACAAATACAGGAGGAGTCCCGAAGCCGAGGAGCACCTCTATGCGCCGGAAACCATCCACCTGCTGCAGCAGGCGGTCTGGACGGACGACCGGGCAACCTTTGACAAATATGCCGCGCGGGTGGAGAACGAGGGACCGCAGACGATCCGCTCCATGCTCTCCTTCCGGTTTGACGCGTGCCGGCCTGTTCCGCTGGATAAGGTGGAACCGGCCAGCGAGATTGTCAAACGCTTCCGTACAGGCGCCATGAGCTACGGCTCCATTTCCCAGGAAGCGCACGAGTGCATGGCGAAGGCCATGAACCGCCTGGGCGGCCGCTCCAACAGCGGCGAGGGCGGCGAGCTGCCGGAACGCTTCGGCACGGAACTGAACTCCGCGATCAAGCAGGTGGCCTCCGGCCGCTTCGGCGTGACGCGGGAATACCTGCTCTCCGCAAAGGAAATCCAGATCAAGATGGCGCAGGGCGCCAAGCCCGGCGAGGGCGGGCACCTGCCCGGCGCAAAGGTGACCGACAGCGTGGCGAAGACCCGCTGCTCCACTCCGGGGATCTCCCTGATTTCCCCGCCGCCGCACCATGATATCTATTCCATTGAGGACCTGGCGGAACTGATTTACGACCTGCAGTGCGCGAACGAGGACGCGAAGATCACCGTGAAGCTGGTGGCGTCCGCGGGCGTGGGCACCATTGCCAGCGGTGTGGCCAAGGCCGGCGCCGGCGGCATCCTGATTTCCGGCGGCGAGGGCGGCACCGGCGCCGCACCCATGAGCAGCGTGCATCACGCGGGCCTGCCCTGGGAGATCGGCCTGGCCGAAGCGCACCAGGTGCTCTGTCGCAACCGGCTGCGCCAGACGGTTACTCTGGAGACCGACGGCAAGCTCATGACCGGGCACGACGTCATGGTGGCGCTGCTGCTCGGCGCGGAACAGTTCGGTTTTGCCACGGCGCCCCTGGTCACCATGGGCTGCCGGATGATGCGGGTCTGCCAGCTGGGCACCTGCCCGTTCGGCATCGCGACCCAGAATCCGGAACTGCGCAAGCGCTTCAAAGGCAAGCCTGAATATGTGGAACGGTTCATGCTCTTTATCGCGGAACAGATGCGGGAGATCATGGCGAAGCTCGGCGCGCGCACCGTGAACGAGCTGGTGGGCCGCAGTGACCTGCTGGCCGTGAAGGACAGCGCTGCAATGGATCTTTCCGACCTGACCGGATTTGCCCGGAACACTCACTTCCAGCCCGCCGCGAAGCATGACTTCCACCTGACGGAACGGGCTGACGCGCGGCTGTACCAGGACCATGTGCACCTGATGACCACCGACCGCGCCTTCGGTACGATGCTGAAGGGCGACCGGCATATCCAGGCCCAGGGCTGCGGCGGACAGAGCTTCGGCGCGTTCCTGGCCCGCGGGCAGGAGATCACGCTCTACGGCGTAGCGAACGACTACCTGGGCAAGGGCCTTTCCGGCGGCACGCTGGCGGTCTGTCCGCCCGCGGACAGCATCTGGAAGAAGGAAGACACCCTGATCGGCAATGTGGCACTCTACGGCGCGACGAGCGGCTACGCCTTTGTGGCCGGTATGGCGGGTGAACGCTTTGCCGTGCGCAATTCCGGCGCGTGGGCGGTTGTAGAAGGCGTGGGTGACCATGGCTGCGAGTACATGACCGGCGGCCGGGTGGCCGTGCTGGGCCCGGTGGGCGACAACTTTGCCGCGGGGATGAGCGGCGGCGTGGCGTGGGTGCTGGATGAGGACGGGCAGCTGCAAGACCGCCTGAACACCGGCCATGTGAAACTCTATGAAGTATCCGACAAACAGGCGGATGAGCTGAACCGGCTGCTGGAGATGCACTTAAAAGCCACCGGTTCCGCAAAGGCAAAAGAGATCCTGGAGCATTTCAAAGACTGGTTGCCGAAGTTCAAAGCGGTCATCTCGGACGAATACCTCAACTGGCTGAAGGGAGCGTGAGACTGTGGGCAGTACAACAGGTTTCCTGGATACAGTCAGGATTGAAAATCCCTTCCGGAATGCGGATGTGAGGCTCGGTGATTTTGCAGACCTGCATATGCCCCAGTCCCGGGAAGCCAGGCATGCGCAGGCGTCCCGCTGCATGAACTGCGGCGTGCCCTTCTGCCAGTCTGATTTCGGCTGCCCGCTCCATAACCTGATCCCGGAGTGGAACGACCTGCTTTACCGCGGACAGGAAAAGGAAGCGCTGGCGCGCCTGCTGCGCACGGCGCCGTTCCCGGAGTTCACGGGACACGTCTGCCCCGCCCTGTGCGAGAAGGCGTGCAACCTGGAGAACGACGCGACAACCAACAAGGACAATGAGCTGTACCTGATTGAGACAGGCTTCGAGAAGGGCTGGATCCGGCCGCGGATTCCCGCGACGCGCTCCGGCAAGCGTGCGGCGGTGATCGGCAGCGGACCGTCCGGCCTGGCCGCGGCGGACCTGCTGAACCAGCTGGGGCATGAGGTGACGGTGATCGAAAAGGCAGACCGCCCCGGCGGCCTGCTGATGTACGGTATCCCGAACATGAAGCTGCCCAAGGAGATTGTGGAACGCCGCGTCCGCCTGATGGAGGCGGAAGGCATCCGCTTTGCCCTGAACACAGAGGCGGTGCCGGAGGAACTGCAGGGCTACGACGCGGTACTGCTGTGCGGCGGCGCGCGCAAACCTCGCTCCCTGAACGTGGAGCATATGGACGCGAAGGGCGTTATGTTTGCTGTGGATTATCTGACGGCGGCGACCCGCGCCGTGCTGGGGAAGACGGATTCCGAAGCGTCCGCGAAGGACAAGTTTGTGATTGTGGTCGGCGGCGGTGATACCGGCAACGACTGCGTGGGCACAGCCCTGCGGCAGGGCTGCGTCTCCGTGACACAGCTGGAGATGATGCCCGCCCCGCCGGGGGAGCGGACGGCGAACAATCCCTGGCCGGAATGGCCGCGCACGCTGCGCACCGACTACGGCCAGATGGAAGCGATCCACCGCCAGGGGAGCGACCCCCGGATCTATGAGACCACGGTAAAACAGATCATCACTGATGACTACGGCAACATTACCGCCCTGGAGACCGTGAAGCTGCAGCGAACCCCGGAAGGGAAGTTCGCGCAGGTGGAAGGCAGCGAACAGACGCTGCCCTGCGGCCTGCTCCTGATCGCGGCGGGCTTTGTCGGCTGCGAGGAAAAGACGCTGGATCGTTTTGCACTGACGCCGGACACCCGCGGCAGGCTGCTGCCGGAGGACGGCGGCCATCACCTGACCGGCAGGCTCTTCAGCGCCGGCGATATGCGCAACGGGCAGTCCCTGGTCGTGCGAGCCCTGGCTGACGGCCGGAACGCCGTCCGGGAAGTGGACACGTGGCTGAAGGGCCAGGATTAGACAGGAACACACCGGCTTTCCGCAACAGCGGAAGGCCGGTTTTCTCTGCCCTGCCGCGGTTGGCGGATGGTTTTCGGACAGCCCGGGATAAAGCCGGGGCGGCGGCCGGACATGAAATCCCGCAGGCTGTCTGCAGGTTTCGGCGCGGGATCATGACGGACAGAATACTTTCAGGACATGGATTTGCCTGTTTATTTTGTCGATAATGTGTTGTATAATACAAAAAAACAACAACAAATACCGCTATAACCAAGGAGGAACAGATCATGACCATAACCAAAGAATGGAATGGAACCGAACTGAAGATTGCCCTGGAAGGACGTCTGGATACCATGACTGCCCCGGAACTGGAGGCGGAATTAAATCAGAATCCGGGAAACGCGGAAAGCCTGATACTGGATTTCAGCAAGCTGGATTATATTTCTTCTGCCGGACTGAGAGTGCTTCTGTCCGCTCATAAGGCAATGAGCGCAAAAGGCGGAATGAAGGTCACGAATGTCAATGAGATCGTACGTGAAGTATTTGAAGTCACCGGTTTCGCGGACATCCTGACGATCGAATAACAGAGAAAGGATAAGCAGCGATGAAATCCAATGTGATCATTATCGATAACTAGGGAAACGGATTTGAGAAAACAATAGAAGAAGCCCGGAAAGTAGCCGCGTATGAGACGCTGAGCCACAAAGACTCCCTGCATCTGCAGCTGTGCGCAGAGGAAATGCTCAGCCTGGTGAGAAGCGTGACGGGCGAGCTGAAGGCATCTTTCTGGATCGAGTCAGAAGGCAGGACGTTCTGCATGAATATGTCCACCCAGACGATCCTGGACAGGGAAAAGCGCGCGCAGCTTCTGGCATCTACCACTTCCGGAAAAAACGAGGCGGCAAAAAGCTTCCTGGGGCAGCTGCGGGATATGTTTGAACAGGCTCTGGAAGCCGAAGCAAACCATAATAACGATCTTCCTGACGATGTGCTGGATGATCTTGCAAATCATACAATTGAGTGCACGGATCCGGAATGGGACGAATATGAACAGTCCACGCTGAAAAAACTGGCGAATACCATCAAGATCGGTATCCGCGGCGGCACTGTCAATATGACGGTAATCACATCCTTTGCTTGACCGGAACAGCGTGCAGGTTGTGATCAGGCTGCAGGTGCAGCAGGTGGCGGAAGATCTGAGGAAACTGATAAATGATGTAAAGTGAAAAATCAAAAACAGCCGAAGAACAATCCGGTTGTTGACAAGCTGATCTGATCCATGTTATTTTTTCTCACGAATACTGAAACCTTAGAGGCGAAAGTCAAACCGGAAGGGACGCCTACAGAGAGCGGGGAGCGCTGAGAACCCGCGGAAGGTTCACCGGCAAATGGTTCGCTGAGGGAAAGGGGAAACGGGATCTTCCCGGAGTATCCGGACCGTGGGCTCGCGTTAAGGGCAGAGTGTGTGTTGGCACACTCGTGAGAGAGAACCGGTTTCCGGTTCAAATGAAGGTGGCACCATGGATTAACAATCCGTCCTTTACAAGGGACGGATTTTTCTGTTGCCGGACTTCCTTTCACGCACCGGGGTGGCAACCGGTACCAACAACATTATTTTGTGAAGCCCCACAGGGGCAGAAAGGAAGGAAACCCCATGACTGAAAAGAGAGTACTTAAAACCCAGGAGACCAAAGGATTCTCCATCCAGGACCTGATCATCGTCGCCGTGCTGCTTGCGGCCGGTACCGTGCTGAAGCTGTTTGTCGGCAGCGTGATCAACTTCTTCGGCATGAAGCCGAACTTCATCATCGCTTCCTATTGCCTGGCAATCCTGCTGGTCCGGCCCAACCTGGTCGGATGCGCCATCATCGGCATCCTGGCCGGCGCCATCTGCCAGTTCCTGCCCGGAACCCCGTACCTGAACTTCATCTCTGAGCTGCTGGGCGCCGTGGCCATGTACTTC
Source organism: Clostridia bacterium (assembly GCA_017512985.1). GTDB lineage: Bacteria > Bacillota > Clostridia > Christensenellales > Aristaeellaceae > Aristaeella. Next base: position 25,139 of record JAFWEJ010000006.1, read on the forward strand.
ATGATCAAGATTCCCTTTAAGTTCGGGAAGCTGGACCTGAACCCGCTGCTGTCCACCTTTGTTTCCACGGTGATTTCCGGCGGCAGCTTCGTAATCTGCCTGCTGGTGTTCATGGGCGCGAGCTCTTCCAGCCTGGTGGCTTACATCCCGATCGTGCTGGGCACCGCCGCCATCGGCAGCGTGATCGTCCAGCTGCTGTACCTGCCACTGAAGAAAGTGCTGAACAGATGATGCGGAGGACGGCAATACTGACCGCAATGACTTGAGGAGTCAAACAAGATGATTGAGATTCAGGATCTGACCTTTATCTACAAGGACGAGAAAAAGCCCGCCCTGCAGGATATCCGCCTGACCATTCCGGAAGGCGGATTCCTGGGGGTGATCGGCCCGGCCGGCGCGGGAAAGACCACGCTGGCCAGGGCTGTCAGCGGCATGATTCCCCATCACTATACGGGGGATTATTACGGCAGCGTCACGGTGAACGGCATGGACACCGTGGAAACCTCCCTGGAGGATATTTCCCGGCTGGTGGGCATGGTGTTCCAGGACGTGGACAGCCAGATCATTTCTCCCGTGGTGGAGGATGAGCTGCTTTACGGGCTGGAGAACTTCGGCATCCCGCGGGAGGAGATCCCGCAGCGGATCGACGAAGCGCTGCAGAAGGTCGGAATCGCGGACCTGCGGGAGCGCGCGGTCGGCTCCCTGTCCGGCGGACAGCGCCAGAAGGTGGCCATCGCGTCCATCATCGCGCTGAGGCCCCGGATCCTGGTGCTGGACGAGCCGACAGGTGAACTGGATCCCCGGAGCAGCCGCCAGGTGTTCTCCCTGCTGAAGGAACTGAACGAGGAGCAGAGGATCACCGTCATCATTATTGAACAGAAGATCATGCTGCTGTGCGAGTTTGCCAGGCAGCTCGCGGTGCTGAGCGAAGGAAAGATCGTCCGGCAGGGCGATACCCGGGACGTGCTTGCGCACGCGGAGGAACTGGAAGCGCTGGGCGTCAACTGCCCGCGAGTCACCACGCTTTCCCGTGCCGTTTCTGTAAAGACCGGGGAGGAACAGCCCGTCTGCCTTAACCTGGACGAGGCGGAAGCCATGGTAAGGAGGCTGATTTCATGATAAACCTCGATCATGTCAGCTTTGCCTATCCGGAGCAGGGCCCGTCCGTGAACGACGTGTCCTTCCGCGTGGAAGACGGGGAGTTTGTCGCGATTCTCGGCGCCAACGGCGCCGGCAAGACGACCACGGTCCGCCTGATTGACGGCCTGATCCGCCCGACGGCGGGAAAGGTGGAGATCAACGGCACCGATACCGTAACCAGTTCCGTTTCAGAGCGCGCGCGGAAGGTGGGCTTCCTGTTCCAGAACCCGGACCGCCAGATCTGCAAGAACACCGTCCGGGAGGAGATCCTGTTCGGCCTGCAGACCGTGCGGGGCGACGAAGGAGAGGAAGCGCTGCGGGCGCGGTGTGAAGAAGTGCTGAAGGATTTCGGCTTTTCCGGCGACGAAGAACCCTTCTCCCTCAGCCGCGGCCAGCGGCAGCGGGTTGCGCTGGCGTCCATCCTGGCGGTGGAGCCCGAGATCCTGATCCTGGATGAGCCGACCACCGGCCTGGATTATTTCGAATGCTGCCATATCATGGACCGGATCCGCAGGATGAACGAGGAGAACAGGGTTACGGTCATCATGGTCTGCCACGACATGGAGGTTGTGCTGGACTACGCGAAGCGCGCCCTGGTGATGGCCGGCGGGCACCTGCTGGCGGACGGGCCGGTGAAGGAGATTTTCCGGGACGCCGCCCTGATGGAGAAGGCTTCGATCCTGGCTCCCCAGATGATCAGCCTTTCCACGCGCCTGGGCGAGGGCTTTGAGGACGCCGATTCGCCGGAGTCCGTTGCGGACGCCGTGCTGGCCCTCCGGAAGGGAGGCGCGCGGCATGCATAACCTGTTCCAGTATGTCCCCGGCAATTCCATTATTCATCGGATGAACCCGATCACCAAGATCTTCCTGACGATCGTGATCTGTATCGCGGCGTTTGTTTCAGGCAATCTGCTCTTTCTGGCCGGACTGCTGGCCGTCGACCTGCTGATCGGCTTTATCGCGGGGATTCCGGAGAAGACACTGACGATTTTCAAGGGCCTGCTGAAGATCGCGATCTTCCTGTTTGTGCTGCAGATCCTGCTGGTGCGCGGCGGCACGCCGGTGTTCTGGATCATTACGGACGAGGGCCTGCTGACGGCCGCGAGGGTCGTGCTCCGCCTGGTGATCGTCTGTATGCCGCTGGCACTGGTACTGGCTGTGACCAGGGTGACCGACCTGACAAATTCCCTGGTGCAGGTGCTGCATGTGCCGTACAAGTACGCGTTTACCCTGTCCACCGCGATCCGTTTCATCCCCCAGTTCCTGGAAGAGATGAGCGGCATCATGGAAGCGCAGACCGCGCGGGGCGTCGCGTTTGACAAGGCAAAGGGCCTGAAGAAGTTCTCAATGATCCTGCCGCTGTGCGCGCCGCTGCTGATTTCCTCTGTCCGCAAGACGGACCTGACGGCCGCCGCTGCGGAGGTCCGCGGTTTCCGCCTGAGGACCCGGCAATCCGGATACAAGCGGTATCCGTTCACGATTCTGGATCTCGGCGCCGCGGCCTTCTGCCTGCTGCTCCTGGCCGCCGCGATCCTGCTGTAACAACTGAACAGACGACAAAAGCACTGCCGGACGGCAGTGCTTTTATTTCGCGCAGGCTGTCTTCAGGTCAGGAGCATGCGGTCGTTGGCAAGCTCCCGGCCGCTGGCCTTTTCAAACTGGGCCAGCAGGTCTTCCACGGTCATATGCTGTTTCTGTTCTTCGTTCAGGTCCAGGATGATCTTTCCCTCGTGCATCATAATGGTCCGGTTGCCGAGGGCGAGCGCGTCCTTCATGTTATGGGTGACCATCAGGGCGGTGAGGCTGTTTTCTTTGATCAGATGGCGGGTCAGGCGCAGCACCTTTTCCGCGGTCTTCGGATCCAGGGCGGCGGTGTGCTCGTCCAGGAGGAGAAGTTCCGGCTGCTTCAGGGTGGCCATCAGCAGGGTCAGCGCCTGGCGCTGTCCGCCGGAAAGCAGGCCGACTTTACTGCCCATGCGGCTTTCCAGACCGAGGTCCAGCGAAGCCAGTTTTTCCCGGTACAGGGCGCGCTCTTTCGCGGTGATGCCCCAGCGGAGGCCGCGGGACTGGCCGCGGCGGCTGGCCAGGGCAAGATTTTCCTCAATGTTCATGGAAGCGGCGGTGCCGGTCATGGGATCCTGGAAAACACGTCCCAGGAAGGCCGCGCGCCTGTGCTCCGGCAGGTGGGTCACGTCCCTTCCGCCCAGGAGGATGGCGCCGTTGTCAATCTGGAAGGTGCCGGCGATCGCGTTGAGCATGGTGCTCTTGCCGGCACCGTTGCCGCCGATGACTGTGACAAAATCCCCTTTGTTCAGGGTCAGGTCCACACCGGCCAGGGCCATTTTCCGCATGACGGTGCCGGGGTTGAAGGTTTTCCGCAGGTCTTTGAGAACCAGCATTTCATTCTCAGCCATGGCGACGCCCTCCCTTCAGCTTCCGGGCAATGATCCTGTTTTTCCAGTAAGGCATGGCCAGGAACAGGGCCACCACCAGCGCGGTGAGCAGTTTCAGGTCGTCCGTGTTGAGGCCGAGCCAGAGCACAACCTGGATGACCAGGTAATAGATGATGGCACCGAGGGAAACCGCCAGCAGTTTCAGGGCGAAGTTCCGGAACAGTTTTCCGAAGATGACTTCGCCGATGATCACGGCGGCCAGGCCGATGACGATGGCGCCGCGGCCCATGGATACGTCTGCGAAGCCCTGATACTGGGCCATAAGCGCGCCGGAAAAGGCGACCAGGCCGTTGCTGATCATCAGGCCGACGAGCTTGCCGGTGTTCGTGTTGATGCCCTGGGCCCGGGCCATCTGCTGGTTCGCGCCGACGGCGCGCAGGCTGCAGCCGTACTCGGTTCCGAAGAACCAGTACATGACGCCGATCAGGATGACGGTGATTGCCAGCATCAGCCAGATGGGGTTTTCCAGGGCAAACTTGCCGACGTTCCGCAGGGACACCAGCATGTTTTTATACTTGTTGATGCTCATCGGGACGTTCGCCCTGGAACCGAGATCGGTTCCGATGCCCTGGATCCGCAGGTTTACGGAATACAGGGCCAGCTGGGTCAGGATACCGGCGAGAATCGCCGGGATACCCATGGCGGTGTGGAACACGCCGGTGACAGCGCCGGCGATCATGCCGACAAGGAAAGCGATCAGCGTAGCCAGCCAGGGATTGACTCCGTTGGTGATCAGGATGGCCGCGACGGCGCCGCCGGTGGCGATGGAACCGTCCACCGTCAGGTCAGCAATGTCCAGAATCCGGAAGGTGATATATACCCCGATGGCCATGATGCCCCAGATGAGGCCCTGGGCGACGGCGCCGGGCAGTTGGTTGAGCAGTTGCGCGATGTTCACGGTTTTCCTCCGTTAAAGGGATCAGTCTTCGGCGATCGCCTCATAGTCGTCGGGAATGGCCACGCCCAGCTCGGCCGCGTTGACTGCGTTGTATTTCTTGGTGAACTGGGGCGCGTAGGCGATGGGCATGGCGGTGATGTCCGCGCCGTTGACGAGGATATCATAAGCCATCTCACCGGTCTTGTATCCGATATCATAGTAGCTGATTGTCAGGGTCGCCACGCCGCAGCCCTTGCAGATGCCTTCTTCACCGGCGACAACCGGGACACCGGCGGGGATCACGATGTTGGCGATTGCTTCCGTGTTGCCGGCAGCGGTGTTGTCCGTGGGAATGTAGATCACGTCGCACTCCGTCGCGCTCTGGACAACAGAGGCCAGGTCGTTGGAGTCATTGAAGCCGTACCGTTTGGTCTCGTAGCCCAGTTCAGCCAGGCAGCCTTCGATGCCCTTGATCTGGAAGATGGAGTTCGGCTCAGCGTTGCAGTAGATCAGGCCGACGGTCTTTGCTTCCGGGAACAGTTCCTTAATCATGTCCGCCTGGCCGTCCAGGGGAGCCAGGTCGCTTGTGCCGGAAACGTTCAGGCCGGTGGCGCCTTCCGCGGTCAGCTCGATTTCCATGGCGGATTCATAGTTGGTGATGGAGGTGGCCAGCACCGGGATATCCTCGGTGGCAGTGGCGCAGGCAAGCATGGCGGGGGTCGCGTTGGCCATAATCAGGTCCACCTGTTTGGAAACCAGCTGGCTGGCGATCTGTGCGCAGTTGTTGGAGTCGCCGGAGGCGTTGCCTTCGTCAAAGGTGACCCTGTCGCCCAGCTTTTCGGTCAGGGCGTCCCTGAAGCCCTGGGTGGCCGCGTCCAGCGCGGGATGCTGGATCAGCTGCAGGATGCCGACGGTATAGGTTTTATCCTCGGCGGACGCACAGGCGCACAGGCCCAGGAGCAGGGAAAGGGCTACCAGCATGGAAACGATCTTTTTCATGGGGGAATCCTCCTTTGATTGATCTCAATCTATCTTTTCTCCCCGGAGGGAAGGAAAAGCGGGAAATAATAAAGTCCTTCGGACCCTTCCGAAGGACGACTCATCATCGTGGTACCACCTTGGTTCGCCGCGCCATTGCGGCCTCAGGGGCGAACAATCATTCACCCTGCGGAAGATAACGGCCGCATTCCGTCGCCGCCTACACGCCTGAACGGTTTCAACGGGAAGCTACAAGGGGAATTTCACCGGCCGGCAGTCTCCCCGTTCTCAGCGAAACACGGGGCTCTCTGGACACTGCCATGATCCGGCTACTCGCCTTGATCATCGCTTTTGCGGTATTATACGGTCAGGACAAAGCCCTGTCAATAAAACGCGGAACGGAAAAACACACGGAATACAGAGCCCTTTTCCGGACTTGACGGGAAGGCGCAAAGCGCTATACAATGCACACACTGTGAGAACAGACTTATACCGTGGAGAGAAAAGACGAATGAAGCTGAAGAGCAGCATCCGCAGGATCGGGACGCCCGCGGGCGGAATCCGGGCAATCCTGATGCGGCCGGAGCATACGGACGGGCCTGTGCCGGGCATGGTGTGGATCCACGGCGGCGGATACGTGACAGGGATTGCGGCCATGGCATATTACACCATGGGGCATGTGCTGGCGGAACACTTCGGCTGCGTGCTGATTGCCCCGGAATACCGGCTGGCAATCAGGGCACCGTATCCCGCCGCGCTGGAGGACTGCTACGCGTCGCTGGAATACATGTACAGACATGCGGAGGAACTGGGCGTGGACCGGAACCGGATCGTTGTCGGCGGAGAGAGCGCCGGCGGCGGGCTGGCCGCGGCTGTCTGCATCTATGCGCGGGACAGGGGTGAGATCCCGGTTTCCTTCCAGCTTCCGCTGTATCCGATGCTGGACAGCAACGACACGGATTCCTCCCGCCACAGCCATTCCCACGGCTGGGGCACGCGCAGGAACCACTGGGGCTGGCACACATACCTGCGGGAAATGTACGGCACGGATGAAGTGCCGCCCTACGCGTCGCCCTCCCGGGAGGTCAACTACGCCGGCCTGCCGCCATGCTATACCTACGTGGAGGACGGAGAGCCCTTCCTGGACGAGACGGTCACCTATGTGAAGAACCTGCAGGACGCAGGCGTAGAGGCGCACATGGATATCTTCCACGGCAACATCCACGGATTTGACGTGATGACCTGGACAAAGAACGCGAAAGCCGCGAAACAGAAGCTGCTTGCGGCCGCGGAAAAGTATATGGGATAACGAACCGGGGAGAAGAACCTCCCCGGTTTTTTATTCCGGCTGTACCGGGATCGGCTGCTCAAAGCGGCTTTTACCCTGGTCTTCCGGAATGTCGATGGGATACTTTCCGGTGAAGCATCCGTCGCAGAAGGAACAGCCCTGTTCCCCGGCGAGGCGGCGGGCGGCTTCCACGGACAGGTAGGCAAGGGAATCCGCGCCGATTTCGTCCGCGATTTCCTTCACGGAATGCAGGCGGCAAGCGATCAGGTTCTCCGCGGAATCCACGTCTGTGCCGAAGAAGCAGGGAAAACGGAACGGGGGAGAGGAGATCCGCATATGGACTTCCTTTGCGCCGGCTTCCCGCAGCAGGCGGACGATCCGTTCGCTGGTGGTGCCCCGGACGATGGAGTCGTCGATCAGGACGACCCGCTTGTCCCGGACGGTATCCGCGATCACGTTCAGCTTGATCTTTACGGCGGTTTCGCGCATATCCTGGCTCGGGGCGATGAAGCTCCGGCCGATGTATTTGTTCTTCAGGAAACCGACGCCGTAGGGGATGCCGCTTTGCCGGCTGTAACCCAGGGCCGCGTCGATGCCGGAGTCCGGTACACCGATGACCACGTCCGCCTCCACCGGACCCTCCTGCGCCAGGAACCGGCCGGCACGCAGCCGCGCCCGGTGAACCGGGGTTCCCTCAATGACGGAGTCCGGACGGGCAAAATAGATATATTCAAACACGCACAGGGCGCGGGCACCGCCGCACAGGCGGCGGTCCGAAACGACGCCCTCCTTGCCGAAGACAAGGATCTCTCCGGGATCAATATCCCGGATCAGTTTCGCCCCGACGGCGTCCAGGGCGCAGGATTCCGAGGAGACGACGTACGTGCCGTCCGGCGTCTGCCCGCAGCAGAGCGGGCGGAAGCCGTTCGGGTCCCGGAAAGCAATCAGTTTGGTCGCGGTCATCAGCACGCAGGAATAAGCCCCCTGCAGCTGCCGCATGGTCCGGTGGACGGCCTCCTCCGTGGCGGAAACCTTCAGCCGCTCGGACACGATGGTATAGACGATGGTTTCCGTGTCGGCCGTGCCGTGGAAGATGCCGCCGCTGAGCTCGTGCTGCGTGCGCAGGGAGCGGGCGTTCACCAGGTTGCCGTTGTGGCACAGGGCGAGGTTGCCCCTTCATATGGCTGATGACGATGGGCTGGATGTTGTTGTGGTTCTTTCCGCCGGTGGTGGAATAGCGGACATGGCCGACGGCAATGTTTCCTTCGCCGAGCCGGTCCAGGCGCTGACGGTCGAACACTTCGCCGACCAGGCCGTCGCCTTTGTGATGATGGAATACGCCGTCGCAGGAGACCGCGATGCCGCAGCTTTCCTGCCCCCTGTGCTGCAGCGCGTAGAGTCCGAGATAGACATCCCGGGGGACCGGCCTTTTTTCAGGGGACCAGACGCCGAAAACGCCGCATTCCTCATGCATACAGGCTTCCTCCGATAAAAGGAAAAGCGTCCTTCAGCCCGTGCCGAAGGACGCCTTTGCCCTTTGATATTCGGATTGTACAACAGCGCCGCGCCGGTGTCAACCGGACGGATTGTTCTTTTGCGGCATCTTCGGAGGCATAAGACTGGCTTAAGGTTTGGATGGGAGAATAGCGTCCGGAGGTTCACATGGCAGCTTTCCCCATGTATAATGGAGAAAAAGGGAGGGGATACGGATGAGGCTTCTGCTTGCGGAAGACGAAGAGGCAATGGCCGAGGCGGTCGAGGCCTTTCTGGAATACCATCACTACGACGTGGACTGGGTGAACAACGGCACGGACGCACTGGAAACAGCCCGGATGGGCATTTACGACGTGCTGATCCTGGATATCATGATGCCGGGCGTGGACGGGCTGACGGTGCTCCGCACCCTGCGCGGGGAAGGAAACACTACGCCGGTGCTGCTCCTGACAGCCAAGGGCGAGATCCGGGACAAGGTGCTGGGTTTTGAAACCGGCAGCGACGACTATCTGACAAAACCCTTCGCGATGGACGAGCTGCGGGTGCGGGTCGACGCGCTGACGCGGCGCAGCCAGAATTACCAGGGCGACCAGGCTTCCTTTGGCGGCCTGGTGCTGGACAAGAGCGGGTACGCCCTGCGCGCGGGAGAAAAAGCCTGCCCGCTGAGCCACAGGGAGTATCACCTGATTGAGCTGTTTATGCGGAACCCGCATATCTATTTCTCGGCGGACACGCTGCTGGACCGGGTCTGGGGCATGGACGCGGAGGTGGACTACGGAACGGTATGGGTGCACATATCGGGCCTGAGGAAGAAACTGGAATCCCTGGACGCGGGCGTTGAGATCCGGTCGAAACGCGGCGTCGGATATGCCCTGGAGGAAACGGAATGAAACGATACTACCGGAACAGGATCATGCTCAGCGCCATGCTCTCGTTCCTGATTATCCTGATCATCGCGGTGGCGGGAATCTGGCTGTTCAGCTACAGGCAGATTGAGCAGAACACGGACAGATTCATCGCGTCCCGGCTTGAGCCCCGGGAGGAGAAAGAGGAGAAAGAGGAACGGACGCCGCGCTTCCGGCAGGAAGCGACGCCGGCAATGTTCGGCTACACGCCCGGACGCCGGAACATTCCTTCCGGTTTCTATGAGATCACCTTTACGGCGGACGGGGAGCTTGACAACATCAGCAAGTTCGGTATCTCGGAGGACGCCAGCGCCGAAGTGCAGGCATATGTGCAGGACGTCGTGAAAAAGGATACCGAAAAGGGCAAGATCGGTTCCTACAAGTTCGGCATCCGGAGAAATGAGGACGGTTCCGGCACGATCGTGCTGGTGGATAATTCCATTCAGCTGCATATGCTGTACGATATGCTGAAGAGCGCGGGCCTGGTCGGCCTGGGGATCTTCCTGCTGCTGGTTATCGTTCTGTTTCCAGTATCCAACCGGATGGCCGACATCTTTGTACGGAACGCGGAACAGCAGCGCCAGTTTATTACCGACGCGGGGCACGACCTGAAGACGCCGGTGGCCATCGCCCGGGCCAACCTGGACGTGCTGGAACTGCGGGAAGGGCCGAACAAGTGGAGCAGCAACGTCCGGGCGCAGGTGGACCGCATGGAGCACCTGGTGCAGGACCTGATCCTGATGGCCCGCCTGGACGAGGAGAAGAGCGAGGAAGCGCTCAATGAGATCAATATGACGACCCTCGCGGACGAAATCTGGGAAGAATACCAGCCCTCGATGAAGCAGAAGCAGATCGCGGGCGAAGCCGCCCTGGAGGAAACGACACCCATCAAAGGGACGGGCAGCTTGATCCGGCGGATGCTCTGCCTGCTGATGGATAACGCGGTGCAGTATACGCCGGAGGAGGGAAGCATCCGACTGTCCGTTGCGTCGGACAAGAAGAAGGTCCGGATTGTGCTGGAGAATTCCGTGGCGCAGCTGCCTTCCGAGAAACCGGAGAAGCTGACGGAGCGCTTTGTGCGCGGGGACAGCGCCCGTACCCAGAAGAACGGCGGATCCGGCATCGGGCTTGCTGCGGTCCGGAGGATCTGTGAGAAGCATCACGGGAAGCTTGTGATAGATTATCCGGACGAACATACCTTCCGGGTGAAGGTTGAAGTGTAACAGGAAAACAGGCGTGAAAGCTCACGCCTGTTTTTTGTGCGCGTCAGATTCAGATAAGGTTGAACCGGTAAGATGGCGGTACAGAACGGAAAGGAGCAATAAACACATGAAGAGATCAATTCGCCGGATGTTTTCCCTGCTGGCGCTGCTGGTGTTTGCCGCCGGCCTGGCGGCTTCCGCCGGCGCGGAGAGCGCGGTGGACACCATCCTTGCCACGGGAACCACGCAGGCCTTCGCTTCGGACGCTGTTCCGGATGAGGATATTCAGACAATCCTGCAGGCCGGCGTTTCCACCTCCAGCGCGATCAACCAGCAGCCCTGGTACTTTGCCGCGGTCACGAACCGGGACCTGATGAAGGAGATCAGCGGCGGTTCAGGTATGGGCTTCGGCGGCCGGCCGGAAGGCATGGGCACTCCGCCGGATGGCGCGGGCAGCCCGCCGGAAGGCATGAGTATCCCGGAAGGAATGGCTCCGCCGCCGGGAGGCATGCCGGAAGGCGGCAGTATGCCCGCTATGCCCTCCATGCCCGGCGGTGGGGCGGGAGGCGCGAAGGCGTCCCTGGGTGATTCCCCGCTGGCCATTATCGTCTATATGGATACGAATTCCAAATCCCCCTCACCGGAATACGACTGCGGACTGGCAACCCAGAACATGGTGATCGCGGCTTCCGCCCTGGGATACGGCGTCAAGATTGTTTCTTCCCCCACAATGACATTGAACGGGGACAAACATGACGAGATCTGCCGGAAGCTTGGCGTGGATACCGGCCTGAAAGCCGTCGCGGTCCTGCTGATCGGCAAACCCGCGGAAGGCGTTGACGCGACCACCGGCGCGTCCGTGCGGGAAGCGGTGGACAGCAAGTCCGTGATTCTTCACTGACATGGCGGCCCCGGCCGGACTGTGATATACTGATCCGGGTGATGATATGCAGACCGATCGGATCACGCAGGAAGCCATTGAATATATCCGCAGCCTGTTCCGGGGAAACGCGGACGGCCACGGGTTCGACCACTCCCTCCGGGTGTGGCGCAACGCCATGATGATCGCGGAGAGCGAAGACTGCGACCCGCGGATCGTATCCCTGGCCGCGCTGCTTCACGACGCGGACGACTACAAGCTGTTCGCCACGGAGAACAACGCGAACGCCCGGCAGTTCCTGGACGCGCACGGCGTGACGCGGGAAGACGCGGACCGGATCTGCGACGCGGTCAACGCTGTGTCCTTCAGCAAAAACAGGGGAAAATGCCCGGAGACCGCGGAAGGCCGCATTGTGCAGGACGCGGACCGGCTGGACGCCCTGGGCGCGGTCGGGATCGCACGGACCTTCGCCTTCGGCGGGGGCCACGGTCGGCCGCCGGAGGATTCCATCGGGCACTTCCACGAGAAGCTGCTTCTGCTGAAGGACATGATGAACACGGAGAAGGCCAGGGAGATTGCGGAGGAACGCCACGAGTTCATGGAGGAATTTCTCCGGGAATGGGATAAAGAAACAAAGATCCCGGAAACATAAAAACAGGGAACGGTTCGGATGAACCGTTCCCTTTCCTTTGGAGGAGAAGATTATTCGTCTTCGGACTGGAGGGCGTCGTATCCTTCTTCGCCGGTACGGACACGGACCACATTTTCAACATCCTGGACAAAGATCTTGCCGTCGCCGATATGGCCGGTATACAGGACGCTGCGGGCGGTTTCGATGACTTCGCTTACAGGCACCTTGCTGACGACAATATCCACCTGGACCTTCGGCAGGAGCGTGACTTCCACAGGAGTGCCGCGGTAATACTCGGGCTTGCCCTTCTGCGCGCCGTAGCCCATGACGTTGGTGACCGTCATACCGGTGATGCCGATGCCGTTCATGGCCTTCTTCAGGCTCTCCAGGCTGGCAGGGCGGCAGATGATCTGTACGCGGGTGTAAACCGGTTCGCCTTCCGCCTTCGCGGGCTTCTTTGCCACGGGTACGGCTTCCGCGACGGGAGCCGCTTCAACCATGGGCGCGGCGGCAGCGGCGGGAACCTCATATCCTTCTTCAGGAACAATCGCAAATCCGGAATAAGCGGTGAGCAGGCCGTGTTCGCTGCGGTCCATACCGATGATCTCGTCCTCGGTGCTTGCCCGCAGACCGATGGTCTTTTTGATCACCTGGAAGACAACGGTGATGACCGTCGCGGTCCAGGCGATTGTGCACAGCACGCCGAGGGCCTGGACACCGAGGAATTTGAACCCGCCGCCGTAGAAGACACCCTTCATGGTGGTGCCGCCGGTGGCGAACAGGCCGGTCAGGATTGTGCCCAGGGCGCCGCAGACGCCGTGGACGGAGATCGCGCCGACCGGGTCGTCGATCCTGGCGACTTTGTCGAAGAATTCAACCGCGAGGACGATCACGATGCCGCAGGCCAGGCCGATGATCGCCGCGCCGAAGGGATTGACCGCGTCGCAGCCCGCTGTGATGCCGACCAGGCCGGCCAGAGCGGCGTTGAAGGTCATGGAAACATCCGGCTTGCCGTAGCGCAGCCAGGTAAAGATCATGGTGGTCAGAGTCGCGACGGCAGCGGCCAGGTTCGTGTTGAAGAAGACCAGCGAAGCGCTGCCGATCGCGTCATCGCTGTCCATGGCCACGGTGGAGGCACCGTTGAAACCGAACCAGCAGAACCAGAGGATGAACACGCCCAGGGCCGCGATGGACAGGTTGTGGCCGAGGAACGCGCGGGGCTTTCCGTCCTTGCCGTACTTGCCGACGCGGGGTCCGAGGATCTTCGCGCCGACCAGGGCGCACACGCCGCCGACCATATGCACGGCCGTGGAACCGGCAAAATCATGGAAACCCATTTCAGCCAACCAGCCGCCGCCCCAGATCCAGTGGCCGGAGACCGGATAGATGAACAGCGAAATCGCCGCGGAATAGATGCAGTAAGCGGAGAACTTTGTGCGCTCAGCCATGGCGCCGGAAACGATCGTGGCGGAGGTGGCGCAGAAGACGGTCTGGAAGATTGCGAACGCCCACAGCGGAACGCCCGCCGGGAGGATATGGCTGTAATCCTTCATGATGAAAGGATCGATCCAGCCGAACAGCGCGGTGCCCGCGCCGAACATGATACCGTAACCAATGAGCCAGTAGAGGGGAGTACCGATGCAAAAGTCCATCAGGTTCTTCATCAGGATGTTGCCTGTGTTCTTCGCGCGGGTGAAGCCCGCCTCGCACATTGCGAAGCCCGCCTGCATAAAGAAGACCAGCGCGGCTCCGAGGAGTACCCAGATTGTGTTTGCTGCAGAGAATGCCATACAGATCACTCCGTTTCTGAGAATATTCCCGGCAGTACGCCTTTGTACAAAGAAAGAGGCGCCAGGTGCTTTAAGCACACCTTTGCGCCTCATCGGGATGCACGGATTTTATGCCTGTCGCAAACGTTTGTCAAGACGGTAAACAATCAAAATACAAATTGGATACAGTATACAGAACTTTATTCTGCGATCGCTGTATTCCGCAATCTCAAAGGCCGTGACTCTCCACTGGAGAGATCACTCCCTTTCGATTGACCTCAGAACCGATGAAATATCCGCCACTGGCGGTCATCGGTTCTTCGCCCAAAGTGCCCTGGCACTTTGACAGCTGCAGCATGGCAACTGTTACCCAAATGCCCATAAAGGGCACAGGTCTCCGATTTGGACAGTTGCTCAACAATTCATAATTATACAGGAGGTATTCTCTTGCACAGAGCCGTTGAAAATGATAGAATTGTTGCGTAACAAGGATTGAAGGAACTGCGCGGGCGTTCGGGTGGATGCCGGGAAGAAGCACGCAGACGGAGGGTCAAATGGATATTCTGGATTTTGTAATGCTCCTGGGCGGAGTGGCGATGTTCCTCTACGGCATGTCGCTGATGGGAGACGGACTGAAAAAGGTCGCGGGCAACAAGCTCGAGCTGATCCTTTACCGTCTTTCCAGCAATCCGCTCAAGGGCATTTTGCTTGGTACGGGGGTCACCGCGGTGATCCAGTCCTCTTCCGCAACGAGCGTCATGGTGGTCGGTTTTGTCAACTCCGCCATGATGAAGCTGCGCCAGGCGATCGCAATTATTATGGGCGCGGTCATCGGCACGAGCATCACCGGGTGGATCATCTGCCTGTCCAGCGTCGGAACGACATCCCCGGCACTGAAACTGCTGAGCACGGAAGCACTGGCCGCGATCACGGCGATCGCCTCGATCCTGCTCAAAAAGACCGTTAAAAAGCGCAGCACGCAGCATGTGGCGGACATCCTGATGGGCTTCGCCGTGCTGATGTTCGGCATGAAGACCATGAGTGGATCCGTGTCCGCCCTGAAGGAAGATCCCGGGTTCATCTCTTTCCTGACCAGCTTTTCGAATCCTGTGCTGGGTATCCTGATCGGTATCGTCTTCACGGCCATCCTGCAGAGCGCGTCCGCTTCGGTCGGTATCCTGCAGGCGCTGTCCAGCACGGGCCTGATCACCTTTGACGAAGTCCTGCCGATCATCCTGGGTATCGCCATCGGCGCGTCCGTGCCGGTGCTGATCTCTGGCATGAGCTCCCCCAAGGACGGCAAGCGTACCGCGATCTCCTACCTGGTGATCGAGATCCTGCGGGTGATTCTGTTTGCCGCGGTGTTCTACGGGCTGAACGCCATCATCCATTTCTCCTTCCTGCACCAGACGATGGACATGTTCTCCATCGCCCTGCTGAACACGCTGTTCCGCGTCAGCACGGTAGCCGTGCTGGCCTGGTGCATACCGGTGATCGAGCAGCTGGTGGTGAAGCTGGTGCCCGGCAATCCCGCAGACGAAGAGAAGACCCGCGACATGGACCGGCTGGAGGAGCGCTTCCTGGCCTATCCGACGCTGGCGGTTGAGCAGACCCGGCTGACGATCAACAAGATGGCGGAACTGACAGAGAAGTCCATGAACATTGCCATCGGCATGCTGAGCAGTTATTCGGACAAGGACTATGCCGAGGTGGAAGACCTTGAAAGCATCGTGGACCGGTATGAAGACAAGATCGGCAGCTACCTGATGAAGCTGACCGGCCGAGAGATGACCGAAACCCAGAACAAGGCGGTGAGCCAGTATCTGCGCGCGATCACGGACCTGGAACGGATCAGCGACCACGCGATGAACATCGCGGAACGCGCGCAGGAACTGAAAGAAAAAAAGATCTCCTTCTCCGACAAGGGAACGAAGGAGATGAACAACCTGACCGCGGCGATCCGGGAGATCATGGCGATCACTTTCGGCTGCTTCCTGAGCGATGAAGCGGACGAAGCGTACCGGGTAGAACCGTTGGAGCAGGTGATCGACAGGCTGTGCCAGAAGATGCGGGAGAAGCATACCGCCCGTCTGCAGAAGGGCAAGTGCACGATCGGCCAGGGCTATGTGTTCAACGACCTGATCGGCGATTTTGAGCGCGTGAGCGACCACTGCTCGAACATCGCCATCGTGATCGTGGACCTGATGGGCAACTCACTGGACGTGCACGAACTGAGCGAGGCCATGCACGAAGGGCATCCGGACCGGTACGACGAGTACTATGAGGAATTCGAGGCAAAGTACCTGAAGAAGAAGGACAGGGACGAGGATTAACGCGGGATGGCTGTTCAGCGTGTTCCGTATGATGGAAATGCCGGCCGATATCCTGAAAAACCGTATACAGCATTCCGGCTGTTACCCTATCCAGAGCTTCTGCTCTTCGGCATACAGGGTTATGCAAGTTTTATTTGTCAGTTTGTATGCAGGAAACAGAAAGAAGGGAAACACAGTGAATATCCTGTTTGTTGATGCCTGCGTCAGGATGAATTCCAGGACAAGGTTCCTGGCCAGACATATACTGGCTCAACTGGACGGAACCGTTACTGAAGTGAACCCGGCAACAGAGACGAAACCAATTGTATCGGAACAATTCATTAACAGACGAAACAAGTCGTCGGAAACGGGCGAGTTTTCCGACCCGGTTTACACACCTGCGCGCCAGTTCTCAGAAGCGGATATCATTGTGATCGCAGCGCCATACTGGGATCTTTCGTTTCCTGCTGTCCTGAAGGCATATTTTGAGCAGATTAACGTTCTGGGACTGACATTTGAATACACGGATGACGGTTTCACGAGAGGGCTGTGCAGGGCAAAGAAGCTGATTTACGTTACGACAGCCGGCGGACCGATTGTTTCAGATGAGTACGGCTACGGCTATGTCAAAGCGCTTGCGCAGAACTTTTACGGGATTCCTGATGTATGCCAGGTCAAAGCTGAAAGGCTTGACATGATCGGCGCCGATGTGGCTGAAATATTGAATGAGGCGCTGAAGGGATTCATTGAATGATTCTGCAGTTACGCTCTCTTCATCACCGACCGGCCGGCGGGCAATGAAAAAACGGGATCAGGGAACAAGCGCGGGACCTGACTGAATAATATTATACATAGAGTATTAGATACATATAATCAATTTAGATCTATCTAAAACATTGAAAACAAATATTAACAAATACTTTTTTTCTGAAGACGGTATTGACAAATTAGTCTTGTCTTACTACGATATACCCAGCGGTTAGACGAAACTAACAAAATTAGTACGGCAGAACAGCTCCATCGATATGGTGGCCGCGCTGAAGACAGAAGAATAACCTGAACGGGTAAGGAGAGATCACAGCATGCATACGCACAGATCCGCGGAAGATTATCTGGAACAGATACTCATCCTGCTTGAATCGAAAGGGTATGCGCGGTCGGTTGATATCGCCGATGCGCTGGAAGTCAAAAAGCCGTCGGTTTCCATTGCCATGAAAAAGCTGCGGGAAAGCGGATATGTTTCCATGGAGAAGAGGGGCAAGATCTGCCTGACGGACAAGGGGTACCCGATCGCCCGGCAGACCTATGAACGGCATAAGGCCCTGACGCAGTTTCTTGTAAAGCTCGGAGTGGATGAACAGACTGCACGGGCAGACGCGTGCAGAATGGAACACGCGCTGTCAAACAAAAGCTTCGAAGCGATCTCGGGCATTTTTACAACCGGGAACTGCTGAGACTGTGATTCGACACTTCGGATATGGATCCTGTTCCGGCTGATGACCCGGCCCGGGCAGTGTTTATACCAAAGAAGCAAGCCTTCAGGCAGAAAGAAACCCTAAAAAGAGCAGGCGGAAGACGCCGCGTCGGATCCGGATCTGATATGATCACGATGATTTCAAAACTGATTTACGGAAGCAACAGACAGTTGCTTGCATCTGTACCGCGGGCAGCTTATGATGCAGGTGAAGTAACGACAGGGAGGTCCCATCAATGTCAACATGCGAAATCCTGAAGGATCTGAGGGAAAAACACAACCTGACCCAGGAGGAACTGGCTGAGCGGGTGCTGGTGACCCGGCAGGCTGTAAGCCGCTGGGAAACCGGGGAAACCCAGCCGAATACGGAAACGCTCAAGCTTTTATCCCGTGAATATGATGTTTCCATCAATACCCTGCTTGGCTCCCCGAGGCAGCTTTTCTGCCAGTGCTGCGGGATGCCGATGAATGAAGACCAGCTGATCAGTAAGGATCCGGACGGCTTCTTTGACGAGGATTATTGCAAATGGTGTTACGCGGACGGAAAATTCACATATACGTCAAAGGACGCGCTGCTTAATTTCATGATTGAGCATATGCCCAATCCGGAAGGGCTGCCGGCGGAAGACCGGCGCAGCCAGTATGACGGATGGCTTTCCCAGCTGAAGCGCTGGAAATAAACGATGAAAAGGGATACCGCGGTGTTTTCAGACGCTCATGGGGTCGTATCCGGCAGGGATGCGCCTGCCGGATCATCCAAAGTGATTTCAAGCTGCTGGTATTGCGGGGTGTTTTCCGCGGCGTTGAGCTGATCAAAATATTTCTTATGCGTCTGCTCCAGCACCGTCCTGTACTCAGCGTTTCCGCTCTTGTCCAGCGTTTCCAGGAACAGGTGTTCCCGTGAAGCCAGTTCCGGATGAATGCTGACAAGGACAGCCATACCGGTGTTGGAACAGGTGCCGGCGATACGCTTGTATTCCGCCATCAGATTGGAAAACACCGCGTCCGCCAGCATCGAACACTCGCCGGCGCTCATCCTGGCAAAATGATTTTGTGTCATCTCATCGATCAGGTCGGATACCACATGAACCTTCGGTTCGATCATGGACGAGGCCTTTTCACTCTGTTCCGTGAATGCTCTTTCCGCGTCGTCCAGGATATCCCGGATCAGTTCCTGCAGCACGGCAATCTCTTTTTTGAACGTTTCCGAGAAATCGGTGTTGTTGTCGGACAGCTTTGCCGCGATATCGGCAATATTCACGGCCTGGTCCCCCAGCCGTTCAAATTCTGTTGACAGCTTATAATACTGGTTCAGGACCGAAATATGGTCCTCGCTCTGCAGATGCGGGAGCAATTCAACCAGGTACCGACTCAGGTTGTCTGTCAGCCGGTCAACCTGCATTTCTTCAGCCGCGATTTCTTCCTGCAGCGGCGCGCTGTATTCCTCCAACTGTTTCTGCGCCCTTTCGAGATTGTTCCTGGAAAGCTGAAGCATTTTCTGCAGCACGTCATAGCAGCTTTGCAGCGCGATCGCCGGTGTGGCAAAGAACACCGGATTCAGTCCCTTGATCAGTTCGCCGTGGGGATCTTTTTCTTCTTTCTTGTTTTTGACAATCCGGTCGCTCATCCGCTCAAAGACCCGGATCATGGGGAGAAGGCAGATTGCGCAAACCAGATTGAAGACGGTATTGGTGTTGGCGATCATACCGGAGTTTACAACGGCGTCCCACAATCCGTTCAGCAGTCCGATCTGATGA
Source organism: Clostridia bacterium (assembly GCA_017512985.1). Classification (GTDB taxonomy): domain Bacteria; phylum Bacillota; class Clostridia; order Christensenellales; family Aristaeellaceae; genus Aristaeella. Next base: position 44,299 of record JAFWEJ010000006.1, read on the forward strand.
ATGATTGTAATCACAACCAGAACCATAATGGATTTGCCCAGGTTATACAGGATATTCACAATCGCGACCCGCTTGGATTCCCTGTTGGCCCCGATATAAATCACGATGGCTGTCGTGACACAGTCACCGAGGTAAATGCCGACAATCACCGAGTAAATGGCTTTGAAGGTCAGGAGGCCTCCGGCTGAAAAAGCCTGCAGGATACCGACAGCCGCTGAGGAGCTTTGCAGCACAAAAGCCACGCCGGCACCGGCAATATATCCCAGGAAAGGGTTGTCTCCCAGCCCGGAAAACACCTGCTCCACAATGCCGGATTTCTGCAGGGCGTTTACCGCACTGGTCATATTCAGAAGGCCGGAAAACAGGATGCCGAATCCAATCGCAATGTTGCCGATGGATCTTGAATTCTTCAGGATCCCGGTCATGATCAGCAGGATACCGATGATCAGGGCGATGGGCGCCAGGGTGGATGGCTGGAAAAAGCGAAGGACGGAAGTTTCTGAAGCGTTCAGGTCCAGCAACCGGATGATCTGGCCGGTCACCGTTGTGCCCACATTCGCGCCGACAATGATGCCGAGCGACTGCCGCAGGGACAGGATGCCCGCGCCGACCAGGCCGGACGTAATCACAATGGTGGCGGTGGATGACTGGATCAGCGCGGTCACCGCGATTCCTAGCACGAAGGCTTTGAGCGCGTTGTCCGTCACTTTTTCCATGACCTTTTTCAGCGTTCCCGAAGAATTCTCCTTCAGGGAATCACCCATCAGGCGCATGCCATACAGGAACATGGCCAGACCGCCGAGCAGGGACAGGACGTCAAAAAAATTCATAAAGCCTCCATCGTATTACAACTGAAAGGGTTTATTCCGGCCGGTCCGGGCTCTTTCCGCGGTTTCGGACTGCCTTCCGGCGGATGGCTTTTTCCGCTTCCACAACCGGAATGACGGCAAATGCCAGCGCCAGCGCGACCAGGTATTCCGCTATGGTAACGGGCTGGAAGGAAAAAGCCCTGTTCAGGAACGGAACAAACACCACCGCCGCCGTGACCAGCAGGGAAAAGGCAAGCGTTCCCCACAGCCAGGCGTTCTGCTTTCTGATACTGAACAGCGACCGGATACGGGAACGCATATTGAAGGAATGGAAGATTTCGATCATGCTCAGCGTCAGGAAAGCCATGGTCATTCCGGCGGGCGATTCCACAACAGCCCAGGAACCGGTTTCCATCCTGTGCCCGACAAAATAGCTGAGGACTGTCAGCGCCGCGATGATGAACCCCTGAAACGCGATATCAAAGCCCAGGCCTTCAGCAAAGATGCTCTCCCTGCGGCTTCTGGGCGGACGCTGCATGACATCCTTCTCCGCGCCCTCCATGCCCAGGGCAACGGCCGGGAGCGTATCCGTGATCAGGTTGATCCACAGGATATGGACCGGCTTCAGGATGGTGAAGCCCATCAGTGTGGCGGAGAAAACCGCCAGGACTTCCGCCAGGTTTGCTGAAAGCAGGAACTGAATGGTCTTGCGGATATTGTCATAGATCCGGCGGCCTTCCGCTACCGCTGAAACGATGGTGGCGAAGTTGTCGTCGGTCAGGATCATGTCCGCCACGGATTTGGTGACGTCAGTTCCCGTGATGCCCATACCGACGCCGATATCGGCACTCTTGATCGAAGGCGCGTCGTTCATGCCGTCCCCGGTCATCGCCGTAACCATCCCCAGGGCTTTCCAGGCATTCACGATGCGCGTCTTGTTTTCCGGCTGGACACGGGCATAGACCGAATAACGCCGGACCTCCTGCGCGAAGTCCTCGTCCGGGATCGCGTCCAGTTCCGCGCCGGTGATGGCAACCTGCCCCGGATTCAGGATCCCCAGGTCGCGGGCGATCGCAGTCGCAGTATCCTTATGGTCTCCGGTGATCATGATGGGACGGATGCCGGCCCTGCGGCATTCGTCGATGGCGGCTTTCACTTCCGGACGGATGGGGTCGATCATGCCGCACATACCGATCCAGGTCAGGTCCTGTTCCAATCCTTCAGGCGCATTGGAGGCAGGTCGTTCGTCATATACCCGCTGGGCGGCCGCAAGCACCCGCAGCGCCTGGTCTGCCATTGCTTTATTCTCTTCCAGAATCTTCTCCCGCTGCTGTCTGGCAAGCGGTACAGCCTGGCCGTTCTGCCAGACCCTGGTACAGCGGCGGAGTACTTCGTCCGGGGCGCCTTTGGTAAACTGGATGAAGCCCTGGCCTCCCACGGCCCGATGGAGTGTGGTCATCATCTTCCGCAGGGAATCAAAGGGGGCCTCGTCAACACGCGGCAGTTCTTCAGCCAGTTCATGCTTTGGCAGTCCGTTTCGCCAGGCATCGTTCACCAGGGCGCATTCGGTTGCTTCCCCGACAGCTTCCCCGTTTTCCGGTTCCGCGTCAGAGCACAGGGCCATGGCGGTCATCAGCAGTTTTTCATCCCCGGTTACCTTCCTGACGACGGTCATTTTATTCTGCGTCAGGGTGCCGGTTTTGTCAGAACAGATAATCTGTGTGCAGCCCAGGGTTTCCACTGCGGTCAGCTTACGGATGATGGCATTGTTTTTGCTCATCCTGGTCACGCCGATGGAGAGCAGGACCGTCACTACGGCGCTCAGGCCTTCGGGAATGGCTGCTACAGCCAGTGAAACAGCGATCATAAAGGTATCGATCACTGCCTTGCCGCCGTTCCTGACCAGATTGACGATAAAGACGAAGGCACAGATCACCAGGATCATCGCGGACAGTTTCCGGGACAGTTCCTTCAGTTTGACCTGCAGCGGTGTTTCTTCGTCACCGGCATTGGTCAGCGCTTCAGCGATCGAACCCATTTCCGTATTCATGCCGGTACCGGTAACGACCGCATGCCCCCGGCCGTAGGTGACAATGGATCCCATGTATACCATGTTCTTCCTGTCGCCCAGCGTGACATTTCCGTCGCCGGCGGCCTGCAGTGTTTCGCTTTGCTTTTCCACATCCGTGGATTCCCCGGTCAGCGCGGCTTCCTGGGTTCTCATGGAAGCGCATTCCACAATCCGGGCATCCGCGGGCACGGCGTCGCCTGCTTCGAGCACAAGCAGATCACCCCGGACCACTTCATCGGCGTGGATTGTCTTCTGATGCCCGCCGCGGATCACCTTTGCCGTGGCCGCGGCGACCTGCTGCAGCGCCTCAATGGCAGCCTCAGCCTTGCTTTCCTGGTAGACGCCCAGGCACGCGTTGACCAGGACGACGGCCAGGATGATCGCGGAATCGGTCAGGCTTTCACCCGCATACAGGGCGGTAACGGCACTGACGACCGCCGCGATGATCAGCACTATTGTCATCGGGTCCTTCAATTCGGAAAAAAACTTCCGGACCAGGCTTTCCTTCCGGCCTTCCTTCAGCTTGTTGGGACCGTCCTGCGCCAGTCTTGCGCCGGCTTCTTCGTCGGTCAGGCCCTCCATGGAAGAGCCGGCTTCCGCCAGCACGGTTTCTTTATCTTCAAGATAGGGAATCATTCGATGTGCCTCCTCATTCAACCGCGACAGATCCTTTATATTGTAACACTGTTATATTGTAACACTGTCCGGACGCGCTGAACAGCGATTATAACCGATTAACACAGATTTAATGCAATCCGGGCAATAGATTTACAATCCGGTCAGTATAAAAGATAAAATCCGGCGCAGGGCTCCGCTTCGCCGCCTGCTGTTTTTCCGGTCGGAAGGGATCGATCCGGGAAGGGCTTTAAAAACGTTGTGGAAATCGTAAAAAAACATATTGACAAAATTGCAGCGAACAGTGTATTCTTCTATATGTTAGCTAACACTGTTCGCTTTGAAAGGAGGGACCTGCCTGTGATCCGTGATAAAGCCAGTCATCATGAGAAGATCATCGCCGCGGCATGGGATGAGTTCCTGACTTACGGTTTCGCGGACGCCTCCATGCGGCGCATCGCTGACGCCGCGGGAATGAGCGCGGCAGGCCTGTACAAGCATTTTCCTTCCAAGGAAGAGATGTTTGCCGCCCTGGTGGAACCGGTCCGGCTGGGGATGATGGAGCTTTACCGGAAGGAAGAGATACAGGAGACAGAAGCCCTGCAGCGCGGAGAAGTCACGGAGAAGTGGGAATCCGGCGGCGAGGCCAGGATGACGATGGCCTATATCTATGACCACCTGGATGCGTTCCGGCTCCTGGTCTGCAAATCCGCGGGCACCCGGTACGAAACGTTTCTGCATGACCTGGCTGTTGAAGAAGAGAAAACGACGATCACAATGATGGAAATGCTGAAAAAACAGGGAAGGCAGATCAATGAGATCCGCCCGGAAGAGTTTCACCTGCTTGTCACCGCGAACGTGAACGCCGTTTTCCAGGCCGTGGAACATGGATTTACCCGGGAGGAAGCCATGCATTACGCCGATACCCTGGATGCTTTTTTCCCGAAGGCATGGCAGGCTTTCTTCGGCTACTGAGCCCTTTCATTTTCGTAATATAAGGGCGTTTTTTTACGCCATTATGTTAGCCATAACTAACTCACAGGAGGATGATGAATCAATGGAACAGGTGACACAGAAGAGAGGCCGGGGCACGCTTGGCTGGATTGCCATGTTCGCCGGACGGCGCAAGGGGAGCTATATTGCCAGCGTGATCCTGGCGGTCCTGAACGTGATCTGCGGTTTTATTCCCTTTATCTACCTGGCAAATATAACCAAAGGACTGCTGGAGAAAACAGCGGACTTCTGTTACTGCCTGACGCAGTGCCTGTGGATGGCTGTGTTTTTTGTGCTGAGCAGGCTTTTCCATGCCTTCTCCACGACGCTTTCCCACCGGGCGACCTTTGAGGTGCTGGCCAACGTCCGCCGGATGCTGACCGGGAAACTGGCCAGGATGCCGCTGGGCGACGTGCTGGACGAATCTTCCGGTACTTACAAGAACATCATTGTGGAACGGGTGGACTCCATTGAGACCACGCTGGCCCACATGATCCCGGAGCTTACTTCCAATATCATCATTCCCTTTGTCATCTTCGGCTATATGCTGAGTATCGACTGGCGGCTGGCACTGCTGTCCCTGATCACGGTGCCGGTGGGCGCTGTCTGTTTCGGCCTGATGATGCGGGGAAGCAATGAAAGCTATCAGAATACCATCGTCAAAACCAAGGCGCTGAATGATACCGCCGTGGAATACATTAACGGCATCGAAGTCATCAAGGCCTTCGGCAAGTCGAAGACCAGCTATGAGAAGTTTATCGTCGCGGCCCGGGAAGGCGCGAACTGCTTCATTGACTGGATGCGGCGGTGCAATGTGTACCAGAACCTGGCGCTGGCAATCATGCCCGCGAAACGTGATATCGAGCTGAAGAACGTGGATTTCTCCTATGACCGGCGGAAGATCATCGACAATGTGAGCCTGACCATCCCGGAGAAAACCACCACGGCGTTTGTAGGTCCCTCCGGCGGCGGCAAGACGACCCTGTGCCACCTGATGGCACGTTTCTGGGACGTGCAGGGCGGAAAGGTGCTGCTGGGCGGCCGGAATGTGAAGGATTACAGTTTCGATTCCCTGATGAAGAACTTCAGTTTCGTCTTCCAGAACGTCTACCTGTTCGAGGACACGATTGCCAACAATATCCGCTTCGGCGAACCGGAGGCTTCCATGGACAGGGTGATCGAAGCGGCGAAAAAGGCCCGCTGCCACGACTTCATCATGGCCCTGCCGGAGGGTTACCAGACGGTGATCGGCGAGGGCGGCGCGAGCCTGTCCGGCGGCGAGAAGCAGCGGATCTCCATTGCCCGGGCGATTATGAAGGACGCACCGGTCATCATCCTGGACGAAGCCACAGCCAATGTGGACCCGGAAAACGAGGCGGAACTGACCGCGGCCATTGAGGAACTGACGAAGGAAAAGACGATCATCATGATCGCCCACCGGCTCAAGACCGTCCATCACGCGGACCAGATCTTTGTGGTAGACAACGGAAAGATCGTCCAGCACGGCATGCACGGGGAACTGATCAGGGAGAAAGGCATCTACAGGACCTTTGTGGAAGGCCGGCAGGAAGCCGCTTCCTGGAAACTTTCGCAGGCAGGCGCGTGAAAACGGACTGCAACCCGGCAACAAATGCATATCATGCCTTTTCAATCCGGAATGATCTCCATCATTCCGGATTCTGCTGTTTATCCATGTACCTGCAGAAAAAATAAAAAAGGGGTTGACAAACCGGAAGATCACAGTTATATTAATTGCGCGCAAGTAAATAGTGCAAAATATATCAGAGAGGGGCAGGATACAGAATGGAAGAAAAAACACAGGAATATGAAAGCCTGAAGCTGTGCAACCAGGTCTGTTTTCCGCTGTATGCCTGTTCCAAGGAACTGGTCCGGCAGTACGGGCCCTATCTGCAGGAGCTGGGGCTGACCTATACCCAGTACCTGGTCATGATGGTCCTTTGGGAAAAACAGACGGTTTCCTCCCGGGAACTGGCCGAATGCGTCCGCCTGGACTATGGCACATTAACACCCGTGCTGAAGCGCCTGGAGCAGGCGGGATACCTGCAGCGGACCCGTGCCCGGGAGGATGAGCGCCTGCTGACGCTTGCGCTGACGGAGCGGGGGAAGGATCTGCGGGATAAAGCGGTTTCCGTTCCGCCCGCTGTGGCGGAATGCATGGGACTGACCCCGGAGGAGTTCCGGGCGCTGTATATGCTGACCTACAAAGCGCTTCGCCACATGGAACAGAATGACAAAACCACAAAATGAGAAGGAGGACAAAGCAATGGCAAATGTGTATGATTTTACCGTGAAGGACAGGGAAGGGAATGAAGTAAACCTCGGGGAATATGCCGGCAAGGTGCTGCTGATCGTCAATACGGCTACGGGCTGCGGTTTTACCCCTCATTATGATCCGCTTGAAGCGATGTACAAGGAATTCCGGGATCAGGGATTTGAGATCCTGGACTTCCCGTGCAACCAGTTCGCGAACCAGGCTCCGGGTTCCGAAGAAGAGATCCATACTTTCTGCACCATGAAGTTCGGGACAGAGTTCCCGCAGTTTGCCAAGATCGATGTAAACGGAGAGGATGCGGATCCGCTGTTCGCGTATCTGGCAACGGAAAAGCCTTTTGAGGGATTCGGGAAAGGACTGAAGAACGCCGCCCTGAACAAATTTTCCGACATGAACAATAAGAAGTTCGGTGAAAAAGCCTATATCAGGTGGAATTTCACCAAATTCCTGGTAAACCGGCGGGGCGAAGTGGTCGCCCGGTTTGAACCCACCGTGGACATGAAGGAAGTCCGCAATGCTGTGGCAAAGGAGCTGTAAAATGAACATGAAGATCGCTGTCCGGTATTATACCAAGACGGGAAACACAAAACGCCTCGCGGAGGCCGTCGCAGAAGCTGTCGGCGCGGAGGCGCTTCCGATCACCGTGCCGGTGACCGAAAAGACGGATATCCTTTTCCTCGGAAATTCCTATTACGCGTTCAGCATCGATCCGGAAGTGCGGGATTTTATCCGTTCACTGGACAAGGAAAAAGTCGGCAAAATCGTCAATTTCGGATCGGCGGCGATGCTGAACTCGACCTGGAAGAAGGTCAAGGCGGAAGCAGACAAAGCCGGTATTCCGATGGACGAGCGCGAGTTCCACTGCAAGGGTGAATTCAAGGGGATTCATAAGGGCAGGCCGAACGAAGACGACCTGAAAGCGGCGGCAGAATTCGCCGGAATGATCGTCAAATGACCTGTATATAAACTGCGCATACTTTTCAAAAAACCGGGCCTGTGTCACGACGGACGCAGCCCGGTTTTTTGCATATCATACTTTTTCAGTGCTCTTTCAAAAAGCGTCAAACCGGGATTTGCCGCAGGAAGCGCGGCAACACTCCGAAAATCCGCTGCCAGGTTTTACAAAATCTCATCAGTCCTGAATACAGCGGTTCTGTTGTCATACTCATAGGATGAAAAAACGATTGAGCCATCTGCTTTCAGCATATCCGCAAGCCGCTTCGCGTACAAGGGATGCGTTACCATGCCGGCGGCTTCTTCCGGCGTAACCCAGCGTACGTCCTCTGATTCCCCGGAAACGGCGGCTTCACCGCCGGTATACCTGCAGATGAAAGCCAGACTGACAATCGGCGGTATTGTCATTCCCTCCAGCGGACCGTAACCATCCTTCGCCACCAGGTTCTGATAAATTCCCGCCAGACGCTCCGGCTCACAGCATATTCCGGATTCCTCACGGATCTCGCGCCTGAGCGCGTCTGTGACGGTCTCTCCCTGTTCAACCGTTCCGCCGGGAATCTCCCATCCGCGCCTTGGATTCTTTATGAGCAAAACAAGCCCGTCCCTGTGCACCAGGCCGCAGGCCGAGATCAGGTGACAGGGCAGTTCCCTGTTTTCAAGCCATTTATCCATATGCTTTTCTCCTCTGTAAATAATTAGGGCAGATGCTTTATTCCGCGTTCCAGAAGAGCTCGTCAAGGGTCTTGTCCAGCGCCTTGCAGATCGCGATGCACAGGTTGATCGTCGGGTTATAGTCACCCTTTTCGATCGCGTTGATGGTCTGGCGGGACACGTTGCACAGCTGCGCCAGTTGTTCCTGGGACAGGTCCCTGGCCGCGCGGGCGGCTTTCAGCTTCAGGTTTTTCATTCTTCCGCCTCTTTTCTGTTCCGGACCGTCTTTACGATCAGGGTGATCAGGATCGCCAGGAAGCAGATGAACATCAGGACGGGAGCGCCGCTGTCGAAGGCCAGTGTTCCGGTCTTAAGGAACTCACCTTCCGTGATATACCGGATGGACGCGAGTCCTTCCGCCAGAACGACGAGGCTGAAGACGATAATCTGGCTTCTTCCGTCCCCGCGAACCGAGATAAAGGCGTCATGCATAATGCAGTAAACCGCGAAGACGGTCACGCTGACAATCAGCGCGGCAAAGACCGCGAAACCGGGGGTCACGGCATTCAGCCAGTTCAGTTCATAAAGCAGGACTGCTATCATCATCAGGAACAGAGCGGTATAGAAACCGATCTGATATCCCTTTGCCCGGATCTTCAGCTGCATTTCGTCATACTCGCAGTTTTTTTTCATCGCTTTCCGTGAAAGAAGCCACGCGGCAATCATTACGCCAACCAGGATTCCAAGAGCCAAAGCAGTTCCGGTGTTCATATTTCATTCCTCCTCAGGTTACACCTGATTGTTTTTCACTCCGGAGAGCCGACGGCCGATACGGCTCCTGAGTACAGGGGGAGTGTACAACATGCTTTTCTAAATGTCAAGTATAATTTACAAAAAGAATGATAAAAATTCCAGAAAGTCAAAAAAAGAGGAGCGGATAATCCGCTCCTCAGGGACGATATGATCAGTTGGTTCCTGCCAGCTCGACGCCGTTCACATAGAAGGTGTAGCCATTGCTGACGATGCTTTCGGCGCTGCCGGAGAACGAGGTGACGTACGTGTCCGCCGTCAGGGTCCAGGTGCTGGTCTCATCCAGGGAGACGTTGACCGTGCCGATTTCCGCGGAGACCTGTGTGCCGCCGGCATTGGTGATCTCTCCGCTGACGCTTCCCTCAAAGGAGGAACCGTTTTTCAGGGTCAGGGTCAGGGTGGAATTGCTGCCTACCAGCAGGGTACCGGCCATTTCCTGGGCGTCTGCGACCAGTTCCGCAATGTTGGACGCGCCGCTCCAGCCGTCGTCGCAGACGGAGAGCAGGACGTCGCTGCCTTCATTGACCAGTTTCACGCCGCTGAGCGTGATGACCGCGTGGGTGTTCGTTACATGGAACATATGCCCGCTGAGGCTGGTCAGGCTGCCGCCGGACATGGTGAAGGAGGAGGTACCGCTGTCCGCGTCGCCGGACATGGACTGGTAGATCATGATCGTGTCAAGGAAGGTGGCGTGGCCGTTGCGCTGGGTATTACTGGCGGTCAGGTCGCAGTTCTCCAGGGTGATGGAGTTCATGCCTTCAATGCATACGCCTTCGGACAGGTTGGACACCAGGGTCGCGTTCTTCACGGTGATGTCCGCGGTGGAATAGATCGCGGGGGAACCCAGGCCATTGGAGGTATAGGTGCCGCCGTCCACGACCACGGTGCCGCCGCCCCGGTCTGTGCGGATCGCCGCGGAGGACCGGCCGGAAGTGGTCACGGTCAGGTTTTCCGCCCGGGTGACGCCGCCGCCGGTGGTCATGATGCCGCCGGAGCCGTCGCCCGTGGTGGTGATGGTCGTGCCGGAAATATGCAGCACGGTGCCGTCGCCGTCTGCGCCGTTCCTGCCGCCGTTCCCGCCGTAGACAAAGACGCCGTTCGCGCCGGAGGCGGAGGACTCAACCGTGCCGCCGGTGATGGTGACGTCCGCGCCGTCCTTGACCAGGACCGCCGCGTTCAGGCCGTAGAAGTTACAGTTGTCGCCGCCGTTGGAATCGCCGGTCTTGGAGACCGTCATGTCCGTGACGGTGACACTCTCCCCGGTGCTGATGATCAGGGCGCTTTCATCCGCAGTATCGGAAGTATAGGTCTCGCCGGATACATCCGCCGCGGAGGTGATTTCCGTTGCCGCGGTATAGGTTACGTCCGCGGAGCTGCCTCCGGGAGGTGTTCCGCCGCCGAAACCGCCGCCGCTGGGGGGATTGCCGCCGCCGAAGCCTTCCGGCGGCTCGCCGGGGGGATTGCCGCCGCTGAAACCTTCCGGGGGTTCTCCGGGAGGATTGCTCCCGTCAAAACCTTCCGGGGGTTCCCCGGGCGGGTTGCCATCGCCGAAACCGCCTGGAGGCGCTTCAGGAGGCGTGCTTCCCGCGTCTTCCGCGAAGGCACTGAAAGCGGTGAGCATCATCATTATCGCAAGGATGACGGATAACAGTTTTTTCATCGTTCACATCTCCGTTCTTACATCATATTCAGGTCCGGGATTTCCTCCCGGCAGCATTTATTCTATTGACGAACCTTAAATAAACCTTGAAATAATTTCAATATTCCGGAAAAAGTTTCCTGCTGTCTTTCCCCGGCGGGAGATGATATAATCTTACGGAAGAAGAGAAAAGAAGGATATTGAGGAATGAAAGCCGGAGAACTGGAAGCCCTGCAGGAGATCGTCGACCGGTCGCACCGGATCGTCTTTTTCGGCGGGGCCGGTGTTTCCACGGCCAGCGGCATTCCGGACTTCCGTTCCGCGGAAGGCCTGTACGCGGAAGAGGAGGACGGCCTTTCCCCGGAGATGATCCTGAGCAAATCCTTCTTCTATCTGCAGCCGGAACGGTTCTTCGATTATTACCGGAAGCACCTGCTGTACCCGGACGCGAAACCGAACGCGGCGCACCGCAAGCTCTTTGAGCTGGAGCAGGCGGACCGGCTGCGCGGTATCGTGACCCAGAACGTGGACGGCCTGCATAAGGCGGCCGGGAACATCCGGGTGTATGAGCTGCACGGAAACGTCCACGAGAATTACTGCATGGACTGCAACGCTTCTTATCCGATGGAAACGGTCCTGTATTCGGAGGGCATTCCGCGCTGCCGGGACTGCGGCGGCGTGATCAAACCCAACGTGACGCTGTACGGGGAGCCGCTGGAGAAATATGTGTGCATCGGGGCGGTGCGGGAGATCACGAACGCGGATACGCTCATTGTGGCCGGGACCTCGCTGGCGGTGGAACCGGCGGCGTCGTTCATCGGCCATTTCCGCGGAAAGCACCTGGCGGTGCTGAACCGGGCTCCGATCCCGGGGGAGGAGCAGGCGGAACTGGTGATCCGCGGGGACGTGGCGGAGATCATGGACCGCATCACGGTCCGGTGATCGGAAACAGGAGAAATAACAGGGCTTATTTTGCCGATCCTGTCCTGTAACAACAGCCCGGGAATGATTATGATGTTACCGTACCAAGTGTTTGGTACAGCAGTGAAGAAACAGGAGGAACAGAATCATGAGCTGGATTATGACTATTGCCGTGGGTGCCGCGATCGGATATTTCGCGTATCAGATCATCCAGAACAACAGGAACGGCGAGGCGGCCACAGGACGCCTTCACAAGAGCACGAAGGACAGGAAAGTCGCCGGTGTCTGCGGCGGTATCGCCGAATACCTGAACACCGATCCCACGATCATCCGGCTGGTCTTTGCCCTGATGGTCCTTGGCTGGGGCACCGGCCTGCTGGCCTATATCGTCCTGGCGCTCGTCCTTCCTGAAGGGGAATAAAAAGACGCTGATCTCCCGCGCGGAGATCAGCTTTCTGTATCTTATCTGAAAGGCGGAGATCAGTATGGACCGGAAACTGCTTGTACAGGGGATCGCCAAATTCCTCATCGGCGTCGTGCTGCTGGGCGCGCTGCTGTTTATCCCGGCGGGAACCCTCGCCTGGCCGCAGGGCTGGCGTTTGATGGCGATCCTGTTTGTGCCGATGCTCATTGTCGGCGTGATCATGATCCTCAAAAACCCGGAGCTGCTCAGGAAACGCCTGAACGCGAAGGAAAAGCAGGAAGAGCAGAAGGACGTCCTGAAGTACAGCGGCCTGATGTTCCTGGCGGCTTTCATCCTGGCAGGGCTGAATTTCCGGTTCAGATGGATCGTCCTGCCGGACTGGATCTCCTGGGTGGCGGTGGCGATCTTCCTGATCTCCTACGGGCTGTATGCCGAGGTGATGAAGGAGAACGCCTACCTTTCCCGGACCGTGGAGGTGCAGGAAGGACAGCAGGTGGTCGATACAGGCCTGTACGGCATCGTCCGCCATCCGATGTACATGAGTACACTGTTTCTGTTCCTGGCGATGCCGCTGGTGCTCGGGTCGCTGATCTCTTTCCTGATCATGCTGCTGTATATCCTGATCATCGCCAAGCGCATCCGGAACGAGGAGCAGGTGCTGGAGGAAGGCCTGCAGGGCTATGCCGAATACAAGCAGAAAGTGAAGTACAAAGTGATCCCGTTCATCTGGTAAAGCGCATTAATTCAGGCCCTTCACACGCGTGTGAAGGGCCTGTTTTGTTTAACCTGCCGGGAGCCGTCAGTTCTGTGACCATTCCGGAACGGCATTGCGGGCTTCATCGAGCCTGTCCTGCCACGCAAAGAATTCATCTTCCAGCACGACCATGCCGTCTTCATTTTGCGGCAAAGCACTGAACCACTGCTTATAGGCTTTTTCCAGCGCGTAATATCTTTCCATTTCTTCCGACGCCGCGGGGACCGGATCCCCCTTTTTCCAGATGGTGATATAGTTGCCGGGTGTTCCCTGGCGGATCTCATCAGCCGGATATTCCATGCTGCTTTCCATGGTCATCACGTCTGACTTTTTGATCCCGGAACCGGCTGAAGCAGGCGTATGGATCGGCGTGGCCATGAAGCGGACATACATGATGTCCCGGCCGTCAACGAAGGCGTCTTCACTGACCGTCATCGTGTCAAAATCCAGCTGTGACGCATCCGCGGTAATGACATACAGCCCGCTTGTTGTTTTGCACAGACTCAGGGAATAGTACTGATTATCCACAGGAACGGTCATCTTCCAGAACAGCGCGTCATACGCGAACAGGCCGATCAGGACCGCGGCCATGCAGGCCAGCGCGGCCAGCGCGATCAGACGGATCCGGCGCCTGAGCTTTTTCTTTTTTACGGCCTTCAGGGCATCTGTGAACTGCTTCTGTTCCTCTTCATATTCCGCGCGGGTTTCCTCCGGGAGGTCCGCTTTCATCGCGTCATACTGCTTCCGGCATTCCTCGCAGGAAGCGATATGGGTTTCCACGATCTCTCGGCTTTCCTCGCTGGCGACCCGGTCAAGGACCAGCGGCATCAGGTCCCGGACCACATTGCATTCATTCTTTTTCATGATCATTCTCCTTCACTGCGTCCTGCAGCATCCGGCGGGCCCGGTAGTAGGTGACCCGCGACCAGGACTCGCTTTTTCCGAACAGTTCCGCGATCTGGGTATGGGACAGGTCGCAGAAGGTCCGCAGGGTGAACACTTCACGGTATGGCTCTTCCAGCGTGTGCAGGACACGGTGGGCGGCCATGGCCTGATCCCGGCGGACGATCTGCTCCGTAAAGTCTCCAGGCGCCGGCAGGTCTTCCGGGATCTGCCCGGCTGGCTTTTTCCGCCGGAGGGAGTCGTAATACAGATGCCGGGCAATGCTGCACAGCCAGGTGCTGACGCTGCTTTTTCCGTCAAAACGGGAGATGCTCCTGACTGCCTGGTAAAACGTTTCCTGGGTCAGCTCCCGGCAAAGATCATCATTTCCGCACTGGCGCATCAGCCAGGCATATACCGTGCCGCTGTACTGCCGGTAGATCTCCTCCATATCAGCCGTTGTGTTCACCCCCCTTTCGTTCATTCCGGAAGCTGCTTCCGTTAAGTTAGTCGCAGGAGTTTCCGGTGCGTTACAGGATTGATCCAAAAACTTTTTCGGACACAGGAAAGCGGCGGATCCTCCGGGGTCTCCGCCGCTCTGGAAACCGGGACCGGCCGGCAGGTCAGCCTGCGGTGATCCCGAAGGCTTCGTCCGCCAGGTCCATCGTCTGTTCAAAGGTCCGGTTCTCATCCCGCCAGATGACGGGGAAGCCGGCATTGAGCAGTTCGTCATAGCTTTCCTTTGAATGGAGCTGCGTGAGCATCTCCCGGTAATTGTCCAGCGCCGCCTGCGGATCCGGTTCCTCCAGCATGAGCTGATACAGGAACTGCTTTTCGGCGTCCGGCCGGTCGAAGAAGCGGTTGATCCCGTCCTCCGCGGGGGCCATCATGACCAACACGTGCCGCGGATCCGTGATCCGGTGCAGCGTATCAATGCCAATGTTGGTGTCCACAAAGATTTTCTTTCCCTGCGTTTCCGGCTTTGCCAGCAGTTCTTCGAGCATCTGCAGCTCGATGATCTCGCATTCCTTCTTCGTGCTTTTCAGCCAGGTGATATACTCCTCCGGCGTGCGGCGGATGAACTCATGCCAGTCCTGCAGGTCCCGGGTGTAGCACAGGCCGGGGAATTCCTTCGCGTCCAGTTCCGGCAGTTTCGCGTCGTGGTAGTTTTCCTCCAGCGCAATGCCGTTGTGCCGCTTCGCCAGGTTTTTGACGGCGGTGGACTTGCCCGCGTAGGAAGTCCCGATGATAAAATAAACGTTGCTCAGGTCCATATTCATATCCTCTTTTATTCCTGCCCGGGATCAGCTGTCCTTTTTGCGCTTCCGGAGCAGGTATTCGTCCAGTTTGGTCCTGACGTCCTCGGGAATCTCCCGGGAGACAGGGCATTTGACGGCGTCCGCCATGTTCAGCGTGAAGTCCGAAAGGAAACCGATGTCGGAGATCAGCTGCGCTTCCGACAGCAGCGCTTTAGTGTCGTAGCGGTTGTGGATGGTGGCCTGGGAATGTGGCGCGATGCGGGCAAAGGACAGCGCCGGCACGCCGTGGTCCGCGAAGGGCGTGGAATCGCTGGAATAGACATCCTGCCGGGCGGACAGGCCCCATCCGTGCTGCGCGCAGTAATACTCCAGATAATGCAGGAGTTTGTTCTCCGCACTGACGCAGGCGATGAAGCGGCCCATACAGGTGCCGATCATATCCAGGTTGATGTTCAGCGCAATCTTTTCCAGTTCCTTTTCATGCGCGGCGGTATACGCTTTGGAGCCAAGCAGGCCGACCTCCTCGCTGCCGCAGAAAACAAAGCGGAGGCCGTAGCGGAGCGGCGCTTTGGCGCGGAGCGCTTCCATGATCCCGAGCAGGCCGATGCAGCCGGACATGTTGTCGTAGGCGCCGCGGGACAGCGGAGTGGAATCATAATGCGCGGAAAGCACGATCCATTCATCCGTTTTCCCGGGAATTTCGGCAATCACGTTCTGTGAGGAGGCGACGGATTCTTCCTGCTCCACGCTGATGGAAACGGACTTCGGGGCGGACTGCACCAGCCTGAAGGCATCCTTCGCGTTGATATTGACGCAGGGAACCTTCCTGCCTTTGGATACATACGGACGGAGCATCTTCTGGTCGATGTCCCGGTCCGCGTAATGCACGTCTCCGTCATAGGTGACGAATCCGACGGCGCCGGCGTCCAGCAGGTCCTGGTAGACCCAGTAGGTGATGCCGGTGTCCAACAGGACGATTTTTTCCTTTGCCGCAAGCAGCGAGGCCGGATCCGTGTTGGGCAGGTAGCAAAGCGGGGCCTCCACGCTGCCGCTGCCGCAGAGCTTGTATCCCTTGCAGGGGATCTCCCGGCCGTCGGCGGTGAAGGACGCTTTCCTGATTTCCGCCACGTCCACATCAAAGGACTCCTGAAAAGCTTTTATGCCGAGCTCTTCGCACAGGCCCTGCAGATAACCGGCGGCTTTCTTTTCTTCCGCGGAGCCGCTGGTGCGGATATAGTCCATGCTGTTCAGGATTTCGCGGACGGTCTTTTTGTTCATCTGTTCTTCCTCGCTTTCAGTCGATAAAGTGATTCACATAATCGGCGGTGACTCTTCCGCTGTCTTCCACAGTGAAGCGGGAAAGGGAACCGCTGCGCCCGTTGAAACGGAACCGACCGCGGTCCTCCACCGACTGGCCGGACAGCATGGACTGCAGGAAGCTGAGCGTTGTTCCGTGCGATACCACGATGACCCGTTCCCCGGCGGAAGACACCAGGTCGGTATAAAAGGGCAGGAGCCGGTTCCACAGTTCGCGGTCCGATTCCGCGTCGGGGAAGTCCCGGTGGTCCGGATCAAATACGGGCCCCCGGGGCGCCGCGTGCTCCCGGTACCATTCCCGTGTTTTGCCGTTGCCTTCGCCTGCGTTCACTTCCCGCAGCTCCTCCCGGACGACCGGCGTGATGCCGAGGGTGCGGCTGATCTCATCCGCGGTCTGGCGGGCGCGGGCCTGGGGAGAGACGTACATGGCCCAGCCGCTGCCGCAGCCGGTGCATTTCAGCCATTCGCCGATCCGGAAGGCCTGTTCCCGGCCATGCGCCGTCAGGTTCCAGTCCTGCCACGCGCCGATGCGGCCGTTGAGATGGTGTTCTGCTTCCGTATGCTGAACCAGGATGATCGTCTTCATGTTTCCTCCCGCATGATCTTCAGCCCGAGCTCGAACGCCAGGAACACGATCTTCGTTTTATCGTCCAGCCGGACATCCCCGGCAAGGCTCCGCGGGTCCCAGGAGGAGTGGTCCAGGTTGTCCCCGGCGTAGAAGAACTGGAAGAATTCCGTTCCCCTGAAATCGCAGAGCGCCTGCATTCCCGCGCATTCCATTTCAACGCAGACCGCGCCTTGCTCTTTCCTGCGCTGTACTTTTTCCCTGGTTTCCCGGTAGCACGCGTCGGTCGTCCAGGTGGTCCCTTCCACCCAGGGGTAACCGCATTCATTCAGGACTTTCCTGAACTCGCCGCGGTACTTTTTATTCACTTCGATGGTATCGCTCGCTTCCGCGTAATGGTAGCTGGTTCCTTCGTCGCGGATCGCCGCTGTCGGGATGATGATGCCGCAGTCCTCAATGGACTTGTCCAGCACGCCGCAGTTTCCCAGCAGGATCAGGCGCCTGCTGCCCATGGCGATCACGTCCTCATACTGGCCCACGCAGAGCGGCTCGCCGACAAGCGACTGGAAAAACGCGAAGCGGCGGCCTTTATACTCAACCACATAGACCGGATTACGGCCCGTCGCGGAATGGATTTCCGCGATCTTTTCCGCGTCAAACAGCGCCAGGACGCTGTTGAACAGCTGTTTTGAAAAACAGGATACCGTCACTTCCGGAAAGTTTTCAATCCTTTGCACGACCATTTCCGGATCGATCACGGCGTTTTTCGACGGATCAAATTCTTCAAGGAGCATTGGTTCACCTCCGGGTATCAGGTTTTGACCGGATTACTTCCGGGATTCTTTTCATCATACCGGGAAGGATCACTCCCCCTGGGGAACGGCCTGATTCAGGCTTTTGTTCCGGTAGTTCAGATTGGTGCGCAGCGTATATCCCTGGCTTTCCCAGAACGCGTTTGCGGTCTCGTTGTCTTTAAATACCAGTCCGAAAACTTTTGTGATTCCTTCAGCGCGCAGCGCTTCCTCCGCCTTTTGCAGAAGCATCCGGGCAATGCCGTGGCGGCGGTACTCCGGGTGGATACACATGTGATGGATGATAGCCCGCCTTCCATCGTGTCCGGTTAGGATCACGCCGATTACACGTTGAGGGTCTTCTGCCGGACAGGCCAGAAAACAGGTGGTTGGATTGCGTCGAAGGTAACGGGCGATTCCGTCCCGGCTGTCATCCACAGGATTCAGCGCCCTTTTGGATTGTTCCGTGCTGATCCAGAGCTCATAGATTTTGTCATAATCTTCAATGGTCACATTCCTGATTGCGATATCCATGTCATTCCTCTTTCAGCGCAGCGTCCAGCGCGCGCAGGTCTTCTTCCGTGGTGGACCAGCCGGTCGCGAAACGGACGACCGTGTGCGCGTCATTCGCCTTTTCCCAGAAGCTGAAGGCCACTTTCTTCGCGAGATGTTCCATCTGCCCGTTCTCCAGCACGACAAACTGCTGGTTTGTCGGGGACTGGATATAGAAGGGAAGTCCGTGGGCGCGGAAGATCTCCTTCATCTTTTCCGCCATTTCAATGGCGTGCCGTCCGATGCGGAAATACAGGCTGTCCGTGAACAGCGCGTCAAACTGAACGCCCAGGAGCCGGCCTTTGGCCAGCAGCGCGCCGCGCTTTTTCACGGAGGTCAGGAAATGCTTCGGCATATTTCCTTTGGTGAAGACGACAGCCTCCCCGCACAGGGCGCCGACTTTTGTGCCGCCGATATAGAACACATCGCACAGCGCGGCGATCTCCGGGAGAGCCAGGTCGGTTTCCCTGCTCGTCAGGGCATAGGCCAGCCGAGCTCCGTCCAGGAACAGGGACAGACGATATTTCCCGCAGATTTCCGCGATGCGGGACAGCTCCGCCCTGGAATACAGCGTGCCGTATTCCGTCGGATGGGACAGATAGACCATGCCGGGGCAGACCATGTGCTCATGGTTCTCATCCGCATAGTAATCCGCCAGGTACTTTTCAAGGGCTTCCGAGACGATCTTTCCTTCGGCCTGCGGCAGTTCCAGAACCTTATGGCCGGCATACTCGATGGCGCCGGCTTCATGGGAACTGATGTGCCCGGTCTTCGCGGCGATCACGCCTTCATGGTCCGCGAGCAGGGTGGAGATTACCACGGCGTTGGCCTGGGTGCCGCCTATCAGGAAAAAGATCCCGGCGTCCGGGAGGCCGACGGCTTCGCGGATTTTCCGCTTCGCGCTTTCGCAGTAGGGATCCGAGCCGTAACCCGGCAGGGGCTCCAGGTTGGTCTCCGTCAGTTTCCGGAGGACTTCCGGATGCGCTCCGGCAATGTAGTCACTCTCAAATGAAATCATTTCTGCATCCTTTCCAGATATTCTTCCCGCGTCAGCAGGCAGGAATCTATGTGTTTTACTTCGCCGTCCCAGGGGCGGGTCAGGTCGTAGGAACGGTCATAACGGAAACCGAAGGACTCCGCGACTTTTTTAGACCGCTCATTGTCCCGGAAATATCCGTACCGGCAGTCACTGGCGCTGAGCTTCACGAAGACCAGGTCCAGCAGGAGGCTGACGATCTCTTTCCCGTATCTTTTTCCCTGGCATTTTGTCCCGATGCAGATGCCGCATTCCTCCCAGCGGCCGGGTTCATACTCCCGGACCGCGCACAGGCCGACGGCCTCGTCTGTGTCCTTCAGGGCGACAAACCAGGCATAGTTTTCCTTCTGGTAGTTGATGCTCCTGCGGCATCTTTCGACGGCTTCCTCTTCCGTCAGGGTGGGCTGGAACAGCATCCACCGGTATACGGCTTCGTCGCCCCAGACGTTTTCCAGCATGGTGTGCCAGTCCGTTTCCTTGGCTTTGCGGAGGCGGATGTGTTCGCCTTCCAGGGTTTCATACATGGCAGGTATGGTTCCTTTCACAGCCTGCTCCAGCCGCAGCAGGCGTATTTTTCTGTCTGTTCCGCCGGCGTATCCGCCCGGGCCGCCACCTGACGGCACGACCCGGTGGCAGGGGATGATCAGCGAAATCGGGTTATGGCTGACCGCGGTGCCGACTGCCTGCGCGGACATCCGGCCTGTGCCGGTTTCCTTCGCGATCCGTTCCGCAATCTGTCCGTAGGTCACGGTTTCCCCGAAGGGGACGGTAAGCAGGACCTTCCACACCGCTTTCCGGAAGGGCGAGCCTTCCGGCGCCAGCACCGGGGTGAAACCCGGGTCACGGCCGCTGAAGTACAGGTCCAGCCAGCGGTCCGCCCCGTCAAAAACCGGCAGGCTTCTTTCGACGTGCCCTGCGGGCAGCGTTTCGGCGAAATGCTTCTGCCCGTCAAACCACAGGCCGGTCAGCGCGCGGCCGTCGGACGCCATGGTGATGCCGCCCAGCGGCGAGGCATAATGATGCGTACAGTTCATATTCAGGATTATACCAGACTGTCTTCAGTTTTGCCCATTATTCCGATCAGTATTCCATAACATCGATTTTCCTTTGGAGGACTGCCGCGTAATCATGGTGGGTCTTTGTGACATTCTCCGGATTCATCTGGTAGTGAATGTTATAGAGCATTCCGCTGTCTCCGGTCCGGTCCGCTATATGTTCTTCGTCAATATGGATGCCGATCACCTCAAGGCACAGCATGACATGATCATCTCCCGGTACGATCTCCTTTTCCCAGACGTACCTGCATTCAAGATTCATAAAACATTCCCGGACCATAGGAGCATTCACCCACGACGCTTTTTCGACAGTCAGGCCTGAAGCGGTGATCTCATCTGTTTCAGACTGATTGTTGTGAATTGTCGCCATACATGCCGCATGATACGCCTCAGACATAAAATTGATCACGGCTTCCTTTGTCTCATTGATGCTCTGATACAGATGCCCGTTTTTATTCACGCTGGCAAGGATGGCATAGAAACCGTTTCCGCGGTCAGCGCTTGTAAAGGTTGCCCAGGACTGCATGCAGGCGTTTGGCAGGCCGTTGGATTTGTATGTGGTAACAAGAAACAGCGGCGCCGGAACAGTCGCAACGAATTCCTTCCAGGAAAAGCCGAAATTCCTGGAATAATCCCCGTATGTGCCCTTCATGCTTTCAGGCATATCTTTATATTGGTATTTCATATCTTTTTTTCCTCCGCACAGCCATAATGAGAAAAGCCCTCTTTTTCCCACGTGTGATCATACCATTATTTCAGTATAAAAAGCAAAAAGCATCCTTTTGCAAACGGATGCTTCAGGGAATATCACACTGTGATGATGTGCGATTCTTTCATTTTGCCCAGGATTGCGGCAGCCAGTTTTTCGTGGCCTTCCGCGTTGAGGTGCTCGTCGTCCGCATGGCAGGCGGCCGCGTGATCGGAGGCGGCCAGGAAGGCGTTGCCCCGTTTTGCCGCGATCTGCGCATAGACGCTTTTCAGGGCGGCGCAGGTTTCGACGGACTGCCGGTCAAACGCCGGATCCTTCTCCGGCCGCCAGACTTCCCGGCCCAGCAGGAGCGGAGAGACGACCAGGATCTTTTTCGGCGGGATCCGTTCCTCCAGGAGGTCCAGACACTGCTCCAGCCCGCTGCCGATCTGTTCCGGTGAAGCGCGGAAAACCGTTTTGCAGTCGTTTGTGCCGAGCATCAGGATGGCCGCGGAAAGGCTTTCCGTTTTGTACTCTGCGAGGGAATCGACGCCTTTGCGGCCGGAACGGAAAGGGTCCCGGAAGACGGTGGTCCGTCCGCAGACGCCGTCCTCCAGGACCGTATAGCCCTCTTTTGCGACAGCTTTCCGCAGAATACCCGTCCAGCGGATATGTTCCGGATATCTTTCACCGGTGCCCGGGATCAGTCCCCAGGTGTTTGAATCCCCGAAGGCGAGTATCTGCTTCATGCTGCATCATCCTTTGTTATTCGGCCAGTCCGCCGCCTTCCAGCACCAGGCTGTCCTCGTAGTCCAGACCGTAGGTATCGACCAGGGTCGCTTCATAATCCTTGTGGAAGAAGTTTTCGCCGGCCAGCGCTTTGATCTCGTCGTTGATCCAGTTCAGCAGGGTTTCGTTGCCCTTGCTGACGGCGGGAGCGATGGTGTCCTGGCTGCCCAGGGAGGGAATGCCGACAGTGTAGCCCTCATTCTGCAGGGCGTAGGCAATGACTTCGGTGTTGTCGTTGGCCCAGGCGGCGGCGCTGCCGTTCTCCAGGGCGGTCTTGGCATTGGCATAGGTATCGAACTTCTGGAGCCTGATTTCCGGATTGTTTTTGACCAGGTAGTCCTCGGCGGTGGTGCCGGAGATGACGATCACCTGATCATCCGCGGTCAGCTCGTTCAGGTCGGTAATGACGCGGCTGTCCGGAGAAACGACGCCCAGGGCGACGTTCATATAGGGCAGGGCGAAGTCAACCTTCTCGGCGCGCTCGGGGGTGACGGTGAAGTTGGCCAGGACGATGTCGACCTTGCCGGTTTCCAGGTATTCCACACGGTTGGCGGCCTCGGTGGAGATGTAGTTCACTTTCACGCCGAGATCCTCGCCGATGCGGACAGCGAAGTAGACGTCGTAGCCCTGGTAGTCGCCGTTTTCATCCACATAGCCGAAGGGGTTCTTGTCGGAGAAGACGCCGATGTTGATATAGCCGGAAGCCCTGATCTCATCCAGGGTGCGGTAGACAGCGTCCGCGGACGCGACGGCGGCGAGGGAAAGAACCAGTACGAGGGCGGTTACGACAGCGATAATCTTTTTCATGGGGATTCTCCTTTCGGGCTTTTAAGCCTCTGCTTTGTTTTTTCTGTTGAATTCGAAGGTACGGAGGAATTTCTTCGCCTGCTCAGTTTTCGGGGCGGTGAAGAAGGTTTCCGGGTCGCTTTCCTCCAGGATCCGCCGGTCCTCCAGCAGGATGATCCGGTCGGCGACGGCCCGGGCGAAGGACATCTCATGGGTGACGATAATCATCGTCTTGCCCTGATCCGCCAGGTTCACGATGACGTCCAGCACTTCCCGGACCATCTCCGGGTCAAGGGCGGCCGTCACTTCATCAAAGAGCAGGATCTCGGGGTGCATGATCAGCGCCCGTACGATCGCAACCCGCTGCTTCTGTCCGCCGGAGAGCTGCCGGGGCCAGCTGTCGGCTTTTTCCTTCAGCCCGACGCGTTCCAGCAGGGCCAGCGCTTCTTCCCGGACGTTCTGCCGGGAGCGTTTCTGGGTTTTCACCGGCGCGAGGAGGATGTTCTCCAGCACGGTGAGGTGGGGGAAAAGTTCATAGTTCTGGAAAACCATGCCGATCTTCTGCCTCAGCTCCGGAAGGTTTTTCCGGTTGTGGCTGATGAGGTCGCCGCGGAGCCGGATCTCGCCGCCCTGGATGTCTTCCAGGGCATTGATGCACCGCAGGAGCGTGCTCTTGCCGCAGCCGCTGGAGCCGACGATGACGACGACTTCGCCCTCGCGGACCTCCAGGGAGAGATCCTCCAGGATGGTCTGGTCGTCGAACCGCTTCGTCAGGTGCGAGATGCTCAGGACTGCCTCCGCCACGCGCTCACCTCCAGTGCTTTTCCAGTTTCTTCGCCGCCAGGCTCAGGGGCCGGCAGGCGAGGTAATACATCACAAAGATAGCCAGGTAGACGCCGAACGCCGCGTTCGGGCTTGCCTTCCGGTTCGCCTCGATGATCTGCTGGGCGACCTTCAGGATTTCCACCACGCCGATCAGGGTCACCAGGCTGGTGGTCTTGATCATGCGGGTGATCAGGTTGATGGACTGCGGGATCAGCCGCCGCACTGCCTGGGGAAGGATGATCCAGCGGTATACCTGCGCCGGCTTCAGCCCCAGCGCTTCCGCGCTTTCCCGCTGGATGGCGGGAATGCTGCTGACTGCGCCGCGGACCAGGTCGCCCATCTCCGCCGTTCCCCAGAGGGAGAAGACGATGACAGCGGCCACTTCGCCGGAGAGGTTCCAGCTGAAGAGCCGGGTCGTTCCGAAATACATCAGGAACAGCAGGACCATCTGGGGCATGATGTGGATGATGCCCAGCCAGACCCGCAGGACCACGGACGAAACGGAGCGTTTCCGGCTGGCCGCGACGCCCAGGAGAATGCCCAGTACGACGCTGATGCCGGCCGCGATCAGGCTGATGCGGAGCGCGACCCAGAGGCCGCCCAGCAGCCGGACGAAGTTTTTGCCCTTCCAGAGGACCTCAAGTCCCAAATCCGGCATGGCGCAGCCTCCTTTCCCAGAAGGTTCCCAGGAGCGAGAGCGGCAGGAGGATCAGCAGGTAAGCGCCCACCAGCAGGAAGAGGCTTTCCGTTGTCCTGTAATACAGCCCGATCTGGTCCTTGGCGGTAAACATCAGGTCCATGAGGCTCACGGCGGAGAAGACGCTGGTTTCCTTCATCAGGAAGATCACGTTTGCCATGAAGGCCGGCGCGCTGATCGCAGCGGCCTGGGGAAGGATCACGTGGAGGAAGGTCTGGAAGCGGGTGAGGCCGAGGCTCAGGGCGCTTTCTTCCTGGATGCGGTCCACCGCCTCGACGCCGCTGCGGAAGGCTTCGGTCATGTATCCGCCGCCCAGGAAGGCGAGGCCGATGATGCCGCAGGCTTCCGGGTCGGTTTTGATGCCGATCTTCGGCAGGCCGTAGTAGATGAAGAACAGCTGCACGAGCAGGGGCGTGTTCCGGCTCAGTTCCACATAGGCGGCGGTGATCTTCCGGAGCACCGGAATCCGCCAGTGGATCGCCGCGGCGCAGAGCAGGCCTGTCAGGGCGGCGAGGAGGATGCCGGCCGTGCCTGTCCGCAGGGTCAGCCAGGCAGCTTTCCCGTAGAGCGGCAGTACGCTTTCAATATAGGCCCAATCCACTGCGCTTTCTTCCTTTCCTTCCGATCCGGCTGAACCGGTTTCAATGAAAAACCCGGCAGCCGTTTACCAGCTCCCGGGCAGATATGGCTTCCGCGTGATCCTGTCGCGGATCATTCAGGGCGCAGACACATACATGCCGACGCCCCAGCCATAAAGCATGCCCGGGAGATCAGCATTCGACAACAGGTGTTCAGGGTCACTTTCTTTTCCGTAAACATGTCCGCGCCTCCTTTCTTCTCATTCAGCTTCCGGAGAAGCTTGTGGGCATATTATCACCATCGACCTACTATGTCAATAGGCGATATTGTATTACGATTGTTTTTCACATCAGACGCTGTTTCGGGCGGTTTCTGCTATTGACTTCCCAAACGGATTGATGATACCATGCGGCTAAATTTCCGGAAGACAGGAGATGAAAGACCATGCAGAAGGAAATGGTCACGCAGTACAGCCAGGCATTGAACCGGGAAATGCACGTCATGATCTACGGTCATGACGGAGTGCCGTTCCTGTGCTTTCCGACACAGGATTCCATGTGTCGTAACTATGAGGATTTCGGGATGACAGACCAGCTGACCGACTTTATCGATGGCGGCCGGATCCAGTTGTTTGTGGTGGATACGGTGGACCGGGAAAGCTGGTCGGCGAAGGGCAGCGATCCGGCGTGGCGCGCCGTGACCCAGGAACAGTACTTTCATTATATTGTTGATGAAGCAATTCCTCTGATCACCTCCCGGAATCCGCGCACGCCGGCTGTGACCGGATTCAGCTTGGGTGCGAACCACGCGGTGATCACTTTCCTGCGGCGGCCGGAACTGTTCCGTGGTGTGATCGCCCTTTCCGGCGTTTATGACACGGATTATTTCTTTGACGGATGGATGAATCCGACATTATATGAAAGCGCGCCGGACCGATTCCTGCCGGGCATGCGGCCGGATCATCCGTATATCGCGCTGTATAACGAACGGAAGATGATCCTGTGCGTCGGCCAGGGCGCATGGGAGGAGGATGGTGTCCGCTCCCTGAGATATCTGGAGAGCGTGTTCCGGGAGAAGGGTATCCATGCCTGGTGCGATTACTGGGGATATGACGTGAACCATGACTGGCCCTGGTGGTTCAGACAGATGCGGTATTTCCTGCCGAAAATGATTGAAGAATGAAGGTTGAACGTATATGAACTTTGTATTTGTTTCTCCGCATTTTCCCCATACCTACTGGCAGTTCTGCGACAGGCTGCGCCGGAACGGGATCAATGTACTGGGAATCGGCGACGCGCCGTACGACAGCCTGGAGGCCCCGCTGAAAGCCGTACTGACGGAGTATTACCGGGTAGACAGCCTGGAGGATTATAACCAGGTGTACCGGGCGGTCGCGTTCTTTGCCTGGAAATACGGAAAGATCGATTGGGTCGAGTCCATGAATGAATACTGGCTGGAGCAGGACGCACGGCTGCGGACGGATTTCAACATTACCACGGGCATCCGTTCCGACCGAATCGGTTTCATCAAGGAAAAACGCCTGATGAAGCAGCTGTACCTGGAAGCAGGGATCCCGACAGCCCGGCAGCATGTGGTATCCGGCCGGGAAGCCGGAAAGGCTTTTATCTCGGAAGTCGGATATCCGGTCATTGTCAAGCCGGACGTGGGCGTCGGCGCGACCCATACCTGGAAGCTGGAGAACGACGCGGACCTGGAGGCGTTCTATGACAACCTCCCCGCCGTGCCCTATGTGATGGAGGAATTCATCCAGGGTGAGATCTGCTCCTATGACGCGATCCTTGACTCAAAATGTGAACCTCTGTTCGAGAGCATGACGGTCTGGCCGCCGGTGATGGACATCGTCAACAAGGACCTGGACCTGATGTACTATACCTGCCCGGAGGTGCCGGAGAAGCTGCGGAAGCTCGGCAGGAAGACGGTGAAAGCCTTTGGCGTGGACAGGCGGTTTGTACACCTGGAGTTCTTCCGGCTGACAAAGGCCCGGAAGGGCTTGGGAAAGGTTGGTGATTTCGCGGCGCTGGAGGTTAATATGCGCCCGGCAGGCGGCTATACGCCGGATATGATGGATTTTGCCCATTCCACGGATGTATACCGGATCTGGGCGGACATGGTGGCGTTCGACGAACGCCGTATTCCGGAACCGTCCGAGCATTTCTACTGTGTGTACGCCAGCCGCAAGGACGGGCATACCTATGCCCGCACCCATGAGGAGATCATGGCGAAATACGGCGGCTGCATGATGATGCAGGAGGAGATGCCGCCCATGAACTGGCCCCAGATGGGACGGTATATGTATACCGCCCGGCTGAAGACGTTTGATGAAGCGCAGGAATTCATCCGTTTTGTCCAGGGCGCCTGAAAGGGCAAATACAAATGGAAAACAATTTACCCATTGACATGGTAGGCAACTATGTGTAAAATGCGCTTAATTCATTCCGAAGGAGGTGCGCAGAATGATCACGGCAAACGGACAATTCTGTTGTCAGGTGTGTTGCGTGTGTCAGGATCATGCTGTGCCCATCTGCTGAACGGAACTGTGACTGAGTAAAAAAAGACGCAGGCGGAGCATGGCGCTCTGCCTGAGTTTTTGTTACCGTGCCTTTCAACCGGCATCGGCCAGCAAAAACGCGGCCATGCCGGTTTTTTATTCTGCAATCAAACGGAGGAAAAAGAAATGGCTTCATACAGGCATACGGAATCTGCGCTGATCCACGGCGGAAACACGATCGACCCCCTGACCGGGGCGGTGAATATCCCGATCTACCAGACTTCCACCTTTCAGCAGAAGGGGATCGGGCTGGAGCCGGAGTGGGAATATGCCCGGACCGGCAACCCCACGCGCGCGGCGCTGGAGCGGCTGATCGCGGAACTTGAGGAGGGTACGGCCGGATTTGCTTTCGCTTCGGGCATGGCAGCGATCACGGCGGTATTGTCCCTGTTCCGTGCCGGAGAGAGGATCCTGATCTCCAGCAATGTATACGGCGGAACCTACCGGGTGCTGGACAAGGTCTTCAGCGCGTTTGATCTCCGTTATTCCATTGTGAATACGGAGGACCTGCAGGAGCTGGAAAGGGCGGTGGCGCCGGATGTGAAGGCGATCCTGGTGGAAAGCCCCGCCAATCCGCTGATGACCGTGACCGACCTGGCCGGAGTGGCGGAGATCGCAAAACGCCACGGTATTCTGTCGATTGTGGACAATACGTTTATGACGCCGTACCTGCAGAAACCGCTGGCGCTCGGCGCGGATATCGTGCTGCACAGCGGTACAAAATACCTGGGCGGACACAGCGACGTGGTCGCCGGCCTGGCGGCGGTGAAGGATCCGGAACTGGCGAAGCGCCTGGCGTTTCTCCAGAACGCGACCGGAGGCGTTCTCGGACCGCAGGACTCCTTCCTGATCATCCGGGGCATCAAGACGCTGGCGGTGCGGATGGACCGGCATGTGGAGAACGCGGAGAAGGTCGCGCGGTTCCTGAAGGATCATCCGGCGGTGGAAAGGGTGTATTATCCCGGATTGCCGGACGCACAGGGATACGATATCAACAGCCGGCAGGCAAAGAACGGCGGCGTGATGATCTCCTTTGCGCTGGATGACCGGCATGACTACCGGAAGTTTGTCGCTTCCCTGAAGCTGATTGCCCTGGCGGAAAGCCTGGGCGGCGTGGAAAGCCTGGTCTGCCATCCGGCGACTATGACCCATGCGTCCATTCCGAAGGAGATCCGGGAAAAGGTCGGGATCACGGATAATCTGATCCGCCTTTCCACCGGTATCGAACATATTGACGATTTGCTGGCGGACCTGGAACAGGCGATCGAAGCCAGCACGGTCTGAGGAGGAAAAGAAAATGGCTGTTTATGAATCCACGCAGGAGCTGATCGGGAGGACGCCGCTGGTAAGGCTGGCTTATTCCGGTTTTCCGGAGGACGTGAAAGTCTACGCGAAACTGGAACTGTGGAATCCAAGCGGTTCTGTGAAAGACCGTACCGGGCTTTATATGGTCAGGGACGCGGAGGCGCGCGGCCTGCTGAAACCCGGCGGAACGATCGTTGAGGCGACGGCCGGCAACACGGGCCTCGGAATTGCCTTTGCGGCGCTGAACCGGGGGTACCGGATCATCTTTGTGGTTCCCACCAAGTTTTCCCAGGAAAAGCAGACGCTGATGCGTGCACTCGGCGCGGAAATCATCAATACGCCCCGGGAGGGCGGTATGCTAGGCGCAGAGGAAAAGGCGAATGAGCTGAAAGCGTCCATTCCCGGTGCAATTTCCCTGGAACAGTTTCATAACATGGCCAATCCGCAGGCACACTATGAGACCACAGGGAAGGAAGTCTGGGAAGATCTGGGACAGAAGATCGACTATTTTGTGGCCGGTGCGGGCAGCGGCGGTACTTACAGCGGGATTGCCCGATATATCAAGGAAAGGAAACCGGGAATCACCGGAGTACTGGCTGATCCGGTCGGTTCTACGATGGGCGGCGGTAAGCACGGTGACTATGATATCGAAGGTGTCGGCAACGACTTTATCGCGGATACGATGGATATGAGCCTGGTGGACCATGTGATTAAAGTGACGGACCGGGAAGCATTTGAAAACGCCAGACTGCTGGCGGCGCATGAGGGCATTTTTGCCGGTTCCTCATCCGGCGCGGCGCTGGCTGCGGTACGGAAACTGGTGGAAAGCGGGGCAAAGGGAACGATTGTGACCGTTTTTCCGGATCGCGGAGACCGCTACTTCAGCAAGGGATTATATGTCTGAGTTATAGACTGAGTTTATAACAGCCTATCGATCTTCGGTATTGGACAAATACCAACTAAACCAGTAGATTAATGCCATTCAAACGAAAGGGGGTCCCGGCCATGCGATGTCGATGTTGTCCGGAAGCAGTACTGCTAAGCCGGAACCGAATGTGCGGCTAATACATCCGGCGGAATCATCCGTGAACCCACAATAAATCAGACAAAAAGAAAGAAGGAAAAAAGAAATGAAAAACAGAATCATCAGCGCCATCCTCATCGGCGCTCTGGCAATTACATTACTGACCGGCGGCGCGCTGGCGGGAACGGATCACATCAAAATCGGCGGATTGTTCGCCCTGACCGGCTGGTTTGACAGCTATGATGTGGCGGGATCCAAGGGATTTAAACTGGCGGTGGAAGAGATCAATGCTGCCGGCGGTGTTGACGGACATGAACTGGAATTTGTGATTTATGACACAACATCCGACCTGCAGACAGCAACAAACCTGACCAATAAGCTGATCGAGCAGGACAAGGTTGATGTGCTGGTCGGACTGAACGATCCCAATACCGATATCGCCTGCGGCATCATCGCCCAGGAATCCGGCATCCCGTCCCTGGCGACGGTTTCCACGCTGCCCTACACACAGGAGCGGGTCGGGGATACCGCTTTCCTGGTTCCTTACGGTGATAACGTACAGGCCGCCGCGGTTTCGGAATATGCTTTCAAGGAACTGGGCGTCAGGACCGCCTATGTGCTGACCAACAATACGGACGAGTACACGATTGCGCTGTCCACGTTCTTCCAGGCTCATTTCCAGGAACTCGGCGGGACGATCCTCTCCCTGGACCAGGGGGACCTGGGCTATGAGTATGATGAAAACACCAGCACGGACTTTTCCCCGGTCATCAACCAGATCAAAGCGCTGGACGTGCAGCCGGACGCGGTCTTCCTCGGAAGTTTCACGGACGAAGGGCCCCTGATTATCAAACAGCTCAGGGAAGCAGGTATTGATTCCATTGTTCTTTCCGGCGACGGCCTGGACGATCTTTCCGTGGCCCAGATTGCGGGCGCGGCTTCCAACAACACTTATTTCAGCACCCATGTGAATTACGCCGATCCGGTTACGGATGCCTTCATTGAGGCCTACCGCGCGAAGTACAGCGAGGATCCGCAGAACGCTTTCGCGGCGCTGGCCTACGACGCGGTTTACCTGCTGAAATACGCAGTGGAGAAATACGCGAACGGCGATTATTCTCCCGCTTCCATCCGCAATGCCCTTGCGCAGGTGACCGATTTTGAAGGACTGACCGGAACGATCAGCTATGCGAACGGCAACGTGCCGACCAAGACGGTGTTCATCAACCAGTTCAAGGACGGCGAGAGCCTGAACGTGACCTCGGTGGTACCGGAAATCTGAACAGAACAGAACTGAATGAAAAGGATGGAGGAAAAGGATCATGGCAAACTATAAACTGTGGAACGCGCTGGAGAACGCAAAGAAATACAAGTGGGTGGAACTGTCCCACTCCCTGAACAATGACAGTCCCTACTGGTCCGGAATGCCGGAAAACTCCGTGGAGCTTTCCAAGACGATCTTCGACTGGGGCAATCCGATCCTGGAATGCCAGATCCAATCCTTCCGGTTCCCGGGACAGTTCGGTACGCATATTGATTTTCCCGGCCATTTCGCGAAAGGCGCGGCCCTGTCCGAAAAATATGACGTGCACAACCTGATCTTCCCGCTGGTGGTGATCGATATCACTGAGCAGGTGAAAAAAGATGTGCATTACGCGGTCACAGAGGAGGATATCAGAGCGTATGAAAAGCAGTACGGCGACATCCCGGACGGGGCGTTTGTCGCACTGCGGACCGACTGGTCTAAAAACTGGCCGGACATGAACGCATTGTCCGGTGCGGCTGAGGACGGTTCCGAAAACTTCCCTGGCTGGTCCCTGGAAGCCCTGAAGTACATCTATGAGACCCGTAACGCGGCGGCAAACGGACACGAGACGCTGGATACGGACGCGTCGGCCGTGGCTGCGGCAGCCGGTGATCTGGTCTGTGAAAGGTATGTGCTGGAGCAGAACAAGATTCAGGTGGAAGTGCTTTCCAATCTGGACCAGGTAATACCCGCGGGGGCGGTCCTGATCGTTTCCTATCCAAGGATTGAAGGCGCGACCGGACTTCCGGCAAGAGTCTGGGCGATCACCGAATAAAGAACGCTCCAATGAAAAACCTGCGCTTTTGCCGGCGCAGGTTTTTCGGGTGATTCAGGAATCCGCAGGCAGCTGCCTGCGCAAAGGGGTATACAGATGGCTGAAACGATACTCAGTGTCCGGAACCTGACCCAGCAGTTCAAAGGCGTGCTGGCGGTGGACCATATCCGTATGGATCTGGAAAAGGGCAGCATCTACGGGCTCATCGGTACAAACGGCGCCGGGAAGAGCACGGTGATCAATATGATCTCCGGCAGTATCCCGCCCACGGAGGGGGAGATCCTTTTCGGAGGGAAGGATATCGGGAAGCTGGACGCCGCCGGTCGCGCAAAAGCCGGGATCGCGCGGACCTTCCAGAACCTGCGCCTGTTCAGCGGCCAGACCGTGCTGGATAACGTGATCACCGCAAGCCAGATTACCCGGAAATACAACCTGCTTGAAATGCTGGCCTGCATGCCGCGGTACCGCCGGGAAGAAAAGGATTTTTCCGAACGGGCAAAAGATGCCCTGAGGATTATGGATATCGAACGGTATGAGGATTTCCAGGCGGACAATCTTCCGTACGGACTGCAGCGACGGCTGGAAATTGCCAGATGCCTGGCTATACGCCCGAAACTGCTGCTGCTTGATGAGCCGGCTGCCGGCATGAATCCGCATGAAAGCCTGAAACTGGTGGATGATATTCGCGTGATCCACAGGACACATCCGGAAATGACGATCCTGCTGATCGAACATGATATGAAGGTGGTTATGAACCTGTGCGGATACATTTTCGTGATGGCTTCCGGACGGATGATCGCGGAGGGAACACCGAAACAGATCTATGATTCCGAAGAGGTGATCTCCGCCTACCTGGGCGGGATCGTACACCGGAAAGAGCGGGCGTAAAGGGGCGTATTCCATGTTGAAAGTCAGCAACCTGAGCATCAGTTACAAAAAGATCAACGCGGTCCGGGATATCTCCTTTGAAATCAGCAAAGGTGAGATCGTATCGCTGATCGGATCAAACGGCGCCGGAAAGACATCCACCATGCGGGCGATCTCCGGCCTGGTCCGGGCAAAAAGCGGGTCCATTACCCTGAACGGGGAGGAACTGGCCGGAAAACCGCCTGCCAGGATCGTATCGGCGGGGATTGTCCATGTACCGGAAGGCAGACAGGTTTTCAGCCGGCTGACCGTGGCGGAGAACCTGGAGATGGGCGGCTACCTGACCCGGGACAAGCGGATAGTCCGGGAACGGATGGAATATGTGTTTGACCTGTTTCCGGTGCTGCGGGAAAGGCTCCGCCAGAAAGCAGGAAGCCTGTCCGGCGGGGAACAGCAGATGCTGGCAATCGGCCGCGGACTGGTGACCGGCCCGAAAGTCCTGCTTCTGGACGAGCCTTCCCTGGGCCTGGCCCCGATCGTCGTGGAACGCGTGTTTGAAGTGATCCGTAAGCTGCAGCAGGGCGGTATGACCATTCTGCTGGTGGAACAGAACGCGGTGGATGCCATGGCGATCTCCGGACGGACCTATATCATGGAAAGCGGGGCCATTGTCCTGGACGGCCCCAGCGCGGAGATCGCGGAGAATGACGAAGTGAAACGAATCTATCTGGGAGGAAAGGAAACATGGGCTACTTCACTGCTCAGCTGATCAGCGCGGTGAAACTGGGCAGCATCTATGCCCTGGTTGCCATCGGATACTCCATCGTTTACAGCATCATGGGAATGATCAACTTTGCCCATGGAGAGCTCCTGATGATCGCCACCTTTTCACTGTGGGTACTGCTGAACGCGGGTGTTCCGTTCGCCCTGGCCGTGGCGCTGGCGATCCTGGTCACGGCGCTGTTCGGGATCCTGATTGAGCGGATCGCGTACAGGTCCATCCGTGACGCAGGCGAATCCACACAGATCATCACGTCACTGGCTGTCTCCATTTTCCTGGAGGCGTTGTGCCAGGCGATCTTCAATTCCAGCAGCAAGGCGCTGATCATTCCGGACTTTTTTTCAAAGACATTCCGGATCCTGGATACGACCGTATCCGTGATCGATGTGGTCACGCTGGCCTGTACGCTAATCCTGACCCTGGCAGTGGTGCTTATCATCCGCAGAACCGCGGTGGGAAAGGCCATGCGCGCGGTGGCGGACAATATGGAAGCGGCTGACCTGATGGGAATAGACAAGAACCGGATCATTACTGCCGCGTTTGTGATCGGATCCGTCCTGGCGGCCGTGGCAGGTATCCTGTATTCCGGCAAATACACATCCTTCAGCAACGACATGGGATTTATGCTGGGAGTGAAAGCGTTTATCGCGGCAGTGCTCGGGGGCCTCGGAAGCCTGACCGGCGCCGTGACCGGCGGCTATATCATGGCAGTGCTGGAAGTGTTCTTCAGCGGTTATCTGCCCCGGGGTGTCGTATCCTATCAGACAGCTTTTACTTTCCTGGTACTGATCCTTGTGCTGCTGGTACGCCCGAACGGATTGTTCGGAAGCAGCAACAGGCAAAGGAGCTGAGAACGATGGAAAAAGTGAAACTGAGGAACAATCCGCTTTTCAGGTTCCTGGCCGTGGTGCTGCTGCCGCTGCTGGCTTTGCTGCTTGCCGCTTTCACAGGGGGAAGCTATTATGAATCCGTGCTGGTGCTGTTCTTCATCAATATCATTCTGGCAGCCAGCCTGAACCTGACAAACGGCATCACCGGGATCTTTTCCCTCGGCCAGGCGGGGTTTATGGCGCTGGGCGCATACGCAAGCTCCATTCTGACACTCTCGGAAAAAACGAAGAATACCATGGTGAGGAACATGCCGGAATGGCTGGCAAAGATCCAGCTGCCGTTTATTCCTGCCCTGATCGTTGCAGCCGTGTTTTCCATGCTGATTGCCGGCCTGATCGGATTTGCGATCCTTCGGGCGAGAGGTCATTACCTGGCGGTTATTACCCTTGGAATGGTGATCGTGATCAAGAGCGTACTGGATAACGCCAACAACCTGACCAACGGCTCCCGCGGTCTGAGCGGAATGGCCAGGTATTCCACCCTTCCGGTTGTGGTGATCGCGGCGCTGCTGACGCTGTTCATCCTGTACCGGATCCGGATTTCCGCGTTCGGCCGGGCAATGATCGCATTGCGGGAGGATGAGGACGCGGCGGCGTCCCTTGGAATCAACTACAGTACGATCCGGCTGATGTCCTTTATGATCAGCGCCTTTTTCGGGGCTGTCGGCGGGGGACTTTGGGCACATCTGCAGCGGACCATCGCCCCGTCGCTGTTTTATTTCAATGAGACGTTCATCATCCTGGAGATGTCGGTGCTGGGTGGAATGGCCAGCTTGTCGGGGGCGATCCCAGGGGCGGCGATCCTGACGTTTGTTCCCCAGATCCTGGCAAATTTCAGTACCGGCTTTACGCTCTTCGGGATTCAGATTCCCCAGATCAACGGACTGACCAATATTGTGATGAGCGTTCTGTTTATTGTTACGATCATTTTCCGGAAGCAGGGAATCGCGGGAAACAGCGAGTATATCGTCAGTTCCCTGTTTGACAGGCAAACCTATACAGGACTGTTCAAAAAAGAAACGTACACCGGTTTCGCGGATGCTTTCAGACGAAAAAAAAGCGCCTGAAAGCAGAAAGGAAAAAATACCCGGCCTGAGCAGGGAGCGGAAGCCTTCATATTGAATCAATATGTATGCAGAAAGTGAATATGAAGAGGAGTGCGGTAATATGAAGAAACTGCTGATTATCCTGCTGGGCCTGATGCTTCTCTGCGGCTGCGTTTTCGCGGAGGAAGCCGCGGAAGAAGATCCGGACGCGGTTACGTCCGCCACACTGAAAATCAACCGGCTTCCTGAAGTGAATGCGGAGGAGAACGGCATCCTGGTGGTTTATTTCTCCCCGGACGACACGACGCGCGCCGCGGCGTACTGCATCGCGGCCGGGCTGTCGGCCGAGCTGTTTGAGATCGAGGCCGAAGAACCCTATACCGCTGAAGACCTGGACTATTACAACCGGTTTTCCCGTTCCATGACAGAGTCCTACAACAAGGACGCCAGGCCGGCGATTGCCGCGCTGCCGGGGGATCTCAGCAAATATGATACGATCCTCATCGGCTATCCGCTCTGGGGCGGAATGGCGCCGAAGATCCTGCTCACCTTTATGGAAAGCGTCGACCTGTCCGGAAAGACGGTCGTGCCGTTCTGCACCTCCAACTCCTCCGCCTTCGGCAGCAGCGACAAGGACCTGAAGAAACGCGCGGGCGATTCCGTGACCTGGAAGAAGGGAACACGGATCAAGAAGGGAGCCACCGCCGAGGAAATCATCGGCTTGGCGGAGCAGATCCTGAATCCGGAGGAATAACCCCGGAAATATGAAGCATGCCGGATCAATTCGATCCGGCATCCTTTTATGTGGTTTTTGTCACATTACCGCATATCTTCCAGCATGAAGTCTGTGTCGTCGATCATGTCGCGCAGGACATCGATCCGTTCTTTGCACAGGCGTTCCTGAAGCTTCATTTCCCTGAGGGTCGCCTTCAGCTTTTTGCTGAACAGGGCCAGATCTTCCGGACTGATGTTTTCCGGTACCTCCAGGAGGTCGATCTCCTCAGGCGTGAACACTTCGCTTTCTTCCCGCAGCATACCCTCTACGGGCTGATTGTTCTGCGCGTCTTCCTCATGGGTATAGAAGAGTTCGTTCACCACGTTCCGTGCAATCTCAAGATCCCTGAAAGCGACAAAGAACAGGCGGTTGCTCATCATGATGGTTCCGCAGCCCTTGATTGACCGCATTCTCGTCATATACGGGATCCCGCTCTGGGTGAGGATATCCGCGAGGATTGAGGCCTGGACATATCCCTGCTCCGTCAGGAAACAGAGGTCCCCGGGTTCGGGCATCCGGGTGCCTTCACTGCCGCAGGAAGGGCACAGTTCCGTCTCAAAAACCTGGCTGCATTTCTCACAGTACATACTCATATATCTGATCCTCCTTTTACTGTTCGGTACTCAACTGCACTTCTTCATTTAACATGATAACGGGTATACCGGCACAAATACAGGGCCGGATCGGAAAAATAACCTCAATTATCCTTCTCCTTCCAGCAACTCTTTCACGATGATCTCCTGTGAAAGCGGGGTCCAGTGGCCGGGGAGGCAGGTGATTGGGTTAAGCTCCTGAATGGTTGCGGCCAGTTTGTCGCCGAGGGACTGGTCAAACTCCCAGTCCGGGAAGGTGCCGCCGGTGCAGTCGCCCATGATCAGGAACCGTTCTTCCGGGAGCCAGACCAGGGTGGAGTCGTCCGTGTGCGGGGCTTCCGCCTGGAAGATCCGGATGGGGCAGTTCCCCGCGTCCAGCGCCATCTCTCCCCGGAAAACCAGGTCCGCCGGCACCACGACGACCGGTTTGCTGTCCGCGTATTCCCGGCGGATGCTTTCATGCATCGCGAGGAAGAAACCGGCGCCTTCCTTCTCCAGGCGGGTTTTGAAATCCAGCAGGTAACGGTTTGTCCGCTCATTTGCCAGGGTGAGGCCGTGCACCGCGTGCATGCCGAAGGTGTGATCCCAGTGCCAGTGGGTGAGCACGGTGAGCTTCGGCAACGGCAGGCCGGCTTTCTCCAGCGCGCTGTAGAACTCCCGGGTATGCGCGTCTGAATGTCCCGCGTCCACTGCCAGGCTCCAGCTGTCTCCCTTTATATAACTGAGGTTCGGGCGGTCCCGCTCCTCCTCAAACGGATAAACCCAGATCCGTTCAGATATCCTGTCCAGTTTCATGATTTGTTTCTCCTTTGATTGCTGCATTTATCTTATCATGCGGAAAAGCAGAAAACAATGAAAAAAGAACCGGACACCGGTTATAGACTGGATCTATAGATCGATATTAAAATGCGGTATTGGACAGAAACCTATTGACATGGTAGTTTAATGCCATCGAAACGAAAGGGGGCCGGCGAGGATGAGCCGATGTAAGCTGGAAGCCGTGCTGCTGAGCCGGAACCGAATGCAATAATCCAATCAATCAATGAATAATGAATAATACACAATGAACGATGAAAAGAAAAAGGAGATAAAAACAATGTCTGATATTAAGAATTCCGCCAACTGGTCTTTTGAAACCAAGCAGCTTCACATCGGCCAGGAACAGGCTGATCCGGCGACCGACGCCCGTGCGGTCCCGATCTACGCTACCGCCGCCTATGTTTTCCATAATGCCCAGCATGCCGCCGACCGTTTCGGCCTGCGGGACGCCGGCAATATCTACGGCCGACTGACGAACCCGACCCAGAGCGTGTTTGAGGAACGCATCGCTGCCCTGGAGAACGGCTCCGCCGCCCTGGCGGTCGCTTCCGGCGCCGCGGCCATCACCTACGCCTTCCAGGCACTTGCAAAGGCCGGCGAGCACATCGTCGCCTCCAAGACCATTTACGGCGGCACCTTCAACCTGCTGGAGCATACGCTGCCCCTGACTACCGGCATCACGACCACCTTTGTGGATCCGGACGAGGAAGGCGCTTTTGACGCAGCCATTCAGGAAAACACCAAAGCGATCTTCATTGAGACCCTGGGCAATCCGAACAGCAACATCGTGGATATTGAAAAAGTGGCGAAGATTGCTCACGCCCACGGCATCCCGCTGGTGGTGGATTCCACTTTTGCGACGCCCTACCTGGTCCGGCCGCTGGAATGGGGCGCGGACATTGTGGTTCACAGCGCGACGAAGTTCATCGGCGGCCACGGCACAGCCATCGGCGGCGTAATCGTTGAAGGCGGCAAATTCAACTGGAAGGAAAGCGGCAAATATCCGTGGATCAGCGACGCGAACCCGAGCTATCACGGCGTCAGCTTCTACGACGTGGTCGGCCCCGCGGCCTTCGTGACCTACATCCGCGCGATCCTGCTGCGGGATACCGGCTCCACCCTGTCTCCCTTCCATGCCTTCCTGTTCCTGCAGGGCCTGGAAACCCTGTCCCTGCGCGTTGAACGCCATGTGGAGAACACCCTGAAGATTGTGGATTACCTCAGCAAACATCCCCAGGTGGAAGCAGTGCATCATCCTTCCCTGGAAAGCGAACCCAGTCATGCGCTGTACAGGAAGTACTTCCCGAACGGCGGCGGCAGCATCTTCACCTTTGAAGTGAAGGGCGACAGCGAGACCGCGAAGAAGTTCATCGACAACCTGGCGATCTTCTCCCTGCTGGCCAATGTGGCGGACGTGAAGAGCCTGGTGATCCATCCCTTCACCACCACCCACAGCCAGCTGACGGAAGAGGAATTGCTGGACCAGGGCATCAAGCCCAACACGATCCGCCTGTCCATCGGCACAGAGAACGTGAAGGACCTGATTGCCGCGCTGGAGGCCGCCTTCGAAGCGGTGAAGTAAGCGCAGGGAAAAACAAAACAACCGGAGGGGTGCGGAAAGGACGCATCCCTTCGTTCCGTATCCGGGGGAAATAAAACAGCGTTTGTGATATAATCAGCCCGAGGTGTTGAGAGTATGAAAACGGATTTCAACGAGATTATTGACCGGCGCGGAACCGGGTCCGAAAAATGGAACGTGCGGGAGAACGAGCTGCCCATGTGGGTGGCGGACATGGACTTCCCAACGGCGCCGTGCGTCCGCCGGGCGCTGGAGAAGCGGGCGGCCCACGGGGTGTTCGGCTACAGTATGCTGCCGGGAACCTGGTTTGAGGCCTACCGGAACTGGTGGGGAACGCACCACGGCCTGGCCGTTGCCCGGGGTGAACTGCTGTTTGCGACGGGCGTGATACCGGCGCTTGCCTCTGCGGTCCGCAAATTCACCACGCCGGCGGACAAAATCGTCATCCAGACGCCGGTGTACAATCATTTCTTCACTTCCATCCGCAACAACGGGCGGCAGGTGCTGGAAAACCCGCTCATCTACCGGGACGGGGAGTATGAAATGGATTTTGAGGACCTGGACCGGAAGCTGTCCGATCCGCAGGCGACCATGATGATCCTGTGCAATCCCCAGAACCCGGTGGGGAGGACCTGGAGCCGGGAGGAACTGGCCCGGATCGGCAGCCTCTGCCGGAAGCACCATGTGCTGGTATTTTCCGATGAGATCCACTGCGACCTGACCGCGCCGGATACAGGGTATGTCCCTTTTGCCTCTGTGGATGAAACCTGCCGGATGAACAGCATCACCGCCCTGGCACCGACCAAAACCTTCAATATCGCCGGCGTCCATTCCGCGGCGGTCTTTATCCCGGAGGAAGGACTGAGGCAGCGCATGGAGCGCGCCCTGTGGACGGACGAGGTGGCGGAACCGACGGCCTTTTCCGTGGACGCAACCGTGGCGGCTTTCTCAGATGAAGGATGGGAATGGCTGGTATCCCTGCGGGATTATATCGACGGAAACAAGAAAACCGCGTATGCGTTCCTTGAACAGGAACTGCCGGAGATTCACGCGGTTTCCCAGAACGCCACTTACCTGATGTGGCTGGATATCAGCCGGTATACGGACGATTCCGAAGCGTTCCAGCAGTTTCTCCGGAAGGAAACCGGACTGTATGTGACTCCCGGGACGATCTACGGCGGAAACGGGAATCTGTTTCTGCGCCTGAATGTCGCCTGCCCCCGGCGCGTTCTGGAGGACGGCCTGGACAGGCTGAAAACGGGCCTCGCGCTGTGGCGGGCCCGTCAGGAGTGAACTGTATTCAGTTATCCGTTGCCCGGATCATCCGGTATCCGATCCCGACATGGGTCTGGATCAGCATGGAAGCGTCAGGAGACGCTTCCAGTTTTTTACGCAGCATATACTTTTGCGCCATAGCAGGGAACGATGAAACAAAACAGCCTGTACAATCCGGGCTTCTTGTTCCTGCATGGCTGTGCATCTGTGATATAATTATGTATTATACGAAGAAAAGACGCGAAAAAGAGGTTCGCGACCCGCGGAGGGAACAGATGAAATACAGGATTGACGGCCGGGAACTGGACGCAAAGGCATTTATCGCGTTTGTGAATCAGGTCTGGCCCGGAAACTATGACGAACACAAAACAACCGCCGCATTGTCAAAGACAATGAACATTACAGCCTATGACGGCGGAAAGCTTGCCGGCTGCCTGCGGATCCTGACCGACGGGTATTTCTTCGGCACGATTACCGAACTGCTGGTGCTTCCGGACTATCAGAAACAGGGTATCGGGAGCAGGCTCCTTCAGCTGGCCAGGGAGAACACCCCCACCATGCTGTACTTCGGCGCGCAGCCGGACGCTGAGCGGTTCTATGAGAAGAACGGATGTCCAAAGGGTTTTCAGTCTTATACGATTCCGAAGAAACGCAGGTAAGATATCAGGCTGCCGGAACACCTGACCTTCCGGCGGCTGATATGGAGAACAGCCATGAAACTGATTATTGCCAGTAATAATATGGGGAAGATCCGGGAATACAAGGATATCTTTGAACCATTTGGCTTTGAGGTGTTTTCCCAGGGCGAGGAAAACATCTGCATCGAGGTTGAGGAAACCGGATCCACATTTGAAGAGAATGCCATGCTGAAGGCACGTGCGGTCTGTGATAAAGCCCATTGCTGCGTCATTTCGGACGACAGCGGACTGGAAGTGGAAGCTTTGGGCGGAGAACCGGGGCTTTACTCTGCCCGGTACAAAGGCCTGGAGACTGAACATGAGCGAAGGCTTGCCGTCCTGAAAGGACTGGAAGGATCCGATAACAGGAGGGCCCGCTTTGTCACATGCATATGCTTTATTGACGGGGCCGGTGAGGAACATCTTTTTACCGGAACCTGGAACGGGGAGATTGCCGCCAAAGAAGAAGGCACAAACGGATTTGGCTATGATCCGATTTTTATATCCGAAGACGGAAACGGAAAGACGACGGCCAGCCTGCCGCTTTCATTCAAAGAGACATATTCCCACAGGGCAAAAGCAGTCCGGGAGCTGATATCCTGGCTGCAGCGAAGATAAAGCGAGGAACCGGTCCGGGAAATGAGACCGCAGAATGCGGGCCGAAATAAAGGCCGACAATCCGGACAGGCAGGAGATATTATTGCGGAGGGCACATGAAAACACTGATACTGAACGGTTCGCCGAGGGAAAACGGCGATACGGCCAGCCTGATCAGGGAAATAATGAGGAAACTGCCCGGAGAATGCAAAGTGGTG
Organism: Clostridia bacterium; assembly: GCA_017512985.1. Lineage (GTDB taxonomy): Bacteria > Bacillota > Clostridia > Christensenellales > Aristaeellaceae > Aristaeella. The sequence continues at coordinate 86,153 of JAFWEJ010000006.1, forward strand.
GACGCATACAGATGCGGCATCTCCCCCTGTGTTGACTGCCGGTACTGCCGGGAACACGACGGCTGCGCAATCAGGGATGAAATGCAGGAAGTGTATGAATACATACAGGAATGTGACAACATCCTGATTGCTTCGCCGGTGTATTTCTCAGAGCTGACAGGGAAACTGCTGGATCTCGGAAGCAGGCTTCAGACATATTACTGTGCCGCAGCTTTCCGGAAAGAGAAGCCGATTGCCAAAGAGAAAAAGGGAGCGGTCATCCTGGTTGGCGGCGGAGACGGCCATATGGACAAAGCCTACAGTACAGCCTGTATCCTTCTGCATCATATGAACTGCCATGCTGTTCACGATTTGGTCTTCAGCCATCATACGAATGAAGTCCCGGCAACTGAAGACGCAGACGCGATCCGGGGAACAGACAGCATTGTCAGTTTCTTTGTGAATTGATCACAGCATAAAGAAAACATCAGACAGAGGTGATCCTATGAACCATTGCGGAACACAGAAGATAGAAACCCAGAGGCTGGCCTTACGGAGACTGGCAGCATCAGACGCGGAGGCTATGTACAGGAACTGGGCATCTGATCCGGAGGTGACCCGCTTCCTGACCTGGCCCACCCATACGGATGTGAAAGTCACGGAATATGTGATCGGAACCTGGCTTCCGCTTTATGAAAAGCCGGATTACTACCACTGGGCGATTACGCTGAAAGAGAACGGAGACGAGCCCGTCGGTACCATCCACGGCCTGGTGAACGACGACCTGGAGCAGGTGACGGTCGGATACTGCCTCGGACGGGCCTGGTGGCACAGGGGGATCATGTCGGAGGCGTTGCAGGCAGTGATCGATTTCTTCTTTGACCGGGTCGGGCCGAACAGTATCTGTTCCTACCACGACCCGAACAATCCTCATTCCGGTATGGTGATGAAGCACTGCGGCATGAAATACGAGGGGACAAGACGGGCCGCAGACCGAAACAACACAGGCATCTGTGATATGAGCTGGTATTCCATCCTGAAATCGGAATACTGAATTCAGGTATTGCGGCGCTCTTTTTCCCTGTCTTTTTCTCCGCGGAAATGGTATACTCCTTAATGAATCGAAACGTTATTACATGCCTGAATTGTAAAGTTCCATACAGGATGAGCCGCGCAACAGAAGACCATTCGCAGCGGAGGTTAACAGATGAATAAGGAATGGGCAGAAAAAAATAAAAGGATGCAGTCCCTGATCGGGAAAGAAGCAAGCTTCCGGGAAGGACTGGACGTCCTGTTTGAGTTACGGGACGAACTGATCGGACTGGTTTCGTCCATTGTGTATACCTTCCCTGCGGAAGCGTTTTACCAGATGCCTTTTCCCGGGGCCGAAGGGTACCACAGCAAAACGCTGGCTTATTCCATGTGGCACATCTTCCGGATTGAGGATATCGTCGCCCATACACTGATTGCACAGGATGAACAGGTTTTGTTCACAGACGGATGGCTTGAGAAGACGAAAAGTCCGATCATTACCACCGGCAATGAACTGAAAGGAACGGAGATCGCTTCTTTTTCAGAGCGGCTGGATGTGAAAGCGGTATGTGAATACTGCAGGGCTGTGATGAATTCCACAAACGAACTGCTGCGCAAACTGGAATACAGGGACCTGAAGCGGAAGTTCACAGATGAGGACAGGGAAAGGCTGATCGGCAGCCATTGCGTCAGTACGGACGAAGACGCGTTCTGGCTGATTGACTACTGGTGCGGGAAGGACATCCGCGGGCTGATCCAGATGCCGTTCAGCCGGCACTGGATTATGCATATTGAGGCGATGTGCCGCATAAAAAACAAACTGTGCCGGAAGGCCAGGAAAGGCGCGGATCCCATTGCGTATTGCGGCCTGTCCTGCGCTCACTGCTTCCTGAAGGAATGGTGCGGCGGATGCAGGACGGCATACAATGCCTGTTCCGACGCGAAAAATGCTCCGGACGGTATATGCCCGAATACTGCCTGCTGCAGGGAGAAAGGCATGGACGGATGCTGGGAATGTGAGGATATGACCGGCTGCCGGAAGGGGTTTTATGCATATGATGATATCAATGCCATAAAAGCCATGGCGCTGTTTGTCCGGAAGTATGGCAAAAAGGAACTGGCGGCGGTTCTTGACCGGCTGCATCAGCAATATCACTTTGAGAAAATCCAGGAGGTTCTCGGGGAAGACCTGGAACAGGGACTGGCAATCCTGGAGCAGAACAGATAAACAAAATTCTGAGCCATGAAAAAAGCATCCGGTTAGTCGGATGCTTTTTCAGTTTCGGAACGGCGGCGGTAATAATCATCCAGCGCGGAATGGATCGCCTCTTCGGCCAGGACCGAGCAGTGGATCTTGTGGGCGGGGAGCCCGTCCAGGGCTTCCGTAACCGCCTTGTTGGTCAGGTTCTTCACTTCGGACAGGGGTTTGCCCTTGATCATCTCCGTGGCCATGGAGCTGGAGGCGATTGCGCTGCCGCAGCCGAAGGTCTCGAACCTGACGTCTTCCACGATATCGTCCTTTATTTTCAGGTACATCTTCATGATATCCCCGCATTTCGCGTTGCCGACTTCGCCGACGGCGTCGGCGTCCTCGATCACGCCGACGTTCCGGGGATGAAGAAAATGATCCATGACTTTTTCGCTGTACAGTGCCATATGCTTATCCTCCTGAAGATCACAGAATGAAGGGCGTTTTACCGCTCTGCAGATCCCGCCATACCGGGGAGAACCCGCGCAGGTAGGAAACGACGTTTTTGACGGCGGAGATGATGTATTCCACATCCTCCGGGGTGTTTTCCCGCCCCAGGGTCAGCCGCAGGGAACCGTGGGCCACGTCGTGCACCCGCCCGATGGCCAGCAGCACATGGCTGGGATCCAGGGAACCGGAAGTGCAGGCGCTGCCGGAGGAGGCGCTGATGCCCTTTTCATCCAGCAGGAGCAGGAGAGATTCTCCCTCGATGCCTTCAAAGCAGAAGCTGACGTTGCCGGGAAGCCGCTTTTCCGCGTCGCCGTTCAGCGCGGAATGGGGGATTTCCTTCAGGCCCTCGATCAGCCGGTCCCGCAGTTTTGTGAGGCGGGCGGCTTCCGCGTCCCGCAGCGCGACGGTTTCTTTCAGGGCGGCGGCCATGCCGACGATGCCGGGCAGGTTTTCTGTGCCGGCACGCCTGTTTTTTTCCTGCGCGCCGCCGTTGATCAGGGGGATCAGCGGCACGCCCTTGCGGGCATACAGGAATCCGGTGCCTTTCGGACCGTGGAACTTATGGGCGGAGGCGGAAAGGTAGTCGATATTCTCCGCCTGCACGTCGATGGCGAGCGGACCGGCGGCCTGAACCGCGTCCGTATGGAACAATACCTGACGTGCCCGGCAGATGGCGCCGATCTCCCGGATAGGCTGGATTGTGCCGATCTCGTTATTGGCGTACATGACGGTGACCAGGCAGGTTTCCGGGCGGATGGCGGCTTCCACTTCTTCCGGCCGGACGACGCCGTTTTCGTGCACGTCCAGCAGGGTTACCTCAAAGCCTTCAGCCTTCAGCTGCTCCAGGGTATGAAGCACCGCGTGATGCTCGAAGGCGGTGGAGATGATGTGGTTCTTTCCCTTTTTCTTTCCGGCGAGGGCAGCGGAACGGATTGCCTGGTTGTCTGCCTCGGATCCGCCGGAAGTGAAATAAACCTCCCGCGGTTCAGCACCAATCACGGAGGCGACGTCTTCCCGGGCCTGCTCAAGCACTTCCTTTGCCCGTTGTCCGATTTTATAAAGACTGGAAGGATTGCCGTATTCCTCCCGCATACATCGGGTCATTGCGTCGATTGCGGCTTCGCTCATGGCGGTGGTTGCTGCGTGGTCCGCGTAAATGTTCATTCGGGTAACTCCTTTACGTTCATTGCAGGGAGATTATATATACAATAACCTACTATGTCAATAGGTAAAAATTTCAGAAGCGGTATTGACTGCCTATTTACCTTGCGGTAAAATGGGTAAAAAGACTTGGAGGTATCCTGTATGATCTCGACAAAAGGCCGTTACGCGCTGCGGGTTATGATCGACCTGGCGGAGCATGACAAAGGACAGCCTGTTCCGCTGAAGGATATCGCGGAGCGGCAGGGTATCTCCAAGAAATACCTGGAGATTATCGTAAAGGACCTGGTTGACGGAAAACTGGTAAAGGGCGCCAGCGGCAAAGGCGGCGGTTATGTGCTGCTGCGGAAACCTGAAGAGTATTCCGTCGGGGAAATTGTGGAACTGATGGAAGGGACCCTTGCGCCCGTCGCCTGCCTGTCGAAGGACGCAGAGGAATGTCCGCGGTACGCCAGCTGCGTGACGCTGCCGCTGTGGCAGGAGCTGGACCAGCTGGTGCATGATTTCCTGTATCAGAAGAAACTGAGTGAACTGGTGGCAAAGCACTAAAAGGAATAAGAAAAGCCAGACCGTGCGGTCTGGCTTGTTTATTGCTGAATATCAGGCTTCGGTGAGGCGGCGCATGATTTCCCGGTAGGCTTCCTCGACACCGCCCATATCCCTGCGGAAGCGGTCCTTGTCCAGCTTCTCGTTGGTCTTGCTGTCCCAGAGGCGGCAGGTGTCGGGACTGATCTCATCCGCCAGGACGATGGTCCCGTCAGACAGGCGGCCGAACTCCAGCTTGAAGTCCACGAGGGTCACGCCGACATGTTTCCAGAGGGCTTTGAGTTCTTCGTTGACCGCGAAGGCGTACTTTTTGATGGTTTCAATTTCCTCCTTCGTGGCGAGCTTCAGCGCCAGGGCATGGTATTCGTTGATCAGGGGATCGCCCAGGTCGTCGTTCTTATAGGAGAACTCGATGGTCGGCGCATCGAAGGGGATGCCTTCCTCCACGCCGTAGCGCTTGGAGAAGGAACCGGCGGAGATGTTCCGGATAATGACTTCCAGCGGCACGATGGAAACCTTCTTCACGAGTGTTTCGCGTTCGCTGAGTTCCTGTACAAAATGGGTGGGGATGCCTTTCTTTTCGAGCCGCTGCATCAGCAGGTTGCTCATCCGGTTGTTGATAACGCCCTTGCCCTGGATGGTTCCCTTTTTCAGTCCGTTGAAAGCGGTGGCGTCGTCCTTGTAGTCGACGATCAGCAGTTCGGGGTCATCCGTGCTGAATACCTTTTTGGCCTTTCCTTCGTAAAGCTGCTCACCCTTGATCATGCCGGTGTCCTCCTGTGATTTTTTACGGGAGAATTATAACGCAGAGGCCGAGAAAGTCAAGGGTTCCGCCCGTTCCTTCTTTGTATCAAAAACAACCTGTGTTATACTGAATATGATGAACAGGAAAAGGAGAATATCATATGCCTGAGACCACATTCAGATACAGGGGTTTTATGCTGGACGTCAGCCGGCATTATATGCCTCCGGAGGAGATCAGGAAGCTCCTTCAGGCGGCCGCGTTCCTGGATATGAACCGGATGCACTGGCATCTGACGGACGACCAGGGGTGGCGGATCGAGATCCGGAAGTATCCGCTGCTGACGGAAGTCGGCGCCGTGCGGGGAGATTCCTTTTTCGGCGGCACTCCGGTGAAGGAACGGAACAGCGGATTCTATACACAGGAGGAGATCCGGGAGATTGTCCGGTTTGCCGGAAGCCTCGGGATTGAGATCATCCCTGAGATTGAGATCCCCGGCCATGCCGCGGCGATGCTGGCGGCTTATCCTGCCTTTGGATGCTGCAGGAATGAAACGGAAAAGTGGCAGGATCATGTGGAAATCTCCGGCGGGATCTTTTCCTCGCTGGTCTGTGCGGGCAGCGACGGGGCTGTTGCCTTCCTGAAGGATATACTGGACGAGGTCACGGAGCTGTTCCCGTTTGATATGATCCATATCGGCGGGGACGAGGCAGTGAAATACCGCTGGCGCCGCTGCCCGGACTGCCGGAGGCGGATCCGGGAACTGGGCCTGCCTTCAGAGGACGCGCTGCAGCGCTGGCTGGTGCTGGAGATCGGGGAATACCTGGCCGGGAAAGACAGGCGGACCGTCGTCTGGAACGACGTGCTGGATGGCGGACTGCTGCCGGAATATTTCATCGTCCAGCAATGGATGGGCGGGGAGGAGAAGACGCGTGCCTTCATGGAAAACGGCGGCAGCGTGATCCGCTCGGATACGGCGTACTGCTATATGGATTATCCGTACGGAGCGATCGACGTGAAGCGGATCCGGGAAATGCCGCGGATCCCGGATTATGCTGCGGGGCTGGAAGACCGGCTGCTGGGCATGGAATGCCCGCTGTGGACGGAACGGGTAACGGATCTGGACCGGGCGGCTTATCTGCTGTTCCCGCGGCTGACGGCGATGAGCCTGCGGATGAAGGGTGAAGCGGAGGAACTGGACTGGGAAGCGTTCCGGGATCTTGTGGCGGAAAAGGAAAAGGAACTGGAGCAAAAGACGGGGCTGCGCGGCGCGCCGGAAGCGGAATGGAGCCTGAGCCCGGAGGAGGCGGAGGCGGAAAGGGACGCCGAAAACCGGAAGATCCACGCGCCCGAAGCGCTGCCGTTTGTGCAGAAGCAGGATGAACTGCTGCGGATTGAAAAGGAGGAAAGAACGCAAAAAATGCAATAAAACAGGGAAGATGTATTATAACGTATTATAAAATGAGAATTGACAGGAGCACTTTTCAGTGATAGTATACAGGCAGCAGGGCAAGGGCGTCATGTGAAACGCTCTGCCCTGCGCTCTCTTTTTGGAGAATAACAAAGGAGTTATCAGATATGTGCGGAATCGTCGGATATACGGGACATGTACAGGCCGCTCCGATCCTGCTGGACGGGCTGGCCAGGCTGGAATACAGGGGCTACGACTCGGCCGGGCTGGCGGTCCGCAACGGCGCGGAACCGGCGGAGGTCGTGAAGGCCACGGGCAAACTGTATCACCTTGCTGACAAGACGGACCAGGGACGCGCCCTGCCGGGCACATGCGGCATCGGACACACGCGGTGGGCCACCCACGGAGATCCGAGCATGACCAACGCACACCCGCATGTGAGCGGCAACTGCTCCGGTTCCGGATGCGGACCGGTGGAGAGCGACGTGGTGGGCGTGCACAACGGCATCATCGAGAACTTCACGGAACTGAAGGAAAAACTCCTGCGGCACGACTACGCCTTCTACAGTGATACGGACACGGAAGTGGCAGTCAAGCTGGTGGATTACTACTACAAGAAATATAAGATCGGCCCGGTGGACGCGATTACCCGTACCATGGTGCGTGTGCGCGGCAGCTATGCCCTGGCGCTGATGTTCAAGGACTATCCGGATGAGATTTTTGTTGCCCGGAAGGATTCCCCGCTGGTGATCGGTACGGCGGAAGGCGCTTCCTATCTGGCGTCGGACGTGCCGGCGATCCTGAAATACACACGGAACGTATATTACATTGACAACCTGCAGGTCGGCCGGATCAGGCCCGGAGAGGTAAGATTCTACGACCTGAACGGCGACGAGGTGTCCCTGCCGCTGACGGAAATCACCTGGGACGCGGCGGCGGCGGAAAAGGACGGATATGAGCATTTTATGCTCAAGGAGATCCATGAGCAGCCGAAGGCTGTGCGGGATACACTGAACAGCCTGGTAAAGGACGGAAAGATCAATCTGGAAGGCACGGGACTGACGGACGAGACGCTGAAGAATCTCAGCCGGATTGATATCGTGGCCTGCGGTTCCGCCTGGCATGTGGGCATGGCGGCGCAGTATGTGATCGAGGACCTGGTGAAGATCCCGGTCCGGGTGGAACTGGCGAGCGAATACCGCTACCGCAGCATCCCTGTGGCTCCGGATACGCTGGTGATTATCATCAGCCAGAGCGGGGAGACTGCGGACAGCCTGGCGGCCCTGCGGGTGGCAAAGGAACGCGGCGCGATGACGCTGGCAGTGGTGAACGTGATCGGTTCCACGATTGCCCGGGAAGCGGAACACACGCTGTATACGCTGGCAGGCCCGGAGATTGCCGTGGCGACGACCAAAGCCTACAGCGCCCAGCTGATCGCCATGGACGTGCTGTCGATACACCTGGCCGCTGTGCGCGGGATGATCACGGAGGAACAGGTGGCAGGATACCTGCAGGCGCTTGCGGCAATTCCGGACCAGATCAGCCGGGTGCTGGAAGAAAAACAGCGGCTGCAGTGGTTCTCCTCCAAGATTGCCAATACGCATGATATCTTCTTCATCGGCCGCGGACTGGATTATGCGATCAGCCTGGAAGGCAGCCTGAAGATGAAGGAGATCAGCTATATCCATTCCGAAGCCTATGCGGCAGGCGAACTGAAGCACGGCACGATCAGCCTGATTGAGCAGAATACCCTGGTGGTCGGCGTGCTGACCCAGGGAATCCTGTATGAAAAGACGCTGTCCAATATGCTGGAATGCAAGAGCCGCGGCGCCTACCTGATGGGACTGACCACGAACGGGAACTTCTCCGTGGAGGATTCGGTGAACTTTACGGTATATGTGCCGAAGACGGACGAGCATTTCATCGCTTCGCTGGCGATTGTGCCGCTGCAGCTGCTGGCGTATTACACCAGCGTGAACAGGGGCCTGGATGTGGATAAGCCGAGGAACCTGGCAAAGAGCGTAACGGTTGAATGAATAATGAAAAATGAATAATGAAGAATTATTGCTTTACTGAAGAGTTGCGTGTGAGGGTGGGAGTATGACGAAGTACATTTTTGTGACCGGCGGTGTGGTATCAGGACTGGGGAAGGGCATTACGGCGGCGTCGCTGGGGCGGCTGCTGAAGGCGCGGGGCATCAAGGTTGCCGCGCAGAAGCTGGATCCGTATATCAATACGGACCCCGGCACGATGAGCCCTTACCAGCACGGCGAGGTTTATGTGACCGAGGACGGCGCGGAAACCGACCTGGACCTGGGCCATTATGAGCGGTTCATTGACGAGGACCTGAACAAATATTCCAACCTGACGACCGGCAAGGTCTACGCGAATGTGATCCAGAAGGAACGCCAGGGTGGATATCTCGGATCCACGGTGCAGACGATCCCGCACATCACGGACGAAATCAAGCGGTTTATCTACCGGGTCGGCGAAAAGAGCGACGCGGACGTGGTTATTACCGAGATCGGCGGCACGATCGGCGATATTGAGAGCCAGCCCTTCATCGAAGCGATCCGCGAGGTGGGCCTGGAGGTCGGCCGGGAGAACGCGTGTTATATCCATGTGACGCTGGTGCCCTATCTGAAGGCCAGCGGAGAGCACAAGTCCAAGCCCACCCAGCACAGCGTGAAGGAACTGCAGGGCATGGGCATCAGCCCGACTATCATTGTGCTGCGGGCGGATGAGAAGATCACCGACGAGACCATATTCAGCAAGATTGCCCATTTCTGCAATGTGAAGGACGACTGCGTGATCGAAAATACCACGCTGCCGACGCTTTATGCCGCCCCCCTGATGCTGGAAAAGGCCGGTTTCGCGGCGGTGGTCTGCCGGGAGCTGGGGCTGAAGAGCCCGGCGCCGGACCTGAAGGACTGGGAGAACCTGGTGGAGCGGATCGGCCATCAGACGAAGAAAGTGAAGATCGGCCTGGTGGGCAAATATGTCCAGCTGCACGACGCCTACCTGTCCGTGGCGGAAGCCCTGCGGCACGCGGGTTATGCCCAGGACGTGAAAGTGGAGATTGAATGGATCGATTCCGAGCGGCTGACGGCTGACACAGTGGAGGAGATCCTGAGCCCCCTGCAAGGGATCATCGTGCCCGGCGGTTTCGGAGGCCGCGGTATTGAGGGAATGATCCTGTCCGCACAGTGGGCGCGGGAGCACCATATCCCGTATTTCGGCATCTGCCTGGGCATGCAGGTGGCAGTGATTGAGTATGCCCGGAACAAGGCCGGGATGGAAGGCGCGAACTCCCGAGAGTTTGACGAGAATGCTCCCTACAAGGTCATCAACTTTATGCCGGGCCAGAACGACGAGATTGACAAGGGCGGTACGCTGCGGCTCGGGCGTTATCCGTGCGTCCTGAAAGAAGGAACCGTAATCGCGAAATGCTACGGGGAAACCCGGATCGGCGAGCGCCACCGCCACCGCTATGAGTTCGCAAACGAATACCGCGAAGCGCTGCAGGACGCCGGGCTGGTTCTCTCCGGCCTGTCGCCGGACGAGCGGCTGGTGGAGACCGTGGAAATCCCGGACGAAGATTTCTTTGTGGGCGTGCAGTTCCATCCGGAATTCAAGAGCCGGCCGAACAAGCCGCATCCGCTGTTCATGGGCTTCATCGGCGCGGCGGCGAAAGCAATTCAAAATTCATAATTCACAATTCATAATTGTTTGTCATTCGCCAGTTTACAGGGCACGGGGCGGGAGATCCCGTGCCTTTTTGTTTGTGAAACAGGTTGAATTATTTTGCAAAAAAGCGCATAATATACAGACAGGGATTAATACAACTGCAAGGCGGATTTCGGAATGAAGTTTTTTCTGGATTTTCTGCACCAGAAAGTGCCGAGGGACCGGGGGGAGATCCCGCCGTATTACCGCAGGGCACTGACAGCCAGCGAGATTCTGCAGGCGGTCTATTTTCTGGTGTGCTTTTTCCTGTATCCGCTGATCAACAGCCGGTGGGAATGGATCCCGATTCTGTTCATCGCCGCCACAGGCGTCTGCCTCTGGGCGGTGAAAACGCAGAAAACCCGTACCAACCTGATTCTGTACGCGCTGGTATGCGGCGGATGGGTATTCTGGAACGTCCGGCATTTCGGCTGGAGCAGCGGCGTGCAGCATTTTCTGACGCTGATGCTGGTGTTTGTGTTCTTTAATGTTTACGACAGGCCGCTGTATAAGATCATCTGGTTCGTGGCGATTCTGTCGTTCCGGATCCTGCTGTTCTCCATTTCCCAGCATGTGCCCGCCATGTACAAGATGGAAGCGGACGCCAATACGGTCTACCAGACGGTGAACACGGTTGCCTTCTTCCTGATGCTGGCTGTCATGTGCGTCATTTTCAGCACGAGCATCCAGGATACAGAGCGGGAACTGCGGCTGAAAAACCAGACGCTGCACAAGGAAGCCGGTACCGATCCGCTGACCGGGCTGCCCAACCGCCGGGCGATGATTGAGCAGATTGAGCAGCATTTTAAAGAGAACAGTGACCAGCCGTTCAGCGTGGCGATTGCCGATATTGATTTTTTCAAGACGGTGAACGATACCTACGGGCATAACTGCGGCGACTATACGCTGGTGAAGCTGACGGAGCTGTTCAAAGAGCATGCCATGGGCCGGTACAGCGCCTGCCGCTGGGGCGGGGAGGAGTTCTGCTTCTTCATGCCCGGCATGAATATTGACGAGGCCGGCACGGTGATGAACGACCTGTGCTTTGCGGTGGAGAAGATGGAACTGGAGTATGAAGAGCATCAGTTTTCCATCACCATCACCATCGGCGTGGAGGAATACGACTTTAATTCTCCGTTGGAAGATTTGCTGGATTCCGCGGATGAGAAGCTGTATATGGGCAAGAATGCCGGCAGGAATCGTGTTGTTGTATAACAGCATTAAAACTCAAAGAAGATGTAAGAATGGAAAACAATAAGGATATAAAAGAACAATCGAATACCGAGGGGTTCCAGGCCGCGGCGACGAGGGTCTCTGTGATCAGCATGGTCACAAATGTGATCCTGACCATGCTGAAGCTGGCGGCCGGCGTAATCGCGCGTTCCGGCGCCATGATCAGCGACGCGGTCCATTCCGCGTCGGATATATTCAGCGGGCTGATTGTGCTGATCGGCGTGCGGATCTCTTCCAAGGCGCCGGATGAAAGCCATCCCTACGGGCACGAACGCTATGAGTGCGTGGCGGCGCTGCTGCTGTCCGGCGTGCTGGCAGTGGTTGGCGGCACCATCGGCGTGAATGCGGTGAAGGATATCATCAACGGTACCGTGCAGGAGGCGCCTGGCTTCCTGGCGCTGATCGCGGCAGCGGTTTCCATTGTGACGAAGGAGACGCTCTTCTGGTATACGCGGGGATACGCGAAACGCTACCGTTCCACAGCGCTGCATGCGGAAGCGTGGCACCAGCGGAGCGACGCGCTTTCTTCCGTCGGCGCGCTGATCGGTATTGCCGGCGCGCGATTGGGCGTACCGGTCATGGAACCGATCGCGAGTTTTATCATCGCGCTGTTTATTCTCCGCGTGGCGGTCCGGATTTTCCGTGACGCTGTCGATCAGATGGTGGACCATTCCGCCAGCGAGGAAGCGGAAACCGCTTTCCGCACGACCGCGCTGGAACAGCCTGGAGTGCAGGGCGTGGAGCTGCTGCGGACGCGGATGTTCGGCAACCGGGTGTATGTCGACCTGGAAATAGCGGCGGACCCGGCCCTGACGCTGGCTGAGGCCCATGAAATCGCGGAACGGGTGCACGACGCGATCGAGCAGACTTATCCCGATGTGAAGCACATTATGGTCCACGTTAACCCGGTAAAGGGGCAGGCAACATGAAAAAGAAGCAGCTGAACGAGCAGGACCTGGCTGTGCTGCGGACCAATCCGCTTTTCAAAGGGCTGGAGCAAGACCGGTTTGAACGGCAGCTGCAGGTGATGAAGGCGGAGAAAGCAACCGGTGAAAAGGGAGAGATGCTCCAGGCCATCGGGGAACCCATCCGGCGGTTCGGCATCGTGCTGAGCGGCGCCGTGCAGGTGTGTGTGGACGACATCGAGGGCAACCGGATGATCATGGCCGAGGTGGCGCCCGGCAATTCCTTCGGAGAGTCGCTGTGCTTCCTGCGGACAAAGGAATCCCCGGTCTATATCTTTGCATCCGAGGACTCGGAACTGCTGTGGCTTTCCACGGAAGAACTTTTTGCCGGATCCGACGCGTTCTACCGGGAGATCCAGCACCGGTTCACCGCCACGCTGGCCGGGAAAGCCCTGACGATGAATAACCGGATCCAGGTGCTCAGCCGGCTCAGCCTGCGCGGGAAACTGACCGCGTATTTCACGGAGCTGGCGGCTGCCCAGGGAAACGACGTGATCCGCCTGCCGATGAACCGGGAGGATACCGCGGCGTATATCGGCGCCAACCGCAGCGCCCTGTCCAGGGAACTGGCTAGGATGAGGAATGAGGGCTTGATCGATTACCGGAAAAACGAGATCAGGATATTGAGATAAACAGAGAGGTACAGAATCCGTTGCAATCGCAACGGATTTTTGTTATGCTTTCTGCTATGATGGCGTCGCCGAAACGGCAAGGAAAGGATGATTTGGTTATGAAAAAGATCATTGCGCTGATGACGGCGCTGGTGCTTGTGATGGGACTGTGCGCTTTTGCGAACGCGGAGGACGCGGATATTTCCGGCCTGACCGTGACTTCCCCGGGCGGAGCGCCGGCGCTGGCACTGGCCACGATGGCTGTGGAAAACAAGGACAACTATACCTATATTGCCGCCGACACGATCGCTGCGGCGTTTGCGGGACAGGAAGCCGACTTTATCATTGCTCCGGTGAATGCCGGCGCGAAGCTGTACAAGGCCGGGAAGTCCACCTATAAGCTGGCGGCTGTGGTGAGCTGGGGCAACCTGTTCATTGCTGCCCAGAAGGCGGACCTGACAGCAGAAGACCTGAACGGCGCAAAAATTACGCTGTTCGGCGAGAACACGATCAACGCCTCCGTGGTGCTGTATGCCCTTAAAGCAAACGGCATCGAACCTGCGAGCGTGGAATACCTGGCCGGCGCGGCGGAAACCCAGGCGTTGCTGCTGACTGATGCGGAAGCCATCGTGGTGACGGCGGAACCTGCCCTGACCGCGGCAAAGATGAAGAACGACCAGATCGGCGCCATTGCGGTGAACGGCCTGTTCGGCGAGGAAGGATACGCCCAGGCCGGCCTGTTTGTGAAGGCCGGCACGCTGGAAGCGCAGCCGGAAGCGGTGGCAGCTTTCCTGAAGGCCGCTGAGGAAGCCTGCGGCAAGTGCACAACAGACGTGGCGAACGTGGCGGAAGCGGCTGTGGCCCTGGAAATCCTGCCCAACGCCAAGGTGGCCGCTGCGGCGATCCCGGGATGCGCGATCCGCTTTGTGACGGCGCAGGACGCGAAGGCGCTGGTAGAGAAGACCGTGCAGATCGATCCGGCGCAGTTCGGCGGCGAAGTACCCGCGGACGATTTCTACTATGGAGCGGAATAACAAAAGGAACAATACGCTGGCCTTCTGCCTGGGGATTCTCCTTGTCGGGGTGATGATCCAGGCAGCCGGCTGGCTGAAGAGCGACCGCCTGGTCTTTCCCGGCGTGGGGGAGATCCTGGCGGCGTTTGTCCGTCTTTTGGGCACGGAAAAAGCCTGGAGGCAGATCGGCACGACGCTGCTTCACCTGGCGGAGGCGCTGGCGGTCTCTTCCGTGACCGGCATCGCGCTGGGCCTGGCACAGGGACGGAGCCCGTTCTTCCGGACGCTGCTCCGGCCTTTGATGATCCTCCTTCGTTCGATCCCGATGATCGTGATGACGGTGATCATCATGGTGCTGACAAAGTATGAGAAAGTGCCGCTGATTGCCACGTCCCTGATGCTGGTTCCCCTGATCAGCGAGGCGACCTGCGAAGGTTTCCTGCGGATCGAACCGGAACTGGTGGACGTATACCGGATGAACAGCGGGTTCACGCCCCGAGTGCTGTTCCGGGTTTACCTGCCGCTGATGGCGGGGTACCTGAAACAGGCCTATGTGAACGCGGTCGGCATGGGCATCAAGCTCACGGTGACCACGGAATACCTGGTCCAGGCGCGGGATACGCTGGGCAAGGCGGTCTACTCCAGCAGCTATTTCAACGAGTACGCGGAGATCTACGCCTATGCCATGATCATGATCATCCTGGTAGTGCTGGTCGGCGCGCTGCCGGGCCGGATCGGGAAATTGGCAGAAGCATACAGAAGGAGCCATCCGTGATGACGGATGGCTCCTGAACTATACTGGGGTCATTTCTTCGCGCCTTTTTCGGCGAGGAGTTTCTTCGCGCTGGCGATGCGAACGCACAGGGTGAAGGTTTCCATGGCGGTCTGCAGCTCATTGAGCGTCGGGTAGGTCGGCGCGATGCGGATGTTGGAGTCGTTGGGGTCCTTTCCGTAGGGCCAGGTGGCGCCGGCGGGAGTCATGATGACGCCCGCTTTCTTCATCAGGGCGACGATCTCCTTCGCGCAGCCGGGCAGGGAATCGAACAGGATAAAGTATCCGCCGCGGGGCTTGGTCCAGGTGCCGATCTCCAGGCCGGCGAGGTGCTTTTCCAGAGTATCCTCCACCATCTCGAACTTCGGGCGGATGATGGCGGCATGTTTGCGCATATGCTCCACCATGCCGTGGATATCACCGAAGAAACGCACGTGGCGCAGCTGGTTCACCTTGTCGTGGCCGATGGTCTGGAACTTCAGGGTGTTCACGAAGTCGACCATGTTGTTCGGGCTGGTGGCCACGGCGGCGATGCCGCTGCCGGGGAAGGTAATCTTGGAGGTGGAGGCAAACTTGTAAACCAGGTCCGGATTGCCGGCGCGCTTGCACTCCGCCAGGATCTCGATCAGGTAGTCCTGATGGTCGTCATAGAGGTGATGCATGCCGTAGGCGTTGTCCCAGAAGATCCGGAAGTCCGGCGCGGCAGGCTTCAGCCGGGCGAAGCGGCGGACCGTCTCGTCCGAGTAGGAAATACCCTGGGGGTTGGAGTACTTCGGCACGCACCAGATACCCTTGATCGTCGCGTCTTCGCTGACCAGCTTTTCCACGATATCCATATCGGGGCCGGTGGGAGTCATGGGAACGGGGATCATCTTGATGCCGAAATACTGGGTGATCGCGAAATGGCGGTCGTAACCGGGCACGGGGCAGAGGAACTTGACCTCCGGCTGCTGGCACCAGGGGGTGTTGCCCATGACGCCGTGGGTCCAGACGCGGGAGATGGTATCGAACATGACGTTCAGGGAGGAGTTCCCGTAGATGATAATATCCTTGGGGTTGTTCTCCATCATGTCGCCCAGCAGCTCGCGCGCTTCCTCGATACCGGTCAGCTGGCCGTAGTTCCGGCAGTCTGTACCGTCTTCGCAGGTAAGATCGGAAGAAGAATCCAGCACGTCCATCATATGCATGGAAAGATCCAGCTGGTCAATGCAGGGGATGCCCCGGCTCATGTTCAGCTGCATATCCATGGCCTGAACCTTTTTGTATTCCTTTTTCAGCTCATCCAGTTCCAGGGCGAGTTCTTCAGCGGTCATCTCCACATAAGGCTTCATGACGGACATCCTTTCTACTGAAAAAGATTACACATAAAATTATCATAAACCCCTTTTGTTTTCAAGCATCGGGATGTTTTTTGGGTGGTTTGTTTAAAATGTCACCGGTTATTAACATTCAGGTTTTGATTTGTCAGCCTGCGTTGATTGACACGCAACGGTTTGAGAAATATGATAATTCCGAAAGGTGGGAAATGTATGATCGGGAAGAACCTTCAGAAACTTCGGAAACAGAAGAGCCTGACCCAGGAAGCGCTGGCAGAGTCGGTCGGCGTTGCCCGCCAGACCATCGCGAAATGGGAGAACGAAGAGAGTACGCCGGACCTGGAAATGTCCGGAAGGCTGGCGGAAGCGCTGGCGGTCACGCTGGACGACCTGGTCAACGCGCCGGAGGGCGAGCTGGACAGCCGCCCCGGCATGCGGGGCAAGCACATGTTCGGCCTGGTCACTGTGGGCGACAAGGGACAGATCGTGATCCCGGTGCGCGCGCGGCGCGTGTTCAACATCAAACCCGGGGACCAGCTGATGGTGCTCGGGGACGAGAACAGCGGGATCGCGCTGGTGAACGCCCAATTCTTTATGAGTGTAGCGGAGGGAATAAACAATGGTTTCTGAGATGAAAAGCCCCCTGGAGGTCCGGGGACTGAGCAAGAATTATCCGGCTTTCCGGCTGCAGGATATATCCTTCAGCCTGGTGCCGGGAAGCATTACCGGCTTTATCGGCCGGAACGGCGCAGGCAAGACGACGACGATCAACTCCATGCTGTCCTTTGTGCATCCGGACGGCGGGGAGATTGCCTTCTTCGGCCTGCCTTTCGCGGAGCATGAGGCGGAGATCAAGGAAAAGATCGGATTTGTGTCCGCCGGCATGACCTACTATACCCGGAAGAAGCTTAAGGCGATCACCGCGGTGACAAAAACCTTCTATCCGGGATGGGACGACGCGGCCTACCGGAAGTATATGGACGCGTTCGGCCTGGACGAAAACAAGACGCCGGCGGAGCTTTCCAACGGCATGAAGATTAAATACGCGCTGGCGCTGGCGCTGAGCCACGGCGCGGAACTGCTGATCCTGGATGAGCCGACGAGCGGACTGGATCCCGTGAGCCGGGAGGAACTGGTGGAGGTTTTCCTGAACCTGAAGGACGAAGGAAAGACGGTGTTCTTCTCCACTCACATTACCTCCGACCTGGAGAAATGCGCGGACCGGATTTTGTTCCTGCAGCAGGGCTGCCTGAAAGCGGACGACACGCTGGACAGTTTCCGGGACGCCTGGCAGATTGCCGAATGCGCGGGAGAAATTCCGCCGGCGCTTGCGCAGGCGGCGCGCGGGACATGCAGGACACGGGGCGGATATACCGTGCTGGTGCGGGCGGAGGACGCCGAAGGGTTTGAGACCCGGGAAGCCAGCCTGGAGGAGATCATGATCCACCTGGAAAAGGAGGCGGAGAAAGAATGAAAATGCTGATGAAGGAATGGAAACTGTGCATGCACCCCATGGGATACATCATGCTCCTGTGCGCGGCGCTGATCCTGGTGCCGGGTTATCCCTACGGCGTGACCTGTTTCTATATGGGCCTTGCGATCTTCTTTATCTGCCTGGAGGCGCGGGAGAACCACGACGCCGCCTATACGCTGACGCTTCCGGTTTCCCGCCGGGACGCGGTGAAGGGCAGGATCCTTTTCTGCACCGTACTGGAAGTGATTGACCTTCTGCTGATCGCCCTGTTCATCCTGATCAAGCAGCTGATCGGCGGGCCGCGGAACCCTGCCGGCCTGGACGCCGGCGTGGCCCTGATCGGCGAGGCGCTGATTATCTTCGCAATCTTCAATATGATCTTTTTCCCGGTTTACTACAGCGATATCAACAAGCCCGGAAAGGCATTCGTATTCGCGGCTGCCGCCGTGTTCCTGTGGATCCTGCTGGAAATCGCCGGAACCTATACGGTTCCGTTCCTGCGGGACGCTCTGGACCAGCCGGATCCCGCCAACATGAGCGACAAGCTGCTGTTCACGCTTGCCGGGCTGGCGCTGTTCCTGGGCGGAACGGCAAAGAGCGTCCAGATGAGCGCAAAGAAGTTTGAGGCGCTGGACCTGAGCCTGTAACCTGATTCCGGAAATGATTGCGGCGTTTGCAAAAACGCCGCAATTTTTCATAGATGTACGTAACAAATGAAAAGGTTTGCATTGATACCAATATATGGCAGGAAGATTCGGATGCAAAAATGTAAAAAACGGATAAAAACAAACCAATCAGAATAAAAACTTAACAAAAAAGATGTTGACATTGGTTGAATCATGCGATATTATGCCATTGCAAACGATTACAATATTGCGCAACAAGAGGGGAAAAACCACCATGAGGACAGTCCGGCTGAAAGATATTGCAGATGTTTGCGGTGTTTCAACCGCAACGGTTAGCCGCGCGCTGAACGGACTGACCCAGGAGAACAACAAGGTAACCTCCATGATCCGACAGAAGGCAGCTGAAATGGGATATGTCCCGAACGCAGCGGCGCTGACGCTGAAAACGAACCGCTCAAACAATATCGGCGTTCTGTATGAAGACCAGATGGATCATGAATACTTCAGCTCGCTCCTTGACGCGCTCCGGCGCGAGGCAAGCCGGCGGGGATATGACCTTTCCCTGATCGGGGAAGAGGGTGGAAACGGGATCAATTACCTGGAGCATATCCGCAGGCGTAACCTTGACGGTGTAATCGTGATCCAGGCGGATTTCGATTCCGCCGAGGTGATCCGCCTGGCAACCAGTTCCATCCCGTCGGTCGTGATCGACCACCTGTATGAAGGATGCAACTGCGTCAGCAGCGACAACCGGGAAAGCATGAAGCAGATTGTCCGCTGTGCCGTGGAGCACGGGCACAGGCGGATTGCCTATATCACCGGCGAACAGGGAGCTGTCACAAACGAGCGCCTTGCCGGGTTCTACAAAACCTGCGCGGAGATGGGCATCCGCGTGCCGGAGGGCTCCGTGAAGGAGGGCCGCTTCCATGAACCGGAAGACTGCGTCCGCCTGATCCGGGAGCTGATGGCCGGCCCTGTCAGTGCGACGTGCATCCTCTGCCCGGACGACTACAGCTGCCTGGGCGCCCTCTGGCAGCTGAAGGAAGCAGGAATTGGTGTTCCGGAGCAGGTGAGCCTGATCGGATACGACGGAATCCGGATGGGGCAGATGATTCCCCCGCGGCTGACGACGTACCGGCAGGATACCGCCGGGATCGCGGCCGAAGCGCTTACCCTGCTGACGGACACGATTGAGTCGCCGGACTCCCTGCCCGCCAGGCAGATCGCGGTGGCCGGAAAGATGATTGAAGGGGAAACAGTCTGCGTACCTTCCCGCTGAAAGGCGGAAGAGATAAACAGAATCAATTATTTAAGGAGGAGAACCCATGAAGAAGGCACTTACCCCCATCCTGGCTGTCGTGGCAGTCATCGCGATCGTTGTTGCGTGCGTTTTCGGCGCGCAGAACGGGAGCAACAAATCCAAACTGGATGAGACGACCGCCGCGCTGAACGCGGCAAACGACAGCGTCAAGACGCTCGAGGATGAAAAAGCCAAACTGTCCGCCGACCTGGAAGCAGCGAAAGCGGACCTGGAGGCCAAGGCATCCGAGCTGGAGACCAAAGTATCCGAGCTGACCGCCAAAGCCGGTGAGTTCGACACGGCCAAGGCAGACCTGGAAGCCAAGGTGGCTGAACTGGAGCAGAAGCTGACAAAAACCGAGCGCGCGCTGACCGCCGCGAAGAGCAACGCCTACATCATGTTCGCCAGCGCGGACTGGTCCGTTTCCAACTGGGGCACCGCCGACAGCGACGACGACACCGTGAAAGTGACCCCCGCCGCGGTTTCCGGCCCCGGGGACTACACCGTCGGCCTTGAGTTCGCGCAGCCGGTTTCCGGCCTGGCCTTCACCGCGCTGGGCGTGAAGAACGGCGAGATCGACTTCCCCGGATACTACCTGCGTGTGAACGAGATCCGCATCAACGGCGAAAAGATCAGCTGGCTGGAAGACAAAATCGGCTACACCTCTTCCGACGACGGAAAAGAGACCCGCGTCAACATCTACAACGAATGGGTTTCCGAACTGCCCGCCGACGCCCGCGTATGGAACGGCGACAAGGCCCATGCCGCGCCTGTGTTCGTGGACAAGGCCGCCTTTGACGCGGTGAAGACCTACGAAGTGGATTTCACCGTGTTTGACGGTCCCACCGATTACGCCTACATCATGTATGCCAACGCTGACTGGACCGCCTCCAACTGGGGCATCACGGACAGCGAGGACGGCAATGTGAAAGTAACGGCTCCCGAAATCCGGGGCGCCGGGGACTACACCACCAGCATTGAATTCGCGACGCCGGCCGCCGGCCTGGCCTTCACCGCCCTGGGCGTTGTGAACGGCGAAATTTCCTTCCCCGGCTGGTACCTGACCATCAGGGAAATCCGCGTCAACGGCGAGAAGATCGATTTCCTGGCCGACAAGAAAGGCTACACCTCTTCTGACGAAGGCATCACCACCCGCGTAAACCTGTACAACGAATGGGTGAGCGAAGTGCCCGGCGACGCCCGAAGCCTGGACGGCGACCTCGCGAACGCTTCCCCGATCGTTGTGGACAAGGCCGCGTTCGAATCCGTAAGCAAGTTCGAGATCGACTTCAATTACAGCCCGATCTCCGCCTACATCATGTACGCCAACGCCGACTGGTCCGTCTCCAACTGGGGCTACACCAGCACGGACGCCGTGAAGGTCGCGCCCGCGACCCTGCTGGGCGAAGGCAGCTACACCACCTCCCTTGAGTTTGCCGAACCCGCGGAAGGCCTGGCCTTCACCGCCCTGGGCATCAAGAACGGCGAGCAGGTGCTGCCCGGCTGGATCATCCGGATTGACAGCATCAGGCTGAACGACAGCGAAGAGAACATCCTCAAGGGTATTCCCTACACCTCCTCCGACGATGAGAAGGAAACCCGCTCCAACATCTACAACGAATGGGTCACTGACCTCCCGAAGGACGCCCGGACCGAATCCGGCAACCTGGACAACGCTTCCCCTGTGGTGGTTGACAAGGCCCTGTTCACCGGCGTCAAAAAGATGACCGTGGACTTCACACTGATCAAGGGCAGGGAAGTTGCCGCTGCCGCCGCCGACGAGAACGCGCTGACCCGTGAAAAGTGGGACGAGCTGAAGGCCAACGGCTTCAATGCCTACATCGGTGTGCAGAGCACGAGCTACATCTTCCGGAACACCTGGGACGAGGCGAAGTACGGCCGTGATTCCCAGGACAACCCCGAATGCTTCGGACAGCTGACCGGCTGGGATGCAGACAACAATAAGGTCAACTATGGCGGCACCTTTGCGGACACGAAGGTGACGGACAAGGGTGAATACACCGTGTCCCTGACCACCGGCGAAATGGGTTTCGGCTCGGACGAGACCTTCCGGATGCTGTTCGTTTCCACGGAGATTCCCTCGGCCGCGATTACCCAGGGTTACACGAAGATCGACAACGTGCGGGTCAAGATCGGCAATGCCGCAACCCAGACCTATACGGATGTGGATACCTCCGGAGACTACGCGCGGATCATCCTGATCGATGAGTACAACCGCGGCGAGGCGCCTTTCGGTTATACCGTTCCCGGAGCTGACAGCACCATTACCGTCAACTTCGAAGTGACTGAATGGCAGTAATTTTCCTCCTTCGGCGGCGCCGATCCCGGACCGGCGCCGCCCCTTTATCTGACTGAAATGAGGCAGACCTATGACTGAAAAAAGCACCCGGAAACGCCTGGCTCCGGCCGACCAGACCGGGCCGGAACGCGTGTCCCTCTGGTGCCTGCGCACCACCGCGATCCTGGTGTTGCTGATGATTTTCTTCCCGCCGTTCAATCCGGGAAGGATCTCCACGCAGATCAGCGGCAACCTGACCCTGCTGACGTCCGCCACCTCTTTTTCCACGGTGACGACCAAGCTCAGCGCCTATATGACCAGCGGCAACCGGTTTGCCCTGCGCGCTTCCGACATGGCTCAGTCCATGGCGGGCTGCGCCATGATCCTGGCCGGTGCGGTGCTGGCCGGCGCCGGCGCCTGTGTCAGCCTCGGCAACCGGAAGATGCGCCGCATCGCGGTGTTCTTTCCGCTGGCGGGCGGCGCCCTGATCCTGGGCGGTCTGGGAGTGAACCGCGCGGCGTACCGGCAGATTGCTGATTTTGTGAACAGTATGGACCTGCCTGCTTCCCATATTGAGGAACACCTGCGGAACCTGTCCCTGCAGTGGCCGGAATTCGCGAACACGGCCTGGGCTGCCGGCGGTGTGCTGCTGCTGGCGGGCGGACTGGCTGCCGCCGTGTTTGCCTGGAAGAAGAAATGCCCGGAAGCGCGGCCCGAGATGGAAGAGAAATACAAGCTCTTCATCATGTTCCTGCCGGTACTGATCCTGTCCTTTGTGTTTGCCTACCTGCCTATTTACGGATGGCGGTACGCGTTTTATGACGCGAAGGCCGGGGACGAACTGACAAAGGAAATCTTTGTCGGGTTCAGCAACTTCTCCATGCTGATCAACGATCCGGGCTTCTCCGCGAAAATCCTGCAGGTGCTGCGCAACACCCTGATCATGAGCGGCCTGGGCATTGCCACAAGCTGGCTGCCCATCGCGTTCGCGATCCTGCTGGCAGAGATCAGGTCCTCGAAATTCCAGCGCACGGTTCAGACGCTGACCACCATTCCCAACTTCCTGAGCTGGGTGCTGGTCTATGCCGTCGCGCTTTCTATCTTTGCCGCGGACGGCTTGGTCAATAACCTGACCAGCCTGATCAGCGGGGTCGGGTTTACCCGAGTGGACTACCTGGCCAGCGCGGACGCGACCTGGATCAAGATGCTGCTGTGGGGTACCTGGAAGGGCCTGGGCTGGAGCGCCATCATCTATGTGGCCGGCATTGCGGGCATCGACCAGCAGCTCTATGAGGCGGCCCGGGTGGACGGGGCAAACCGCTTCCGCTGCATCTGGCACATTACCGTGCCGGGCCTGATGCCAACCTATATGGTCATGCTGCTTATGAGCGTAGCCGGTATCCTGAGCAACGGAATGGAACAATACCTGGTTTTCTCCAATCCGTACAACGGGGATTTTATCCAGGTGCTTGACCTGTATGTCTATAACCTGGGCATCGGAAACAGCCAGCTTTCGGTGTCCACGGTGATCGGTATTCTCAAGTCGGTCATCGCGGTGATCCTGCTCTTTGGCGCGAACGGCATCTCCAAGGCCGTGCGCGGCGAGAGCATCATATAAGGGGGTGCGCCTGTGGAAGAGAGAAAAGGATTCCTGTCCAAGCGCATCCGCCTGAAGCTGTGGCAGAAGCTGCTGCTGATCGCGGGCTGCACCGCGCTGTGCGCCCTGCTTGCCTTGGTTTACTGTGAAAAGATCGCGGCGCCTGTTTATTCCAGTACCGTCCGGACCCAGCTGCGGATTGCGGATACGGATTCGTTGACCGCCTCCGGGGATCCTTCCCTGACGGTGGAGGCGCTGGATATTCCGGCCGGACTTCGGGACGAGCTGGCGGCGGTCGGCAGCAAGAACAAGGGGCTGTTCTACCGGAACATCACCGACGAGATCCAGCAGGCTACGGGTGAACTGATCAAGCCCAAGGACCTGAAAAACATGATCAGCGTCTCGGCGGATGAGACGGATGAAAGCCGCCGCACCGTGCTGATCACCGTCAAAAACAGCGACACGGACAAGGCTGCCCTGATCAGCGCGGCGGCCGCGAACCAGTTCGGAACGCTGGTGTTCGGCGCGCCCGCGCAGCCAGACCAGGCGGAGATCACGGACGAGGCGCGGGACGGGAACGTCCGCACGGTCACCTTCCGGGTCACGGAGACAGCCGCCGCACTCCTGCCGGAGAAATTCCTGGGCAGGACGCTGGACCTGGTGACGCCGGTCCGGAACCTGCTGGCGGACGACGTGTTCTGCGCGAAGATTGCGGAGCGGGCAGGCGTCCGGGCGTCCGGCAGCGAGGTGCGCAAGTCTGTGGGCATGGCCACAACCGCGGATCCGTTCGTCATGACGCTGACGGCGGTGTGGAAGGATGAGGAAGAAGCCCGGAAGCTGGCCACCGCCGAGGGTGAACAGATTGCGGCCGAACTTTTCGGCGGCAGCTTCGAACCCTGGCAGGCGGAGGTGGATGAACCGACCGCTGTCAGCGAGAACGTGAAGACCTGGCCGAATACGGCACTGATCACTGCGTTCGTTGCACTGGCCGCTTTGGCCGTCAGTTTCGCCCTGTTTTCCCAACAGCCGCTGTTTGACACCTGCGTCGTGATCTTCTTTGTCCTGTTCACATTCATCTGCGTGTTCCCGTTCTATTACCTGTTTATCAACACGATTTCAGACAACAACCTGGTCGCCGGCGGCCAGATCAACTTCCTGCCGCAGGGTATCCATTTCAAAAACTATGAACGGATCCTGGGGCAGGAGGAACTGAAGGACGCGCTGATCGTGACGGTCAGCCGCACGGTCCTGGGCACGGCGCTGATGGTGCTGACATCCGCCTGGGCGGGTTACCTGGTCACCAAGCGCAAGATGTGGCACCGGAGCTTCTGGTACCGGGCATTGGTCGTGACCATGTATTTCAACGCCGGCCTGATTCCCTGGTACACCAATATGCTGATGCTGGGACTGACCGGGAATTTCCTGGCCTATATTATCCCGGGCATGGTGGCGCCTTACAACATCATCCTGGTCAAGACCTATATCGAGTCCATTCCCGGATCGCTGGAGGAAAGCGCGATCATTGACGGCGCGTCCACCTTCAAGGTCTTCCTGAAGATCATCCTGCCGCTGTCGATCCCGATCCTGGCGACCATCTCGATCTTTGGCGCCGTGGGAAACTGGAATTCCTTCCAGGATTCGCTGCTGCTGATGAGCTCCACCCCAAAGCTTTATACCCTGCAGCACCGGCTGTATATCTACCTGAACCAGACCACCAGCATCAATACCGAGCAGATTTCCGAGCAGATGGCCCAGAACCTGCTGAACAACGGGGTCACGACGAAGTACACAATCGCCATGATCACAATTATCCCGATCCTGCTGGTATATCCTTTCATGCAGCGGTACTTCGTCAAAGGGATCATGTTAGGAGCAGTTAAAGGATAATCAATTCATAATTCATAATTGGGAGGAAGAAAACATGAAGAAACTGATCGCGATGATGATGTGCCTGGTTATGCTGCTGGCAGCGATGCCGGGCCTGGCGGAAGAAGCGGCGGCGGAACCGGAAGAAGGCATCATCCGGCTGGACGTTTACAGCCAGCTTGCCAACTTCTCCGGTATCCAGCAAGGCTGGGGCGCTACGCTGCTGAAGGACAAGTTCGGTGTGGAGATCAACATCATCCCGGAACAGGACGGCACCTACGCCACCCGGATGGAGGCAGGCAATCTGGGCGATATCGTCGTCTGGGGAGCCAACGGCGACGACTACAAAAACGCGGTTGCCAAGGGCATGCTGCTGGACTGGGAACAGTTTGACCTGGGGAAGACCTATGCGCCATATATCATGGAGCATTATACCGACGCACTGGAGAGCAACCGGAAGATCAGCGGCGATGACAAGATCCACGGCTTCGGTTTCAATGTCGCTTTCAGCGCGGATAGCCACCAGTCTTTCTTCTATACCTGGGACGTGCGCTGGGACCTGTATAAGGAACTGGGTTATCCGGAAGTGAATTCCCTGGACGACCTGCTGGACCTGTTTGTACAGATGAAGGAGATCTGTCCGAAGGACGAGGTCGGCAATGAGACTTACGCCCTGAGTTCCTGGCCGGACTGGGACGTGAACATGGTCATGTATGTGAAGGCACTGGGAACGGCTTTCTACGGCTATGACGAGCTGGGTTTCGGACATTACAACCCGGAGAACGGCGAGTTCCTGTCCTGCCTGGACGACGACGGCGTCTATATGGAATGCCTGCGGTTCTTCAACAAGCTCTACCGCGCAGGCCTGCTGGATCCCAACTCCTCCAGCAACACCTACGACAAGATGAGTGAAAAGCTTAAAAACGCCGGCACATTCTGGTCCATTTTCAACTATGCGGGATCCATGGCCTTCAATACCGACAAGCACCTGTCCGAGGGTAAATATATGTATACCCTGGTACCGGGGGACGCGACGCCCATAGTATACGGCCTGGGTTCCACCGGCGGTATCCGGGTCTGGTCCATCGGCAATTACACCAAGTATCCGGAAAAGTGCCTGGAGATCCTGGACTGGCTGGCCTCCCCGGAAGGCTCCATGACCGCCTGGTACGGACCGAAGGGCCTGACCTGGGACTATGACGAGAACAAGGGGATGTATTTCACGGAGCTGGGGAAGCAGACCTCCGCGGACAGCACCTTCAATATGGCGGGCATCGAGTGGACGTCCCCCTATACCGGGAAGACCTATACCCTCAGCGGTACCTATAACGACGGCAGCATCCAGATCAACAACACTACCCTGTGCAAGGACATGATCAACCCGGACGGCAACGGACTCGAGACCTTCAACAAGGATACATGGGCATCCGTGGCAACAGCGGTAACATACCCGATCCAGGAGGACTGGCGGGAGAAAAACAACGCAGTGCTGGCGGACGACTATATGGAGAACCGTGTGGATGAATACGGCGACCAGAAATATGTCGTGATGCCGGACATCCCGTATTCCGCGACGCCCCAGTCCTCTGAACTGGCACTGAAGTGGAAGAACTGCGCCAAAACAATCCGGGATTATTCCTGGCGGGCGATTTACGCCAAGGCGGACGCGGAATTTGATTTCCACGTCAGAGAGATGAAAAAACTCTGTGACCAGTACGGTTACGCGGAGTGCGTGGAATGGTGCAAAGGGGAGGCTGCCCAGATGTGGGAGCTGACGCAGCAGCTGAAGGGTGAATAAGCGAATCACTGAATATCAGGAAACGGCGTGTCCCGGGTTTGCCGGAGCACGCCGTTTTTCAGAAGGAGAAGCAATGAAAAGAATCATCATGATCATGCTGGTGCTGCTGGCCGCGGCGCTGTGCGGTGCCGCGTCGGCCGAGGAAGCGCCGGCGGACGCCCTGGAGATGAGCCGGCGTATGGGGAACGGCATCAACCTGGGCAATACCATGGAAGCCTGCAATAACGGCAAACTGGGCGGCAATACGACGGACAATCCGAAGTTTTATGAAACCTTCTGGGGCCAGCCGGTGACTACACCGGAGATGCTGCGGGCTATGAAGGACTGCGGTTTTGACACAATCCGGATCCCGGTCGCCTGGATGACCAACGCGACGCACCTGGACAAGGGGGATTTTACGATCTCCGAAGCGTACATGGAACGGGTGGAAGAGATCGTGAATTACGCATTGGACGCCGGCATGATCGTGATCATCAACGACCACTGGGACGGCGGATGGTGGGGCATGTTCGGATCGGACACCGAGGCGACCCGGAACCTGGCCATGGAAGCCTATACCGGCATGTGGAAGCAGCTGGCGGAACGGTTCGGCAAGTATGGCTGGCAGCTGGTTTTTGAGAGCGCCAACGAGGAGCTCGGCACCGGGTTTGACGAAAACAGCCCGCTTTATTGCGACGATTCGCTTGCGCACACGATGCCGGAGAGTGAGCGCTATGCCCTGGCCAACCGGATCAACCAGGTGTTTGTGGACACCGTGCGGGCGTCCGGCGGGAACAACGCGGACCGGTTCCTGCTGATTGCGGGATACAGAACGGATATCAGCAAAACCTGCGATATGCGCTTCGAAATGCCGAAGGATCCCGCGGCAGGCAGGCTCCTGGTCTCCGTGCACTATTACAGTCCCTGGAGCTACTGCGGGGCAAGTACTGCGAAGAGTGCGACCCTGTGGGGAAAGCAGGCTGATTATGAGGCGATGTATGCCGACCTGGGCCGGCTGAAACGGTTTACCGCCGCCGGATACGGCGTGGTAATCGGCGAATACGGCGCGCTGCCCGGCAGCGACGGCGTGATGAAAAAGAATGCGCCGGCCTATCACGAAGCCTTCCTGAACTGCTGCGACGCGCTGGACCTGGGAAACTGCCTGTGGGACTGCAGCGGATTCTTTGTCCGGAAACAGCTGATAATCGTTGAAGAAGAGATGGCGGCAGTCTATGCGGGACGGAACGCGGCTTCCGAATCGGGCCGTGATTACGCGGAGATCGCGGCAGCCGGGAAGGCTGCCCTGGACGCGATGACCGCCGCGGCGCCGGAATCCCTGGTGGAAAACGCGCTGAACGCGGACGCGGACAGCTGCGTTGCCTGGATCATGTTCAGCGGCGGGGACTGGACGATGAGCTACAGCGTGGGCGATGTCTATACACCGGATTCCATGACGCCCGGGATCGTGCCGACCGACGCGGAGATCACCGGCGCCGGGACCTATACCGTGGCGCTGGACTTTACCGGCACCGAAACGGGATACGCGTCCAACACGGCTTTCAGCGCGATCGGGATCTCCAACGGGGAACAGAAATATCCGGGCTACTGTATTTTCTTCACGGAAGTGATCATCAACGGGGAACCCGTGAGGCTGAAGGGCCGGAATTACACCTGCTCGGACGACGGAAAGTGCACAAGGAGCAACCTGTATAACGAATGGGTGGATATAAAAACCGCCCGCAGCGGGGCACGGGTGCTGGTCGGCGACCTGACCGGGATCTCGGCAACAATCCTGGACCGCGGCCTGGAAGCCATGCAGAAGATCCGCACCATTGAGATTACCTTCCGGTATGAGCCCAGGAAATAACTGATCCGGCTGCCGGGATACGGACCTGTAAGCACTTGCGCCGGAAGCTTTTGTCGGTTATGATACGTTATATGGAAGAAGGGAAAAAACATTCGGGACATAACCGCAGGGAGGCGTGATTCATGAAGAAGATCCGGACGGCGCTTGCGATACTGGCAGCCCTGTGCCTGCTGCTGGCCGCGGCCGGCAGCGGCGCGGAAACGTATCTCGACTCGAACGGGGAGATTCCGGACCGGACCGTATACCACGGGGACTGGCAGAGCGTTTATCTCCGGGTTCTGGAGGAACACTCCCGGGAAATCCACGCGTATCAGGCGGTTCCGTTTGAATGGGACGGGGAGGATTCCCGGCTGCTCCCCTGTTTTCCGGTGAGCCTGAAGGACCTGAATGACGACGGGATCCCGGAACTGTTTTTCCTGGAAGCCGACGGAAACAGGGTGGATATGTATATTTACAGCGGAAACGGAAGCACCGGGAAGTGCGCGCTGTATGTGCCGGGGATCAGGCGCCTGGATTACGACGCGGCGCTGGGCTTTGAGATTTACCTGCTGCCGGGGCATCTGCTGACGATTCAGCACTACCGGTACGAAGACGAGTATCTTCTTCAGTTTTATGCGGGCGGGCAAGGCCCGTATGGCCTGCTTGATTCCGCATACAACCGGGTGGACGCATCCGGGGAGGGAGACGGCTGGTATTACCTGAACGGAAGAGAGATTTCCCATGACGCGTATTACCGCATCCGGGACATCTGGAACGCAGACGGGGAATGCATTTCCAAATACTTCGCGAAAAACGAAATGAGCTACGGACTGGACTATACCTATGAAACGGCGGTGTCCGTGCTCGGCGGGACAACACGGCAGACCGCGGCGCCGACCATGGCGCCGACCATGGCGCCGACCATGGCGCCGACCGCAGCGCCGGCTGCCAGGACAGGGGTTTACGGATATACGATCGATAAGCTTGCGACCCGCAAAGGACCCGGCACCCAGTACGAGGAAGGCGGCACATATTTCGTAAAAAACCAGTGGATCAAGGTGCTGGCCAAGGCGTACGACAGGCGGAACAAGATCTGGTGGGTTAAATGCGAGATCCCGTACAAAAACGAAATCCGGACCCTGTGGACCGGATATCAGCGGTTTGACAATACGATACTGAACCTGGATGACCTGCCGGAGGAAATCTGGTAATCAGGTTCCGGTCAGGTCGCTCCAGGCGGAGACAAGGCTTTCAATAATGTTCAGATGCTGGGGGCAGGCAGCCTCACACGCGGCGCAGGACACGCAGTTGTCCGCGCCGTTGTTTTTCTCCAGGATCATGCGGAACATCCAGTCTTCCTTTGGGTCGGTGCCGTAGAGGGACCAGTTGTTCCAGGCGGAGAAGATGCCGGGAATGTTCACGCCGTTGGGACAGGGCATGCAGTAACGGCAGCCGGTGCAGCCGATCTTTGTGCGGCTGATATAGGCTTCGCGCACTTCGTCGATGAGCTTCAGTTCTTCTTCGCTCATGATGCCCGTGTCCACGGTATCGAAGATGCGCAGGTTCTCGTCAATCTGCTCCGCTTCGTTGCAGCCGGAGAGCACCACGGAGACCTCCGGATGGTTGCACAGCCAGCGGAACGCCCATTCCACCGCGGAGCGTTTCACCGGGAAGGCGTCATAGAGCGCCTGCACATTGTCCGGCGCGTTGGCCAGGCGTCCGCCGAGCAGGCCTTCCATGATCACGACCGGAATCCCCCTGCTGCCGGCCAGCTCCAGGCCCTTCGTGCCGGCCTGGTTGCCGATGTCCATAAAGTTGTACTGGATCTGGCACATATCCCAGTCCCAGTCGTTGAGGATATATTCGAACTCTTCATACGGGCCGTGGAAGGAGAAACACTTGTAACGGATCTTTCCCTCCCGTTTCATGTCGTCAAAGAATTCCGGGGCGCCGATGGCCTTCATATGCTCCCACTTCTGCTTGTTCATGGCGTGCATGAGATAAAAGTCAATATGGTCTGTCTGCAGCTTTTTCAGTTCTTCGGCGAGGATTTTTTCCATGTCTGCGCGGCTGTTGACCATATCCGGCGGCACCTTGGTGGCGATGGTCACCTTCTCCCGGTAACCGTCCAGCAGTGCCTTGCCGAGCACGATTTCGGAGGTTTTGTCCAGATAGATGTAGGCGGTATCGATATAGGTGACGCCGCCGTCAATGGCCCGGCGGATCAGGGAGACGGCTTTCTGCTCGTCAATGACGCTGTCCCCGGAAGCGGCGCCGTTAAAGCGCATGCAGCCCAGGCCGAAAGCGGAAGCGCAGACGCCGAGTTTGCCCATGGTGCGGTATTTCATACAGATCCTCCTTCATGCGGCGGCAGGCCGGATATGTGTTTTCCTGTTTCTGAAAAGAATGTACTCCTTAGAGTTTACTCTAAGTCAACCGGAAAAAGAAAATGCCGGATTATTCCGGCATGAATTCGATGACGCCGTCGTTCTCCGCCGGTG
Source organism: Clostridia bacterium (assembly GCA_017512985.1). Lineage (GTDB taxonomy): Bacteria > Bacillota > Clostridia > Christensenellales > Aristaeellaceae > Aristaeella. The sequence continues at coordinate 117,645 of JAFWEJ010000006.1, forward strand.
TCACGGCGTCTTCCGTACAGGTGGAGAGGATCGCGTCCGCGGTGCGGTTGTAGAGGGAAAGCAGCTGGGCGTGTTCCTGCTGGATTGGTTCCGGGTCGTCCCGGCGGGCGGCGTGCTCCAGGCGCGCGGCCATCTCCGACAGACGCGCGGCGCCAATGGTACCGGAGGTGCTTTTGAGGGCGTGGACGACAATGGCGTAGTTCTTCCAGTCGGCCGACGCGTAATACAGCTGCAGGCGCTCCGATTTTTCAGCGGCGGCGCTGCCGTATTCCCACAGGACGGAGCGGTACAGCGCTTCATCGTTCTGGCAGAAGGCCAACCCCTGCGCGACGTCGATCTCCGCGGCGCGGAGTGTCGGGAACAGGTTTTCCGCGGCAGGGGAGGCTCCTTCCTCCGCGGGTGCCTCCACGGGAATCACCTTCTCCGGCGGCAGGCAGGCCATCAGGATCCGGATCAGCGACTGGCTGTCGATCGGCTTGGCCAGGTAGTCCGTGAAGCCCTCGGCAAGATAGCGCTCCCGCGCACCGGCGATCGCGTCGGCGGTCAGGCAGATGACCGGCGTCTGCCGGTTGCGGCCGTCCTCCTGCTCCCGGATCAGGTGCATGGCCTCGGTGCCGTCCATCTCCTGCATGCGCTGGTCCATGAGGATCAGGTCATAGGGGACAGACTGCGTCAGGCGCAGCGCTTCCGCGCCGGAAAGGGCGGTGTCGGCCCGGATCTGCGTGTCTTTGATCAGTCCTTCCGCCACGGTCAGATTCATGCGGGTGTCGTCCACGATGAGGATATGCGCGTCCGGCGCATGGAAGAACAACCCGGAGGGTTTCCCGTTTTCCGCGCTGGCCTCAAACCGCTCACGGAAATCGCCGATCGGTTCGGCGGAAACAGCCTTTTGCGGAATGGTGACCGAGAAGACGGATTCTTCGCCGTAGGTGCTGTCCACATCGATGGTGCCGCCCATCATGTCCAGCAGGCTCTTCACGATGGCCAGGCCCAGGCCGGTGCCTTCCACATTTTCGAACTCCGCCGGGCGGATCCGTTCAAACTTTTCAAAAAGCCGGTCCAGGTCCTCCTTCCGGATGCCGATGCCCGTATCCCGGACGGAGAAGGCCAGGCGGAAGGTTCCGTCGTCTTTGGTTTCACCGGAAACGGACAGGGAAACCTCACCCCGGACGGTGTATTTGACGGCGTTGTTCAGGATGTTGAGCATGATCTGGCGGATCCGGATCTCATCCCCGTACAGGCGGTCCGGCACCTGTTCGTCCACGTCCACCAGGAAGGACAGGTTCCGGGACTGGGCCCGGAAACGGATCAGGTTGCAGACGTCGTTCAGCACGGAGCTCAGGCGGTATTCGCCTTCCCGGATCTCCAGCTTGCCCGCCTCGATCCGGGAGATGTCGAGAATGTCGCTGATGATGGCCAGCAGGTTCCGGCCGGCGGTGTTGATGATTCCGGCATAGCCGCTGATATCGGAGAAGACCCCGCGGACTTTTTCACTGTCATCCGGCAGGCGGTCCCGGGCCTGCATGCTCTCCCGCAGGATGATCTCGTTCATGCCCATGACCGCGTTGATCGGCGTGCGGATTTCGTGGCTGATGTTCGCCAGGAATTCGCTCTTGGCGGCATTGGACTGCTCCGCGATGCGCCTTGCCTCGCGCAGGGCATTGTTCTCGGACGCTTTCTGGCCGAAATAGACGATGAAGACAATCGCGATGGTGAAGATGACCAGGATCAGGGAGATCACAAAGAGCATCACCGGGATCACGTCGTAGACGCTGGAGGCCGCGGCGGGATCGACGTTTTCCGTCATGATGTTCCGCATCCAGACGCCGAGCATCATGCCGCCGACGGAGCCCGGCAGCAGGATGCCGAGATAGGACAGCTTCAGGATACGCTGGTATTTCCGGTCAAAGGTGGTGGAGGCGGGCAGCTGCTGTTCCGAGTAGGAACGGCGGATCGCCCAGGCGAGGAACAGGTAATCGATGCTGTTGAGGATGGAGAAGAAATAATACAGATTAAACCAGGGCTCATACAGGCAGGAGAAGGTCCACATGCCGAACTCGGTTGTGATGAAGACCAGGATGGCGAGGCAGCCGTACGGCATTGCCGTGCCCTTTTCCCGGTTTTTGCAGTACCAGAGGATGCCCTGCAGGCTGAAGCAGGCGATCAGCGTGCCGATCAGGACCTGGTAGATGTTGTTCAGCAGGTCGCCGTAGGGCAGGTAAAGGATCAGCTGCAGGACGTTCAGCGGGAGCGGGAGCAGCATCAGGGGATGGAAGAAGGACCGTTCCTCCGGGGTTTTCATATGCATGAGCAGCAGGAACAGGACCAGGAAGGAGGCGTTCCATCCGGAATAGGTCAGCCAGTCAAGACTCCTGGGCGAGTCTCCCATGATGACCAGGTAGGTGGTCCAGTAGTAGCTGCTCAGCAGGCTGCACAGGAAGAAAACGATGGCGTAGAACCAGCCCCTGCGCTTGTTGGAGATATAGTAAAACAGGCACAGCAAAAGCGCGATGAGGTTCGCCGACAACTGAACGATATTCTCCGCGTATTCCACCTGTCCGGATCTCCTTATATGTAATTGAATCTGATATCATTATACGCGGGACAGGGAGAAAACACAATGAGCGGATGAAGGAATTATTCCTTCTCAAACCGTTTTTCCGGGCGTATAATGATCGCAGTGAAAACACAGCGGAGGAGCAGGGAAAAGATGAAAAAAGGACAGAAGAACGCCGTCCGGGAATGGTTGTACATCACAGCCGGTATCCTGATCATGTCGGCGGGTATTTATTTTTTCAAATTCCCGAACCATTTCTCCACAGGCGGTGTGACCGGCATCGCAATCGTGCTGGGACACTATATTCCGTCCATTACGCCCGGCACCCTGGTGACAATCATCAATGTCCTGCTGCTGCTCGTCGGGTTCGCGGTGCTCGGAAAATCCTTCGGTATCCGGACAGTATACGCGTCCCTGCTGATGTCCGGCACCCTGCAGCTGCTGGAGGCCGTCTGCCCGATGGACGCGCCGATGACGACCCAGCCGCTGGTTGAACTGATGTTCGCTGTCGGCCTGCCGGCAGTGGGCTCCGCCATCCTGTTCAACCTGGACGCATCCTCCGGCGGAACGGACATCCTGGCAATGATCCTGCGGAAGTATACCGCGCTGAACATCGGCGTCGCGCTGCTGTGCAGCGATATCGTCATTACGGTGTCCGCCTGCTTTGCCTTCGGCATGGAGACGGGATTGTTCTCCATACTGGGGCTGATTATCAAATCGCTGTTCATGGACCTGGTCCTGGACAACCTCATGACCCGGAAGTGCTTCCAGATCATCACCTCCGACCCGGACCCGATTGAGGCGTTCATTATGGAAACGCTTCACCGCGGCGCGACCCGCCTGCACGGGGAAGGGGTCTATACGCACGAGGGGAAAACGGTGCTTCTGGCTGTGGTGTCCCGGCATGAAGCGGTGCTTTTGCGCAACTTCATCCGCAAGCAGGATCCCGCGGCGTTCATGATCATCACCTCCAGTACGGAAATCATCGGCAAAGGTTTCCGCGGAGTAAACTGATTTCCGCGGAGATGAAAAAGCCCTCCGGCCTGGAAAGGCCGGAGGGCCTGTGTATGAACTGAAGCTTACGCGCTTTTCTTTTCAATGGTATTGAAGTAATCAAAGAACGCCATTTCGTCTTTGGCGCAGGAGGTGAACAGCTCCGGTTCTTCATAACCGCTCTTGCTGAGCAGCTCCGCGATACCCAGGTAACGCTGGGCGGGATCGGTCAGGTCATATTGTTCACCCTGCTGCGTCACGAGCAGGACGGAAGCATCGCAGCGGTCAAGCGTCTCTTCAAACAGTTTCAGTTCTTCATTGTTTCTGATCTTCATCTGTATCCACTCCTTTACGACCAGAATGCGGGGAAGGCACACTGTCTTCGTCCGCATTCAATGATACAACTTTCCGCCGCCGACACAATCGACGAACAGGCGATTTCACGGACAAAATGTACAGCTTTGGCAATACATGTCGTATCCGGCCAAAAAGAGACAGGGTGGATATTTTACTGCTGAAAACCGATCTTCTGTTCTCAGTTGCCGAGGATCCGCAGGAAGTTGAACAGGCCCAGGTACCAGATGTCAAAATTGTGGTCGCCGGGGCATTCCTGCCAGAGCCAGTTTTCCTCTGTGAAGCGGTCGGAATACTGCGGCAGGTTTTTCGCGGCTCCGGAGGCGGACGCGTAGGCGATCGAGTCCTGCAGGCCGCAGACGCTGTAGAAGAACCGGACGGGATAACCCTCAAACGGCTTTACTTTACCGGCAATCTGGGCGGACGAATAACTGGTCGGCGCGGCGGAAAAGGCGCCGAAGGCGCTGAACAGGTCCAGGCATTCGCACAGGCCGATGTTGATCGTCTGCATACCGCCCATGGACAGGCCGGCCATATATCGGTGATCCCGGGCGGCGGAGAGGTCGTCCGGCGTCAGGGAGCCGTAGGTGGAATAATGTGAATCAATATACGGCAGCAGGTCGTTGCGGATCTCCTGCCCGAAAGTGTAGAAAGACGCCATGTTGTTGAAGCTGATGTCGCTGAAGTTGGCTGTGGAACGGCCGTTGGGCATGACGATGATCAGGGGTTTGATCTCGCCGCCGGCGATCAGGCGGTCCACGGCGGATCTTCCGTCGCAGCCCGGGTTCAGGAATCCCCATTCGTATTCGGTCCCGCCGATGCCGTGGCACAGGACGAGCAGGTCATACTGCTTGTCTTCGGAATAGCCGGCGGGCAGGTAGACCAGCGCGTTCTTGGTTACTTCCGCTCCGTCGCCGGTGTAATCTCTGGAAGGATACTGGATTTTCTGAACCGTTCCCGCACCTTCCTCCAGGGGGACTTTGTATTCAGCCGGGAGCTGTTCCGGCAGATCAGGCAGTTCGGCGGATTCTTCCGCCAGGGAAGCCGCGGCGCAGCAGAGCAGGCAGACAAGCATAAGGATCAACAGGAACAGTTTCATGGAAAACGCCTCCTTCGGGCAATTCGTTTCAGTATGATTACTATATGCCCTCCGCGGGTGAAAGACAAGCAAAAACACATACAGACAGAGACAATCCACGGCAGGAAAACACGGCAGGCAAAGCGAAAAAATGAAATGATCTTCTGAATTCAAAGGGGAATCGAGACCATGAAACATAAAGCTGCCGGGTGGAAATTCCTGGTACCGCTGATCCTGGGAATCCTGATCATGTCCGTGGCGTTCGTCCTGATCAGTTATCATACCTTCCGGGATGTTGAAATTCAGGACTATGCTGACTACGCCAAAGGCCTGACCGGCCTCATTGCCAAAGACATCATCAGAGTCGACGATATTGACGGATACCTGGAGCAGGGGCGGGACTATCCGTGCTACGGCGAGATGGAACGCAAACTGAGCAACCTGCGGGAAGCCTATCCGGACGTTGTATACCTGTATGTGTACCAGTTCCGGGAGGACGGAGCCCATGTGGTATTTGACCTGGACACGGCGGAATACAAGGGATCCGAGCCCGGATCGGTGGAGCGGTTTTTCCCCGCGTTCGAGAGCCTGATTCCGGACCTGCTGGCCGGAAAACCGGTGCCTCCGGTGGAATCCCATGAGCAGTACGGGTACGTGCTGAGCGTGCTGACGCCCCTGTATGACGAAACCGGTGTATGCAAGGCATATGTCGGCGCGGACTGCTCCATGGACCGGCTGACGGATTATGTATGGAATATCATCCGGCAGATCGCCTGTGTCTTCCTGGTTGTGCTGGGGCTCGCCCTGATCGCGAGCGTCGTGATGACGAATATCGGCGTGAAGCGGATGAAGGGCCTGGAAAACCGGGCGTATATCGATACCCTGACCGGCCTGCAGAACAGGACTGCCTACTATGACTACAACAACGAACTGAACAAAAAGCTGGATGAGGGGCGGGCGGACTTCTCAATCCTCATGATTGATATCAACTGGCTGAAGAAAATGAACGATACCTACGGCCATGAACAGGGGAACCTCTACCTGCAGGGCGCCGCGAACCTGATCCGGAGCGTCTTCGGGGACGACCATCTGTACCGGATCGGCGGGGACGAGTTTGTGATCATCCTGGAGGGAAAGGCGCAGGAAGGCACAGAAGACCGGATCAGGAAATTCAAGGAAGAAATCGCGCGCCTGCAGGCGGATGAATCCCTGAAACCGTGGGAGAAAATCTCCGCGGCGGTGGGACTTGCCAGATATGAAAAAGGCGTATACCGCGAGACGGAGGAAGTGCTCCGGAAGGCGGACGAGGTCATGTACGCGGACAAGATGGCCATGAAGGCGGTCCGCACGGACTGAAAACAGGAAGAATGGAGAAATCCGCATGAAGATCCTGATCGCGTCGGATATCCACGGCTCGGCAAAGTACTGCCGGGCATTGCTGGACCGCTATGAAAAGGAAAAAGCCGGCAGGCTCCTGCTGCTGGGCGACCTGCTGTATCACGGGCCGCGGAACGACCTGCCGGAGGAATACGCGCCGAAGCAGGTTATCGGAATGCTCAACGGACTGAAGGATGAGATCCTCTGCGTACGGGGCAACTGTGAAGCCGAAGTGGACCAGATGGTGCTTTCCTTTCCTGTGATGGCAGACTACGCCCTGATGCCCCTGGGGGAGCGGATGATCTATATTACCCACGGACATGTGTACAACAAAGAAAACCTCCCGCCGATGAAGGCGGGAGATATCCTCCTGCACGGGCATACGCATGTGCCTGCCTGTGAGGAGTTCGGCGGATATGTGTATATGAATCCCGGCTCCGTTTCCATTCCCAAGAACGGGACGCCCCGCGGCTATATGACGCTGGAAGGGACGGACTTCACCTGGAAGACGCTGGAGGGAGAGGTGTTCAATCGGTATCCTGCCGGTAAGTGAAACCGGAAAAGGAGGCTGAGCCGCCCGTTTCTTCCGTTGCGTACAGGAACAGGCCGAAGCGGCAGCCCGTGAAATGGTCCAGCGCGAAGGCCATGGTATGGACGGGTCCCAGGGGTTTCCATGCTTCACCTTCCAGGTATTCAAACTGCACTATGCCTTCATGCCCGGCAAAGCGGACGGACGCCCGCAGCCGGGCTTCCTTTTTGTCCCACGGAATCCGGGCGTATTCCTGTTCCTCCTGCTCCCGGGGTTTCCTCGCTTTCATGACCAGTGCATACCCTTCCTTTTCCCGGGTGACGCCGATCAGGCCGTAACTGCCGATGAGCAGGCACAGGCCGGCCACGTCGCCCGGGCGGACAGACGACGCGTCTAAGGTCACTTCCGCTGTGCAGCCGGGGAGTACGGTGCGCTGGGTGAGGGTATTACGGGCGAACTCCAGCGTGCGGCTGACCTTGTCCGTGCGGATCACATAGGCGCCGTTTCCGGTTTCCCAGCAGCCGGCGCGGGGCTCGTGATTGAACTGCCAGACGTTCTTCAGCGCCGGGGAGGTAAAATCATCCCCGGCGAAAAGCGGCTGCGGGGTCCAGTCCGGCCGGGTGCAGGCGTTGGAAACTTCTTTGGCAACTTCACCGAAGACCGGAAAACCGTATTGGTTCCATGTAACCGGAACGAGCACCGGGATACGCCCGACGGCGCCGCGATCCTGGAACAGCACGGCAAACCAGCGGCCGTCCGGCGTATCGACGATCCCACCCTGGGCGGCGCCGCTGTGCAGGCCGTCCAGGTCCGAATAAAGCACGTCACCGCCGGCCCAGACGCCTTCCAGGTCGTCCGTGATGAAGCAGGCTTCGGTCCGGAACCATTCCCGCAGGCGGGAGTGGATCAGGAAGAGGACATATTTCCCGTTGATTTTATAGAGGTGGGAACCTTCATACCCCAGAGGGCCGCCCGGCGCGTCCCGGAGAATGATCCGGTCGACGCCGCCCGGCTTCGGACCGGAAATGTCCTCCTTCAGCTCTGTCAGGCGGATATCCCGGTTGCCGTAGACGATATAGATCCGCCCGTCGTCATCAAAGAGCAGGGACGGATCGTGATAAATTCCATCAATATATTGCTTTGTCCAGGGGCCCTCGATGTTTTCCGCCGTGAAAAGAAAGGTCTTCGGCCACTCGTGGGCGATGAAGATGACATAAAACCGGCCGGCGCGGTACCGGAGAGAAGCGGCCCACATGCCGTGGCCGTAGGCCGTCTGTTCCCCCTCCAGCGTTTCGCCCGGGGTATGCTCCAGCGCTTCGTAGAGATAGGAGCAGATCTCCCAGCGGATCAGGTCGTGGGACCTGAGGATGACGGCGCCGGGGAAAAAGTGCATGGTGGTGCTGATCATGTAGTATGTGTCTCCGACGCGGATGACGTCCGGATCCGGATAGTCCATCCCGGTCAGGGGATTGAAGCCTTCTGCCATTGTGACCGCCTCCGTCTGGCTGTTCCTGTTTTATGGGATCATAATGCTTCCTTTTCCGCGCATTGTCAATGGGAAAGAGTTCTGAGGGATTACCCTGCCGCAGGCGGCAGTAAAGCAGATTCACCCCGGAAGTGAACGAATGACGCTCCGGCAGAGGTACCTGCCGTGGATTTGTGTCAAAATTCGCAAAAATTGATTAAAAACATCCATCGTTGTCCCAAAAGTGATGAATAACAACAAAACAGTTATTTACTTGCAATATTCAAGTTGTTACAATGTAACGGTACAAGGAGGGCTCTGTACTCAATGGCTGAACCGATGAAGGGGCATGAATTCCTGGTCCGCTTAAAGGAGCAGGGAGACAAACGGTATGAGTCTTTCGATACGCTCTTTCATTTTATGGACCAGAAAGCCAGGGAGAAGGGAATTCCCCTCAACGGCCAGTTTGAACTGACGCCGCTGTGCAACCTGGACTGCAGGATGTGTTATACGCACCTGACAAAGGAGCAGATGCACGGCGTGCCGCTGCTGACGGTGGATCAGTGGAAACAGCTGATGCATGAGGCCTGGGAGGCCGGGATGGTCCGTGTGAACCTGACCGGCGGGGAATGCCTCAGTTATCCCGGATTCAAGGAACTGTACCTGTACCTGCACAGCCTCGGATGCGAGATCCGCGTCCTGACCAACGGGGTATTGCTGGATGACGGATGGATTGCCTTTTTCAAAGCGCATCCTCCCATCCATATCCAGATTTCCCTTTACGGCGGAGATGAGGACACCTATGAGCGGGTTACCGGCCACCGGAAGTTTTCCGTGGTATCGGCCAATATCCGCAGGCTGATCGAAGCGGATCTGCCGGTGACGCTTTCGATCACTCCATGCAAATACATGAAGGAAGGCATGGAGAACACAATCCGGGCCGCTCACGCGTTCGGCATTCCGTATTATATCAATCCGAACCTGATTGATCCGAAAGAGGAAACCGGCAGGGCGGGCGAAGACCACGACCTGGATGTGGATGATTACGTGAAGCTGTACCGGCTCCGGAATGAACTGCAGGGTGCGGAAAATATGTCCATTGATCCGGACCAGCTGCCGCCGCCGGGCGGGCCGGAACACGAATGCAGGGTTTTCGGGCTTAACTGCGGAGGCGGACTGTCCTGCTTCGATATTGACTGGAACGGCGCGATGTATCTCTGCAACTCATACCGTTCGGCCCTGTATTATCCGCTGGAGGAAGGATTCCTGCCCGCATGGGAAAAACTCCACCGGATCGCGGCGGAATGGCCCAGGGTGCAGGAATGCATCGGGTGCCCCTATGAAGAGGTCTGCACGAACTGCGAGGTCAGGAAAGCAGAGTTCGGCGAACCCGGAAAGCAACCGCTTGAATTATGCGAGCGAACCAGATACCTGGTCCGGCACGGCGTATTTTCAATAAATGAATGCATCTGAAATGAAAGAACAACCAAGGAGGAAACTGAAATGGCAAAGAAAACTTATGAGACTCCGGTGGCGGATCTGCTTACCTTTGATTATACCGCACAGGTAACGGCAAACTCCGGCGGCGGAGACGCCAGCCACTGCACCGGCGGAAGGAACCCCGGCGGCTGCATGGGAAAGGGCTACGGGAATTGCGGCGGCTATACCAGCAACCCCGGCGGCTGCAACAACAACTGACGCTTCATCTTTCCGCAAGGATCAAAATCCCGGCGCATGCTGCGCCGGGATTTGTTTATTGTCCTGTTTATTTTTCCGGCTGCCGGCCGGCATCTGTTTCCGCCGGGCCGGCGTCTGTGCCTCCCGGAGCGGTTTCGGTTTCTTCCTGCTTGCTGTCCGCTGCTTTATCTTCCGCCTTATCCTTTGAACCGACGGCGTACTGGAGGAGCGTCTGGATGACCTGGACCGCGAAGGAGAAGCGGGAAGCCTGCTGTTTGGCAAACAGCATGTCCAGGGTGTTGGTCATCACGGTAATGTTCACCCGGTCCGTGTCTGCGTACAGGTCGGACACGATCATAAGGGCATGCATGGCCCGTTCTGTTTTTTCCTTATCCCCGGATTTCCAGAGCTTCTGTTCCTCCAGGAATTCGTCCGCCGCTTTGACATCCTCCGCCAGCGCCGCGGCGGGAGCGTCCGCCAGGGAAAGGGCTGCGAGGGGAGCCAGTTCATCGGACCTGCCGTATTTAACCTCCGCTTCTTCCAGGGCGTTGAAAAGATCGATCACACGCTGCGCCTTTTCTTCAGGCGTACCGGCTGCCGCGGAGAGGACCTGGGCTGCTGTCTGGACGCCGCTGCCGCCGGAGAACTTTGCTTTCAGCGCGTCATAACACGCGTCCATATCTTCCAGCAGTTCATCGTCCGTCTTATCGGAATAGGCCATCAGCATGGCGAACACGCTGTCTGTTTTGTTGGTGAGCAGGCGGTGCTTTTTGTTCATCCGGCGGTAAATATCTTTTCCGCGGGCTGCTTTTTCCTCCGTCAGGGACCGGTCCGCCAGGTCGGTGAGCAGGAACGCGGCCAGCACCAGGTATTCAGATTTTTTGAAATTCCGCTTCAGCAGGCGGAAATAATCGTTGGCCAGGGCCATCCGTTCCTCCGGGCTGTCCCCGACGGCCAGCATGCAGGTCAGGAAGGGGCGGACTTTTCCCCGGAACTTTGAGAAGGGCCTCGTATACTTTTTGAGAATCTTACGGCAGTCTTTCAGGCGCTCCGCGTCCGCTGTATGCCCGCAGGCGCAGAAGAGGTTTGCGCATACGGACCAGATGGCTGCGTCGTTGAACCGGAACGCCTTTTTTACCGTATCCCGGTTGGCGATATAGTCCGCGCAGATTTTTTCAAGCTCCGGTTTCATATCGTTCTTCCTCTCTTTTTCCGGGCAGCGGGAGCCGCTCCGGCAGAACCTTCGGACGCCCGCAAAACAAAGCATCTCCGCGATTATACCATTCCATGGGCACCCGTCAAGAAAACCGGCTGCATTTTTATTGGTTCTGATGTTGGGAGAGAAGCGATCCGGGAGCTGCGGGAATGAACAGGGTCAGGATATTCCTTATCGCTCAGGCAGCGTCAGTTCGCCTGCTTTTTCTTCTGTTTTTCCAGCTTTTCCAGCTGCCGGGTGCGGTAGGGCTCCGGCAGGTTTTCCGGATCCGAGTCCTCAAAAGGTTCATATTTCTTGGTGGTGTACATCCGCTTGAGTATCCTGTAGTGCGAGTGGTGCCGCCATCCGCCGCCGATGGATTTGGATACCGCATCGATATGGCAGTCCGGCAGCGCTTCCTGCAGCATGGCCAGGGTTGCGGCGTCAGGGGTTTCCTCCACATCCATGTTGCACTCGTGCAGCCACAGCCGCTTCAGGCTTTTCATTTCCGTCAGGGGCGTCAGGTCCGCGATTTTGTTCCGGACGAGGTTCAGGTCCATCAGGTGGTCCAGGGAGGTCAGGCAGGAAATATCCGTGATATTGTTCCTGAACAGTTCCAGGTATTCCAGATGCTTCAGGGACGCGATCGGCGTGATGTCCGTCACGTCGCACACGGCAGCGATCAGGATTCGCAGTTCGGGAAGGTCATAGAGGAAATCCAGGTTTTCCACCGGGCTGTAGCCGATGTCCAGCACCAGCAGGTTTTTGCAGTACCGGACCTGGGAGACCTCGTCGTAACCGAACATTTTGTCATATTCATGATGCAGGGTGGAAAAAATGATTGAGTCCGTGCGGAGCTTGTGCTTGCCGAAGCGGATGGTCATGATGAAATCAATGTTCGGGAAACGCCGGTGGATCTCATGGACATTTTCCGTTTTCGGATAGCTGTTGAGCATCTTGACCTTTTTGAGGTTCGGCAGTTTTTCCAGGAATTCATAGAAGGATTCCCAGTTGCCCACAGTCACTTTTGCCTTGTCCAGGTTCAGCTCTGTGATTTCAGAATCCACTTTCAGTTTGCCCCAGGTCACGGTTTCCGCTCCGGCACAGGCGCAGGCGGAAAGCAGAATCAGAGCCAGGAGCAGGGCTGTCAGCCGGTGAAGGAATTTCACAATAAACGCCTCCCTCGATATATGATCATCCGGGAATATCCGCGCATATCTCCCTCAGATATATTATGATCATCAACTGTAAAATCATAGCATAAAACCGGCGTTTGTGCAAAAAAAGCAGGATTCTGTTCCGGCCTTTCATGCGGCGTGATCCGGCAAAAGCGGAACAGTACGGTAAAGGAAAACGGAAGGACCCGGGGGAGACGGAGCATGCCGCCGCGCCGTGCTCCCGGATGAAGGAAACAACCCCCTGAACGGTTGAACACAAGGCGTTCCGGGACGCCGGTTCCGTTGACATCCCCCGGGAGTTCCTCTATAATATAACAGTTATATTCGTAGGGATTTTCCTGATGGAAGCCCTATATTGCCGGCTGTCCGGCCGGCACAACGGGGGTTGATTCCGTGCGTTTGATCAGAAGGCTGGCGACAGCTGCCTGTTTCGCCGCACTCTGTCTGGCGGCGCTGACAGTTACGGGCTCCGGAGCCCGGGCGGAAACCGTTGTTACGTTCACCTTCGCAGGAGACTGCACGATCGGCAGCATGGAGATGACGCGGGGCAGCGCGGATTCCTTTGATTCCGTGGTTGCCCGGGAAGGATACGCATATCCATTTGCCCGCGTGCTTCCGCTGTTTGAATCGGATGACTGGACGGTCGTCAATCTTGAAGGAGTGCTGTCCGACAACCGCGCCGGCGAGAATAAGGGTAAGACATACCGGTTCCGCGGACCGACGGATTTTGCGGAGATTCTCCGGATCAGCTCTGTTGAGGCGGTCAGCCTGGCGAACAATCATGTGGCGGATTACGGGCCGCGCGGACTGACGGATACGCAGAAGGCCCTGGACGCGCACGGAATCGGGTGGTTCCGGTGTAAAGACGTCTGTTTCATGGAAAAGGACGGGATCCGGATCGCGTTCCTGGCAATTGACACCACCACCGTCCGCGACTGGCTGAATAAGACGCGGCAGGAAGTCAGCCGCCTCCGCCAGTCCGGAGAAGCGCAGGCGGTCGTCGTCTGTTTTCACTGCGGCAACGAATACGACGCCCATCACAACGAAGCCCAGGAACATGTCGGAACATCGTTTGTGGAATGCGGGGCGGACCTGGTGATCATACACCACGCGCATGTGGTGCAGGGGATGAAGATCACCGGAAACCGGACCATCCTGTATTCCCTGGGAAATTTTGTCTTTGGCGGGAACAGCGAGATCCGGACGGAACGCTGCGGGGCCCTGGAAGTGACATCCCTGTATACGCTCATTGTGCGGGCGGAGCTGCATTTTTCGGATGAGGGCACGTATCTGGGACAGCAGCTGGTTCTGTATCCGGCCCTGACCAGCAGCGACGCGCCCCGGAACAACTACCAGCCGTTCCCGGCTGACAGGGAGCAGGCGGAACGCATCCGCAGCGCGGTGCAGACGGATACCGCGTTTACGCTTCCGGAGATCACGGAGGAAAACGGTTACAGTGTGATCCGGATGCCTTATCTTCCGGCGGACCGGTCCGCCGGTGAAAACTGAAACCACGAAAAGAGAGGAACACCGAAATTGAAGATCAGATGGTTGTGGATCGGGTTGCTGCTTCTGCTGCTCTGCCCGCTGTTTGCGCAGGCGGACGTCGTTTATGAGGGAAAGACGTACGCTGAGGACGCGGAATATATCGATCTCGGGGATTATGTCGTCAAGGATTTTGACGCGCTGACGGCTTTCCTGGATCAGATGCCGAATCTGAAACAGGTGGATATGTGGGCGAATAAAATGACGGCGGACCAGTGCGACATGCTGGCGACCCGTTATCCCGGTATCCGCTGGGGATGGACGATGGTCATCAAATCATGGGGTGACGAGCACCTGGTGCGGACGGACTATACCTCCTGGTCAACGCTGCATAACAACCAGAGCACCAAGCACCGCAGCGAGGATTTCGCTGTGCTGAAGTACTGCTGGAACCTGATGGCGCTGGACGTGGGGCACAATTATGTGACCAGCCTGGATTTCCTGTACGACCTGCCCAACCTGCGCGTGCTGATTCTTGCCTGCAACGCGGTGACGGACATCACGCCCATCGCGTCCCTGAAGGATCTGGAATACCTGGAGATCTTCAACAATACGATCACGGACATTTCCCCGCTGGCGGAACTGCCGCATCTGATGGATCTGAATATCTGTTTCAACAAGATCGCAGACCTGAGCCCGCTGAAGAACATTAAGACCCTGCAGCGGCTCTGGATGTATTCCTGCCAGAAGCGGAATACCGTGCCGAAAGGCGACGCGGTCAACGAAATCATGGAAGCGCTTCCGAACACGAAAATCGACACGACCCATTATTCCACGCTCGGTGAATGGCGCTTTACCGACGGCAAACAGACCAAGAGGCATCCCCATTACGATGTGATCGTCCGGAACTTCGGCGAGGATCACCTGCATCCGAGGACCCAGTATGTTCCGTTTGAGGACAGCTGGCCGCTGGACGGTTCGGAGAAGAAAGAGGACCTGTCCCAGGCGCAGCAGCCTGAGCAGATTGAACTGGTCGAACAGGTTGAGCAGATGGAGATGCTGACGCCGCAGGACTTTTCCGATAAAGGATACCTGCTGCCTGTCGATTTTTCCGGCGGCAGTGAGCCGAATCCGGACGGATACAAGGATGAAAACACCTATGAGGATTCCACCATCTCGGTCGCTGTTCATCAGGGGAATACGGGAACCTGCCTGTACTGGTACGCGGACATCCGGCTGAAGGACGCCTCCCAGCTTCGGACAATGGCAGCGACGGCGGACGGTTCCTTCGATACCAATGCCGAGATGAACGGCATTACGATGGCGGACAACGCGGACGCCGTGGTTGCCATCAACGGCGATTTCTATAAAAGCGCGGAGAAAAAAGGACTCGGGTATATTATCCGGCAGGGTATCCTGTACAACAACAGCCTGTCTGACAGCAGCGCGCCGGACAGCCGCCTGATGGACGTGCTCCTGATTGATGAAGACGGCGATCTGATCGGGCTGAAAAAGCCGCTGAACGGAACGATTCCTGAGAAGTTCAACGGGAAGCGGATCCTGAACGCGTTTTCTTTCGGGCCGATCCTTGTGGATAACGGCGCGGTGGTCCAGGATTACAAAGACGCGGACCGGTGGCTGGATATGGCCCGGGACGCCATGCGCCAGCGCATGTGCATCTGCCAGGTGGACCATCTGCACTATCTGGTGCTTTGCTGCGCCGGTCCTTACCGGGGGAACACCGGCATGACGCTGCGGGAATTCGCGGACCTGGCGGCATCCCTGGGCGTAAGGATCGCCTATAACCTGGACGGCGGGGATTCCACGCTGCTGTACTTCGACGGAAGGCGCATCAACGAGTTCGGGAGCACATCCAGCCGCAGGCTGCAGGATATCATTTACTTCGCTTCCGCGGAATAAAAAAGGGGATCAGGTGACTTATGGACCCGGAGATCATTGCGTACTGGGTGATCCTGGCGGCAGGCATTCTGCTGTCCGGCATATTGTTTGTCCTGAGCGCGCGGAAGAACGGGTATTCCGCGGTCCGGGCGCTGGCCGGGTATCTGCCGGGCATCCTGCTGGCTGCTTTTTTCGCAAAAGCACTGTATGTTCTTCTGTTCTATCCGTCCCTTGAACAATACGGCATCGAAAAATGGATCCGGATCATTCCGGACGAGTTCTATTTTGTGGCCGGCTGCGCGGGTTTCTGCCTGGGAACGGAACTGGTCTGGCTGTCCCGCAAAAACCGGAAGAGTATTCCCGGGCTGATGGATCAGCTGGCGCTGCCCGGATGTATCCTTGCGGCTGCACTCCGTTTCGGCGAAGGGCTGCTGGGACTGGCCAAGGTCAGCAATATCGGGCTGACAGAGCTGTTCATGATCCGAAAGGGAACAACCGCGATTGAGTTTTTCCCGCTGACCGTTCCATACGGCAAGAAATACCTGCTCTTCTGTGTGTCCACGCCGGCGGCGCTGATTATCCTGCTTATCGCCGTGTATATCTTTTTTCTGCGGCGAAAGGCACGCAGGCCTTTCAGCGGGATCGGGGAAGGCATGGTCTTTGAATGCTGCGCGTTCTGCCTGTGCGCGGAACGGCTCTTCCTGGAAGTGGCCACGATGAAAACCCGCTTCTATTTTGTTTTTGTGGACCAGGCGCTCTGCGGGCTGATTATCGTCGCTCTGATGATCAGGATGGGATCCCGGCTGAAAAAAGCAACCGGACGGCACCCCACCCCGCTGTATGTATTCATGGTGCTGTGCATTGCGGTGAACGGTATTACCCAGTTCCTGATGGACAAGCCGGGCAAGCTGGAACGCCTGCTGACGGAAGACGCATATATGTGGTTCAATGAAAACGTGAAGGCGATCGGCTTCGCGGTCATGCTGGCCACAGTGATCGGCCTCGCGGTCATTTACGGGTATCTGTTCCGGAAGGTCGTCCGCACACGGCGCGCAGAGCAACAGAGCGGGGCCTGCGCTGCGGCGGAATCCTGTCAAATCCCAATTCCGCCCGCAGACAAAACGGTTTCAGTAAATAAACGCTGAAACCGTTTTTTGATGCGCCGGGCATATATCAACGGAAGGGATCCGGGCTGTTTCCGTTTTTCTCCCGCCGGTTATGGATTGAGGTACCAGCCGCGGTCTCCGGCGGGGACGGCGGTGAAAACCAGGGCCAGCAGGCCTTCTTCTTCCCGCACGTTATCCAGGGTGACCCGGTAGGGAATACAGGCGTATTCAAGATCGCCCTGAAGTGGAAGGGAATCGAATGACGCAGGCGCGGAACCGGCGGTAAGGCAGTTGTTATACACCGTGCTGGCCAGGTAATCCGTCAGCATGACCAGACCGGTGGTCGGGCCGGCGGTCCACCGGACGGATCGGTTATCCGATACAAAGAGATACTGGATTTCGATATTCTGTGTATATTCAGTCGCGGCGTCCGGGGACACGTTCTGCAGATCGGCGGCATAGTCTTCCGCCGTGTATCCTGCCTCCTGCAGGGCCTGTTCAATGTTTGCCCGGCCGGCCGCATTCAGATCACGCTTCAGGATATAGAGCGTCCGGCTGCCGACGGAAGGATACTTTGCCAGCAGTTCGTCCCGGTCTTCGCGCTTTTCCAGATTTTCCGGCGTGACCTTCGTGTAAAAATTCTGGAATTTCTTCCGGACCTTGGGAGACATCCTTTCCCGGAGCTCCGCGTAGCGTTCCTCCGTGACAGCGTCCGGGATCAGCAGGGGAGCCGCCGTTTCAAACGTGAGGGTGATCCGGTATCTGTCTTCCAGCACTTCCACCGTGTTCAGCAGGGAAACGTCGGAGAGGGAATAACGGGCGAGTATTTCCATGGACCGGGCGCTGACATCGGTAACATATGTGTTGAGCGACAGGAAGGCGTCCAGGCGGTCGGACCGTTCCAACTCCAGGCGGTCCAGCGCGGAAAGCACCGGATCCGCGGCGGGCTTCGCGTCCGGGTTCAGCCGCAGCGCATGCCCGCCGACCAGCAGCGTATCCCCGTAAACCGCCGTATCGGCATGCAGCAGCATCGTGTTCCGCAGGTCCTCATAGGTCCATATACGGTCATACTGCAGCGGCCGGGCTTCCAGCGTTTCCGTGTTCAGCAGGACCCATTGCGCGTTGGCCCGGGTAACGGTATACCAGTTTTCGATGAAAATATTGTCTGTCACCAGGAGCAGAATATACGGCGTGTTCCGCACCGGTACCGCCCGCAGGAACGGGCGGTAGCCGTCCAGACTGCCGCCGGAGCGCAGCAGTTCGGTGAGTTCTTCCGCTGTCATTGTCCTGAAGGGGCCGGAAACGTCCGCGTCCACGGGCATCAGCAGCCATTCGTTGGACCAGGCCGGTTCGTTACGGAGTACGGACAGGGCAATACGGTATGCTTTACTGCCATCGGGAGAGAGCAGCGCGGCCGCGGGACCGCTCATCCCGTTGAGGATACGCAGGCTGAACAGCCCGGAATCCGGCCAGTCAGATGTCTGCGCGGCGCCGGATTCGTCCAGGAAAATAATCCGGGCCGGAGACGAGGCCGCCAGGAAACGGCCTTCTCCGATTTCGTCAAACTGATGGGCTTCTCCCGTAAATCCGCAGTTGACGACTGTACCGGATTCCAGTTCGTACCGGGCGAATGCGCTCCGGCCTTCGGAACGGACTGCACCGTCCTCCTCCGATTGGAAAACGACGCACATCATCAGGTCCAGATACCGCCCGTCCGGGGAGAAATGGGCGCATTCGGAAAAGGAATACGCGGCGCCTTCCTCCTGCAGGTAAACTCCCGGCCCGTCATGGCCGTAAACGAGGAAGACTTCGCCGGTCTGCGCGTCCATCAGACAAGGAAACCAGTTCGGTGCTCCGCCGGGCTGGAAGAGAACGTAGCGGCCGTCCGGGGACCATTCGGGGCTGTCAAACCGGCCGTCCGCGACCCAGGACAGGCAGACGGACAGCGACTCCTGAATTTTTCCGTCCGGATCCGGCGTGCCGCGGTCCGGGGCCGGGACAAGGAACACGATTTCATGATCCCGCTGGACAAAGAATGCCGGCGTCTCCCCGCCGGAGAACCACAGCACGGCGCCGTCCGGGCCAAGGGAGACCGGAACCGCGTCCCGGAACAGGTCCTGCGCCTGTTCTTCTGTGAGCGCCTCGCCCGCGCTGAATCCTTCATAGCTTTCCGGCAGCAGGGAAACCTGCTCCAGCCGGCCGTTCCCGCTTTCAAATGCCGTGTCCCAGGTGTCCGCCGCCGCGGCGGAGGCGACGCAGGCTGCCGCCAGTGCTGTCAGCAGGATCAGCAGGGATCTGATCCGTCTGTTCATGGGATCATCCTCCTCATTTCGTCCGTTTTACGCGTATTGGGCCGTGTTGTATCGGGAGAACCTGTTTTAAAGAGATTCAGGAATGAAAGCAGGGCGCTGAATACTGATTATTCCGTCCGTTCCATTTTTGCCACCCGCTTTTGTATATTCTATCATGTACGGCTGAAGATTGAAAGCGAAAAGACATATACCGGATTCAGACACCGGAAACAGTGCAGATATCAGATATTTGCACGCAACTCACCAAACTATTATAATACAGAATGGAACGATGCAAAAATACTTCTCTCCGGCAGATGCCCGGCAGGGAGGCGCTTTACCGGACATTTGCCGGACATGGTTTGATATCATTTATCTGTAAAAACTGACAGGCAGCCTGTCCTGACCGGAATAAAGACGGAGATATGGCCGCATGATTCACGGAGGAGACCGGAATACAATGGAAACCAGCAAAGGAAACCGTATTATTCTTTCGCTTATCGCATGGGCAGTAACGCTGACACTGCTGATCTGCGGCGCGGCAGCTGAAACAGCTGCTGCGGGAAACCGGCGTACAAGCCAGGCGATCATTGAAGAACTGGCGGTATACTATGGAACCTACGGCAATGAGGCAGACGGAAAGACAGCGGAACTTCTGGATGAACTGGCCGCTGCTGATCCGGTGCAGGGCGCAAAGTGGAAAAGCATTATGCGGCTCTGGAAAACAGTGAATACGGAGCCTGAAATAAATGAAAACATCCTTCCGGACGGATTGCCGGAAACAGACGAGCTGTGCCTGATCGTGCTCGGCTTCCAGCTGAATCCGGACGGCGGCATGAAGGATGAACTGATCGAAAGGCTGAAGGTGGCCAGGGCCTGCGCCGAAAGGTATCCGAATGCCCTCATCGTCTGCACCGGGGGCGGAACCGCGGCAGAAAACCCGGACGCGACGGAAGCCGGGGAAATGGCGAAATGGCTGGTCGCAAACGGCGTGGATACACAGCGCGTGATCGTGGAGGACCGGTCGCTGACCACCGCGCAGAATGCCATTTATACCTGGCAGATCCTTACAGAGCAGTATCCGCAGGTCAGGCAGCTGGCGATCATTTCCAGTGATTATCACATCGCGACAGGCACCCTGCTCTTCGGGGCAGAGGCAACCCTGCAGGCAGAGGAAGCCGGAAAGGAAACCATGACGGTGGTTTCCAACGCTGCCTGGCACGCGCCGTCCGGCACGCTCTCCGCAATGTTTCAGGCCGGCGCGCTGATCGAGCTTTCCGGCGATACTGAAACAGCTTTTGATATCTATTATGAAACCTATGACATCCACGAGCTGCCCGCGCTGAACACGGTTCCGGACGGAAAGGCCCTGGACCGGATTCGTGAAAAGGGCATACTCAGGGTCGGAACCGCCGGCGATTATAAACCCATGTCTTTCCTGGATCCGGAAACCGGAACCTACTGGGGATTTGACACGGAACTGGCGGAGGACCTGGCGGCGTCCCTGGGGGTGGAAATCGAGTATGTTCCGACTTCCTGGCCGACCCTGACAGAGGATACGCTGGCGGGAAAATTTGACCTGGCCGTCTGCGGGATCACCGTAACGGACGCCCGGAAAGAACAGGCCCTGATGTCCGAGGGCTACCTGGGAAACGGCAAAACCGTCCTCTGCAGGGCGGAAGACGCGGAGAAGTATGTTTCGCTGGAAGCCATCAACCGGCCTGAGGTCCGGGTTATGGAAAATCCGGGAGGGCTGAACGAGAAGTTCGCGCGGGAAAACCTGCCGGACGCCACCCTGATCATTCATGAAATCAACCAGGAAATTCCGGGACTTGTTGCTTCCGGAGAAGCGGATGTCATGATCACAGAAGTCATGGAGGCAGGGTATTACACCGGACAGGACAGCCGCCTTGCCGCGCCGCTGATCTATGAACCCTTTACCAACGGACAACTGGGCATCCTGATGCCGAAGGGATCGGAGGACCTGCTGGAGTATGTGAACGGATTCCTGGAAAAAGAAAAGATAAACGGCAGGCTGGACGAACTGGCGGAGAAATATATCTACCGCTATATTACAACAGAGGAAGAACAGCAGCCTGCCGCATAATCAAGCCGGAAACGAGGCATATGACCGCGCAATAAAGGACGCGGTCAGGCAGGAAACGAGGAAGAAGACAAGAGTATGGGGGAAAGATTGAATGAGCGCAATCATCCGGCTGATTGATCAGGTTCTGATTCACAAAGGGAAAAAAGAGCCTGAAGGAAATGCTTGGCAACTGTGCCAGGGCAAATGACCTGAGCCGGGAACTGCTGATGCAGATTGTCCGGGACAACAAGGACACAGAGTATGGCAGGCTGTACCATTTTGACCGGATCCGGTCCATTGACGACTACAAGAGACTGGTCCCCTTCAGCACCTATGACAACTACGCGCCTTATATTGAACGGATGGTGGACAAGGGAGAGAAGAACCTGATCACTGTTTATCCGATCGTTCAGTATGCGGAAACGTCCGGATCCATCGGCGTGCCGAAAAAGATCCCCGTCTCAAAGCGGACAATGGAAATCTACACCAAGTACACCATTACCCGTGTGACCGCGCTGGCGGACAGGTGGCAGCGTGATCACAACCACCATAAGCTTCCCGTCGGACGCGGCTTTAACCAGCTGGAGATCGTTGACCGGACGCTGCCGGACGGTACGCCGCTGGGCAACATTTCCGGTTCCGCCGCCAAATCCTACAAGAAACTGTTCCCGTATTACCTGACCTCCCCGATCCCTGTTCTGTATCCCAAAGGCTATATTCCCATGATGTACCTGAAGGTTCGTTATGCGCTGGCCGACCGGGACACCTCCTTTATGTTCAGCGTGTTCATGACGAATCTGGTTGACATGATGAACTACATTAAAAACAACTGGGAATGGCTGGTGGAAGATGTCCGGACAGGTACTTTCAACAAGGAAGTTAAGATTGATGAAGAAACAAAGGCTGAACTGATGAAAGTCACAAAGCCCCTGCCGGAACGGGCCGACGAACTGGAACGCGAGTTCAGGAAGGGCTTTGATGATCCCGTTATTCCCCGTATCTGGCCAAAGATGTCCTTTATTTCCACGATCGGCACAGGCGGTTTCGCGGCCTATACCCGCGCGATGCGCTCCTTCTCCAGCAGCGTCCCGATCGATTTCCAGGTCTACGGCGCGTCCGAATCCATGATGGCGACCTGCACGCTCATTGAGGAACCGGAATTCGCGCTGCTGTGCGACAGCTGCTTCTTCGAGTTCCTGCCGGCCGACGCCCCCGAAGGCTGTACCGAAACGCTGAATATTGACCAGCTGGAGGTCGGTAAGGAATACGAGATTATCATCACAAACCTGTCCGGTTTTTACCGTTACCGGATCAAGGACGTGATCAGGGCCCTCGGCTACGAAGGCGGGAGCCCGAAGATTACTTTCTCCTACCGGAAGAGCCAGCTGCTGGACCTGGCGGGCGACAAGATCACCGAAAGCATGATGGATGAGGCGATCCGCCGCACCGGTGAAGAGCTGGGCGTCAACATCATCGATTACTGCGTTTACCCCAACCGTGACGACAGCCCTTCCCATTATGAGTTCCTGATTGAGCCGGAACAGCCCCTGGATCCGTCCCCTGAAAAGTGCGCGGAGTACCTGCGGATTCTTGAGAAGCATCTGGGAGAGGTCAACCCGGTTTACAAGGAATGTGTCGATACAAACGAGATAACCCATGCCGTGCTTTATGTCCAGCAGATGCAGACCCACGCCCTCTGGCGCGACATCAAGGTACACAAGGGAACGTCCCTGAACCAGGTCAAGCCATCCGCGTGCTGGACACCCCGATGAAAAAGGAGTTTTTCTATAAGCTGCGCGAGGAATGACAACAGCAGCCTGACGGTTATCTGCCCGGATCAGGACGCTGCCATAATCCGCATGGATGCTTCCGAAGAAAAACGGAAAAGAGCGTGAAAAAATGACACGGACAAAACTGTTTCTGATCGTCCAGGCCGTTCTGTGCACGGTGATCGCCGTCCTTCTGGCAGCCGGAGCGCTGAGCCTGTATCTGGACGGAGCGGCGAAGCAGGCGGAAGGCGACCTGTTCTATTATATGTTTACCCGGGAGAGGGCCGGAGCCAGACTGCTTCCCGTTCTGCCGCTGCTGTTCTGCGCGCTCGGGCTCACCGTTGCCGGGGTGATCCTGGGGATCAAAGACGAAAACGCGGAAAAACCCGCACGGGATGAGAAACTGCTGCGGGATCTGGGCAGCATCCGGGAAAGGGCGGTACACCAGCAGGCGGATCAGAAAACGCGAATCCTGCGGACGGCGGTGCTGGTGATCGCGCTGATCCTGATCGTCATCGGAATGCTGAACGGCGGCCTGGAGGACGTACTGGCTAAAGGCGCCGCGATCTGTACGGAGTGTGTTGGCCTTGGATAAGACGATGAAAAATAAAAAGGAAAACATCCGCCGTCCGGGAACCCGCCGCCTGGTACAGCTGTATGCCGCGCTGCTGTATAACGCCAACCTCAAAGGCTTTATTGACGGCCATATCTATACAGGAAGCCTGAAAGCGGTCTGTGTGCCCGGATTCAACTGCTATTCCTGCCCCGGCGCGGTTGCCAGCTGCCCCCTGGGCTCCCTGCAGAACGCGCTGAACGCCGCCGGGCATACCGCGCCCTGGTATGTGCTGGGCATCCTGGCCCTGTTCGGCGTGATCCTCGGCCGGACGATCTGCGGCTGGATCTGCCCGCTGGGCCTGATCCAGGAACTGCTGCACAGGGTCCCGACGCCGAAGATCCGGAAAAGCCATATTACCCGGAAACTTTCGTACCTGAAGTACGTTTTCCTTATGGTATTCGTTATTGCCATTCCGCTCGTTTACGGCGTCGGCAAAGGCCTGATCCTGCCGGGCTTCTGCAAGTATATCTGCCCGGCGGGCACCCTGGAAGGCGCGGTGGGTCTGCTGCAGAATCCTGCCAACGCGACGTCCTTTTACCAGCTGGGCGCGCTTTTTACCAACAAGTGGGTGATTATGGCCGTGATCGGCCTGGCTTGCGTGTTCTGCTACCGGAGCTTCTGCCGGTTCATCTGCCCGCTTGGAGCAATCTATGGCTTTTTCAACCGCTTCGCCCTGACCGGCGTGAAAGTGAATCCGGACCGCTGCAACGGCTGCGGGCTGTGCGTGATGAAGTGCGGGATGGATGTAAAACATGTGGGAGATCATGAATGCATTTCCTGCGGCAAGTGTATTGATACCTGCGCCCAGGGCGCAATTTCCCTGAAGTGCGGGAAGATCACGCTGAAAGGACCGGAAACCGGGAAAAACGCGGATCCGGAACCGGAGATCCGGAAACGGAAAAAGGCCGGACGCGTCGCCTGGGGCATCGCGATGGCCGTGCTGGTGTTCGCGGTGGCCTGGTTCAATTTCATTGAACCGGCGATGGACCGGGCAAGCGTTCCGACCGCGGTTGTGACGACAGAACAGCCGGCAGGGACTGAAACCGTAACCGGAACGGAAGCGCCCGCGGAAGCAGAAACCGCCGCCCCGGAAACGGAAAACGCCGCGGAGGGGAAAACCGGACCGGCTGCCACGGACGCGCCCGTCGGAACAGAGGTGGGAAATCTCCTGCCTGACTTTTCCACGGACCTGCTGAGCGGGGAAACCTTCCGGCTGTCGGATTACCGGGGCCGTGTGGTGATCATCAACTTCTGGGGTACGACCTGCGCGCCGTGCGTTGAGGAACTGCCCTACTATGAACAGCTGAAGACGGCGTATCCTGACGTGGAAATCCTGGCTATCCATAACCGTGCCGGCGCGAAAAAGGCGAAGGACTTCCTGGCAGACAAGGGCTGGGATCATCTGGACTTTGCCCTGGACAGCAAGGAAAAAGGCCTGCTGCCGCTGCTGAACGCGGCAGACGCCATGCCCCAGACCATCATTGTGAACAGACAGGGCATCGTGACCTACAACGCCCAGGCGCCGCTGACCTACGAGAAGCTGGAA
The DNA here is from genome assembly GCA_017512985.1 of Clostridia bacterium. GTDB lineage: Bacteria > Bacillota > Clostridia > Christensenellales > Aristaeellaceae > Aristaeella. The sequence goes on from JAFWEJ010000006.1 coordinate 142,846, forward strand.
GCGCTGTACCGGAAAGCAAATGAATACAGGCAGATCGCGATGCCCCTGGACATCAACGGGGAAACCGTCAATGAAACGGCGGAAGAAGCGGACGCAGAGGGACAGGGGAATCACGCCTGGGAATACGCGGATACAGGCAAAAAGACGGGGAACAGCCCGGAGGCTTATATCATGCATGTGGCGGACCAGGACGGCAACCCCGTCGAAGGCGTGGCGGTCAGTTTCTGTTTGGACACGGCCTGCACCCTGAGAAAATCGGATGAGGACGGCCTGATTACCTTTACCGGCACGCCGGACGCCTATCATGTGACAATCGTTGACGCTCCGGACGGATACAGCTGGGACGGGGATTTTGAAATGTATACTGACCGCGAATACGGCGAATGGGTTCTGCGCGTCCGGAAAGAAAAATAAAAAATCGCGGCTGATTTCCTCTGCAGGCAAACAGGCATATGAAAGGGCCATCCGGGTTTCAGAAAACCGGATGGCCCTTTTGCCGTTATTCCGCGGAGTTCAATCAGTATGATCAGATGTTCCAAAGTCAAGCTATTATTTCCTGCGGGCAGACAGATAAACGGACGCTTATGTTGATGTTTCGGTTGAAGGGGCAGGCGAGGGATGGTAATGATGGCTGACACAGAAGTGAATAGTGTATAAACTCATGTATTGGAAACAGGGAAAGAGATCCGGCCGTTATCCATGCTCAGAACGCGATCCGCATAGGGAAGGACGTCGCTTTCATGGGTCACGATGAAAACGAGCCTGTTTTTTTCATGCGCGATGGAATGGAAAGCCTCCAGAACGATCCGGGTGTTTTCATCATCCAGATCACCGGTCGGTTCATCCGCCATAATCACTTCCGGATCGGCAGCCAGGACTCTTGCAATCGCGAGCCGGCGGAGTTCACCCCCGGAAAGCTCTGCGGGCATTGCGTCCCGAAGCTCTGCAATTCCCAGTTTATTCATCCATTCTTCCGCCTTTGCAGTCCTGTCCTCTCCTTTTCCGTATAATAATCCCGGCAACAGGATGTTTTCATACACTGTCAGCGTATCCACGGCGCTGCGGCCCTGGGGGATCATACCGATCTTTTCATTCCGCAGGCGGGAGAGCGACACATCGCTTTGTGCATACAGGTCTGTTCCGTCCAGCAGCACTTTTCCTTCATAAGGATTCAAAAGACCGGCAAGTATGTGGGTCAGCGTCGTTTTCCCGGAGCCGCTCTTTCCTTTCAGGACTGTCATTTCTCCGCTTTTCAGCGTCAGCGACACCGGACAGACTGCTTCAAAGAAATTGGCTTCTCCGCGCTTCCTGAAGAAGCGCATGGAAACATTTTCCGCTCTTAATTCCATATCATGCGCCCTCCCTCAGCGTTGTGCCAGGATCTACCCGGCTCAGTTTCCGCGCCGTCCGCATGCTGGCAGCGGAACCGGAGATCACGGTTACGGCCAGCGCCAGAACAGCGCACAGCAGGATCGTGCCGGCGGCCGGCGTCAGATAAGGCAGTTTCAGGCTGTGTTCAATCAGCGTCGTGAAGGGAAAGACCAGCGCCGCACCCAGGACCACGCCGCACAGGGCACCGGCCAGACTGCACAGGAGCGCTTCTTTCAGGATCATGGAAGAGAGCATTTTCCGGCTCATTCCCAGGAGACGGTATACTGCCAGTTCACGCCGCCGCTCATTGACCATCATGGCAAAGACGATGAACAGGATGACCAGAGCAAGGATCCACAGGGCGGCGATCAGCCAGGTGATCGTGCCGGAAGCCGCTTTCAGGCTGTCTGAGACGCCGGTCAGCATTCCTTTGGTGCTGACCGCTTCCACCTTACGGATATGGACGTTGATATCGTCCGCCACTTTCTGCGGATCAACGCCGTCCCGAACTTTGATATAGATTGCCGAAACGACGTCTTCGCTGCTTCCGGAGATCTTCAGGTCATGGCCGAGATCCCGGGCCGCGTCCAGCAGCATCTGCAGGGTTTCCTGACTGCAGTATACCGCTGTGTCCAACCCTGTGCCGGTTTCCGCCAGCCTTGCGACCACCGGGCAGTTCACTCCGTAGATCCGGATGCTTTCCCCGACATCGGCGCTGACCCTGCAGCCTACCGCCAGTTCCTTATCCGCCAGGGTCCTGCTGCAGCTTTCCGCAACCCAGGGCCGGATCGTGAAATCCGTTTCCTGGTCAAAACCGATGACCTGAACCGGCACAGAACAGCAGGACGCCCGCAGCGAAGCGAGAAACAGCTGGGGACTCGCTTTCTCTACGCCGGCCGTATTCCGGACCTTGTCCAGTTTTTCCCGGTTCATGTAGAAATATCCGGTTGTTCCCTGCAACAGCATCTGTTCCAGGTTCGTTTTGGATTTCGCCGTGGAGGGAACGACAATCACGTCGGCCCCCAACCGGTTTTCCAGGCTGTTCAGTCCGCCCCGGAGACTGAGAATAACGATGGAACCGCTGAAAACCGACAGCGCAAGCAACGCTGTCAGCAGGACCAGTGCGACAGTTCTGCCGGGCTTCCGGATCAGGTTCCTTGTCACCGGTGAAAAACGCTTCATGATTTCCGGCTCCTGACTTTTTCGGAGACGAGACCTGCGATACTGATCAGTCCCGCGACGCCGAAAAGAGCGATCATCGCCGGCTGCATAACCATCCGGCAGTGCATGACGTCCATCTTACAGACCGGGAACAGCGTTCCGGGAAGCAGAATGCCGATAACGGCGGCACACAGCGCGATCACAAACAATACAGAGCGGACGGCAGGTTTCCGGAAAGAAAACAGCAGCACGGCCAGCGCTGCCAGCACGCAGCCGTCAATCAGGACAGCCCTGCCGGCTTTGGCGCAGGCGGCTTCGCTTCCGTCCTCATGAACGCAGGGGCCGAGAAAAGTAACCGCTCCGACGGCGATGACCGCGGCAAGTATCAGCAGGATTACAGGTAAAACATTTTTCCTCATGGAATGATTCCTTTCCGTCAGCCTTTCAGCCGGGCCAGCCATTCTTTCTGCTGGGCCTCAAAGTTTTCATTGATGACTTCCCGGGCAACCTTACCGTGTTCCAGGACGATGGTGCGCTGGGCAGCATCGGCTACTTCCGGGTCATGGGTGACTACGATCAGGGTGGTTCCCTCGGCGTGCAGCTGTGCGAACAGGTCCAGAACGATGTTTTCATTTGCTTCATCCAGGTTGCCGGTCGGTTCGTCCGCCAGGATCAGTTCCGGATGATTGATCAGCGCCCGGGCTACGCAGACCCGCTGCTGTTCGCCGCCGGAAAGCTGGCTGGGCAGGTGATGGGCCCGCTCCCGCAGACCGACCCGGCCCAGGGCGTCCAGGGCTTCTTTTTCATCCGGCATGGAATGGTAATATTGACTGACCATAACGTTTTCCACCGCGGTCAGGTAATTCACCATATGGAACTGCTGGAAGATCAGGCCGATCTTGTCCCGGCGGATATCCGTCAGTTTTTTGCTGCTTTCCTTGGCGATATCCACGCCGTCGAGCAGCACTTCGCCCAGGGTCGGTTTGTCCATGCAGCCGATGATGTTCATCATTGTGCTCTTGCCGGAACCGGAGGGGCCCATGATGGCGACCCATTCGCCCTGGTCCACGTGGATGTTTACATTATCCAGGGCTTTCAGTTCCCCGTAGATCTTTGAGATGTTTTTCAGTTCAAGCAGGCTCATGATCTCTTATTCTCCTTTCAATACCAGGGCCGGGTCGATCGCCACGGCGCGTTTGATCGGCAGCAGGCAGCTGAGGGCTGCGATCGCCATGGATACAATAATGGCAACCGGCAGCAGCAGCGGCTGAAGCTGAATGGAACTGCCGAACACGTTGACACTGACGATCTGCGCGAATCCGAAACCGAGCAGGCCGCCCAGCAGGCCGCCCAGCAGGCCGAGGAACATACCCTCGCCCAGGAATTCCGTGCGGATACTGCTGTCCGAAGCGCCCAGCGCTTTCCGGAGACCGATCTCTTTCCGTCGCTCTGTGACGACAGCCATCATGGTGGTGGACACGCAGATCATCGTCAGCACGAGGACGACCGCCGTAACCAGGAATACGAGGCTCTGCAGTTTGGAGAGCACAGCGGTTTCCGAATTGGTGATGCGCTTGACCAGCCGGGCTGTGACGTCTTTCTGATTTCCGTTGATCGCGTCGATATACTCCGCCAGTTCATCGGAGGAAGCAGATACGCTCAATTCCATCACGTCGATCTGATCCTGTTCGCCTGTCAGGGCGGTCAGATCCTCCTGGCTCATGAAGATATAGCTTTCCTCTTTGCCGCCGGTGTCCAGAATGCCGGCCACGGTCATGTTCAGGCTGCTGCCCGCCGCTGCCGGAGTTTCCGCAGCGCCGGAATGGTTTATTGCGTCTGTAACAGCCTGGGAGGTCATGGTCGCGCCGGTGACGGCGTCCACGTCCTCATTCAGCGTCACAGGAATCTGCTTTCCGATGAAGCGCTGGGTAAAGAACGGCTCGGCGCACTGGCCGCCGTATTCCGGCGTCTGGGTATCGGCGTTGACCGTCAGTTCTGTGATCCTGAGGTCTTCATCCACCCTGAGGGTCACGTAGACCGGGTTGTTGTTGAAACCGACGGCGCTGCCGGTCAGCAGTACGCCCGGAATGATCTCACTGCCCGCAGAGGCTGTTTCGGCCGGACGGTAGGAGAGCTCGATCACGCTGTTGACTTTCGCACCGATGGTTTCCGCCACTTCCTTGCCCAGCAGGATCTGCCGGCTTCCGGAAGGATAAGCTCCCTCCACAACAAAATACGGACTGGTCAGCTGAACCTGGGAAAAATCCGTACCGGCTGTGACAAAGGAGAGTTGATTGCGGGTCATCTGAACCGTCACATACCGATACGGGGTCGCGCCCAGGATCTTGTCTTCCGGGATGGATTCCAGCGCGGCCTGTGCGGCAGCCATGCGCATCCGCTCCTCTCCGGAGGAGGCGAGGAGCATGTTCGCACCGTAATTACGGAACTGGGCACCCATCTGCCGGGGCACGTCATAATAAATTGTGACCAGTCCGGAAAGGATGGCGGCACCGATCGCGATGGAAAGCAGAGCCACCAGCATCCTTGAACGCCGTCTCAGCAGGGAGGCGGTGATCATCCGAAGGAACATTTTTCGTTTTGTCATCTTCTTATATCCCTCCGATCATCAGGCCTTGCTCCCATGGAGCACTTCAGCCGGATCCAGCCGCAGGACCATCCGGATCGCCGGCATGCTGCCCGCGATGGTAACCAGCGCGATCAGCACCGCTACAATGGGGATGACCAGCGGTTTCATCTCAATGGCAGAGGAGAAAACGCCCTGACCGATCAGCTGAGCGAAACCGAAGCCCATAAAATATCCGGCGACGCCGCCCACCAGCGCCGTAATCAGGATCTCTGCCATGAATGCTCCGGTGATCGCCCGGTCATGAGCACCGATTGCTTTCAGCAGGCCGATTTCCTGGCTGCGTTCCATGACGCTGGCGGTAACCAGGTTTGAAATACCAAGCGCGGAACCGATCAGGCTCAGTACGGTGATCAGGATCATCAGCAGCTGTGTTTTATCAAGGATCGCGCCTTCGCTGTCAGCTACCTGCCGAACCGCGGAGGCTACCGAACCGGGGATCACTTCCGTGATCTGATAACAGATGGCACTGACGTACGCCGTGCAATACCAGGTATCGTAATCACGCTGGGAAAGCGACTTGGGATTCTGGGCGGCACGCCTTGCCAGATCGTTATCCGGCGTTGTCAGCGCAGAAACTTCTATCGAAGCCACTTTTCCCTCCCGGCCCGTGAGCGCCTGCACCAGGCCCAGCGGAGCATAGATCTGACTGTCTTCATCACCGCCGGCGTCATAGATGCCTGCCACAGTCACTTCACGATCGCCGGTTGTACCGGAAAGCTTCAGCATATCTCCGGCTTTCAGGTTTTCCCGGGTTGCGAGTTCCGTACCGACCATGACGCTGTTTTCCGCGCCCGGTGTCTGTTCATCGATCCAGGCGCCGTCGGTCACATCCCACCAGGACCGCATCCCGGCTACACCGGCGTCCACCGACTCACCGGTAGGCAGATCCAGGTGATGGTTGAACCAGGTTCCCTGGACCGTTGCCGTCGCACCGGAAGGCAGCGTTACCGTCGTGTCCAGGAAGGGGGCAAAATCCACAATGTTGTAGGTCCAGAAGATCGTTTTGATCCGGCCGACTTCTTCCTCCGGCAGATAGGCTGCCGACAGGGTACCGTTTTCATCCTCCACGTCGTACAGATCCGCCATCAGGGACGCGTCCCGGGGTTTGACCACGATATTGGCACCGTAGGTTTTCAGTTCCTGGCTCACCTTGTCCCCGACGTCCAGCATGACGTTGATCATACTGGTGGCCAGTGAGGCACCCAGCGCGATCGTGAAAGCGATCAGCAGCATTTTGCTCCATTGGCGGATCAGCACGCCTTTGATCATTCGAAACAGCATTTCCGCGCGCCTCCTATCACTTAAACTCTTTTTCCGACGCGATGATGTCGGACATTTTGAAGATGATATATCCGCCGTCGATCCGGAATGCCAGGGGGATCGGATTGCACCCGCCCTTAAAGCCGATGGTGTTGATGTTCATAACCACATCGCAGCGCTTACAGACCACCTGATCGCCCCGCTGATAATACCCGGCTGTTCCGCAGACGTCACAGGCATCCAGGCCGACACCAAAGGATCCGCCGCCTGGCTTTTTTACGATAATCCAGCGGACCTCCACCTTGTTGTCTGTCACATATTCAAACCGGTGCAGGTTGCCGTCGTTCACCTGATCGGTGGAAATATAAATCTCGGCGTTTTCACCTTCTCCCCGAATTTCATAGTTCTCCGGCGGAGAAAGCTCTACTTTCTGATTGTTCAGCCCATGAACGACAGTCAGATTCAACACACACAGAGCCAGGAAGAAAACCGCCGCAACGGCAATCCGGCGGTTATGGCGGCACTCCGCCTTCAGCTTCCTGTGCTGGGCAACATTGCTGTAAGCTGAGCGGATCTTCAGGTTTCTGAAGAACAGGATGGCCGGAATGATCAGACTCAGGCCGACGATCAACAGGATAAAGAACAGCGTGTTGTTCGAAGTGAACTTCGCAATGGGAAAAGCCCAGGGATATTGCCTGGAATTATAATCCGGAAGCCATTTCAGCCAGCGAGAATGGGCTGTCCACTTGCTGACCGCCAAACCGAAACACCGGACCGCGTTTGCCAGCAGTGCCAGATTCATCACCCAAAGCACGACGCGGGTGGAGTCAAGCTTCAGCGCGCATTTGTAGATCAGGCAGACATAGATCCAGATCAGCAGGAGCGCCAGCAGATATCCCGCCAGCCGGGTGAAATATTCCGCACTGAGGACGCCTTTCCCGGCTGTTTCAAAGATAAAGGGATAAGACAGGAGATCCGGCAGTTCATAGAACAGCAGGAGGAAAGTCAGCACCGCTCCGGTGACACCTACCAGCCAGCCGCCTGTACCGATCCCTGCGTCCGTATCACTGCCGTAATAGGTAAGCTGGCGGTGACGCCGGCCGAAGATGACTGAAAAAAAGGAGAACAGCAGTGTCGCGGCGATGGTGGAAAGGAAGATGTAGAAATTCCACTGATTGGTCGCGATAAGTTTCGTGGTGTTCTTCAACCAGGCCATGACGCCGGAAGCGACGACTCCCAGGATCATGCCCGCCAGAATGAACCGGTCTCCCTTCCGGCCGAAGGCCAGACGGCATAAAGACCAGAACAGACAGATCAGCACCGCTGTCATCAGCAGGTCTTCCGTAACTTTCTCGAGATATTTGAGCAATGAAAACGCCTCCCGCTTCGGGTTGGATTCAGGCAAGAACAAACCGCAGAACGGCAATCCCCCGCGGATCACCGCTCTGCGGTCTACGCGCCGGTTTATTCCGCCGGCGCGCCCGGAATCAGGGGATTACCACTCCTGAACGGTGTACTCCCAGTGTACGAATTCAACGGTGATCGGATCGGTCCAGAAACGGCCCTTGACGCCGGTCTCATCGTCCACGTGCAGCAGGTAGCCATTTTCCACGGGGCTGTGGATGGTGAAAGTCAGGGTGTACGTATCAGCCTTGTCCAGCTTGATGTTGGCGCCATAGTGCGCACCGTCATCAGCGTTCATGACCATGAAAGTTCCTTCGGCAGCCACTTCACCGGTCGCTTCGGAAACGATCTTGTAGTCCACGGTGGAATAGGAGAGCCAGTCGCCGGCGCCGAACCCCAGGTCGTTTTCATTCCAGTGGATATCTGCTTCCAGATGGATGTTGGATTCTTCGACGGTCAGGCCGGCCTGATCGGCGGGCTCCATCTGTACGGGCTGGAAATAAACAGCAGCGACATGCAGGGGCGCTTCGGTCAGATCGACTTCTTCTGCGGATTCGGGATTGGAACCGTCCAGCTTGATGGGGGTTTCTTCAAAGCCGGCTTCCTCGGCAACAGCCGCGGTCAGGCTCAGCAGCATCGCAACAGAAAGAACCAGGGCAAGAATCTTTTTCATGGGAAATGTTCCTCCTTATTCAATCATTTGTTTACCATATCTACCCAACGGCCGTTCGCGGTGCGGGGTTCGCTGTCCGGCCGAGGTATTCCTTTATTTTGCAGGCTCCGCAGCTTTGGCTTCATATTCCGCCCGGATCGCCGCGATCTTTCCGCGGTAGTGGGCGATCATGAAGGTGACCAAAAGGATAATACTCAGAATCAGCTGAGGAACCAGTGTCTCCAGGTACGGATAGATGCCAAAGATCTGTACCACGTCGTTTTCCGGAATGCCGGTCACATACATTGTGACGTCAAATACATTGCCTTCCGCCAGCTCCTTGATACCGCTGCCCAGGAAGGAAACGCACATGACGGCCATCAGGATCGACGTGGCTGTGAAGAATATCTTGATCGGAAGCTTAATGGACAGTTTCGTAATCGCCAGATAGACAAACACCAGGATCACAACACCGGCACCGAATCCGGCCCAGACCATACCGGCGTTTCCCTCCTGCAGCATCGGCTGGTAGAACAGCACGACCTCAGCGCCTTCACGGAACACGGAAAGGAATGCGGTAAAGGCCAGCGCGAAAGCGGAATTCCGTTCCACGCCGCTCTGCACCCGGCTGTCAATATACCGGGTCCAGGAGGCGGCTTCCGCCTTGGAGATCATCCAGTTACTGACATAGAACAGGACGCAGACCGCGATGAGCGCGGTGATTCCTTCAATAACCTCCTGGGCCATGCCGGCGCCGGCAACAGCCTGCTTGGCGAAATAGAGCACCGCGGCGGCAACAAAGCTCGCGACAATACCCAGAATTGCGCCGATGTAGACATTCTTCAGGTTCTTTGCATTGCCGCTCTTAACCAGGTAAGCGATGATCGCTGCGATGACCAGGATCGCTTCCAGACCCTCCCGGACGATGATGCCGAAGGCACCGAGGAAGGTCAGCCAGCGGGGATCGCTCTGCTTTTCCTCAACAGCGGTTTCTTCGGAAGCTTCCGCTGCCGCTTCTGCAGCCTTCGCTTCTTCATTCTTCGCATCGATTACCTGTGCTTTGCCGTTGAGCAGCGTTTTCAGTGCCTTGGTCTCCCGTTTGAATTTCTTGGATTCAAACTTTTCGGAGCCGCGTTCAGCCATGGTTTTGACTGTGGTGAACTGCTCATCCACCGCTTCGCGTTCCGTCAGTCCAAGGACGTTGTAGATCTCCTGGGAGAAACCGGAAGCTTCATATACTGTATAGAAGGCGGTGTTTACATTGTCCGCCGCCGCCTCAAAATCCCGGCCGTTATAGCCGGTGCTGGCGGTGTTCAGCAATTCTTCCATTGCTTCTGCTGCAGCGGACCAGCTGGCATAATGGGCTTTCGCGTTCGGATCGCCCGCCAGTTCCGGCCAGGGCTCGCTTTCCAGCTGCTCCCCGTGGAGCCAGTAGGTCATTTCACTGTTCGGCTCACCGTCCTTGGCGGCCAGCTTGTTGGCGTCTGTCCGGATCATGGTTTTGAGCTTGACCAGTTCCGTGCGGACTTCTTTCTGTATCTCAATATCTTCATTGGATTTCCGGACCGCGGCTTTGCATGTCGAAAACTGCAGTTCCACCGCGTTCTTTCTCGGTCCGGAAATATAGGTCAGGGTCTGGCGCTCAAAGCCGGTGATCTCATAAATCTGAAAATAAGCGTCGCTGACGTTTTGATAAGCGCCGGTCATGTTGCCTTCCAGATAGTATTCAAAAGCCTGGTCGGCCAGTTTATCGATCTCGGTAGCCGCGTTTGCCCACCGGGTTCCCGCTTCCTCACCCAGCGCCGACAGACACTGCGCTGCCAGCAGCATGATCAGTAGCAGGCACAGTACCGGACGTTTGATTTTTCTCACGATGCAGTCATCATCCTTTCCTGCTTTTGCCGTTAGAAACATCTAACCAGCGGAGATATATTAGCACAAACTAACCAAACGCGCTTGCCTGATATTGACCAAAATAGAAGATAATACACCGATAACAATTTCGGCTCAAAATGGGATTGATTTGAAAGTTAGTTAGTGCTAATATAAATGAGCTTTAATAGCAAAAGGAGGCAATGCAGAATGACAGATACGCCGAGGATCACCGCCGGTAAACGTCTTGCCCGCCAGGCAGGGTATTTCATTCGGGAACACAGCGAACAGAAGTTTTCGCTGGAAGAGATCGCCGGCGCGCTCTTTGTGAACGGGAATTATCTCTCCCGGGTCTTCAAGCGGGAGACCGGGCACACCCTGCTGTGGTACCACAACACAGTCCGCTGTGAAAAAGCCAAGAAGCTGCTTTCCGAATCAGATCTGTCCGTTTCGGAGATCAGCGAAGCCGTAGGGTTCGTTTCCCCGGCGCATTTTTCCCACATTTTCCGAAAGATGACAGGCACTGCGCCAAGCACATGGCGCGAACATCCGGGAGACTATTTAAAGGAAACTGATCCGAAATAAACTGCATACCGAACAGCCTGTGCTGATCCGTACCGGATCAGCTTTTTTTGATTGTACGGTTATTCGAAGCCATGCGAAAAAGCTTGCCTGATATTGGCCTGTTTCAAAAAAATGGTTGACAAGCGATATCCAGACATGGTATCTTTCCAGACGTTAGCTACAACTAACACAAATCCGCGCTTTATACATTATTATTATGAACGATGCGGATTTTATTATGAATCATGGGTTAGATAAAACTAATTAAAAGGAGAACCGCGTGTCCAACGAATTGCTGATCCGCTGCTGCGCGCCGACGATGGCCAGCCTGAAGACGGGCAATATGTTCAACTGTCCTTTTGACAGCAGGGAAGAGATGACTGCCGATCTGCGCAGGCTGAACCGGACACTGAGCAGAAAGGGTCTACGCATTATTCCCCTGAGATGGAGCGATGACTGTGCGCTGCTTTACCTGTACCGGCCCAAGATGCTGGAAAAAGATCTGCGGAACGATCTGGCCGCACAGCTTCTGGCGGAATGCGGCTACTCCTGTGGCAATCCGAACGGCTGCATCGCACAATTGATTACCCGCCTTCGCGGTTGCCGGGATTTTCCGCATGAGGTGGGCCTGTTCCTGGGATATCCGCCTGCGGATGTGGACGGATTCATGCACCGGAAGCAGGCCTGCAAACTATCCGGGATCTGGAAGGTGTATGACGACGTGGAAGCCGCGGAAAAGAGCTTCGCCCGGTGCAGGCGCTGCACGGAGGTATACCTTCGCCGCTTCGCGGAAGGATTTCCGCTCGAACGGCTGGCTGTGGCGCAGTAAACTGCTGTTCATGTTTCCGGAAGGAAATGGAATAGACCAAAAATGAAAGGATGGTTCCCCAAATGAAAACGATCACAAAGAAACTGGTTCCCTTAATGCTTGTTCTGGCCCTGCTGGTTTCCTGCAGTGCATTCGGAATGGCGGAAGCAACAGATGAAGCTGCAGAAGCCGCGGCGCTGCTGGAAAATATCAAAGGTACCTATGAACCCCTGTTCCCGGTTATCACCAAACCGGAATACGACCAGATCTGGCTGGATCCCTGCAATGCCGCGATGGGCGAGGAAGCCGGCCCGGCGGCTGCGGAGATGCTGAAAGCTGCATGCAACGGCACGATTTACGGACAGGATGCGATCGACGCCTACGGAGACGGTTCCAATGGCGTACAGTTTGACTGCCTGTTCATCAACGGCGTTTCCAAGATTACATTTGACGGCACAGTCATCAGCGGCGCTGACGAGAACGGAAACCAGGTTTTCAACCATGAATATACGTATGTCAGCAAGCTGCTTCTGGCCGGAATGATGGAAGGATATCTCTATGAAACGGCTGACGAGGACGCAGGCGAATTCAAGTACTTTTATATGATGCCTGATACGCCCGCCACCACCTACCATCTGGAATTCCGCTACGGCAGCAATGTGGACGACCTGGCCAAATATAACGAAGGCCCCTATGCTTACTGGCTGGCGGCCGCTTTCCCGGTGGACGCCGACGAAGAAATGATCAAAAACGTGATCACACTCTTCTGCGAGGAAAACCTGGCGGAAGAACAGGCGGAAGACGCCGCTTAATGACGATATCAGCCGGGTCGGGCAGCCCGGATGATATACCAGAGGACTGACCTCCTATGGACTTACCTCCAAAGGGGCGGGATGCCGAAGCGTACCGGCATCCCGCTTTCTGCAGAACGATACGCGTTTCCCTGCCGGCAAGGAGGCTCATGATGACGATCCATGAATCAGCTGAAAACTATCTGAAGCAGATCCTGATCCTGCTGGAGAGAAAAGGCTATGCCCGGTCTGTCGATATCGCGGCAGGACTGAATGTGACCAAGGGTTCCGTCAGTATTGCCATGCAGAAGCTCCGAAAGAACGGCTATATCAACATGGGTTCGGACAACCTGATCTCCCTGACGGACAAAGGATACGTGATCGCAAAGAAGATCCATGACCGCCATCGGACACTGACCAGGTTCCTGATCCGGCTGGGCGTTCCGGAAAAGATTGCCGGGGAGGACGCCTGCAAGATCGAACACGATCTGTCAGATGAGTCCTATACAGCTATCTGCAGACAGATTAAGGAAGACGGAGGACTGTGACAAATGGGACTGTTAAATAATTTTGTCAGTCAGACCCGAAAACCGGAAGGCTTTCTGGGAAAGATGATGCTGAAGGGAATGAATTCCGGGCATGCGCAAATGGCGGACTGGGGGCTTTCCCATCTGCCGGTCATTCATCCGGAAGAGATCACGGATCTTGGATGCGGCGGCGGACGGAACGCCGGACAACTTCTGGACAGGTATTCCGGTGCGAATGTCACAGCTGTCGATTATTCTGAGTTATCGGTAGAGAAGGCCAAGGAGTTCAATCAAAAGGCAATATCTTCCGGACGGTGTACAGTACAGCAGGGCGACGTTTCAGCACTGGATCTTCCATCCGGGCAATACGATCTTGCTACGGCTTACGAAACGATCTATTTCTGGCCGGGACTGGAAAAGTGTTTCGCGCAGGTATACAGGGTCTTGAAACCGGGTGGGTACTTCCTCATCTGCAACGAGTCTGACGGAACGGATAAAACAGGCCTGAAATTCGAGAACATCATAGACGGAATGAAGGTGTATACGGCCGATCAGATCGGAAAGGCGCTGAAAACAGCAGGTTTTTCCGATATCGTGACAGATCATCATGCTTCAAAGCCCTGGATTGCGGTACTGGCGAAGAAACCGTAAGGAAAATGCGGATTCCGGGATATAAAGACTGCCGTGACTGCGGCAGTTTTTGTCTGCTATTGACTACAGAAAAAGAAAGCTTGCGTTCTGCGCATATTGGAATATAATACAGTAGTAAGTTATAGCTAACTTATGGATCGGAGGCGGGAAAATGAAGGGTTATCTGTCCGTGAAGGAAGTCGCCCGGAAATGGAAAGTATCCGGACGCTGGGTCAATCAGTACATCCAGGAAGGAAGGGTGCCGGGAGCAGAACGTTTCGGGAGATCCTGGGCGATCCCGGAAGGTGTTGAAAAACCGGAAAGGCAAAGGCCCGGCGCGAAAAAGAGGATTCAGGCGGACGGATAGGCCTTCTTTTTTAAACAGAGGTTAGATAAAACTAACATAGAAAGGAAACAGCAATGAAATCCTATACGCCCGAGAAACTGGTCGCGATCAGCCGATATCGGAACTATTTTCCAACGCTGCCGGCGGAGATCCGTCAGGATGTTTATCGACGGATGAGGCAGCTGCTGCTGGAAGAACAGCAGTACTGCGATAAAGGGAATTACAAGCATATTGCCCAGATCCTGACATCCATCGCGCTGTACCGGTCGCTGCAGGCCCATGGCAGAACGGAGGAAGAAGTCTATGAGACCGTTTCCACGGAGATGTGGAAAGCCCTGACGCCGGATACCTATCAGAAGCTGGCCCGGAAGTCCTGGTTCCTCCCGGCGATGAAAAAGATCCTGCCTTTCGGGTTCCGCCACGGATCCGGTGCGGGATGGAAATACGAATGGCATCTGGACGAAGATCCCAAAGACCGGTTCCATTTTGAATGCCGGGAATGCGTTTACTGGCATATTTTCAAAGAACAGGGGCTGATGAAACTGGGGGCGATGTTCTGCCATTCGGATATCATTAATTTCGGGAACCTGCCTTATACGGATTTCAGGCGCAGCAAGACGCTGTGCCAGGGCGGGGACTGCTGCGATTTTGATTTTGTCAGACACAGTACAGACGCAGGCGACGGATGGGAACGAACCAAAAGCATATAGGAAACGAGGCGGTAACAATGTCCAGGAAAGACACGGAACACCAGCGGAAATCCATGAGCAGGATTTACCGGGGAACACAAATTTTCAAGCCACTGAATACGGGCCGGATTGACGAACATGTCAGCTGCGTGCGGGAATGGGTCGCCAATATCTTCTTTTACACAAAAGATGATGTGACGATCATGATCGACGCAGGCTACAACTATGGGCGCCTGAAGGAGAAGATGGGCTGGCTCGATATTGATCCGGATGATATTCATCACATCCTGATTACCCACCAGGATACTGATCATGTCGGAGCCCTGGAACCGGACAGCGAACAGTTGTTCAAAGACGCCACGGTCTACCTCAGTGAGATCGAGAACAGATACATTACGGGCGAGAAACGCCGGAAGGTGATCCACAGCCTGTACAAGCTGCCCGTGGTCAAAATGAACAATGAACGCAGGCTGCTGAAAGACGGGCAGATCCTGGATATCGAGGGAATCAAGGTTGAATGCATCCTGGTTCCGGGACATACCTGGGGCCATATGGTCTATCTGATCGACGACCGATATCTTTTTACCGGGGATACGATCTGGTTCGGCGCGGACGGAGGCTACAGCTTTATCGCTATGCTGGCGGAAAGCAACAAACTGTCTGTCCAAAGCCTGGAGAAGCTGGAAGCGAACCTGCGGGCAAGGAAGCGGAAAATTGCCGTGATCACAGGCCATACCGGCTGGTCGGACAACCTGGATTTTGTGTTCGCCCACAGGGACAAACTTTGCTCACGGCTGCACAAACGCATTCCGGATCCGGACGCGCCGTACGACGGATATGATGAAACGGATGATACGGAAGAGAAAGCCCGGACAGTATTGCTGAAAAAGAAAAAGTGAGGAGATTTGACCATGAAACCTGATTATAAGAACTGGATGCCCAAGGGGATGATTTACGCTTTTCTTGCCGCCTTCCTCGGCTGCGCGGCACTGCTTGTGGTTTTCGCCCTGGCGCTGGCGGACGGCACGGTGAAAACGATTCTTATGATCGCTTTTGCCGTGCTGACACTGGTTTTCTGCGAAGTGACGATATGGGCGGCGCTGATGCACCGGGCCTTCGACTATAACGGGAAGCGCCGAATGGCCAGTCAGATCATTGAAGGAACGGCGGCATATGTGAATCTTCCCAACGGCGGCAAATGCCTGGATGTGGGCTGCGGAAGCGGCGCGCTGGCCATTGCGGTAGCCAAACGGAATCCGAAGGCGGAGGTCATCGGGGTCGACCGCTGGGGAAAGGAGTACGCCTCTTTCAGCAAATCCCTGTGCGAGAGCAACGCGAAGGCGGAAGGCGTCAGCCATGTTTATTTCTCACAGGGTGACGCGACGAAACTGAGATTCCCCGATGAAATCTTTGACGCGGTGACCAGTAATTATGTCTACCACAACATTCCCGGCGACAGACAGGCATATCTGCTGGAAACGCTGCGGACGCTGAAAAAAGGCGGGACGTTTGCAATCCATGACATCATGTCCCGGTCGAGATACGGAGATATGCAGGCATTTGTGAAGAAACTGAAGGATATGGGATACGAAAAAGCGGAGCTGATCGACACCACGTACGGCAAGTTCATGAAAAAATGGGAAGCAACCTGGATGGCGCTGTCCGGATCCGCTTTGCTGGTCGGGAAAAAGTAAGAGGCGAAACTGATGAACATACAGTTTGCGGAGGGAATCTTGATACCGTTTCTGGGTACCGGCCTGGGAGCGGCGATGGTCTTCTTCCTGAAGAAACAGATTTCAGGAAAAGTCCAGAAAGCGCTGACCGGTTTCGCGGCCGGCGTGATGGTTGCTGCTTCATTCTGGAGCCTGCTGCAGCCGGCGCTGGAAGGAAGCTCGGAGATGGGGACGATGGCGTTTCTGCCGGCGGCCGTCGGGTTTCTGGTCGGCGTCGGTTTTCTGCTGGGCCTGGATGTGCTCACGCCCCATATGCATATGGATAAGCAGTACGAGGGTCCGCGAAGCGGATACAAGAAGACGACGAAACTGATTCTTGCCGTTACGATTCACAATGTTCCGGAAGGCATGGCGGTCGGCGTGGTATACGCCGGCCTGCGGAGCGGATCGGCGGGAATCACCGCGGCCGGGGCGCTGACGCTGGCGCTGGGCATCGCGATCCAGAACATTCCGGAAGGCGCGATTGTTTCCATGCCGCTGCTGGCGGAGGGAATGCCCAGACGGAAAACGTTCTGGCTGGGTGTGCTTTCCGGCGCGGTGGAGCCCGTTGCCGCTGTGATTACGATGCTGGCGGCCGGGCTGGTCACGCCGGTGATGCCCTATTTCCTGGCTTTCGCGGCGGGCGCCATGATGTATGTGGTCGTGGAGGAACTGATCCCTGAGATGTCGGAGGGAAAACATTCCAATATCGGAACGATCGCTTTCTCGCTCGGTTTTGTGCTGATGATGATCCTGGACGTGGCGCTTGGATGAAAGGAACGGAACGAAATGAAGTTTGAAGAAATGGGACTTAAAGAGGGAAAAACACTGCTTTTGCTTCCCGGAACCGCCTGCACCTGGCAGATCAATTTTTCCATGGTGATCGACGACCTGAAGGAACGGTACCATCTGATCTGCGTCAATTATGATGGTTTTGACGGAGATAACAGCAAACCGTTTACAGACATGATTACCGTGACCGGAAAGATCGAGGAATATATCCTGCGGCATCACGGCGGCCGCGTGGACGGGACTTACGGATCTTCCCTGGGCGGGAGCTTTGTCGGGCTGCTTGTACAGCGGAAGAAGATCCATATTGATCACGCGATCCTGGGCGGTTCCGACCTGGATCAGGGAGGGAAAGCCGTAGCGAAAATGGCGGCAGGGCTGATCAGCCATTTTATGAACGGTGCTGCCAAGAGCCCAAAGAAGAAAGCCAAACTGATGGATTTGCTGAAGAAGGGACTGGGAATTGAAATGACCGACGAAACCGCCGCCTTCATGGATCAGTTCTCGGACAGCATCGCTTCCCTGCATCCCAAAACCGTATCCAGGGAATACTATTCGGACTATATCACGCCCCTGGAGGACGACATCCATGTGGACGGAACGACGGTCCATATCATTTATGCCCAAAAGATGGGCGAGAAGTACCTGAAACGGTATGAGCAGCATTTCCGCAACCCGGACATCATTCCCTTTGATATGCCCCATGAAGCCTGGCTGTTCAGCAATACATGGAAGCAGCCGGTTCTGGACGCGATAGACGCTCTGATGCAGCCTTAACAAACCACTGAAACAGGAGGGATTCCGTGGATACGGAGAAATTGGTCAGAAGCAACATTAAGATCTACAGGAAGATCATGGCCGGCGGGGACTTCGGCGATATCGACCGGAATACGGCCGCATATGAAAGTAGGCTGAGAGAAATGTATTCCTCCCCGGACTTTCAGAAATACAGTATCTATCCGACAACGAACACGGCGCATGTTTATGCGGTAATCGCCATGTGCCTGGAACTGAAGAAATTCGGACTGTCTGACAGCGAAATTACAGACGCGGTCAACAGGGGATTTGCCGGGCGCAGGGATTTCTTCAGACGGCTGATCAGCCTGGTTAATATGCTTCCGAACAGCTTTGAGATCGCCAGAAAATGGAATATATCCGATCATGAAAAACGGGTGGCTGACGGAAGCATCACCTACGACTATTTCAATGTGAGCAGGGATAAGATTGAATATTCTGTTTCCGGATGCAGGTATGTGGAGATGTTTGAAACCTACGGGATCCGCGGATTGTGCAAAATCTTCTGCATGACGGATACGACGGCGTATGAAGGCCTGACCAGGCATGTGACGTTTATCCGGCACTCCGATCTGTCAGACGGAGACGCATGCCATGACGAGATTATCCGGAAACAGAAGAAAGCCTGATCAGGAGGAGACTTTTTTATGGCAGCCTATAACGATATCGGAATTGATCATACACTGGACTGGAAACGGATCAGAAAACTGCTGCTAATCGGCGTGTTTGCCGGCTGCATGGTGATGGTTGGGGATATGCTGCTGGGCTGGGGCGTGCACGATCCGGAAAAAACAGGGCTGGAAGGCTTCCTGTCCTCCTACCTGACGCTTTCGGACAGCCGGATTTTCTGGTCGGCGTTTCTGGGTCTGATCGGCATTCCGCTGGAAGGCCTTTGCTATTTTGCCATTTACCGCCTGATTGCTTTCCGGTCCATGCATTATGCGCATTTGTACCGGACCGGTATCTTCGGCTATATGATCTTCGGTGCGTGCGGCGTACATGTGCCTTGCCTGGCCTGTGTGTTTGTTTACCGGCATCTTTCGGAGGTCAGCCCGGAAAACGCGCTGGATCTTTCGTACCGCTTCGGCCTTTATTTCCTGCTTCCGGCAACCGTTC